>NZ_JYKS01000001.1 GCF_000935045.1 Pseudomonas sp. 10-1B
AATGTGGGAGCTGGCTTGCCGGCGATGCGCCGCGCGGGCGGCGCTCGGTCTCACAGGCGACACCCATCTCCAGCCAGGCACCCCCAGCCTTCTCACTGTATCGGCCCACTCCACTTTTTCTTTATCCAAGCATTCAATTTAAATCTTGCCTCCCCCGCGTAATGCGCCGCAACATGGCGCTTTTGACATCTGCCACCCACTGCTGCAGAGTGCGCGCTTTTTTCTGTCGTAATGAGGTAAGCCAACCATGAATGCAGTGATCGCCGCGGTCGGCATCATGCTGATACTCAGCCTGTCCCGCGTGCACGTGGTCATCGCCCTGATCATTGGTGCCTTGGTCGGTGGGCTGGTCGGCGGCCTGGGTATCGAGGGCACGCTCAAGGCCTTCAACGGTGGTCTGGGTGGTGGGGCCACGGTGGCCTTGTCCTATGCACTGCTGGGCGCCTTCGCCGTGGCCATCGCCAAGTCCGGCCTGGCCCATGCCTTGGCCGACCGCGCCCTGGCCATGATCGACCGCCAGGGACATGCCAGTGGCGGCAAGGTCAAATGGCTGATGATTGGCCTGATGCTGGCGGTAGCAGTGTCGTCGCAGAACATCCTGCCCATCCACATCGCCTTCATCCCGCTGCTGGTGCCGCCATTGCTGTACGTGCTGACCCGCATGCGCATCGACCGCCGGCTGATCGCTTGCGTGATCACCTTCGGCCTGATCACCCCGTACATGTTCCTGCCGGTGGGCTTTGGCAACATTTTCCTCAACGAAATCCTGCTGGCCAACGTCGCCCGTGCCGGGGTCGACGTAAGTGGCGTCAACGTTACCCACGCCATGGCCATCCCGGCCGCCGGCATGCTCGCCGGGCTGTTGCTGGCGGTGTTCATCAGCTACCGCAAGAAGCGCGACTACGACCTGGCGCGCATCGAGCAGGTGGAGCAGGTGAGCGTGCAGTACAACCCGCTTACCCTGCTGGTGGCCGGGCTGGCGATCGCTGCGGCATTCATCGTCCAGCTGTTGCTGGACTCGATGATCATCGGCGCCATGGTCGGCTTCCTGATTTTCTCGCTGTCGGGCATCGTCAAGTGGAAGGACACCGACGACCTGTTCACCGAGGGCATGAAGATGATGGCCATGATCGGCTTCATCATGATTGCCGCCTCGGGCTTTGCCGACGTGATGAAAGCCACTGGCGAAGTGCAAAGCCTGGTGGAAACCTCGGCGCAGTGGATCGACCACAGCAAGGGCATCGGTGCCTTGCTGATGCTGTTGGTAGGGCTGCTGGTGACCATGGGCATCGGCTCGTCGTTCTCCACCGTGCCGATCCTGGCGGCGATCTTCGTGCCGCTGTGTGTGCAACTGGGCTTCGACCCGTTGGCCACGGTGTGTATCGTCGGTACTGCCGGTGCCTTGGGGGATGCGGGTTCGCCGGCTTCGGACTCCACCCTGGGCCCGACCTCGGGCCTGAACGTGGACGGCCAGCACCACCATATCTGGGACACCGTGGTGCCGACCTTCATCCACTATAACCTGCCGCTGCTGGCGTTTGGCTGGTTGGCGGCGATGACGCTCTGAGGTGGGGAGGGCGTCAGCCCTTGTCGGGCGGCGGCGAGATGCGATTGAGCACGGTGCTGCCGTCCTTGCTGCGGGTCAGGTAGATCGGCAGCACCTTGGGCAGGTTGTTGACCAAGTGCCCGACTTCGCGGGTGTTGTAGATGCCGCTGATGCGGATGCGCCCGGTGCTGGCATCGGCCAGCAGCAGTGGCGCGTCGAGGTAACGGTTGATCACCGGCAGCGCCTGCTCCAGGCTGAGGTTGTCGAGCACCAGCTTGCCGCTGCGCCAGGCCAGGCTGCTGCTGTAGTCGTCGCTTTGCTCCAACTGCGGCTCGAAGTCGCCCTTGTGATAGCTGGCCTGCATCCCCGGGCCGAGGCGGTAGCCGCCGACGCTGCCGTCGCTGGACACCAGCACCGAGCCTTCCACCAAGGTGACCTTGACCTGGTCCTGGTACTTCCACACGTTGAACTGGGTGCCGGTGACCCGGGTCTGGCCGCGGCCGGCATGCACGATGAACGGGTGGCTGCTGTCGTGCTGTACCTTGAAGAACGCCTCGCCACGCTTGAGCGTGACCTGGCGCTGGTCCTTGTAGTTGAGGTAGGTAAGCTCGGTATTGAGGTTGAGCTGCACCGTGCTGCCGTCGCTCAGCTCCACGGTCTGCATGCGGTCGCCGGCTTCGAAATGCTGGTAGTGGTTGGGCAGCCAGCCTTGTTCCCAGCCCACCCAGCCAGCCAGGGGCAGCACCGCCAGGGCGATGGCCGCGGCAGAGGCCAGCGGGCGCCAATTGCGCGGGCGAACGGCGCGCCGAGCGGGCGGGTTGAAGTCGATGACAGTGGCGTTGCGTGGCAGCAGGTCGGCGGTTTGCCAGATTTCCAGCATCGCCTGGTATTCCGCGGCATGCCGTGGGTCGGCCGCCAGCCAGCGGGCGAACGCCTCGCGCTCGGCCGCCGTGCAATCTTCGGCGTGCAGGCGCATGCACCAGTGCGCGGCGGCGTCGGTGATGGCATCGTCTGGGCTGGGGTTGAGGCGGTCGTGGTTCATTGCGGCTCCGGGTTTTGCGTATTCTACCCTTGCTAGAGGGCTCCCGAGAACAGACGTAATGGCGAATGACTATCAGTTGTGCCGGTTTTTCGTCGGATTGGCAGCCGGTTTTCAGCGTTTGAGAACCTTTCGCGCATGCATTTACAGGCTGAAATCGCTGGGGGCTGCTGTGCAGCCCATCGCTGGCAAGCCAAGCTCCCACAGGTACTGCATAAGGGATCTGAGCCTGTGCGATCCCTGTGAGAGCCCATCGCTGGCAAGCCAGGCTTCCACAGGTACTGCATAAGGGATTGAGCCTGTGCGACCCCTGTGAGAGCCCATCGCTGGCAAGCCAGGCTCCCACAGGTACTGCATAAGGGCTCTGAGCCTGTGCGATCCCTGTGGGAGCCTGGCTTGCCAGCGATGAGGCCGGTGCAGGACGATCAGAATTGTTCGGGTGTCATTCCATAAAGGCTGGCACTACCTGCTCGAATACTGGCCTCCAGCCCCAACCCACGTGGCAACACCCGCTGGAAGAAGAACTCCGCGCACGCCAGTTTGGCCCCGTAAAATGCGCCGTCTTCCTCGCGCTTGGCCAAGGCCACCGCCGCCATCCGTGCCCACATATAGGCATACGCGGTCAGCCCGAACAACTGCAGGTACTCCACCGCCACCGCGCTGACCAGGTTGGCATCCTCGCTGGCACGCGCCCGCAGCCAGGCGCTGGTCGCTTCCAGCCGCGCCAGGCTCGCTTGCAGGGCCTCGCGGTGCAACGGCGCATCCACGCTGAAGGCCCGTACTTCGGCGGCAAAGCTGGCCAGGGCCTGGCCACCGTCGGCCAGCACCTTGCGCCCGAGCAGGTCGAGGGCCTGGATACCGTTGGTGCCTTCGTAGATCTGTGCGATGCGCACGTCGCGCACCCGTTGTTCCTGCCCCCATTCGCGGATGTAGCCATGGCCGCCATACACTTGCTGGCCGAGCACGCAGCTTTCCAGGCCATTGTCGGTGAAGAAGGCCTTGGCCACCGGCGTCAGCAGCGCCACCAAGCGCTGGGCATGCTCGCGCTCGCCAGCGTCTTCGGCGTAGCGCGCCAGGTCCAGCTGCTGGCCAACGTAGGTGGCGAACGCCCGGCCACCTTCGGTGAGGGTGCGCATGGTCAGCAGCATGCGCCGCACATCGCCGTGGTGGATGATCGGGTCGGCAACCTTGTCCTGTGCCTGCGGAGCACTGGCGGCGCGGCTTTGCAGGCGCTCGTTGGCGTAGTGGGCGGCGCTCTGGTAGGACGCCTCGGCACAGCCGATACCCTGGATGCCGATGGACAGGCGCTCGTAGTTCATCATGGTGAACATCGCTGCCAGGCCCTTGTTCGGTTCGCCCACCAGGTAGCCCACCGCACCATCGAAGTTCATCACGCAGGTGGCCGAGGCCTTGATGCCCATCTTGTGCTCGATCGAGCCACAATGGGCGGCGTTGCGCGCGCCCAGGCGGCCATCGGTTTCGACCAGGTACTTGGGCACCAGGAACAACGAGATACCCTTGGCGCCGGCGGGCGCGTCCGGCAGCTTGGCCAGTACCAGGTGGACGATGTTCTCGGTCAGGTCCTGCTCGCCGCCGGTGATGAATATCTTGCTGCCGCTGATGCGGTAGCTGCCATCGGCCTGGGCTTCGGCGCGGCTGCGGATCAGCCCCAGGTCGGTGCCGGCGTGGGGTTCGGTGAGGCACATGGTGCCGGCCCAGCGGCCTTCATACAAAGGCGGCAGGTAGGTGGCCTTGAGCGTTTCGCTGGCATGGGCATCGATCGCCAGGCAGCTGCCGGCGCTCAAGGCCGAATACAGGCTGAAGCTGCAGTCGGCGGCGTAGAGCATTTCTTCGAACAATACGCCGAGCATTTTCGGCATGCCCATGCCGCCATGATCGGGGTTGCCACCCAGGCCGACCCAGCCGCCTTCACGGTAGGTGTGCCAGGCTTCGCGGAAGCCGTCGGGGGTGGTGACTTCGCCTGCGTCGAAGCGTACGCCTTGCTCGTCTCCGTTGCGGCTGAGCGGGGCGATCAGCTGGCCGGTGACTTTGGCCGCTTCTTCGAGGATGGCGTCGGCGGTGGCGGCGTCGATGCGCTCGGCCAGGGCGGGCAGGCGGGCCCACAGGGCCGGGGCGTTGAATACGTCATGCAGGACGAAGCGCATGTCGCGCAGGGGGGCGGAGTAGGTGGGCATCGTGGGCTCCTGGGAAATTGTGGGTGTCTGGGCGGGCCTCATCGCCGGCAAGCCAGCTCCCACAGGTACTGCACAAGGCTTGAGGCTTGCGCGATCCCTGTGGGAGCTGGCTTGCCGGCGATGAGGTCTCTACGGTTTCAGAGGGCTTTGGCCCGGTCGCGCAGCACGTACTTCTGGATCTTGCCGGTGGAGGTCTTCGGCAGTTCGCCAAACACCACGGTCTTCGGCACCTTGAACCCGGCCAGGTGCTCGCGGCACCAGCTGGTGATGTCGGTTTCGCGGGTGTCCTCACGGCCGGGCTTGAGGGCGACGAAGGCGCACGGCGTTTCTCCCCATTTTTCATCCGGGCGCGCCACCACAGCGGCCTCCAGCACCGCTGGGTGCTTGTACAGGGCGTCCTCGACCTCGATGGTGGAAATGTTCTCGCCGCCGGAAATGATGATGTCCTTGAGCCGGTCCTTGATCTCGACATAGCCGTCGGCATGCCATACGGCCAGGTCGCCAGTGTGGAACCAGCCGCCACGAAAGGCTTCGGCGGTAGCTTCGGGGTTTTTCAGGTAGCCCTTCATCACGGTGTTGCCACGCATGAAGATCTCGCCCAGGGTGTTGCCGTCGCGTGGCACTGGCTCAAGGGTTTGCGGGTCGGCGACCATCAGGCCGTCGAGGGTCGGGTAGCGCACACCCTGGCGTGACTTGATGCGCGCACGTTCCTCCAGCGTCAGCTCGTCCCATTCGTCATGCCAGGCACACACGGTCACCGGGCCATAGACCTCGGTCAGGCCGTAGGTATGGGTGACCTGGATGCCCATCTCTTCCACGGCGCCAATGACCTTGGCCGGTGGCGCGGCGCCAGCGACCATGGCCTGCACCGGGTGCTCGATGGCCGCCTTGGCCGCCTCGGGCATGTTGACCAGGGCGTTCAGCACGATGGGCGCGCCGCACAAGTGGCTGACCCGGTGTTCGCGGATCAGGGTCAGGATCTTCTGTGGGTCCACCCGGCGCAGGAACACATGGGTGCCGGCCAGGGCGGTGATGGTCCAGGGGTAGCACCAGCCGTTGCAGTGGAACATCGGCAGGGTCCACAGGTACACCGGGCGGTGGCCCATGGCCCAGGTCATCTGGTTGCCCAGCGCGTTGAGATAGGCGCCGCGGTGATGATAGACCACGCCCTTGGGGTTGCCGGTGGTGCCGGAGGTGTAGTTGAGCGAAATGGCCTGCCACTCGTCATCGGGCCACTCCCAGGCGAATTCCGGGTCGCCTTCGGCGAGCAAGGCCTCGTAGTCCAGCTCGCTGAGCGCACGGCCTTCGCCGTACTCCGGGTCATCCACATCCACCACCAAGGGCGGGTGTTCGAGCAACGCCAGGGCTGCTTCGATGACGGTGTGGAACTCACGGTCGGTAATCAGCACCTTGGCCTCGCCATGCTGCAGCATGAAGGCGATGGCCTCGGCGTCCAGGCGCACGTTCAGGGTATTGAGCACGGCACCGGTCATGGGCACGCCGAAGTGGGCTTCGAGCATGGCCGGGGTGTTGGGCAGCATCACCGCCACCGTGTCGCCACGGCCGATGCCGCGGCCCGCCAGGGCGCTGGCCAGGCGCCGACAGCGTTGGTAGGTTTCTTGCCAGTTGCGGCGGATGGCACCGTGGATCACTGCCGGATAATTGCCGTACACGGCAGCGGTGCGTTCGATGAAGCTCAGTGGGGTGAGGGCGACATGGTTGACGGCAGCGGGCATCAGGCCCTGGGCATAGATCGACATGCGGTAATCCTGTAGGGGAGGCAGGCGCAGCCTGTGCGCTTGGCCCCCGGTGGCTGATTGTTAGCTCTGTTCAGGGTGCAGGGAGGCGGACGGTGGGCCGCTCCCCCTTGTCGCAGTTTTACGCGAGTCGCTATGGTAGTAGGAATATCGACTATAGCAATATAGTAAAACTACTATAACAACGAGCCGCCCACCGTGGACAAGACTGCTTACCCTTTGCTCGCCAAGGACCCACAACCCAGCCTGCTGCTTGCAGGCGACGCCACGCCTCTGGCGGTCAATCCGGCATTGCAGGCCTGCATCGATGCAGGCCCGGCGCTGGCCTGCTGGCTGCCGGCCAACTGCGCTGCGCTGGTGCGTGCCTGTCTACGCCAGCACCGGGCGATTGCCGATGTCGAGGTGCGGGTCGGCGAGCGCATCGTGCTGTGGAGTTTCATCCCGGACGACCAGGGCCAGTGGGTGCTGGCGCGCTGTCGTGACGCCAGCGAAGAGCGCCGTGGCGCACACGAAGCCAGCCGCGCCCGGCGCCTGTACCGGCTGATCATCGAGAACACCACTGATCTGATCTCCCGACACAGCCCCGATGGCCGCTTCCTCGATGCCTCGCCGGCGGCATTCCGTCTGCTTGGCCTGTGGCCCGAGCAATTGCGCGGCATGGCCGTGCATACCCTGCTGCACCCACGCGAACGCCGCCAGGTGCTGCGCCAGGCTGCCGCCGCCCTGGACCAGGACGGCTACCACACCATGACCTGCCGGGTGCGCCAGGCCACAGGCGGTTATCGCTGGTTCGAGATCGCCAGCCGGGCCATCCGCGAAACCTACACCGGCGCGGTGGTGGAGGTGGTCAGCGTGTCTCGCGATATCACCTTGCGTATCGAAGCCCAGGAGAATCTGGCGCACAGTGCCCGGCTGGCCACCCTGGGTGAGCTGGCCTCGGGCATTGCCCACGAGATCAACCAGCCGTTGGCCGCGGTGGTCAACTACGCCAACGCCAGCCAGCGCTACCTGCAGGGCCTGGAGCGCGATCCGCAAGCCCGTGAACGGGTAGGGCAAGGCCTGCAGCGCATCACCGAGCAGGCCACCCACGCTGCCGAGGTGATCCGCCGCCTGCGCGCCTTCCTGCGCAAGGGGCCACGCCGCTTGCAAGCGCTGGACGTGGCCGAGGTGGCTGGCGAGGCCATGCGCCTGTGTGCCTGGGAGGCCGCACGCGACCAGGTGGTCGTCGAGTTGCGCATGAGCGCGCAGCTGCCCTCGGTGTATGCCGACCGGGTACTGCTGGAGCAGGTGCTGCTCAATTTGTTGCGCAACGCCATCGACGCCAACCGCGAGCAGCATGGCGAGCGCTCATCGCGTATTCTGCTGGGCGCCGTGCGCGATGGCGACGGCGTGCTGGTCGAGGTGGCCGACCAGGGCCCGGGTGTGGCGCCCGAACGCCTGGATGAAATCTTCACGCCGTTCATCACCAGCAAGGCCGACGGGCTGGGCCTGGGTTTGAGCATGAGCCGCAGCCTGATCGAAGGTTTTGGTGGCAGCCTGTGGGCGCGCGCCGGCGAGAATGGCGGCCTGGTACTGTGCTGCCGCCTGGCGGTCAGCAGGGGATGAGGGAGGTAGCGGTGCAGGCGAAAGTGTATGTGGTCGATGACGACCAGGGTATGCGCGATTCGACAGTCTGGCTGCTGCAGTCGGTGGGCTTGCAGGCCTTGCCGTTCGCCAGCGGCCAGGCGTTTCTCGACGCCTGTGGCGACGATGGGCCTGGTTGTGTGCTGCTGGACGTGCGCATGCCGGGGCTGGGTGGCTTGGCCGTGCAGCAGGCGATGCGCGAGCGTGGCCTGGCATTGCCGGTGATCTTTGTCAGCGGCCATGCCGATGTGCCGATCGTGGTGCGGGCGTTCAAGGCCGGCGCCTGCGATTTCATCGAAAAACCTTATAACGACCAGTTGCTGCTGGACAGCGTGCAGGCTGCGTTGGAGCACGCCGGGCGGGCACGCCAGGGCGACCAGGCGCTGGCCGAGGTGCAGGCACGTATCGACGGCCTGACGCCGCGTGAGCGTGACGTGTTCGTGCCATTGGCCCAAGGATTGAACAACCGCGAGATTGCCGAGCGGCTTGGCGTCAGCGTGAAGACCGTGGACCTGTACCGGGGGCGGGTGATGAAACGGCTGCAGGCCGGCAGCCTGGCGGAGCTGGTGGGTATGGCGATTGCCTGCGGGGCGGTGGAAGCGTTGAGCTTGCGCGCGCTTTAGCTGACTTCAAGATCTGAAGCCTTTCGCGGTTCTTGGGGGAGCAACTGTTTTGTATTGCCTGGACTGGCCTCATCGCCGGCAAGCCACACAGGTACTGCACAGGGCTTGCGGTCTATGCGGTCGAGGTGGGAGCGGCCTTGTGTCGCGAAAGGGCCGCAAGGCGGCCCCAGCGATCTTCGCAGGGCCTCGGATTCTGGGGCTGCTGCGCAGCCCTTTCGCGACACAAGGCCGCTCCCACAAGGAGCCCATTCCCGGCGAGTAAAGTGTTCAATCATGAAATTTTGCATAGCACCCTAATCAAAGCTTTGACATTCACTGCCTAGGCAGTAATATTTTTACACAATTACCCGAGCAGTCTCCGATGGCCCATTTCTCCCCCGAAAACTTCCAGACCTGCGCCATCGGCATGCTGCTTGGCCGTGCGGCGATCCTCAAGGACCGCATTCTCGACTGGCACCTCGAATCCGAGGGCGTCACCGCTGCGCAGTTCAAGGTGCTGATCATCGTCACCCAGTACCAGGTGGATACCCCGGCCGAGCTGTGCCGCTACCTGGGCCTGGACAGCGGTTCGATGACGCGCATGCTCGACCGCCTTGAGCAGAAGGAACTGATCGTGCGCAACCGCTGCGCCGACGACCGCCGCCAGGTGCGCCTGGCCCTCACCGCCGACGGCCAGCGCCTGGCCGACCGCCTGCCGGAAATCGGCGCTGCCGCCATGAATGAATTGTGCGGCGTGCTGGCCCCCGAAGAGCTCAAGACCCTGGAAGGCCTGCTGGCCAAGGTTCTGCTCGGTGCCGGCGACCCGTTGACGATCCGCCGCTTCGGCGATCGTTGATCCCTGTCACGAATTATCCAAGGTATTGTCATGGCCACTCCCGCAGACACCCCGACTCCCTCTGCCGCGCCCGAGCCGTCGCGCAAACGCAAAGCCTGGCTGCTTGGCCTGCTCTTGCTGCTTATCCTTGCCGGTGTCGGCGCCTGGGCCTGGTATACCCTGGTCGGGCGCTGGCACGAAAGCACCGACGATGCCTATGTCAACGGCAACGTGGTGGCGATCACCTCGCTGGTCACCGGCACCGTTACCAGCATCGGCGCCGATGACGGCGATCTGGTCCACGCCGGCCAGGTGTTGCTGCAGTTCGACCCGGCCGACAGCGAGGTGGCACTGCAGTCCGCCGAAGCCAAGCTGGCGCGCAGCGTGCGCCAGGTACGCGGGCTGTACAGCAACGTCGACTCGCTCAAGGCCCAGCTGGAAACGCGCCAGGCCGAACTGCGCAAGGCCCAGCAGGACTTCAACCGGCGCAAGGTGTTGGCCGACAGTGGTGCGATCGCCGCGGAAGAACTGTCCCATGCCCGCGATGACCTGAGCGTGGCCCAGGCCGCCGTCAACAGTGCACGCCAGCAACTCAGCACCAGCAGCGCGCTGGTGGATGACACCGTGGTCTCCTCGCACCCCGAGGTGATGGCCGCTGCCGCCGACCTGCGCCAGGCCTACCTGGACCACGCTCGCACCACTCTGGTGGCGCCGGTTACCGGCTACGTCGCCAAACGTACCGTGCAGTTGGGCCAGCGTCTGCAGCCGGGTAGCGCGACCATGGCGGTGATCCCGCTGGACCAGGTGTGGATCGACGCCAACTTCAAGGAAACCCAACTGCGTGACATGCGCATCGGCCAGCCGGTGCAGATCAGCGCCGACCTGTACGGCAGCGAAGTCAAGTACAACGGCACGGTCGACAGCCTGGGCGCCGGCACCGGCAGTGCCTTTGCCCTGCTGCCGGCACAGAATGCCACCGGCAACTGGATCAAGATCGTGCAACGGGTGCCTGTGCGTATTCACCTGAGCCCCGAGCAGCTCAAGGACCACCCACTGCGTATCGGCCTGTCCACCGTGGTCGAAGTCGACTTGCACGACCAGAGCGGCCCGACCCTGGCCCAGCAACCACCGCAGCAGGCCAGCTACACCACCCAGGTGTATGACCGCCAGTTGATCGAGGCCGACAACCTGATTGCCCGGCTGATCCACGAAAACAGCGCAACCGGCAAGACGGCCCAGCGATGAGCAACAATGCCACGGCCCAGTTCACGCCGCCGAGTCTGCTGCTGACTACCATTGGCCTGTCACTGGCGACGTTCATGCAGGTGCTCGACACCACCATCGCCAACGTGGCCTTGCCGACCATTTCCGGCAACCTGGGGGTGAGCTACGAGCAGGGCACCTGGGTGATCACCTCGTTCGCGGTGAGCAATGCCATCGCCTTGCCGTTGACTGGTTGGTTGAGCCGGCGGTTTGGTGAAGTGAAGCTGTTCATCTGGGCCACGCTGCTGTTCGTGCTGGCCTCGTTCCTGTGCGGTATCGCCCAATCGATGCCTGAGTTGGTTGGTTTTCGCGTCTTGCAGGGCGTGGTCGCCGGGCCGTTGTACCCGATGACCCAGACCTTGCTGATAGCCGTCTACCCACCGGCCAAGCGGGGGATGGCCCTGGCGCTGCTGGCGATGGTCACGGTGGTGGCACCGATTGCCGGGCCGATTCTCGGGGGCTGGATTACCGACAGCTACAGTTGGCCGTGGATCTTCTTCATCAACGTGCCCATCGGCCTGTTCGCTGCCGCCGTGGTCCGCCAGCAGATGCGCACGCGACCGGTGGTGACCAGCCGCCAGCCGATGGACTACATCGGCCTGCTGACGCTGATCATCGGCGTCGGCGCCTTGCAGGTGGTGCTCGACAAAGGCAATGACCTGGACTGGTTCGAGTCGTCGTTCATCATCGTTGGCAGCCTGATTTCGGTGGTGTTCCTGGCGGTGTTCGTGATCTGGGAACTGACCGACCGCCACCCGGTGGTCAACCTGCGCTTGTTCGTGCACCGCAACTTCCGCGTCGGCACCATCGTGCTGGTGGGGGGGTATGCGGGGTTCTTCGGCATCAACCTGATCCTGCCGCAGTGGTTGCAGACGCAGATGGGTTATACCGCTGCCTGGGCGGGCCTGGCGGTGGCACCGATCGGCCTGCTGCCGGTGATCATGTCGCCGTTCGTGGGCAAGTACGCGCACCGCTTCGACCTGCGTGTGCTGGCGGGGCTGGCGTTTTTGGCGATCGGTACCAGCTGCTACATGCGCGCCGGCTTCACCAGTGAGGTGGACTTCCAGCATGTGGCCTTGGTGCAGTTGTTCATGGGCATTGGCGTGGCGCTGTTCTTCATGCCGACCTTGAGCATTCTGCTGTCCGACCTGCCGCCGCACCAGATTGCCGACGGCTCGGGGCTGGCGACCTTCCTGCGTACCTTGGGCGGGAGCTTTGCGGCGTCGCTGACGACCTGGATCTGGATTCGCCGGGCGGACCAGCACCATGCCTACCTGAGCGAGAACATCAGCCAGTTCGACCCGGCGACACGGCATACGCTTGAACAGCTAGGTGGGGCCAACCCACAGAGCTATGCGCAGCTTGAACAGATGCTCAACGGGCAGGCGTACATGATGTCGACGGTGGATTACTTCACCCTGATGACCTGGGTGTTCGCCGGGTTGGTCCTGCTGGTGTGGTTCGCCAAGCCACCGTTTACCGCCAAGGCGGCGCCAGCTTCGGCAGGGCATTGATACAACTTCGCAGAGTATGCGCTGAAGCTTTGCTCTTGCTCTTGCTCT
This sequence comes from Pseudomonas sp. 10-1B, assembly GCF_000935045.1. Lineage (GTDB taxonomy): Bacteria > Pseudomonadota > Gammaproteobacteria > Pseudomonadales > Pseudomonadaceae > Aquipseudomonas. The sequence continues at coordinate 12,423 of NZ_JYKS01000001.1, forward strand.
TGCTCTTGCTCTTGCTCTTGCTCTTGCTTCGGCTTTTGCTTCTAAGCGCGCGATAGTTCAGGCGCCGCAGATTGCGACTTCAGGAGGCCGAGTGAAGGGCATGCGGAGGGAGGTGACGGGCATGGATGCCCGTCAAGCGCTGAGGCCCCATGGATGGGGCCTGCAGCGCGTACTCCCGGGAGCATGCCCGTAGCGAGGGGACCCCGGAGCGAAGCGTAGGGGCCGGATGATGGGAGCGGGCGGTTTTTGGTTACTTTTTGCCAAGACAAAAAGTGACCCGCCGTAAGGGCGGAAAGGTGACTTGGCGCCACCATCGCGAACGAATTTTTTCACTGTGTTAAGGCCCACGCCCTCAGAGCAAGAGCAAGAGCTTATGCGGCGGTATTGAAACCGCGAACAGTCCGTTTGCGATGGCGACGCATACTCACCTTTTCGCCCTTACGGCGAGTCACTTTTTGTCAAACGCGACAAAAAGTAACCAAAAAACGCTGCGCTCCCATCATCCGGCCCCTGCGCTGCGCTCCGGGGTTCCCTCACTCCGGCCTTGCTCCCGGGAGTACGCGCTGCAGGCCCCATCCATGGGGCCTCAGCGCTTGACGGGCATCCATGCCCGTCACCTCCCTCCGCAAGGCCTGCGTTCGGCCTCCTGAAGTCGCGAAGATCAAGATCAAGATCAAGATCAAGATCAAGATCAAGATCAAGATCAAGATCAAGATCAAGATCAAGATCAAGATCAAGATCAAGATCAAGATCAAGATCAAGATCAAGATCAAGATCAAAAGCAGAGCAACAGCAGCGCGCGTCAATGCGCGCAGCGGCTGGTATCGCCTTGCTCGGCCGGGGCCTTGCGCGCTGCCGCCAATATAGTCGCCAGCACGATCAACGCCGCCCCCGCCGCCATGCGCAGGCTTGGCTGATCGCCAAACAGCCACCACGCACCAATGATCGCGTACACAGGCTCCAGCGCGATGATCATACCGGCCGTACGCGCCTCCAACCCCTCCAGGCTCTTGACGAACAGGAACTGCGACAGCCCAGTGCAAAACACCCCCAGCAACGCCAGGTTGACCCAGTCGTTACCGCCCAGGCTGGTATTGCCCAAGTGTGTAAAGGCAAACGGCGCAACCAGTGCGGCCACCACCACGTTCTGCCAGAAGGCCACCTGCATGGCGTTCATGCTCGACCCGTTGCGGCGGTTGGCCACGGTCAGCAAGGCGAACGACAGGCCCGAGCCCAAGCCCCAGAGCAGGCCGATGGTGCCGCTGTCGAGCAGGTCGAAAGACGGCACCACCATCACCAAGCCCGCTGTCACCATCAGCAACAGCAAACCCTGCACGGCACCGATGCGCTGGCCGAACACGCCGCGCTCGATCATGGCGATGAAGGCCGGGAAGCTGGCGAAGCCCAGGGTGGCCACGGCCACGCCGCCAATCTTGACGGCGATGAAGAAGGTCACCCAGTGCGTGGCCAACAGCGCGCCGGTCAGGCCGAGGATCGGCAGGTTGCGCAGGGTCAGGGCATCGAGCAGGCGAGTGCCCTTGAGCCCGGCGACAAAGCCCAGGGCAATGAAGGCAAAGGTGGCACGGCCGAAGGTGATGATGCTGGCGTGGGCCTCGATCAAATGACCCAGGATGCCGGTAAGGCCGAACAGCACAGCGGCGATATGGGCAACGAGCAGGGCATTGCGGTGGCCGGTAGCAGCACCGGCTACGGGGATTGATGTCGCGATCATGGCAGTCAAGTCTTCACAATGTGGCGCGCGCAAGCACTCCCGGCTGGCGCGGCGCGGGTCTTCAATACTGGGAGTTTTATCGTTATGAGCCCGGACGAATTGCCCGGTGCAAAAGGGCGCCACAGCGTTGGAATTGTGAAGCGAGGCTGTTTACTCGCAGGTACCACGCCAACCAGCCCACGGCGCGGGGCTGGTCGGTATGTGTATTATTTTTGTAGACACGGTTGTGAAGCCGATTGCGGGCGACGTGTGCTTGTCTGATCGCGACATCGGTTGTTGCCTCGCTGCGCCGCGTCACTCATCGCCGTAGTTCATGATCGACAGCAGGCGGATCGGCACCTGCACCAGTTGCTCGGGGCCGTGCGGGGTCTCGCCGTCGAAGGTCAGGCTGTCGCCGGCCTGCATGTGATAGAGCTGATTGCCGTGGCGGTACACCAGTTCTCCTTCCAGCAAATGGAGGAACTCGGTACCGGGGTGGGCGAAGGTCGGGAATTCTTCGCTGGCGTCGTCCATGCTCACCATGTAGGCCTCGAAGTTCTTTTTCGGCCCCCTGGCGTGATTGAGCAAGTGGTAGGTGTGACCCTTCTCCGTGCCGCGGCGTACCACCTCCAGCCCTTCGCCGGCCTTCACCAGCAGGGCATTGCCGTCGGGCTGGTCATATTGGCTGAACAGCTTGGCCATGGGCATGCCGAGCACGTCGCACAGGCGGCTGAGGGTGTCGAGGCTGGTGGACACCTGGGCGTTCTCGATCTTGCTCAGCATGCCTTGGCTGATGCCGGCGATGCGCGCCACATCGGCGAGCTTGAGGGACTGGGCCTGGCGCTGGCGCTTGATCTGCAGGCCCAGGTACTGCTCCAGGCGAAGACGCGGTTGGGTTTCGGTCAGCATCGAATGTCCTGCACGGTTTCAGTTCAAGAATAAAATTGTCGCACTCGGAAAGTGCGTCAGACGGCTGCATTGGCCGCTTTTTTCCTCAGGTGAAAACAAGTTTCCCATAAATAGAGCATAAAAACCTGCCTGGGTTTTGTGTTGTCTGGGCCGGCCTTTTCGCGGGTAAACCCGCTCCCACAGGGACCAGACCAGGCAACACAGAACTAGCACCCTGAGCAAACTTGGCAAGCGCATTGCATTCCTGTGGTGAAAGTAAGTTTCCCGTGCGGAATTACATGCAGCCCCTTACCAGGAGTGTTCAACCCATGTTGCCAGCAGAAACCCAGCGCACCCTCGACCAGCACGGCATCAAGTACGTGCTGGCGCAGTTCGTCGATATCCATGGCTCGGCGAAGACCAAATCGGTGCCGGTATCGGGCCTGAAAATGGTGGCCGAGGAGGGCGCCGGTTTTGCCGGGTTCGCCATCTGCGGCATGGGCATGGAACCGCACGGCCCGGACTTCATGGCCCGCGGCGACCTCTCCACGTTGATACCGGTGCCTTGGCAGCCGGGCTATGGCCGGGTGGTGTGCGTGGGCCATGTCAACGGCCAGCCCTGGCCCTACGACAGCCGCTACGTGTTGCAGCAGCAGGTGCAGCGCCTGGCGGACAAGGGTTGGACCCTGAACACGGGCCTTGAGCCCGAGTTCAGCCTGTTCCGCCGCGACGAAGGCGGCAAGCTGCAACTGGTGGATGCCTCCGACAACCTCGACAAGCCGTGCTACGACTACAAGGGCCTGTCGCGCTCGCGACTGTTCCTCGAACGGCTGACCGAAGCCCTGCAGCCGGTGGGCTTCGACATTTACCAGATCGACCACGAGGACGCCAACGGCCAGTTCGAGATCAACTACACCTACAGCGACGCCATGGAGTCGGCCGACCGCTTCACCTTCTTCCGCATGGCCGCCGGCGAGATTGCCAATGACCTGGGCATGATCTGCTCGTTCATGCCCAAGCCCGACCCCAAGCGTGCCGGCAATGGCATGCACTTCCACCTGTCGCTGGCCAGCAGCAGCAACAACAACCTGTTCCACGACCCGTCCGACAGCAGCGGTATGGGCCTGTCCAGGTTGGCCTATCACTTCGCCGCAGGCCTGCTGGCCCATGGCCCGGCCCTGTGCGCCTTCGCCGCGCCCACGGTCAACTCGTACAAGCGCCTGGTAGTCGGTCGTTCGCTGTCCGGCGCCACCTGGGCCCCAGCCTTCGTCGCCTACGGCGCGAACAACCGATCGGCGATGGTGCGCATCCCCTATGGCCGCCTGGAGTTCCGCCTGCCGGACGCCGGTTGCAACCCGTACCTGGTCAGCGCCGCGATCATTGCCGCGGGCCTCGATGGCATCGACCGCCAGCTCGAGCCGGGCGAGATGTGCAACGAGAACCTCTACAACCTAAGCCTGGAAGAGATTGCCGCACGCGGCATCAAGACCCTGCCGCAGTCGCTCAAGGAAGCTGCCGACGCGCTCGACGCCGACCCGCTGTTCCGCGAGGTGCTGGGCGCCGAAATCGTCGACGAGTTCATCAAGCTCAAGCGCATGGAGTGGGTGGAGTACTGCCGCCACGTCTCTGACTGGGAAATCCAGCGTTACACCGAGTTTTTCTGAGCTGCAAGCTTCAAGCCGCAAGTTGCAAGCGAAAGGCAGGGCGCGGCGAACACAAATATCCCGTTCAACACGGACAACTTGCAGCTTGCCGCTTACCGCTTGCTGCCGAACGTAGTGAGGCCCTTTTATGTGTGGAATCGTAGGTCTGTACCTGAAAAAGCTCGAACTGGAAGCCCAGCTCGGCAAGCTCTTCGAACCCATGCTCGAAGCCATGACCGACCGTGGTCCGGACAGCGCCGGCTTCGCCATCTACGGCGACGAGGTGGCCGATGGCTGGGTCAAGCTGACCCTGCAAGCGACTGACAACAGTTACCCCTGGGCGACGCTGATGGGCCAGTTGGAAGGGCGCCTGGGTTGCTCGCTGGACTGGTTCCAGAACGCCAGCGCCGCCGTGCTCAAGGTGCACACCGATGAAGCGGCCGCCCGCGCCGCGCTAGCCGAACTGGCGCCGGAGGTGCGCATCATGAGCGCCGGGCAGAGCATCGAGATCCTCAAGGGCATGGGCCTGCCGGCGGAAATCTCTAGCCGCTTCGGCCTGGCCGGCATGAAGGGTAGCCACATCATCGGCCATACCCGCATGGCCACCGAAAGCGCGGTGACCATGGAAGGCAGCCACCCGTTCTCCACCGGCGCCGACCTATGCCTGGTGCACAACGGTTCGCTGTCCAACCACTTCCGCCTGCGCCAGGAACTCAAGCGCGAAGGCATCAGCTTCGAAACCGACAACGACACCGAAGTGGCCGCCGGCTACCTGACCTGGCGCCTGAAGCAGGGCGACAGCCTGGCCCAGGCCCTGGATGGCGCGCTGGAAGACCTGGATGGCTTCTTCACCTTCGCCATCGGCACCCGCAACGGCTTTGCCGTAATCCGCGACCCGATCGCCTGCAAGCCCGCAGTGCTGGCCGAGACCGACGACTACGTGGCCATGGCCTCGGAATACCAGGCGCTGGCCAGCCTGCCGGGCATCGAAAACGCCAAGGTCTGGGAGCCGGCCCCGGCCACCCTGTACGTCTGGGAGCGCGCAAGCGCCTGACCTGCCACCGAACTACTGGAGAACCCCATGAAGACGATCGACCTTTCCGACACCTCGGTGCGTGACCTCAACCAGTCCCTGCACGGCGAAGTGCAGGACCATCAATGGCGGGTGACCCACCCCGACGGCAAGCACAACCTGGCCGTGGGCATCAACGCCGCCGTGTCCGTGGATATCGAAGGCCACGCCGGCTACTACTGCGCTGGCATGAACCAGCAGGCCTGCGTCACCGTGCATGGCAACGTCGGTGTGGGTGTGGCCGAGAACATGATGTCTGGCTTGGTGCGGGTCAAGGGCAGTGCTTCCCAGGCAGCGGGTGCCACCGCCCATGGCGGGCTGCTGGTGATCGAGGGTGACGCCGGTGCCCGTTGCGGTATTTCCATGAAGGGCGTGGACATCGTCGTCGGCGGCAGCATCGGCCACATGAGCTGCTTCATGGGCCAGGCCGGGCGCCTGGTGGTGTGTGGCGACGCCGGTGATGCCTTGGGCGATTCGCTGTACGAAGTGCGCATCTACGTCAAAGGCGCGGTGCGGTCGCTGGGCTCGGACTGCATCGAAAAAGAGATGCGCGCCGAGCACTTGCAAGAGCTGCAGGCGTTGCTGAACCAGGCTGGCCTGGACCACCAGGCCGCCGATTTCAAACGCTACGGCTCGGCTCGCCAGCTGTACAACTTCAAAGTCGATAACGCCAGCGCGTACTGATCCAGGAGCATTCCCATGAGCGAGCAATTCCCCCCGGTACTGCGTGAGTCGGCCACCTTCGACCGCCTGACCATCCAGGAAATCCAGCGGGCTGCCGAAACCGGCATCTACGATATCCGCGGCGGTGGCACCAAGCGCCGTGTGCCGCACTTCGACGACCTGCTGCTGCTGGGCGCCAGTGTGTCGCGCTACCCGCTGGAAGGTTATCGCGAGAAGTGTGGCACCGACGTGGTGCTCGGCACTCGCTTTGCGAAAAAGCCGATCCACCTGAAAATCCCGGTGACCATCGCCGGCATGAGCTTCGGTGCACTGTCGGCCAACGCCAAGGAAGCCCTGGGCCGTGGCGCGACCATCGCCGGCACCAGCACCACCACCGGTGACGGTGGCATGACCCCGGAAGAGCGCGGCCAGTCGCAGCACCTGGTGTACCAGTACCTGCCATCGCGCTACGGCATGAACCCCGACGACCTGCGCAAGGCCGATGCCATCGAGATCGTCCTCGGCCAGGGCGCCAAGCCTGGCGGTGGCGGCATGCTGTTGGGCATGAAGGTGACCGAGCGCGTGGCCGGCATGCGCACCTTGCCGATCGGCGTCGACCAGCGCAGCGCCTGCCGCCACCCGGACTGGACCGGCCCGGACGACCTGGCGATCAAGATCGCCGAGATCCGCGAGATCACCGATTGGGAAAAACCCATCTACGTGAAGATCGGCGCCAGCCGCCCGTACTACGACGTGAAGCTGGCGGTGAAGGCCGGCGCCGACGTGATCGTGCTCGATGGCATGCAGGGCGGCACCGCGGCGACCCAGGAGGTGTTCATCGAGCACGTCGGCATTCCGATATTGCCGGCCATCCCGCAGGCGGTGCAGGCGCTGCAGGAAATGGGCATGCACCGCAAGGTGCAACTGATCGTCTCGGGCGGTATCCGCAACGGTGCCGACGTGGCCAAGGCCATGGCCCTGGGGGCTGATGCGGTGGCCATTGGTACCGCAGCGCTGATCGCTCTGGGCGACAACCATCCGCGGCTGGACAGCGAGCTGAAGAAAATCGGCTCGGCGGCGGGGTTCTATGACGACTGGCAGAACGGCCGCGACCCGGCGGGTATCACCACCCAGGATCCGGAGCTGGCCAAACGGTTGAACCCGGAAGAGGCCGGGCGACGGCTGGCCAATTACCTGCGGGTGCTGGTGCTGGAGGCGCAGACCATGGCGCGGGCGTGTGGCAAGTCGCACCTGCACAACCTGGATCCGGAGGACCTGGTGGCGTTGACCGTGGAGGCGGCGGCCATGGCCAGGGTGCCGCTGGCGGGGACCGCTTGGGTGCCGGGCCAGGCGCAGTATTGAGTTGACCATCGGGGGCCGCTTTGCGGCCCTTTCGCGACACAAGGCCGCTCCCACAGGGAATTGCGCAAGACTCAGGTACCTCAGTGCAGGTACTGCACAGGGCTTGAGGCCTATGTGGTCGAGGTGGGAGCGGCTTTAGCCGCGAAGAGGCCGGTGCAGGTTAAGCAGTAGCAGCCACCTTGGCACTCATCTGCCGACGACGATAGGCACTGTCACGGCTGGCCAGCCACCAGTACAGCGGCGAGGTGATCGCCAAACCCACCAGCCACGACAGGTCAGCCCCGTTGATGTGTTCGGAAATCGGCCCGACATACAGCGGCGTGTTCATGAACGGGATCTGCACCACGATACCCACCGCATAGGCGATCAGCGCCTGCGGGTTGTAACGGCCGTAGATGCCGCCATCGACCTTGAAGATCGACTGGATGTCGTAGTCGCCCTTGTGGATGGCGTAGAAGTCGATCAGGTTGATCGCCGTCCACGGCACCAGCACCACCAGCAGCACCAGCACCATGTCGACGAAGTGGCCGATGAAGTCCGCCGAGGCGAACACCGCCACCACGCAGCAGGCCGCCAGCACGATCAGCGACAGCACCGCACGGCTCTTGGCGGTAGGGATCCAGCGGTAGGCGAAGGTCTGCACCAGGGTGATGATCGACAGCACTGCGCCATACAGGTTGAGGGCGTTGTGGCTGATCACGCTGAGCAGGAACAGCACCAGCATGATCGGCCCCAGGGTGCCGGTGGCCAACTTGACTGCGTCCATGGTATCCATGCCGGCCGGGATCGCCAGCACCGCCACGGCACCGAAGATGAACGACAGGCTCGAACCCAGGGCCGAGCCCAGGTAGGTGGTCCAGAAGGTCGAGCTGACTTTCACGTCTGCCGGCAGGTAGCGCGAGTAGTCCGACACATACGGGGCAAAGGCGATCTGCCACAGCGCCGCCAGCGACACGGTGGCCAGCCAGCCGGCCAGGTTGAAACCGCCGCGGGTGAGGAAGTCGTCGCTCTGCACGTGGGTGAAGATGTAGCCGAAGCCGACCACGATGCCGATGCCTAGCACCCAGGTGCCGATACGGTTGAGCACGTGGATGAAACGGTAGCCAATGATGCCGATGATGCCCGAGCCCAGCGCACCGATGACGATGCCCACCGGTACCGGTACGGCGTCGACCACGCCGTGCAGCGACTTGCCAGCGAGCACGATGTTGGAGGCGAAGAAGCCGATGTACATCACCCCAGCGATCACTACCACCAGCAGCGCACCGAGCGAGCCGAACTGGGCGCGGCTCTGGATCATCTGCGGAATGCCCATTTGCGGGCCCTGGGCCGAGTGCAGCGCCATCAGCACACCGCCGACCAGGTGGCCGACCAGGATGGCGACGATGCCCCATACCAGGTTCAGGTGGAACAATTGCACGCCCAGCGCGCCGGTGACGATGGGCAGTGGCGCGATATTACCGCCGAACCACAGTGTGAACAGATCCCTTACCTTTCCATGGCGGTCTTGCGGGGGCACGTAGCCGATCGTGTGTTTTTCTATGAGGGGTGCCGAATTGGCTGCACTGGTCATGACTGACTCCAAGGCAAGGTAGGGCATCGGGAGCTGCCCGGGGGCGTGCCGGCGAAGGGCGACGCGTTCTTGTTGGAGCGATGATGCGGGGCGCGGGGATAACGAGAAATTAGTAAATATGTGCCCATAAACGTTAAAAAACCTAAGGCTGACAAAAGCTTAAGCGGGTGACGGTAGCAAGGAGGGTGCCAGCAGGCGGAAAGGCCTGGGGTAGAGGGGTTGGGGTGATGGCAGGTTGACTGTGGTGGGTCGTGGTAGTGCAGTGTGCGCGTTTACAGGGCAGATAAAAATGTTGCCTGTGCCGTAATGCCAGTCAATTAAGCCATTTGGGGCCGCTGCGCGGCCCATCGCCGGCAAGCCGGGCTCCCACAGGGACTGCGCAAAGCTTGAGATCTGCGCGGTACCTGTGGGAGCTGGCTTGCCTGCGATGGGCTGCAAAGCAGCCCCAATAGCTGCCACTAAGGCTTAACTGACTGGCATTAGCCTGTGCCGGCCCTTTCGCGGGTGAACCCGCTCCCACAGGTACGGCGCACACCTTGAGCCGTGTGCAATCCCTGTGGGAGCGGGCAAGCCCGCGAAAGGGCCGGCACAGGAGAAAACCGCTACATCGGCAACAACCGATCCTGAATCACCTCTTTCATCACCAAGGTCGAACTCAAGCGCTTCACGTTGGGAATGCTGGTCAGTTGCTCGTCGTACAGTTTCTGGAATGCCGGCAGATCCTTGGCCACCACATGCAGCAGGTAGTCCGGGTCACCGAACAGCCGCTGCGCTTCGACGATCTGCGGGATCTCGGCCAGCGCCGCTTCGAAGTCCGCCACCGGTTGGCGGGTGACTTCGCGCAAGGTAACGAATACCAGCGCGGCAAAATTCAGCCCCAGGGCGCTGGGTGCCAGGCGGGCGTGATAGCCCAGAATCGCCCCGGACTCTTCCAGTGCCTTCAGGCGCCGATGGCAGGGCGACAGGCTGAGCCCCACGCGGTCGGCCAGTTCGGTCACCGACAGCCGACCGTCTTTTTGCAGTTCGGCAAGGATTTTTCGATCAGTTCTGTCCATGGGGAAGAATCTTCCAGAAATTGAATGCAGATGGGAAATATACGAAAGAAAGTCCCCGCGCGGAATCGGTAATCTTTCGACATCCCAAAGCAGTGGAAAGGAAGATTCAAGTGGCAATCAGTGTGCTGACGGCGTTCTGGGCCGTGTCGATGCTGTTCGTGATTACCCCGGGTGCAGACTGGGCCTACGCCATTTCGGCAGGCATGCGCGGGCGTTGGGTGATGCCCGCTGTGGCGGGGATGTTGTCGGGGCACTTCCTGGCGACCCTGGTGGTGGCGGCCGGGGTCGGCAGCCTGCTGGCTGGCCACCCGTTGGCGCTGACCTTGCTGACCCTGGCGGGGTGCAGCTATCTGCTGTGGCTGGGCGGCAACCTGTTGCTGAGCCCGGCATTGCCGGCGGCCGGGCAGGGTGGGGCGGGAGAGTCGGGCTCGCGCTGGGCGCTCAAGGGGTTTTGCGTCAGTGGCCTGAACCCGAAAGTGTTCCTGCTGTTCCTGGCGCTGTTGCCGCAGTTCACCGACCCGCAGTCGAGCTGGCCGGTGCCGCTGCAGATCCTGCTGCTAGGGCTGGTGCACTTGTGCAGCTCGCTGGTGATCTATTCGCTGGTCGGCTATGGCGCCAAGGCTGTGCTGAGCACCAGGCCCGGGGCGGCGAAGCTGGTCGGGCGGGTGTCGGGGCTGGCGATGATTACAGTGGCCTTGGGTTTGATAGCTGGCCAGATGGGGTGAGTTCACCTGCCGCACGGCTTCGGATAAGCTAGCGGCCTCAATGCACAGCCAGGAAGTGTCATGCCTGAAACCACTCAACTGCTTGCCTTCGCCCTGATCTCCCTGGGCATGGTGCTGACCCCAGGCCCGAATATGATCTACCTGATCTCCCGCTCGATCTGTCAGGGCCGTATGGCCGGGCTGATTTCGCTGGGCGGGGTGGCCTTGGGGTTTGTCTTCTACATGCTTTGCGCCGCTTTGGGCATTACCGCCTTGGTCATGGCGGTCCCTTTCGCCTACGACGCCCTGCGTATCGGTGGCGCTTTGTACCTGTTGTACCTGGCTTGGCAAGCCGTCAGGCCTGGCGGGCGCTCGCCGTTCCAGGTCCGTGATCTGCCGGCCGACAGCCCGCGCCGCTTGTTTGCCATGGGCTTCGTGACCAACCTGCTCAACCCCAAGATCGCCGTCATGTACCTGTCGTTGATGCCGCAGTTCATCGAGCCGGGTCATGGCAGCGTACTGTTGCAGTCGCTGCTGCTGGGTTCGACCCAGATCGCCATCAGCGTCACGGTCAATGCACTGATCGCGATCATGGCCGGGTCCATCGCCGTGTTCCTGGCCGGTCGCCCGCTGTGGCAGCAGGTTCAGCGCTGGCTGATGGGTACGGTACTGGCGGGTTTGGCCGTGCGCATGCTGGCCGAGGGGCGGCGTTGATCGTTGGGTGAAGACCAGCGGAACGAACGCCCGGGGTTCAACTGCCAAGCACCTTCCCGAGTATCTGGCACACCTGCTCCGCCGAGTAGGGCTTGGCCAGGAAGGCAAACCCCTGGTCACCCCCTTCGGCAATCGCTTCGCTGTATCCTGAGGTCAGGATCACCGGCAACTGCGGCCGCTGGCGGCGCAGTTCACGGGCCAGGGCCAGGCCGCCCATGCCTGGCATGACCACATCGGAAAACACCGCGTCAAAATCACTCTCCGGCCCGGCCAGTTGGGCCAGGGCCTCTTCCGCCGAACGCGCATAGCTGATCCGGTAGCCATGGTCCTCGAGGATTTGCGCGGTGAAGTTGCCAAGGTCAGGGTTGTCCTCCACCACCAGTATTCGCCGCCGCTCGCCCTGTGCCTGCGGTTGGCTGCTGGCCGCAGTGGCGGCAGGCAGGGCCGCGGGTGGTGGCTCCTGGGGCAGGTACAGGGTAAAGGTGGTGCCTTGGCCCGGGATGCTGTGCACTTGCACATCCCCGCCGGACTGCTTGGCAAAGCCGAACACCTGTGACAGCCCGAGCCCGGTGCCTTCGCCCGGTGCCTTGGTGGTGAAAAACGGGTCGAAGATGCGTTCCAGCAGCTCGGCGGCAATACCGACACCGCTGTCGCTCACCGAAATTGCCGCGAACGGCTCTGGCTGCGGCGGGTGGCCGCGCAGGGCGGGCAGCCGCTGGTCGGCCTTCAGGCTCAATTGCAAAGTGCCTTCGCCGGCCGTGGCGTCGCGGCCATTGAGTATCAGGTTGATCACCGCGGTTTCCAGCTGGCTGAGGTCGGCACGGATGTGACAAGGCGTCTGCGGCAACTGCAGTTCGACGTGGATCCGCGCGCCGGTGGCGGTGTCGAGCATGTCGGCCATGGCTTCCAGCCGTGGCCCGGCGTCGAACACTTGCGGGCTCAGGGCCTGGCGGCGAGCGAAGGCCAGCAACTGGCCGGTCAGCTTGGCGCCACGGTCGACGGTGTCGGACATGGTCTTGAGATAGCGCTCGCGGCGTCTCTCGTCGAGGTTGGGGCGCTGCAAGAAGTGCAGCGATGAGCGGATGATGGTCAGCAAGTTGTTGAAGTCGTGTGCCACGCCGCCAGTCAGCTGGCCGATGGCTTCGAGCTTCTGGGTCTGGCGCAGCACGGCCTCGGTGTGCAGCAGCTGGGTGGTGCGCTCTTCGACGCGATGCTCGAGGGTGGCGTTGAGCGCCTCCAGCGCGGCCATGGCCTCGCGCACTTCGGCATGGGCCTGCACCCGCTGGATATGGACCCAAGAGCGCTCGGTGACTTCGCTGAGCAAGGCCCGTTCGTAACCGGTCCATTTACGCGGCACGCGGTCATGGATGGCCATCAATGCAGTCAACCGGCCGCCCTTGATCAGTGGCATGCAGATGGTGGCAGTGATACCGATGGCCTGGAAGGTGGCCGCTTCATCGGCGGCCAGTTCGCTGAGGGTGTCGTTGATCACCAAGGCCTTGCCACTGCGCAGGCGGCTGAGCGCCAGGTGGCCGAAGTCGTGCAACCGGTACTGGCCCACCAGCCGTGGCGAGCCGTCGGCTATGGCATCACCGCAGATAGTGAAACCGTCCTCATCCGCCTCCATCACGGCATAGGCGCAACTGGACAGGCCCAGGTGCTCGACCAGCATACGTGTGGTGGTGGCCAGGATCTGGTCCGGGTCGGTGGCCTCGGCCACGGCGCGGCCGAGTTCGTCGAGGAAGTTCAGGCGCTGGTTGGCGACCACGCTGGCAGTGGTTTCGGTGACGGTGTCGAGCATGCCCAGCACCTTGCCGTCATGGCCGCGGATGGGGCTGTAGCAGAAGGTGAAATAGGCGCGTTCGGGGCCGCCGTTGCGGTTGATGACCAGTGGAAAGTCTTCGATGTACACCGCCTCGCCGGCCAGGGCGCGGTTGGCCAGGCTGCCGATGTCGGCCCAGGCTTCCTGCCACACTTCGCGAAAGGGGACACCCAGCGCCAGGGGTTTCTGCCCGAGGATGTGGGCGAAGGCGTCGTTGTGCAGAGTGAGCAGGTTAGGGCCCCAGAGCACGGCCTGCGGGAAGCGCGAGGCCAAGCACAAGGCCACAGTGGTCTTGAGCGCATCCGGCCAGGCCTCGAGCGGGCCGAGGCTGGTGCTGGTCCAGTCGTGGTTGCGGATGCGTTCGGCCATCAAGCCGCCACCGTCTAGCCATTTTGTCATCTGCTCTGCCGGTCCTTTTGCACAAGGCTTTAGGGTGCACCGAGAATAGACGCTTGGCGAGGGGTTTGTGCTGTCGCTGCCGGCCGGCACAGGCTAGCGAATGAAGTGCACCTTGCCAGTGTCGTCATTGCCCATGTAAATGCCGTACACCCCGGCCTGCCGTTCGAGGATGTAGCGCTCGAGAATCTGCCGAATCGCCGGGTAATAGATCTCGTCCCACGGGATCTGATCGGCCTCGAAGAACTTGTAGGCCAGCGTTTCTGCCCCGTACTGCCCGGTTTCTTCGGTGGCGATGGCGCGGAAGATGATGTACACCTCGCTGATTTTCGGCACGCTGAAGATCGAGTACGGCGAGACGATTTCGGCGCGCACGCCGCTTTCTTCCCAGACTTCGCGCAGTGCTGCCTGCTCGGTGGTCTCGCCTGCCTCCATGAACCCGGCCGGCAAGGTCCAGGTGCCTGGGCGCGGTGGGATGGCGCGCTGGCACAGCAGGTACTTGCCATCGCGCTCGATGATGCAGCCAGCGATGATCTTCGGGTTGATGTAGTGGATGTAGCCGCAGCCGGTGCAGTGCAGGCGCTCGTGAGTGTCGCCTGTGGGAACGCCCCGGGCCAGTTCCGTGGTGCAGTGCGGGCAGTAGCGCGGGGCAGTGGGCATGATCAGCGACCTATGCGTGGTTCTATGCGGGGTTCCTTGAGGGCCAGGGGCTCGACCATGTCGCGCACCTTGCTGTTGTCATCCTGCTTCTGGCGCAGGTAGTCCAGGGCCACCTTGGCGGCGGCGCGGACGTGGTCGACCGAGGCCTGGTGAGCGACCAGCGGGTCGCCGCTCTTGATCGCCTCGACGATCTTTTCCATTTCGCGGTTGCTGGCGCCACGGCGGTTTTCCTGCGACACCGAGGTGGCACGCAGGTAGCTGATGCGCGCCTGCAACTGGCGCAGCTGCTGGGCCGCCACTTGGTTGCCGGAGCCTTCCAGCAGTACATCGTAGAAACCTTGTACCGAATCCAGCACCTGTTGCAGCTCGCCTTCTTCCAGGGCTTCGCGGTTGACCTCCAGCGCGCGCTCCAGGGCACGGATGTCCTTGGCCTTGGCGTTGAGGGTGAACAGCTGCACGATCAGCCCTTCGAGCACGCAGCGCAGCTCGTAGATGTCGCGGGCGTCTTCCAGGGTGATGATGGCCACGCGGGGGCCCTTGGCGTCGGCGAATTCCACCAGGCCTTCGGATTCCAGGTGGCGGAGGGCTTCACGCACCGAGGTGCGGCTGACCCCGAGGCGGTCGCAGAGGTCGCGCTCGACCAGGCGATCGCCTGGTAGCAGGTGGAAGTTCATGATCGCGGTGCGCAGCTTGTCGAGCACGATTTCGCGCAGTGTCACGGGGTTGCGGTTGACCTTGAAGCTGTCATCGAGTGGCTGGCGTTTCATCAGGTGCGCTCTTTATGAGGCTGTTGCGCCAACATCGCGGAACGCCTCGAACCGAGGCTTTCCATGCAGTGGTTCGAACAGCCCGTTGTTAACGGGTTGACTCCGCATCGGCTTCGGCAAACGCTTCCCGGGCCAGGCGGAAACTGTCCACCGCCGCGGGTACGCCGCAGTAAATGCCGACCTGGAGCAGGATCTCGCGAATCTGTTCACGGCTCAGGCCATTACGCAAGGCGCCGCGAATGTGCAGCTTGAGCTCGTGGGGCCGGTTGAGCGCGGAAATCATGGCCAAGTTTATCATGCTGCGCTCCTTGAGCGACAAGCCTTCGCGGCCCCAGACGTGGCCCCAGCAGTATTCGGTGACCAGTTCCTGCAATGGCTTGGTGAAGTCGTCGGCGTTCTGGATCGAGCGCTTGACGTATTCCTCGCCCAGCACCTGGGTGCGGATCTGCAGGCCTTTTTCGTACTTTTCATTGCTCATGGGCAGTACTCCGGAAGAAAACAGGGGCCGCAACCGAGGGTGAGACGATAGCGCGGCCCCTAAAAACAGGGGCATCGGTGTGGGGTTCTTCGCGGGCTTGCCCGCTCCCACAGGTACTGTGCAGGTCTCGGGAGTTGCGCGATCCCTGTGGGAGCGGGCGAGCCCGCGAAGAAGCCAGCACCGATTTCAAGGTATGTCAGCCAAGCGGGGGCAGGGCGCCCAGCTTGCCCTTGTGGTACACCATCGGGGTCACCGGTTCGGCCGGCAGCACCAGGTTCTTCACCGCGCCGACGATGATCGCGTGGTCACCGCCGTCGTACTCGCGCCACAGTTCGCACTCGATGATCGCCGTGGCCTTGGCCAGCAGCGGGTTGCCCAGCTCGCTCAGGTGCCACTCGACGCCCTTGGCCTTGTCCGTGCCCTTGCCGGCGAAGGCATAGGCCTCGGCGGTCTGGTCGGCGGACAGCAGGTGGATGGCGAACTGCTTGCTGTCCCGCAGGATCGGGTAGGTGTCGGAGGCGTAGTTGGGGCAGAACAGCACCAGCGCCGGGTCGATCGACAACGCGCTGAAGGCGCTGGCGGTGATGCCGACGATGGCGCCGTCGGCGTCCAGGGTGGTGACCACCGTGACGCCGGACGGGAAGGAGCCCATCACGTCTTTGTAGATGCCTGGTTCGATCATCTCGTGTTACCTCTCAACGCATCACAAACGGGTCGGGCATGGGCGCGGTGGACAGGTTGATCCACACGGTCTTCAGCTCGGTATAGGCCAGCACCGAATCGATGCCGCTCTCACGGCCGTAGCCGCTGTTCTTGAAGCCGCCGATCGGTGCCATGGCCGATACCGCGCGGTAGGTGTTGACCCAGATGATCCCCGAACGCACGTCGCGGGCCAGGCGGTGGGCACGGCCCAGGTCGCGGGTCCAGATGCCGGCGGCCAGGCCGAACTGCGAGTCGTTGGCGATGGCCAGGGCTTCTTCCTCGGTCTTGAAGCGGATTACCGCGGCAACCGGGCCGAACACTTCTTCCTGCATGATGGTCATCGAATTGCTGTCGCATTCGAACAGGGTCGGCTCGTAGAACCAGCCGTCACCTTCGACCTCGGCACGCTTGCCGCCCATGTGCAGCTTGGCGCCTTCGGCCTTGGCCGCAGCTACCAGGCCTTCGACCACGGCCAGCTGTTGCGCGGTGGCCATCGGGCCCATTTCGCTGGCGTCATCCTGCGGGTTGCCGATGCGGATGCGCTTGGCGCGGGCGATCAGGCGCTCGACGAAATCGTCGAAGATCTCGTCCTGCACCAGCAGGCGCGAACCGGCCACGCAGCTTTGCCCGGAGGCGGCATAGATGCCGGCCACCGCGCCATTGATGGCGCTGTCCAGGTCGGCGTCGGCGAAGATGATGTTCGGCGACTTGCCGCCCAGCTCCAGCGACAGCTTGGCGAAGTTCTCGGCACTGCTGCGCACCACGTGGCGGGCGGTGGCGGCACCGCCGGTGAAGGCGATCTTGCGCACCAGCGGGTGGCGGGTCAGCGCCGCGCCGGTGCTTGGGCCGTAGCCGGTGACCACGTTGACCACGCCGGCCGGGAAGCCGGCCTCAAGCGCCAGGCGAGCCAGTTCGAGGATGGTCGCCGAGGCGTGCTCGGAGGGCTTGAGCACGATGGTGTTGCCGGCGGCCAGGGCCGGGGCCAGCTTGATCGCGGTGAGGTAAAGCGGGCTGTTCCACGGAATGATCCCGGCAACCACGCCAATCGGCTCATGCACGGTGTAGGCGAACAGGTCTGGCTTGTCCAGCGGCAGGGTGCCGCCTTCAAGCTTGTCGGCCAGGCCCGCGGTGTAGTGGAAGAACTCTGGCAGGTAGCCGACCTGACCGCGGGTTTCGCGGATCAACTTGCCGTTGTCACGGCTTTCCAGCTGGGCCAGGTGTTCCTTGTTCTCGGCGATCAGGTCACCCAGGCGACGCAGCAGCTTGCCGCGCGCGGTGGCGGTGATGCTGCGCCACTCCTTGCTGTCGAAGGCACGCTGGGCGGCCTGTACGGCCAGCTCGACATCGGCTTCGTCGGCGTCGGGCAGTTGTGCCCAGGCCTGGGCGGTGGCCGGGTTGAGGCTGTCGAAGGTCTTGCCGCTCTGGGCATCGCGCCATTGGCCGTCGATGCACATCTGGAAACGAACGAGAGTCATGCAACAATCCCCTTGGCGGATTCGGTGAGGGTGCGGGCTTGCGCGAGGAAGTCCAGCAGCATCTTGTTGACTTCACGCGGTGATTCCACCGGCATCATATGCCGTTGCTCGGCGAGGACCACGCTGCGCGCGCCAGGAATGCTGGCGGCGAGCTGGCGGGTCATGGCCGGGGTGGAGCCCGAGTCGAGTTCGCCGGTGGCGATCAGCGTCGGCACCTGGATGCTGCCCAGGTCGCCAGCGCGGTACATGTCCTGGGTGGCGAACAGCGAGTAGGTGGTGTGGTAGCCCTGCGGGTCGTTGCTCGCCAGCACCTGGCGAATGGCGGCGACCTGCGCCGGGTTGGCAGCTTTGTATTCACGGCTGAACCAGCGGTCGAGCGCGGCATCGACGTTGGCGTCGGGGCCCAGTTGCGCGGCCTGGGCGGCCCGGGCGATAACGCCGGCACTCTGCTCGGGGCTGCGGTTGAACACGCTGTTGAGCACTACCAGCGCCGCCAGGCGCTGCGGGTAGCTGAGGGCGAAGGCCCGGGCGACCAGACCACCCATGGAGAAGCCGATCACGGTGGCCTGCGGAATCTGCAGGTGGTCGAGCAGTTCGGCGAGCTGGGCGGCGTAGCCTTCCAGGCCGATGTCGGCAGGCGGCAGGGCGCTCTGGCCGTGGCCGAGCATGTCGTAGGCGATGACGCGGTAGTCGTTGGCCAGGCCAACGAACTGACCGCCCCACATTTCCTTGTTCAGGCCCACGCCGTGGATCAGTACCACGGGTTGGCCCTGGCCGACGGACAGGTAACTGGTGCCGGCAGGTGTGCGTTCAGCGACAGGCTGAATCATGGAGGGCGCTCCTTGAAGGTCGGGCGCGGCGGGTAAGCACGCCACGCCCCGGCCCGTCTTGGTTGTTGTTATTGAGCGTTGGCTTTTTCGGCAGCCAGTTCTTCCAGGTCGATGTAGCGGTTGCCGATGCGCGGGTGCAGGCGGCCGCCGTTGGAAGCGCCCAGGACCACGACGATTTCGTCGGCACGCGGGGCGTCTTCGATCTGCATTTCCAGGGTGATGTAGTGCGAACGCAGGCCTTCGTCGTCCTTCTGCATCATCGGGATCTGGATCGAGGTGCCTGGGCCGCCGCGCTTGTTGGTGAAGCTCAGGTAGCTCTTGGCCTGTACCGCTTCGCGGTAGTGGTTGCCGAAGCGCAGGGTGTGGATCACCGCCGAGGCGTGCTCGATCTCGCCGTCGGCACCCACTACTGCGGCTTTACCGTAGGCTTCGATCTTGTCGGCACCGCCGATGGCGGCAGTCAGGCGCTCGACCATCAGCGCACCCAGCTCCGAGCAGTTGGCGCGGATTTCCGGTTTCAGATCTTCAACGAAACCGCGACCGGCCCATGGGTTCTTGATCACCACGGCCAGGCCGACCATGGTCACCGGCTTGTCGGTGGCCTTGCCGCCTTCGATGCGGGTCTCTTCGGAGTAGGTGACGATCTTGCGGATTTCGAAACTCATGGGTGGCTCCTGGTGAGGGTTATCAGCTTTGTTGTCTGATGGTATACCATAATATTTGTTGTGCAAGAGGGTGCGGAAAATTTCTCTTGCCAGGGGACGAAAGGTGGCTTGATACCTTGAATTCCGGGGTGTCTGTACTGGCCCCTTCGCGGGCTTGCCCGCTCCCACAGGTACAACACAGCTTTCATGGCCTGTGCTGTACCTGTGGGAGCGGGCAAGCCCGCGAAGAGGCCAGCGCAGGTTTCAAAAAAAAGCCCGCTCGCGCAGGCCACAAGGGCCCACGGGAGCGGGCGCGTCCCGCAATGTTTCAGGCAATGGGAATTCAGGCGAACGCCGGCACCACTTCCTTGATGAACAGCTCCAGCGACTTCTTCTTCTCGGCGTGGGGCAGGCTGTTGTCGCACCAGAAGCTGAACTCGTCGACGCCCAGTTCCTGGTAGTACTTGATGCGCGCGATGATTTCTTCCGGTGTACCGATCATGGTGTTCTTGCGGATGTTCTCCAGCTGGAACGCCGGCACTTCGGCGAACTTCGATTCAGGGCTTGGTTCGAGGAAGCCATTGACCGGGGCGGTCTTGTTGCCGAACCAGGCATCGAAGGTGCGATAGAAGCGCGAGATGGCCTGGGCGCCGACCTTCCAGCCTTCCGGCTCGGCCGGGCTGTGCACGTGGGTGTGGCGCAGCACCATCAGTTGCGGGCGCGGTACGCCCGGGTTGTTGTCCAGGGCGGCCTGGAACTTGTTCTTCAGGTCCAGCACTTCTTCGTCACCCTTCATCAGTGGGGTGACCATGACGTTGCAGCCGTTGGCCACGGCGAAGTTGTGCGAGTCTGGGTCGCGGGCGGCGATCCACATCGGCGGTGTGGCGTTGAACGGCTTCGGCACGCTGGTAGAAGTGGGGAACTTGTACACTTCGCCGTCGTGGGCGTAGTCGCCTTCCCATAGCTTGCGTACCACCGGCACCATCTCGCGCAGGGCCTTGCCGCCGTCGGTGGCCGGCATGCCACCTGCCATACGGTCGAATTCGAACTGGTAGGCGCCACGGGCCAGGCCCACTTCCATGCGGCCGTTGCTGATCACGTCGAGCAGGGCGCATTCGCCGGCCACGCGGATCGGGTTCCAGAACGGCGCGATGATGGTGCCGGCGCCCAGGCGAATCTTCTCGGTGCGCGCGGCCAGGTAGGCCAGCAGCGGCATGGGGCTTGGCGAAATGGTGTATTCCATGGCGTGGTGTTCGCCGATCCATACAGTGCTGAAACCGCCGTTCTCGGCCATCAGGGTCAGTTCGGTCAGGTCTTCGAACAGCTGGCGGTGGCTGACCTGTTCATCCCAACGTTCCATGTGCACGAACAACGAAAATTTCATGGGGCTTTCCTCAACGCTTGAAAGTGTCTGGCGCCTGGCAAGGTAGGCGGCAGTGGTCTCGATTCAGAATAGGCTTCAGGCAAAGGCCGGCAGGCTGGCCATCTTGCCGCGGCAGTACACCATCGGCCGTGGTGCCTCTTGCGGGACGATCAGGTTGTGCACCTTGCCGACCATGATGGCGTGGTCGCCACCTTCATATTCACGCCACAGTTCGCACTCGATGACGGCGGTGGCGCCGGCCAGGATCGGGTTGCCCAGCTCGCTCGTGGACCATTCGATGCCGCTGGCCTTGTCCTTGCCCTTTTTGGCGAAGGCATAGGCTTCGGCCTGCTGTTCACCGGAAAGCAGGTGAATGGCGAAGCGCTTCTGCTTGATCAGCACAGGGTAGGAGTCGGATGTGTAGTTGGGGCAGAACAGCACCAGCGGCGGGTCCATCGACAGGGAGGAGAAGGCGCTGGCGGTCAGGCCGACGACCGAGCCGTCGTCGTCCAGGGTGGTGATGACGGTAACGCCGGACGGGAAGGAGCCCAGGACGTGCTTGTAGACGGTTGCGTCGATCATCGGGTGTACCTCTAAAGGGCTGCGGTGGTCCGCGGTTTTTATCGTTGATGTGTCTGATGGTATACCGTAATACCTATTTTGCAAGCGGAATTTTCAAGCGTGGGTATTGCGCGATGAACGGCTAAAGGCCGCGTATACCGGGGGTTTGAGCGGTGAGGCGGTTTGTCGCAGGGGTTGCCCAAACAGATCAGTGGGCGTTTTTTCCTGCGGGTCAGTGTTGTCAAAAGTTTGGAATACCATAATATGGTCCGCAGCTGAGAGGCCGCCTAGATGCGGTTTCCTTACAAAGATAAAAACGACCTTTCGAGCTGAATCCTATGTCCCAACCGTCGTCGCAACACCAGTTTGTCGAGAATCACACGGTCGATTACGTTCCACCTGCCGAGCGCCATGGGAAGGCGCGCGACCTGTTCACCCTCTGGTTCAGTACCAACATTGCGCCACTGCCCATCCTCACCGGCGCCATGGTGGTGCAGGTGTTCCACCTGAACCTGTTGTGGGGCCTGGTCGCCATCGTGCTGGGTCATCTGCTCGGTGGCGTGGTCATCGCCCTGGCCTCTGCGCAAGGGCCGCAGCTGGGCATTCCGCAGATGGTGCAGAGCCGCGGCCAGTTCGGCCGCTACGGCGCCTTGCTGATCGTGTTCTTCACCGCGCTGATCTATGTCGGCTTCTTCATCTCCAACATCGTCCTGGCGGGCAAGACCATCCATGGCATCACCCCCAGCGTGCCGATGCCGGGCGCGATCGTGATCGGTGCCCTGAGCGCCACTGCCATCGGTGTGATCGGCTACCGCTTCATCCACGTCCTCAACCGCATCGGTACCTGGGTGATGGGTTCGGCACTGCTGGCCGGCTTCATCATGATGTTCATCCAGGAGCTGCCGGCCGACTTCTTCAGCCGTGGCGCCTTCAACCTGTCGGGCTTCATTGCCACCGTATCGCTGGGGGTGATCTGGCAGATCAGCTTCTCGCCGTACACCTCTGACTATTCGCGCTACCTGCCGCGTGAAGTAGGCATTGCCAAGCCGTTCTGGGCTACTTACTTCGGCGCTACCCTGGGCACCATCCTGTGCTTCAGCTTTGGTGCTGTGGCGGTGCTGTGCGTGCCGGAAGGCACCGATGCGATGGACGCGGTCAAGCAGGCCACCGGCTGGCTGGGCCCAGTCCTGATGGTGCTGTTCCTGCTCAACATCATCAGCCACAACGCCCTCAACCTGTATGGGGCGGTGCTGTCGATCGTCACCGCGATCCAGACCTTCATTGCCGAGTGGACGCCGAGCATCAAGGTGCGGGTGATCCTGGCGTCGGTGATCCTGGTGGGCTGCGGGCTGGTGGCGTTGAATGCCTCGGCGGACTTCATCGGCCAGTTCATCGGCCTGATCCTGGCGCTGTTGCTGGTGCTGGTGCCGTGGGCGTCGATCAACCTGATCGACTTCTACCTGATCAAGAAGGGCCAGTACGACATCGCCTCGATCTTCAGCGCCGACGGCGGCATCTATGGCCGCTTCAACCACCACGCGATCATTGCCTATGCCTGCGGGATCCTGGTGCAACTGCCGTTCGCCAACACGTCGCTGTACGTGGGGCCATACTCGAACATTGTCGAAGGGGCTGACCTGTCGTGGCTGTTCGGCTTGCTGGTGACGGTGCCGCTGTATTACTGCCTGGCGACTCGCGGCAAGGCTGCCGGGAAGGTGGGGCGGGTTGTCGGTGTCAATGACTGATAGAGCGTTGTTGCAGTAATTGGGGCTGCTTTGCAGCCCATCGCCGGCAAGCCAGCTCCCACCCGACCGCACAGCCCTCAAGCCATGTGCAGTACCTAGGGGAGCCTGGCTCCCACCCGACTGCACAGACCTCAAGCCATGTGCAGTACCTGTGGGAGCCTGGCTTGCCGGCGATGGGCCGCAACGCGGCCCCGGCTGTTTCTGATCAAACCTTGAACTGCGCCACCATGCCATTCAGGTCCACCGCCAGGCGCGACAAATCCTGCGCCGCCGCACTGGTCTGGTTCGCCCCCGCCGATGTCTGCATCGCCAGGTCCCGGATATTCACCAGGTTACGGTCCACCTCGCGCGCCACCTGCGCTTGTTCCTCCGAGGCACTGGCAATCACCAGGTTGCGCTGGTTGATCGAAGCGATCGCCTCGGCAATCACCTCCAACGCCTGACCGGCCCCTTGGGCTACTTCCAGCGTACCAGTGGCGCGGCCCTGGCTGCTGTGCATCGCCGTCACCGCCCGTTCGGTACCGTTCTGGATGCCGGCGATCATCTGCTCGATCTCCGCCGTCGACTGCTGGGTACGGTGGGCGAGGGCGCGTACCTCGTCGGCCACCACGGCAAAACCACGCCCGGCCTCGCCGGCACGGGCAGCTTCGATGGCGGCGTTCAGTGCCAGCAGGTTGGTCTGCCCGGCGATCGCGCCAATCACATCCAGCACGCGGCTGATCTCATTGGCATTGCTGGCCAATTGTTCGATCTCGGTCGAGGTGCCGGTCACGTCCGCCACCAGATGCTGGATGGAGGCCAGGGCCTGGTTGACCCGATCGCGACCATCGCGGGTGGTCTGGTCGGCGCCTTTCGAGGCGTCGGCGGTGCTGACCGCGTTGTTCGCCACTTCCTCGACGGCCGCAGTCATCTGGTTGACGGCTGTGGCTGCCTGGTCGATTTCCGCGCTTTGCTGATGCAGGCCGCGGCTGGTGTCTTCGGTGACGGTGTGCAGTTCTTCCGAGGCCGAGGCCAGTTGGTCGGACGAGGCGGCGATCTTGCGGATGGTGTCGCGCAAGCTGCCTTGCATGCGGCTCAGGGCGCGTAACAGCAGGGCCGGCTCGTCGCGGCCGAATACGCGGATGTCCTGGGTCAGGTCTCCGGTCGCCACGCGTTCGGCCACGGCCAGCGCATCGGCCAGCGGCACGACGATACTGCGGGTGAGCAGGGTGGCAATGGCGGCCAGTGCCAGCATGATCACCAGCAACGAGGCAATCAGCGCGGTGGACGCCTGGGCTGCCACATCGCTGCTGCGCAGCGATGCCTGTTCGGCGCCTTTGCCGTTGTAGGCGATCAGTGCAGTCATGGCTTTCATCATGCTGTCGGCATACTGGGTGAGCGGGCCGCTGATCTGTTGCTTGGCATCATCCATGCGGCCGGCATCGATGGCCTGCAGTACCTGTGTCTGCAGGTCGAGGTATTGCTGATGGGCAGCGTTGAAGGTGTTGAACAGGGCGCGGTCGTCGTCGGCGATGATGGTGTCGTCGTAGTCCTTCAGGCTGTTCTTGAGTTCGGCATTGATGTCGTCGAGCAGCTGCAGGTTGCGGCGGCGTTCGCTGGGGTTGTCGTCCAGCGCGGCACGCAGGGTGATGGCGCGAGCGCGGCCGAGGTTGCTGCTGATTTCGCTGAGGGCTACCACGGCGGGCATCCAGGTGACCCGGATTTCGTCCGTGGCCTTGTCCATCTGCCGGGTTTCATAAAGTGCGATCAGGCCCATGAACAGGACCAGGATGCCCAACAGGGCGAACACGCTGGCAGCACGAATGCCGATCTTCAAATTCCTTAACTGCATGAAATGCTCCTTGACGGTGGCGTGCAGGCCTCAGGAGCTCGGGCGGATGGCCGGGTCACCGGTGTGGCGCCAGGCTCTGGAAGCGCTGCGGATTTGGATGTGTGCCTCACCCTCATTAATAATTTTTTATTTGAATGATGCCATATGGCCATCATTGTTGACCAGTCATTCAATGTATGACTGGGCATGACAAAACCGCCATATCTTGACGGTTTTGTCAGGTATTTGAATCACACGATTGCGATCATTGGGTCGGCAGCCGCCAAGGCCACGGCGCGGTCAGCGGCTGGTGGGTAGATCCATACCGAGTTGATCTGGCGCTTGAGATCCTTGCCTTCCTGGCCCTGCAGCTTCAGTTCGCGCTCCCAGCCTTCGCTGAATGCCGCGCCCCAGTCCCCCAGGTCCAGGCAGGTGACGTACTTGGGCTGGCGGTACACCACCGGCTGCAGGCCGAGCAGGTCGGCCGCGGCGTTGTTGCCAGAGTGACGGCCCATGGGGATGGCGTGCTGGCAGGTCATCAGGGCGTGGTTGCCCAAATCGTCCACCGCAGCCCAGGCGGTGTCGCCGGTCGCGTACACGTGGTCCTGGCCCAGCACTTTCAGGTGGCCGTCCACTTTCAGCCGGCCGAAGTTGTCACGCTCGCCGCCAACCTGCGCGGTCAACGGGCTGGCTTTGACGCCGACAGTCCAGATCACGGTGTTGCTGGCAATGTGCTCGCCGTTGTCCAGCGTGACGCCAGCGGCATCGACGGCCACTACGCAGGCCCCCGCCAGCCACTCGACCCCGGCCTGTTCGCAGGCGGCGACGATCGATGGCGTGATGCCCGCCCCCAATGCCGCGCCAACTTGCGCGCCACGGTCGACCACCACCACCCGCAACGCCGCCCCGGCGCCAAGGATCGCACGCAGGCGGGCAGGCATTTCGGTCGCGGTTTCGATACCGGTAAAGCCACCGCCGCAGACCACCACGGTGTCACGCGCCGGCGAAGCGGGCAGGGCGGCCAGGCCGACCAGGTGCTGCTCCAGGCGCATGGCCGACTCCATCTGGTCGACATCGAACGCGTGTTCGGCCAGGCCCGGCACCGCTGGGCGTGCGACCTGGCTGCCGGCGGCAAGGATCAGGCGGTCGTAGGTGATCTGTTGCGGCTGGCCCTGGGCGTCGGTGTAGCTGACGCTACGCCCTTCGGTATCGATGCTGTCGGCGTTGCCCGGGATGAAGTGAATGCCTACGGCTTCGAACAGTTCGCCCAGCGGGGCCTTCATGCCATGCACGTCGGCTTCGTAGAAGCGCGGGCGAATGCGCAGTTCCGGTTGTGGCGCCAGCACGTTGATGCTGAGGTCGGCGCGCTGGGCCTGGTCGAACAGGCGCGCGGCGCTCAGTGCGCTCCAGACACCGGCAAAGCCGGCACCGATGATCAGGATGTTCGATTTCATGTAGGTGCTCCACAAGGTTCTAGGGGCTTCGAGGACGGGATAGGTGTCTCTCGAATAACTACGACTGTATTGATCGTAGTTTATGCATGCAAGTCTTTTTTTCGACCCAGCGTCACCCCGTGCTGCTGTTCGACCGCCTGAATAGCTGTATTTATTGGGTTAAAGGGAAAAGTCAGGCCGACAGGCGGCGGCTTTGTGCTTTGCGCTACGCAGGCTATCAGCGTATTATTTGCGACAGATTTGGTCGGAGATAGCTATGTCGCTCTACAGTGCTGGCGTTGAATACGGCATCCATTGCCTGCTGTTCCTGGTGGACGAGCGCGGTGATTCGCGCGAGTCCAGCGTGCGCGACCTGGCGGAGTTGCAGGGCGTGCCCCAGGAATACCTGGCCAAGGTCTTCACCAAGCTGGCCCGCGCCGGGCTGGTGGCCGCCACTGAAGGCGTGCGCGGTGGCTTTCGCCTGGCGCGGCCGTCGGATGAGATCACCGTGCTGGATATCGTCACTGCCATCGACGGGCCGAAGAAGATCTTCGACTGCCGGGAAATTCGCGAGCGCTGCGCGGTATTCGAAGGTTCGGCGCCAGGCTGGGCGACCGAGGGCACCTGCGCGATCCATGCAGTGATGCTGGGGGCGCAGAAGCGTATGGAGGAGGCGCTGGCGCAGCAGACCATCCTGGATCTGGCGCGTCGCTTTGGGCGCAAGGCGCCGGCCGAGTTCGGGCAGAAGGTCAATGCCTGGATGGGCGAGCGGCGGGAAGGTAAAGGGGCTGGGGATATTCCCGTCAGTCAGGTCTGAATAGATTGGCTGTACTGGCCCTATCGCCGGCAAGCCAGCTCCCACCTCGACCGCATAGGCCTCAAGCCCTGTGCAGTACCTGTGGGAGCTGGCTTGCCGGCGATGAGGCCAGTCCAGGCAATACAAGACAGTTGCTCACACAGGCTGGCACATGGCTTGAGATCAATGCGGTCGGGGTGGGAGCTGGCTTGCCGGCGATAGGGCCAGTACAGGCACAGTAAGGTTCAGCGCCCCTCATGCTGACGCCGATACGCCCCCGGTTGCACCCCCACCGCCTTGGCAAACGCCCGGGTAAACGCTGCCACCGACTGATAGCCCACCTGAGCCCCTACTTGCTCCACGGTATTCCCCGCCCGCAACAACTGGCTGGCATGGCGCATGCGCAACGCCAGCAACACTTGCCCCGGCGACTGCCCCGCCAGTTCATTGAAGCGCTTGAAGAACGCCGACCGCGACAGCCCGGTGCAGGCGGCCATGCTTTCCAGGGTCCAGGTTTGCCCCGGTTGCTCGATCAACTGCTCCAGCAGCCTGGCAAACGTCGGCTGGCGGGCAAGCGCGACCAGCCCGCCCAGCGACTGCCCGGCATGCACCTGCTGGCGCAGCACATACAGGAACAGCAAATGCGTCAGCCGCTCCAGCAACGCCTGTGACGGCCCGGTGGCGCGCCGGCATTCTTCCAGGATCAGCTCGAACAATGCCCGCGCCGCATGCCCGGCCGGTTCATCGGCGCGCAGCAGGATCCAGTCGGCCAGGCCTTCGACGATCAGCGATGACAACCCCGGCTTGAAGTGGAAGAAGCCACACACCAGCCCCACACCATCGCCCGCGTCGGCGTCCAGGGCCTGCATGCGCAGGCGCGGTTGTGCACAGGCGCCGGCCGGGTCCTGGTCACTGGACAGGCGGTAGCCCAGGTCGCGCAGCAGGAACACCGCATCGCCGGCTTCCAGGCGCACCGCCTCGGCATGGCCGTCGATATGCAGCCAGCAGTGTCCTTGCACTACCAGGTGGAAGCTGGCCCGGCCCATGCCCTGGGTGCTGGCGTGCCAGCCGCCGCAGTAGCGGCCGACATGGAACAGGCTGGCATCGAGCTCCAGGCCCTCTAATAACCAATCGACAAGGTGGCTGGACGAAATCATCTAATGTAAAGACTCAGGAGCAAGGAAAGGCGACTGATGAATATGGAGGGTACTTCTTATAACCAACAGACTGTAGTGACACCCATCAAGGAGACCACTCCATGTCCTCGCGCATTACTTTACACACTCTGCAGAGCGCCCCGGAAGCGGCCCGCCCGTTCCTCGAAAACGCCCAGAAGAACTCTGGCTTCATCCCCAACCTGCTGGGCGTGCTGGCCAACGCCCCGGCGGCGCTGGAAACCTACGTGACCGTTTCTGCGCTCAACGGCAAGTCCGAGCTGAGCCTGGCCGAGCGCGAAGTGGTGCAGTTGATTGCCGCCACCCAACATGGCTGCGACTTCTGTGTCGCCGGCCACACGGCCGTGGCGCTGAACAAGGCCAAGCTGCCGCAGGAAGTGGTCGATGCCCTGCGTGCCCGCGGCGAGCTGCCCGATGCCCGTTACGAAACCCTGGCCGCGTTCGCCCGCGAAGTGATCGCCACCCGTGGCAATGTCAGCGAGGCCACCTACCAGGCCTTCCGCGCGGCCGGCTTCAGCGAAGGCAATGCCCTGGAAGTGATTCTGGGGGTGAGCCTCGCAACCCTGTGCAACTTTGCTAATGTGTTCGCCCAGACACCGCTGAACGACGAGCTTGGCAAGTATCGCTGGCAGCCTTCTGCGTAGTCCGCATGGGGCCGGCCGTGCCGCGCTCGTTGTAGGAGCGGCCTTGTGCCGCGAATGGGCCGCCAAGCGGCCCCGGCGTTTTCAAAGGAGCAAGAACATGCATGACTGC
Source organism: Pseudomonas sp. 10-1B (assembly GCF_000935045.1). Taxonomy (GTDB): domain Bacteria; phylum Pseudomonadota; class Gammaproteobacteria; order Pseudomonadales; family Pseudomonadaceae; genus Aquipseudomonas. Next base: position 41,218 of record NZ_JYKS01000001.1, read on the forward strand.
GCATTTCGACAATGGCTGGATGCCAATGCCGAGGCTATCGACCAGGGCCTGTGCGAGCCGCAGCTGGTCCTGACGCAGATCGCCGAATCGCAGCTGTTGCGCATCGGTGTCGACCCGGCGCAGGGTGGCACCGGCGGGCAGGTTACCGATGCGGTCGAGGCCATCGCCGCCATCGCCAGCCGCTCATTGGCAGCGGCCTTCGTCTGCTGGGGCCAGCGCGCCTTTATCGAGTACCTGTTGCACAGCCCCAACCAGCCGCTGCGCGAGCGCCTGCTGCCGCGCCTGCTGACCGGCGAACTGGCCGGCGCTACCGGGTTGTCCAACGCCATGAAGTTCCTGTCCGGGATCGAAGCGCTGCAGGTGCGTGGCCGCCCCGCGGCCGAGGGTTGGCACTTGGAAGGGCGCCTGCACTGGGTGACCAACCTGCGCAAGAGTGGTTTCGTGGTGGCGGCGGCCATCGAAGACGAAAACGGTGGCACGCCGTTCGTGCTGGCCATTCCCTCCGACGTCCAAGGCCTGGAGCGCTCCGACGACCTGCAACTGATGGGGCTGCAATCGAGCAATACCGCGGCACTGGCCTTCCATCAGGTAGCGTTGGGCCAGGACTGGTTGCTGCACGAAAATGCCCGTGAGTTCCTGCCCCGGGTACGCCCGGCGTTCCTGGCGCTGCAGTGCGGCATGGCCATCGGCCTGGCGCGGCGGGCGCTGGAGGAAGTGCAAGCACACCTGCATGGCCGTGGCTCGTTCCTCGACGAAGCCCGACAGGTGCTCGGCGAGCGCCTGGAGAACACCGTCAGCGAGCTCAAGCAAGGCCTGCTCGACGGCCGCTTCCTGCAGCAGCCAGCGGCCTTGTTCAAGCTGCGCATCACCCTGGCCGAAAGTGCTGCCGATGCGGTGCAGCTGGAGTTGCAGGCCAGTGGCGGCAAGGCCTACCTCAGCGAGTACGGCGAAGGTTTTGCCCGCCGCTGGCGCGAATCGGCCTTCGTGCCGATCGTCACGCCCAGCCTGGTGCAACTGCGTGCCGAACTGCAACGGCAGGCGGGCGCGGCATGAGCCCAGTATTGCTCGAAGCCCGCGACATCAGCCTGGGCTACCCGCGCGAGGGTGGCTGGCAGGAGGTGCTGGCGCAGTTCGACCTGCAACTGGTACCGGGCGAAGTGGTGAGCATCCTCGGCCCCAGTGGTGTTGGCAAGTCCAGCCTGTTGCGGGTGCTGGCCGGCCTGCAGCAGCCCCGTGGTGGCAGCGTGACCTTGCACGGCCAGCCGCTGCAGGGGCCGCATCCACGCCTGGCAGTGGCCTTCCAAGACCCCAGCCTGTTGCCCTGGCTGAGTCTGGAGAAGAACGTTGCCTTCGGCCTGGATTTCGCCCGCCAACCCAAGCTGGCCGCTGCCGAGCGGCGCGCGCGCGTCGACCACGCAATCGCTGCCGTGGGCCTGGCCCACGCCCGTAGCCAGTACCCGGCGCAATTGTCCGGCGGCATGGCCCAGCGTACCGCACTGGCCCGCTGCCTGGCCCGCCAGCCCGAGGTGCTGTTGCTCGACGAGCCGTTCGGTGCCCTGGATGAAGTGACCCGGGCCGACATGCAGCAACTGCTGCTGCAATTGATCGCCACCCACAACACGGCAGCGGTGTTGATTACCCACGATATCGACGAAGCGCTGCTGCTGTCCGACCGGGTCCTGCTACTGGGCAATCACCCAGCGCATATCCTCGGCCAGTGGCACATCGACCTGCCACAACCCCGGACGCAGCGGGTCGAAGAACTGGGCGCCCTGCGCATCGAAATCCTCAAAACCCTTCGGCGGGCAAGCCGCACAGTCGAACCTACCCCAACCCCGTTGCCCTCGGAGACTGTCCATGTGCATGGATGACTGCTGTTCCTCTTCTTCGCGTCGCGATTTCCTCAAACTCGGCGCCATGCTCACGGCGGCCGGTGCGCTGCCTTTGTTGTCGAGCCTGCAGGCCCGCGCCGCTGCCGAACCGGACGCGCCGGTGCGTATCGGCTACCTGCCAATTACCGACGCCACGCCGCTGCTGGTGGCACACAACAACGGCCTGTTCGAGGCCGAAGGCATCAAGGCCGAGCGGCCAGTGCTGCTGCGCAGCTGGGCACAGGTGATCGAGGCGTTCATTTCCGGCCAGGTCAACGTCATCCACCTGCTGTCGCCGATGACCGTGTGGGCCCGCTACGGCAGCAAGGTGCCGGCCAAGGTGGTGGCCTGGAACCACGTGGGCGGTTCGGGTCTGACCGTGGCGCCGGACATCACTGACATGAAACAACTGGGCGGCAAGACCGTGGCCATCCCGTTCTGGTACTCGATCCACAACGTGGTGCTGCAGCAGATGCTCAACGACAACGGCCTGACCCCCGTGTCGAAGCCAGCCAACGCGCAACTGGCCGCCAACGAGGTCAACCTGCTGGTGCTGCCGCCATCCGACATGCCCCCGGCGCTGGCCAGCAAGCGCATCGCCGGCTACATCGTCGCCGAACCGTTCAACGCCCTGGCCGAAAATCTCAAGGTTGGCCGCGTGCAGCGCTTTACCGGCGATGTGTGGCGCAACCACGCCTGCTGCGTGGTGTTCATGCACGAACATGACCTGAACAACCGCCCGGAGTGGTCGCAGAAGGTGGTCAACGCCATCGTCAAGGCCCAGCACTGGACCCGTGACCACCGCGCCGAAGCCGCCGCCTTGCTGTCCAAGGCCGGCCCCAACAAATACACCCCGCATGAACCTGCGGTACTGACCAAGGTGCTGGCGCCGGCCGCCGAGGACCGTGCTGGCTACATTGCCAGTGGTGCCATCCGCCATCAGCAGTGGGATGAGAAGCGCATCGATTTCCAGCCTTATCCGTTCCCGAGCTACACCGAAGAGCTGGTCAAACGCCTGAAAACCACCCTGATCGAAGGCGACAACGCGTTCCTGGCAGGGCTGGACCCGGCGCAAACCGCCCGCGACCTGGTCGACGATCGCTTCGTGCGCAACGCCATCGCCGCAGTCGGTGGGCCGTCGGTGTTCGGCATCGCCGACAATTTCGAGCGTAGCGAGGAGTTTGCAGTCTGATGCGCACGCATGTCGTACACGCCAGCCTTGGTCTGGCCGGGTTGCTGGGCTTGTTGCTGTTGTGGTGGGCCGGTGTTGCCGTGTTCGGCCAGGCCGATGGCCTGTCGGCGCGCTTTTCGCCGGCGGCGACCCTGGCCAGCCTGGTCGAGTTGCTGGGGCAGGGCGAGGTCTACGGGCATATCTGGGTCAGCCTCGAGCGCATCCTGGTCGGGCTGCTGCTGGCGTTGCTGATTGGCGTGCCGCTGGGCTTGCTGGTAGGCAGTTACCGGCATCTGGAGGCGGCGACCACGCCGGCGTTCCAGTTCCTGCGCATGATTTCGCCCCTGTCGTGGATGCCGGTGGTGGTGATGCTGATGGGCGTGGGTGACCAGCCGATCTACTTCTTGCTGGCGTTTGCCGCGTTGTGGCCGATCTTGCTGAACACCGCGGCAGGGGTAAGGCAGCTGGATCCGCGCTGGCTGCAGTTGAGCCGCAGTTTGAGCGCCACGCGCTGGGAAACCTTGTGCAAGGTGATCGTGCCCGGGGTGATCGGCCATGTGCTGACCGGCGTGCGCCTGGCCATCGGCATTCTGTGGATTGTACTGGTGCCGTGCGAAATGCTTGGGGTGAGTGCAGGGCTAGGGTATTTCATTCTCGATACCCGTGACCGGCTGGCGTATTCCGAGCTGATGGCGATGGTGTTGCTGATCGGCGTGCTGGGGTTCGTGCTCGATGCCCTGGCGCGCGGACTGCATCGGCGCTGGGTGCATGGCTGAGGGGCCAGTGTGGCTTGTTCGCGGGCTTGCCCGCTCCCACAGGTTATCACCGACCTTGGGCCTTGTGATATTCCTGTGGGAGCGGGCAAGCCCGCGAATAGGCCCTCGAATCAATGCACGGTCTTGCGCTGCCTTACACATTCCTGGGCTTGAATAGCCAACTCATCCAGCCGCTCATCGCGCATCTGTTCCGCTTCGATCATCGCATCCTCTCCCTGCTGGTTAAGCAGGTAGGTATGAATCTGCAGCACCTCAGCCGTCTGGTAGATCGGCGCAATGTCCAGCCGCCCGATCAACGCGCCACTGGCCTGCCCGGTACTGCTCATCAGCACCTGCGGCCCATTGGCGGCCACCACCTGCATGCCCATCGCCTCGAACCACGGCACCTGGCTGGCGAAGGCATTCAGCTCCACGCAGGCATGGCGCCTCTGCAGGTCGCCCAGCAGGGCACGGGCGATGCCCTGGCGGCGATGGCTGGAATGCACGGCAAGAAACGCCAGCGCGCACGCCTGCTGATCATCTTCGGCTGGCAGTGACAGGGCAAAGCCCAGCAACTGCTCCGGTGCTTCGGCATCCAGCGCCAGGGTCAGCGTCACGGCCAGGCCGCGGGTGCCGTCCAGCGCTTGCAGGTACTGGTGCACTTCCATGCCGACGCCGTACTGGTACAGCGGGTACAACGGGTTGTCGGCAGTGATGGCGACACTGCTCAGTTCGCCGACATTGTGGATCACCAGCTCGCGGATCTGGTTCTGGAAAGATTCGGGCGGCACGCTGTCGAGGCGGCTGAGGATGAACATCGGGGGACGGGCTCCGGCGGGTGGGGATACAGCCCGCGTCGTGTCGGCGCGGGTTGTACAGTCTAACCGGTTTTGCCGTCTCAGCCTTGCGCCTGAAGTGCACCGAGCATCAGGTCGAGGTTTTGCACCGCAGCGCCTGAGGCGCCTTTGCCCAGGTTGTCGAACACCGCGGTGAGCAATATCTGGCCATGTTCGCGGTTGGCGTATAGCGCCAGGCGCAGATCGTTGCTGTCGTTCAACGCTTCGGGGTCGAGGTTTGCCGCCGCGCCGTGCTGGTGCAGGGGCATCACCTGGACGTGGCGGGCGCCCTGGTAGTGCTGCTCCAGGCAGGCCTGCAGCTGTTCGGCGCTGACCTGGCCTGGCAGCAGGCGCAACTGCAGCGGGATGCTCAGCACGATGCCCTGGCGGTAGGCGCCGTAGCCGGGCATGAACATCGGCCGTGCCGATAACCCAGCGTGCTGCTGGATCTCCGGTACGTGCTTGTGCGCCAGCTCCAGGCCGTACAACTGCAGGGCCGGGGCTTTGTCTGCGCCGGGTTGTTCATGCCGTTCGACTGCCGCGCGGCCGCCGCCGGAATAGCCAGAAATGGCGTGAATGTTCAGCGGGTAGTCTGCGGGCAGCAAGTTGGCCTTGACCAGCGGCCGTAGCAGGGCGATGGCCCCGGTGGGGTAGCAGCCGGGGTTGCTGACACGCTTGCTTTGCGCGATGCGCTCGGCTTGCTGCTCGTCAAGCTCCGGCAGGCCATAGACCCAGCCTGGAGTGGTGCGGTGTGCGGAGCTGGCGTCGATCACCCGCACCTGCGGGTTATGAATCGCCGCCACGGCCTCACGGGCGGCGGCGTCGGGCAGGCACAGCAGGGCGATGTCGGCGCTGTTGATCGCTTCGCGGCGGCGCTGTGGGTCTTTGCGCTCGGCTTCGGGCAAGGTCAGCAGGCGCAGGTCGGTGCGGCCTTGCAGGCGGGTATGGATCTGCAGGCCGGTGGTGCCTTGGTCGCCGTCGATGAAGACAACAGGGGTGTGCATGGTTGGAGTCCGGGCGGGGAGGGATGACCTATGTTCGTTGGTGGCTTTGATAAAGGAAATTTGAATATGATGATCGACGTATTCAGTTTTTCTGTATGTGTTCTTTTGTGCCAGCCCTTTCGCGGGTATATCGGCACCTCGATTCACTCGCGAACAGGCCGGTACTGACTATGCGCGAAATCAGCCTCGACCGCCTGCGCACGCTAGTGGTCATCAGCGACCTGGGCTCGTTTGCCGAGGCTGCTCGCCAGCTCAACCTGGCGCCACCCACCATCAGCCTGCACGTGGCCGAGCTGGAGGCGCGTATCGGCGCGCCGTTGCTCAGCCGCACCCGTGGCCAGGTGCGGCCCACGGCTATCGGTGAAACGCTACTGGCCCGCGCCCGCCGCCTGCTGGCTGACGCCGATCTGGCGCTGGACGAAGTACGTCGTCAGGTCGAAGGCCTGACCGGGCGGGTACGCCTGGGCGCATCCACCGGTGCCATCGCCCATCTGCTGCCTCAAGCGTTGGCGCGCCTGCGGGTAGAACACCCGGGGATCGATGTGCAGGTGCAGGTGCTGACCTCTCAGGCATCGTTTGCGCGCTTGCGCGAGGGTACGCTGGATATCGGCCTGGTGGCCTTGCCGCAGATGGCTGGCAAAGGGCTGACGGTCAGCCCCTGGCGGCGCGACCCGATCCTGGCCTACGTACCGGCCGACTGGCAGCCGCCGACCAGGGTCACACCGGCCTGGCTGGCGCAACGGGCGTTGATCCTCAATGACAGCAGCACCCAACTGTCGCGGGTGACTGGCGAGTGGTTTGCGGCGGCGGGCCTGTACCCCGAACCGCGCATCGAGCTGAACTACAACGATGCGATCAAAAGCCTGGTCGGCGCCGGGTATGGGGCAACGTTGTTGCCGCAGGAGGGCGAGGCGGCCGAGTTGGACCGGCGCATTGCCCGCCGGCCGCTGCGGCCGGGGCTGTGGCGGCAGTTGGGGATCGCTTGCCGGGAAGGGCAGGTGGAACGGGCCACGGGGTATGTGTTGCAGGCGTTGGCGCGGTTGCGCCAGTGAGAATACTGGGCTGAGGTGGTGCGGGGCAGGCACGGGGCAACTATGCTTTTTGCTGCGTCGAGCTGAATGCACCTCGATGAACCTTATGGTTTCCAGGAGAACGGCCCATGAAATCCATGACATGCATACCTTTGCTGGTGATTGCCTCCGTCCTCAGTTTTGCCGCACACGCAGACCCTGCGAGCAACTGTGCGGCCAAGATCAAGGAGCTTGAAGACATCAAGAAAACCGATGGGTAGGCCCTGCACGGCGGCATGGCGCATGACTACCACGAGCTGTTGAAGCAGGCCAAGGAAGGGCAGGCGGCCGGCGACATGACCAAGTGCCAGGCCTCGGCTGACCGGGCCAAGACCATCTACAACAAGGCGCGTGGGAAGTAGCCCATCACAATTGCCGGTGGCGACTTCTTCGCGGGTAAACCCGCTCCCACAGGTACGCCACTGTCCTCAGCTCCAGTGATTTCCCTGTGGGAGCGGGTTTACCCGCGAAGAGGCCAGTGCAGGCCAACGCCGCTATCAGAACCAGCGATCGTTCTTCTTGCGCCCACGGGTCAGCGCCGGCAGAATCAGCCCCGCCAACAAGCCCGCACCGGCAATGCTGCCGCCGTACACCATGTAGCGCATCATCACCTGCTTGTTCTCATCCCCCAGGCGCGCCTGGGTATCGCGCAGCTTCGACTGGCTCTGGTCGAGCTGCTCGCTCAGTGTTTTGTTGCGCGCCTCCAGTTCGTCGATCAGCTTCTTGCGCGAATCAAGCGTTTCCTGCATGCCCTGCACGCGGTTCTTCCAGCTGTCGTCGATGGTCTTCAACTGCCCGGTCAGCTCTGCGACCTGGGTATCAAGCTGCGGCAGGCGTTCGTTTTGCCCAGGTACTGCCTGCAGGTCGTTGCTGAGGATCCACACCACATCGCCGTTCTGTCCGCGCACCTGGCTGTAGTTGCCCTGGCTGCCGAGCAAGGTCAGCTTCTGCCCTGACTTGAGCGTGCCGACGATGCGGTGGCCGTCAGTCGGGCCGCTACGCACGTAGGTGCTCAGGCTGTCGCTGACCCAGCGTGCGTCGCTGGCAGGCTCTTCGGCGTGCACCGGTGCGGCAAGGGCTACCAGGGCGGCAATCAGGCTGCCGCGCAGGACAGGGAGGGCGGAAGCAGTTGGGCGGAAATCGGGCATGTTGGGTCTTCGCTGAAACAGGACAAAAGTAGGCCCGGCGACTGGGCCGATGAACCGGTCGGTGAGTTGACCGTCAGCCAAAGACCGTATTTTTGTCAGCAGGTTCATCACCGGATATCGGAAATATCTGCAGGATGTTGCAGAGCAGCCTGGATTTTCAAAGGCACTCCAGCCAGGAACTAGACTCAAGGGTTCACTTCGTTCATGGAGCAAGGCCATGACTGCCAAGAACACCATCTGCCTCTGGTACGACAACGATGCCGAAGATGCGGCGAACTTCTATGCCAGCGTCTTTCCCGACAGCAGCGTGATTGCCTTGCACAAGGCACCGAGTGATTACCCATCGGGCAAGGAAGGCGACGTGATCACCGTCGAGTTCACCGTCATGGGCATTCCCTGCGTGGGGCTCAATGGCGGCAAGACGTTCAGGCATTGTGAGGCGTTTTCGTTCCAGGTCAGCACCGAGGACCAGGCCGAGACCGACCGTTTGTGGGACGCCATTGTCGGCAACGGTGGCGAGGCGAGCGTTTGTGGCTGGTGCAAGGACAAATGGGGGATTTCCTGGCAGATCACCCCGCGCATTCTTATCGAAGCTATCGGCCACCCCGATCGGGCAGCGGCCAAGCGCGCGTTCGAGGCGATGATGCAGATGGGCAAGATCGATGTGGCCACCATAGAGGCGGCGTTGAAGGGGTAGGGTGGGCTTGGCTGTGGGAGCCGCTTTCTTGCATTGCCTGTACTGGCCTCATCGCCGGCAAGCCAGCTCCCACAGGGACCGCGAAAAGCTTGAGGTCTGCCCTGTTCCTGTGAGAGCCGCTTTCTTACATTGCCTGTACTGGCCTCATCGCCGGCAAGCCAGCTCCCACAGGGACCGCGCAAAGCTTGAGGTCTGCACTGTTCCTGTGGGAGCCGCTTTCTTGCATTGCCTGTACTGGCTTCATCGCCGGCAAGCCAGCTCCCACAGGGACCGCGAAAAGCTTGAGGTCTGCACTGTTCCTGTGGGAGCCCGGCTTGCCGGCGATGGGCCGAACTTGGTCTTGGCTCCTGGCATCAGGCCTGGCTGGATTCGCGGGCAATCAGCTCGCCCAGTGCTGCTTGCAGTGCGCCGTGCTTGTCGCTCGCCAGGCGTGCCAGGGGCCGACGCGGGTTGCCTGCGCCATAACCGGTCAGCTCGGCACCGGCGTATACCGACTGCACGTAGTCGCCTTGCCAGATCAGCGACATGACCGGTTCCAGCGCACGCCAGATCTCCCGGGCGCGTTCCCACTGTTGTTCCAGCGCCGCGTTGACGAAGGCCACGCAGGTGCGTGGGGCCATGTTGGCCCCCCCCCAGATCAGCCCGGCGGCACCGGCATACAGGGCGTAGGCGGCCAGCGGGTCGGCACCGTTCATGGTCGGCAGGCCGGTGCGGATCAGCGATGCCTGGGCTGCCAGGTCGCCGCTGCTGTCCTTGACCGACACGAAGTTGGGAATTTCGCTGAGCTTGGCGAACAGCTGCGGGGTAACTTCAACGCCAACCGCCTGCGGCACGTTGTAACCAATGATCGGCAAGCCGGCCTCGGCCACCGTGGCGTAGAAATCGATGATGCCCTGGTCGTCGGTCGGGCCTTCGAAGAACGGCGGCAACACCATCACGCCATCGGCACCACAGTCGGCGGCGTGGCGGGTGCGTTCGAGCACTTCGTCGGCCAGCAGTGCGGAAGTCTGGGCGATCACCTTGGCGCGGCCATCGATGACTTTGGCGCCGAAGGCCACCAGTTGCCTGGACTCGTCCTTGCTCAGGTATACGTGCATGCCGGTGCCGGAGCTGAGCACGAAGCCGTGTACGCCAGCGCTAATGTAGCGCTCGATCAGTTGTTCGAAGCGGGGGTAGTCGACCTTGCCCTGGGCATCGAACGGGGTAGTGATGGCCAGGTTGACGCCGGGGAACTGGAATGCAGACATGCTTGACCTCTTGTTATTACTTTGCCCCAAAGTGCAGTGCAAGTTGTTTTGCGCTGTTGCTGGAAGGTTAGTGAGGCAACGGGTTTCGATACAGCGACATTTACGCAGCCAAACCGATGAGCTTTTGTTATGCCTGTGTATCGGCGTCGATATCTTCATGCAGCGACCAGTCGAACTGGTCGGTCAGCCAGTCGCGTACCTTGCAGCAGCTGGCGTCACGGGCTTTGGCCTCAGCCACGCTCAGGTAGTGCAGGGTGTCACGGTGCACCAATGTTTCCTGCACCGGGCGTACCAGCAGGCCTTTCTCCACCAGTGGTGCAACCAGGTAGTGCCAGCCCAGCGCCACGCCCTGGTGGTTCTGTGCCAGTTGCAGCAGCAGGCTGAAGTCGTTGGCGTTGAACAGCAGCGGCGCCTCGACGGCGCGGCAATTGAGGTCGATGTCCTGGTAGGCGAACCAGACTTTCCAGTCCACATGCTCGGCCACCTGCGAGCGGCCGAACGGGCTGAGGTTGAGCAGGGCCGTGTCGCGCAGGCCTTCCAGGCTGCTGATCTGCGGGTGTTGCTCGAGGTATTGCGGGGTACACACCGGGTAGATCACATCGCAAACCAGTGGCTGGCTGAAATAGCCTTCGCCGCTCTTGGCCATCTTGCAGATGAGGATGTCCGGGGTGACGCCGTTTTCCATGGTCAGGAAGTTTTGCGTCACCACGATGCTCAGGTCGATTTCCGGGTAGGCCTCGAAGAACGACGGTAACTTCGGCCCCAGCCAGAAGTTGGCAAAGGCCGGCGAGCAGCACAGGGTCACCTGCTGCTTGGGGCTTTCGGTATGGCGGATGCGCTCGGCGGCCTGGGCGATGTTGGTGAACGACAACTGCACCGCATCGTAGAAGATCGAACCCGCCGGGGTCAGCTCCACCGCGCGCCCGGCGCGGTTGAACAACTCGGCCCCCAGGTGCAGTTCAAGGTCGCGGATCTGCCGGCTGATTGCTGCCTGGGTCACGCACAGGGCTTCGGCCGCGCGAGTGAAGTTCTGGTAGCGGGCGGCGGCGACGAAGGCCTTGACCGCACGCAGGGACGGCATCTTGATCAAGGTCTGATCGGGTTCGGTGTGCTTGACCATACGTTTTGGTAATCAATTAGCCCTAGAAAATGTCGATTCTTCGAGTGTTGGCACTCGCCCTAGACTCAGGCAACAGCGAGGGTAGTTCGTTGTTCATTGAAAAGACTAACCCAATGAATAAGGGCCTTGAAGCGCCGCGCGGCAAGTGATTACCGGGAGCACAATAACAATGCAACAAAGCACCGATGTACTGGGCCTGATAAAACAACGCAAACCTCAACACGGCTTGCCGGGCGCCGCCTATAACGACTCGGACGTATACCGTCAGGATCTAGAGCAAATCTGGCACCGCGAATGGATCTTTGCCGGGCATACCTTCGAACTGGAGAAGCCTGGCCAGTACATTACCCTGCAGATCGGCGATTACCCGGTAGCGGTGGTGCGCGGCAGCGATGGCCAGGTACGCGCCTTCCACAACGCCTGCCGTCACCGCGGCTCCAAGGTGTGCACCGAGGCCAAGGGCAAGGTTGCCAAGCTGGTCTGCCCGTACCACAAGTGGACCTTCGAACTTGATGGCCGCCTGCTGTTCGCCGGCAACATGGGCGAGGGTTTCGACAATGCCGAGCACGGCCTGCTGCCGGTGCATTGCCAAGTGGTGCACAGCTACATCTACGTATGCGTGGCCAAGGTGGCGCCTGACTTCGAGAGGTTCCGCAGTGCCGTGTCGCCGTTCATTGGCCCGCATTACCTGGAAGATTGCAAGGTAGCCTTCGAGGCCAACCTGGTGGAGCAAGGCAACTGGAAGCTGGTGTTCGAGAACAACCGCGAGTGCTACCACTGCGATGGCACCCACCCCGAACTGCTCAACTCCTTTGTCGAGAACGTGTCGGTACAGGGCATCGGCGGTACCGAAGACCCGGAGCTGGCGGCGCACTGGAACGTCTGTGAAGCCAGTGGCCTGGCCAGCCGCCTGATCATGGACCCGGACGGCCAGTTCCGCATGACCCGCATTCCCCTCAACCATGGGGCCAGCAGCTACACCATGGACGGCAAGCCGGCAGTGGCCCGGCGCCTGGACCGCAGCGGCGTGGACAACATCGGGGCGTTGCTTTACTTCAACTACCCCTCAACCTGGAATCACTTTCTCGGCGACCATGCCCTGAGCTTCCGCGTGTTGCCGCAAGGGCCCGGGCAAACCCTGGTGACCACCCGCTGGCTGGTGCCCAAGGATGCCGAGGAAGGCGTGGACTATGACCTTGAACGCCTGACCAAGGTGTGGCTGGCCACCAACGACCAGGACCGCAGGCTGGTGGAAGGCACCCAGGTCGGCGTGACCTCGCCGGCGTACCAGCCAGGGCCATATTCGGCGGCGGTGGAGAATGGGGTGTGCCAGTTCGTCGACTGGTATTGCGAGCTGATGAGCCGACGCCTGGGTGAGGGGGCGGCGCGTATTGCATGAAGCCTAGGGCCGCAAAGCGGCCCCGATCCAACCGCTGTTTTCCAGACAATAAGACCAAGGAAATCCGCAAGCCATGATGACATCGCCGTTCTCGATCCCTGCTAACGCCCGCCGCATCGACCCGTCCCGCCAGCGTGCCGCCGCGCTCAAGGCCGATGGCTCGGTCGACGACAACGACCGCACCGAAATCGGTCCCACGCCGCTGGCCTTTGCCGAATGGGCCGCGCTCGGCCTGCAGGCGCCGCACCTGCCGAGCATGCGCGAGTACCGTTTGCAGCGCATCCGCGAACAGTTGGTGGCACGCGACCTCGGCGGCATCCTGCTGTTCGACCCGTTGAACATCCGCTACGCCACCGACACCACCAACATGCAGCTGTGGACCACCCACAACCCGGCGCGCGCCTGCTTCGTCGCCGCCAGCGGCCATGTGGTGCTGTGGGACTTCCACGGCTGCGACCACCTGTCCGCGCACTTGCCGCTGGTCAGCGAGCTGCGCAGTGGCGCATCGTTCTTCTACTTCGAAACCGGCGACCGCACCGACGAGCACGCCGCGCGCTTCTGTGCCCAGGTCGACGAATTGCTGCGTACCCACGCCGGCAACAACCGCCGCCTGGCAGTGGACCGCATCGAAGTCTCTGGCTTGCGTGCCCTCGATGCGCTGGGCGTGCAGGTGCATAACGGCCAGGAAGTGACCGAATTCGCCCGGCTGATCAAAGGCCCCGATGAAATCCTGGCCATGCGCTGCGCGGTGGCCGCCTGCGAGGCCTCGGTTGACGAAATGCGCCAGGCCATGCGCGCCGGCGCTACCGAGAACGATGTCTGGGCAGCGCTGCACAGCGGCAATATCCGCCGGGGTGGCGAGTGGATCGAAACCCGCATCCTCAGCTCCGGCCCGCGCACCAACCCCTGGTTCCAGGAGTGCGGCCCGCGGCTGCTCAGTGCTGGCGACCTATTGTCGTTCGACACCGACCTGGTCGGTGTGTATGGCTTCTGCGTGGACATGTCGCGCAGCTGGATCTGCGGCGACCTGGAGCCTACGGCCGAGCAGAAGCGCCTGTACCGCATCGCCCACGAGCACATCCACGTCAATGCCGAGATGGTCAAGCCTGGTGTGCGCTTCACCGAGCTCAGCCGTAACGGCCACCGCCTGCCCGAAAGCTGCCGCGCGCAGCGCTACGGGGTGATGTTCCATGGTGTGGGGTTGTGTGACGAGTACCCGAGCATTCGTTATCCGGAAGACCTTGAGGCCTATGGGTATGAAGGCGAACTGCAACCGGGCATGGCCCTGTGCGTGGAGGCCTATGTGGGCGAAGTGGGCGGGCGTGACGGCATCAAGCTGGAGAACCAGTTGCTGGTCACCGAAGACGGGTATGAGCTGTTGACCCATTACCCATTCGAGGACAGCTTCCTGCGCGATTGACTTGGCGAGACCGAGCCGGCTGGGCAATCGGTAATCCCTGTGGGAGCAACTGTCTTGTATTGCCTGGATTGGCCTCATCGCCGGCAAGCCAGCTCCCACAGGTATTGCACAGGGCTTAAGTCCTATGCGGTCAAGGTGGGAGCGGGCATGCCCGCGAACAGCCGTTCAGGTCTCGGATACTTCGCTTGTCGCCGCCGTCTTCACCGAAGCCTTCTTCTCCTGCACCACGATGTAGAACTCCTCGCCATGCTTGACCGCCCCATACAGCACGGCCTTTTCGATCAGCTCGTTGCCACGCAGGTGGCGCAGCATCATCGGGTCCTTGCGCAGGTCGCGGTACAGTGCCAGGCACAGCAGCACCATCACCACCACGAACGGCAGGGCCACGACGATGGTCAGGTTCTGCAGCCCGGTCAGCGCCTCGCCAGGGGCACGCGGGTCGCCGATCGCCAGCATGATCGCCGCCACCGTACCGGTCAGCGCACCCCAGAAAATCACCGTGCGCCGCGAGGGTGTGGTGGTGCCATGTTCCGACAGCGTGCCCATCACCAGCGACGCAGCGTCGGCACCGGAGACGAAGAAGATACCCACCAGGACCATCACCAGTACCGAGGTCGCCGAGGCCAGCGGGTAGCTGTCCAGCAACTGGTACAGTGCGTGGTTGCTGTTGACTGCGCCGTTGGCCAGCTGGAAGGCGCCGTCGCGCAGGGCGTCGATAGCCGCGCCGCCGAAGACGGTGAACCACACCAGGCTGACCAGGCTCGGCACCAGCAGCACCCCGGTGACGAACTGGCGGATGGTGCGGCCGCGGCTGATGCGGGCGATGAACATGCCCACGAACGGCGTCCAGGAAATCCACCAGGCCCAGTAGAACACGGTCCAGCCGGCCAGCCAGTCGTTCATCTGCTCGCCGCCGCTGGCGTTGGTGCGGGCCATCATTTCCGGCAGCATCTTGATGTAGATACCGATCGAGGTCGGCAACAGGTTGAGCATCAGCAGGGTCGGGCCGACCATGAACACGAACACCGCCAGTACCAGCGCCAGGACCATGTTGGTGTTGGACAGCCACTGGATGCCCTTGCCGATGCCCGACACCGCGGAGGTGACGAAGGCAATGGTCAGCAGGGTGATGATCGAGATGTAGAACAGTTTGCCGGGGCTTTCGATCCAGCCGTTGTATTCCAGGCCACCGGCGATCTGCAGCGCGCCCAGGCCCAGCGAGGCGGCCGAGCCGAACAGGGTGGCGAAGATCGCCATCATGTCGATCAGGCGGCCCAGCGGGCCGTTGGCGTGTTTGCCGATCAATGGCCGGAAGGCGGCAGAAATCAGCTGCGAGCGGCCGCGGCGGAAGGTGCCGTAGGCAATCACCAGGCCGACGATGGCGTACATGGCCCAGGGGTGCAGGGTCCAGTGGAACAACGTGGTGGCCATCGCCACCTGCATCGCTTCGCTCGATTGCCCAGTGGCCGACCCGGGCGGTGGCGATACATAGTGCGACAGTGGCTCGGCAACGCCGAAGAACATCAGGCCGATGCCCATGCCGGCGCTGAACATCATCGCTACCCAGGACACGGTGCGGAACTCTGGTTGTTCGCCATCACGCCCCAGTGGGACCCTGCCGTAACGGCTGGCGGCCAGCCACAACACGAACACCACGAACAGGGTCGAAGTCAGTACGAAGAACCAGCCGAAGTTGAGAATGACCCAGGATTGCGCGCTGGAGGCGCTGCTGGCGAGGCTGGCCTGGTTGAGGAAGCCCCAGAGGACGAAGGCAATGGCCAGGAGGCTGGTGAAACCAAAGACGATCCAGTCGAGCTTGCCCTCGAAATGCCGGTCCTGGCGGGCTTCTGCGGTTTTCGAGGGGTCCGTCACGCCTAGGTCGAACGTTTCGGTGATGTGTTCCTTTGCCATGAATGATGAGGCCCCTTTGTGGCTTACCTGCATGCGCAGGCTTGTTGTTGTGTGGGCTACCGAGTTCGTGACTGCCTCGGCGGGGAGACTTGCTGGCGCGATTATCCTGCGCACCAAACAACCTGGCCTGTCCCGATAACGCCCCGGGTCATCCATTGCGCGACGTGTGAAATGCTTTTAGTTCCGGGGGCGATGGCCCATTCTGCCTCGCGTTCTGGTACCCTGATGAGCATTACCCGGGCCTGCACATCCGAGCACCGTAGACGCGCTGCTGCTTGTGGGCCGGGCCGCACCAGGAAACGGAGATTCGTCAATGGCCACTGACCGTGTGAGCCTGATTCATTTCGATAAATTGAGCATGAGCCCTGCCGCTGCCGATCGGTTCCAGAAAGCCCTCGACGCCCTGGAAGCGCTCAAGTTGCAGGACCGTTACGTATACCTCATCGCTCCTTATCTGGGTGATATCGCTGACGCCTCCGATCCCGAGCAGTTGGCCACCGCCCTGGAGCAGAGCATCCGTGTGGTCGATGAGCTGCTGGCTGCCAGGTCGGTCAGCAAGGTCAAGGCCGCGGAACTGCGCCAGGTGTGTCAGGACGCCGCCGGGCGTGCGCGGGCAGAAATGCCTGGCTGAGTGCCGGCCGAAGCTGGTTGCTGTGCATGCAGCCTTCCTGTTTTTCTGGCCGCTCCTGGTCCAGACTGTCTACAACACCCACAGATGAATACTGCAGTCGACCGCCGGATATGGCAGCCTTTGGCCAGCCATACTGGGGTGCTGGATGTTCCATGTGCCGAGGGTTGTAGATGATCAAGCGCTGCTTTCGCCACGCCTTGTCGTTGCTGGGCCTTGCGCTGCTGCCCTTGGCTGTGGTAGCGCAAGAGCCATGCCAGCGGCTGACTGCTACCGGCAACCCCGAATACCCCCCATACCTGTGGCGCGACCCGCAAAACCCCCAGCAACTGATCGGTGCCAATGCCGACCTGCTCAAGTACCTGGGCAGGCAACTGGGCCTGGAAATCGAGGTGGTCTACGCTGGGCCGTGGTCGCGTGCCCAGGAAGAAGTGCGCACGGGCCGGATCGACCTGATGGCCGGGTATTTCATGACCCAGGCCCGCCAGCGCCAGATGGACTTCGTCGTCCCACCATTCCTGCACACCCCCAGCGTGGTCTGGGTGCGCCAGGACAATGCCTTTGCCTACGGGCAATGGGCCGACCTGAGGGGGCGCAAGGGCGGGACTCTTGTCAACAACAGCCACGGCCAGCAGTTCGATGACTACGCCAAGGCCAACCTCACCCTCGAAGCGGTGCCCAGTGCCAGGCAGGCGTTCGAGAAACTGATGCACAAGCGCAGCGATTACGTGGTGTACGAGCAGTACCCCGGCATGGCGCTGGCGCGCACACTGGGTATTGCAGACACGGTGCAGGTGCTGGAGCCGCCGGTTTCCAGCGAAGGGCTGTACTTGGCGCTGTCGCATGAGTCGCCCTGCAACCAGCCGCAACTGCGTGAGACGCTGGCGCGGGAAATGGAAAAGATCGTTGCCGGGGCGCTGCCGGAGCAGTTGCTGCAGCAGAACCTCGAGCGCTGGCAGTAACGGTCAGCGCATATGCAAAATGATCGGGCTACTGCTGGCCGGGTCGGTATGCTCCCGCAGTTTACCCACTGCCTGTGCATTCACTGCACCGCCCTGGTTCCCCCAGGCAGCGCCAGCCAGCCAGCGGTTCTTGCGAAGCGGTGGGTCATGGGGCGTTCCTTGTGCGGTCAGCTGAAGGTATGGCGGCTCAACGGCAGGCTACGCACGCGCTGGCCGGTGAGCTGCGCGACGGCGTTGGCCACTGCCGGTGCCACGGCGGGCAACGGCGGCTCGCCGATGCCGCCCATCTTCGCTCCGCTTTCGACGATGCGCACATGCACCCGGGCCATGCGCGAGGGCGGCAGGATCGGGTACAGGTCGTAGTTGCGCGCGCGTGGCTTGCCGTCGACGTAAACCGCTTCTTCCAGCAGCGTCTGCGACAGGCCCAGCGCGACGGCCCCGTTGACCTGGTGCTCGATGATCGCCGGGTTGACGATGCTGCCTGGGTCGATGGCCTGCCAGATGTCATGCACTTTGACCTGGCCGTTTTCGATCGACACCTCGGCAATGGCCGCTGCCTGCGAGCCGAACGGTGAGGCCATGGCCACGCCGCGCGCCCGCTTGCTGCCATCTTCGGCGGTGAACGGCCCACGCTTCCAGCCCCCGGACAGTTCGGCGACCGCCTGCAGCAGGTTGGTCAAGCGCGGGTTATCGCGTAGCAGGTGCAGGCGCAGTTCGAACGGGTCCTTGCCGCCTTTGTCGGCCAGTTCGTCAAGGAACGACTCGTAGAAGAAGTCGTTCAGCGAGTTGCCCACCGAGCGCCAGTAACCGAGCATGGCTGGGCCTTTGACGTAGATCTGCGCGATGCGTCTGTTGGCGATGGCGTAGGCCTTGCCCGACAGCCCTTCGAGTGCGGTCGGGTCAAGCTTGTCACCTTGCTTGCCGGCGATGGCTTCGGTCGGGCCTTCGGTGGCGCTTACTGCTTCGAGGGCCACCGGCAGGCCGTCGGCATCCAGCCCAGCACGGAACTTCACCACCGCGACCGGGCGCAGTACATCACGCAGGAACTCTTCTTCGCGGCTCCAGATGAGCTTCACCGGGCGGCCAACGGCCTTGGCCAGGGCAATGGCCTGGGGGTAGGGGTTGGCCGAGTCGTACAGAAAGTGGCGGCCAAAGAAACCGCCCAGCAATGGCGAATGCAGGGCGATCTGCGCAGGGGCCAGGCCGGTGCGCTTGGCGATGTCGTCGCGGAACATGTCCGGCGCCTGGTTGGGCAGCCAGACCTCCAGAGTACCGTCGGGATTGAAGCGCGCCAGTGCCGATGGCGGTTCCAGCTGGGCATGGTTGAGGTACTGGTTGTGATAGGTCGCCTCGACCCGGGTCTTGGCATTGGCCAGCACGCCTGCCACATCGCCCTGGTTTTCCTCGTCACGGGCCGGGCCCTCGACCGTGGCCAGGTGTTCGCGCCAGCCATCGCTGGAGAAGTCGGCCGGCATTGCTCGTACCGGGCTGTCGGCGGCAGGCTCTTGCCAGTCCACCTGGATGGCTTCGACTGCGCGCTTGGCATGCCACCAGCGCTCGGCGACCACCGCCACGGCGCCCGGCAACCGATGCACCGAGTGCACGCCCTTCATGGCCTTGACCTGGTCTTCGTTGCGCAGGCTGCCCACGGTCATACCCAGGCGTGGAGCATGTTGCACGGCGGCATGAAGCATGCCGTCGACCTTGATATCGATGGTGTATACGGCTTTGCCGGTGGACTTGTCGTAGGCATCCACCCGGCGTACCGGCTTGCCGATCCAGCGAAACTGGGTAGGGTCGCGCAGCTTGATGCTGGCCGGGTCCGGTACCGGCAGGTCCATGGCACGCCCGGCCAGTTCGCCGTAAGGCACCGAGCGACCCGTCGTGGTATGTACCACGTTGCCCGGCGTGGTGGAGAGCTCGTCGACCGGCACCCCCAGGTGCTCGGCGCCCACCTGCAGTAGCATGGCCCGGGCTAGGGCCCCCAGGCGGCGCATGGTCGGGTAGCTCATGCGCACCGACATGCTGCCGCCGGTGATGCGCATGCCATTTTCCATCACCACATAGGCTTCACCCGGCGGCGCGCTGTCGACCAGGAAGGTGGCCGGGTCGGCGTCCAGTTCTTCACCGACGATCTGCGCCATGGCGGTATAGGTGCCTTGCCCGCCTTCCATGAATGGGCAGAGCAGGCGCACGCGGTTGTCCGGACGAATCTCCAGGAATGCGGGGACCTGAGTGCCGCGCGCCTGTGTGGTGGCCGCAGCCGCCTGTACCCGGGCAGAACCTAGCGGCAGGCCGAGGCCGAGGACCAGGGCACCGGCCGCTGTCCCGGCCAGAAAACGCCGGCGTGACAGGTTGACGGTGACGCCCGGCGCCAGGTCGAGTAGCTCGGCAGGGGAGGTTAGCGGCGTGAGGAGGGGCGTGTTCATCAGGCCTTCTCCCCCAAGGCCAGTTCATGCACGGCGGCATGGATGGCATTGTAGGTGCCGCAGCGGCACAGGTTGATCATGGCCGCCTCGATCTGCGCATCACTGGGCTTTGCCGTGTGCTTGAGTAGCGCCGTGGCCGCGATCACCTGGCCGGACTGACAGTAACCGCACTGGGCCACCTGGTGCTCGACCCAGGCCGCGACCACCCGTTTGCCGACGTCATCGGCCTCGATCGCCTCGATAGTGGTCACCTCGCGCCCGACCACGCCTGCCACCGGGGTAACGCAGGCGCGCACCACGTTACCGTCGACCAGTACCGAACAGGCGCCACACTGGGCCAGGCCGCAGCCATACTTGGTGCCGGTCAGCCCCAGGTCATCGCGGATCACCCACAGCAAGGGCGTGTCGGCGTCCGCCTCGACCTGATAGGTCTTCTGGTTGATGCGTAGTTCCATGGTTCACCTGCCTGTCAACGGTTGCTGTCGCTGTATTTTTTCGAGTGGGGAATACGTTGTTCCCCAATTGGAAAACGCTAGCACAGGGCGGCGACCGCTGGTCTGGTGGCAGTGGCAGGCTCAGAGGATCGGGCAAGTAATCCGGTGGAATGCGCAAGCCGGTACCGGCCCTATCGCCGGCAAGCCAGCTCCCACCTCGACCGCATAGGCCTCAAGCCCTGTGCAGTACCTGTGTGTGGCTTGCCGGCGATGAGGCCAGTCAGGCAATACAAGACAGTTGCTCCCACACTGTGGGAGCTGGCTTGCCGGCGATAGGGCCAGTCAGGCAAACAGGACTTCTGGCTTGAAAACCCGGATAATGCCGGCCACTTTCGTTTTGCACGCTTAAATCACGGTAATCCCGCATGGAAATCAAGGTCAATTTTCTCGACAATCTCCGTCTCGAAGCCAAGTTCGACGACTTCACGGTGATCGCCGACCAACCGATCCGCTACAAGGGTGATGGCTCGGCCCCGGGGCCGTTCGATTACTTCCTGGCGTCTTCGGCCTTGTGCGCGGCTTACTTCGTCAAGCTGTACTGCCAGACGCGCGACATCCCTACCGAAAACATCCGCCTGTCGCAGAACAACATCGTCGATCCGGAAAACCGCTACAACCAGATCTTCAAGATCCAGGTCGAGCTGCCCGAGGACATTTCCGAGAAGGACCGCCAGGGCATCCTGCGCTCCATCGACCGCTGCACGGTGAAGAAGGTGGTGCAGACCGGCCCCGAGTTCGTGATCGAAGTGGTCGACAACCTCGATGCCGATGCCCAGGGCCTGCTGATGCCGGTGTCGGACAGCACCACCTACATCCCCGGCAAGGACCTGCCGCTGGAGCAGACTATCGCCAACATGTCCGGCATCCTCGCCGGGCTGGGGATGAAGATCGAGATCGCTTCGTGGCGCAACATCGTGCCTAACGTTTGGTCGCTGCACGTGCGCGACGCCCAGTCGCCGATGTGCTTCACCAACGGCAAGGGCGCGACCAAGGAGGCCGCGCTGGCCTCCGCACTGGGCGAGTTCATCGAGCGCCTGAACTGCAACTTCTTCTACAACGACCAGTTCTGGGGCGAGGACCTGGCCAACGCGCCGTTCGTGCATTACCCGAACGAGCAGTGGTTCAAGCCTGGCCCACGGGATGCACTGCCGGCCGAGATCCTCGACGAGCACTGCCTGGCAATCTACAACCCGGACGGCGAGCTGCGTGGCTCGCATCTGTACGACACCAATTCGGGCAATACCGCCCGCGGCATCTGCTCGCTACCGTTCGTGCGCCAGTCGGATCAGCAGGTGGTGTACTTCCCGTCCAACCTGATCGAGAACCTGTTCCTCAGCAACGGCATGAGCGCTGGCAACACCCTGGCCGAAGCGCAGGTGCAGTGCCTGTCGGAAATCTTCGAGCGGGCCGTGAAGCGCGAGATCCTGGAAGGCGAGCTGTGCCTGCCGGACGTGCCGCAGGAGGTGCTGGCCAAGTACCCGGCCATCGTCGCTGGCATCCAGGGCCTGGAAGAGCAGGGCTTCCCGGTGCTGGTCAAGGATGCCTCGCTGGGTGGCGAGTTCCCGGTCATGTGCGTGACCTTGATGAACCCGCGTACCGGCGGTGTGTTCGCCTCGTTCGGCGCACACCCGAGCCTGGAAGTGGCGCTGGAGCGCAGCCTCACCGAACTGTTGCAGGGCCGCAGCTTCGAAGGCTTGAACGACCTGCCGCAGCCAACCTTCGAAAGCCACGCGCTGACCGAGCCGAACAACTTCGTCGAGCACTTCATCGACTCCAGCGGTGTGGTGTCGTGGCGCTTCTTCAGCGCCAAGGCCGACTTCGAGTTCGTCGAGTGGGACTTCTCCGGCCACGGCGAGGACTCCAACGTGCAGGAGGCCGAGACCTTGTTCGGCATTCTCGAAGACCTGGGTAAGGAAGTGTACATGGCGGTGTACGACAACCTCGGCGCCACCGCCTGCCGCATCCTGGTGCCGGGCTACTCGGAAATCTACCCGGTCGAGGACCTGATCTGGGACAACACCAACCGCGCCTTGGCGTTCCGCGCCGACATCCTCAACCTGCACAGCCTCGACAGCCGCTCGCTGAAGCTGCTGCTCAAGCGCCTGGACAACTGCGATGTCGATGACTACACCACCATCACCACATTGATCGGCGTCGAGTTCGACGAGAACACGGTGTGGGGCCAACTGACCATTCTCGAGCTGAAGCTGCTGATCTGCCTGGCGGTGCAGCGCTTCGAAGATGCCAAGGAGCTGGTCGAGGCATTCCTGCAGTTCAACGACAACACCGTCGAGCGCGGGTTGTTCTACCAGGCGCTGAACGTGGTGCTGGAAGTGCAGCTGGATGAGGAACTGGAGCTGGACGACTACGAAGCCAACTTCCGCCGCATGTTCGGTAACGTGCGTATGGACGCGGTGCTGGGTTCGGTGAACGGCAGCGTGCGCTTCCATGGCCTGACCCCGACCAGCATGAAGCTCGAAGGCCTCGACCGCCACCTGCGCCTGATCGATAGCTACAAGAAGCTGCACGCGGCCCGGGCCAAGTTCGCCTGATAGCTGCTGCGCCCGAGCGTTGTCTTCTGGCTGTTCCGGCCACATCGCCGGCAAGCCAGCTCCCACAGGTTGGACTGCACAAATCTCAAGAGCAGTGCAGCACTTGTGGGAGCCGGCTTGCCGGCGATGAGGCCAGCAGCCTTCATATAGCGCTTTAGTCTTGGTTATATCCTCAGTTTATCTTTTCGCTTCACGTGGCAAGCGAGTAGTTTTTTGCACCCATCCCTGGAGTCCATGGCGCGTTCACCGCCACATGATTATTCGGGGTTGGCAGGCGCGCCTTCGAATGCCTCCATCGGTGGTGGTGCTGCACGGACATTGAAAAGTTTGCAGATGAAGTACCAACAGATGGCGACGGTCAGGTTGTAAGGGAACAGCACGGCCCAGAACGGCAGTTGCCAGTTCTTCTTGCCCTGCATTTCACCGGGCTCGCCGGTTCGCCACGGGGCGTAGTGGCGCCAGGCTTCTGCCGGGGTCAGGCAGATGGCGTGCAGTGGCTTGTGCCACCAGTTGGGTTCGCCGGGCGGGGGGAGTTTGTCCGGGCCGTGGTCCATGAAGTGGCGGAGGTATTCCCAGACTTCGGCGACGTATTGGATGTCGGACTCGGTGGGTTCGTTACTGTCGACCCACAGGCAGTCTTTCTGATGGAGGCTGCCATCCTCCCGGCGAGGAGCGAAGGCCAGAGCGTAGCTGGTACTGAAGGATGAACCGCCGAATTCGGTGCGTTTGAATAGGCCGCCTCGGATGTTGTTCCATTCAAAGGTTATGAGTTTCCTGAAACGCTTATAGTGGATCTTTTTTGTATTTCTATTTAAGTAGATATTTGACAGGTTTTTTATGAAAAGTATTCTGTAGGCTAGGAATGGTGTGAAAATTAAAGGTAACGATATTAGTATCGCGATAAAAGTGTTGCCGCCATCGATTGAGTAGTCTATCGAGCTGTCAAAAAGATTGTAGTAAGAAAATATGCATGTGAACAAGAACATTGCTGTGTAGATCTTTCCCATGAATACCGAGTCGGACACCCACGGGTTTCGTAAGCATAGATTTGAATCGGTTTTGTGAACAAGCTGGCCAGTAATGTTGGGCTGGGCACCAGATTCATGAAAGGGCTTGAAAAGCCAAATGGTTGCCATATGCTTAGCGTTCCAGATGAATAACGGCAGTGGAAGGGGTGTCGTTAGTTAGCCCCTGATGAACAATGTAGTTAATTTTCAGTGTGGTTGGTCTGATTTGCTTGGCGGCGGCCTTGAAATGAAGCACTAACCCTGCTGGAACAATGTGGCAGTCTGGGTTTGTGGGAAGGCTTGTAAACGAACCGTCAAGGTTTTTTTTGGTTAAGCTGGCTGACCACTCGCTCTGCCCAATTATAAATTGTGGTAAAAGTATGGTGAATTCTACTATTGGATCTTTAGCAATGACTTGGCTGTGGATAATGGTGGCCCAGTCAGGTGTTGGCCACTCGTTGTTTGTTTGCCATTGGGTCGAAAGATTACCGAGGCCAAGTCGTTCCGAATCAGCTGAAGTAAGCTTGATCGGAGAAAATGATTCAATATTCCATGTGTTAATTTCTTCCTGTAAATGACGAAAGGCTGGAAGTTTTTTGTCGAAGTCGAGCTTGATGTTTGTGCGGATTTCTCCATCATTTTCCCTTGTGCCGAAGATGCTTCTGCTGGCCCATAATTCTAAAGGAGAGTGGATTCGCTCATGGACCTTGGAGTGGATATAAAGACCGCCTGCTAATAAAATGGCGCCAGTCAGAACGATACCTGCTGCTGCCCATCCTGCGAAAGGAATGAAGACTGTCGTGCCAGCGATTGCGAGACTTCCTTCTAAAACAAGAACGGAGCCTGCAGCAGTTATTACACCGGCAGTCGCCGTATATAGGCCCGCGGTGCTGTTGCCGTTCTGCCATTGCCGTATTGCCTTAAAGCCATCTGAAAATAGCCCTAGCATTATCGCTGGATAGCCAGATGCACGCGCGTAAAGATTACTGCTTAAGAATTTTATAAACCCGTTGCCAAAAGCCATTCCTGGTGCTGTTGAGCTCAACCTCAGCATGACGGCCTTTTGCGTTGCGCGCACGCTGACCATAGTTGCTGCCGCCGCACCAATCACCCCAAAAATCGATGAAGCGAACCCCAGGGTGTATTCCGGGGCATCGCTCTGCTGCAGGCTGTTATAGGCGGTCTTGAGCGAGATCACGTTGAACCACAGCATGCCCGCGTTCAAACCACCGCCAACGCCCGAGGTAAGTAACCCGAGAAAGCTGGGTTTCACTCGCGCAGTGGTGGTCAGTTCGATCGACACCGCCCGGCTACCCGAAATGCGCAACTCTTTCATCTCTTCCACCTGCGCCATGCCGCTCTTCAAATACCTCTGTACCTCCTGGCTAAATGGATTGTCCGTGATGGCCTGCTCGGTGATCCGGTAGCGCGCCGCCAGTAGTCCCAGCGCTTTCTCGGCATTGGCCTCGCGCGCCGCCAACAACACCTGCTGATGCAGGCCATGGCTGGCATCCCAGCGGGTTTGCCCACGCAGGCGTTTGAGTACCACGGTATTGACCGACTGGGCGGTAAGGTCGGTGATGCCGGCCATGGCCGGAAAACGGCCGGCCAACCCTTCGATCACGTTGTCGCTGGCACCGAACAAGCTGCCGATCGAGTCGGCCTTGTCCTTGAACGGATTGAACGGCGCCAGGGCGGTGTACAGCGGGCTGTCATGTTGATCGAGCCACTGTTCGAGGCGTTTGAGTCGCTGATCCTGTTCTTCGGTACCGGGTGCCGGCTGGCCCATCGGTTGAATCAGCAGCGCCAATGAAATTTCCAGCCCGCGGGCGGAAGCGACTTCATCGCGGTCGTAACAGGCCAAGGCCGCAGCCAGGCTGTAGGGGTTATCGATATGTTGAGGTTCGGCCGTGCCGAGCCAGGCGTCATGATCGTTGCTGGCTTGCAAGGCCTGGTTGCGCAGGGCGGCAACGCGACGTCCCAGCTCATCGCGTTCGGTGAGAAAGCGCCGGTACTTGGCGATATCGAGGCGCTGCGCCAGACGTGCGCCGTTGGGGGAGTAGTCTTCGTGGGTGAGGGCCTGAAAACGTGACTCGGACGGAGACAGGGCGGGACCCCGGCGTTGCATGCCGAGGCGGAGCTCGGCCAGCTCCGGTGAAGGTGCATCCGCCGGGTACAGGCTTTCCAGCGTCTTGTTCAGCAGCATGGCCACCAGGTTGCGATGGTGGAAGTCGCGGCTTTGCACGCTCAGCTGTTCGGCATCCAGCTTGTAGCACGCCGGCACGCGTTCCTGTTCGGGCCCTGGCGCAGGCTTCATGTGCTCCAGCTGCTCGGCGGGTATCAGGTCGCGCAGTTGATGCTGATAGGCAGACACCGTCAGGCTCAGGTCCAGGGCCATGCCTTCGGCGTCGGCGAGCGCCACCACTACCGGTACCTTCGGCTGGGTGTAGGGGTAGTGCCGGCCAATGGCAATGAGGTTGCCGATGGGCAAGGTTTCGCTGATCGGGTCGCTGCTCCAGGTCAGGGGCATGCGCCGCTCGGTGGGCTTGAAATCTTCGACCCAGGTTTGCAGGGCGTTGACCGGCAAGACATGGGGCTGGGTTGACGGGGCGCGGTTGCCGGCTATCAGCTCGGCCATGTCCAGCTGGCGCATGTGCCGTTTGCGCAGGGCTGGCGAACCGGTGATGCGAGCGGTCATGGCGTTGGTCCACAGGTGCGGGCTGTAGCCGATCCACACTTCGCTGGCGGTGTCTTGGCAGGTATCGGCCCACACCCAGCCCATGGCGCGGCTGGACAGGTAGCGTTCACGCAGGTGGTAGTCTTCCAGCCCTTGGTAAAGCAGCTCTTTGTATAGGCCGGCGCCGATGTACTCATGGATGACCAGCTTTTCGCCCAAGGTGCCCTTCATGAACACGTAGACATAGCCTGGGCGCAAGGCGCGCAGGGTATAGGCAGAGTGTTGCAGCGGCCCGAAGCCGTGTTCGAGGTTGAAGCCTGCATCGGCATAGCGGCAGGCGGGCATGTCGCCGGTGCGTGGCACGATGGCATAGCGTATCGGCAGGATGGGGATGCGTGCGCTGCAGGCAGGGCCGGAGGTGGCGCTGCTGACGGAGGCATTGCTCATGCGAGCTCCTTGCTCAGAGAGCAGCCTTTTCGGACCATAGGCGCGAAGCGGCCTGCTCCAGTACTGAAAAGACTGAAAAATCGATTGACTGATACTGTTACGGAAGTGCAGACGTTCCGCTTCGGTTAAGTGCTTTGCGCTGAAATGTTTGTATTGTGGGAAGCCTCTTACTTGATGAAGTAGGAGGATATCTAGTTGTTGAACTTTGAGTGAGAAACAATGCCTCGTCTTTTGCTTTTGAGTCGAGGCTAAAAGTGTAAGATTTTATTTGGGTGTATTTATGTTTCGCTAGCGCAGATTCGTGCGTGGGAAGTTGGAAGTTACTTGTAGGAATTATCTTGCTTATAAGGTTGTTTATATACTGTCAGTTCTTGCACTTGGCCATCACCACTTGGCAAGTCCTTGGCGTGCCCCCCGACCGGCTGGCATAGCGCATGCAGTTGTCCATCGATTTCTTCCGGGCCAGACTCAGGGTATCGCCCCAGGCCAAGCCACCCTCGCCGGTGGTGGGGACGGCTTTGGCGAAGCAATTGGAGCCCACTGGAGGTGTGGCGTAGCGGGCCTTGCTGACTTTGCTGGAGCAACCAGCGGTGAGCGCCAGGCTGAGAGCGAGCAGGGTGGCCAGCGTCCAGGAGCCGTTGGGGCGAAGCGGTTTGCTGCTCATGTGTTCCCCTTCTGCACGGGGCACCCAATGCCTTGCAGGATGTTTCATTCAAGCGAAGCGCTGAACTATCGCGTCGTCAAGGGGCTCCTTTACTAAGCGCACCCTGCGCGCCTGGTGGCAAAAGCCCATCAGCCCCTGGGTCACTGAATGAAAAGGAGGCACCGTGACCGCATCTGACCAAACCCTCTACCGCTGTACGCCCAGCCCGCTGCACGCCCTGCTGCTCGCCGGCAGCGTGCCGTTGTTCCTTGGTGCGTTGCTGAGCGATATCGCCTACTACAACAGCTACCAGATCCAGTGGAGCAACTTCGCTGCCTGGCTGATCGCCGGTGCCCTGGTGTTCTGCGGGCTGGCGTTGTTGTTTGCGCTGGCCAACCTGATCCGCGCCGAACGCAAGGGCGGGCGCCCTACGCTGTACTTCGTGCTGCTGCTGGTGACCTGGGTACTTGGGCTGATCAATGCCTTCGAGCATGCCAAGGATGCCTGGGCAGTGATGCCGTCCGGGCTGGTGCT
Source organism: Pseudomonas sp. 10-1B (assembly GCF_000935045.1). GTDB lineage: Bacteria > Pseudomonadota > Gammaproteobacteria > Pseudomonadales > Pseudomonadaceae > Aquipseudomonas. The sequence continues at coordinate 69,240 of NZ_JYKS01000001.1, forward strand.
GTCGGTGATCGTGACCGTGCTCGCGGTAATAGCCGCCTGGACCGGTTTGAGCAACCTGCGCTCGGGAGGTGCGGCATGAAGCCTTTGCATGCATTGAGCCTGTTGAGCATGGCGCTGTTGCTGGGTGCCTGTGGTGGCGACGGCGAGCCGACCCAGAGCCATGGCCCCGACCCGAAATTGCCCGAGCCGCAGCGTAGCTTGTTGCCGAGCATGAAGATTGCCCAGCCGGCTGCCTGGGAGGACCAGAAACCCACTGTGCCAGAGGGCTTCAGCGTCACTGCTATCGCCACTGGCCTGAAGATTCCGCGGCAGAGCCTGGTGCTGCCCAATGGCGACATTCTGGTGGCCGAGGGCAGGGGTGGCAGCGCGGCCAAGCTCAAGCCCAAGGATGTGATCGCCAGCCAGATCAAGGCCAAGGGCAACACCCAGGTCAAGGGCGGCAACCGCCTGACTCTGCTGCGCGATGCCGACGGCGATGGTACCTACGAGGTGCAGACGGTGTTCGCGGAAAACCTCAATGCGCCCTATGGCCTGGCCTTTGCCAACGGCAAGTTGTATGTGGCCAATCAGGATGCGCTGGTGCGCTTCGACTACAAAGAAGGGCAGACCCAGGCCGACGGCCCGCCAACCAAAGTCACCGACCTGCCGGCCGAGATCAACCACCACTGGACCAAGGCGCTGACGGCCAGCACGGATGGGCGCTACCTGTATGTGGGCATCGGCTCCAACAGCAATATCACCGAGCGTGGCCTGGAGGTGGAGATCGACCGGGCCATGGTCTGGCAGGTCGATGCCGAAACCGGCGCGCACCGGCCCTATGCCACCGGCTTGCGCAACCCGACGGCGCTGGCGATCCAGCCGCAGACCGGGCAGTTGTGGGCGGTGGTCAACGAGCGTGATGAACTGGGCCCCGATCTGGTGCCGGACTACCTCACCTCGGTGCGTGAAGGCGAGTTCTACGGCTGGCCTTACAGCTATTGGGGGCAGAACGTGGATGAGCGGGTCCGCCCGCAAAATCCTGCCAAGGTCGCGGCGGCGATCAAGCCGGACTACAGCCTGGGCTCGCATGTGGCTGCGCTGGGCGTGAGCTTTTCGCTCCCGGCGATGGGCGAGCGTTTCGCTGACGGTGTGTTCGTGGGCGAGCACGGTAGCTGGAACCGCCCTAATCCCGTGGGCTACAAGGTGATCTTCGTGCCGTTCAGCAATGGCAAGCCGGCCGGGGAACCGATCGACTTCGCCACAGGCTTTCGCGGTGAAGATGGCAAGACCCGCGGGCGGCCGGTGGGGGTGACGGTGGACCCGCGCGGGGCGTTGATCATTGCCGACGACCTGGCGAATACGGTGTGGCGGGTGACGCGTAACCGCTGAGCCATTGCCTTGCGCAAATCTAACTGGTTTGCGCACCCCCTGTGGGACTGCGCAGGCTTCAGGGGCCGCGCAGTGTCCCTGAGGCCGCGGATGGGCGCATGGGGTGGGTACCAGCAAAACGGCAGGTACGGACTATGCTTGTCGGCGCATGAACATTTTGCGCACCTACTTGGTCTTGATCACATGGAAGCAGGCCTATGAAACCGATTCGTTCTCTCGCTCGTGCTGTAGCCCTTGCCACGCTGGCCTCTGCTGCCAGCCTCATGGCGCAGGCTGCCGATATTCCCATCGGCAGCGAGGCGCTGGAAAGCCATGTCACCACTCAGGTGACGGCCATTGACCTGGCCAACCGCCAGGTCACCGTGAAAGGCCCGGATGACAAGAAGGACGTGACCTTCCAGCTCACGGAGAAGGCCAAGGCGCTGCCTAACCTGAAGGTGGGTGACCAGGTCGACATCTATGTGACCCGAGCGGTGGCCTATGTGCTCAATACGGATGTGGGCGGGGCGCCGAAGGCAAGTGAAGAGTCCGGAACCATCCGCGCCACCGCCGACAACCCTAACCCGGGCGGCGAGGCGTTCCGCCAGGTCAGGGTTACATCGCAGATCAAGAAGATCGACCTTAAGCAGCATGAAGTGAGCCTGCTGCCGCCAGAAGGCAAGCTGCAGGTTGTCAAGGTCGAGAACCCTGAGCTGCAGGAGCGTATGAAGAACCTCAAGATCGGCCAGACGGTCGATGCGATCTACACCGAAGTGCTGCGCGTGGAAACCTCGCGCTGACCTTGGGCGCTGCCGACCTCGGGGGGCTCTCGGGGTCGTATGCGGGGCTAGGCGTCGATCAGGGCTTGGGCTGGATGAAAGGCCCGTTCGAACATGCATGCTACGAATAGATGGCATGCGGAGTTTTGATTTCCATCAGTACGGCGGATTACGCATCATGGTGCCCATCGAGACGGTGGATGAGGGCAACCATGTTCAGTAAATCAATGCTTCTGCTGGCACTTCCAATGGTCATGGCGCTGCTTGCCGGTGCCGTGCTGCCGTTCCAGGCTGCGGGTAACGCCGCCGTTGGCCGGGCACTGGGGCACTGGTTGTGGGGCGCGTTCACCTCGTTGACGGTGAGCTCGCTGGTGGTGATCGCTGCGTTGCTGATCCTCAGGGTACCTGCACCGGACATGGGCAAGGCGTTGCAGGGGCCTTGGTGGCTGTGGGTCGGTGGAGTGCTGGGGGCGATGTATGTGGCCGGTGCGGCGGCGCTCACCCACAAGTTAGGCGCCGCCGGGTTTCTGGTGCTGGTAGTGGCGGGGCAGATCATCACCGCAGTGGTCGCTGACCATTTCGGGGTGATGGGGCTGGGTGGCAAACCGCTCAGTTTGGCCAGGCTGGCGGGCGTGGCGCTGATCCTGTGCGGTGTAGTGTTGGTGCAGGGCAATTGGGCAGCGGGCTCGCCGGCCAGTACTGTTGCGGTGGTGAAGCAGACAGAGGGTTGATCAGTGCCCCGACTGGCTGCAGGCCCATACGGTTTCGCGCAGCCAGCGGTGGCCGGGATCGCTGTCCTTGCGGCTGTGCCAGGCCTGCTGGTAGTCGAACGAGGGGATGGCCAGTGGCGGAGTGAACTGGCGTAGGGTCTTGTGCTGATGCAGCGATCCCACTGCGCGGCTGGCCACAGTCAGAATCAGGTCGGTCCCGGCCAGTACCTCGACTGCTGCGCTCCAGTGCGGCAAGGCCAAGGCAATGCGCCGGTGCAGGCCTTGGGCAGCCAGTGCGCGCTCGATTTCATCGAAGGCGTCCGGGCGCATGGCCATCAACACATGCGGGCGTACCAGCCAGTCTTCCAGGCTCAGGCCGCCGCTTGCGGGCAGTACCTGGCGATCGGCAACGCTGATGAAACTGTCGGCAAACAGGGGTTGGGCAGTGATGTCCCGGGGCAGTTCGGGGAACAGGCCCAGGGCCAGGTCCAGTTCGCCGTCGAGCAACTGGGCCAGCATGGTTTCACGGCTGGCCTGGCTGATGGCCAGGTCTACCCCGGGCGCGACCTGGCGCAAGTGGCGCAGCAGGGGCGGCAAGATGATGCGTGAGGAGTAGTCGGACAGCGATAGCCGGAAACGGCGCTGGGCCCTGGCCGGCTCGAACTGCGGGGTGGCCAGCAGTTCGTTGAGGTTGCCCAGGGCATCCTGCAGCGGCTGCGCCAGCGCCTGAGCGCGGGCGGTAAGAGCCATGCCGCCGCTCTGGCGTACCAGCAAGGGGTCGTCGAAATGTTTGCGCAACTGCGCCAGGGCGTGGCTGACCGCCGGTTGGCTGCGGTGCAGGCGCAGGGCGGCGCGGGTCACGTGCTTTTCGCTGAGCAGGGCGTGCAGGGCGAGCAGCAGGTTGAGGTCGATCTTGCGCAGTTCATCCATGGGGTGAATGGCCTTGGGCAATGCGATGAAGAACGATCAGCTTAACAAATGATTCGGCCGCAACGTCCACTCCTTTTAAAGGCAGTGTCTTGGATTGCCTGTCAGGGCTCTATCGCCGGCAAGCCGGCTCCCACAGGTACAGCGCAGATCTCAAGCTTTGTGCAATCCCTGTTGGAGCCGGCTTGCCGGCGATGAGGCCAGAACAGGCAAGACTGTTGTTTGCACAAAAGACCGCGTCGCGTGGACTCCGCGCTGTCTGGCTGTATACTCCCCAACCGTTTTGTTGTTATCCGAGTATTCCGATGGGTCTTTGCGCAACTGCCACACCCGAACCGCGTCGCCTCGGCGCGCCCCTTGTCGCCTTGGCCTTGCTGCTAGCCGGTGCCTGGCTCCTCAACCTCAATGCCGGCTTCAAGCAGGTGTTACTGCTGCTGGTCGGCGCCGCGCTTGGCCTGACGCTGTATCACGCCGCCTTTGGCTTCACCTCGGCCTGGCGGGTGTTCATCAACGAACGCCGTGGTGCAGGCCTGCGTGCGCAGATGGTCATGCTGACCTTGGCGGTATTGCTGTTCTTCCCGGCGCTGGCGGCAGGCAGCCTGTTCGGCAACCCGGTCACTGGCTTGGTGGCCCCGGCGGGTGTGTCGGTGGTGTTCGGTGCGTTCATCTTCGGCATCGGCATGCAACTGGGCGGCGGTTGCGCATCGGGCACGCTGTTTACCGTGGGCGGTGGTAATGCGCGCATGCTGGTGACCCTGCTGTTCTTCATCATCGGCTCGGTCAGCGCCACCCACCATGTCGACTGGTGGTTCGCCTTGCCGTCGTTGCCAGCCACCTCGATCGTGCAGGCCTGGGGTGTGGGGCCGGCACTGCTGGTGAGCCTGGCGGTGTTCGGGCTGATCGCCTGGGCCACCATGGTGCTGGAAAAGCGCAGGCATGGTGCGCTTGAAGCGCCGGTTGCCAGCGAGCACCAGGGGCTGCGCCGCTTTCTGCGTGGTCCCTGGCCGTTGCTGTGGGGCGCAATCGCCCTGGCCTTGCTGAATTACGCGACCCTTGCGCTGGCGGGGCGGCCGTGGGGCATTACCTCGGCCTTCGCCCTGTGGGGGGCCAAGGTCCTCACTGGCCTGGGTGTGGATGTCGGCAACTGGGTGTTCTGGCAAGCGCCGGCCAATGCCAAGGCCTTGGCCTCACCGCTGTGGCAGGACATCACCACGGTAATGAACTTGGGCATCGTGCTGGGTGCGTTGCTGGCGGCGGGCCTGGCCGGTCGCTTTGCGCCAAGCCTGAAGATTCCACTGCCGTCGCTGGTGGCTGCAGTTATTGGTGGCCTGCTGTTGGGCTATGGTTCGCGCCTGGCCTACGGCTGCAACATCGGTGCGTACTTCAGCGGTATCGCCTCGGGTAGCGTGCATGGCTGGCTGTGGCTGGTGGCGGCCTATGCCGGCAACCTCATCGGCGTGCGCCTGCGCCCACTGTTCTTCGCCGGTGAGCGGCGCCCGACGGTGCTCACCGGCTGCTGAGGCGCTGAAGCAATTGCTGCAAGGGGTGCAGAAATCATCTGCACCCCGCCTGATTGTTCAACCTTTCCTACTTGATTAGCTTGATTCGAACACCCACGGTGCTGTCGAAGCGCTTGAGCGCCCTGGAGGCGCGCTTGGGCATTCCCACAGGTGACGGTGGAGGCAGAGCATGCCGACCGCTTCATTACCTGGCCTGGTATGGCGTGCCTGCGCAGTCGGAGGATGTTTCCGGGCATAACTGCTTATGTTTTAGTGGTTTAAGAAGCTTTCCTGAATGGCGGCTGATCTGTGGGAGATCACCCAGCCCAAAGGGTTGGTTAATCTTCTATAAAGCTTTAAGTTATAAACATAACTTATTGATAAACAACAATTTATCGCCTTGCTAAAGCATGCTGCACACATTGCTCATAGTAAGTCTGCTTGATCGCCGCAGGCTTGAGCCGCGAGCGGCTGTTGTAGGTCTGCTCGGTAATGCCGAAGGCGGTCATGCGCATCCACGGTTTGGGGAATTTGCGTACCTGTAGCTTCTTGCGGGTGGCATACAGGGTTACCCCGGAAAGCTTGGCTTGCTGGGCCTCGGCGGCTATCTGCGCGCCCCAGCCGCAGGTGTGGCGATCGTTCTGGCTCAGCGCCCGCGCCTGGGTGCCGAAAGCGAGCGTGGCCAGCAGGCAGCCGGTCATCGGTGCTAGAAGTACTCGCATGTTGCTGTCCTAAGCATATGAAGGAGAAGGAAGTTTGCCTACGCTTGAAGGTGCTGGGGGCCAGCACTTTGCCGTCAGTGTGGCGGTTGCAGGCTTGCTACGAAATACCATGCCGGGTGTATGTGATCGTACAACTGCTTGCGCTATGATGGGCGTTGTCTTTCAAGGTGAAATACAAGGCAATGACAGAGCAGCAGGTACAGGCAAGGACCCGGCGCAAACCACGCAGTCTGGCCCAGGAACTGGTCACGGTGCTGACCGAACGCATTCGCAGCGGCCAGCTCAAGCGCGGCGACAAGCTACCGACCGAGTCGCAGATCATGGCCGAAGAGGGTGTCAGTCGCACCGTGGTGCGTGAGGCGATCTCGCGGCTGCAGGCCGCCGGGCAGGTCGAAACCCGCCACGGCATCGGTACCTTCGTGCTGGATGCGTCGGCGACCGGGGGCTTCCGTATCGACCCGGCGACCGTGGTCACCCTGCGTGAGGTGCTGGCGGTACTGGAGTTGCGCATTGCCCTGGAGATCGAGTCGGCGGGCCTGGCGGCGCAGCGGCGCAGCGATGAAGAGCTGGCCGGCATGCGTGCGGCGCTGGACGAGCTCAACGAAGGGGCGGCGCATGCCACCGATGCGGTGTCGGCGGACTTCCAGTTCCACCTGCGCATTGCCCAGGCCAGTGGCAACCATTACTTCGCCGACATCATCAACCACCTGGGCACCAGTATCATCCCGCGTACCCGGTTGAATTCGGCGCGGCTGGCCCATGATGACCAGGCGCATTACATGAGCCGGCTGATGCATGAGCACGAGGCCATCTACGAAGCCATCGCCCGGCGTGACAGCGAAGGGGCGAAGATGGCCATGCGCATGCACCTGAGCAACAGCCGTGAGCGCTTGCGCCAGGCGCATGAAGAAGCGGAGGCGCAGGGGGCCTGAGCCTTCTGTTGCCTGATCGGGCCTCTTCGCGGGTGAACCCGCGAAGGGGACGGCACAGACAAAAGAAAAAGCCCCGTCGATACGGTAATGCTGTTCACTTAAGCAATTGGGGCCGCTCGGCGGCCCATCGCAGGCAAGCCAGCTCCCACAGGTACAGCACAGACCTCAAGAATTGCACGGTCCTGTGGGAGCTGGCTTGCCTGCGATGGGCTGCGCAGCAGCCCCAATCAGTGTGACATCACACTTAAGTGAACAGCATTGCCGTCGATACGGGGCTTTCTTGGTTCAGAGCGCTCAGATCGAGCCTTCACTCCACTGCCCATTCACCAACCGACGCAGCCCCAGCGGGTTGCCATCGCGTAGTGCCTCGGGCAACAACGCCTGCGGGTAGTTCTGGTAGCACACCGGGCGCAGGAAGCGGTCGATGGCCAGGGTGCCGACCGAGGTGCCACGCGCATCGGAGGTCGCCGGGTAGGGCCCGCCATGGACCATGGCATCACACACCTCGACACCGGTCGGGTAGCCATTGACCAGGATCCGACCAACCTTTTCTTCCAGCAGCGGCACCAGCCAGGCGAAGGCCTGGAAGTCTTCAGGCTCCCCGATCAGCGTCGCGGTCAGCTGGCCACGCAATCCGAGCAGCGCAGCGCGCAGCTGGTCGTTGTCCTGTACCTCGACGGCCACGGTGGTGGGGCCGAACACTTCTTCTTGCAGCAGCGGGTCAGACTCCACCAATAGGCGCGCATCGGCCTTGAACAGCTGGGCGCGGGCCTGGCTGCCTTCCTGCGGCTGGCCGGCCAGGTGCTCGATCCCGGCATGGCCGTGCAGGTGCTCCAGGCCGCCGATGTAGCTGCGCAGGCCGCCGGCGTTGAGCATGGTCTGACCGGCCTGTTGTTCCAGGTGTTGGCCCAGGTCGGCGAGCAACTGGCTGTACTGCGGCGACTGCAGGCCGATCACCAGGCCTGGGTTGGTGCAGAACTGGCCTGCCCCCAGGCACACCGAGCCGGCCAGTTCACGGGCGATGGCGTCGCCACGCTTGGCCAGCGCGCCAGGCAGGATGATCACCGGGTTGATGCTGGACATTTCGGCGAACACCGGGATTGGCTGCGGGCGCTCGGCGGCCATGCGGCACAGGGCGTCGCCGCCTTTCAGCGAGCCGGTGAAGCCAACCGCCTGGATGGCCGGGTGCTTTACCAGCCACTCGCCCACACCACCCCCGAACACCATGTTGAATACACCCTTGGGCATGCCGGTGCGCTCGGCGGCACGCACGATGGCGCAGCCGACCAGGTCGGCGGTGGCCATGTGGCCGCTGTGCGCCTTGAACACCACCGGGCAGCCGGCGGCCAGGGCGGCGGCGGTATCACCACCGGCGGTAGAAAAGGCCAGCGGGAAGTTGCTGGCGCCGAACACCGCTACCGGGCCGACGCCGATGCGCATCTGGCGCAGGTCTACGCGTGGCAGCGGCTGGCGCTCGGGCAGAGCCAAGTCGATGCGCGCGCCGAGGAAGTCGCCACGGCGCAGCACCTGGGCGAACAGGCGCATCTGCCCGCTGGTGCGGCCGCGCTCGCCCTGGATGCGGGCGGCGGGCAGGGCGGTTTCGCGGCAGACGATGGCGACGAAGGCGTCGTCGAGCTCGTCCAGTTCGGCGGCGATGGCGTCGAGGAACTCGGCGCGCCGCGCCGGGGCAAGTTGGCGGAATTCGGCAAAGGCGCTAGCGGCGGCCTTGGCGGCCTGGTCCACTTCGTTTTCGCTGGCCTGGGCGAAGCTGTAGGGCAGGGCTTCGCCAGTGCTGGCGTCCAGGCTCTGCAGGCGCTGTGGGCCAGCGGCGCTGCGCTGGCCGGCGATGAAGTTGTGGCCGAGGATTTCAGGCATGGGGTGCTCCTGTAGGTTGAAAGAAAACTGGCGGTTGTCGCAGTCCGTGTGGGAGCGGGTTCACCCGCGAACACCGGCGAAGCCGGTGCCATGCACCGAGGTGCCTGCTTCGCGGGTGAACCCGCTCCCACACTGGGATCGCGACATCCTGAAAATAGGGCATCAAGTGATCGGCGCCGGGTTGAACAAGGTGATGTCGTTGTGCAAACGGTGCTGTTCGGCCCAGGTCTGCTTGCGGCCGCTGGCCACGTCCAGGTAGTAGTGGAACAGCTCCCAGCCCAGTTCCTCGATAGTCGAGCGGCCGCTGGCGATGCGTCCGGCGTCGATATCGATCAGGTCGGGCCAGCGCTGGGCCAGTTCGCTGCGGGTGCACACTTTGACCACGGGTGCCATGGCCAGGCCGTAAGGTGTGCCACGGCCGGTGGTGAACACGTGCAGGTTCATACCGGCAGCGAGCTGCAAAGTGCCACAGACAAAGTCGCTGGCCGGGGTGGCGCAGAAGATCAGGCCTTTGCGGTTGACCCGCTCGCCCGGGCCGAGAACACCCTGGATGGCGCCACTGCCCGACTTGACGATCGAACCCAGCGATTTCTCGACGATATTCGACAGGCCGCCTTTCTTGTTGCCAGGCGTGGTGTTGGCGCTACGGTCGGCGGCGCCTTGCTGCAGGTAGCGGTCGTACCAGTCCATCTCCCGTACCAGCGCATCGGCGACGTCCTGGTTTTCGGCACGTGAGGTAAGCATGTAGATGGCGTCGCGTACCTCGGTCACTTCCGAGAACAGCACGGTGGCGCCGGCGCGTACCAGCAGGTCTGCGGCGTAGCCCAGCGCCGGGTTGGCGGTGATGCCCGAGAAAGCATCGCTGCCACCGCACTGCATGCCGAGAATCAGCTCGCTGGCCGGCACGGTTTCACGGCGGCGCTGGTCGAGCTTGCTCAGGCGGGTTTCGGCCAGTTCCATGATCTGCTCGATCATTTCCACAAAGCCCAGGCTGGCGTCCTGCAGGCGATAGAGCCATGGTTCGCTGAGGTCCACCGACGGGTCGTCGTCGTGCATCACCTGGCCAGCCTGCAGTTTTTCGCAGCCCAGGCTGATGACCAGGGCCTCGCCGCCCAGGTTGGGGTTGCGCGCCAGGTTGCGCACGGTGCGGATCGGGATGTACGCGTCGCGGGCGTTGATGGCCACGCCGCAGCCGTAGCTGTGGGTGATGGCCACCACGTCATCGACGTTGGGGTATTTGGGCAGCAACTCGCTGCGAATGCGCTTGACCGCATGTTCCAGCACGCCGGTCACGCACTGCACGGTGGTGGTGATGCCGAGGATGTTGCGAGTGCCGACGGTGCCGTCAGCGTTGCGGTAGCCCTCGAAGGTGAAACCTTCGAGCGGTGGCAAGGGCTGCGGGACTGCGTCGCAACGTGGCAGGCTGTCCAGTTCCGGGGCGGCCGGCATGGCCAGCTGGCTTTCCTGAACCCAGCTGCCTTGGCGCAGGTCTTCCAGCGCGTAACCGATGACCTGCCCGTAGCGGCGCACCGGCTCGCCCTTGGCGATGGCCACGGTGGCAACCTTGTGGCTTTGTGGCACGCCTTCGACCAGGGTCAGGCCGTCGGCGAAGCGGGCACCTTCGCCCAGGCCGCCGTCGTTGACCACCACCACGACGTTGTCGTCGTCGTGCAGGCGGACGTAGCGGGGCGAGTCGGAATGTTCGATCAACTGCATGTTTGGGCCCTACTTGTCAGGTTCTCAGGCTTTTTGTACATCCGCCCGCGCCAGCTAAGCCGGCGCGGGCGTGCTCACTCAGTGACGCGAGCTGGCCAGTTCGCCGTTGGCGGCAGGCTCAGCCTGCGGCTTGGGGGCATCGTCGCGCAGCTCGATACGCTTGATCGGGCCGACGATCACCAGGTAGCTGAATACCGCCACCAGGGCATTGGCCCCCACGTACACCAAGGCCCACTTGAACGAGCCGGTAGCGCTGATGATGTAGCCGATGACGATCGGCGTGGTGATCGACGCGATGTTGCCGAAGGTGTTGAACAGGCCACCCGACAGCCCGGCGATCTGCTTGGGCGAGGTATCCGCCACCACCGCCCAGCCCAGCGCGCCGATGCCTTTGCCGAAGAACGCCAGGGTCATGAAGCCGACCACCATCCACTCGGCGTCGACGTAGTTGCAGAACACCATGGTGGTCGACAACAGCAGGCCACAGACGATCGGCAGCTTGCGCGAGAAGGTCAGCGAGTTGCCACGGCGCAGCAGCCAGTCGGAAATCACACCACCCAGCACACCACCGATGAAGCCGCATATCGCCGGTAGCGAGGCGATGAAACCTGCCTTGAGAATGGTCATGCCACGTTCCTGCACCAGGTACACCGGGAACCAGGTGAGGAAGAAGTAGGTGATAGCGTTGATGCAGTACTGGCCCAGGTACACGCCCAGCAGCATGCGGCTGGTCAGCAGTTGCTTGATATAGCCCCATTTCGGGCCGTCGTTGCTGCGCTTCTGGTCCATGTCGACCAGGCCGCCATTCTGCTCGATGTGTTCGAGTTCAGCCTGGCTGATACGTGGGTGCTGCTTGGGGTTGTAGATGGTTCTCAGCCACACCATCGAGAAGATGATGCCCAGCGCACCCATGACCACGAACACGTGCTCCCAGCCGAAGCTGAACACGATCCAGCCCATGATGGGGGCGAACAATGCAGTGGCGAAGTACTGCGCCGAGTTGAAGATGGCCGAGGCGGTGCCGCGCTCCTGGGTCGGGAACCAGGCCGCGACGATCCGAGCGTTACCCGGGAACGACGGGGCTTCGGCGAAACCGACCAGAAAGCGCAGGGTGAACAGGGTTACCACCGCCCAGGCCACTGGCAGGCCACCGACAAAGCCCTGCAGCAGGGTGAACAGCGACCAGGTAAAGATGCTGAAGGCGTAGACGTTCTTGGAACCGAAGCGATCGAGCAGCCAGCCACCAGGAATCTGGCCAGCCACGTAAGCCCATCCGAAGGCGGAGAAGATATAACCGAGGGTTACGGCGTCAATGCCGAGGTCTTTTTGCAGGCTGGAGCCTGCGATGGCGATGGTAGCGCGGTCGGCATAGTTGATCGTGGTCACCAGAAACAGCATGAACAGGATCAGGTAGCGCACATGCGTCTTCTTAGTCGCTTGCATGCTGGTAATACTCCCACTAGTTATTTTTGTGCGGGCTGACGAATTGTAACCGGAGCGGGGCAGGCCCACTCCGGGTGCGGCATATGGCAGGCCGCGGGCAAGTGCTTATTGCGGGCCCATCTTGTCCATCAGTGCAGCGAGCATTTCGTACTCTTCGGCAGTGAGGTCAGTAAGTGGGGTACGCACCGGGCCTGCGTCGTAACCGGCAATCTTGGCGCCAGCCTTGACGATGCTCACGGCGTAGCCTGCTTTGCGGTTGCGAATGTCCAGGTACGGCAGGAAGAAGTCGTCGATCAGCTTGGCCACGGCGGCGTGGTCGTCGCGGGCGATGGCGTTGTAGAAGTCCATGGCGGTTTTCGGTACGAAGTTGAACACTGCGGAGGAGTACACCGGCACACCCAGGGCCTTGTAGGCGGCAGCATACACTTCGGCGGTGGGCAGGCCACCCAGGTAGCTGAAGCGATCGCCCAGGCGACGACGGATCGACACCATCAGCTCGATATCACCCAGGCCGTCCTTGTAGCCGATCAGGTTCGGGCAACGTTCGGCCAGTTTCTCCAGCAGGTCGGCGTTCAGGCGGCAGACGTTGCGGTTGTACACCACGACGCCGATGTTCACCGACTTGCACACCGCTTCGACGTGGGCGGCGACGCCTTCCTGGCTGGCTTCGGTCAGGTAGTGCGGCAGCAGCAGCAGGCCCTTGGCACCCAGGCGCTCGGCTTCTTGCGCGTATTCGATGGCCTGGCGGGTGGAGCCACCGACGCCAGCGAGGATCGGTACCGAAGTGGCGCAGGTGTCGACCGCGGTCTTGATCACCTGGCTGTATTCGCTGGCGGCCAGGGAGAAGAACTCACCGGTGCCACCGGCGGCGAACAGGGCGCTGGCGCCATACGGGGCCAGCCATTCCAGGCGCTTGATGTAGCCAGCCTGGTTGAAGTCGCCCTGGGCATTGAAGTCGGTGACCGGGAAAGACAGCAGGCCGTGGGAGAGGATGGATTTCAGTTCTTGTGGATTCATTGTTGTTGGCATCCTGTGGCGCTTGGGTGAAGGGTGTTGTTCTGTGTTGGAGGTAAGTTATCGTACAACTTGTACGATGACTAGCCCTTTCTTGAGATTTTTTTGTGGCAGGCAGGCAGGCAGGGAGGAGGGGTTATTGCCTGTACTGGCCTCTTCGCGGGCATGCCCGCTCCCACAGGTACGGTGCTACCTTTGAAAACTGCGGAGATCCTTGTGGGAGCGGGCGAGCCCGCGAAGAGGCCAACGCAGGCGACCAGGAGATAGTGATGGCAGACTATCTGCAATCAGTCATCGTATCTCTTGAGGGGTAAGGGAAAAAACGATCGCGGAGACAGGCACAAGCCCGCCGCCCGATTCCACGGGAAGTGTTCTGGGACCAGCAGAGGGTGACCGAGGAAACGGGGGCGGCCTTGCGCCGCCCCGCGATCAAAGCAGAGGAAACTGAAGGTCAGGCCGCTTGCTGGCGCTTGATCTGCGCCTTGCGTACCTGGGCCCGGCAAGCATCGCCGAAGGCCTGGAACATCTTGATCGAATCTGGGTTCTTCGCCGCTTGCCACTCCGGGTGCCACTGCACGGCGAACAGGAACGGCGAAATGCTCGGGGCGTGGATCGCCTCGACCAAGCCGTCTTCGGCGTGGGCGATGGCTTCGATGCCGGCGCCGAGGTTGCGCAGGCCCTGGCCGTGCAGCGAGTTGACGCGGATCTCGTCGCTACCCAGGGTGTCACGCAGCCAGCTGCCCGGCTTGATCTTCACCCCATGCACCTGGGCGTACTGCACCTCGACCGGGTCTTCGGGGTTTTCCCGATGGTCGTTGAAGCCAGGCTCGGCATACACCTTCTGGTAGATGTCGCCACCCAGGGCCACGTTGATTTCCTGCATGCCACGGCAGATGCCGAAGATTGGCAGGCCGCGCTTGATCGCAGCCTTCACCAGCGGGATGTCGAACAGGTCGCGGTTCTGGTCCTGGCCCTTGCCGGGGGTTTCGTTTTCCTGGCCATACAGCGCCGGGTCGATATTGCTGCCGGCGCCGGTCAGGTATACGCCATCGGCCATGTCCAGATAGGTCTCCAGGTCCTCGGTGCCACAGCAGGTGGGCACCAGCACCGGGACGCAGTCGGCGAACTCGACCAGCGGGGTGATGTATTTGTGGGTCATGACCTGGTAGTCATGGCCTTTGCGCTCTTGGCTGCCCATGGTCATCAGGACGACGGGTTTGCGCAGGGAGGGTTGCTTGTTGCCAATGTTGCTGTTGGACATATGTCACCTTGGGACAGGTTCGGCCTGTCGTTGTTGTGCAGGCGCACGGCGCGGGGCCTTGGGTGCAGCCTGTAGCCCCGAGCACTGCCGGCTCGTCGGAGGCGACGATTCCGGTCGGGGCTTGTAGATAGCTTGCCAGAGCCGTTCGATATGTCAAACGACTGGAGAGGGCTTTGGGGTGGGTAATGCACCGGTTTTTGCGGGCTGAAACCGATGCGGGCCTGTGGCGGCGTGGGTTTGACGGGGGTGGTGGTCAATAATATTTAACGATGCAGTTGGGTCATTGCAGCGGTGCAATGAAGGTGTTGCTTGTTCCGGCCTCTTCGCGGGTAAACCCGCTCCTACAACTGCTGTAGAGAACCCTGTAGGAGCGGGTTTACCCGCGAAGAGGCCGGAACAGGTATCAGTGCAGTATCTGCGCCAGGAACCCCTTGGCCCGTTCTGTCCGTGGCTGGTTGAAGAATACCTGTGGCGGGCTGTCCTCGATGATCTGCCCGCCTTCGAGGAACAGCACCCGCTCGGCCACCTGCCGGGCAAAGCCCATTTCATGGGTGACGCACAGCATGGTCATGCCGGTACCGGCCAGTTGCACCAGTACATCCAGCACCTCGGCGACCATTTCCGGGTCCAGTGCCGAGGTGGGCTCGTCGAACAGCATGATCCGCGGCTTCATGCACAGTGCCCGGGCAATCGCCACGCGTTGCTGCTGGCCGCCGGACAACTGGCTGGGGTACTTGTGCGCCTGGCTTTCGATGCCGACCTTGCTCAGGTACATGCGCGCCCGCTCCTCGGCGTCCTTGCGTGACAAGCCGCGTACGCTGGTGGGCGCCAGCAGGCAGTTGTCGAGCACGCTCATGTGCGGGAACAGGTTGAAGTGCTGGAACACCATGCCGATGTCGCTGCGTACCTGCGCCGCTTCGCGGGTGGTGGCCGCCAGGTCGATGCCGTCCACCTTGATGTTGCCCTGCTGGGCTACTTCCAGGCGGTTGATGCAGCGGATCAGGGTCGACTTGCCCGAGCCGGACGGCCCGCACAGCACGATGCGTTCGCCTTCGCGCACCTGCAGGTCGATGTCGCGCAGCACGTGGAACGCGCCGTAGTGCTTGTTCAGGCCTTCGATGCGGATCAGCACCGGGCGCGGGTCGGGTTCGGGGGCAAGGGTGGCAAGGCTCAGGGGGGCGGTCATGTTGTTGTTCTCCCGCGTGGGTTCAGTCGAAACGGGTCGCGCTGTAGGGCGCGGGGTCGGTGAAGGGGCGCTCGCCGGTCACCAGTTCGGCCACCAGGCGGCCGCTGACCGGGCCCAAGGTGAGGCCGTGGTGGGCGTGGCCGAAGTTGAACCACAGCCCCGCGTGGCGCGGCGCCGGGCCGATCACCGGGCGCATGTCGGGCAGGCACGGGCGGCGGCCCAGCCAGGGGCTGTCGTCCAGCCGTTGGCCCAGGGCCGGGAACAGTTTGCGCGCCAGGGCTTCGCAGCGGCGCAGTTGGATCTGGTTGCCGGGTGCGCTGCTGGCATCGAACTCGATGCCGGTGGTCAGGCGCACGCCGCGGGCCATCGGTGCCAGCACGTAGCCGCCCTGGGTATCGCAGATGGAATGCTCCAACTGCGCGCCGTCACGGGTGCTGTAGTGCATGTGGTAGCCACGCTTGATCGCCAGCGGGATCTGGTAGCCCAGGCCGCTGAACAGGTCGGCCGACTGTGGGCCGAGGCAGGCCACCACCTCGTCGGCGGTGATCGGGCCGCGGCGGCTGTCCACGCGCCATTGGCCGTTGGCCTGGCGTAGGCTGCGCGCATCGCCATGCAGGAACTGCCCACCGCGCTGGGTGAACAGTGCCGCATAGCCACGGGTGAGGGCGCCGGGGTTGTTCACGGTCTTGGGGTCGAGCCAGTGGATGCCGCCGACCACGCTGGCGTCCAGCTGATGCTCGCGGGCCTGCAGTTGCCCGCATTCGAGGATTTCGAATTGCAGGCCATAACGGCTCAGGCCCTTGGCGTCGGTCTTGGCCTGCTCGAACAGGGCAGGGTCGCGGAACACCTCGATCCAGCCTTTGGCCTGCACCAGGCCTTCCAGGCCGGCGGCAGCGATCAGCGCGTCGTGTTCTTCGACGCAGCGCTGCACCAGCGGGAGCATGTCGGCGGCGGCCCCGGCCAGGCGCCCGGGGGCCGACTGGCGCCAGTAGCGCCATAGCCAGGGTGCGGCCTTGGGCAGGTGCGCCAGGCTGTAGCGCACATCGGGCTGGCGGTTCAGGCCATAGCGCAGCAGCGCGCCCAGTTGCCGCGGGAAGGCATAAGGGATCACGCTGGAGCGCTCGATCAGCCCGGCGTTGCCGTGGCTGGTACCGCTGCCCGGTTCGTCGCGGTCGATCAGGATCACCTGGCGCCCGCGGGCCTGCAGGTGCAGCGCGGTGCTGACGCCGACGATGCCGGCGCCGAGGACAAGGGTTTGGCAATGCATGGAACGTATCCTTCGGTCAGTTCAGGTGGCGGCCCAGGCGGGCTTCCAGGTGTTTCAGCAGGCGCCGCACCAGTTCGACGATCAGCAGGTAGAGCACGGCGGCCCACAGGTAGATCTGGAAGTCGAAACTGCGCGAGAAGGCCAGTTTGGTCACGCCCATCAGGTCGTAGATAGTCACCAGCGAGGCGATGGCGCTGGCCTTGATCATCAGGATCAGTTCGTTGCCCAGCGGGCCGATGGCCACCAGCAGCGACTGCGGCAGGATCACCTTGAAGAAGGTGGTCGAGCGTTTCAGGTTCAGCGCCCGCGCCGCCTCATGCTGGCCTGGGGCGACGGCCATCAGGCTGCCGCGGAAGATCTCGGCCTGGTAGGCGGCGGTATTCAGGGTGAACGCCAGCAAGGTGCAGAACCACGCCTCGCGGAAGAACCACCACAGGCCGACGTCCTGCCAGAAACCCTTGAGCGAGCCCAGGCCGTAGTACAGCAGGAACAGCTGGGCCAGCAGCGGCGAGCCGCGGAAGAAGTACACGTAGCCAGCGGCCATGCGCTGCAGCACCAGGCTGCGGGACATGCGCGCCAGCGCCAGCAACAAGCCGAGCACGGCGCCCAGGCTGAAGGAAATCGCCACCAGCTTGGCGGTCACCAGCAGGCCATCGATGAAGCGCGGGCCATAGCGTTCCAGCAGGTCGGGGTCGAGGACCAGCGCCAGCAGTTGTTCGAAGCTCATGCGCGTGCTCCTTGCAGGTGGCGATTGCTGCGTCGTTCGATGAAGGCGAACACGCGCCCGGAAATGGCGGCGAACAACAGGTAGCCGAGGCAGGCGACGCCATAGAAGAACATCGGCTCCTTGGTCACGCTGACGGCCAGGTTGGTCTGGCGCATCAGGTCGACCAGCGAGATGGTCGACACCAGCGAAGTGTCCTTGAGCAGCGACAGCCAGTTGTTCGACAAGCCGGGCAGGGCGATGCGGGTCAGCTGCGGCAGCAGCACCTTGAAGAAGCCGGTGCGCTTGCTCAGGCCCAGTGCCGAGCAGGCTTCCAGCTGGCCCTTGGGCAGGGTCTTGAAGGCCGCCAGCCAGATCTCGCTGGAGAATGCGGCGAACACCAGGCTGAAGGCGATCATCGCGGCGAGAAAGGTGTTGATCAAAAATTCACCCTGGTAGCCCATGGCGGCGAGGATCGTCTGCGCGGCGATCTGGCAGCCGTAATAGATGATCAGCAGCGTCAGCAGCTCGGGCAGGCCGCGGAACACGGTGGAGAAGGTGGTGGCCCAAGCCCGTGGCAGGCGCTTGCGCGAACGCGCCGCCAGGGCGACGACCAGGCCCAGCGGCAAGCCGATGGGCAGGCAGGCCAGGGCCAGGGAAACGGTGACCAGCGCGCCGGCCAGCAGCGCCTGGCCCCAGCCTCCGCTGGCGAAGGACAGCAAGGACAATTGATCGAGCATGACGAACACCTTGTGTTGACCTCACCGGCCCTATCGCCGACAAGCCAGCTCCCACAAGGGACAGCACATCCTTCAGGCCTTGTGCGGTCCTGTGGGAGCTGGCTTGCCGGCGATAGGGCCCGATCAGGCGATGCGGGCTCTAAGGTCAGTTGTAGATATCGAAAGCGAAATACTTGCTGGCGATCTTCTGATAGGTGCCGTTGGCCACGATCTGTTGCAGCGCGGTGTTCAGGCGTTGGCGCAGGGCTTCGTCGTTCTTGCGCACGGCAATGGCGGCATCGGCCTTGGTGTCGGCCACGTCGCCAAGGATCTTGCAGCAGTCGCCGCCGTTCTTGCTCATCCACTCATGCAGCGGGAACTTGTCGGCAATCACCCCGTCCAGGCGGCCGGCGGCCAGGTCGGCGTTGGCTTCGTCCATGGTCGGGTACAGCTTCACATCGGCACCGGCCTTGGCGTACACGTCTTCGGCGTAGATGGCCTGGGTGGATGACGACTGGGCGCCAACGGTGTAGCCGACGAAGTCGGTCTGGGCGTCGTCGATCTTGCTGTCCTTGGCTACCGCAACGGTCAGCGGGGTGCGGTAGTAGTGGTCGGTGAAGGCGATTTTCTTGCGCCGCTCCTGGGTGTCGATCATCGACGCGACCACGGCGTCGTACTTGCGTGCCATCAGGGCCGGGATGATGCCTTCCCAGTCCTGGGCCACCAGCGTGCATTCGACCTTCATCTGCTCGCACAGGGCATGGGTGATGTCGATATCGAAGCCATGCAGCTGGTTATTGGCATCCACATAGTTGAACGGCGGGTAGGCGCCCTCGGTGGCGAAGCGCAGGGTTTCGGCACTGGCGGCACCGGTCAGCAGCAGGGCGCACGCACCCACCAAGGCCATGGACTTGTTCATCTCGCACCTCTTTGCACTCTTGCTATTGTTGTTTGCCCGTCGACCACGAGGTGTAGCCGACGAATTCGTTATGTAGAGCGGCAGTCGCTTCCAAGCGTTTTTCAACATCCGGTCCGAGCTTCTTGCAGACCTCGTTGACCATCAGGTGCACCCACGACAGCATGGTCGAGGTGGATTCCCAGAACAGATTGAACTCGGTGGGGATGCGGAACACCTCGTCGGCGTTGGCATCGGCCCAGTCACAGAAGGTGTCGGTCACCAGGGTGACCGCAATGCCAGCCTCGCGTGCCTTCTGGCACAGCAGCAGGGCATGGCGGGAATAACGGCGTGCCTCGAACACCACCAGGGCGCTGTCTTCGGCGCGGCCCAGCAGCACTTCGCCAAAGTGCCCGGCACTGATGTCCACCAGCTGTACGCCATCGCGCAGGTATTGCAGCAGGTGGCTCATGCACATGGCGATGCCGCGCTCGGTCTGGAAGCCGGCCACGAACACCCGCGGCTTGCTGGCCAGGCGTTGCGCCACGCTGTGCCAGGCCGGGTTCTGGCGGTACTCGTGCACGCGCACCAAGGCGGCGATTTCAAGCTCCAGGCTGCCGGCGTTGTCGCTGGCGTCTTGGTTCTGGCGGTAATCTTGCAGGCGGTCACCCACCAGCCACGGGCCATCGCCCAGGTCATTTTGCAGGTCTTGCTTAAGCGCCTTGAGATGGGCATAACCCAATGAGCGACAGAAGCGCCCGACGCTGGATTCGCTGACGCCCAGCTTGGCGGCGATGCTGGCCGAGGTCTGGAACGGCAGTTCGTGCAGGTTGGCCAGCATGTAGGTGGCGATCTTGCGGCCCGAGGCGGCGGCCCCTTCGAGGCTGTTTTCCAGGCGTTGCTTGATCGGTTGGCTCATGCTGCGGCTCCAGGGGGTGAGGCTTGGGAAGAAAATGAATGTTTTCTGTCATCAAGTCAACATTTGACAGAATGCTGTCACATGCAGGAAAGTTTTTGTCGTTGCAACGCTGTAGCCATTCCAAAATCAACAAGGAGCTCCAGATGTCCGCACCTTCCACTAGCACCGTCGTGCGCGTGCCTTTTACCGAGCTGCAGGGCCTGTTGCAGGCCATCTTCCAGCGCCATGGCTGCAGCGAGGCCGTGGCCGGGGTGCTGGCCTACAACTGCGCCAGCGCCCAGCGCGATGGCGCCCACAGCCATGGGGTGTTCCGCATGCCGGGCTATGTCTCGACCCTGGCCAGCGGCTGGGTCGACGGCCAGGCCACGCCAGAGGTCCGCGACGTGGCGGCCGGCTACGTCAGCGTCGATGCTGCGGGCGGCTTTGCCCAGCCGGCACTGGCGGCAGCCCGTGGGTTGCTGGTGGCCAAGGCGCGCAACGCCGGCATCGCTGTGCTGGCTATCCATAACTCGCACCACTTCGCCGCTTTGTGGCCGGACGTGGAGCCGTTTGCCGACGAAGGCCTGGTGGCCCTGAGCGTGGTCAACAGCATGACCTGCGTGGTGCCGCATGGTGCGCGCAAGCCGTTGTTCGGCACCAACCCCATTGCCTTTGCCGCGCCCTGCGCCGAACACGACCCGATCGTCTTCGACATGGCCACCAGCGCCATGGCCCACGGTGACGTGCAGATTGCCGCGCGCGCCGGCCAGCAGTTGCCTGAAGGCATGGGCGTGGATGCCAATGGCGAGCCGACCACCGAGCCCAAGGCGGTTCTGGAGGGCGGCGCCTTGTTGCCGTTTGGCGGGCACAAGGGCTCGGCGCTGTCGATGATGGTCGAATTGCTGGCGGCGGCGCTGACTGGCGGGCATTTCTCCTGGGAGTTCGACTGGTCGGGGCACCCAGGGGCGAAAACGCCATGGACCGGGCAACTGATCATCGTCATCGACCCGAGCAAGGCCGAGGGCGAGCGTTTTGCCCAGCGCAGCCGCGAACTGGTGGAGCAGATGCAGGCGGTGGGGTTGACGCGCATGCCGGGTGAGCGGCGTTATCGCGAGCGCGAGGTGGCAGACGAGGAGGGAGTGGCGGTGACCGAGCAGGAGTTGCAGGGCCTGAAGGAACTGCTTGGCTGATCCGGCCTAATCGCCGGCAAGCCAGCTCCCACAGGTACACCACAGACCTTGAGAGTTGTGGCGTACCTGTGGGGGCTTGCCGGCGATAGGGCCATCACTGCCAGCACAAAACCCTGGCCATGCAATGTTGCATAGACAA
Source organism: Pseudomonas sp. 10-1B (assembly GCF_000935045.1). Taxonomy (GTDB): domain Bacteria; phylum Pseudomonadota; class Gammaproteobacteria; order Pseudomonadales; family Pseudomonadaceae; genus Aquipseudomonas. The sequence continues at coordinate 90,462 of NZ_JYKS01000001.1, forward strand.
CCTTGCACAATAGTGGATGTTCCTGAGCCCACACTCCGGGTATGCTCAGGGCTGACTTTTCGTACTGTCCTGATCCAAGGAGCTGCACGCTGTGTTCAAACATGTCGATGCCTATGCCGGCGACCCGATCCTCTCGTTGATGGAAACCTTCAAGGCCGACCCGCGCGCCGACAAGGTCAACCTGAGTATCGGCCTGTATTACGATGAGGCCGGCGTGGTGCCGCAACTGGCGGCTGTGGATGCGGTGGAAAAGCGCATGGCCGGTCAGGACCATGAAGCTTCCCTTTACCTGCCCATGGAAGGCCTGGCCAGCTACCGCCAGGCGATCCAGGCGCTGCTGTTCGGTGCCGATCACCCGGCCGTGACCGGCGGCCGCGTGGCCACCGTGCAAACCGTGGGTGGCTCCGGCGCCCTGAAAGTCGGTGCCGACTTCCTCAAGCGCTACTTCCCGCAATCCGAGGTCTGGGTCAGCAACCCGACCTGGGACAACCACCGCGCCATTTTCGAAGGCGCTGGCTTCAAGGTGCATACCTACCCGTACTTCGACCAGGCCACCCGTGGCGTGGACTTCGACGGCATGCTGGCCGCCCTGCAGGCCCTGCCGGCCAACAGCGTGGTGCTGCTGCACCCGTGCTGCCACAACCCCACCGGTGCCGACCTGGACCAGAACCAGTGGCAGCAGGTGGTCGAGGTGGTCAAGGCGCGCCAGCTGATCCCGTTCCTCGACATCGCCTACCAGGGCTTTGCCGAAGGCCTGGTGGAAGATGCCTACGCCATCCGCGAAATGGCCCGCGCCGGCGTACCGTGCCTGGTCAGCAACTCGTTCTCGAAAATCTTCTCGCTGTACGGCGAGCGGGTAGGCGGCCTGTCGGTGGTCTGCGACGACGACGCCACTGCCCAGAGCGTGCTCGGCCAGCTCAAGGCCACCGTGCGCCGCAACTACTCCAGCCCGCCCAACTTCGGTGCCCAGCTGGTGGCTGGCGTGCTCAGCGATGCCGGCCTGAATGCCCAGTGGGCCGAGGAAGTCGAAGTGATGCGCAAGCGTATCCTCGACATGCGTCAGGCGCTGGTCGATGCCCTGGCCGTGCTGCTGCCAGGCCAGGATTTCCAGTTCTTCCTGCGCCAGCGCGGCATGTTCAGCTACACCGGCTTCAGCGTCGAACAGGTACGCCGCCTGCGTGACGAGTTCGGCGTGTACCTGATCGACAGCGGCCGCGTGTGCATGTCCGGCCTGCGCCCGGCCAACCTGCAACGGGTTGCCGAAGCCTTCGCTGCCGTGCAGAAGTAACACCCCAAGGGGCCTGCGCGGCCCCTTTTTTGTGGGGTCGGCCGCATAGGCCTCAAGCCCTGTGCAGCACCTGTGCAGGCTGTGTGGAAACCTGAAATTTTGAGCCAGCTCCTGCAAAATGCCCCGCATCAACGATGCGGGGCATTTTTCATGGCGTGCATTCAGGGCGAACCACGGAATCAGGCCGGCTTGTTTCCAGTCTCGATTGATGAGCGACACCGCACGCTGAAGCCGGTCGGATGGGCTGCGCAGCAGCCCCAAATTCTGGCAGGTGAAGAACCTACTGCTCCAACATCTGCCGCACCAGCCACTGCCCCGCCGGCCCCAGCGCTCGCCGGCTGGACCACACCACATCCATATCGACCCGCCGCGGGTACCCGGCCACCTGCAACTCCACCAAGCCACTGCCAAACCGCGTCACCAGCGCCTTGGGCAGTTCGGCCCAGCCAAACCCGCGCACGGCGAACTCCAGCAGGGTGAGGTAATCCGGTGCCGACCAGGCCTGGCCGCGGCCGTGGTGCAGGCTGGGGGCGTAGGTCTTGATATACAGCTGCCGCGCGTTCTCCAGGTGCTGCGCTTGCACCTGCGCCAGGCCTGCCAATGGGTGCGTGCTGGCCACATATACGCCAAATTCCGCCTGCTCGGGCAAGCGCGCCACGGCCACGTCGGCGGGGTAGCTGGGCTGGGTGGCAAGAATGCCGATATGCGCCAGGCCCTGCTGGATCAACTCGATCACATCGGCATCTTCCGACGGGCCGCAGCGCAACTCGGTGTGCGGGTAATGCTCGGCGAAGCAGGCCATCACCGCGCCCTGAAAGGTGACGCTGTAGCTGTCCGACATCACCACCGAAACCAGCGCCTCGACATTCTCCGCCAGCCGCACCGCCAGGGCATCGAGCTGGGCGCTGGCATCGAGAATCGCCTCGACATGGCTCAACACTTGGCGGCCCGCCTCATTCAGCGTGGGGTGGCGGCCGCCGCGGTCGAACAACGGGCAGCCGATATCGGCCTCGAAATTGGCGATGGCGATGCTGATGGTGGACTGGCTTTTGCGCAGCTTGCGCGCAGCGGCAGAGAACGAACCCAGCGCTGCGGCTTCGACAAAGGCAACCAGAGCTTCGGGTGAGTAGCGCATGGTATTGATAAAACCGATGGTAGCTATGTCGCGAGTATCAGTTCTATCAAAGAAAATAGGAAGCACGACTCACGCAATGGATGGAATTTGCAATGAAAAACGTGTCTTTCACCGAACGCCTGGTTCACGCCATCGGTTACGAAGTGTTCGCTGTGCTGCTATGTGCGCCGCTGTTGTCGTGGATCATGGGCAAGTCGCTGGCGACGGCAGGGGCGCTGGCGGTGACCTTGTCGGTGATTGCCATGCTGTGGAACATGGTCTACAACGCGCTGGTCGATCGCTACGTGCAGGCCGAGCGTATCCACTGGAAGGCCCGCGCGCGTTTTGTGCATGGCTTGGGCTTCGAGGCCGGGCTGGTGGTGTGGTGCCTGCCGGTGGCGGCGTGGATGCTGGATATCTCGCTGCTGCAGGCGTTCATGGTGGAACTGGGCTTCTTCGTGATCATCCTGCCCTACACCGTGCTGTACAACTGGGCCTTCGACAAAGCCCGGCATTCGCTGATGCAGCGGCGCCTGGCCTGAATATCCCGCCCGACGCAAGGCCGCTCCCACACCAACGAAAACGGGGCATGCCATTGCTGGCATGCCCCGTTTTCAAACCGCTAAAGCGCCTCAGGCGACCTTGAAGATCCAGCCTGCCGGTGCTTCCACGTCACCGCTCTGGATACCGGTCAGCTCGTTGTAGAGCTTCTGGGTAACCGGGCCGACCTTTTCCAGGTCGTGGAACACGTGCAGCTTGCCGTTGTACTCGATGCCGCCGATCGGGGTGATCACCGCAGCGGTACCGCAGGCGCCGGCTTCGACGAAGCGGTCCAGCTTGCTGATTTCGACATCGCCTTCGATCACGGTCAGGCCCAGGCGCGATTGCGCCAGTTCCATCAGCGACAGGCGGGTGATGCCGGGCAGTACCGAGGCCGATTTCGGGGTGACGAATTCGTTATTGGCAGTGATGCCGAAGAAGTTGGCCGAGCCGACTTCTTCGATCTTGGTGTGGGTCAGCGGGTCGAGGTAGATGGCATCGGCGAAGTTGGCTTTCTTCGCTTCAGCACCTGGCTGCAGGCTGGCAGCGTAGTTGCCACCGACCTTGGCTGCGCCGGTGCCTTGCGGGGCAGCACGGTCGAAGCTGGAAATCTGGAAGTTGTGCGGCTTCATGCCGCCCTTGAAGTACGAGCCAACCGGGATGGCGAACACCGAGAAGATGAACTCGGGGGCGGTGCGCACGCCAATGTTGTCACCGGTGCCGATCACGAACGGGCGCAGGTACAGGGCGCCTTTGCCATGCGGTGGCACGAACTTTTCGTTGGCCTTGACCACTTGCTTGCAGGCCTCGATGAACACATCGGTCGGCACCTGCGGCATCAGCAGGCGGGCGCAGCTGCGCTGCATGCGGGCGGCGTTCTGGTCCGGGCGGAACAGGTTGATCGAGCCGTCCTTGCAACGGTAGGCCTTCAGGCCCTCGAAGCACTGCTGGCCGTAGTGCAGGGCGGTGGAGCCTTCACTGATGTGCAGCACGTTGTCTTCGGTCAGGGTGCCCTTGTCCCACTCGCCATTGCGCCATACGGACAGGTAGCGTTTGTCGGTCTTGATATAGTCGAAACCCAGCTTGTCCCAATTAATGCTTTCGTTGCTCATGACACCCTCATTGTCTTGCAAGTGCCCGATCGCTCGGGCTGCTGTTATATGCGCACCATGCCACCTTAATACATCCGTGGCGGATCGGGAACGGCCAGTCACGAATTGATAGCCTGCGATGCATTATTTGCTGAATCTATAGATGCAGGTAGTCGTCCAGCGCCAGGTTTTGCAGCAGTACCGCATCATGCGACGCCACCATCAGCGCCCCGCGAAACTGCCCGAGCATGCGCTCCAGTGCTGCCAGCGATGGCAGATCGAGGTGGTTACCGGGTTCGTCCAGCAGCAACAGGTCGAGCGGCCGTTCGCGGTACAGCACGGCGGCCAGTGCTGCCTTCATCCGCTCACCGCCGCTTAGCAGACCGCTGGGCAGCTCGATACGGGCCGCATCCAGCCCCAGTTGTGCGAGGCGGGTGCGCAGGTCGCCCTGGGCCAGCATCGGGTTGGCCTGGCGTAGATGGTCGAGCACGCTGGTGCCGCCCGGCAACGTGCTGCAGTGCTGGTCGAGCAGGGCGGTTTCGCCGCTGAGGCGCAGGCACTCGGTCGGTGCAGGCAGCTCGCTATTTATCAGCTTGAGCAAAGTGGACTTGCCGCTGCCATTGGCGCCGAGCAACCCCACTCGCTGGCCCAGGCACAGGCGCAGGTTCAGCGGTTTATGCGTGCCACGTGGCAAGTGCAGTGTCTGCAGGGCCAGCACTTCCCGGCCCGCATGGCGCTGTGGCGTGGGGGCATGCAAAGTAATGGCACTGGCCTGCTCGACCTCGCGGGCGGCGTCACGGACTTTGCCCAGCAGTGCCTGCTGGGCGTCGCGATGCTCACGGCGCTGCTTGCCTGCCGTGGCCTGGCTACGCTCCTGCTGACGGTCAATCAGGATCTTCGCCTGGTTGGCGTGTCTGGCCTGGCGCCCGGCCCGGGCTTGGTGACGCTCCAGGTCTTCACGCTGGCGCTGCAGTTCGCCGGCCTGGCGTTGTTGCTCCTGCTTCAGCCGGGCAAGTTGTTGCTGGGCCTGTGCCATCTGGCTGGCTTTCTGGGCTGCATAGAAGCTGTAGTTGCCACCAAAGGCCTGCAAACCCAGGCTGGATAACTCGACGATGCGCTCCATATGCGCCAGCAGGCTGCGGTCGTGGCTGATCACCAGCAGGCCCCGGTCCCACGTATCGATCATGCTCAGCAGCTGGGCACGGGCGTCGCTGTCCAGGTGATTGCTCGGTTCGTCGAGGATCAGGTAATCGGCATCGCTGAGCCATGCGCCGATCAGTGCTACGCGCATGGCCTGGCCTCCGCTGAGGCTGTGGACGGGCTGGCGCCAGTCGAGCTGGCCCAGGCCATGGCGTTGCAACTGCACCTGCAGTTGCTTGCGGATATCCCAGCGTTGGCCAACGGTATCGAAATCGCTAGGGTCGACACTACCTTGTTCGATGCGCTCCAGCGCTGCAATCACGCTGCCCACCTGGGCCAGGTCGGCAAGTGTGGCGCTGTGCTCGATTACTTGCTGGTTCAGCAGGTGAACAGGCCCAAGGCGCCGGCACTGGCCGCTGCTCGGTTGGCGCTGGCCGGCGAGAATCTGCCCGAGCAGGCTCTTGCCCACGCCATTGCGCCCGACCAGGCCGGTGCGGCGTTGGTCGAAGGTTTCGTTGAGGTCGGTAAATAGCAGCCTGCCATCAGGCAGGGCCAGGGTGACGCTGTCCAGCGTCAGGATCGACGTGTTCGTCATGCACAACTCCACAAATGCCGCGACATCTCCGGAGTGAACCGGAGGCTGAAGACTGGCCGTCGAAGGGACGGCGGCATTAATGGCGCATTGGACGAACACCTCGTGATTGGGGAGTGAGGAGCGTAGCGGACTGGCGGGGGTGGGTAAAGTACCGCCTGCCGTCTAGGCGCTGCCTGCACCGGCCTCATCGCCGGCAAGCCAGCTCCCACAGGTACCGCGCAGATCTCGAGCTTTGCGCGGTCCCTGTGGGAGCTGGCTTGCCGGCGATGCGCCGCGTGGGCGGCGCTCGATCTCATAGGCGCAGCAAGATTTTTGTCAGGCCTTGGGGTCAGCGCCCCTTCAAGCGCCTGGCCCAATCACCACCGTGGCTCTGCTTGCAGGCCTCTTCACTGTCAAACCGCACATGCCAGGCTGGATGGTCCAGTTGAATGCTGGCCTGCTCCAGCGCCAGGCCGGTCAGCGCCAGCATGCGCGCCTTCGCTTGGCCTGCCACGGCAGCGGCCTTGTGTGCCTCCTGCTCAAACACCCAGGTAATACGCAGGCTGGCCGGAAAATCCTCGGGTTCAAGGCGATGGGTGAGCCAGGCAAACCCGACGATTTCCGCCTTGGCGGTTTCGCAGGCATCGGTCAGGCACGCTACCAGTTCCCGCTCCAGCCGAGCCATTTCGCGTTTGCCCAGCGCCTTCACGGGTTGGCCTCGTCATCGATCTGCTGGCAGAAGCGCAGGCGGTTGCCGAACGGGTCGCACACCTGCATCTGCAGGCCCCAGTCCAGGCGCTCGGCCTCGGGCCGGGCGTAGCCGTACTGTTTATCCTGCAGTTCTCGCTCCAGCGCACGCAGGTCGTCGATGCGGGCGAACACAGTCGAACCGGGACAGGCATCGCCATGGTGTTCGGAAAGGTGCAGGATCAGGCCGTCGCGGTGAATCTGCATGTACAGCGGCAGGTCCGGGCTGAAGCGGTGCTCCCAGTCCAGGCTGAAGCCGAGGAAGTCGAGGTAGAACTCCTTGGCCTTGTCGACCGAGAAAATGCGCAGCACTGGTATGGCGGGGGCGAGGGGCATGGGGCGTCCTTGACCGTGGGTAGAGGCGCCACTGTAACCCAGTTGCCTCGCTTGTGGTCAGCCTGCCCGGCAGCAATGGTTGACCACCCGCCAGCCACTGCGTAGCCTTGCCACTTCGAGGTTCTTCGGCCAGGCCGAAGCTAAGACGGGAACGCGGTACAAGCCGCGGCTGCCCCCGCAACTGTAAGCACCGACAACGGATCGACACAGCCACTGCGCCAACGCGCGGGAAGGCGTCATCCCGCCAGCCCGCTGTTCAGCTAACGGGCAACTGGAACGGTGCGAGCCAGGAGACCTGCCTCGTCACGTTTTCGACTTTCAACCGGGCGGGGTGATCCGGTGGCGAACAAGCCCGGCCGGCCCGGCCCACGGCTGTCGTCCTGCATGCCCGCGCCATTCTGCCAAGGGCAATGCGACATGAAAACACTGGCCAAGCTCCCCGTCACCATCGTCACCGGCTTCCTCGGCTCGGGCAAGACCACCTTGCTGCGCCACATGCTCGACAACGCCCAGGGCCGCCGCATTGCGGTCATCGTCAACGAATTCGGCGAACTGGGCATCGACGGCGAAATCCTCAAGCAGTGCAGCATCGGTTGCAGCGAGGAAGAAGCCAGCGGCCGTGTCTACGAACTGGCCAACGGCTGCCTGTGCTGCACCGTGCAGGAAGAGTTCTTCCCGGTGATGCGCGAGCTGGTGGCACGCCGTGGCGACCTGGACCACATCCTCATCGAAACCAGCGGCCTGGCCCTGCCCAAACCGTTGGTGCAAGCCTTCCAGTGGCCGGAAATCCGCAACGCCTGCACCGTCGACGCGGTCATCACCGTGGTCGACAGCCCGGCGGTGGCTGCCGGCACCTTCGCCGCCTACCCGGACCAGGTCGATGCGCAGCGCAAGCTCGACCCCAACCTGGACCACGAATCGCCACTGCACGAGCTGTTCGCCGACCAGCTGGCCAGCGCCGACCTGGTGGTGCTGAACAAGGCCGACCTGATCGACGCCGAGGGCTTGGCCAAGGTCCGCGCCGAAGTGGCCGAAGAGCTGCCGCCAGCGGTGAAAGTGGTAGAGGCCAGCAGCGGCAAGCTGCCACTGGAAGTGCTGCTGGGCGTTGGGGCTGAGTCCGAGGCGCACATCGATGGCCGCCGCACTCACCATGACTCGCACCACGACGGTGGTGACCACGACGATCACGACCACGACGCCTTCGACTCGATCTCCATCGACCTGCCCGAAGCCGACGAAAGCCTGCTGCTCGACGCCCTGACCCAGTTGGTGGTGGAGTTCGGCATCCTGCGCGCCAAAGGCTTCGCTGCCATTCCGGGCAAGCCGATGCGGCTGCTGGTGCAAGGCGTGGGTACCCGTTTCGACAAGCACTTCGACCGCGCCTGGCGCACCGACGAACCGCGCATCACCCGCCTGGTGCTGATCGGCCAGGAGCTTGACGCTGGCCAACTGGAAGCGCGCCTGCGCCAGGCCCTGGGCGCCTGACCCATGCACCTGCTGCGGACCCAGCCCGGCGGCTTCGTGCCGGATGACAGCATTGCCGACCTCGGCCAGACACCCGCCGAACTGGTGATTCTCTGCAGCGGCGATTCGCACCTGGCATTGCTCGCCGATACCGCCGAGCAATTGCCCAAGGATTTCCCCAGCCTGCGCCTGGCCAACCCCATGCAGGTGCAGAACCACGCCTCGGTCGACCTGTATGTCGACCAGGTGCTGCGCCATGCCAAGGTCATTCTGGTGTCGCTGCACGGTGGCGTCGGCTACTGGCGCTATGGCGTCGAGCAACTGGTCGAGCTGGCCGCGCGTGGCGTGCAGTTGATCCTGGTGCCGGGCGACGACCGCCCGGACCCGGAGCTGACCAGCCTGGGCAGCGTCGGCGGCGAACAGGCCGAGCGCCTCTGGCACTACCTGCGCCAGGGCGGCAAGGCCAACGCCATCAACCTGTTCAACTGCCTGGCCAACCAGTGGCTGGGCCGCGACTATGCCTGGGATGAACCGCAGCCCTTGCCGCGCACTGCGGTTTATCACCCGGCCAAGGGCAGCGCCACGTTGCAGGACTGGTACCCGCACTGGCACCCCGAGCAGCCGGTGGCACCGCTGCTGTTCTACCGCTCGCACCTGCAGGCGGCCAACACCGCGTTCATCGACATGTTCTGCCAGCGCCTGCAGGCCGCCGGGCTCAACCCGTTGCCGATCGCCGTGGCCAGTCTCAAGGAAAGCGCTTGCCTGGAGCAGGTCGAAGCCTGGCTGGACGAGGTAGGCGCCGAGGTGCTGGTCAATACCACCGGCTTTGCCCTGTCCAGCCCCGAACGCCCCAATCTGCGCCCGTTTCGCCACGACATCCCGGTGTTGCAGGCCATTTGCGCACAAGACAACCAGCCCGGCTGGGAAGCCAGCGAGCAGGGCCTGGGCGCGCGTGACCTGGCCATGCACATTGCCTTACCGGAGCTGGACGGGCGCATCATCACCCGCCCTGTCAGTTTCAAGGATATGGCCTGGCGCAGCGAACGTAGCCAGTCCGACGTGGTCTGCTACCGTGCCCACCCCGAGCGCATGGACTTCGTCGCCGAGCTGGCCCGCCGTTGGGTCGAGCTGGCGCGCTTGCCCAACGCGCAGAAGCGCGTGGCCCTGGTGCTTGCCAACTACCCGACCCGCGATGGCCGCATTGGCAACGGCGTTGGCCTGGACACACCGGCAGCAGCGCTGAACATCCTCAAGGCGTTGCAGGCCGAAGGCTATCCACTGGCCGAACTGCCGGGCAGCGGCACGCAACTGATTCAGCAACTGCTTGGCGGTGTGACCAACGACCTCGACCACCTCGACCAGCGACCTTGCGCCCAGAGCCTGAGCCTGGCCGATTACCAGGCCGCGTTCGAGCGCCTGCCCGAGGCCAACCGCCAGGCGGTGCTGGAGCGCTGGGGGCCGCCCGAGCAGGACCCGATGTACCGCAGTGGCCGGCTGATGGTCGCTGGCCTGCGCTTTGGCCTGACCTTCGTCGGCATCCAGCCGGCGCGCGGCTACCAGGTGGACCCCAGCGCGGTGTACCACGATCCCGACCTGGTGCCGCCGCACGGCTACCTGGCGTTCCACTTCTGGCTGCGCCATGCCTTTGCCGCCGACGCGGTAATCCACGTCGGCAAGCACGGCAACCTTGAATGGCTGCCCGGCAAGGGTGTCGGGCTGTCGGCGCAGTGCTGGCCGGACGCCTTGCTCGGCCCGCTGCCGAACATCTACCCGTTCATCGTCAATGACCCGGGCGAGGGCGCCCAGGCCAAGCGCCGCACCCAGGCAGTGATCATAGACCACCTGATGCCGCCGCTGACCCGCGCCGAAACCTACGGCCCGTTGCGCCACCTGGAGCAACTGGCCGACGAGTTCTACGAAGCGCAGCTGCTCGACCCGCGGCGTGCCCGCGAGTTGCAGCGCGACATCCTCGAACTGGTCAAGGCCAACCACATTGACCGCGAGCTACAACTGGAAGGGCAAATGGACGATGCCGCCGTGTGGCTGCCGCGCCTGGACACTTACCTGTGCGACCTCAAGGAATCGCAGATTCGCGATGGCCTGCACGTGTTCGGCCAGTCGCCTGAAGGGCGGCTGCGCCTGGACACCCTGTTGGCACTGGTGCGGGTCGAGCGTGGCGACGGGCGCGGCGGCAATGCCAGCCTGCTGCGGGCCCTGGCCAAGGCGTTGGTGCCGGGTTTCGACCCGCTCGATTGCGAGCTTGGCCAGCCGTGGCAGGGGGCACGCCCCGAACAGCTGTTGGCCATCAGCGGCGAACCTTGGCGCACCTGTGGCGATACCCGCGAGCGCCTCGAACTGTTGGCGTTGCAGCTGATCGAGCAGGCGCTTGACGGCACTGCACAGTTGCCTGCCCGGAGCGACTGGCAGCCGGTGCACGACGTGGTGCAGGCCCTGCGCGACGCCGTGGCACCTAGCCTGGACGCCTGTGGCAGCGCCGAAATGAATGGCCTGCTGGCGGCGTTGGCCGGGCGTTTCGTGCCCGCCGGCCCCAGTGGCGCGCCTAGCCGCGGGCGCCTGGACGTACTGCCCACCGGGCGCAACTTCTATACCGTGGATGTGCGCAACCTGCCCACTACCACAGCCTGGCGCCTGGGCTTCGCCTCGGCCAACCTGATCCTCGAACGCCACCTGCAGGACCACGGCGACCACCTGCGCCAGCTCGGCCTGTCGGTGTGGGGCACGGCGACCATGCGCACTGGCGGCGACGATATCGCCCAGGCCATGGCGCTGATGGGCGTGCGGCCGGTGTGGGCGACCGGCAGCCAGCGCGTCGACGATTTCGAAATCCTGCCGCTGAGCTTGCTCGACCGCCCGCGGGTGGACGTGACCCTGCGCGTTTCGGGCTTCTTCCGCGATGCCTTCGGCAACCTCATTCGCCTGTTCGATGCCGCGGTGCAGGCAGTGGCCGCGCTGGACGAGCCCGACGACCTCAACCCCCTGGCCGCCCGCGTGCGCAGCGAGCGTGCTGCGCTGCAGGCGCAAGGCGTGGACGCCGAGCAGGCCGCACGGCAGGCCGGCTGGCGGGTTTTCGGCGCCAAACCCGGGGCCTACGGCGCCGGGGTACAGAACGCCATCGACGGGCGCCTGTGGCACAGCCGCGACGACCTGGCCGAGGTCTACCTCAACCACGGCGGCTACGCCTACGGCGGCAGCGACGATGGTACCCCGGCCCGCGCCCAGTTCGCCCAGCGCCTGGCCAAGGTGCAGGCTGTGCTGCAAAACCAGGACAACCACGAGCACGACCTGCTCGATTCCAACGACTACTACCAGTTCCAGGGCGGCATGCTGGCAGCGTCGGAAACCCTGAGCGGGGCTAACGTGGCCAGCTACCACGGCGACCACAGCCAAGCCGATCGGCCGCGTATACGTACCCTCAAGGAAGAACTGAACCGGGTCATCCGCGCCCGGGCGCTGAACCCGAAGTGGATCGACGGGGCCAAGCGCCACGGCTACAAGGGTGCCTTCGAGATGGCGGCGACGGTCGATAACCTGTTCGCCTTCGACGCCACCACGCACCTGATCGACGACCATCATTACCAGGCGCTGGCCGATGCCTACGTGCTCGACCCGGCGACCCGCGATTTCATGCGCGAGCATAACCCCGAGGCCCTGCGCGACCTTACCGAGCGCTTGCTGGAGGCCCAGCAGCGCGGCCTGTGGCAGGCCCCAGGCGATTACCGCGAAGCCCTCGAGGAACAACTGCTCGATGGCGAGGAACAGGCTTGAAATGAGTGAACCCGTACAATTTCCGCTGGCCGCTGTGGTCGGTGCCGACGACCTGAAACTGGCGCTGTGCCTGACCGCCATCGACCCGAAAATCGGCGGTGTGCTGATCGAAGGGCCGCGTGGCATGGCCAAGAGCACCCTGGCCCGTGGCCTGGCCGACCTGCTCGGTGAAGGCCCGTTCGTCACCCTGCCACTGGGCGCCAGCGAAGAACGGCTGGTCGGCACCCTCGACCTGGATGCCGCGCTGGGGCAGGGCAAGGCACAGTTTTCCCCGGGGGTGCTGGCCCAGGCCGACGGTGGCGTGCTGTATGTCGATGAGGTCAACCTGCTGCCCGATACCCTGGTCGATCTGTTGCTCGACGTGGCCGCCAGTGGCACCAACCGCATCGAACGCGACGGTATCTCGCACCGGCACAGTGCCCGCTTCGTGCTGATCGGCACCATGAACCCGGAAGAGGGCGAGCTGCGCCCGCAATTGCTCGACCGTTTTGGCCTGAACGTGGCCCTGGAAGGTTTGCCAGAGCCCGAGGCGCGGCGGCAGATCATTCGTCGCCGCCTGGCCTTCGACAGCGACCCGCAGGCCTTCTGCGCGCACTGGGCCACGGCCCAGGGGCAATTGCGCGAACGCTGCCACGCGGCGCGCCAGGCCTTGGCCAGCATTGCCCTGGACGACCAGGCGCTGGCCTGGATCACTGAACGTTGCTATGCCGCCGGGGTCGATGGCCTGCGTGCCGACCTGGTCTGGCTGCGCGCTGCGCGCGCTCACTGTGCCTGGCGCGGTGGCGTGGCCATCGACGAAGCCGATGTCGAGGCCGTGGCCGAATTCGCCTTGCGCCATCGTCGCCGGGTTGCGCCCCAGGCCAACCCACCGGCGGCGCCACCCGAAGCCGGCCAGCAGGGTGCCAGCAACCCAGGTGAACAGGGTGGGCAGGGTGACTGGGGTGCATTGCCGGCACAGCCGGTAGCCAGCGGCGCCCGTCGCGAGGTGCCGAACTGGGCAAAAAAGCCCTGAGCATCCCCCAGCCACCTGCCTCAGGGGCGGATGCCAAAACGGGAGAAGGCAAGCTGTACGGCGTCAGCCGTGGTCGCGCACGCAATGCGGCGGCCGGCCGGGTTGCCTGGCTGCCAACCTTGCTCAAGGGGCGGCCACGCCAGCGCAAGGATTTGTGCTGGCAACAACGTCAGGGCAAACCCGCGGAGCTGTGGCTGGTGATTGTCGATGCCTCGGCTTCTACCCGGCGCCATCAGGCGCTGGCGCAAACCAAAGGACTACTGGCGACACTGTTCGACCAGGCTTATCGGCAGCGCGCCCGTTTGGCCTTGCTCACCGCCAGTGGCCGCACGCCACAGTGGCAGCGCCACGGTCTGAAGGCCTCGGCCGCTTTGCAGCCTTGGCTGCAGGCTTTGGGTGCAGGCGGGGGGACGCCGCTGGTCGCCGCACTGGAGCAAGCCCGGCACTGGCTACAGGCGCGGCAACGGGCTCAGCCGCAAGAAGTCGTGCGCTGCCTGGTGTTCACCGACGGTCGCCTGCAGCACTGGAATGCTGTGCAGCCGATGCCTTGTGCCACATTGTTGGTGGATATGGAACTGGCGCCCGTGCGTCTGGGGCGCGCACAGCGTCTGGCCGAACAATTGCAGGCCGATTACCAGCACTTGCAGCAGTTCAGGGCCATGGATTAAAAGTGTGGGCGCGACACTATGTCGCAATAACAAAAGTTGCCAGAACAGTAACTGTAAAGTTGTGCAAGTGCGTGGCGCTGCACGCACTTGCTTTGCCGGCCGATATTATTTCGGCATTGACCACGGTTGCAGGTCGTAACCTTTTTCGCACAGTTCGGCGCGCACTTCCTCGATCAGGCTGGCCCACTGGGCCGGGTCGGAATAGATACGCGAGGACACTTGCTTGGCGCCGATGCGGGTGCTGGTCCGGTCGATCACTGCCAGGCTCAGTTCACCAGTGCCGTTGGGTGCATCCCAGGCTACGCACTGGAAAGGTTCGAAGGCGTGGTCGGCAATCAGCAGTGCTTCGTTGACACGGAGCGGGGCATTCATGGTTCGGTCTCTCTATGGTCCCAAACATCGAAGTGAAGTCCGCGTTGCTTCAAAGTCGCCTCAATTATCGCGATGTGCAGCGCGGGGTTATGTGTACTGATGCTCGTTGTCCGGGGGCAAGTCACATATTGGATGTAAAATTTTTTCTGGCGTGAATCCGTTCTTGCCTGCGCCGCCATGTGATGGCGATAACGCGCGGAAATTCCCGATACGTATTGTAAAAAAATGATTCGGCAGACAGACGGTACTGGGCACCGTCAACTTCGTTGCTACTGTTAAATGGGCGCCACAACTTGCTGTTTTACTTCAAAAAACCAAAAACTGGCGCCAAGGATCGGTTATGCAGCAGCTTGCCGCCCAACGCCGTTTGCTCATCGTAGACCCCTGCGATGACTGCCACCGTTTGTTACCTGGCCTGCGCAGCGCGGGCTGGGATGTGGACAGCTGCATTCTCGGGGCCGCCTTGGATCATCCTTGTGATGTGGGCCTGTTGCGCTTGCAGGCTTCGCACCTGAGGCACCCTGACGCGGTCAAGGACATGATCAAGCGCAGCAACACTGAATGGATCGCCGTGCTCGGCGCCGAACAGCTGCGCATGCCGGCTGTTGGCGATTTCGTTTGTGAATGGTTCTTCGACTTCCACACCTTGCCGTTCGACGTCTCGCGCGTGCAGGTCACCCTGGGGCGGGCCTTCGGCATGGCGCGCCTGCGTGGCCAAGGGGCAGTCCGGGTGGATGAAGCGACCCACGAACTGCTCGGCGAAAGCCGCCCGATCCGCGAGCTGCGCAAGCTGCTGGGCAAGCTGGCGCCCACCGAGTCGCCGGTGCTGATCCGTGGGGAAAGCGGCACTGGCAAGGAGCTGGTAGCCCGCACCCTGCACCGGCAGTCGCAACGCAGCGACCAGCCTTTCATCGCGATCAACTGCGGGGCCATCCCCGAGCACTTGATCCAGTCCGAACTGTTCGGCCATGAGAAGGGCGCGTTCACCGGGGCCCATCAGCGCAAGGCCGGGCGCATCGAAGCGGCCCACGGTGGCACGTTGTTCCTGGATGAAATCGGGGACCTGCCGCTGGAACTGCAGGCCAACCTGTTGCGCTTTTTGCAGGAGAAGCACATCGAGCGCGTTGGCGGCAGCCAGCCGATCCCGGTGGATGTGCGAGTACTGGCAGCGACCCACGTCGACCTGGAAAAGGCCATCGAGCAAGGGCGCTTTCGCGAAGACCTGTATTACCGCCTGAATGTGTTGCAGGTGGTGACCGCGCCGTTACGCGACCGGCATGGCGACCTGTCGATGCTGGCCAGCCACTTTGCCCATTTCTACAGCCTGGAAACCGGGCGTCGACCGCGTTCGTTCAGTGACCATGCCCTGGCGGCCATGGGCCGGCATGACTGGCCGGGCAACGTGCGTGAGCTGGCCAACCGGGTGCGTCGCGGGTTGGTGCTGGCTGAAGGGCGGCAGATCGAAGCACAGGACCTGGGCCTGCAGACCCTCGACCAGGAGCAACAGCCGCTGGGCACGCTGGAGGAGTACAAGCACCGCGCCGAGCGCCAGGCGCTGTGCGATGTGCTCAACCGGCACAGTGACAACCTGAGCATGGCGGCCAAGGTGCTGGGCATTTCGCGGCCGACGTTCTATCGGTTGCTGCACAAGCACCAGATTCGTTGACGTCAATGATGTGCACGGCCCTTCGCGGCTAAAGCCGCTCCCACAGGTGCTGTGCAGGGGCACCCTAACCTGTGGGAGCAACTGTATTGTCTGGACTGGCCTCATCGCCGGCAAGCCAGCTCCCACAGGTACTGCACAGGGCTTGAGGCCTATGCGGTCGAGGTGGGAGCGGCTTTAGCCGCGAAAGGGCCCTGGCAGGCTAACGATCAATGCGGCCCGCGCGGAATGGTTTTCAGCAGGTCTTCCGGGCTGATATGCCCCACCACCTGGGCCACCGCGCTGCCCGGGGTCGGCAGGTCGATGATGTGGCTCTTCATCTTGCCGACCACATGCATTTCGCACGGCTTGCAGTCGAACTTCAGGGTCAGCACTTCGTCCCCCTGAATCAGCTGCATCGGTGCCACCTTGGTGCGCACCCCGGTCACGCCCTTGGCCTGCTTGGGGCACAGGTTGAAGGAGAAACGCAGGCAGTGCTTGGTGATCATCACCGGCACTTCGCCGTGCTCTTCATGGGCCTCGTAGGCCGCGTCGATCAGTTGCACGCCGTGGCGGTGGTAGAAGTCGCGGGCCTTCTGGTTGTACACGTTGGCCAGGAACGACAGGTGCGACTCGGGGTACACCGGCGGCGGGGTGGTCTCGGCCTTGCGCCCGCCACGCGGGTGCGCCTGCACCCGTGCCGCGGTCAGCGCCTCGATGGCTTCGCGGCGCAGGGCCTTGAGCTGCGAGTTGGGGATGAAGTACGCCTGCGGGGCGTCCAGCTCGATATTGTCGGCGTGGTACATCGTGGTACCCAGCTGGCCAAGTAGGTCGTGCAGCTGGTCCAGCGCCTGCTGCGGCTTGTTGGCCACGCCGAACGGGCCGTCCAGCGCGACTTGCACGCTGACACCTTCTTCGCTGCTGACGCTGAGCATCAGGCGCTGTTCGGTGAGTACCGCGTGCCATTCCACGCCAACCCGGCGCTCGGCCGAGGTGCGCTGCAGGGCTTGCTGCCAGTTGTGGTCGAGGTTGCGTGACAGTGGGTGGTTGGGCCGCAGCTTGTGCAGGCCTTCGGGCATTTCGTTGGGCTCGACGCGGTAGCGGTAGCGCTGCTGGCCATCTTCCTCGAACTGGCCACGGGGTTCGGCGATATTGGCGCGGAAGCCCACTACTTCACGTTTGACCAGCACATTGAGGCCGTCGCCGTTGGTCAGCGGCACGTCGGTGACCACCTGCAGGTCGCGCTTGCCGACCTTTTCCACTACACCTACCGGCAGGCCGGTGAAGGTTGGCGAGTCGAAGGCGCCGATGTCGACCTTGCGGTCGGTGACGAAGTAGTCGGTGCTGCCACGGTGGAAGGTCTTGTCCGGGTCGGGCACGAAGAAGTGCTCGGTGCGGCCGCTGGAAGCGCGGGCCAGGTCCGGGCGGCCTTCGAGGATGGCGTCGAGTTCCTTGCGGTAGTGGGCGGTGATGTTCTTCACATAGCCCATGTCCTTGTAGCGGCCCTCGATCTTGAACGAGCGCACGCCGGCATCGACCAGGTCGGCCAGGTTGGCGGTCTGGTTGTTGTCCTTCATCGACAGCAGGTGCTTCTCGAAGGCCACCACCCGGCCCTGGTCATCCTTCAGGGTGTAGGGCAGGCGGCAGGCCTGCGAGCAGTCACCACGGTTGGCGCTGCGGCCGGTCTGCGCGTGGGAGATGTTGCACTGGCCGGAGAAAGCCACGCACAGCGCACCGTGGATGAAGAACTCGATGGCGGCGTCGGTTTCAGCGGCGATGGCGCGGATTTGCTGCAGGTTCAGCTCGCGGGCCAGCACCAGTTGCGAGAAGCCGGCCTGGTCGAGGAACTTGGCCCGTGCCAGGGTACGGATGTCGGTCTGGGTACTGGCGTGCAGCTCGATCGGCGGGATGTCCAGCTCCATCACCCCCAGGTCCTGCACGATCAGGGCGTCCACGCCGGCGTCGTACAGCTGGTGGATCAGCTTGCGCGCGGGTTCCAGCTCGTTGTCGTGGAGAATGGTGTTGATGGTAGTGAACACGCGTGCGTGGTAGCGATGGGCGAACTCGACCAGTTCGGCGATATCGCTGACTTCGTTGCAGGCGTTATGGCGCGCGCCAAAGCTCGGGCCGCCGATGTAGATGGCATCAGCGCCGTGCAGGATCGCTTCACGGGCAATGGCCACGTCACGGGCAGGGCTGAGCAGTTCCAGGTGATTCTTTGGAAGGGACATGTCGTTATATTTTCGGGCTGTCACGGTTTAGGCGGGCATTGTAGCGGCGAAACGGGCTGGCGGCATCATTGGGGTGCCGAGAGGTGTATCGCTTGTACCGGCCCTATCGCCGGCAAGCCGGCTCCCACAGGGATAACGCAGGTCTGGAGGGCTGTGCAGTACCTGTGGGAGCCGGCTTGCCGGCGATAGGGCCCTGACAGGTCGGTCAGCGTTTTGCCGCCATTGCCGTCACTTCGACGCGCATGCCGTCGAACGCAAGCGCAGCCACGCCCACGGCGGCGCGTACCGGCCACGGCTTGCTGAAGAAACGCTGGTACACCTCGTTGAACGCCGCGCGGTCGGCCATGTCGGTCAGGTAGATGGTCAGGTGCAGCACGCGGTCCATGCCGCTGCCGGCTTTCTCCAGCGCCACCTTCAGTGCCTGCAGGGTGCATTCGCTCTGCTCGACGATGCCACCCAGCTCCAGGCTGCCATCGGCGTGGGTCGGGATTTGCGTGGTGACCAGCACGCCGTTGTACTCGGCGATGTCCGACGAAATAGAGTCGGCGTCTGGGTCGGGGGTGTAGATGATGTCTGCATTTGCCATGGTGTTTGCCTTGCAACGGAAGGAAAGCGGCAAGCCTACGCGAGCGCACTGGCCGGGTCGAGGGTACCCGGGTGTTTGAAATGCGCGGCGTTCGCCGTCAGAATCGCGCCCCATTGCAAAGCCAGGGGTTTACCTTGAACGAACAGACATTGTCCAGGCGCCTGGAGCGCGTGGCCGCCCATGTGCCGCAGGGCGCGCGCCTGGCCGACATCGGCTCGGACCACGGCTACCTGCCGGTGGCCTTGATGCTGCGTGGCGTGCTCGCAGCCGCCGTGGCGGGTGAAGTAGCCCAGACGCCGTTCGCCTCGGCCCAGCGCAATGTGCGCAGAAACGGGCTGGAGGACCGCGTCAGCGTGCGCCTGGCCGATGGCCTGGCTGCGGTCGAGCCGCAAGACCGTATTTCGGTGGTCAGCATCTGCGGCATGGGTGGCGACACCATGTGCGAGATCCTAGAGGCTGGCAAGCCGCGCCTTGCTGGCGTCACGCGCCTGGTGTTGCAGCCAAATGGTGGTGAGCGCGAGCTGCGCCAGTGGCTGATGGGCAACGGTTACCGGGTCGTCAGCGAAGAACTGCTGCGGGAAAACCGCTTCGACTACGAGATCATCGTCGCCGAGCCGGGAGGGGCGGCGTATACCGCTGAACAACTGTACTTCGGCCCGCTGCTGATGCAGGAGAGGAGCGAGGCGTTCCTGGTCAAGTGGCGGCGCATGCTACGCCAGAAGCAGCAGACCCTGGCCAATTTCCAGCAGGCCCGCGATGCGGTGCCGCAGGCGAAAATCGACGACTTCAATCAACAGGTGGGCTGGATCACTCAAGTGCTGGCCTGACTCACTGCTGCGAGCAGTTGCCCATTTCCCGGTAGTCGACTTCGTGTTTCTGGCCCTGGTGGTCGACGTACACCATGTGTGCGGTGCCCACCTGGCAGTCGGCGGCGTTGCTGGCCGGGGTGATGGAGATGACCTTGGCCACGTCCAGCGGCATGCCGTATTCGTAGCTGTTGCTGACTGGCTGGTTGCTGCCCGCGTCGGCAAAGGCGCCGAACGAAACAAGGGCGGCGGCAACGGCAAGGACAGCGATCGAACGTTTCATGACAGGCTCCTTTTTTCAATGTATGACTAATGATGTATTCAAAGGTCTCACACAATAAATGGGCTAAGCCGTGATAGATTCCTGCCTGTAGCGCAAGAATAAGACCGAACAAGGAGCACACCTTCATGGACATGCTGCATGCCATGCGTACCTTCGCCCGTGTGGTGGAATGTGGCAGCTTCGCTGCGGCCGCCACTGCCCTGGACATTTCTGCCGCGCAGGTTTCGCGGATTGTCGCCGAGCTGGAAAACCAGCTGCAGACCCGCCTGCTGCACCGCACCACCCGGCGCTTGCGCATGAGCGAGGCGGGCGAGCGGTTTCTCGAACGTGCGCGGCAGATCATGTTGTTGACGGAAGAAGCGGTGGGCGAAGCCCGTGGTGCGCACCTGACACCGCGCGGCCGCCTGCGGTTACATTGCCCGCATGGCCTGGGGCTGTTGCTGATGCCACTGGTGGCTGGCTATAACGCGCTGTGCCCGGAGGTGGTGATCGAGCTGACCCTGTCGCAGCGCAACCCCGACCCGCTGGCCGAAGGGCATGACGTGGTGATCACTGTTGACGGGGCGTTGCCGGATTCGCAACTGATCGCTGTGCCGCTGGGCAACATTTTCAGCATCCCCTGCGCGGCTCCTGGTTACCTGGAAACCCATGGTGTACCGGAACGCCCCGAAGATTTGCACAGCCATCGCTGCCTGCGCATGGCTTACCCGATGTATGAAGGCGACTGGGTATTCCCGCAAGGGGTCGACCAGTGTGTGATCGCGCCGAACGACAGTTTTTCCACCAACGTCGCCGACGCCATGCTGGTGGCCAGCGAACTGGGCATGGGCATTGGCCTGCTACCGTTCTATACCGCCAGCCAGGCGATCGAACAGGGGCGCTTGTGCCGGCTGTTGGCGCCGTATCGGCTGCGGGAAAGTGCGCTGTATGCAATCTACCCGTCACGGCATTACCTGGATGCCAAGGTGCGCACCTGGATCGACTACCTCAAGGAGCAGCTGCCGGCGTTGTTCGAGGGGCATGCCAAGGTGGTGGATGATGCGCGGTATTGGCGCTGAGGCCGTCCTCTGTAGGAGCGGGTTTACCCGCGAATGCGGCGGTGAATTTACCGACGCATTCGCGGGTAAACCCGCTCCTACAGAGGGGGGCGCCAAGTTTTAGAGGGGATAGTGCTTCAGTTCTCGCGCAATCAGCATGCGCTGGATCTCGCTCGACCCTTCATAGATCTGCGTGATCCGCGCATCGCGGTAATAGCGCTCCACCGGGTAGTCCTCCAGGTAGCCATACCCGCCATGCACCTGGATCGCCATCGAGCACACCCGCTCGGCCATCTCCGAAGCGAACAGCTTGGCCTGCGACGCTTCCGACAGGCACGGCTTGCCGGCACTGCGCAGGCGTGCGGCATGCAGGATCAGCAAACGCGCGGCGTTAACCTGCACCTGCATGTCGGCCAGCAGGTTGGCGATGCTCTGGTGTTCGTTGATCGGCTTGCCGAACTGCACGCGGTCACGTGAGTAGAGCAGCGCCGCCTCGAACGCGGCGCGGGCGATGCCCAAGGCCTGGGCAGCAATGCCGATACGCCCGCCTTCAAGGTTGGACAAGGCAATGGCCAGGCCCTTGCCACGCTCGCCGAGCATGTTGGCAGCAGGGATGCGGCAGTTGTCGAAGGTCACCGCGCAAGTGTCGGAGGCGCGGATGCCCATCTTGTGCTCGCTGCGGTCGACCTTGAAGCCCGGGTTGTCGGTAGGCACCAGGAACGCCGACAGGCCTTTCTTGCCCAGCTCCGGGTCGGTCACCGCGAAGACGATGGCCAGGCCGGCGCGGCGGGCATTGCTGACGAACTGTTTGGCGCCGTTGATCACCCACTCGCCATTCACCAGCTCGGCACGGGTACGCAGGTTATGCGCCTCGGAGCCGGCCTGTGGCTCGGTCAGGCAGAAGCAGCCGATTACCTCGCCGCTGGCCAGGCGTGGCAGCCATTGCTGTTGCTGTTCGGCGGTGCCGTAGGCCAGCAGCGGGCCACAGCCCACCGAGTTGTGGATGCTCATCATCGCCCCGGTGGCGCCGCAGCCGGCGGCGATTTCTTCCACCGCCAGGGCGTAGGCGACATAGTCGGTGTAGCTGCCGCCGAAGTCTTCCGGCACCACCATGCCCAGCAGGCCCAGTTCGCCCATCTTGCGCACCACGCCATCGTCGATCCAGCCGGCCTTTTCCCAGGCCTGGGCATGCGGGGCGATCTCGCCACGGGCAAAGTCCCGGGCCATGTCGCGGATCATGATCTGTTCTTCGCTCAGTTCCAGGTCTTGCATCTGTGTACTCCCGGGCTCACAGGCCTTCGAAGAATTGGTCGACCCGCTGGCGTTGCAGTGCGGCCAGGGTCGGCGGGTTCCAGCGTGGCTGCTTGTCCTTGTCGATGATCAGGGCGCGCACGCCTTCGATGATGTCGCCGTGCTGGAACCACTGGCGGTCCAGGTGCAGCTCCATGGCAAAGCAGTCCTCAAGGGCCAGGTGGCGACCGCGGCGCAGCATCTCCAGGGTAACCGCCATGGCCAGCGGCGAGCGGCTTTCCAGCTGGTCGGCGGTGCTGATGGCCCAGGCGTGGCTGTCGCCGATGCTGACCGCACGCAGTTGCTCGATGATGGCCGCCAGGTCGGGCAGGGCGAAGAAGTGGTCGATGACCGGGCGCAGTTTTTCCAGTGGCGCATCGTCCAGCACCTGGGTGCCGAGGCTGGCCAGCAGGTTCTGCAGGTCCTTGAGCGGTTGGTCGCTGAAATGCAGCTGGTCCAGGCCCTGGTCGAGGGCGCTGAGCTGATCGCTGGGCAAGTACCAGTCGGCCAGCCCGCAGTACAGTGCGTCGGCCGCCTGGATCTGGGTGCCGCTGACGCCCAGGTAGGTGCCCAGTTCGCCGGGGATGCGCGAGAGGAAGTAGCTGCCGCCGACATCGGGGAAGTAACCGATGCCGACCTCGGGCATGCCCAGGCGGCTGCGCTCGGTGACCACACGCAGGTCGCAGCCCTGGGCCAGGCCCATGCCGCCACCGAGGGTGAAGCCATCCATCAGCACCAGCACCGGCTTGCGGTAGTGGTGGATGGCCAAGTCAAGGGCATATTCCTCGACGAAGAAGGTTTCATGCAGCGTTTCGCCGGCCTTGTAGCTGTCGTACAGCGAGCGGATATCGCCACCGGCACAGAAGCCTTTGGGCCCCTCGCCACGCAGTACCACGGCGCGTACCTGCGGGTCTTCGGCCCACAGGTCGAGGTGCTGGCGCAGGCTGCGCACCATGTCCAGGGTCAGGGCATTGAGACCGGCGGGGCGGTTCAGGGTCAGGTGGCCGATCTGGTTGCGGACCTCAGCCAGCACATGGTCGGTTGCCGAGGTATGAGCGTGCGCAGTCATTGCGTTCTCCCTGCTTTGTTATTGATTTTCCGAGTGAAGTCTGGAGTTCGCTGGAGGATCGCAGGATCCTGGCATGCGAATTTACCTTGCACAATCGACAAATCTGCAGGGGGATTCTGCAATTTTGCCTTGGCCGGCGATATCCACTCTAGCAAGGTTCAAGGTTGACCGGGCTGGCCCTATCGCCGGCAAGCCAGCTCCCACAGGATTACCACAGGACCTGAGTGCTGCGCCGTACCTGTGGGAGCTGGCTTGCCGGCGATAGGGCCATCAGCCCCCTTTAATCGTTAACTTGATCGTAACGATCCGCCGCTGAGCTTGATTGATAGCCCAACCCCTCGACCCTAAGGTGACCCCCACGACAGCGAACCCGTGGAGTCACCAATGACAACAACCCAGAATCCACCGCCGCAATGGTCGCGGCGGCGTGCCGAAAAGCACCGCCGCCTTGACCGGGTCCGCCACCTCGCCGATGGCGTGGTGCTGCCCACCGAACGTATCGTCGAGGCCCTGGAGCTGTTGCTCGCCCCTGGCGACCGGGTGGTGCTCGAAGGCAACAACCAGAAGCAGGCCGACTTCCTCTCGCGCTCGCTGGCCAAGGTCGACCCCGGGCGTGTGCACGACCTGCACATGATCATGCCCAGCGTCAGCCGCGCTGAGCACCTGGACCTGTTCGAACGCGGCATCGCCCGTAAGCTCGATTTTTCCTTCGCCGGCCCGCAGAGCCTGCGCATCGGCCAGTTGCTGGAAGACGGCCTGCTCGAGGTCGGTGCCATTCACACCTATATAGAGCTGTACTCGCGGCTGCTGGTCGACCTGATCCCCAACGTCACCCTGGTGGCGGGCTTCATGGCCGATCGGGATGGCAACCTCTACACCGGCCCCAGCACCGAAGACACTCCGGCGCTGGTGGAGCCTGCCGCTTTCAGCGATGGCATCGTCATCGCTCAGGTCAACCAACTGGTGGAGCGCGTGGATGACCTGCCACGGGTCGACATCCCGGCGTCCTGGGTGGATTTCGTGGTGGTCGCCGACCAGCCGTTCTATATCGAGCCGCTGTTCACCCGTGACCCGCGCCATATCAAGCCGGTGCATGTGCTGATGGCGATGATGGCCATTCGTGGCATCTACGAGAAACACCAGGTGCAGTCGCTGAACCACGGCATTGGTTTCAACACCGCGGCCATCGAGCTGATCCTGCCCACCTACGGCGATTCCCTGGGCCTGAAAGGCAAGATCTGTCGCAACTGGACGCTCAACCCGCACCCAACCCTGATTCCCGCCATCGAGACCGGCTGGGTCGAAAGTGTGCATTGCTTTGGCACCGAGCTGGGCATGGAGGACTACATCGCCCAGCGCCCGGACGTGTTCTTCACCGGCCGCGATGGCTCGCTGCGCTCCAATCGCATGATGTGCCAGCTGGCCGGGCAGTACGCCGTCGACCTGTTCATCGGTGCCACCTTGCAGGTGGATGGCGACGGCCATTCCTCGACCGTGACGCGCGGTCGCCTGGCCGGCTTTGGTGGTGCACCGAACATGGGCCACGACCCCCGTGGCCGGCGCCACGCGACCCCGGCCTGGCTCGACATGACCGTGCCGCAAACCCTGCTCGAACGCGGCCGCAAGCTGGTGGTGCAGATGGTCGAGACCTACCAGGAAGGCGGCAAGCCCACCTTCGTCGAAACCCTCGATGCGGTGGACGTGGCCAGGAAGGCCGGCATGCCCCTGGCACCGGTGATGATCTACGGCGACGACGTCACTCACCTGCTGACCGAGGAGGGGATTGCCTACCTGTACAAGGCCCGCAGCCTGGAGGAGCGCCAGCAGATGATCGCCGCCGTGGCCGGGGTAACCGCCATCGGCCTGCGGCATGACCCCAAGGATACCCAACGCCTGCGCCAGCAAGGCCTGGTCGCCTTGCCCGAAGACCTCGGCATCCGCCGCACCGACGCCAGCCGCGAACTGCTCGCCGCGCGCAGTATCGCCGACCTGGTCGAATGGTCCGGTGGCCTCTATAACCCGCCTGCACGGTTCAGGAGTTGGTGATGAAAGCACTCGACTTGCAACCGCATGGGCTGCTTCGCGGGCACGCCCGCTCCCACAGGAACGGTGATGCACTTGAAGCTTGCACGGCCCCTGTAGGAGCGGGCTTGTCCGCGAAGAGGCCAGCCCAGGCAACTGAAATTTCCCTGCCCGAGCACTTGGCCGACCTGGCTGTAGAGGCCCTGATCGACGAAGCCGACCTTTCCCCCAAACCTGGCCTGGTCGACCGCCGCGGCAACGGCGCCCACCCCGACATGACCCTGGCCCTGATGCACGCCTCGGCCCTGGCCCTGTGGCCATGCCTGCGCAACATGGCCGCAGCCGCCCAGTCCATCGGCCAGGTCGGCCAGCCCCTGCGTGCCGCACTGGGCCGGCTCGGCCGTGAAGGCGAAGCGGCGATGCTGGCCGCCACCGGCGGGGTGAACACCCACCGCGGGGCGATCTGGGCACTCGGCCTGCTGGTAGCCTCCCAAGCCCTCGATACCCAGGCCGACGCCAGCACACTGGCCGCCCGCGCCGGGCGCATCGCATTGTTCGACGACCCAGCCATGGCCTGCCAGGACAGCCACGGCCTGCAGATGCGCCGCCGCTATGGCACGGGCGGTGCCCGCGAACAGGCGCAACAAGGCTTCCCCGCGGTCATCGGCCACGGCTTGCCACAACTGCAGCGCAGCCGCGCCGGCGGTGCCAGCGAGCAGCACGCCCGGCTCGATGCACTGCTGGCGATCATGGCCGTGCTCAGCGACACCTGCGTGCTCTGGCGCAGCGGCCCGGCCGGCCTGGCCGCGGTCCAGCACGGTGCGCTTGCCGTATTGGCCGAAGGCGGCAGCGCCACGCTGGCCGGGCGCCGGCAACTGCGCCAGCTGGACCAGCAGCTGCTGCAACTGAATGCCTCACCGGGCGGCGCCGCCGATCTGCTGGCCGCCTGCCTGTTCCTCGACAAAGCCGGGAGCCTGTGACATGGAAACCCTGAACTTTCAATTCCCCGCCGCCGAACCGGGCCGTGGCCGCACGCTGGTGGGCTGCGTCAGCTCCGGCGACCTCGAAGTGCTGATCGAACCTGGTACCGCCGGCAGCCTGCAGATCCAGGTGGTGACTTCGGTCAACGGCAGCAGCGCCCGCTGGGCGCAACTGTTCCAACGCCTGTTCGAGGGCCGCGCCTGGCCGGCCGTGAACATCGACATCCATGACTTCGGCGCCACCCCTGGCGTGGTGCGCCTGCGCCTGGAGCAAGGCTTCGAGGAGATCGCCCATGACTGACACCGCACGTTTGCTGCGTAGCCGCAGCTTTGTCGAACTGGGCGCCCGCCAGCGCGCCCGCGCCGTGCTCGACCCGGGCAGTTTCCGCGAACTGCTGGGCCCGTTCGACCGGCTGATGTCGCCCTGGCTGCCGCGCCAGGGCATCGTGCCCCAGGCCGATGATGGCGTGGTCATCGCCAAGGGCCTGCTGAACGGCCGTAACGCGGTGGTGGCAGCCATCGAAGGCGGCTTCCAGGGCGGCAGCATGGGCGAGGTGGGCGGTGCCAAGATCGCCGGCGCGCTGGAGCTGGCCAGCGAAGACAACCGCAACGGCATCCCCACCTGCGCCGTGTTGCTGCTGGAAACTGGCGGTGTACGCCTGCAGGAGGCCAACCTGGGCCTGGCGGCGATTGCCGAAATCCAGGCCGCGATTGTCGAGCTGCGTGCCTGGCAGCCGGTGATCGGCCTGATCGCAGGCTCGGTTGGCTGCTTCGGCGGCATGTCCATCGCCGCCGGCCTGTGCAGCCATTTGCTGGTCACCCGCGAAGCCCGCCTGGGCCTCAACGGCCCACAGGTGATCGAACAGGAGGCGGGCATTGGCGAATACGACGCCAAGGACCGCCCCTTCATCTGGAGCCTGAGCGGTGGCGAGCAGCGCCATGCCAGCGGGCTGGTGGATGGCTATGTGGCCGATGACATCGAGGCCTTGCGCGAACGCTTGCTGCAACTGCTCGATTCGCCCTCCAGAGACCGCGCCAGCCAGCACGCCTGGTTCCTCGAACGCCTGGCTCGGCTGGGGCATGACTGCCCGCAACTGGATGCCGCCGCGGTACGTGACCTTTACCAAGGAGAAGCCAAATGAACCGTGCCTTGAACTGGCTGCCGGGCCTGGCCGGCGGGCAAGCCTTGCCGGGCTACCCGGCATCGCTGCGGGTAGTCGACGGCGAACTGGACAACCGCCTGGCGCGCTTCATCGCCGTGGTGCCCGATGCCACCAACCCGTTCCCCCGCGCGCGCTCGGGGGAAGTCGGCGTGCTGGAGGGCTGGGGCCTGGCCCAGGCGGTGAGCGAGGCAGTCGAGGCCGACCGCCATGGCCAGAAGCGCGCCATCGTCGCGTTGATTGACGTACCCAGCCAGGCCTATGGCCGTCGCGAGGAGGCGCTGGGCATTCACCAGGCGCTGGCCGCTGCGGTGCAGGCCTATGCCCGGGCGCGGCTGGCCGGGCACCCGGTGATCGGCTTGCTGCTCGGCAAGGCCATGTCCGGTGCCTTTCTGGCCCACGGCTACCAGGCCCAGCGCCTGATTGCCCTGGAGGATCCCGGCGTCATGGTGCATGCCATGGGCAAGGCGGCAGCGGCGCGGATTACCCTGCGCAGTGTCGAGGAGCTGGAAGCCCTGGCCGCCGAGGTGCCGCCAATGGCCTACGACCTGGACAGCTATGCCTCCCTGGGCCTGTTGTGGCGCCGCCTGGCGGTGGACAACGCTGAGGTACCCAGCGCTGCCGATATTGCACAAGTACGTGCCTGCCTGAGCGAAGCGGTGCGCGACATCGGTAGCGCGACCGACCTGTCGTCGCGGCTGGCGGGCGAAAACCGCAGCGCCTCGCGCCAGGTGCGCGAACAGCTGCGCCGCCAGTGGCAGGGTGCTTGAGATGAACGCGCCTCGGCCGCACGATCTGCTGTGGGGGATGCCTGTGTCGAGCTTGCCCGCCGATGCTCCACTGTGGGCGCAGGACGTGCTGGCCAGCGGTCAGCCGGTAGTGGTGCGCCGTGCCGTCTGTGCCGACGGCTGGGTGGCGGTCGGGCTGCGTGGCCAGGGCCGGGCACAGCGGCTGGGGGCGCTGATGCGGCTGGCCGATATCCAGCGGCTGCAAGGCCCCGACCTGTTGCGGTGGCACGCTGAAAGCCGGTGGCCTGCGTTGCAGACCCTGGCCTCGGTCACCCCGGTGCTCCAGACTAGCGGCCTGGCCTGGGGGCCGACGGGCGGGGTGGGTTATCAGATCGCCACCGGCATTGACGTTGTCCATGCCGACAGCGACCTGGACCTGCTGCTGCGTACGCCACGGCCGCTGGCCCGCGCGCAGGCGCGGGAGTTGCTGGACATCCTCGACTGCGCGCCATGCCGTATCGATGTGCAGCTGGAGACCCCGGCGGGTGCCATCGCCTTGCGTGAATGGGCTGGCTTCGCCCGCCGCGTGCTGCTCAAGTCGCCCCATGGCCCACGCCTGGTCAGCGACCCCTGGGCGGCCGTGGAGTGTGCTGCATGAGCAGCCTGTTCGCCTTCCCCGGCCAGGGCGCCCATCAGGTGGGCATGCTGCAGCGCCTGCCGGAAGGTGCCGGGCAATTGCTGGAAGAGGCCAGCGACACCCTCGGCCAGCAGGCCTTGGCGCTGGACAGCCGGCAAGCCCTGCAGGCGACCCGGGCCGTGCAGTTGTGCCTGCTGCTGAGCGGGGTGGCCTGGGCGCGCTGGTTGATGCAGCGCAGCCCCGCGCCGGGTTACGTGGTGGGGTTGTCGATCGGCGCGTACCCGGCGGCGGTGGTGGCGGGCGCCCTGGGTTTTGCCGATGCCGTGCGCCTGGTCGCACTGCGTGGCGAACTGATGCAGCGGGCCTATCCGCAAGGGTATGGCATGACGGCACTCAGCGGCCTGGACCTGGCCAGTGTCGAGCGCTTGCTGAGTGAGGCGGGCGGCGAAGTGTATGTGGCCAACCTCAACAGCGAAAACCAGATTGTCATCGCTGGTAGCGATAGCGCGATGGCCGCGGTCGCCGCCAGGGCTCGTCGCTTGGGCCAGGGCGTGGCCCGGCGCCTGGCGGTCAGTGTGCCGTCCCATTGCCCGCTGCTGGCCGGGCCTGCGGCGGAACTGGCCAGCGCTTTCGCCAGGGTCGAGTTGCAGCGGCCACGTATAACCTACCTCAGTGGCAGCAGCGCGCGGCCGGTGTTCGACCCACAGCGCCTGCGCGACGACCTGGCCGGCAACATGGCACGGGTGGTCGACTGGCGTGCTGCATTGCGCAACGCCTATGAGCGCGGTGTGCGTCTGCACCTGGAAATGCCGCCCGGCAACGTGCTCAGCGGGCTGGCCCGGCCGGTGTTCGAACAGGGCAGGGTAGTAGCTGTGGAAGGCACCCGCTGGGACAGCCTGGATGCGCTGCTGCGCCAGGAGGTGGCCGACGATCGATGATGGCAGCCGGCGGCTGTTTGGTGCTGCCTGTCAGGGCCTCATCGCCGGCAAGCCAGCTCCCACTTCGAGCGCGCTGCTCTCAAGGTCTGTGCAGTACCTGTGGGAGCCGGCTTGCCGGCGATGAGGCCCTGACAGGGCAGCACAAGACCGATGCTCACACCTAGCCGGCGAAAGCCGCATGAGTGTGTGTTTACGAAGAACAACAAGCAACTTCGACACTACCTGAGGACAATAACAATGATTATCTATGGTGTGGCACTGCTGGCGGTATGCACGCTTGCCGGCGTCATCGTCGGCGACTTCCTGGGCGTGCTGCTAGGCGTCAAATCCAATGTGGGCGGGGTCGGCATCGCCATGATCCTGCTGATCTGCGCACGCCTGTACATGCAGCGCAGCGGCGGCATGAGCAAGGAATGCGAGTTTGGCGTGGGCTTCTGGGGCGCCATGTACATTCCGGTAGTGGTGGCCATGGCGGCCCAGCAGAACGTGGTCACCGCGTTGCACGGCGGGCCGGTGGCCTTGCTGGCGGCGGTAGGCGCGGTGCTGGTGTGCGGCCTGACCATCGCCCTGATCAGTCGCAGTCACCGCGGTGAGCCCCTGCCGGCGCTGGAGGCCGGCCCCGATACCAACGCGCAGGCAGCCCCTGCAGGAGGGCGTTGAGCATGTGGCCGATCATTGAAAATGCCCTTGAACACAACGGCCTGATCACTGCCTTTGCGG
Organism: Pseudomonas sp. 10-1B; assembly: GCF_000935045.1. Taxonomy (GTDB): domain Bacteria; phylum Pseudomonadota; class Gammaproteobacteria; order Pseudomonadales; family Pseudomonadaceae; genus Aquipseudomonas. Next base: position 120,723 of record NZ_JYKS01000001.1, read on the forward strand.
TGGTAGGCGCGATCATGTGGCTGTCGGTGCTGCTGTCGAAATACCTGACCTTCGGCCGGGTGCATGGCTCGGCCATCGCCATCGTCATCGGCCTGGTGCTGGCCTGGGTCGGCGGTACCATCACCGGTGGCCAGAAAGGCCTGGCCGACATGGCGTTGTTCTCCGGCATCGGCCTGATGGGCGGGGCCATGCTCCGCGACTTCGCCATCGTCGCCACGGCGTTCGAAGTGCAGGCCACCGAAGCGCGCAGGGCCGGGGTGGTCGGGGCGCTGGCGCTGCTGCTGGGCACTGTGCTGCCGTTCATTGTCGGCGCGGCGGTGGCCTATGCCTTCGGCTACCGCGATGCGGTGAGCATGACCACCATTGGCGCGGGTGCAGTGACCTATATCGTCGGGCCGGTGACCGGTGCGGCGCTGGGCGCGAGCTCGGACGTGATGGCCTTGTCTATTGCCACCGGGCTGATCAAGGCGATCCTGGTGATGGTGTTCACCCCGGTATCGGCGCGCCTGCTGGCGCTGGACAACCCGCGTTCGGCGATGGTGTTCGGTGGCCTGGCAGGGACGGTGTCGGGGGTAACGGCCGGGTTGGCGGCGACCGACCGGCGGCTGGTTCCATACGGGGCGTTGACGGCCACCTTCCATACCGGGTTGGGCTGCCTGATGGGGCCGTCGATCCTGTACTTCTGCGTGCGCGGCCTGGTTGGCTAACGACTGTGGGAGCGGCCTTGTGTCGTGAAAGGGGTGCGAAGCGCCCCCAGGGATTTCAGCTCCGCGGCATAGATGGCTGGGGCCGCTCTGCGGCCCTTTCGCGACACAAGGCCGCTCCCACCTCGACCGCATCGACTTCAAGCCATGTGCAGTACCTGTGGGAGCTGGCTTGCCGGCGATGGGGCCAGCACAGGCCGCATGGGATTTGGCGGGCATCTGCAAGCCACCCCCCCGATTCGGGGAAAACCGCTGGGGGATCCTCCCCAATCCGTTTCGCTTTCTAGCGCAACCAACTGAAAGTAAAAGAAATTAGCATCTGGCATACACCTTGCTCCAGCTCCCCGCAGAGTTCCTGTGTCCTGGAGGTGCAGCATGTCGATGCCGCTCAAAGGTCCCGTCCTGTCATCACTCTTTCTGGCCTTGCTTGGCTGGGAAGCGACCAGCGAGGCGGCTGTACAATGCCAGCGCACGCTGGTCGCCAATGTGGTGGCGTTGGACCAGCCGCTGATGTTCAACCGCCTGGGCGCGCAAAACGCCAACGGCATGATGTTCGCCCTCCGTGAGGATGTGGTGGACGATCAGTTGGTCCCCCTGAGCAAGGGTGGAGCGGCTGTACCGGGCAAGGTCACCCTGCGTCCGGACAAGCGGCCACGGCCCATCGTGCTGCGGGTGGCCGCCGGTGACTGCCTGACAGTCAACCTGACCAACCTGCTGGCCTACCAGGCCAACCCCAACAAGCACGGCATCGACCACGATGAAACCGAGCTCGAAGGTGAGGAGGAGGGGGAGGAGGAGCCGGAAAACGAAGGCGGTGAGCACTTCGTGGCCGACGAGCAGGTCACCGACCGCCATGTGGGCTTCCAGGTCAACGGCATGCAGGCCGTCAACAGCATTGGCGATATCGCGGCCAACACTGGCCGCAACGGCAATTTCCTGGTGTCGCCAGGCAATACCCGCAGCTACACCCTTTACGCCGAACGTGAAGGCGCCTTCGCGGCAACCAGCCAGGGCGCTACCTTCGGCGGTCAGGGTGGTGCAGGCAACGTCGCCAATGGCCTGTTCGGCCAGGTGGTGGTAGTCCCCAAAGGTGGGCGTACTTACCGCAATACGCTGACCGAAGAAGAAATGCGCCTGGCCAGCACCGGGCGCACTGCCACAGGCCAGCCGGTGATCGACTACCAGGCGCGCTATCCGCAGGCCGAACCGTGGGTCAGCGAGGGCAAGGCCGGCAAGCCGATCATCGCCATGGTGGATGGCAACGAGATCGTCAACAGCGAAACCGACGCCATCGTCATGGGCCCCAACCCGGACGGCAGCTTCCCTCGCTCTACCTACCCGCTGGAAAGCGTCAACAAGCGCAACCCGGCATTGCCCAACCGCCTGGAAGCCTTCCGCGATTTCGCCTCGCAGTTCGCTGACGAAGTGGCGGCCACCCAGGCGTTCCCTGGCTACTGGGCAGACCCAGTCATGGGCCATGTACTGGAGCCGACTCGCGACTCGTTCATGATCAACTACGGCTCTGGTGGCATGGGCGCCGAAGTGGTTGCCAACCGCCTGGGCGTAGGCCCGATGCATGATTGCCTGTCGTGTGCCTATGAAGAGTTCTTCCTCAGCGCGCATACCGTGGGCGATATCGGCACCCTGGTCGATGTGCCGGCCAACGTTGGCCTGGAGCACATTCGCCCGGGCGAAGTCCCACCGGCCAGCGCCACGGGCGTGAAAGCGAGCATGGCGTTGTATCCGGCGGAGCCGGCCAACGTTCATCACAGCTACATTGGTGACTTCACCAAGTTCCGCAATACCCACAACGGCCATGAGCAGCACATCTTCCACCTGCATGGGCACCAGTGGTTGTTCAACCCCAACGACGACAACTCCGATTACATCGATGCGCAAGGCATAGGGCCTGGCGTCGGCTACACCTATGAAATCGCCAATGGCGGGGCAGGTAACCGCAACCGGGTGGCGGGTGATGCCATTTATCACTGCCACTTCTACCCGCACTTCGCCCAAGGCATGTGGGCCATGTGGCGGGTGCATGACACGTTCGAGGAGGGCACCCGCCTGGAGGTCAGCGGGCAAGGCGAGAATGGTTTCCACAGCACACCGTTTGCCCTGCGCAGCGGCAAACCAGCGGTGGGGGCTCGTGCACTGCCTGATGGCGAGATCGTCGCCGGTACGCCGATCCCGGCTATCGTGCCACTGCCTGGTAAGGCCATGGCACCGATGCCAGGCAAGGTGGTGGTGGTGCCCAAGTTGTCCGAAGCGCTGGTCGCTGCCCATGACGAAGACGATGAAGACGACGGCGACGATGAACATGCCAATGAGGCTCCCGTGCGCAAAGCCATTGGCTCGCTGGCCCTGGTCGACCGTAGCGACGCCAACCGCAACGCCGACGGCACATTGAAAAACCCTGGCTACCCGTTCTGGATCGGCGGCATGGAAAGCAGTGTCGGCAACCGCCCGCCAACCCCACCGTTGGACATGCTCGACCCCGCCTTGGCACAGCAGCTCAAGGACAGCGGCAAGGCTCTGTGGGCCAACCTGGACCCGAACCAGGTCGATGGCTGGGATGGCGGCCTTGGGCGTCACGCCCTGGACGGCGCATCCGCTGGCGGTGAAGCGGTCACCACCACCACCAAGCTTGATTTTTCCAAGGTGATACACAAGGCCAAGCCGATCTACCTGCCCGAAGAGGGCACGGATATCGAGCAGGCGGCCATGCAGTTCCATGCCCAGGCCGAGCACCCCAGCTATGCGCTGATCCCCGGTAGCCAGCCGGTGGCCAAGGCGTTCCGTACCAACGGTGCGCTGCCGACGGCGGGGGCGCCATTCTATGAGCCGTGCATGGACGACCGCGGCAAGCGCCTGACCCAGTCCTCGGGCATGGGCGAGTTTTTCAGCGGTGAAAGCCTGACGGGTATCAATTTCCGTGGCTCTTCGACCTTCACTGCCGACCGTCCGCGCATCTACAAGGGCGCCAATATCCAGTTCGACGCGGTGTACAACAAGGTCGGCTACCACTTCCCGCAGGCGCGTATCCTCGCGCTGTGGGAGGACGCCTGGCCGGTGATCACCAAGCAGCGCCCGCCAGAGCCGCTGGTGATGCGCATGAACACCTTCGACTGCACCATGTATACCCACACCAACCTGATCCCGTCGTTCTATGAAATGGACGACTACCAGGTGCGCACCCCGACCGACGTGATCGGCCAGCATATCCACCTGCCCAAGTGGGACCTGACTGCCGCTGATGGCTCGGCCAACGGCTGGAACTACGAGGACGGCATTCTGTCGCCCGGTAGCGTGGTCGAACGTGTACACGCCATCCGCGCCTTCAACGGTTGCACCGAAGGCGATACCCGCGATGGCACTGCCGCCTGCCCGAAAGCCAGGCAGCACCCGTATTTCGGCCGCTTCGGCCGGGCCGATTGGCTGGGCGCGCGCACGGCCATGCAGCGTTGGTTCGCCGACCCGCTGGTAAACGTGCATAACGTCGACCGTGGCCTGGGCACCATCTTCACCCACGACCACCTCGGCCCATCGACCCATCAGCAGCTTGGCCTGTACGCTACTGTACTGGCCGAGCCCGCCGGCTCCACCTGGTTCCATGCCGAAACCGGCGAGAAGCTGTACAACCCGGCCACCCGCCAGGATGGCGGGCCGACCTCGTGGCAGGCGGTGATTCAGACCGGTGACCACGATGGCGACGGCAAGAACGACAGCTACCGTGAGTTCTTCCTGGAGTACAGCGACTTCCAGCACGCCTATGAAGCGGGGGTGTACGTCGGTGCCGGCCCCGACGGCGTGCCCAACGCCCAGGCTTACCCGGCTACTGCCGACAGCTTCCGCTACGCCATCAACCCACCGGTACGGCAGAAAGCCTCCAACCTGCTTGAATCGGTGGTCGAGTCGCGCGGCGGCTTGAGCCCAGGTTGCCCGAGCCGGCCGTGCCCGCAGGCGATCTCGGTGGATGACCCAGGCATGTTCGTCGTCAACTACCGTAACGAGCCGCTGGCCCTGCGTGTGTTCGACCCGAACAAGGTTGGCCCCGATGGCAAGCGCGGCATGCAGGCCGACGGCCTTGCCGGCGACCTCAGCTACGCCCTGCAGAGCCGAACCGACCGCGCCATCCCGGCCATGAACCTGGCCCCTTCGGCGATCACCTCGGCTGTCGGCCCCACGGGCGGGACCACGCTGTTCCCACCGAACATCAACCAGGCCGGCAGCGAGCCGGGGGACCCGTTCACCCCCATGCTGCGCACCTACTCGGGCGACAACGTGCGCCTGCGCCTGCACGCCGGTGGGCATGAAGAGGAGCACAACATCACCCTGCACGGCGTGAAATGGCTGCAGAATGGCTCTGGCTTCGGCAACAGCTCGAATTCGGGCTGGAAGGCCTCGCAGATGATCGGTATTTCCGAACAGATGGGCTTCATGGCGCCGGTGTCGATGATTTCCAGCTCCGCGGCCACCAACGGCGATTACCTGTACTCCATGGACGCAGCGCTGGAAGGCTACTGGAACGGTATCTGGGGGGTGATGCGCAACTACACCGCACAACGCCCAGACCTGTTCCCGCTGCCGAACAACCCGCAACCGGTGGCCATGCGCAACACGGTGAACTTCGACGGCATCTGCCCGAAAACCACGGCCAACCCCAACGGCATCGGCAGCCGTCCCACGGTCAAGCGCAGCTACGAAATCGTCGCGGCGCTGGCCAACGACATCCTCGAGAACCGCAACGGCGTCAGCATCAACGACCCGGCCGGTGTCGGCCAGCATGTCGGTGGCCCGCTCAAGGCCGATGGTGGCACCCTGGTGTTCAACAGCCGCAAGACCAGCATCCCGCAGGTCACGGTTGTCGACGAAGAGGATGGCACCACCTTCACCGTGGGCGGCCACAGCGCGCCACTGCATGACCCGACCGCCGTGCTGTATGTGCGCAAGGCCGACCTCGACCCGGTCAGTGGCAAGCTCAAGGCCGGCGTACCGGTGGAGCCACTGGTGCTGCGCGCCAGCGCCGGCGACTGCATCAGCATCACCCTGGAAAACCGCCTGCCACTGGTGATGCCAGACCTGCCCAGCACGGCGGTGATGCAGAACGTGGTCAAGCGTGACCGCTTCGACAGCGAGGGCTCCACGGCCTTCAACAACAACCTGATGCGCCCGTCCAGCCACGTAGGCCTGCATGCGCAGTTGCTGGCCTATGACATCACCAAGTCGGACGGTGCCAACGTCGGGGCAAACCCGGTGCAGACCGTGCCACCGCGGGCGGGCAACAGCGGCGCCTACCCAAGCCGGGTGTACCAGTACTACGCCGGCCACCTGGAGCGTGAGGGCAAGCCGATGCTGCAACTGGGGCGCACGGTGGACAACATCAATACCACGCCGATCGAGTTCGGCGGCCTCAACCTGACACCGTCGGACTTCATCAAGCAGCCACAGAAAGGCCTGGTCGGTGGCATGAGCATCCTGCCGCAGACCGCGACCTGGACCGAGGACACTGCCAGCCGGGCCCAGGCCACGGTCAAGGTCAGTGGCCAACCCGATTACCGCGACCTGGTAACGGTGTGGCAGCGCGCGCTGAACATGCGCTGGGCTGACGGCCGTCCGGTCGAGGGCATCGCCACCGAAGGCAACGGTGTACCGGGGGATCCGAAGGACAACGGCAACATGGCCATGAACTACAAGACCGAACCGCTGTGGCTGCGCTTCGGCCTGGCGCCGGATGCGCCGTTCGGCCATGCCGATGGGTTCGGCTTCGCGGATGTGCCCAATGCCCATATGGCCTACAGCAATGCGTTGGTTGGCGGTGATCCGCAGACGCCGGTGCTGTATGCCAAGCCTGGTCAGCCGGTGCGTAGCCATGTGCTGATGCCCAGCGGTGGCAGCCGCGGGATCACCTACCAGCTGGACGGGCACTTGTGGCCACTGCACAACTACCAGGCCGAGAAGAACGACGTGGACGGCTACCCGATGAACCTGCCTGGCATCGGCTCGGTGCGCTTCGGCTACAACCCGATGGCCATGTACATCGGTGCCCAGGAAAGCGTGCTGCCGGCGGCGCACTTCAGCTTCATGCTGCCGAGTGCCGGGGGGGCCAACGCGGTGCCGGGCGACTACCTGTTCCGGGACTATGCTGCCTACGGCAACCTCTCGGGGCTGTGGGGGATTTTGCGGGTGACCAACGAGGCGCCGCCGGCAACGGCCCCGGCGCAGTAACGGAAGGGGAGCGCGTGCATGAACAAGAAGACTCGCCCGGCATACCTGGGGGTGGCATTGGGGGTTGCGCTGATCGGCCTGGGCGTGGCGTATGAAAAGCTCTGGTGCGATCCCCGCGAGCTGCTGCAGGAAGCTGCCGACCCGCAGGCCCTGCACCGGCTCAGCCGGGACGGCGTGACCGTGGAGTTCGAGGCCCGGCCGCTGGACAAGGGCGAGCTGCGTGAAGGCAGCTTCGCCAACATCCGCTTCAAGGTCAGCGACCAGGCCAGTGGCCAGCCACTGTCGGGCATGGCCCCGGGGGCGTGGATCGACCCGGCGCAGTCGGCCCCGGCGGGCGACCGCGACCAGAGCTGCAAGGCACGCGTTGCGCTGTTTCTCAAGAGCAGCATTGGCGCCCGGCCGTTGCTCGACCTGAACAGCTACTTCCTGTTGATGTTGAACAAGGACGCCAGCCTGACGGTGATCGACCCGACGGTATCGGTAGGCGGTGTGACCAGCACCCTGGCCCGCATCGACCTGCCCGGGCGGCCCATGGACTGGGCGGCCACGGGTGACGACAAGCAGGTGTTCGTGTCGATCCCCGAGCGCGGCAAGGTCTCGGTGATCGACACCGAAACCTTCACCCGCGTGGCCGACCTGGACGCCGGCGAGCAACCGCTGCGTGTGGCCCTGCAACCGGACCAGCACCGGCTGTGGGTGGGCAACAACAGCAGCGACCCGGCCAAGGGCGGGGTGACGGTGATCGACGTGCCGGGGCGCAGTACCCTGAAAACCTTCAACACCGGCACCGGCCACCACGAAATCGCCTTCAGCGCCGACTCGCGCTTTGCCTATGTCAGCAACCGCGACAGCGGCACGCTGAGCATCATCGACATCCCGGAAATGCGCCTGGCCAAGACCATCAAGGTTGGCCCGCACCCGCTGTCGGTCAGCTACTCGGCGTTGTCCCAGGCGGTGTACGTGGTCGATGGCGAAGAAGGCAGCGTGCGGGTGTTCGATGCCCGCAGCCACCAACTGCGCCACACGGTCAAGGCTGAGCAGGGCCTGGGGCCGATGCGCTTCAGCAGCGATGGCCGCTATGGCATCGTGCTCAACACCCTGGAGAACCAGGCCCTGGTGATCGACGCCAGTACCGACAAGCTGATCCACCACATCCCGGTGGCGGCCGAACCCTACCAGCTGACCTTCACCAAGGGTTATGCCTACGTGCGTGGCCTGGCCTCGCCGAAGGTCAGCATGATCAACCTGGCCAGCCTGGGCGAAGGGCGTTCGCCGATCGTCCAGAGCTTCGAGGCCGGCCCGGCGGCGCCGCGCCAGGCCGGTGACCTGCCGCTGGCACAGGGGTTGTCGGTGTCGCGCGACGATAACTCGGTGTTCGTGGTCAACCCGGTGGACAACACCACCTACTTCTACGCCGAAGGCATGAACGCACCGATGTCCGGCTACAACAACCGCGGCCACCAGGCCCGTGCCGCCATCGTCGTCGACCGCAGCCTGCGCGAGGTGGCGCCGGGGGTGTATGGCTCGACGGTGAAGATGCCTGCCGCTGGCAAGTTCGACGTGGCTTTCCTGCTCAACCAGCCGCAGATCATCCATTGCTTCAGCACCGATGTTGCCGCGGCGCCCAATACCGGCAAACGCAAGGGCGCGCATGCCGAGTTCATCGGCCTGGACCAGCCGTTGCCGCAGCACAGCGCCTTCACTGCCCGGGTGCGCATCGTCGGCGACGACGGCCGGCCACGCCGGGGTTTGAACGACCTGAGCCTGCGCTACTTCCTGGCGCCGTCGTCGATGCCGCGCAACCTGCAGTTGCAGGAAGTGGGCGAGGGCGTCTACCAGGCGGCCCTGACCCTGCCCGAAGCCGGCGCCTGGTACCTGCATGTGCAGTCGCCCTCGCTGGGGCGCAAGTTCGCCGAAGAAAACTACACCAGCCTGCGCGTCCTGCCGACCGCAGCGTCCAACGATTCCCAGACTGACGTGAGGAATGTGCGATGAACAGCAAGCATTCTTTCAGACTGCTGGCCCTGAGCCTGGCGTTTGCCAGCAACCTGGCCCTGGCCCATGCTGGCCACGACCACAGCGGCCATGCCGAGCAGCCGCCGGCAGCGCGCCAGGAAAAGACCAGCGTGCGCTTTGCCGACGTGTCGCTGCTGAACCAGGACGGCATGCCGGTACGCCTGGAGAAAGACCTGGTGGGCGATCACCTGGTGGTCATGGGCTTCATCTACACCAGTTGCACCACGGTGTGCCCGGTGGTGTCGTCGATCATGGGCAAGGTCCAGCAGCAACTGGGCGGCCGGGTAGGCGAGGAAGTTCACCTGGTGTCGATCAGCATCGACCCGCAGCGTGACGATGCCAAACGCCTGCAGAGCTACGCCAAGGCCTTCCAGAAGGGGCCGGGCTGGAGCTGGTTGACTGGCACCCCATACGCGATCACTGAAACCCTCAAGGGCCTGGGCAGCTTCAGCGCCGACCTCAGCCAGCACCCGCCGTTGATCCTGGTGGGTGACGGGCGCAGTGGGCACTGGACGCGCTATTACGGCTTCACCGACCCGGCGGTGCTGATCGACGAGATCAACCGCCTCAGCGCCCGCCGGGTGCATGCCAAGAGCACGGCGATTGCCGAACATCACGAGGTGCAACCATGAGCCAGGTAACTTCCCGTCGCGCCGGCATGCGCGGTTTCGACTGGCTGGTGCTGGGTGGCTGCCTGTGGATCCTCGCCTCGGTGGCGGTCGCCCACGACGGCCATGCCCCGCAGGCCCCGGCACCGCAGCCTGCGCCGCAGGCGATGACCAGTGGCGCAGGCACCCGCGATGCCCAGGCCTGGTTCACCGACACCGTGGTCAAGGACCAGAACGGCCGCGAACTGCGCTTCTACAGCGATGTGCTCAAGGACAAGGTGGTGATGCTCAACGTGATCTTCACCCACTGCACCGACGCCTGCCCGCTGATTACCCGCAAACTGCGCGAAGTGCGCGAGGCCATGGGGCCGCAGCTGGCTAGCCAGGTGACCTTCGTGTCGATCAGCAGCGACCCGCTGAACGACACCCCAGAGGTGCTCAAGGCGTTTGCCGAGAAGCAGGGGGTGGATGGGCCCAACTGGCTGTTCCTGACCGGCGACAAGGCCAATGTCGACCTGGTGCTCGGCCGCATCGGCCAGTTCCTGCCCAGCCCCGAGCAGCACTCGACGCAGCTGATTGCCGGTGACGTGGCCGGCAAGCGCTGGAGCAAGATCCGCCCGGATGCGCCACCCGCGGCGATTGCCCAACGCATGCAATTGCTGGCCCAGCCATTGGCAGGCCGGTGAGCATCATGCGATTCCTGTGGGATTGGCCTTGGTGGAATCAGCCATTGCGGGAGAGGTTGTTGTGGACGCGGCCTTTGTGGGAGCGGCCTTGCGTCGCGAAAGGGCTGCGTAGCAGCCCCGGCAATGGCAGCTTTAACCCAGAAAACGGGGAGCGCTGCGCGCTCCTTTCGCGACGCAAGGCCGCTCCCACAAGGCTTGCGATGTGGCTCACATGCGTGATTGGTCTAGCACCTGTCGCTTCAGCTCTGGCCCTGGACCTGACCGAACACGAACAAGCCGGCAAACGCCTCTACCGCGAGGGCCTCTCCAGCAGCGATGCGCAACTGCAGGCCCGGGTCGGCGCCAGCGACATGAGCGTGCCTGCCAGCGTGCTGCCCTGCGCCAGCTGTCACGGCAGCGACGGCCGTGGCCGCGCCGAAGGCGGCGTGCGACCGCCCAGCCTCGACTGGCAACGCCTTGCTCTGGGCCAAGGTCCGCGCCAGGTCAATGGCCGCAGCTACCCGGCCTATACCGATAGCAGCGTGGCCCGGGCCATCCAGCACGGCGTGGACCCGGCTGGCAACCGCCTGGACCCAGCCATGCCCCGCTTCGAACTGACCCTGGCCGACCAGCGCAACCTTACCGCCTACCTCAAGCGCCTGGCCCAGGAACGCGACCCCGGCGTGGAAGAGGGCGTACTGCGCCTGGGCACCTTGCTACCCACCGCCGGCCCACTGGCCGATGCCGGGCAGGTGGTGCGTGCCGTGCTGGAAGACGGCCTGGCGCAACTCAACCAGCAAGGCGGCATTCATGGGCGGCGCCTGGAACTGGTGGCGCTCGATCCGGGGCCCGACCCGGGCAGCGCCGAACAGGCCCTGCTGCAACTGCTGGAACAGGAGCGGGTGTTCGCCCTGATCTCGCCCTTGGCCCCCATGCTCGACCAACGCCTGGCAACGTTGCTGGCGCCGCAGAATGTGCCATTGATCGGCAGCACCCCGCGCAGTGGCGGCAGCGCACAGATCTTCGACCCGCTGCCTGGCTTGCCGGTGCAGTTGCTGAGCCTGGCAGGCTATGCCCGCGCGGCGCTGGGCCTGGCACCGGGCGACCTGCGTGTGGTGTATGCCGACAACGAGCAGGCGGCGTTGGCCGAACAGGTACGCGAGCGCCTGCTCCAGCAGGGCTGGGCGCCACCCGCCAGCCAGGCCTTCGATGGCCAGGCCGTGGACGGCCAGGGCATTGTCTTCCTGGGCCGCGCCCAGGCCTTTGCCGAGCTGTCGGCGGCCTTGCAGGCCGCAGGCCGCCAGCCATACCTGTTCGCCGCCTCCAGCCAGGTGGCCGGGGCCGTGGCGCAGTTGCCCGAGCAATGGTCGCAACGGGTGTTCCTGGCCTATCCGTACGTGCCCGAGGACTGGACCGAGCAGGGCCTGGCAACCCTTGCCGGCCTGCAGCAGCGCCAGGGTCTCGACCCACGGCAGGCGTCGTTGCAGGTCAACACCCTGTGCGCCCTGCGCCTGTTGAGCGAAGCGCTGAAGCAGATTGGTCGCGACGCCAGCCGCGAGCAGCTGATTGCCGCGCTGGAAGGCCTGCACGATGTGTCCACCGGCCTGACCCCGGCCCTGGGCTTCGGCCCCGGTCGTCGCCAGGGCATGGCCGGGGCCCATGTGGTGGAGGTGGCCCTGCCCGGGCCGCGCTTCACCTCGGTCACCCCTTACCGGCCGGTGCCGGACAGCCCTTGAGCGGAGGTTGCCATGCGTATTCTGTTGCTGTGCCTGATGCTGGTGCTGGCCAGGGCGAGCTGGGCCGATGTGCCAGTGGCACGGGTCAATGGCGTGGAGATCGAGCTGATGCGCCTGGAGCGCTATTTCAGCGAATACCTGGAGGCCCAGGGCCGGGCGCTGACCAGCATCCGCAACCCGACCCTGTACAAGCGCCTGCGCGACCAGGCCCTGGACGAACTGATCGACAAGGAGTTGCTGTGGCAGGAGGCCCAGCGCCGCGGCATCGTCATCAGCGATGAGCAGGTGTCGGCCCATGTCGGGGAGGTCGAAGCTGCGTTCGGCAGCCCGGCGATTTTCGAGCGGCGGCTGGCGCAGGCGGGTTTCGATAGGGCACAGTACACTGATTACACCCGGCACGAGATGGCTGCCCAGCAGGTGTATGCGCAGCTCAGCGCAGTCGACGCGCCGAGCCTGGCCGAAGTGGAGGCATTCTATGAGGCCAACCGAGAAAGACTGCAAGGGGTACAGAACCAAAGTGATAATCCTTCGGTCATACGCGAACAGGGCCTGGTCTTGGCCAGGGCCACGCTCATCGGTCAGCGGGAGGCGCAAGCGCGGCAAGCCGTACGCCAACGTTTGCGTGAGGGCGCTAAAGTGGAAGTCGCCGACCGAGGCCCCTGATGGCGTTTCCCCAATGCTGGGGAATAATGGTTTGGCAATGTGCCATTAGTTTCCCCGCATATGGGGATCTGGTTGGACATGCCTGCCTGCCGCGTTTCGGGTGCTTGATCACACCCTTTTAAAATCAATGAGTTACAGTGGTGCAACATGACTATTCACGCCTGGCACGAAGCCTGCTCAAGCCTGTACAAGGGCGCACTTCGCAGACCGGGTAACCGGGCAGTTCTTGGGAGTCGACCTTGGTGAACAGAGTATTGGTAGTCGATGACGAACAGACTCTTGCGCAGAACCTGCAAGCGTACCTGCAGGCGCAAGGCCTGGAAGTTCATGTTGCCCACGACGGTGCCAGTGGTATCGAGCAGGCTGAACGCCTGGCACCGCAAGTGATCGTGCTGGATTACCGCTTGCCCGACATGGAGGGGTTTCAGGTTCTGGAGGCCGTACGCAAGAACAGGCAGTGCCACTTCGTGCTGATTACCGCCCACCCCACCGTCGAGGTGCGTGAGCGGGCCGCCGAACTAGGCGTGAGTCATGTCCTGTTCAAGCCGTTCCCGCTGGTGGAACTGGCCCGTGCGATCTTCGACCTGATGGGCATCGAGCGCCGGCGCAGGGCCACGGACAACCCGGCTGAAGGGTTCGTCGAACGACGCCAGAACAGGAACGAATCGTTCCCCCTGCAGTTGTACGATGGTAGCTGGGTCCTGGCCGACCGCCGCCGTAATGGCGCCAAGCCCCCAGAGCCCGACGACGATCAACTGCTCACAGGGGAATAGCGGCGCCCGCACCCCTGGCCGAGCCAGCCTGCGACGCGCCCCTGAGCGGAGTCGCAGGCCATGCCAGAAGCATTCGATGCAACCCGGGAATCTGCAAAGCCTGCACTGGCCTCTTCGCGGGCATGCCCGCTCCCACAGGAATCCCAGGGTCTTCAGGTTTGCAGCGAACCTGTGGGAGCGGGCTTGCCCGCGAAGAATCCAGCACCATTGTCAGCCTACCCCCGCGAACTGCTGGCCCAGGCCCGCCTGCAAGCCGGCGACGAACGCCTGCTCAACTGCCTGGAACGCCTGGCCTGCGACACAGCTGACACTTTCACCCAGCGCCTGGGCCTGACCCTGCATTACCCAGTGCTGGACAGCCACACCCTGCTGGCCAGCACCCCACGCTTCGACAAGGTGGCCCTGGCCCAGTGCATGAAGCGCGAGTTCGTGCTGATCGAGCAGGGCGGCCAGTTGCTGGGCGTTTTCGCCGACCCCTTCGACCTCGCCCGCCTGGCCTGGATCGACGATGTGCTGCAAGGCGCACCGCTGTACCTGGCCCATGCCGCGGAGCTGGCTACCTTCCTGGCCCGCCACGAAGAAAGCTTCCATGCCGTCGATGCCCTGGACCATGACCCCGAAGCCAGCAGCGAAAGCGACCCGCTGCAACGTCTGTCGCTGGCCAGCATCAGCGAAGACCAAAGCCGTGTGGTCAAGCTGGTCAACGCCACCCTGTACGATGCCCTCAAGCTGCACGCCAGCGACATCCACCTGGGCATGACTGGCCAGGGCCTGACCATCAAGTACCGCATCGATGGCGTGCTCAACGGCGCCGGCAAGGCCAGCGGCAGCGCCTTCGCCGACCAGGTGATTTCGCGCATCAAGGTCATGGCCGAGCTGGACATCGGCGAAAAGCGCGTGCCCCAGGACGGCCGCTTCAAGGTCGCCGTGGGCGACCGGCAAATCGACTTCCGGGTGTCGATCATGCCCAGCATCTTCGGCGAGGACGCGGTGCTGCGGGTGCTCGACAAGCAGGACTTGTCCGACCGGGTCAGCGGTGTACAGCTGCAGGCACTGGGTTTTGCCGACGAGACCTTGCGCGCGCTGCGCCGGCTGGCCGCCGAACCCTACGGCATGATCCTGGTCACCGGCCCCACCGGCAGCGGCAAGACCACCACCCTGTACGCCATGATCAGCGAGATCAACCATGGCATGGACAAGATCATCACCATCGAAGACCCGGTCGAGTACCAACTGCCCGGCGTGCTGCAGATCCCGGTCAACGAGAAGAAAGGCCTGACCTTCGCCCGCGGCCTGCGCTCGATCCTGCGCCACGACCCGGACAAGATCCTGGTCGGTGAAATCCGCGACCCCGACACCGCGCAGATCGCCGTGCAGTCGGCGCTCACCGGCCACCTGGTGTTCACCACCATCCACGCCAACAACGTGTTCGATGTGATCGGCCGCTTCAGCCAGATGCAGGTCGACCCCTACAGCTTTGTCTCCGCGCTGAACGCGGTGCTGGCCCAGCGCCTGATCCGCCTGGCCTGTCCGCACTGCGCCACACCCTGTGAAGTCGATGACGACACCCTGTATGGCTCGGGCCTGACCCGTGCCGGCGTGGCCGGCTGGACGTTCGTCCGCGTACAAGGCTGCGGCCAGTGCCGCGGCAGTGGTTACCGCGGCCGCAGCGCCATCGCCGAGCTGCTGCACCTGGACGACGAGCTGCGGCAGATGATCGTCGAGCGCCGCCCCCTGTCGCAAATCAAGACACTTGCCTGCCAGCGCGGCCTGCGCCTGCTGCGGGCTTCGGCCCTGGATCTGGTCCGCGATGGCCGCACCACTCTCGAGGAGATCAACCGTGTCACATTCATCTGATCGTTTCTGTGCCGTGCTCGGCGCCGAAGGTGTCGGCTTGGGTCGCTGGCACGCCAACCACCATCAGTGGCTGGGCAGTCGCGAGTTCACCTGCGACGCCGCCCAACCAGCCTGGGAAGCCGCCGTCGCTGCGCTGGCCTCGCTGCTGGCCGAGCATGCCGTGCGCGGTGCCCAGTTGCGGGTTCTGCTGTCGGCCCGCTACAGCCGCTTCTGCCTGGTGCCCTGGAGTGATGCCATTGGCCACCCGCGCGAGCTGGACGCCTATGCCCGGGCCTGCTTCGAAAACCTCTATGGGCAACCGCTGGACGACTGGCGCATCGTGCTGTCGCCGGAGCCGGCCGGTGCTGCCCGCATCGCCACGGCGCTGCCCGAAGCCCTGTTGCAACGGCTGCAGGCATTGGGCCGGGAAAGCCGCCTGAACCTGCGCTCGGTGCAGCCGTACCTGATGGCTGCCTACAACCGCTGCTCGGCGCAGCTGCAAGCGGGTGACTTCCTGTTCGTGCTGGCCGAGCCACGGCGCAGCGTGCTGCTGCTGGCCGCTGGCGGGGCCTGGCAACAAGTGCTGGCGCAAGGCTGCGCCGACAGCGACCAGGCCCTGCAGGCGCTGATCGAGCGCACCAGCGAGCTGTACGGCGAGCACCTGCCACGGGTCTACCTGCATGCCCCGGGCCGGGGCGACGTAGCGCAAGTGGCAGCGGTACAGCTGTGCCAGCCGGCCAGCGACACCGACCCGCTGTGCGCCATGTGGCGGGCGGTGGCCTGACATGCGCCGCCTCGAACTGGAGTTCCAGCCCCGGCGCAGCGGCCCGTTGGCCTGGTCGCTGCTGGCCCTGGGCGGTGCCGTAGTCGCCGGCCTGGTACTGCTGCAGCAAAGCTTGCAGGCCGAGCAGGTCGACCTCGAGGCCCGTGTGCACAACCTGGAGCTGCAACTGGGCCGCCGCCCGGCCACCACCGCGCCACAAAACAGTGCCGCCAGCCGCGAGCAGGCCGAGCGCCTGGCGCAGATGCGCAGTGTTTCGCAGCAATTGCAACGCCCGTGGCAGCAGTTGTTCAGCATGCTCGAAGCGCAGCCGCAGGACGACGTGGCGCTGCTCAGCCTGGCCCCGGACGCGCGCAAAGGCCAGGTCCGCATCGCCGCCGAGGCGCGCAACCTGGAAGCGATGCTGCAGTACCACCAGCGCCTGGACGCCAGCGATGAACTCAGCGATGTGTCGCTGCTCAACCACGAGGTGTTGGCCGCGCAGCCCGAGCGTCCGGTGCGTTTCACCCTTACCGCCACCTGGGAGACCGGCCATGCGCGCCCTTGAATCGCTCAATAGCCTGATTCTCCAGGAACGCCTGCGCCGCGTCGGGCCGGTTGGCCTGGCTGCGGTTGCCGCAGGTCTGCTGGCCATTGGCGTGGTGTGCGCCGGGGTACTGCCGCAGTGGCAGAGCGTGCGCGAACTGCGTGCCGCCGAAGCGGACGCCAGCGTGCAGCTCGAGCGGGTCAAGCGTGGCGAGCTGAAGATCGCCATCAAGCCCGAGCAGCAGGCCCTCGACAGCCTGCGCCAGCAACTGCCGGGGCAGCCCCAGGCCAGCGAGCTGATCGAGCGGCTGTACCGCCTGGCCAGCGCCGAGCGCATCAGCCTGGCCCGTGGTGAATACGCCTTGGGTATCGACCCCAAGACGCAACTGGCGCGCTACCAGATCGTGCTGCCGGTGCGCGGCAGCTATCCGCAGATTCGCGGCTTCCTCAAGGGCCTGCTCAAGCAACTGCCGACCCTGGTGCTGGAAGACCTGGAACTGCAACGCAAACGCATCGGCGACAGCGAGCTCAATGCCCGCCTGCGCATGACCCTTTACCTGTCGAGGTCGTGATGAACACACAACGTGCAGTGATCTGGGTCGGGTTTTTGGGCGTGAGTGCGGCGCTGGCCTGGGCACCGGGGCATTGGTTTGGCCAGGAAGACGGCGTCGCGGCCTTCGCGGGCTTGCCCGCTCCCACAGGTGCAGCGGACACCGTCAAATCTGTGGGAGCGGGCAAGCCCGCGAATCGGGCAGAACAGGCCTCCAAAAATCTCTTCCCTACCCAGCAATGGAGCAAACCCAAAGCCCTGGCCACTGTCACCGAACAGCCCGTGATCGCCGCCCCGGTGGCAGCCCCGGCCCCAACTGCCCCCGAACTGCCATTCCAGTTCATCGGCCGCATGGGCGAGCGCGACGACCTGCAGGTGTTCCTGCAGAGTGGCGAAAAGCTCTACGTCGTGCGTCAGGGCGACGTGATCGAAGACACCTATCGCCTCGACCGGGTATCGGCCAGCGAACTGAACCTGGTCTACCTGCCTTTGCATCAGTCCCAGACCTTGACTGTAGGGAGCGCACCATGAAGTCGTCGAAGCTGTGCAAGCCTGCTCCGTTCCTGCTCGTGGCGCTGTGCGTGGCCATTGCCGGCTGCGGTTCCAGCGCGGTACGCAAGGACAGCGACCAACTGATGAAAGAAGGCCAGTACGAAGCCGGCATCGCCCGCCTGGAAGAAGCCCTGCGTGACAAGCCACGCGACACCGAGCTGAACATCGCCCTGGCCCACAGCCGCCAGGCCGCGGTCGAGGCGCTGCTGACCCAGGCCGATGCCGACCGCATCCGTCACGATTTCGCCGGCGCCCGCATGGGCTATGGCCGGGTGCTGACCCTGGAGCCGAACAACCGCCGCGCCCAGGAAGGCATCCGCCAGCTGGAGCTGATTCGCACCCTCGACGAGCGCGTGGCCCTGGGCCAGGCAGCGTTGCGCCAGGGCGACTTGTTCGGCGCCGAGCGCTACATGCGCGAAGTGCTGCGCCTGGACCCGCAAAACCAGAAAGGCATCGCCCTGCGCAGCGATATCGAGAACGTGCAGGCGCGCACCGCGCAGCCGTTCCCGCAGTTGCGCAGCAAGCTGGAGCGGCCGGTGACCCTGGAGTTCCGCGATGCCAACCTGAAGACCATCTTCGAGGTGCTGTCCCAGGTCGCCGGCATCAACTTCATTTTCGACAAGGACATGCGCCCGGACATGAAGGCCACCATCTTCGTGCGCGAGGTGCGTATCGAGGACGCGGTGGCGCTGTTGCTGGAGCAGAACCAGCTGCGCCAGAAGATCGTCAACGACAACACCCTGATGGTCTACCCCGACTCGCCGCAGAAGACCAAGGACTACCAGGAACTGGTCATGCGTACCTTCTACCTGACCAGCATCGATGCCAACACCGCACTGAACATGGTCAAGACCATGCTCAAGACCCGCGATGTGTTCGTCGACGAGCGCCTCAACACCCTGACCATGCGCGACACCCCCGATGCCGTGCGCATGGCCGAGAAACTGTTGCAGTCGCAGGACCAGTCCAACCCGGAAGTGGTGCTGGAAGTGGAGGTGATGGAAGTGGCCACCTCGCGCATCCTCGACCTTGGCCTGCAATGGCCCAATACCTTTGGCGTGTTGACCTCCGATGGCAAGCCGGTGAGCGTGCTCGACCAGCTGCGCGGCATCAACTCCAGCCGCATCAGCATCTCGCCGTCACCGCAGGCGAAGATCAACGCCCAGGACAAGGACATCAACACCCTCGCCAGCCCGGTGATCCGCGTCAGCAACCGGGAGCAGGCGCGCATCCACATCGGCCAGCGGGTGCCGATCATCAGCGCCACTTCGGTGCCGTCCACCCAAGGCCCGGTGATCACCGAAAGCGTCACCTACCTGGACGTGGGCCTGAAGCTTGAAGTGCAGCCTACCGTGCACCTGAACAACGAAGTGGCGATCAAGGTGGCCCTGGAAGTGAGCAACGCCACCCCGCTGGAAGCCACCCGCCAGGGCACCATCCCGGTCCAGGTCGACACCCGCAACGCCCAGACCAGCCTGCGCCTGCACGATGGCGAAACCCAGGTGCTGGCCGGGCTGGTGCGCAACGACCACAACGCCAGCGGCAACAAGATCCCCGGCCTTGGCGACATCCCTGGCCTGGGCCGGCTGTTCGGCAGCAACAAGAACGACATGAGCAAGTCGGAGCTGGTGCTGGCGATCACCCCGCGCATCGTGCGTAACCTGCCGTACCAGAGCCCGTCGGACATGGAGTTCGCCACCGGTACCGAGTCGGCCATGCAGGTACGCCAGATGGCGCCGCTGCCGCCGCTCGATGTACCCGGCAATGCGCCGACCACCGACGCGCCTGTAGTGGAAAGCCAGATGGCGATCGCCCCGCTCAAAGGGAGCCCACAGCCATGAAACGGCCACGCCGCATGCAGGGCTTCAGCCTGATCGAAGTGGTGCTGACCCTGGCACTGCTCGGGCTGCTCGCCAGCATGGCCGCGCCGCTGACCGAAACCGTGGTGCGCCGCGGCAAGGAGCAGCAGCTGCGCGAGGCGCTGTACCAGATTCGCGATGCCATCGACGCCTACAAGCGGGCGTTCGACGCCGGCTACATCGAGAAGCGTGTGGACGCCAGTGGCTACCCGCCGAACCTGCAAGTGTTGGTCGACGGCGTGCGCGATGTGCGCAGTGTCAAGGGCGCCAAATTCTACTTCCTGCGGCGCATCCCGCACGACCCGCTGCTGGCGCAGAAAGGTGACGACGCCGGTGGCTGGGGCCTGCGCGCCTACGACAGCAGCCCCGACAGCCCGCGCGAAGGCGAAGACGTGTTCGACGTGTATTCCAAGGCCCGCGGCAAAGGCCTCAACAACATCCCTTATGGGCAATGGTGACAGCCATGAAACGCAGCAAAGGCTTCACCCTGATCGAATTGTTGGTGGTGATGGCGATCATCGCCACGCTGCTGACCATCGCCATGCCGCGCTACTTCAACAGCCTGGAAAGCTCCCGCGAAGCCACCCTGCGCCAAAGCCTGGCGGTGCTGCGCGAGGCGCTGGACCACTACTACGGCGACACCGGCCACTACCCGGACTCGCTGGAGCAACTGGTGGAGCAGCGCTACCTGCGCAACACCCCGGTCGACCCGATTACCGAGCGCAGCGATGCCTGGCAACTGGTGCCGCCGCCTGAAGGCGTGGCCGGCGGTGTGGCTGATATCAAGAGCGGTGCCACAGGGAGGGCGCGTGATGGCAGTCTCTTCGCTGAATGGTAAGGCCAACGGCGGCTTCACCTACCTTGGCGTGTTGCTGCTGATTGCGGTCAGCAGCGTGGCCCTGGCCGCCACCGGAACGATCTGGGCCAGTGCCGCCCAGCGTGACCGCGAGCGCCAGCTGCTGTGGGTAGGCAGCCAGTACGCCCAGGCGCTGCGCAGCTACTACCGCGCATCCCCTGGGTTGGCCCAGTACCCGCAGGACCTGGCCGACCTGCTGCAGGACAACCGCTTCCCGCAGGCCAAGCGGCATATTCGCCGGCTCTACCCCGACCCTGTCAGTAACAGCGACGAGTGGGGCCTGCTGCGTTCGATCGACGGCCGCATCACCGGGGTGTACAGCCGCTCGGACGCCACCCCGTTCAAGCGCAGCGGCTTCAGCGCCGAATGGAGCGGTTTCGAAGGGTTGGAGCACTACAGCGATTGGCAATTCGTCGCCGAGCAGGCTTTCAGCGAAAGCGCTGGCGGCGTGCAGACCCATGCCGGGTCAGGAGACATGCCATGACCCGCCTGGCTGCGCTGTGCCTGGGCCTGCTGCTGGTGGCGGGGTTGCCCACCGCGGCCAAGGCCGGGGAAGAGGACGAGATGATGGGCTTCATCGTCGACAACACCATCTCGCACATCGGCCACAACTTTTACTACTACTTCGCCGACCGCCTGCGTGCCACCAGCCGCCTGGACTTCAACCTGGTGGTACGCGAACGCCCGGATGCCCGCTGGGGCAGCCTGGTCACCGTGGAATTCGAGCGTGAGGTGCTGTACCGCCGCTTCCTGCCACCGAACACCACCGAACTCAAAGACGAGGCGGTTGCAGCTGCCGACCTGGTCAAGCAGCAAATCATTCAACGCAAGCTGCAACGCCTGCTGCAGGACACCACCGATCTGGAGAGGGACGAGCTATGAACCACCGCATTCGCCGTTGCATCGCCGCCTGCCTGCTGGCCAGCGCATGTGCTGCCCAGGCCACGGAGCTGGTGTACACCCCGGTCAACCCGGCCTTTGGCGGCAACCCGCTGAACGGCACCTGGCTGTTGAACAACGCCCAGGCGCAGAACGACTACGACGACCCGGACCTCAAGAGCCGTAACTCGGCCTTTACCGGTACCACGGCCCTGGAGCGCTTCAGCAACCAGCTGGAGTCGCGGATGTTGTCGCAGTTGCTGGACAACATCAGCAATGGCCAGACCGGGAGCATGGCGACTGGTGCGTTTCTCATCGACGTCATCGACGATTCCGGGGCCTTGAGCATCAGGGTCACCGATCGCGCCACAGGAGAAATTTCGATCATTGAGGTCAGCGGCCTGAACCCCTGAGAGGGAAGGGCTTTTATGTTGGGGAGAGAACACCATGAAACGTCTGCTGAGCACACTGCTGATCCTCACCGCGCTGGGCCTGCAAGGTTGTGGCCTGCGCGCACCGATGCCCGCTGAACAGGATTCGGAAACCCCGACCCTGACCCCACGCGCCTCGACCTACTACGACCTGATCAACATGCCCCGGCCCAAGGGCCGGCTGATGGCGGTGGTGTACGGTTTCCGCGACCAGACCGGGCAGTACAAGCCCACCCCGGCCAGCTCGTTTTCCACCAGCGTCACCCAGGGGGCGGCAAGCATGTTGATGGACGCCCTGAATGCCAGCGGCTGGTTCGTGGTGCTGGAGCGCGAGGGCCTGCAGAACCTGCTGACCGAGCGCAAGATCATCCGTGCCTCGCAGAAGAAACCCGACGTGCCGGAAAACATCATGGGTGAGCTGCCGCCATTGCAGGCTGCCAACCTGATGCTGGAGGGCGGCATCATCGCCTACGACACCAACGTGCGCAGCGGCGGGGAAGGCGCCCGTTACCTGGGGATAGACATCTCCCGCGAGTACAGGGTGGATCAGGTGACCGTGAACCTTCGCGCCGTGGACGTGCGTACTGGGCAGGTGCTGGCCAACGTGATGACCAGCAAGACCATCTACTCGGTCGGGCGCAGTGCCGGGGTATTCAAGTTCATCGAGTTCAAGAAGTTGCTGGAGGCGGAGGTGGGGTACACCACCAATGAACCGGCGCAGCTGTGCGTGCTGTCGGCGATCGAGGCGGCGGTGGGGCATTTGCTGGCGCAGGGGATCGAGCGGCGGCTGTGGCAGGTGGCGGGGGATGTGGGGGATGGCAAGGCTACGGTGGACAAGTTTCTGAGCCAGAATCAGCAGCCTTGAGTGGCTTTGCTGGCCTCTTCGCGGGTGAACCCGCTCCCACAGGTACTGCACAGTGCTCAAGCCTTGTGTAGATCCTGTGGGACATTCTATGGTTTCTGGCAAGGGCATCAGGGTTGCTGGGTGCTCGCCACAACTGCTTCAGCGCGTGTGGCAAACACCTGTCAGCCCTGATGCGATCCCTGTGGGAGCTGGCTTGCCGGCGATAGGGCCAGTCCAGGCAAACAAGACAGTGGCTCCCCCATTGACCGCGTCAGCCGGTGAGAAATGGGGGAAGGTACCGTAGATGGGGGAGGGCTGGCTTGGGTTCTATGTTGGGGTTTCGAGGCGCCTGGCGATAGAGATTTGGCGCGGATTCGCGGGTAAGCCCCACAGGCATAGCGTGAGCCCGAAACCTGCAGAGTACCTGTGGGAGCGGGTTCACCCGCGAAGAAGCCAGCGCGGCGGCGCAGACGATACCCAAAGCATCTCAGGCTTGCGTAGACAGTTCAATTGCTGCTGGGTTAGCACGGATTCGGCAACATGAAAACTAGTGTTTTTGCCAGTGGAGAGTTTTGCAGTTGTTTGTAACTCTCTAGGCCTATGGAGGGCGGCGGCAAAAACTGAGTGCAGTGAGGGACATTAGGGATGGTCAGGTGGTATTCCAAGATCTAACGAGACGCCCTTTTTGGCGCGCAGTTAAGGCGAGTTCAAGGAGAATTCCAATGGTGCCGAATGCTTCCATCCAAAGGGCTGAATTCAGGATCAATCGTTTTTATTGCAATGGTCGTATCTCCAATGAGTTGCAGGGTGAGTCAGATATTACAGTTGCTCAACAGGGTAGTCAGCTGCTGGCTCTTCAGTTTCGCAAGGTAGGCGCGCGCGGTTCTACGTTGCTATCTGTGGATCAACAACGAAGTATCCTAAGCCGGGTTGACCAATATCAGCCCAAACGGCCTCTTGCCTATACGCCTTATGGCCATCACTCGCCAGTTTCCGGTTACCTTGGCTTCAATGGCGAGCGACTTGATTCGGTCACTTTGCATTATTTGCTTGGGAATGGCTATCGAGGCTTTAATCCGGTTTTGATGCGCTTCAATTCCTCGGATAACATGAGTCCGTTTGGGCAGGGTGGTTTGAATTCATACGCCTACTGTCAAGGAGACCCAGTAAACCTGCATGATCCAAGCGGGCATTTTGCCCTAGGAAAGTTTTTTTCGCGAATTTTCAGGGCTTTTTCTGGTAAATCGAAGCCTAAGACCGTCCCGCAGGGGACGCAGATGGGGGCGGCTCAATCAAGCACTACCGATTTGTCTATTGGTATGTCTTCATATCGAAGACCGAGGTCAAAGTCACTATCATCGCAGCCTGTTAGACCGCCCTCCGTGAATGACGTTAATGGCTGGGATTTGATCGGCTTTCATGGGAGCTCAAGCGAGCATGCCAAAAGCCTGATGTCCGGGCTTGATCCGCGAAAAATGGGAGCTAACGGCCTAACAATGGGCGAAGGGTTTTATGCATCGATTACACCAGATATTCCAGGGTTTATGGCTAGGAACAGTGTGATAGGGCGTGGCGGTGAGCCACAGATTTTTGGTGTGTACACACAAAATCAAGCCCGGCTCAAGCCGGGGCTGGATTTTAAGTTTGGTGTGCGTGGTAAGGTGCCTCAGAATCGTAATCAACTGGAGATTGTAATTCAAAAGGAAGCTTATAATCTGGTTGTTGTCCGAGTGGCAGATGTACGAAGTAAAGTGTCGCTCCCACGAGCTTACGAAGCCCCTTTCTGAATGGACGAACTGCTCGGGCTGCAGGGCCGCCAACCTTATGTTG
The DNA here is from genome assembly GCF_000935045.1 of Pseudomonas sp. 10-1B. Lineage (GTDB taxonomy): Bacteria > Pseudomonadota > Gammaproteobacteria > Pseudomonadales > Pseudomonadaceae > Aquipseudomonas. Next base: position 145,059 of record NZ_JYKS01000001.1, read on the forward strand.
CAGGGCGGCATCATAGCCTACAACAACTCGATCAGGTTCGGTCGCAATGCCGGGGTGTTCAAGTTCATCGAGTTCAAGAAGTTGCTGGAGGCTGAGGTGGGGTACGGCTTTGCGGGCTCTTCGCGGGTGAACCCGCTCCCACAGGGTCCCTGCTAAATCAGAAAGTTATGTGCAGTTCTATGAGAGCGGGTTCATCCGCGAAGAATCCAGCGCGGCGGCGCAGGCGATACCCCAAAGCATCTCAGGCTTGCGCAGGCAGTTTAATTGCTGCTGGATTAGCACGGATTTGGCATGAAAACTAGTGTTTTTGCCAGTGGAGAGTTTTGGCGTTATTTGTAACTCTCTAGGCCTATGGAGTATACCTCGCATCTGATTGCTGTGAAGGACATCAGGGATGGTCAGGTGGTATTCCAAGATCTAACGAGACGCCTTTTTAGACGCGCGGTTAACGCGAGTACAAGGAGAATTCCAATGGTGCCGAATGCTTCCATCCAAAGGGCTGGATTCAGGATCAATCGTTTTTATTGCAATGGTCGTATCTCCAATGAGTTGCAGGGTGAGTCAGATATTACAGTTGCTCAACAGGGTAGTCAGCTGCTGGCTCTTCAGTTTCGCAAGGCAGGCGCGCGCGGTTCTACGTTGCTAGCTGTGGATCAACAACGAAGTATCCTAAGCCGGGTTGACCAATATCAGCCCCAACCGCCTCTTGCCTATACGCCTTATGGCCATCACTCGCCAGCTTCCGGTTACTTTGGCTTCAATGGCGAACGACTTGATTCGATCACTTTGCATTATCTGCTTGGGAATGGCTATCGAGGCTTTAATCCGGTTTTGATGCGCTTCAACTCCCCGGATAATATGAGTCCATTTGGGCGGGGTGGTTTGAATTCATACGCCTACTGTCAAGGAGACCCAATAAACCTGCAAGATCCAAGCGGGCATTTTGCCCTAGGAAAGTTTTTTTCGCGAATTTTCAGGGTCTTGTTTGGTAAATCGAAGGCTAAGGCCGCCCCGCAGGGGACGCAGATGCCCGCGGTTCAATCAAACACTACCGAGTTAACTACCGGTATCAATGCGGCAGGTTTTGATTCGGTGTCCCTGCCCGCTAGCCCGCGGGGTAGTCTCTCTGAATATGATTTAATAGGCTATCATGGCAGTGTTCAAAAACATGCAGCTTCGCTGGAGGCGGGAGTTAAATCTCAAACGGGTGGGAATGATATATATGGGAGTGGTTTTTATTTTTCTCAGAGAAAATCCGTTGCGTCAGGGTTTGCTGAGCAGCGAAGTCATAGCAATCAAAGTCCGGGGCACGTGTTTGGGGTGTATGCAAAAGATTTTAATAAGTGGGTGAAGGGGGTTGACTTCGATTATTATGCAGATGGTATAGCTCTAAAAGTCAATCCGGTGGCTTTTGATAAATTAGTCATTCGGGGGCGTGTAGAAGGCAAGCTTGTTCGGAGACAATCAATTGTTGGCAGATGACCTGGTCTGAAACGCTGATCCTCGCCGCTGGCTAAGTTGCCCTCGGGAGAGACTACGGTGGACAAGTACCTGAGCCAGAATCAGCAGCAGTGCTTGGGTTTGAGGGCCTCTTCGCGGGCTTGCCCGCGAAGAATCCAACGCGGTGGTTGGCACCGGCTCTGCCGGTGTTCGCGGCTAAAGCCGCTCCCACAGGGGTGTGGATCACGAGGATGCGCTGGTGCACCTGCCCACGCTGCTCAAGGGGCATTTGCGACCAATCTCAAGGCGCGGGAGGTGGCCAAGGGCATCTGCCGTGACTGTTCAAGTGTGAGCCGTGATTGACCTCAGGGGCCTCTTCCCGAGCTTGCCCGCTCCTACAGGTACGGCGATGGCTTCAGTCTTGGCGCGAACCTTGTGGGAGCGGGCAAGCCCGCGAAGGCCGGTGTAGGCGCCACATCATTTTTATCACTGCTGATACCCCGAAGCAGCTTGGTCCAGCAGCGGCAGCCTGTCATTTCTGCCAGTAGCCGTCTCGTCCCTTCCAATGAATAAATGCCTTGGCCACCCCATATTCAAGATTAAGGCCAAGGTCCATTACCATGCGAAAAATCGCTTGCCTGCTTTCTTTATTCATCAGCGGTTGCGTCGCTGTACCGCACTCAACGACATCGAGTGTCGCCTCACTCGATGAGCGAGGCAGCCAGGCAGTCACCGAACTTAGGCGCTGGTACCAAAGCATCACCGACGACTGCGGCGGCCCGGACAAACCCGGCTACTTGTGCAGCGGCATCGCCCTGCGCACCACGGGCAGCAGCCTGGACTTCTTGCCATGGGAGCCCAGCGACAGCCAGATCACCAAGGGCAGTGTCGCGTTTTCCTGGCTACGCCAAGACAGCAACTTCGGCAAGCCATTCGGTAATCAGAACGGTTTGATCATGTATCCGACCCAGGCAGTACCTGAAGGCAAAGTTGCCAATCTGCACATGCTGTGCACCTTCCCGATCAACGCCAACACCAACCAGCGGCCCACGTTGCAAGGCTGCGGGCCGATCACGGGTTATGAGCAAACGACCGACACCTGCCAAGCGCTCGGTATAACCACACCGCAGCAATGGCTGGAGCGTTATCCGCAGGCCGGCAATTACCGTGTATGCGGATGGGACATGCGTGCGCTTGAAGGCTCCAGCGCTGAAGGTTTCCAGACGGCCATCACCGCGCGCGCTGGCCTGGCTGACGATCTGTGGAGCATCAACAACGAAGTGTTGCTGCCGGTGTGGGAAAAGGGCAAGAGTGGGACGCTGCCGGTGCATTCGTTCTTCTACGTCGAGGGGGAGCGCGAGGCATTGGCCAAGGCGCAGTACGACCAGATTCGTTACCAGCAGCATCACCAACAGCTGATCCCGGTGATGCGAGTAGCGTTCCCCGATAACAAGGCAGGCAGCGCCACGTTTACCTACGATGCACAAGACCAGGCAGTGGGACGCCCGACACCTACGCCTTCTGTCAATTTTGAGGCGCTTGCGGTCGGTCAATACCCGCAGGTCATTTCCAACGGTGTCGTGTTTCAGTTGGACCGCAGTAAGCGTGGGGTAAGCGACAATTCACACGAAGCCAGCGAAGGGCGAATCGTGGGCAAGCACCTCGAGGTGGACTCCACCATCAAGTTCGTGCTTGAAGGCGCCGGGAGGCGGCTGGTGCGGTTTTCCTGGGGGTGTAACACCTACTGCGGGATGCAGACCGAGATTGCGGGAGATTATGACGAGCTGTCCGAAGAGGGGCCGGGTGCCATGCGCTATGGAATGAAGGAATTCATCATTGATGGGCCTGAAGTGGTGGTTGTGTCTGTAGACACTGAAGAGGACGACAGCCTGCTGGTGCTGGATAACCTGGAAGTGTAGGTGCTGCCCGCCCGGTAGGGAGTTGTAGTTGACCTTGAAGGCCTCGCTACAGGTAGGCGTCTTTCGTGAGATCACGCTGTCCTGTGGGAGCGGGTTTACCCGCGAAGAGGCCGGTGCAGGCGGCACATTATATTGATCACTGCTGCAAACACCTGTCAGCCCTGATGCGGCCCCTGTGCGGGCAAGCCCGCCAAGCAGGCGACGCGTTGGATGGCGCCGGCTGCGCCGGTGATCGCCGGCAAGCCACACAGGGATTGCGCTTGCTTCATGGAGCATGCCCGGCCACCCCCAAAACCATCCACTACTAGATGACGCCCAGCCATTTCTCCCGCACACTGCGGAAAATTCCCAAGCCCGTTCCCCGCCACCTTGCGGGGCACAGCCGGAGTAGAAAATGGCGCGACAACTAATAACAAACGCCCACGACCCGCTGCACGAATCCCGCCAGGCCCGCCTCAAGCTGGCCAGCGAAGGCGAGCTGCCGCTGGGCATGCTGCGCGACGAGATCGACGCTTCCTGGCGGCGCAGCCTTGGCCATGGCCTGGATTGCCTGCAGGGCGAGCAGGTCGGCCTGGGCCTGGAGCAGGGCCATGACCTGCGCATGCTGCTGGAGCGCAACCGCCTGCTGGTCGACGCCGTTACCCCGGAACTGGACTACCTGGTCGCGCGCCAGGGCAAGGCCGGTATCGTCATCCTCGGCGATGCCCAAGCCAATGTGCTGGCCATCGAAGGGCAGAAGCACGTGCTGCAACGCGAAGGCTTGCGCGACCTGCACCCGGGCAGTTGCTGGAGCGAGTCGCTGCGCGGCACCAATGCCATCGGCACCGCCGTGGTAGAAGGCCGCCCGACGCTGATCAACTGCGGCGAACACTACCTCGACCGACTCAGTCCGTTCTCTTGCACATCCGTCCCCCTGCGCGACCCGCGTGGCGAGGTGATCGGTGTGCTCGACATCACCCGCGAAGGCGTGATGGCGCAGCCGCAGGACAGCCTGACGACGCTGATGCTGGCCGCCGGCAACATCGAAAGCCGCATGTTCGGCCTGTGCCATCCGGAGCAACTGGTGCTGGCCTTCCACAGCCGCCCGCAATACCTCAACAGTGGCTGGCATGGCCTGCTGGCGCTGAGCCTGGACGGGGAAGTGCTGGCCGCCAACGACAGCGCCTGCCAGTTGCTGCAGGTACCGCGTCATGAGCTGATTGGCCGGCGCAGCAGCGACCTGCTGGGGGAGCGCTCGCCTGCCTTCATCGCACGCCTGTGGCAGGGCGGGGTGAGCAGTGTGCAGACGGCCAAGGGCGAGTTCTACTTCCGTGCCCTGCAACTGCCGCGCCATGGCCGGATCAACGGCAGCACGCCAGCCAGCAAGCCGGCGCCGGGCAAGCAGTCGCTTGCACTCGACGCCCTGGCCGGTGGCGACCCGCGCTTGGCGCGCAACCTGCGCATGGCTCGTCAAGGCCTGGGCAATGGCCTTCCAGTACTGCTCTTGGGCGAGACCGGCACCGGCAAGGAAGTGGTCGCCCGGGCCCTGCACCAGGCCAGCCCGCGTGCGGAAAAACCCTTTGTGGCAGTCAACTGCGCGGCCATCCCCGAAGGCTTGATCGAGTCCGAACTGTTCGGCTATCGCGAGGGTGCGTTCACCGGTTCGCGCCGGGGCGGCATGGTCGGGCGGTTGATGCAGGCCCATGGCGGTACGCTGTTCCTCGACGAGATCGGCGACATGCCGCTGGCCCTGCAGGCGCGCCTGCTGCGGGTGCTGCAGGAGCGGCGGGTGGCACCGCTGGGAGCGGGTGACGAGCAAGACATCGACGTGGCGCTGATCTGCGCCACCCACCGCGACCTCAAGCGCCTGGTCCAGGAGCAACACTTTCGCGAAGACCTGTACTACCGGGTCAACGGTGTGTCGCTGCGCCTGCCGGCGCTGCGCGAACGTGACGACCTGGCCGCGATCATCCAGGGGCTGCTGGACAAGTCCGAGGCCCGTGGCGTGACCCTGGACCCGGCGCTGGCCGCGCTGCTCGAAGGCTTCGACTGGCCAGGCAACATCCGCCAGCTGGAGATGGTGGTGCGCACGGCGCTGGCCATGCGCGAGGATGGCGAGCAGGTGCTGACCCTCGACCACCTCACCGATTGCCTGCTGGACGAGCTGGCCAGCGGCACGACACCCTCTGGCAGCCTCAAGGACAACGAGCTGGAACTGATCCGCGGCGCCCTGGCGCGCCATCAGGGCAACGTATCGGCCGCAGCCGAGGCGCTGGGCATCAGCCGGGCGACGTTGTACCGCAAGCTCAAACAGTTGCGCGGCTGACGTGGGCGGCCTGTTCGCAAGGCTGGTGGAGTCCAGCGACCCTGTACTCATGCGCCAGGCATTAGCCTGGCTGTATGGTTTCGTGCGCCCGCATCGGCGCGCCATCGGCCTGTTGCTGGGCTTGTCGCTGGGCGCCTCGCTGCTGGCCCTGGCGCAACCCTGGCTGGTCAAGACGCTGATCGACGACGGGCTGCTGGCCAAGGACTACCAGACCCTCTGGCACATGGCGGCGATCATGATCGTTGCCGGCTTGCTCGGCACCGTGCTGGCTGGGGTGAACCGTTACCTGCATACGCGTTTGTCGGGGCGTATCCTGTTTGCCCTGCGTGATGACCTTTACCGTCACCTGCAGCAGCTGTCGCCGACGTTTTACGGGCGACGGCGCACTGGCGACATTCTTTCGCGGCTGGATGGCGATGTGGCGGAGATCCAGCGCTTTGCCGTGGACTCGTTGTTCTCGGCCGTGTCGGCAGTGATCGGTCTGGTGGGGGCAGTGACATTGATGCTGATGCTGTCGTGGCAGCTGTCGCTGTTGCTGGCGCTGCTGGTACCGATCGAAGTGCTGTGGCTGCGCTGGATGCGGCGCAAGGTGGAGCGCGAAGTGCGCAGCCTGCGTGAACGTTCGGCGGATGTGTCGTCGTTCCTGGTCGAGACGCTGCCAGCGATGAAGTTCATCCAGGCAACTGGTCAGCAGGGCCGCGAGGCGGGGCGCCTGGATCAGCTGGGCCAGGGCTACATGCGCCAGTTGCTGAAAGTGCAGGTAACCGAATTCTTCACCCAGGCCATCCCCGGCACGCTTACCTCGTGGTGCCGCGCCTGCGCGTTCCTGGTCGGCGGCTGGTGGGTGATCCAGGGTACCTGGCAGCTGGGTGCGCTGATCGCCTTTTCTACCTACATGGGCATGGCCGTCGGGCCGGTGCAGAGCCTGCTTGGCCTGTACGTGGCGGTGCAACGCATGGCAGTGAGCCTGGGGCGGGTGATGGAGCTGAAGCAGGAGGCGGTGGCCGTGCACCAGGCGGCCAACCCGCAACCCATACCCGGCGGCCCCGGTGAATTGCGCCTGGAGGCGCTGAGCTTCGCTCATGAAGGGCGCCAGGGCGCGGTACTGAATAACGTGCAGGTGTGCGTGCCGGGTGGACTCAAGGTGGCCATCAGCGGTGCCTCCGGGGTGGGTAAGTCGACCCTGATCGACCTGTTGCAGCGCTTTTACGACCCGGACGCCGGGCGCATCTTGCTGGACGGCACCGACCTGCGCGAGCTGGACTTGGCGGCGTTGCGCCGGCGTATCGCGGTGGTCAGCCAGGACATCGTGCTATTCCGTGGCACCCTGGCGCAGAACCTTGCTTATGGTGTGCCCGAGGCCAGTCGTGAAGAGCTGGAGCGAGTGGTACGCCTGGCGCGCTTGGACAGCCTGGTCGAAAGCCTGCCGCTGGGGCTGGACGGCCTGTTGGGCGAGCGCGGCCAGCAGCTGTCCGGTGGCCAGAAGCAACGCATCGCCATCGCCCGTGCCGTGCTGCAGGCCCCGGCGATTCTGGTGCTGGACGAAGCCACTTCGGCAGTCGACGAAGCCACCGAGCGCGAAGTGATCGCGGCCATCGACCAGCTGTTCGCCGGCCGCACGCGCATCTTGATCAGCCACCGCGTGTCGACCCTGGCCGATGCCGACCTGCATCTGCAGTTGCACGATGGCCAATTGAAGGTGCTGCCGCAGGAGGTAATCAGGCATGGCCACTGAGCTGCGCGTTGGCATCATCGACAGCGGCTGCTCGCCGGAGCAGGCCAGCGATTTGCTGGATTCACGCCGTTTCTGGCTGGAAGATGGCCAGTTGCGTGAAGGTGAAATGCTGCCCGACCAGCTAGGGCACGGCAGTGCGGTACTCACCGGCTTGCAGCGTGAGGCCGGGCCGGTGCCGGTGTTGATGGCCCAGGTATTCAGCGCCCAGGCCAGCACCAGCGCCTTGCAGGTGGCCGCCGCGCTGCTGTGGCTGGTGGAGGCGGGGGCGACGCTGGTCAACCTCAGCCTTGGCCTGCAGCAGGACCGCCCGGTTTTGCACCAGGCCTGCGCCGAGGCTCTGGCCGCAGGCGTGCTGCTGTGCGCTTCGAGCCCGGCACAAGGTGGGGCGGTGTACCCGGCCAGCTATGCCGGGGTGATCCGTGTCACCGGTGATGCCCGCTGTGCACCGGGCCAGTGGTCGTGGCTTGGCACTCGGCAGGCGGACTTTGGCGGTTATGTGGGGGCGGGCGGCAGGGCGGGGGCGAGCCTGGGCTGCGCGGCCCTTAGTGGCCGGATTGCCGCGTTGCTGCATGAGCAACCGGCCATGGACCGCCTGCAGGTGCATGACTGGTTGCGCCGCCATGCGGCGTTCACCGGTCCTGAGCGACGAGGTGCCAGCCATGTCTGAGCCATGCATCGTGGTGCTGGGCGCCGGCCCTGCGGGTGCCGCCACGGCCATTGGCTTGCGGCGCCTGGGCTACGCGGTCACGGTGGTATCCGAGTGGCGCCGGTTCGCAGCGGTCGAAGGGGTATCCCAGCGGGTGCTGGAAGGCTTGCGTCACGCAGGCCTTGGCGGTGCCTTGAGCCAGGCGGCCATGCCGGCTACCAGGCAAGTGCACTGGAACGGCCAGCACCTGCAGATGAACCAGGAGTTTCTGCTCGACCGACAACGGTTCGACCGGGTGCTGCGCGACGATCTTCGGCGTGCGGGCGTGAGCATGGTCGAGGGGCGCGTGCGTGAGGTGGTGCACGAGGGCTGTCATCGTGTTCGTCTGGACGATGGGCAGGTACTGGTCGCTGATTTTCTCGTCGAGGCCCGCGGCCGCCAGGCACCGCTGGCCGCAGACCGTTTGCGCGGGCCGGAAACGGTCAGCCTGCTGAATGTTTGGCAGGGTAGCCCCGACACACCAGCGTCGGCGGTGGAAAGCCTGGAGGATGGCTGGGCGTGGATGGCGCGGCTGGAAGATGGCCGCTGTTACTGGCAGGTTACCCTGGACGCCGCCGGGTTGCCGGGCAAGGCCGGCTTGGCTGACTACTGCGCGGCGCGGCGTGCCGGCAGTGCGCTGGTGGCCGAACTGTTCGATGCCCAGGCCCTGGTGCCGGCACAGGTGCATGCGCGCAGCAGTACCGCGATTCTGGCCGGTGAATGTGTCGGGCAGGACTGGATACGGGTGGGCGATGCCGCGATGGCGGTGGACCCGTTGTCAGGCAATGGGATTTTCCAGTCGCTGTCTTCGGCGCTGCAGGCGCCGGTGGTGATCAACACCTTGCTGCGCAGGCCCGAGCGGGCGGGGCTGGCGCGGCGGTTTCATCAGCAGCGGGTTGAGCAGCTGTTCTTGCGCTTTGCCCGGATTGGGCGGGACTTCTACGGCCAAGAGCAGAGCCGGGCGGGGCAGCCGTTCTGGGATCGGCGCCAGGGCTGGCCGGATGCGCAGCCGTTGCATCAGGCTGCGGATTGGCATGCGGTACGGGTCGAGCGGCGGCCTGTACTGCGTGATGGGCTGGTGGATGAGGCCGAGGTGGTGGTGACGGCGGACCAGCCGTTGGGGGTGTGGCATTTGCAGGGGGTGGAGCTGGCGCCTGTGGTGCGGGCGTTGCAGGATGATCGAGCACTTGAGGCAGTGTTGTCGGGCCGGCCGAAAGAACAGCAGATGATGGTGAGGCGGTGGTTGCGAGAACAGGGTTTGGCTTGAGATTGCCGGGGCCGCTTTGCGGCCCTTTCGCGACACAAGGCCGCTCCCACTTCGACCGCATAGGCCTCAAGCCCTGTGCAGTACCTGTGGGAGCTGGCTTGCCGGCGATGAGGCCAGTCCGGGCAATACAAGACAGTTGTTCCCACAGTTTATCGCACAAGCCTGAAGGGGCGCGCTGTCCTTGTGGGAGCGGCCTTGCGTCGCGATGGGCTGCAAAGCAGCCCCAGGATTTCAAATCAGAAGAAGGTCCCTACGATCAACTGCATATAGGTCCCGGTATCCCGCCCACCCAACTGCGTGCCACCATTGGCCGCACTGCGCTCCGGCTTGTAGAACCCCAGCACCGGGCTGATCAGCAGGTGGTCGTTGACCATCCATTCCACATACAGGTCCAGCTCGCGCCCGCCGAGGTTGCCCTGGTCGGTGTCCAGCGTGTCGAAGTCGAAGTACAGCGCGCCGACGGTCAGGTTGTCCCGTGGCTTGGCCTTCAGCCCCACATGGTGCACCTGGCTGTTGCTGTTGAACGGCCCGGCATAGTTGGCCGCCACTTCACCCTGGAACCAGGTGCCGTAGCCACGGCTCAGGCCGTAGAACAGCGGGTCGAAGTTTTCCGAGAAGCGGCTGTAGCGGTAGGTCGCGGTGGGTGACCAGGGCAGTTCGGAGAAGGTCCAGTTGCCCTCCAGGTACCAGGCGTTCTCGCGCCCGCCGGTCCTGTCCTGGGTCACGTACTCGGCGGCCAGTTCCAGGTCTTTCACACCCAGGTTGCCGCGCCCGCGCAGGCTGGCGGTGTCCATGCCGTCGCGGTGCTCCAGGCCCATGATCTGTGCGTAGCGTTGGTCCACATCGAGGCCGCGAATCCAGCTTACGCCCACGGTGCCGGCGTCGGCGACGTGTTCCAGGTTGGCCACCGCCAGCGAGGTGTCGGCCTGGTAGTGGTTGTCGGACTTCAGCCACATCAGGTCGCCGCGCCAGCCTTGGTTGCCACCCAGGCGCAGTACCGCCGTGCGGTCGAAGGCCTTGCGCGCGGCCAGGTAATAGGCGCCGCCGCGGTCGAAGTTGGCACCCAGGTCGACCTTGCCCAGGTTGACCGGGTCGCCCTGGATCAGAAAACCGTCACCCAGGGTTACCAGCTGGCGCCCGCCGGAAATATCCACGCCGTCCTCGCCCAGGGCGGGGAACAGATTGGCCGAGCGCCAGCCCAGGTACAGGTCTTCGACAGCGGTGCGGCGCTCGTCGCCCAGGGTCAGGCCGGCGGCATCGCCGTCGCCCCAGGTGGCGGAGCTGACCAGGTTGAAGGCGCCATAGAGCGTGCCGGTATCAGCCAGGGCCTGGCTGGCGCTGAGGCCATATTTGACGTAGCCCTCTTGCCAGGCCGTGCTGCCGGGCTGGCGGTTGCCGGCCTGGTCGAAGCTTTCGTCGCTGTGGAATACGCCGAACAGGGCTTCGAGGTCGGCGTTGAGGGTGGTGCCGTTTTGGTTGTACAGCTCGTAGGCTTGGGTGACGGGTGCAGCGAACAGCAGGGCCAATGTGCAGGCGAGTGTGTGCCTCATGGTGTACTCCATGTTTTTGTTGTTTTTGGATTGCCTGTGCTGGCCTCTTCGCGGGCAAGCCCGCTCCTACAAAGGAATGCGATACCTGATGTAGGAGCGGGCTTGCCCGCGAAAGGGCCGGACCAGGCTGAAGATCAGAGCTTGATCAACACCGACTTGAGCTCGGTGTAGTGCTCGATGGCAGCCGCACCCATCTCGCGGCCGACGCCAGACATCTTGTAGCCACCAAACGGCAGCGCCGGGTCCAGCGCACTGTGGCAGTTGACCCACACCGAGCCCGACTTGATGCGCGGGATCATGCGGTGCACGGCGGCCAGGTCGTTGGACCAGATGCTCGCCCCGAGGCCATAGGGGTTGTCGTTGGCCATGCCGATCACTTCGTCGATGTCATCGAACGGCATCGCCACCAGCACCGGGCCGAAGATTTCTTCCTGCACCAGGCGGTGGCGCTGGTCGACATCGACGATCACCGTCGGCTTGACGAAGTAGCCCGGGCCGAAGCCTTCGCCACCGCAGGCAATGGTCGCGCCCAGTTCGCGGCCCAGTTCGATGTAGCCGGTGACGCGGTCCTGTTGCTTGGCCGAGATCAGCGGGCCCATTTGCACCGCCGGGTCCAGCCCGCTGCCCAACTTCATGCCGTTGGCGATGCTGGCGATGTCGGCCACTACGTTGTCGAAGTGCTTGCGGTGCACATACAACCGCGAGCCTGCGCAGCACACCTGGCCCTGGTTGAAGAAGATCGCGGTGGCCGCGCCGGCGGCGGCTTCCTGCAGGTTGGCGTCGGGCATGACGATGGTCGGCGACTTGCCGCCGAGCTCCAGGGTAACGCGGGTCATGTTGTCCATGGCAGCCTTGCCGATCAGCTTGCCGACCTCGGTGGAGCCGGTGAAGGTCAGCTTGTCCACGCCAGGGTGGCGGCTGAGCGCGGCGCCGGCATTCAGGCCGGTACCGGTGACCACGTTGAACACGCCCGCCGGGTAGCCGGCTTCGTCTACCAACTCTGCCAGCTTGAGCACGCTCAGCGGGGTTTCATCAGCGGGCTTGAGCACCACGGTGCAGCCGGTGGCCAGGGCTGGGCCAAGCTTCCAGCAGGCCAGCAGCAGCGGGAAGTTCCAGGCGACGATGGCGCCGACCACGCCGACCGCCTCACGGCGCACGAAACCATGGAACTGGTCATTGGGCATCAACGGCATCGAGGCCTCGACGGTGCTACCCTCGATCTTGGTAGCCCATCCCGCCATGTAGCGCAGGAAGTCGATGGCCAGTTGCACGTCCATCACCTGGGCCACGGCGGCGCTCTTGCCGTTGTTCAGGCATTCCAGTTCCGCCAGCTGCCGGGCGTCGCGCTCCATCAGGTCGGCGAGGCGCCACAGCAGGTTCTGCCGTTCACGTGGGCGCAGGCGGCTCCATGGCGAGTCGTCGAAGGCCTGACGTGCGGCGCGTACGGCACGGTCGACATCTTCGGCCTCGGCGGCGGGCACTTCCCCCAGAACCTCGCCGGTGGCCGGGTTGCGGAACGAGAGGGTGCGACCGCTGGCGGCGTCCTGCCAGTCGGCGCCGATGCGCATCTTCAGCTTGCGTTCGAGAAAGGCGCGGGTGGCGGGCAGGATGGGCAGTTCGGAAAGCATGGGGCTGTGCCTCTTGTCATTGGATGTGACGGGCACTGGCGCAATGGCCGTGCCAAGGTCGGTAGATGGCCGCAAGGCATTGAGTGGGTTGAGTTTTGTCTTGATGCAGGGTTGCGATTGCAGGGTTGCGCTGTTGCACATTGAGACGCTGTGAGACGGTGGTGAAACAGTGGCTTTCAAGGGCCAATCGCCGGCAAGCCAGCTCCCACCTCGACCGCATAGGCCTCAAGCCCTGTGCAGTACCTGTGGGAGCCGGCTTGCCGGCGATGAGGCCAGTCCAGGCAATACAAGACAGTTGCTCCCACAGGTTAACCACTGTCTTGAATACCTGTGCTGTACCTGTGGGAGCGGGCAAGCCCGCGAAGGCCTGCGCAGCAGGCCCCTGTCTCAGGATGAAACACCCTGTCGCGAAATGGCACGCTGCAATTGACCATCCTTGTTGGCAGTAAATCCCGGAAAACCAGCTAAAAGGTTGAAAGGAAACGCTTTTACAGCACCTGGCACAGTTCCTGTATCGCAACCGTCACATGCACACCTGCTGTACCAAAGCGTGCGAAAACGATAAGAACAACAACCGTGGAGGTCTGACCTTGAAGACGACTCGACTCCGGCGGCATGCGGGCAAACTGGCGCTGGTCGCCGCCGCGCTGCTGAGCACCCAGGCCATGGCGGCCGAGCAGGGCCCGAGCCTGTTGCAGAACAAGTGCATGGGGTGCCATATCCCCGAAGGCAACGATACCTACAGCCGCATCAGCCACCAGCGTAAAACGCCGGAAGGCTGGCTGATGAGCATCGCCCGCATGCAGGTGATGCACGGCTTGCAGATCAGTGATGACGACCGTCGCACCCTGGTCAAGTACCTGGCCGACAAGCAAGGCCTGGCGCCCAGCGAGACCGATGGCGTGCGCTACGCCATGGAGCGCCGGCTCAATACCGTCGAGCACTTCGACACCCAGCTTAGCGAGACCTGTGGCCGCTGCCACTCCGGTGCCCGCGTCGCCTTGCAACGGCGCCCGGCCAAGGAATGGGAACATCTGGTCAACTTCCACCTCGGCCAATGGCCGTCCCTCGAATACCAGGCCCAGGCGCGTGACCGCGACTGGCTGCCGATCGCCCTGCAGCAAGTGGTGCCCGAGCTGGCCAAGCGTTACCCGCTGGAAAGCGCCGCCTGGGCCGAATGGCAGAAGGCCAAGCCCAAGGCCGACACGCTGCCGGGGCAGTGGGCGTTCAGCGGCCATATGCTGGCCAAGGGCGATGTACGTGGGCTGATGAGTGTCACGGCCGAGCAGGGCGATACCTTCAAGGTCGAGGTCAAGGGCAGCTATGCCGACGGCACGCCGTTCAACGGCAGCGGCACGGCGATCCTCTACAACGGCTATGAATGGCGCGGCAACGTCAAGGTCGGTGATGCCAACCTGCGCCAGGTGTTCGCGGCGCTGGATGGCGAAATGCAAGGCCGCATGTTCGAGGCCGAGCACGATGAGCGTGGCCTGGACTTCACCGCGGTGAAGGAGGGCAAGGCTCGCCTGCTGGCGGTGCAGCCAGCGTTCATCAAGGCCGCTGGCGAAAGCGAGATCACCCTGGTCGGCAGCGGCCTGTCCGGCAAGCCTGACCTGGGCGCCGGGGTGGAAGTGACCGAAGTGCTGGAGCAGACCCCGACCCTGGTGCGGGTCAAGGCCCGTGCCGCGGCCGATGCCAAGCCTGGCCAGCGCGAGGTCGCGGTGGGCACGCTCAAGGGCGCAAGCCTGGTGGTCTACGACAAGGTCGAGGAAGTCAAGGTAGTGCCGGCGTTCTCCATCGCCCGCATCGGTGAGAACGGCGCTTCGGTGCCGAAGGTGCAGGGCCGCTTCGAAGCCGAAGCCTGGGGCAAGGACGCCGATGGCCAGCCGCTGCGAATCGGTTACCTGCCGGCCAGCTGGAAGGTCGAGCCGTTCAACGAGCGTGCGGTCGAGGACGACGACGTCAAGTTCGCCGGGCAGATGCAGGCCGATGGCGTGTTCGTGCCAGGCGGTGCCGGCCCTAACCCTGCGCGCAAGATGATGACCAACAACGCCGGCAACCTGAAGGTCATCGCCACCTTGGCCGACGGCGGCCAGACCGGCGAAGGGCACATGATCGTCACCGTACAGCGCTGGAACAACCCGCCGCTGCCGTAACGGCAGCTTGCGATGTGTTCTCCAACGGATCGATTATCGGGAGGTCGCCATGGGCGCACTACTGAACCTGGTCGAACGCAACCTGCATGAAGTGCAGGTCGATGCCGACCGCATGCTGTTCCATATCCCCAGCAGTTCGCTGTTCACCACCGACGCGGTGACCGGCGGTATCATCGACACCCTGCGCCAGCAAGGCTGCTCGGCCGAGGAGCTGATGCAGCGCCTTGGCCAACAGTTCGCCGGCAGCGATATCCAGGACACCCTGCGCGAGCTGATCGCGCTGGAGCTGGTCAGTGACGGCTCGCCACTGACCCCGGAAATCGCCCTCAAGCAGGTCGAGCGCACCGCGCTGAACACCGTGGTGCTCAACGTCAACACCGGCTGCAACCTCAGTTGCACCTATTGCTACAAGGAAGACCTGGACAAGCCGTCAGCGGGCAAGAAGATGAACACCGCCACCGCCGAAGCCTCGGTGGAGATGCTGCTCAAGGAGTCGCCCGACGAGCAGCGCTACAGCGTGGTGTTCTTCGGTGGCGAGCCGCTGTCCAACCGGCCGTTGATCGAGCACATGGTGGCCTACTGCGAGCGGCGTTTCGCCGAGGCGGGCAAGCAGGTGGAATTCATCATGACCACCAACGCCACGCTGCTCACCGAAGAGATCATCGACTGGCTCAATGCCCACCGCTTTGGCCTGTCGATCAGCATCGACGGCCCCAAGACCGTGCACGACCGCAACCGCATCACCGTGGGCGGGCAGGGCACCTATGACGTGGTGCGGCGCAAGGCCGACCTGCTGCTGTCGCGCTACACCAGCCGCCCGGTGGGCGCGCGGGTGACGCTGACCCGTGGCATCACCGACGTCGAGACCATCTGGGATCACCTGTTCAACGAGTTGGGCTTCGCCGAAGTAGGCTTTGCCCCGGTCACCTCCGGCGACATGGCCAACTTCAACCTCACCGGTGACGAGCTGGTGCAGGTGTTCGCCAACATGAAGGCGCTGGGCCGGCGTTACCTGGAAGCGGCGCTGGAGCACCGCAACATCGGCTTCTCCAACCTGCACCAGCTGATCACCGACATCCACGAAGGCCACAAGAAGGCCCTGCCGTGCGGTGCCGGGCTGAAAATGCTGGCAGTGGACCACGAGGGCGAGTTGAACCTGTGCCACCGCTTCACCGGCTCCAGCCTGCCGACCTTTGGCAACGTGCACCAGGGTGTGAAGCAGGCGCAGCTCAACGACTTCCTGTCGCAGCGCCTGGACCGCAGCAACACCGGCTGCGACAGCTGCCGCATCCGCAACCTGTGCTCCGGCGGCTGCTACCACGAAAGCTACGCCCGCTACGGCGACCCGCAGCACCCGACCTACCACTATTGCGAACTGATGCGCGACTGGGTCGACTTCGGCATCGAAGTCTACAGCCGCATCATGGCCGCCAACCCGGCCTTCATCGATCGCTACATCACCCCGCGGAAGGCGCACTGACATGAAGCACTTGAAGCCCCTGAACAACAAGGCGCGCATCCTCGAGCAGGCCGCCGCCGAAGACCGCGTCGAAGAAGTCATGGCCATGAGCGCGGTGGCCGGCTGCACCGCCACCACCGACCCGGGCTGGGAAGTGGACGCTTTTGGTGGCGTCAGTTCGCTGTGCCAGCCGATGGAGGCCGACCTGTATGGCTGCTCCGACCCTTGCTGGTGGCCAGCCCAGGTGCCGGACATGATGAGCACCTACCAGGACTGGAACGCCCAGGCGAGCAACTCCGCGGACGACTGGCGCAACCTCGGCACCGTGTTCCCGAAAGACAAGTGACCGGCCCAACAAGAATGACAAGGGGAAACCGCATGAAAGCTGGACGCTGCGCGCAACTCGCGCTCACCATCGCCGCCACGGCCTGCGCCGGGCTGGTACAGGCCGACGACACTGGGCCGGCGCTGAAGGCTGGTCACGAATACATGATCGTGACCAACTACCCGAACAACCTGCATGTGGTCGACGTGGCCAGTGACACGGTCTACAAGAGCTGCGTCATGCCCGACAAGTTCGGCCCCGGCACCGCGATGATGGCGCCGGACAACCGCACCGCCTATGTGCTCAATAACCACTACGGCGACATCTACGGCATCGACCTGGACACCTGCAACAACACCTTCCACGCCAACCTGTCCAGCGTGGCGGGTGAAGTCGGCAAGTCGATGTATTCGTTCGCCATCAGCCCGGACGGCAAGGAAGTGTATGCCACGGTCAACCCGACCCAGCGCTTGAATGACCACTACGTGGTCAAGCCACCACGGCTGGAGGTGTTCAACACTGCCGATGGCCTGCAGGCCAAGCCGGTGCGCACCTTCCCGATGCCGCGCCAGGTGTACCTGATGCGCGCGGCGGACGATGGCAGCCTGTATGTCGCCGGGCCGGACATCTACAAGATGGACGTGAAGACTGGCAAGTACACCGTGGCCTTGCCGCTGCGCAACTGGAACCGCGAAGGCTACAGCGCCCCGGACGTGCTGTATTTCTGGCCGCACCAGAACCCGCGCCACGAGTTCTCGATGCTGTACACCATCGCCAAGTTCAAGGATGAAAAGCAGGACCCGAACGAGGCCGAGTTGCTGTACGGCTACCTGAGCGTCGACCTGCAGACCGGCAAGACCCATACCCAGGAGTTCGCCGACCTGACCGAGCTGTACTTCACCGGCCTGCGCTCACC
Source organism: Pseudomonas sp. 10-1B (assembly GCF_000935045.1). Lineage (GTDB taxonomy): Bacteria > Pseudomonadota > Gammaproteobacteria > Pseudomonadales > Pseudomonadaceae > Aquipseudomonas. Next base: position 162,444 of record NZ_JYKS01000001.1, read on the forward strand.
CAAGGACCCGAACCAGATCTACGGCGTGCTCAACCGCCTGGCCAAGTACGACATCAAGCAGCGCAAGCTGATCAAGGCGGCGAATCTGGACCACACTTACTATTGCGTGACCTTCGACAAGAAGGGCGACAAGCTGTACCTGGGCGGCACCTTCAACGACCTGGCGGTGTTCAACCCGGATACGCTGGAGAAAGTGAAGAACATCAAGTTGCCGGGTGGTGACATGTCGACCACTACGCCGCAGGTGTTCATCCGTTAAATCGGTGTGTGGTTCTTCGCGGGCTCGCCCGCTCCCACAGGTACAGCGCAGATTCCGAATGCTGTGATATTCCTGTGGGAGCGGGCGAGCCCGCGAAGAGGCCGGTACAAACTACACAAGAACAACAAGAGAACGCCCATGCCCCAGCCAAGCTATTCCCAGGGCAACCCAGACAAAGCCCTGCTCAGTCAATGCATCGGCGACGCCTTCGACACCACCGTCGCCCGCTTCCCGGACCGCGAAGCCCTGGTGGTCTGCCACCAGGCCCTGCGCTACACCTGGCGGCAACTGGCCGAAGCCGTCGACCAGCACGCCCGTGCATTGATGGCGCTGGGCGTGCAACCCGGCGACCGTCTGGGTATCTGGGCACCCAATTGCGCCGAGTGGTGCATCACCCAGTTCGCCAGCGCCAAGGTCGGCGCGATCCTGGTCAACATCAACCCCGCCTACCGCTCCAGTGAGCTGGACTACGCCCTCGGCCAATCCGGCTGCCGCTGGGTGATCTGCGCCGACGCGTTCAAGACTTCCGATTACCATGCCATGTTGCTGGGCCTGGTCCCGGGGCTAGCAAACGGCCAGCCGGGTGCCTTGACCTGCGAGCGCTTCCCCGAGCTGCGTGGCGTGGTCAGCCTGGCCGCCGCGCCACCGCCGGGCTTCCTCGCCTGGCAGGAACTGCAGGCCCGTGCCGCGGCCGTGAACCATGAAGCCCTGGCCGAGCGCCAGGCGCAACTGCGCTGCGACGAGCCGATCAACATCCAGTACACCTCGGGCACTACCGGCTTCCCCAAGGGCGCCACCCTCAGCCACAGCAACATCCTCAACAACGGCTACATGGTCGGTGAAAGCCTCGGCTTGACCGAGCACGACCGGCTGGTGGTGCCGGTGCCGCTGTATCATTGTTTCGGCATGGTCATGGCCAACCTTGGCTGCATGACCCACGGCAGCACCCTGATCTACCCCAACGATGCCTTCGACCCGCTGGCCACGCTGCGCGCGGTGGCGGAGGAAAAGGCCACTGCGTTGTATGGCGTACCGACCATGTTCATCGCCGAACTGGACCACCCGCAGCGCGGCGAATTCGACCTGTCCAGCCTGCGTACCGGGATCATGGCCGGCGCTACCTGCCCGATCGAGGTGATGCGCCGGGTGATCGGCGAGATGCACATGGCCGAGGTGCAGATTGCCTACGGTATGACCGAGACCAGCCCGGTGTCGCTGCAGACCGCTGCCACCGATGACCTGGAACGCCGCGTGACCAGCGTCGGGCGCACCCAGCCACGGCTGGAGAACAAGGTGATCGATGCCGACGGCAACAGCGTGCCGCGCGGCGAAATCGGCGAGCTGTGCACGCGCGGCTACAGCGTGATGCTGGGCTACTGGAACAACCCCAAGGCCACGGCCGAAAGCATTGATGAAGATGGCTGGATGCACACTGGCGACCTGGCGGTGATGGACGAGCAGGGCTATGTGCGTATTGTCGGGCGCAGCAAGGACATGATCATCCGAGGCGGCGAGAACATCTACCCGCGTGAGCTGGAAGAATTCTTCTTCACCCACCCGGCGGTGGCCGATGTGCAGGTGATTGGCGTGCCGTGCAGCAAGTATGGCGAAGAGATCGTCGCCTGGGTGCGGCTGCATCCGGGGCATGTGGCCAGCGAGGAGGAACTGCGCGAGTGGGCGAAGGCACGGATCGCGCACTTCAAGGTGCCCAGGTACTTCCGCTTCGTCGATGAGTTCCCGATGACGGTGACCGGCAAGGTGCAGAAGTTCAGGATGCGCGAGATCAGTATCGAGGAGCTTTCTGCCAATTGATGCATGGGCAGTGCCGGCCTCTTCGCGGGCTTGCCCGCTCCCACAGGTACTGCGCAGGCCTTGAAAACAGTGGAAACCCTGTGGGAGCGGGCAAGCCCGCGAAGAGGCCGGTGCAGATAGCAGGTAATCTCAGCCTTGCAGCAGCTCCGGGCTGTTGAAATTGCTCAACCGATGATCCCCCTCGGTGCATTCCAGCCCTTGCACCGCTTCGCGCAACAAGGCCTTCTGCAAACTCCGCTCACCCTCTGCCCAAGCCTGCTCCAGCAGCGGCAACAGCCGGCGTGGCAGCACGCTGAACATCGGCTGCCAGTAGCCGCCCTGGCGCACCATCGCTGCGCTGTCACTCGCCACCGCCAACCGCAGCAGGCCTTCGATCAAGGCCCGGTCAACCAGCGGCGCATCGCAGGCCAGCAGCACCACCCAGTCATGCCGTGCCACCCGCAGCCCGGCAATCACCCCCGCCAGCGGCCCGGGGAAGTCCGCCTCGGCATCGCCCACCAACTGGTCGGCATACGCCCGGTAGGCCTCCTGGTTACGGTTGCAGGAAATCACCAGGTCATCGCTCAACGGCCGTACCACACGATGAATGTGGGCAACCAGCGGTTCGCCTCGCCAGTCGACCAGGCCCTTGTCGCGGCCGCCCATGCGCTGGCCGCGGCCACCGGCAAGAATGAGGATGGAACAGGAGGACAATGCATCAGGCATGAAAAAGGGTTCCGGGCAGTCATTGCCGGGAACCCTCCCATTTCCTGCTGGGCTTGTCCACTCAGCTTTCGCTGGTCACTGGGGCCGTGTTGGCATCAGGCACCTGGCGGCGGCCGGACATGCGCATCACCACCACGAAGAACACCGGCACGAACACCACCGCCAGGGTAGCGCTGAGCATGCCGCCGATCACCCCGGTGCCGATCGCCTGCTGGCTGGCCGAGCTGGCGCCGCTGGCGATGGCCAGCGGTACCACGCCAAGGATGAACGCCAGCGAGGTCATCACGATCGGCCGCAGGCGCAGGCGCGCGGCCTGCACCGCGGCATCGGCGGCATCGACGCCCTGGTCGACCAGGCTCTTGGCGAACTCGATGATCAGGATGGCGTTCTTCGCCGACAGGCCGATCAGGGTGATCAGGCCGACCTTGAAGAACACATCGTTGGGCATGCCGCGCAGGGTCACGGCCAGCACTGCACCAAGTACCCCGAGCGGCACCACCAGCAGCACTGCGGTCGGGATCGACCAGCTTTCGTACAGCGCCGCCAGGCACAGGAACACCACCAGCAACGACAGCGCCATCAGCATCGGCGCCTGGCTGCCGGACAAGCGTTCCTGCAGCGACAGGCCGGTCCATTCCAGGCCGGCGCCGGCTGGCAACTGCGCCACCAGGCGTTCGATTTCGGCCATGGCCTCGCCCGAGCTGTAGCCGGCCGCCGGCTCGCCAGAAATCGACACCGCCGGGTAGCCGTTGTAGCGGGTCAGTTGCACCGGGCCGCTGACCCACCTGGCCTGGACGAATGCGCCCAGTGGCACCATCTTGCCGCTGTTGTTGCGCACGTGGATCTTCAGCAGGTCTTCGACCTGGCTGCGCTGGTCGCCTTCGGCCTGCACCACCACCCGCTGCATGCGGCCCTGGTTGGGGAAGTCGTTGACGTAGCTGGAGCCCACCGCCACATCTAGCACCGTGCCGATATCGGCGAACGACACACCCAGGGCGTTGGCCTGGCGGCGGTCGATTTCCAGCTGCACCTGTGGGCTTTCCGCCAGTGAGGCTTCGCGCACGTTGTTCAGCACCTTGCTCTTGCCGGCATTGGCCAGCAGCGCGTCGCGTGCGGCCATCAGCTCGGTGTGGCCCATGCCGCCGCGGTCCTGCAGGCGGAACTCGAAACCGGTCGACTCGCCCAGACCGTCGATTGGCGGTGGCAGCACGGAGTAGGCCACGGCGTCCTTGAGCTGGGTGAAGGCCAGGGTCGCGCGGTCGGCGATCGACTGGGCACTGTCGTCGGCGCCGCGTTCGGACCAGTCCTTGAGCGTGGTGAAGGCCAGCGCCGCGTTCTGCCCGCTGCCGGAAAAACTGAAGCCGAGGATCAACGTGGTGTTGCCTACCCCTGGTTCTTCGGCGTTGTGCGCCTCGATCTGCGCGGCCACCTGTTCGGTACGCATGCGGCTGGCGCCTGGCGGCAGCTGGATGTCGGTGATGGTGTAGCCCTGGTCTTCGGTGGGCAAGAACGCCGTGGGCAATTGGCTGAAGCCATAGCCCAGTACCGCCAGCAATACCGCGTACACCAGCAGGTAGCGACCGCTGCGCTTGAGTGCCTGCACTACCCAGCGCTGGTAGCCGTTGCTCATGTCCTCGAAGCGCCGGTTGAACCAGCCGAAGAAGCCTTTGCGGTGGTGATGTTCGCCCTTGGCCAACGGTTTGAGCAGGGTGGCGCACAGTGCCGGGGTCAGGCTGAGGGCGAGAAACGCCGAGAACAGGATCGATACCGCCATCGACAGCGAGAACTGCTGGTAGATCACCCCCACCGAGCCTTGCATGAAGGCCATGGGCAGGAACACCGCCACCAGCACCAGGGTGATGCCGACGATCGCCCCGCTGATCTGGCCCATGGCCTTGCGTGTGGCCTCCTTGGGCGGCAGGCCTTCCTCGGTCATGATCCGCTCGACGTTTTCCACCACCACGATGGCATCGTCGACCAGGATGCCGATGGCCAGGACCATGCCGAACAGGGTCAGCACGTTGACCGAGAAGCCCATGGCCAACATGACGGCGAAGGTGCCCATCAGCGCCACTGGCACCACCAGGGTCGGGATCAGCGTGTAGCGCAGGTTCTGCAGGAACAGGAACATCACCGCGAACACCAGCAGCATGGCTTCGAACAGGGTGTTGATGACCTGTTCGATCGACACCTTGACGAACGGCGAGGTGTCGTAGGGTATGTCGTACTTGACGCCTTCCGGGAAGTAGCGCGCCAGCTCCTGCATTTTCGCCCGCACCAGGGTGGCGGTTTCCATGGCGTTGGCACCCGGCGACAGCTGCACGCTGAAGGCGGTGGCCGGCTTGCCGCTCAGGCGGGTGCCGTACTGGTATTCCTGGGCGCCGATCTCGACCCGGGCGACATCACCGATGGTGACCGTGGAGCCATCCGGGTTGGCGCGCAGGACAATGGCGGCGAACTCCTCAGGGGTGCTCAACTGGCCCTTGACCACCACGTTGGCGGTGATTTCCTGGGTGCTACGGCTGGGCAGGTCGCCGATGCTGCCAGGGGCGACCTGGGCGTTCTGCGCGGCGATGGCCTCGGCCACGTCGTTGGGCGTGAGGTTGAAGCCGATCAGCTTGCGCGGGTCGATCCAGATGCGCATGGCACGTTCCGAACCGTACAGCTGGGCCTTACCGACGCCCTTGAGGCGGCGGATTTCGTCCATCACGTTGCGCGCGAGGATGTCCGCCAGGGCGGTTTCGTCGAGCTTGCCGTCCGCGGAGGTGAGGGTGGCCAGCAGCAGGAAGCCGGTGGACACCTTTTCCACCTGCAGGCCTTGCTGGGTGACCGGGCGCGGCAGGCGCGACTCGACCACCTTCAGGCGGTTCTGCACATCGACCTGGGCCAGGTCCGGGTTGGTGCCCGGGGCGAAGGTAGCGGTGATGGTGGCGCTGCCCAGGCTGCTCTGCGACTCGAAGTACAGCAGGTTGTCGGCACCGTTGAGCTCCTGCTCGATCAGGCTGACCACGCTTTCGTCCATGGTCGCCGCCGAGGCGCCCGGGTACACGGCGTAGATTTCCACCTGCGGTGGGGCCACGTTGGGGTACTGGGCCACTGGCAGTTGCGGGATGGCCAAGGCACCGGCCAGCAGGATGAACAGCGCGACCACCCAGGCGAACACCGGGCGGTCGATGAAAAATTGCGGCATGGATCAGGCCCTCACTGGCCAGTGTGCTGTGCGATGGGCGGAGCCCCTGAGGCGTTGTCGACCTGCACCTGGTCACCGGCCTTGACGTGCTGCAGGCCCTCGACCACCACCCGCTCGCCGGGGGCCAGGCCCTCGCTGACGATCCAGCGGTCGCCCTGGGCGCTGCCCAGTACTACCTGGCGGTCGCTGACCCGAGCCTGCTGGTCGACCACCAGCACCTTGGGCACGCCGGCGCTGTCCCGCAGGATGGCCCGCTGCGGCACGCTCAGGCCCTTGGGCTGCACGGCCTGTTCCAGGCGCACACGTACGTAGCTGCCGGGCAGCAGGTCGAGGTCCGGGTTGGGGAACTCGCTGCGCAGGGTGATCTGGTTGGTGCTGGGGTCGACGCTGATGTCGGAGAACAGCAGCTTGCCTGGCAGCGGGTAGGCGCTGTCATCGTCCTGGATCAGCGTGGCGCGGGCCTGGCCGTCGCCCACCTGCTGCAGCTCGCCGGCTCGCAGGGCGCGGCGCAGGGCGTTGAGCTCGCGGGTCGATTGGGTGACGTCCGCATGGATCGGGTCCAACTGCTGGATGGTCGCCAGCGGGGTGCTCTCGTTCTGCCCGACCAGCGCGCCTTCGGTGACCTGGGCACGGCCTATACGGCCGGAAATCGGTGCGGTCACGGTGGCGTAGCCGAGGTTCAGTCGGGCCCGCTCCAGGGCCGCCTTGGCTTCGGCAACTGCGGCATCGGCCTGCAGGAAGCTGGCCTTGGCGTTGTCGTATTCCTGGCGGCTGACGGCCTTGTCGGCGACCAGCTCGCGGTAGCGCTGCTCTTGCAGGCGCGCCTGGTACCGGGTGGCTTCGGCCTTGGCCAGGGTGGCGCGGGCGCTGTCGTGGTCGGCCTTGAACGGCGCCGGGTCGATCAGGAACAGTACATCGCCCTGTTTGACGTCGCTGCCTTCACGGTACACCCGCTTGAGCACCACGCCGGCGACCCGCGCGCGCACTTCTGCGGTACGCGGGGCCAGGATGCGGCCACTGAGTTCGCTGCTGATGGCCAAGGGCTGCAGTTGCAGGGTTTCCACCCGTACTTGCGGGGTGGGTGCCTGTTCGTCTTGCTCGGCGCTGTCGCCGCAGCCGGCCAGGGACAGGCTCAGAAACGCCAGAAGCGCCACTGGGCGCAGGCGAAGGGAGAGGGTAGTAGGCATGCGGATCTTCCGATGATGACCGGGTATATGCTACGGCAGGCATTGCTGGGCGGCTGTTAATACCTGTAGGGCGAGTGTGAAAAAATGTGAAGAACAAGCCTGTGGTGTTGCAGTGTTCTATATCCTGAGTATTCCTGTGCCGGCCTCTTCGCGGGCTTGCCCGCTCCCACAAGGACCGCACAGTATCTGAAATCTGTGCTGTACCTGTGGGAGCGGGCAAGCCCGCGAAGAGGCCGGCAAGGTCCAACACAACCTAGATTCCCAAGCACCTATGCCGAATATTCTCCTGGTCGAAGACGACAGCGCCCTGTCCGAGTTGATCGCCAGCTACCTGCAACGCAACGACTTCCACGTCCAGGTGATCGCCCGTGGCGATCATGTGCTGGACGAGTACCGCCGGCAAAAGCCCGACCTGGTCATCCTCGATCTGATGTTGCCGGGTATCGATGGCCTGCAGCTGTGCCGCCTGCTGCGCCAAGAGTCGCAGAGCCTGCCGATCCTGATGCTGACTGCCCGCGACGACAGCCATGATCAGGTACTGGGCCTGGAAATGGGCGCCGATGACTATGTGACCAAACCCTGCGAACCGCGTGTGCTGCTGGCTCGCGTGCGCACCCTGCTGCGCCGCAGCAGCGTCAACGAGCCGCGCCTGGACAATGACCTGATCCTGATCGGTGGCCTGCGCATCGACCTGGCCGAGCGCACGGTCAGCTGGCGCGGCGAAGAAGTGGAACTGTCCAGCGGCGAGTACAACCTGCTGGTGGTACTGGCACGCAATGCCGGCGAAGTGCTGAACCGCGACCGCATCCTGCAGCAGCTGCGTGGCATCGAGTTCAACGGCACCGACCGCTCGGTGGACGTGGCCATCTCCAAGCTGCGGCGCAAGTTCGACGATAATGCCGGTGAAGCGCGCAAGATCAAGACCGTCTGGGGCAAGGGCTACCTGTTCAGCCGTGTCGAGTGGGAGTGCTGACCGCCCATGCTCAAGATCCTGGTGCGGCTGTACCTGGTGATCATCGTCGCCTATGCCGGTGCGCTGCTGTTCATCCCTGACACCATCGTCGGCCTGTTCCAGGACCGTTTCATGGCCTACAACCTGGACCAGGCCAAGGGTGTGCAGTCGTTGATCGTGCGCCAGTTCCACCAGGCCCCGCGCGAACAGTGGCCGGCGGTGGAGCAAGAGCTGGCCAGTGCCTTCGCCCCCCTCGAAGTGCAACTGCTGCGCATGGACCAGGCCGAGCTGGGTGCGGATGAGCAGGCGCGCCTGGAACATGGCCTGTACGCGGTGCGCATTGGCGAGTGGGGTTATTACGAGACGGTGCTGGCACCGCTGGACAAGCAATGGCTGGTGCGTCTGCACTCACCGCCAGACCCGCTGGACATCAATGTACTGTCGTGGGGCGTGACCGTGCTGATCGGTGCGGCCATGCTCGGTTGCCTGCTGCTGTGGGTATGGCCGCACTGGCGCGACCTGGAACGCCTCAAGGAGACGGCCCGGCGCCTGGGCCAGGGGCAGATGGCCGAGCGTACGCACATCTCGCCGCACTCCAACATCGGTGAGCTGGCCGGGGTATTCGACACCATGGCCAGCGACCTGGAACGCCACGTCAACCAGCAGCGCGAGCTGCTCAATGCAGTGTCCCACGAGTTGCGCACGCCGCTGACCCGGCTGGATTTCGGCCTGGTGCTGCTGTTCGACGAAGTGCCGCCGGCCAGCCGCAAACGCCTGCTGGAGCTGGTCGGGCATGTGCGCGAACTGGATGAACTGGTGCTGGAACTGCTGTCCTACAGCCGGCTGTACAACGCCGACCAGGCCCGGGAGCGGGTCGAGGTGTCGTTGCTGGAGCTGGTCGACAGTGTGCTGGGTGGCTTTGCCGAAGAGCTCGATGGCCGGGATATCCAGTGGGAAGTGCGGGCCGAGGGTGATTTGCCGCGTTTTGTGCTGGACCCGCGGCTGACGGCACGGGCGGTGCAGAACCTGGTGCGCAATGCCATGCGCTATTGCGATGAAAGCCTGTTGCTACGCTTGCGCCTGGAAGAGGACGGCGCTTGCCTGTTGACGGTGGAGGATGACGGGATTGGCATTCCGGTGGAGGAGCGGGAGCGGATTTTCCAGCCGTTCTACCGACTGGACCGTAGCCGTGACCGCAATACCGGCGGGTTTGGCCTGGGCTTGGCGATCAGCCGGCGGGCGATCGAGGGGCAGGGGGGGACCTTGACCGTGGCGCAGTCGGCGCTGGGTGGCGCGCAGTTCCGCATTCGTTTGCCTGCGGGGTGATGTGTCGCCTGTGCCCGCGAAAAGGCCGGGCCTGCTAATCCTGATCTACCAATTGGCTTGACCACAGCACAAAGCGGTCCTTGCCACCGTGCTTGGCCTCGTACAATGCCTGGTCGGCGCGCACCAGCGCGGTAGTCAGGCTGTCCCCCGGGTCCACCCGGGCCAGGCCGATACTGATGGTCACCGCGTGCTCGCCAATATCGTCGCGCACCCGTTGGCACAGTGCCGCCACCCGTTGCTCGGCGCCTTGCTGGTCCAGCCCGTGGAAAAAGATCGCGAACTCCTCACCACCCAGCCGGGCAATTTCGTAACCGACCATGCTCGCCTGGATATGCAGGGCCACGCGCTTGAGCACTTCATCGCCCACGTCATGGCCAAAGCGGTCGTTGACCCGTTTGAAGTTGTCGATGTCGACCATCGCCAGGTACTGCCCGGCCGTGGCCAGACGCAGTTGGTGGTCGGCCTTGGCCATGAACGAACGGCGGTTGGGGATTTCGGTCAGGGCGTCGACGTAGGCCTGCTCCAGCAGCACCTTGGATAGGTAGAAATTGTGCAGCTTGGCCTGGCGCATCTGCAGGTAGCTGTAGGTGACCAGGCCGCTGACGAACACCGCATAGCTGATCAGCATGGTGCCTTCGAGTTCATCGGGCGCGATGCGGGTGTGGTAGAGCGGGTTGAGCACCAGCCAGGTGATAACCATGGTGCAGAAGAACGACCACTGCCGCACCGGCAGCACCGACACCGCGTACAGCACGGTGGAGACCCCGAGTATCAGCCACACCGGGCGCAGGGCGACTGGAATGCCGTCGATCACCAGGCGCAGGCCCAGGGTGATGGTGGCGACGAACAGCAGGTTGAGCACATCGAAGTGCTGGCTGCGGCGGGTAAAGTACAGCACCACGGTGAGGCAGCCGAGCAGGGCGATGAACAGGTAGGAGCGCCAGGTGAAGCCCTGGCCGCCGAGGAAACTGACGAGCAGGTCGAAGACCAGCCAGATGAGGATGCTGACGCAGAACACCAGCAGGCAGAACGGGCGCATGGACTCGAATTCGTGTTGGCGGAACTCGGCGCGCAGGGCGGCGGGGGCTACCTGTTTGCGCACGTGCTGTTCGATGGTCTTGAACATGAGCGCTCCTGTGAGTACGGCAATGCCAGGCCCGGCCCCATCGCCGGCAAGCCAGCTCCCACAGGTTCACCAGGGCTCTTGAGATCTGTGCTTCACCTGTGACAGTACTGCTTTATCAGGCCCGGCCTCTTCGCGGGCTCGCCCGCTTCCACAGGAAACGCACAGTCTTCAGATACTGTGGAGGCCCTGTGGGAGCGGGCGTGCCCGCGAAGAGGCCGGGCCTGGAGACTCAATTCTGTGGCAGAAGCCCCCTTGCCCAAGGCCGGTAGCGCAAGGCGAACACCGCCTCGGCATGGCACCCGCCGCCCAGCTTCGGTTCGGCAGGTTCAGCCCGAAACGCCTGCCCCGGGGCACTCACCTGGCGGAACGCCTCGCGCACCACGCCCACCCGGCACGGCAAGGCAAGGCCTGTTCGTAACCTTGGCGCACCAACGCCGGCAAACGCCCGGTGCCGGCACCGTCCTGCCACCACACAGTCAAGCCCAACCCGGCCAGTTGATCCAGCCACGCGGCATTGGCTCGCGGGGACAGTTTGCCTGCGCTGAAGGCACTGATGTGCAAGGGCTTGTCCAACTGGCGGTTGAACGCCTGCAACTGGCTGTGCAGCGCAGTGCGCCGCTCGGCATCGCGAAAATGCTGGTCGTCCAGTTCCATGGGCAGGTACCAGCCGTCCACCGGCAGTTGCCAGGCTTGGCGCAGTTGCTGGTACTGGCTGAGCGAGCGCCCCAGTTGCGCCTTCCAGTAGCTGCTCAGGCCTTCGCCGTCCAGCTCGTCCAGGCGTTGGTAGTAGGCGGGGTCCATATACAGGCCCACTACCAGTTGCAGGCCTTGGGCACGTGCCGTGCGCAGGCTGTTGGCCAGCCAGCCCTGGGCACCGCCGAAGTCGCTGTCGCCATAGGCGCTCCACTGCACGATCAGGGTCTTGCCACCCTGGGCTACGGTGGCCTGCCACAGCTGTTGCCATTGGGCGGGGGTGACACTGGCATCGCGGTTGAGGGGTTGGTAGAACAGGCGCTGGTCGGCTGTGGCAGGCAGGCACAGGGCAAGCAGGCAGAGGGCCAGGATCGTCCGCATCAGAAGGTCATCTCCACACCGACCAGCACGCCGTTGGCGCGCTCGTATAGATTGCCGCCCAGCGACTGCTGGTACTCAGCGCGCACTTTCAGCGAGCCGCGGTAGGCGTTGTAACGGTCGTCATCGAACCACCACTGCCAGCGCACACCGACCCCGGCCCGGGCGTCCTGGCGCCAGTCGTTGCTCGGGTCCTGGCTGGAGAACTCGACAAAGCCATAGGGCATGATGGTTTGTGGCGAACTGCCGGGCAGTTTCCAGGCGTGGCCTTGCTGGAAGCGCGACAGCCAGGCATGGTCGCCGGCACGGGTCCACCAGGCGGCGTCGAGGTAGAGGAAGCGCTCGTTCCATTGGTCTTCATCGACCCGCCAGTCGTTGCGCCACTCGCCCTGGTCGAGGAACGAAGCGGTGGCGCGCAACAGCAGGTCGTTGCTCGATTCGGCGTGGTGGCGCAGGTCGCCCCAGTTGCCGCCGACCTTGGCCGGGCTCAGCAGTTGGCCCAGGCTGAGGCCGCGGTAGTGTTCGTCGTCGATCTGCCGCTGGTGGTACAGCTCGGCATACAGGTTGAGGTTGGCCTGGCCGAACGGCTTGTAGCGCAGGCCGACGCCGGTACCCAGGCTTTGCGCATAGTCGGTGCGGCTCTGGCCACCGAACAGTACCCGGCCATACACCGACAGGGTGCTGCCGTTGTGGCTGGGCTCTTCGCCCAAGGCGTGGTCCCACATGGCCAGCTGTACGTTCTGGGATTGCGCCCGGCGCGAACTGCCACTGCGTTGGCCGTTGTCGAGGAACTTGTCGTTGGTCGAGGTGCCGGCGGGCGACCAGGTGCTGGCCAGGGTGATGGTATCGCGCCGCGACAGGCTTTCGTGGGCGCGGCGCTGGCGGTACTTGCGGGCTCCCAGGCTGCCGTATTCGTCGTCGCCGTCGACCAGGTTCTGTTCCACATCGAGGATGCGGCGCAGTTCACGGCGTGCTGCGGCGCTGTCTTCGACTTCGTCGTAGCGCAAGGCCAAGGTCTCGCCAAGGCGGTAGTCCTCGGGGAAGTCGTGGGTGGCGCGCTCCAGGTAGGGGATCGACTGGCGGCGCAGGGCCTTGTCCGCCGAGCCGGCCAGGCGCATGGCGTAGTCCGCGCGATAGCGTGGCTGCTCCGGGGCCAGGCGCACGGCTTCGGCCAGCCAGGCCGTGCTCTGGGCGCTGTCGCCGGCCAGTTGTGCGGTACTAGCGGCGGCATAGTAGTGGTCGGCGCGCGGGTTGTGCGCCAGGGCCTGGCGCTGGAAGCCCAGCGCGGCCTGAGGGTCGCCTTGGCGCTGGGCGATGGCGGCGCCTAGCGCCCAGTCATCGGCGTTGTGGTGCGCGGCGGCGTTCCAATAGCGCCGTGCTGCATCAGCGTCGCCTGCATTCAGCGCACCGCGGGCGGCGGTGAGGCGGGCGTTGTCGGTCCAGACGCTGTCCGGCAGGCTGCGCCAGATGGACAGGGCGGTCTCGGAGTCACCAGCAGCCTCCAGCGCGTAGGCCAGGGGCAGGCGGTTGTCGCGCTTACCCAGGCGTTCGGCGGCCTGGTAGTAGACCACTGCTTCGCCGGGTTGGTCGGGCATGGCGCAGCGGCCCAGGGCACGGTACTGCCCGGGCTCGCTCGGGGTGGCCGGGACCGCCCGACGCACGGTGTCGCACTGGCCGGCCTCGGCCAGTCGGCCGAGCAGTTGGGCGCGGGTATTGGCGTCGACACGGGGGACCAGGCCGAGCATGCGGCGGTTGTCCAGTGGCCCGTCGTTACGCGCATACAGGTTGCCCAGGCGCTGCAGCAGTGACGGCGTGAGGCGGCCCTGACGGCGGTCGTAGGCCTGCTCCAGCAGTTGCCGGGTGCGCTCGTATTGGCCTTGTTGCATCAGCAGGAAGGTGGCTTGCTCGAGTGCAGTCAGGTCGCCGCCCTGGCGGTAGCGCGTCTCCCATTCGGCGGCGGTACGCGGTTGTGCCGGCTGCGGTGGGTCGCCGTACAGGCGTTGCTTGAGCACGGCATAGGCGCGAGGGTTGGTGCTGGCGCTGCAGCCCTTGAACTGTTCGCGCGCCAGGTCCGGGTCCCGGCGTGACAACCAGTCGACGGTTTCCAGGCAGGGGCGTTGCAGTTCATTGCTCAGGCGCTGTACCAGCGGGGCGTCATGGCTTTCGCGGGCCAGTTCCCACAGCTGCTGGCGTTGCTCGGGGCGGTTCAACTGTTCGGCCGGGAGTGCATGCAGCCAACGCATGGCCTGTTGCTTCTGCCCGACGGCGATGGCCCGGTTGGCCATGGCCAGGCGCGCCTGATCGCCCGCTTCGCGGGAGGGGGCGCTGGCCAGCAGTTTGCTCAGCCCGGGTTCATCCACCTGCTGGATATAGGCATTGGCCAGGCGTTGCCAATCTTGCGCTGGCAGTTGGCCTTTGTCGGCCAGGGGCTGCAGCTGTTCGATGGTTTCCTTCCAGTTGCGCAATTGCTCGGCGAAGTTGGCCCTGGCCAGGCGCAGGACCTGGCCATCCTCCCGTGGCGGCAGCTGGTTGAGCCAGTCCAGCGCCTTGGCGGCGCCACCGAACTTGGCCAGGCTCAGGCTATAGGCCTGCCATAGGCGCACCCGGTGGGTGCCTTCGCTGGTAGCGAGCCATTGTTCCACCTGGCTGGCCGGGGGCGGGTCCTGCTCGATCCAGGTCAGGCGCAGTTCGAGCAGCGCGTTGGCGTATTCGGGGCTGCCGCCCAACTGTTCGGCCAGTGCTTGGGCTTCCTTGTAGCGGCGCTGGTGGGCCAGGGCTTCTACCAGCAGCGCGCGGGCTTCGTCGTTGTTCGGCACCCGGCCCAGTACGTGACGGGTCAGGCGTTCGACCTCGGCCCAGTTGTCTTTCTTGGCCTCACGGTAGCTGCGCTCCATGAATGGGTAGCTGGTGAACCGCTGGAATTCGGTCATCGGCGCCGAAGCGGTGGCGGGCAGGGTGGCAGAGCATAGCAGCAGGCCCGTGAAAGCGAGGGAAAAACGCGGCTTCATGCCACCTCCCGGGTCAGGTCAAAGGCGGCCCGCTGTTCGCTGGCCTGCTCGATGAGGGCCTGCTGCAACACCTCTTCGGTGATGATGCCGCGGGCGATCAGGTGCTCGCCCAGGCTATGGTGTGCGGGGTCGAAGTCGATCAGTGCCTGGTTGAACAGGGTGACCGGAACCATGCCGCGTACCTGCAGCACGGTGCCGAGCATGACCTGGTGGTGGCTGACCCGTTCCAGCAGTGCTTCGTCGTCCTGGTGGCGTTCGAGGATGGCAAGCATGTCGTGGGTTTCTGGCTGCTGCCAAGGGCTTGGGTAGTGGTAGCGCAGGCCCAGGGTGACGCGCCCCTGTGGCGCCAGGCGCGCTTTGACCGGGCGTTTCAGCTGGCGGCTGATGACCCCCAGCGACACTTGGCTGACCGGGCTTTCGCTGGCCAGGATCAGTGTGTCGCCATCTTCGTCCACCGGCAGTACACCGTAGTGCGTGGCCAGTTTGCGCGGCAGCTTGGCGATCAGTTGCGGGTCGAGCTTGAATGGGTTCAGCGTTGCCCAGGGCAGGTCTAGCTGCTCGGCCAGGGTCGCCACCAGCTGTTCGCTGTTCAGCCAGCCGCGCAGCAGCAGTTCACGGCCCAGGCGTCGGCGCACCGGGCTGGTGATTGCCTGTTGCAGCTGCTCATCGCTGATCAGGCCCTTGGCCACCAGGCGTTGGCCCAGCGGCGTGCGGGCGGGGGTGGCGATGGCGGGGAACTCGTGGGTGGTCTTGTCCCAGGCCACGCGACGCGAATCGCCCATTTCCATCACCTGGCGCAGGGCGCGCAGGTTGGCGAAGAAATTGACGAAGTTGCTCCACATCATTCGCGGCGCCGACAACAGGCCTTCGCCGATGCCGTAGAAGCGGGTGACGAACCAGCCGCGCTGGAACAGGCGATTGAGCAGTAACAGCCCGTTCAGCCACAGCAAGGTCGACAGCAGCCAGCTGTCGCTGAGGATCGACATGAAACGCCACGACTCCGGCGCGATCACCGTCACCAGCCACATGGCCAGCAACACCAGCAGCAACAGGTTGACCAGGAAGCTCAGCAGGTAGGCGAACAACCCGCGGCGGTCACGCCAGAGAAAGTAGTTGAGCGCGCCCTTGCGACTCCAGCCCAGGTTGCTGGTGCCCTGGAACACGATGCCGACGATCCACCGCGACTTCTGCCGAATGGCATGCTGCCAGTCGCGCGGAAAGTGCTCGCGTACGCAGATCACCTGGGAGAACTCGCGGCTCATGCCCAGGCGCCATTCCTGCTTCAGGGTCAGCGCCGGGTCGCTGATGGAGTAGCGGGCAAAAATGCACTTCATGCCCTTTTGCTTCAGGCGGAAACCGATGTCGTAGTCTTCGGTGAGGCTTTGCACGTCGAAGGCGATGCCGTCACCGTCCTCGAGCAGCGCGCTGATGGCACGGCGGCTGAAGCAGGTGCCGACACCGGCGCTGGGCACCTGGCCGGTCAATGCTTCGCGCACGATCACGTCCTTGCCATGGTTCTCGGCGAACTCGTCGACATAGTGGCCGGCGGTGAAGCCTTTCCACTCCGGTGCGTAGGGGTACACCGGGATCTGGATCATGTCCTTGTTCGGCAGCAGGTAGTTGAACAGGCGCAACTCCATGGGCGAGATCACGTCTTCGGCGTCGTGCAGGATGAAGCCGGCGAACTCGATGCCGGCGTCCTGCTGGAAACGCAGCAGCGCGTCGATGATGTTGTTCAGGCAGTCGGCCTTGCTGGTGGGGCCGGGGCGGGCGCACACCACCTTGTGCACGTTGGGGTAGTGCAGGCATACCGCATCGACGTCGGCCTGGGTTTGCGGGTCGTTGGGGTAGGTGCCGACGAAGATCTGGTAGTTCTCGTAATCGATGGTCGAGGCCGCCAGGCGCGCCATCTCACCTACCACGCCCACTTCGTTCCAGGCCGGGACCATGATGGCCACGGTTTTTCCGGTACTTCGAACAGGCGTTTTTCGTCGGCCTTCTCGAACTTGTCGTAGATACGAAAGCGCCGGATCAGCTTGCGCCCCCAGTAGCACAGGTCGATGAACAGGTCATCCAGGCCCAGCAGGAACATCAGCGAGGCCAGGATGATCGCGAGGATCTTCAGGCCGAACAGTACGTAGGTGAGAAAATCGATGAATACCAGGTTCATGTGCCGACCACCGGTAAGGCGCAATGGGCCATCGTCTTTATCCCCGTTCGACTCCTTGGACGAAGTTGTACGACATGTCGCCGTTTGTACTGGATAGATACAAGCAGCCGAACACGGGGTTGTCCAAATTTCAGGGTTTTTCTTGTGGGCAACTTCTTGTAGTTTTACAGGTCGTTTACCCACGGAGCTGAACATGCAAGGCAAGGCACGCAAGATCGTCCAGGCCATTCTTTACGAAGCCATCGCTGTCGCCTGCGTGGCGCCTGCGCTGGAGCTGGCGTTCGGTGCCGGCATGGCGCAGTCGACCGTGCTGTCGGTGCTGATGTCGGGCATCGCGATGAGCTGGAACATGGCTTACAACTGGGCGTTCGAGCGCTGGGAAGCCCGCCAGCGCCAGCGTGAGCGCACCTTGCTGCGGCGCCTGCTGCATGCACTGGGCTTCGAGGGCGGGCTGGTGCTGATCCTGCTGCCGCTGGTGGCGTACTGGCTGGACGTGAGCCTGTGGGCGGCGCTGCTGACCAACCTGGCGTTGTTCGTGTTCTTCTTCGTCTACGCCTTTGTCTTCCAGTGGGGCTTCGACAAGGTGTTCGATGTGCCGTTGTCGGCGCAGCAGGTCAAGTGTTGACTTACCAAGGTGCGGCAGGCTAAGTTGCCATCCCATGAATACTTTCCCGCACGTGAACGCCATTATTATTACCGCCATTATCAGCTTGGCGGGCTAGCGCGTACGTGCACCGAACCCGCCCTGGAGGCGGGTTTCTTCTCTCTGACTCCTGGGCAACGTGAAAACAGCCAAGGAGTCATCGATGACCAGTTTCAGCGCCAGCCTACGTACCCCCGTCACCCCCCAGCAACTGCTGTCGGAGCAGGTGCGGCGCATTCTTGCTGCCCCGGTGTACGACCTGGCCATCGAAACGCCGCTGCAAGCTGCGCCTGCATTGTCTGCCAGCCTGGGCAACCAGGTATTGCTCAAGCGTGAAGATTTGCAGCCTACCTTCTCGTTCAAGATCCGTGGTGCCTATACCCGCCTGTCACGCCTGAGTGTCGCGCAACGCGAGCGCGGGGTGATTACCGCATCGGCGGGTAACCACGCCCAGGGCGTGGCCCTGGCAGCATCGCACCTGGGTATGAAGGCCACCATCGTCATGCCGACCACCACACCGTCGCTGAAAGTGGAAGGGGTACGTTCGCGGGGCGGGCATGTGGTGCTGCATGGCGAGAGCTTCCCGCATGCCCTGGCCCACGCGCTGAAGCTGGCCGACAGTGACGGCGCTACCTTCGTGCCGCCGTTCGACGACCCGGACGTGATCGCCGGGCAGGGCACCGTGGCCATGGAAATCCTCCGTCAGCGCCCAGGTGCGCTGGACGCCATCTTCGTGCCGGTGGGCGGTGGTGGGCTGATCGCCGGCATTGCCGCCTACGTGAAGTACCTGCGCCCTGAGGTGAAGGTGATCGGTGTCGAGCCAGAGGACTCCAATTGCCTGCAATCCGCCATGGCTGCCGGCGAGCGGGTGATCCTGCCGCAGGTCGGCACCTTCGCCGATGGTGTGGCGGTGGCGCAGATCGGCGCCCATTGCTTCGAGCTGTGCCGGCACTTCGTCGACGAGGTGGTGACGGTGAGCAGCGACGAGCTGTGCGCGGCGATCAAGGACATCTACGATGACACCCGCTCGATCACCGAGCCGTCCGGCGCCTTGGCCGTGGCCGGGATCAAGAAGTACGTGGCGCGCGACGGCGTGCAGGGGCAGACCCTGGTGGCCATCGACTCCGGGGCCAACGTCAACTTCGACCGCCTGCGCCATGTGGCCGAGCGGGCCGAACTGGGCGAGCAGCGCGAGGCGATCATCGCCGTCACCATCCCGGAACAGCCCGGCAGCTTCCGCGCCTTCTGCCAGGCGCTGGGCAAGCGGCAGATCACCGAGTTCAACTACCGTTATTACCCCGGCAAGGAGGCGCGTCTGTTCGTGGGGGTGCAGACCCACCCGCTGCATGATCCGCGCGAGCAGTTGCTGGCTGGCCTGCGCGAGCAGGGCTATAGCGTGCTGGACCTGACCGATAACGAACTGGCCAAGCTGCATGTGCGCCATACCGTGGGTGGCCATGCGGCGCCTGGCGCCGATGAGCGGGTGCTGCGCTTCGAGTTCCCCGAGCGCCCAGGGGCGCTGCTGGGTTTCCTGGAGCGCTTGGGCAAGCGTTGGAACATCAGCCTGTTCCATTACCGCAATCATGGGGCGGCGGAGGCCCGGGTGTTCGCGGCGTTGGAGGTGCCGGGGGATGAACTGGCAGGGTTGCCGTTGGCGCTGGATGAGATGGGGTACCGGTATTGGGATGAGACCGACAACCCGGCGTACAAGCTGTTTCTGGGCTGACAGGTATAGCGTTAGCCAGAAACCTGCACAGTACCTGTGGGAGCGGGCGTGCCCGCGAAGAATCCAGCGCGGTGAATGGCACCGGCTTTGCCGGTGTTCGCGGCTAAAGCCGCTCCCACAGGTTCTGCGTAGCTGGTAAAAAAGTTTTCAGCGTTCGCGCATGAAGAAGCCGGCGACGAATTTGCGGAAGGTTTCCAGGCTCTTGAAGTCGGCATAGCGCTTGAAGTTCTCGGCATCCGGTTCGGGCCCTATGGGCTGCTCCAGCAGCGACACCGACAGGACCCGGTCCTGGTCCGAGGTCATCACCAGTTCATCCATCACCTGGCCGCCGATCACTGGCCGGCGCATCTGCACCTTCACGCCCTTGCTGGCCATCCAGTCGACCAGTGACACCAGGGCCTTGAGCGGCTCGCGTTCCTCGTCGCGATACACCGGGAACAGGTGGGCGCGTGACAGCACCGGCACGCTGGCCACGTGAATCAGTTCGTAGTAATGGCTGCCGGCGCTGGTCGGTGAGTACAGCGCCAACGCGAGCAGCGGCCCGGTGGTGCGGTTGCCGCCCCAGTACAGGTGGTGCCCCTGGAAGTCGAAGCCGTCTTCACTGCGGTTGTTGAACAGCTTGCGCCCCTTGATCTGGTCCACGCAGTCGAGCAGCAGGCCATGGCGGCGGTGGTTGCCGAATACCTTGGCTTCGCGCAGGCGGGACTTGAGCATCATCATGTGCTTCATGTCCAGGCGGGTTTCCAGGTAGTTGCTGGCGGGGACCCGTTCCAGCAGCGGGTAGCGGCTGGCCACGCTGCGCAGTTCGGCAAACTGCCCGGTCAGGTCCTTCTTCAGGTGCGTGGCGTACAGGTTCAGGCCGCTGGTTTCGATCCAGGTCAGCAGCAGTGACAGCAGGCGCTGCTGCTCGCGCCGCTCGTTGCCTTCGCCGCCGGCACTGGCGGTGCCACTGCGAAAGTCGCCGATCAGGCGCAAGGGCGTGTCGGGCGGCAGCCAGGCCGCAGGGGGCGCGGGGTCGTTGTCCTGTTCGGCGGCTTCCCGCTCGTCCTTGGTGAACGGGCAGCCGGGCGCGTGGTCGGCGGTGCCCGGGTTGTTCTTGAGGAACAGCGTGCCGGTGTTGCCATTGAGGGTGACATTGAGCACCGGCAAGGCGTCGTTGCGGCAGTCGCAGGCCAGCCACTGGTTGGCGCTGCGCACCTTCATCAGCAATTGGTTGGCCTGCAGCAGGCGTGGCCCGGCGAGGCTGCCGGTGGCAAAGCCGACCAGCAGCTCCTCTTCGGCGGGGGTCAGGCTGCGCACCTGGGCGGCGGTTTTGTCGATGATTCGCATGAAGCAGCTCCAAGCTACGAGCCTCAAGCTTCAAGCAAAGTCGCGCCGCTTTCAACTTGCCGCTCAGTTGCCAGCGAACATCTTCGCGGCGCGGGCGCGGATTTCGTCAGGGGTGAGGTCCTCCTTGTGGGTGGAGACGAACCAGATATTGCCGAACGGGTCTTTCAGGGTGCCGCTACGGTCGCCGTAGAACTGGTCGGTCAAGGGGCGCAACTGGGTGCCGCCGGCGGCCAGGGCCTGGGCGTAGACCTTGTCGCAGTCTTCAACGTACAGGTGCAGGCCTACGCCTGCGCCGCTGAGCTTCTGGCTGGCGGTGAGGCCGCCTTCCATGTCGCAGGGGTCGCCGAGCATCAGCGAGGAATCACCGATCTTCAGTTCGGCATGGCCCACGCGACCGTCGGGTGCGTCGAGGCGGAACATCTCGACGGCACCGAAAGCCTTCTTGTAGAACTCGATGGCCTTGGCGGCGTCGTTGATGGCCAGGTAGGGGGTGATGCTGTGCTGGCCTTCGGGGATGGGTCTGGCTGCCATGTTCGACTCTCCTTTGCAGTGGGCGCCGGTCGGCGCCCTGTTGCTTGGAGTCGTTTGCACAGACGGAAAATCGACAGTGACGCTAGACCGATTCTCTATAAGCGCGACAGTCAGAAGATATAGTCGGTGGTCAGGAAGCTCGACTGGCGGTTGCGGATGATTTCACTGATCAACTGCTTGTTGGCTTCCTGGAAGCGGGTGGCGACCAGGGTACGGATCGAGAACACGCGCAGGGCGTCATGCACCGACAGGGTACCTTCGGCGCTGTTCTTGCGGCCGTTGAACGGGTAGGTGTCCGGGCCGCGCTGGCATTGCGCATTGATGTTGATACGCCCGACCTGGTTGGCGAAGATGTCGACCAGGCTGCCGATGGTCGCCGGGTCGTTGCCGAACAGGCTCAGCTGCTGGCCGTAGTCGGAGTCCAGTACATAATCGATCACCGTCTGCAGGTCGCGGTAGGGCACCACCGGTACCAACGGGCCGAACTGTTCTTCGTGGTACACGCGCATGTCGTGGTTCACCGGGTACAGCACGGCGGGATAGAAGAACGAGCCGCGGCTGTGCCCGCCACCTTCATTGAGCACCCGCGCGCCCTTGGCCGTGGCATCGGCGACCAGGCCATCGAGGTAGTCGACCTTGCCGGGCTCGGGCAGCGGTGTCAGCGCCACGCCAGGCTCCCATGGCATGCCGGGCTTGAGCGCGGCCAGCTTGCGCTGGAACTTGTCGAGGAAGGCTTCGACCACGTCTTCGTGGACGAACAGGATCTTCAGCGCCGTGCAGCGTTGGCCATTGAACGACAGTGCTCCGGTGACTGCCTCTTCGACAGCGTTGTCGAGGTCCACCTGGGGCAGCACGATGCCTGGGTTCTTGGCGTCCAGGCCCAGTACGGCGCGCAGGCGGTGTGGGCGTGGGTGCAGCTTTTTCAGATCGCTGGCGGCCTTGTGCGTGCCGATGAAGGCGAACACATCGACCTTGCCGCTGGCCATCAGCGCGCTCACCGTTTCCCGGCCACGGCCATAGATGACGTTGATCACCCCCGGCGGGAAGCTGTCGCGGAACGCTTCGAGCAAGGGACGAATCAGCAGCACGCCGAACTTGGCCGGCTTGAACACCACGGTGTTGCCCATGATCAGCGCCGGGATCAACGTGGTGAAGGTTTCGTTCAGTGGATAGTTGTACGGCCCCATGCATAGCGCCACGCCCAGTGGCGCACGGCGGATCTGGCCTAGCGTGCCCTGTTCGAGCTCGAAGCGGCTGGAGCGGCGGTCGAGGTCCTTGAGGGCATTGATGGTGTCGACGATGTAGTCGCAGGTGCGGTCGAATTCCTTTTCCGAATCCTTGAGGTTCTTGCCGATTTCCCACATCAGCAGCTTGACCACGGCCTGGCGTTGCTCGCGCATGCGCGCGAGGAAAGCTTCGACGTGCTGGATGCGTTCGGCCACACGCATGGTCGGCCAGGCGCCGCGGCCTTTGTCGTAGGCCTGCACGGCGGCATCGAGGGCGGTGAGCGCGGTGTCGGCATCGAGCAGCGGGGCGCTGCCCAGCACCACCTGGTGCTCATCGGTACCTTCCTTGAGCCAGACCGGGCTGCGCACCGTGGCCAGGGGGCCGTCCCAGCGCCTGAGCTCACCATTCACCAGGTAGTCGCGTTGTTCCAGAGGGGCTTCCAGGCGCCAGGTTTCCGGGATGTTCTCGGCGCTGGGGAAGAGTGAATCGAGCAGACGGTCCATGGGTACTGCACCTCACATTGCTGGGTGGGTTTCGAGCCTAGTGAATCGCTTCAGCATATGAGCATGCACCGGCTATGGGAAAAACACCAGTGTGGTTCACGCGGATGGGCTGCGCCTGTCTGTGAAGGCGGCTACCACGATGCTGCTTTTTTGCAGCGAACTATCGGACGGTATTGCTCTATAGCAAGGTGGTAATGGGATATCACCCGGTGTCGGCACGCTTATAGCGAAGTTCTGCTGTTGCGGGCATTTCATGGAGGAAATTTGACGCCAGCAAACTTCATGCAAATCCACGCAGAGTGCCGCTTGCCAAACTGTTTTCGGCCATCTTAAATTGTTACTGAATGTGGAGTAGGGGTTAGGGGCTAACCCGTAACTATCAGATTGTTAAGCGTTTTTCTGAATTATTGTCTTTCTCCGATAGGCCCTGGGCACTTCAAAGGACGACGAAGAAGAAATGAAAGCGACCTTGACGGCAGTGGCGCGAAGGTTCATATCGCCCTCCCTGCGCTACGAATTGAGACATCTGGCCAACAACGTGCGTGAAGTGATGGCGCGTGCCTGTTTCTGGCGCTGGGAAGTTGCCCGGTTTCGGTTGCAGCAGGAGAGCCCCTACGAGATCGTCTATGTCGGCAGGAAGCAACAACGGGAAATGGCCAAACTGCTGATTGCCGGCAAGGGCCAGGGTAGTGCGTCGATCGTTGACAGCGCAAATGCCACGGTGGCTGCCAACCACGTGGTGCTGGTCAGCGAAATGCCGACTTCCGGTGCCTTGTCGGTGCCGCACTACCTCAGCGCCGTAGTGCCACTGGGGCGCGCGCTGGAGGACATCACCGCGCGCTACGACAGCGAACTGCGGCGCAGCATTCGCAAGAGCCGCCCGCTGTACCAGATGCGTCAGACCCTGTCGGACGACGAGATCGCCATGGCTGACCGCGACCTGCTGCGCCCCTATGCCAGTGCCCGGCAGGGCATCCACGCCGCGCAATTCCCTACGGATGAGGTATTTCGCATCGCCAAGGGCGTCGGCCGGCTCGACTTGATCACCTTGGGCGACGAGGTCATCGGCTGCCACCTTGGCTGCGAAGTGGCACGTGGCGGCAAGCGTTACTGGAGCACCTTGCGTTTCGGCTATTGCGAGGCGGTGTTCAGCGATGCCAGGAAGTTGCGCGAGGTGAATTCGATCACCACCTTCATGGCCCTTGAATGGGCACTGGAGCAGGGCTACGACTACTACGACATCGGCCTGTGCCTGGCACGGCCGGACGACGGCTTGTTGAAATGGAAGCGCCGCCGCGGTGGCGATATCGATTCGCTGGGCAATCATGCCTACCTGTTTGTCCGCTTGCCCAAGACCGGCACGGCGAAGTTTCTCTGGGACACACCGATGTTCGCGATGGAAGGCGACAAGCTCACGCTGCACCTGGGGCTGCCCGAGGGGCCGAGCGATGAGGAAGTTGCCAGCCGCTACCACGAAATGGTGTTTGGCGGCCTGCACAAGATCTACCTCTATGGTGGCGACGCTGCGGGTGAGTCGTTCATGGAAACCTTGCGTAGCCGTTATGCCAACCTGCAGTCGCCGCCCAGTATGGAAAGGGTCATGTGCAACTGACCTGTTGCCGTGATAAGCGTGTAGTATCTGGGCACATCGCAGTAGCAGCCAGCGGGGCTAGGGATGATCGAGGTATCACGGTTCTGGCGCGACCCTGCGTTGCCTTTCATCGAAGCCCGGCGGGTAGGGGATGGCCGCCAGGTGTGCTACGCCGCACATTCCCACGAGAGCTTTTCCATCGGGGTGATCACCGCAGGGCGCAGCACCTACCTGAACGGCGACCAGCGCATCGAGGTGGCGGCGGGTACCACGGTGTTGATGAACCCGGGCGTGGTACATGCCTGCAACCCCATTGCTGGGGAGCCGTGGTCGTACCTGATGCTGTTCGTCGACTGGCCGTGGCTGCAGGCGTTGGGGTTTGCCTTGCCGGCACAGACCTGGAGCACTTCAGCGGTCTTGTATTGGCGGCTGTTACAGGCCTCTGCCGACCTGTTCGATGCCCGCCTGGCGGATCGTGAAGCCCGCCTGGCTGCCCTGTTCAGTGCATTGCCAGGCTTGCTTGGCGGCAATGCCAGTGTGGGCGGCGAGGGCAACCCGCGGCTGGACGCGGCGGCGGCTTTCATCCGCGCCCATCGCAGCGACCCGCTGAGCCTGGAGGATATCTGCGCGGCCTGCGGCCTGTCGCGTTCCTACCTGATTCGTGCGTTCCGCCAACGTTTCGGCCTGACGCCGCATGGCTATCTGCTCGACCAACGCGTGCAACTGGCCCGCGCGCAGTTGCGCCAAGGCCGGGCGATTGCCGAGGTGGCGCAGGAGGCCGGGTTTGCCGACCAGGCGCACCTGCAGCGGGCATTCAAACAGCATTTGGCCGCAACACCGGGGCATTACCGCAACGCCGACGTCAGATGACCAGATAAACCGCGCTGCCCACCAGCAACACTGCCAGGCCCCGATTGAGCAGGCGCATGTGCCGTGGGTTGCCCAGATACTGACGAACAACGCTCCCGGCCCACGCCCAACTGGCCACTGAAATGAAGCAGATCGGCCCGTAGATCCAGGTAAACAGCCATAGCAAGTGCTGTTCACCGCCGGTATAGGCGCCGATCCCGGCCACCGCCGCCAACCAGGCCTTGGGGTTGAGCCATTGCATTGCTGCACCGTGCCAGGCCGACGGTGCTGGCGCGGCATCGCCGCTGGCCAGTTGTCCGTTGTCGGCTGCCAGTTTCCACGCCATGTACAGCAGAAACACCACGCCGCCCCAGTGCAACAGCACGCCCAGCAATGGCCAGCGCAGCAGCAATTGATGCAGGCCCAGCCCGACCAGTACCAGCAGCAGGCAGAAGCCCAGCGTGGCACCGGCCACATGCGCCAGGCTGGCGCGCAGGCCATGGCGGGCACCGCTGCCCAACGCAACGATGTTGACCGGGCCGGGGGAGATCGAAGCCGCCAGTGCAAAAGCGGCCATGGACAGGGAAAGGCTCATGGGGGAGTCCGTCTGGTTGGAGGAGGCCTTCATCCTCGGGCTTCGACAAGCTGGCGGTATTGAAGAAAAGTACCCACTCCGCCGCCGGGGCGACTGTATTGATCCCTGCTTGCTCCTGAGGCTTACGCCCGAAGTGTTGCTTCCGGGCGTAACCCGGTCGTGGGTCCGAATCATCGCGCCTCGCTCACCGGCCCAAAGCACCTGCCAACTCGCTCCAAGGCAGCATATCTGGCTGTTCGCCAGCTTCTGATAATCGCCTCCGACATCGAGTCCCCGATTTTGGAGCGCGCCATGCACAACAACAATAAGCACCTGCCGCCTCGTTTCCTGGCGGCTGCCATCGTCAGCTTTTCGAGCCTGGGCCTGAGCGCTGTCGCCGAGGCCGAGATCATGCTGTACGACAAGGACCAGACGACGTTTTCCACCGATGGCTATATCAACGCCTTCTACGTCAACAGCGATGTCGACCGCGCGGGCGACCAGTACGATCGCCGCCAGTCGCGGGTGAAGATGGGGTTTCTGCCCAACTACCTGGGCTTCAACATGGGTAAGCAGGTGGATGAGCTGAAGCTCGGGGCGCGCGCCTCGTTCTGGGTCACCATCAACGACAGCGAAACCAATGGCACTGACACTGCCATCGACGTGCGCCAGTTCTACGGCACCGTGGCCAACCCCGAGTGGGGCGAGGTGCTGATCGGCAAGGACTTCGGGTTGTTCGCCCGTTCCAACATCCTGCTCGACGAACTGCTGGCCGGTTATGGCCAGGTCAGCGATACCCTGGGGCTGGTGGACGGGGGCGGGGTGTCGTTCGGCAACATCGGCAGCGGTTACCCGTACCCATTCCCCACGTCGCAGATCACCTACCGTACACCGGTGATGGACGGCCTGCGGGTGGCAGTGGGCATCATGGACCCGGTGGACACCAACGACAGTAGCCCAACCGGCAAGGCCTACCAGGAAAACCCTCGCACCGAAAGCGAGATCACCTACCAGTTCGACCTGGGCGGGGCGCAGATCTACAGCTGGGTCAACGGTAGCTACCAGACCTCCGACAACACTGACCCTGCGGTGCAGTCGGTCACCTCCAAAGGCGTGGGTTATGGCGTGCAGGCCAAGATGGGTGGGCTGTCGCTGACCGGCTCGGGGTTCCAGGCCAAGGGCATCAACCCGTTCTTCACCAACAATGCCGGCGAGCCGGTTTTGCGTAATGTCGACAGTGATGGCTACCTGCTGCAGGGGTCGTACAAGATCGGCAAGAACCGTGTGGCGCTGTCCTATGGCAAGACCAAGGACGATGGTAACGGCGCGGTGGGCAGTGGTGCGGATTACGAGACCCGCGGCGTGGCGCTGTTCCATGACGTCAACGACAACCTCAAGCTGGTGGCCGAGTACAACCAGTTTTCCATCGACGGGCATGACAGCAGTGCGCAGAACGAAGACACCGATACCTTCGCGGTGGGGGCGGTGTTGACCTGGTAAGACGTTGGGGCTGCTGCGCAGCCCTTTCGCGACACAAGGCCGCTCCCACATAGACCGCGCAAACCCAAATTACGAGGTGTACGCGGACATTGTGGGAGCGGCCTTGTGTCGCGAAAGGGCCGCACAGCGGCCCCAGCAATTTCAAGTGAGCAACATTACTCCCATGGAACCGCCCACCCGCTACCCAAGTAGCATTCGTCCTCCGAGGCGCCCTTCGTACACTCATCGCTCAGCCCCGCGCCGGAGACCACCATGCAGCAGGCTCACAACGACGGTGTGGTCAGCGCCATGTCCCAGGCAACCGACGCCCGGTTGGCAGCCCAGGAACTGGCGCGGCACTTGCTGCACCCGCACCTGGGCTTCGTGCTGTTCTTCTGCTCCGCCGAATACGACCTGCAGGTGCTGGGCCAGGCCTTGGAGCAGGGTTTTGGCGGCATTCGCCTGGTGGGCTGCACCAGCGCTGGCGAAATCACCCCGCTGGGCTACGGCCGCAATTGCGTGACGGCGGTGGGGTTCGATCATCGGCACTTTTCCATCGCCACCGAGCTGATCGACGAAATGGAGCGCTTCAGCCTGATCGATGCGCAGCAGATGGTCGAGCGGCTGGTCGGCAACTGTCGCAGCAATACCCTGGCGCCAATCAAGGGCCACAGCTTTGCCCTGACCCTGCTCGATGGCTTGTCCAGCCGCGAGGAAATGGTACTGGCTGCCCTCAGCGCGGCCCTGGGGGACATTCCGCATTTTGGCGGCTCGGCTGGCGACGACAACTACCTGACCCGCACCCATGTGTACTTCGGCGGCACCTTCCACAACGGCGCGGCAGTGGTGGTGCTGGTCAATACCTGGCTCGACTTCGAAGTGTTCACCACGCACCACATCCTGCCACGCCAGGAAAAACTGGTGGTCACCGGTGCCGACAGCGCCCAGCGTCGGGTTTTCGAACTGAATGCCGAGCCCGCTGCCGAGGAGTACGCGCGGCATATCGGCGTGCCGGTGGCCGAACTCGACCACCGGGTATTCGCCGCCCACCCGTTGGCCGTTCGCATCCACGATCAGTATTACGTGCGGGCGATCCAACAAGTGCACCCGGACCTGAGCCTGAGTTTCTACTGTGCGGTGGAAAACGGCATCGTGCTCACGGCCATGGCCCCAGGCCCGCTGTTGCCGAACCTGCATCAGCTGTTCGACGGGCTGCACCGGCGCCTTGGCCCGCTGCTGCTGACCATCGGTTGCGACTGTTTCCTGCGGCGCCTGGAGCTGGAAGGCCAGCACAGCCTGGAGCAGGTCGGTGCGTTCCTGCGGGAGCAGTGGGTGATGGGGTTCAACACCTATGGAGAACAGTTCAATGGCATGCACATCAACCAGACCTTCACTGGGGTCGCCATTGCCCGCAGCCGGCCTCCAGTCAGTCGCTGAACTGCAGGCCCAGGTCGCCCGGCTGCAGCGCGAAAACCACAAGCTGCAGCGGATCAATGGCGCGCTGATCGAACGTGTCGAATCTGGTGTAACGCGAGGCAACGACCCCTATGCGGCGTTCCAGCATTCGGTGGTGCTGGCCGAGCAGGTGCGTGAACGCACAGATGCCCTGAACCAGGCCATGGCTGAGCTCAAGGCCGTCAACCACTTGCTCAGTGAGGCCCGGCAGCGGGCCGAGACTGCCCACCAGCACCAGATTCGCCTGATTACCGACAATGTCCCGGCGCTGATCGCTTACTTGAACGCCGATCTGGTCTACGAGTTCACCAACAAGGTTTACGAACAATGGTATTGCTGGCCGCACGGCGTGATGCTTGGCCAGAGCCTGCGCGAGGCCCACAGCGAGCAGCACTACCAGCGCCTGGAAACCTACGTGGCGCGGGCATTGGCGGGGGAGAGCGTGACCTTCGAGTTTGCCGAAACCAACAGCAACGGTCAGGAGCGCTACATGCTGCGCTCCTATGTACCGAACCGCCTGGCCAACGGCGAAGTGGTGGGCATCTTCGTGCTGATCCGTGACATCACCGAGCGCCGTAATACCGCGCAGGCGCTGCACCAGGCCTATCAGCACCTGGAGCAACGGGTACGCGAGCGCACCGCTGAACTGACCAACCTCAACGAGCAACTGCTGCGCGAGATCGATGAGCGCAGCCGGGTCGAATCACGCCTGCGCGAGGCCAAGCGCGAGGCCGAGCAAGCCAACCTGTCGAAAACCAAGTTCCTCGCCGCAGTCAGCCATGACCTGTTGCAACCGCTGAACGCGGCACGGCTGTTCACCAGCGCCTTGCTCGAACTGCGCGAGCCGCAAAACAGTGCTCACCTGGTGCGTAATGTCAGCAACTCTCTGGAGGACGTGGAGAATTTGTTAGGCACCCTGGTGGATATTTCCAAGCTCGACGCCGGGGTGATCAAGGCCGATGTCGCGCCCTTCGTCCTCAGCGAACTGATGGACAACCTCGCCGCCGAATACGCCCAGATGGCGCGCAGCGAGGGGCTGGAGCTGCACTTCGTGGGCTGTTCTGCAGTGGTGCGCAGTGACATTCAGCTGCTGGCGCGGATTCTGCGCAACCTGCTCAGCAATGCCATCCGCTACACCCGCAGCGGCCGTGTGGTGCTGGGCTGTCGGCGCCAGCGCGGCTGCCTGCGGATCGAAGTGTGGGACAGCGGCGTC
This sequence comes from Pseudomonas sp. 10-1B, assembly GCF_000935045.1. GTDB lineage: Bacteria > Pseudomonadota > Gammaproteobacteria > Pseudomonadales > Pseudomonadaceae > Aquipseudomonas. The sequence goes on from NZ_JYKS01000001.1 coordinate 192,370, forward strand.
GGCATTGCCGAAGAGCGCCTTGAAGAGATTTTCCAGGAGTTCAAGCGTGGTGATGTACAGCGTCCGGACCAGGACCGTGGGTTGGGCCTGGGCCTGGCGATCGTGGAAAAGATCAGCGGCATCCTCGGCCACCGGATTCGCGTGCGTTCATGGCCGGGCAAAGGTTCGGTGTTCGCCGTCGAAGTACCGCTGAGCGCAACCGCGCCCAAAGCCCAGCCGTGCCAGGCGATCTGCGAACCGCTGCTCGAGCGCCTGCGCGGGGCACGGGTGTGGGTACTGGACAACGATGCGGCGATTTGCTCCGGCATGCGCACATTGCTGGAAGGCTGGGGTTGCCGGGTGGTCACCGCGCTGTCGGAGGAAGACCTGGCGCGGCAGGTGGACAACTACCACGCCAAGGCTGACCTGCTGATCGCTGACTATCACCTGGACAACGACTGCAATGGCGTCGATGCGGTGGCGCGAATCAATGCCCGTCGCGCCCTGCCAATACCGGTGTTGATGATCACCGCCAACTACAGCAACGAACTCAAGCAGCAAATCCGCGAGTTGGGCCATACCCTGATGCACAAACCGGTACGGCCGATGAAACTCAAGACTGCGATGAGCCACCTGCTGGCCGGCCGCGAGGCACAACCCCTTCAGCGGCGCAGGTAGTCGGCAAAATCGATATCGCCGGCACTGAGGATCGCCTGTACCCGGTTGTGCACGTTGAGTTTGCGCAGGATCGCCGAAACATGGGCCTTGACCGTGGTTTCGGCGATATCCAGGGTGTAGGCGATCTGCTTGTTCGATTCGCCCTTGGCCATGCGTTCGAGTACCAGCAGTTGCTTGCGGGTCAGGGCTTGCAGCATCTCGGGCGGGAAGCTCGGGGCATCGTTCAGGCGCCGGCTGGTGCTGCTCTTCTGAGCGCGAATGATGTCGGGCGGCAGGTAGACATTGCCGTTGAGGATTTGCTCGATCGCCTCGATCATCTGCGAGCGCGGCGAGGACTTGGTGATGAAGCCCACGGCGCCGTAGGTGATGGCCTGCAGCACGATCTGCTTTTCCTGCTCGGCCGAGACGATCACCACCGGCGTGGTCGGTGCCTCGTTGCGCAGTGTGATCAGGCCATTGAGGCCATGCATGCCGGGCATGTTCAGGTCGAGCAGGATCAGGTCGAGGTCGTCATGCGCCTGGGTCAATGCCAGGGCGCTGTCCAGGTCGGCAGTTTCCATGACTTCGCTGCCGGGGAAACCATCGCTGATGACATTGTGGATGGCTTCGCGAAACAGTGGGTGATCGTCGGCAATCAGAATTTTGTACATGGCCTTTTCACCTCGTTCTTGTTGGATGGGGCAGGGCTAGCGCACGCCGGCGGTCACTTCAGGGAAAGGGCTCGGGCTGTGCCGGCTGAAGCGGCAGGTTGGCCTCCTGCCAGGCGTCCAGGCCGTCGCGGTACCAATACAGATTCTTATAGCCCAGGGTCGCCGCGCGTTTTACCGCGTTCCAGCTTAACCAGCAATCGGCGCGGCAGTAAAAGACCAGCGGTTGGTCCGTGCGCCCGGCGGTGGCTTTTTGCAGGTTGCGCACCAAGTAATCCTGCCAGGCCGGGCTCAGCTCGCCGTCGCCGGTATTGGCCAGCCAGAGGCTGCCAGGGAGGTTGGCGTGGGGTTGCTCTTCGATGAAGCGGCCTTTCAGCCATTGCCGACGATAGACGTCGATCAGCACCGGCCTGGGTGTCTGGCCCAGCAAGTCTTGCAGCGCGGCCGTGTCGATGACCCGGGCGCCATCGACCTGGGGCGGTGTCGGGCTGCGATAGAGGGCGCTGCGGTAGCCTTGGGCGGAAAACAGCGGTGTGGTGTCGGCTTGGGCGACGCCCAGCGACAGACTCAGTGAAAGGGCCACCAGCAAAGGGTGCGGCAGCCTGGGCACGGCATGTGGCATGGGATTTATCCTTTTTGTTATAGGCCCATTACATGCCGGCGGCGGTGCTTTGTGAATGCGACGATAGACAGCAAAGGCAGTACCAAAGTAGTAGACGGACGGGATTGAGAAGGGAAGCCAAGGCGTCACACGACAGATGGCGCCAGCATGGGAAGCCCACCGCGAAGGGGGAAATATGCAGAAAGTAGCGCTCGGCCGGTACCAAGGTAGTAATTCACCACGGGAGCCTCGGTCTTACGATGGGCTACCGCCCTTGACCCTGGCGGCTGCAACCCTGAGGAGAACTGCCCCATGCGCCTCATCGACCTGTCGGCCCTTTGGCGTATCAACCTCTGGGTCACGTTTTGCTTCGCCCTGGTGACGCTGGCCTGTGCCGGCTTGCTGTTGCACCAGGCGGTGGCCGATGTCGAGCGTGAATTGCAGGCCACTGAAGCGGTGGTGGAGTACCTCAGCGACACCGCCGTGCGCGACCCGGCCAGCCTGCAACCGCGGCTGACCCAGAGCTTGCGCCATGTGCGGGTGCATTGGCTGGCGGCGGATGAAGCGGCGAGGATACCAGCGCAGGCAGGCCTGGACGCCTGGCTGGGCCGCCAGCTGTTCGGCGAGCGCCACAACAGCAGCCGCCTGCTGGACCTGAGTGACGGGCGCCGGGTGTTGATTGCCGTGGATACGCGGGATGCAGTCGCTGACGTGCGGGATGCCCTGCAGCAGTTGCTGAGTGTGTGCGGCCTGGCCTTGTCGTTGAGCCTGCTGACCATCCGCTGGGCGGTGCGGCGCGGCATGGGCTTGTTGGATGAGCTACTGCAGGCCTTACGCCAGGTCTCGGGCGGGCAATTGACCGCGCGCCTGCGCGAAGCCGGCCTGCCGGAGGCGCGCCAGTTGGCGGAGCATTTCAACCGCATGGCCGCGACGCTGGAGCAGGCCCAGGCCGACAATGCCCAACTGACCCAGGCCCTGCTGGCGGTGCAGGAACAGGAACGCACCCACTTGGCGCAGACCCTGCACGACGACCTCGGGCAATACCTGGCGGGGATCCGTGCCCAGGTCTGCCTGCTGCGCATGGTAGCCGACCAGCCCACCGTGGTGGAGCAGACGGCGCGGGCCCTTGCGCTCAATTGCGAGCGCCTGCAGCAGGGCTTTCGCGCCCTGGTACACGACCTGTATCCGGTGGCCTTGCAACACCTGCCGCTGGCCGAAGCCTTCGGCCTGCTGGTGAGCCAATGGCAGGCCAGCCAGGGCATCGATTGCCGCCTGCGGGTTGGCGAGCACCTGCCGCTGCTGCCTGGGGCGAGCAGGACGCACTTGTATCGGTTGCTGCAGGAGGCGTTGACCAATGTCGCCCGGCATGCCGACGCCAGCCAGGTGCGGGTACGCCTGCAACGCAGCGCCAAAGGCTTGCGCCTGCTGATTCGTGACAACGGCTGCGGCGCGAGCCAGCCCCAGCGCCCCGGGGTGGGGCTGCACTCGATGGCCGAGCGCGCCCGCAGCCTGGGGGGCGAACTGCGTATCCTCAGCCGCCCGGGTGGCGGTTGGGCGCTGGCGCTGAACATTCCCCTGGAGGTGTGATGAATATCGTATTGGTCGATGACCACGCTGTGGTCCGTCAGGGTTACGCCAGCCTGCTGCGGGCGGTGCTGCCGGCGATGCAGGTGCGCGAAGCCGCCAGTGGCGAAGAGGCCTTGGTCCGGGTTCAGGAGCAAGTGCCGAACCTGGTGATCATGGACTTCGGCCTACCCGGTATCAGTGGCCTGGAAGCCACCCGCCGGCTGCGCCAGCGCCTGCCACAGCTGCGGGTGCTGTTTTTCAGCATGCACGACGAACTGCCCTTGGTGCGCCAGGCGCTGGAAGCAGGGGCCTCGGGTTACTTGACCAAGAACTCGGCGCCCGAGGTGTTGATCGAGGCGGTGCATCGGGTGTTGGCCGGGCATGCCTATATCGAACAGCCCCTGGCCACCCAGCTGGCCTGCACGTCGCAACAAAGCGCCAGCGACCCACGCTTGCAGCGCATGACCCAGCGTGAGCTGGAGATCTTCGTGATGCTGGCCAAGGGCACCCCGGTGCGGGCGATTGCCGAGCAGCTATGCATTAGTGCCAAGACTGTGTCCAACCACCTGACTTTGCTCAAGAGCAAGTTGCAGGTCAGCTCGCATGCCGAGCTGGTGCACCTGGGGATCGATCTGGGCGTGGTGAGGGTGGCGGGGTGATCGTGATCGATGGGCACAGGCCTTGTAGGAGATCACCTAGCCCTATGAGCTGCGCTGTCGCGCAGGGAACAAGGGGCCATTGTGGGAGCGGGTTTACCCGCGAAGCAAGCAACGCGGTGGTTGGCACCGGCTTTGCCGGTGTTCGCGGGTAAACCCGCTCCCACAGAGACCCTGCTGAATCAATAAGTCATGTGTTGTTCTATGAGGGCGGCCTGTGCCGGTTGGATGTAGCTGTTCAATTGTCCCAGGTCTCAGGGCACCCCATGCACCCCTCCATGTTGGCGTCCTGAAAATTTCCATAGTGCCGGCGTGCCCCTCGCAAATCGGCATGCGCCAGGTTGCTCTGGCCAAACTTGGCCTCCTGCAGATTGGCATCGCCAAGGTTGGCGCCTTGCAGGTCGGTCTTGCTCAGCCAAGCCATTTCCAGGTCTGCCGCTCGCAGGTTGGCCCCATGCATCTTCGCCCCGGAAAGCCTGGCGAACTGCAAGTAGGCTGCGCTGAGGTCGGCATTTTCAAACTGTGCACCCTGGGCGAACAGGCCCCAGCCTTGAATGGCCATGAGCCTGCTATTGCTCAGGTCTGCCAGGCGCAGGTTGCTCTGCTGCAAGCTGGCACGGGTCAGGTTGGCGCCCTGCAGGCGGGCTTTCTCCAGGTTGGCCAGGTCCAGCCTGGCGTGGCGCAGGTCGGCATCGCGCAGGTCGGCGCCGGCCAGGTTCATCTTGCGCAGGTCCTGGTTGGCCAGGTTGGCGCCGCGCAGGTTGGCCCCTGGGCACTGGCTGGCTTCGGCGATCACGCAGCCGTTTACGGTCAAGGGGGCATCGTTGCCATCGTCGTCGGCGCTCACGGCCAGGGCAGGGGCAAGGGCCAACAGCAGGGCAAATGGCAGGTAGTTCATGGCGAAAGGCTCTTGGCGAAAGGAGTGCAGTTGCGGGGAGGGGCAAGCCGCTCCCCGCAGGTGGTCAACGCTGTGCGGTCTTGTTATCCCAGCTCGGGATCTTGAACACCCAGAACGAGCCGCCCTGGGCCACCGGCTTGGTTAGCTCGGCCATGTCGCCGCCCCACAGCGGCACGGCGCCGCCGTAGCCCACGGTCACGCCGATGTACTGCTCGCCGTCCTGTTCCCAGGTGATCGGCGGCGAGACGATGCCGCTGCCGGTCTGGAACTTCCACAGTTCCTTGCCCGTCTTGGCGTCGAAGGCCTTGAAGAAGCCGTCACCCGTGCCGGTGAATACCAGGTTGCCCTTGGTCGCCAGTACACCGGCCCACAGTGGCAGGTGCTCCTTGTGCTCCCAGACCAGCTTGCCGGTAGTCGGGTCCATGGCGCGCAAGGTGCCAACGTGGTCGTCGTACATGCGCTTGATACGGAAGCCCATGCCCAGGTAGGCCGAGCCCTTCTTGTAGTTCACTTCCTCGGTCCAGTACTCCTCTTTCCACTGGTTGCCGGGGATGTAGAACAGGCCGGTGTCCTGGCTGTAGGCCATGGGGTTCCAGTTCTTGCCGCCAAGGAACGGTGGCGAGACCTCCACCGGTTTGCCCTTGGTTTCGCCCGGCAGTGGTTTGGCTGGCCGCTGGCCGGGGTTTTCCACCGGGCGCCCGGTCTTGAGGTCGATATGGCTGGCCCAGGTGATGTTGTCGACGAAGGGGAAGGCGTTCTGCAGCTTGCCGTTGTTGCGGTCCACCACGTAGAAGAAACCGTTGCGGTCGGCATGTCCGGTGGCCTTGACCACTTTGCCGTCCTTGTCCTTGTAGTCGAACAGCACCAGTTCGTTGTTGCCGGAGAAATCCCAGGCATCGTTCGGCGTGTGCTGGTAGAACCACTTCACCTCACCGGTGCTCGGGTCGACGCCGACCTGGCCCGAGGTGTAGAGGCTGTCGTAGTCGTGCGGGTTGCCATCCTTGGACGTACGCGCCCAAGTATTCCACGGGCCCGGGTTGCCGGCGCCGACGATGATGGTGTTGGTCTCGGCATCGAAGCTGGCGCTCTGCCAGGGTGCGCCGCCGCCGTGGCTCCAGGCCTCGACCTTGCCGGTTTCGGTGGTAGGGTCGTTGGGCCAGGAAGGCGCCTTGACGTCACCGGTCGGCGTACTGTCCTTGCCGTTCAGGCGGCCCATGTGGCCTTCGACGAAGGGCCGCATCCACACTTCTTCACCGGTGTCCGGGTCGCGGGCGAACAGCTGGCCGACCACACCGAATTCATCACCGGAGCTGCCATGGATCAGCAACACCTTGCCGCTGGTCTTGTCCTTGATCAGCACTGGGGCGCCGGTCATGGTGTAGCCGGCGCTGTGGTCGCCGAACTTCTTGTTCCACACCACCTTGCCGGTGTGCTTGTTCAGCGCGATGACCCGGGCGTCCAGGGTGCCGAAGTAGATCTTGTCGCCGTAGATCGCCGCCCCACGGTTGACCACGTCGCAGCATGGGCGAATGTTGTCCGGCAGGCGGTGGCTGTAGGTCCACAGGCGTTTGCCGGTCTTGGCATCGAGGGCGAATACCCGCGAGTATGAGCCGGTAACGTAGACCACGCCGTCGCTGACGATGGCCTGGGACTCCTGGCCGCGCTGCTTCTCGTCGCCGAACGAATAGGACCAGGCCGGGGTCAGCTTGAACACGTTCTGGTCATTGACCTGGGCCAGCGGGCTCCAGCGTTGGGCGTTGGTGCCCATGCCGTACTGCAGCACGTCCTGGGTGGTCAGGTGGTCGTTGGCGATGTCTTCCCAGGTTACGTTCTTGCTGGCAGGTGCCGCCGGGGGAGTAGCCGCCGTGGCCACATTGCCCAGGGCCAGGCTACCGGCCAGCAGCAAGACCCGCACGCTCAGGGCCAGAGGGGAAAGGGCGGGTAGCGATCTTATTGTCATGGTTGCAGTTCCCTGTGGAGGTTTTGGCCTGCACAGGGTGGGGTGGGGCGGCTGTCGGGGGATACGGAAAAATTCCCGCCCTTGCGGGGAAAAGTTCCCGTGGGGCACCTCATTTGGCCTTTCACCACAAGCCCTACTACCAAGGGAGTACGGCCTGGCCACCAAAGCAGCATTCGGTGACTTGCGGGCTGTTCCTAAGATGGTGGCACGGCCTCTGTGGTTGAGGCTTTGCGTGCAATCGTGAGGGCATAACAATGACAAAAAAACGCAACGTCTTGCTCGCCACCGGGCTGCTGGCCGCTGCCTTGCTGAGCGGCACGGCCTGGGCCCATGGCAACGTGGTGCCCCAGGCGGTGGAAACCCAGGGCCTGACCCCGATCAAGGACGCTGGGGTAACCCTGGATGGCGACGGCTGGGCGGCAGTCAACCCGTATCGCACCTCCGCCGAGCACGACAAGGCCGTGGAAATCGGTGCCTCGGCCTACAACCAGAACTGTGCCGCCTGCCATGGCCTGGAAGCCAAGTCCGGTGGTATCGCCCCGGACTTGCGCATGCTCGATGCCGGCGAGGCTGGGGATGAATGGTTCGTCGAGCGGGTGCGCCACGGCGCGGTTCGTGACGGCCGGGTGTACATGCCGAAGATGGCCGATTACCTGAGCCAGGAAGCCCTCTGGGCAGTGCGCACCTACCTGGACAGCGTGCATGTCGAGGAGTGATGACGACACACCGCATGGTGTTCTTCGCGGGTAAAACCCGCACCCGCAAGGGGCCTGCCAAATCAATGAGGAACGGGCCATGAACTGGCGAGCGACTTTCCTGCTGGCCTGCTGGATGCCCTGGGCAGCCCAGGCCCTGGCCGCCGAACAGAGCGCCAACCCAGACCCGGTGCCGTCGGTGATGTGGGACTTCTACCACAAGCAGTTGCTGGGGCAGGCGGCGTTCGTTTTCGATGACCGGGTCAAGCTGTTGGCGCCGCCCTTCGCCGAGGACGCGCGCCAGGTGCCGCTGGAGATCGATGCCCGGGCGTTCGCCGGCGAGGTGGTACGGATCCTCGCCTGGGCCGAGCTCAACCCGCTGCCGCGCATTGTCGACTTCGAGCCCGCTGCGCGGGTGCTGCCCTGGTTGTCGATCCGCATCCGCATCGAGCAGGCCACGCCGCTGCGCGCCGCCGTGCTGACGCGCGACGGCCTGTGGCATGTTGGCTCGACCCTGATCGATGCGGCCGGCGGCGGCTGCACCGCACCCAGCGTGGTGCGTACCCAGCCCGGCTGGGAGGAGCACCTTGGGGAAACACTGGGCGGGCGCTATCCGCGGGGCGCTGGCAGCCGTTTGCGCTTGCAGGTGGCCCACCCGATGGATAACGGCCTGGTCAGCGGCATTCCCGAATTCTTCCTCAACCATGCCGAGTTGCAAGGTGCCGATGGCCAGCGTTTGGCCAGCATCGAGCTGTACCCGGCGGTCAGCGAAAACCCCAGCCTGGGCTTCGATATCCAAGGCTCCGGGCCGATCCGGCTGTTGTTGCAAGACAACAGCGGTAACCAGTTCGAGGCGGCTGTGCCCTGAGCGCGTTGCCCGACTTTACCCCCTGAGCAGAGGTGCCCGTCATGCGTTGGATGCTGCTGTCGCTGCTGTGCCTGGGCCTGCCGGCCTGGGCTGACCTGGACTATCGGCTCACGCCCAGGCAGATCGCCGAGGGTACCTGGCTGCTGGAGGGCAGCACCGACAATTTCGCCAAGGCCAATGGCGGCAATGTTGTCAACACTGCGTTCATCGTCACCGACAGCGGCGTGGTGGTGATCGACAGCGGGCCGTCGAAACGCTACGGCGAAGCTCTGCGCCAAGCCATCGCCGCCACCACCGACAAACCAGTGCTCGAAGTGTTGCTGACCCATCATCACCCCGACCATGTGCTGGGCAACCAGGCCTTTGCCGACGTGCCGATCGGTGCCCTGGCTGGTACCAGCGAGCTGTTGCGCCAACAGGGCGAGGCCATGGCCGAGAACATGTACCGCTTGGTCGGCGACTGGATGCGCGGTACCGAGGTAGTGCTGCCCACTCGAGTACTGACGCCTGGCATCCATGAGGTCGGCGGGCACCGGCTGCGGTTGCTGAGGTTGGGCGGGCATACCGGTGCCGACCTGGCGATTCTCGATGAGAAGACCGGCGTGCTGTTCGCCGGCGACCTGGTGTTCCACGACCGCGCCCTGACCACCCCCAACAGCCCTGGGCTGGGCGTTTGGCTCAAGGACCTGGACACTCTGCAAGCCCTGCCCTGGACGCGCCTGGTACCTGGGCACGGCCCGGTGGCCAGCGATGCACGGGCTTTTGCGCAGATGCGCGACTATCTGGGCTGGCTCGATGGCCTGATGGGTGAGGGCGCGGCGCGCGGTGATGACATGGTCGAGATGATCCGCCGGCCGATCCCCGAGCGGTTTGCCGCTGTCAGCCTGAGCCGCTACGAGTTGATCCGCAGCGTCAGCCACCTGTATCCGCGTTACGAGCGCCAGCGCATGCAGCGTGTCGACGGCAAGCCCGCCAACTGATCGGCTGACGCGGCTGGGCTCTGGGAGCAACTGTCGTGCTCAAAATATGAAGGCTTGCACGATCTTTGTGGGAGCGGGCATGTCGAGGCGTCGAACCGCCGCGAACACCGGCAAAGCCGGTGCCATCCATCGCGCTGGATTCTTCGCGGGCGAGCCCGCTCCCACAGGTGCTGTGCAGGTTTCGGGCGGACGCTATACCTTGTGGGCATGCCCGCGAACACCGGCAAAGCCGGTGCCATCCACCGCGCTGGATTCTTCGCGGGCGAGCCCGCTCCCACAGGTACTGTGCAGGTTTCGGGCGGACGCTATACCTTGTGGGCATGCCCGCGAACACCGGCAAAGCCGGTGCCATCCACCGCGCTGGAATCTTCGCGGGTGAACCCGCTCCCACAGGTGCTGTGCAGGTTCGGGCTCACGCTATACCTGTAGGAGCGGCTTTAGCCGCGAACACCGGCAAAGCCGGTGCCATCCATCGCGCTGGATTCTTCGCGGGTGAACCCGCTCCCACAGACGCGGTGGGCTCACGGGCTGTGTTCTCCTACCAACGCATCCTGCAAGTTTGTTCCAAAGTAGCATTCGGCTCCGTCGCTCCCCATGCATTAATGCCTCTACCGGACTTTTCCGGCACAAGAAGAGGACTGCCCATGTGGAATAAACCCGCCTTTACCGACCTGCGCATCGGCTTTGAAGTGACAATGTACTTCGCCAACCGTTGATGTGCCTCCGGCCATCGTTGCGGTGGCCGGTCTCCCCTGATTGTCCGTGGCTGAGCCAGTGCTAGGCGTTGGTCTGGTTGCTTTCGCTGCGGGATGCTTTACGCTGGCGATTACCTTCCAGAACAATAAGAACAGGCTTGCCAATGAGCCAGAGTTTCAGCCCGCTGCGTAAGTTCGTTTCGCCTGAAATCATCTTCGGTGCCGGCTGCCGGCATAACGTCGCCAATTACGCCAAGACCTTCGGCGCGCGCAAGGTGCTGGTGGTCAGCGACCCTGGTGTGATCGCCGCCGGTTGGGTGGCGGACGTGGAGGCCAGCCTGCAGGCCCAGGGCATCGACTACTGCCTGTACAGCGCCGTGTCGCCCAACCCGCGGGTCGAAGAGGTGATGCTAGGCGCTGAGATCTACCGGCAAAACCACTGCGATGTGATTGTCGCGGTAGGCGGCGGCAGCCCGATGGATTGCGGCAAGGCGATCGGCATCGTGGTCGCCCACGGGCGCAGTATCCTCGAGTTCGAAGGCGTGGACATGATCCGCGTGCCCAGCCCGCCGCTGATCCTGATCCCGACCACGGCCGGCACTTCGGCGGACGTGTCGCAGTTCGTGATCATTTCCAACCAGCAGGAACGCATGAAGTTCTCCATCGTCAGCAAGGCGGTGGTGCCGGACGTGTCGCTGATCGACCCGCAGACCACCCTGAGCATGGACCCGTTCCTGTCGGCCTGCACCGGCATCGATGCGCTGGTGCATGCGATCGAAGCTTTTGTCTCCACTGGCCACGGCCCGCTGACCGACCCCCATGCGCTGGAAGCCATGCGCCTGATCAATGGCAACCTGGTGGAGATGATCGCCAACCCGACCGATATCGCCCTGCGCGAGAAAATCATGCTGGGCAGCATGCAAGCCGGGCTGGCGTTCTCCAATGCGATCCTGGGCGCGGTCCACGCCATGTCGCACAGCCTGGGTGGCTTCCTCGACTTGCCCCATGGCTTGTGCAACGCCGTGCTGGTGGAGCATGTGGTGGCCTTCAACTACAGCTCGGCGCCGGAGCGCTTCAAGGTGATTGCCGAGGTGCTGGGCATCGACTGCCGTGGCCTCAACCACCGGCAGATCTGCGGGCGCCTGGTGGAGCACCTGATCGCGTTGAAGCATGCGATCGGTTTCCATGAAACCTTGGGGCTGCACGGGGTCAGGACATCCGACATTCCGTTCTTGTCGCAACATGCGATGGACGACCCGTGCATCCTCACCAATCCCCGTGCGTCGAGCCAGCGTGATGTCGAGGTCGTCTATGGCGAGGCGCTCTGATGAGCAGCAGCGGGCGCTGGCCGGGCTGTTGGGGCTGGGCGACCACTCGGCACGCAAAAGCCATTACCCGGAGCTGGCGGCCCGGCTGGATGAGCTGGAGGCCGAGCGCAACCGCTACAAATGGCTGTTCGAAAACGCCGTGCATGGGATTTTCCAGGCCAGCCTGCAAGAGGGCATGCGTGCCGCCAACCCGGCGTTGGCGCGCATGCTCGGTTACGACAGCCCGCAAGCGGTGCTGTTTTCCCTGACCGACCTGGCCGCCAACCTGTTTGTCGGCGGCGCCCAAGAGTTGCAGGCCATCACCACCATTCTCTCCCGTGAGCGCAGCCTGCACGGCTATGAAACCTGCTTGCGGCGCAAGGATGGCAGCCACCTCGAGGTGCTGATGAACCTGCTGCTCAAGCCCGGCCAGGAAGGCCTGGTGGAAGGTTTTGTCGCTGATATCACCGAGCGCAAACAGGCCCAGCAGCGCCTGCAACAGCTCAATGACGAACTCGAGCAACGGGTCGCCGCCCGTACCGATGAACTGCTGGAGGCCAACCGTAACCTGCAACAACAGATCACCGAGCGCAAGCAGATCGCCCGGGCCCTGCGCGACGCCCGCGACGCCGCCGAAACCGCCAACCGCAGCAAGGACAAATACCTGGCCGCCGCCAGCCATGACCTGCTACAACCGCTCAATGCCGCCCGCCTGCTGATCTCGACTCTGCGCGAAAGGCCTTTGCCGGAGGCGGAACAGGTGCTGGTGGAGCGTACCCATCAGGCACTGGAGGGCGCCGAAGATCTGCTGACCGACTTGTTGGACATTTCCCGGCTCGATCAGGCGGCAGTCAAGCCTGACGTGGCGTTGTACCGCCTCGACGAACTGCTCGGGCCGCTGGTCTCGGAGTTCCGTACGGTGGCCGACGCGGCAGGCCTGAAGCTGCGCGCACGTATCGCCGATTATGCCATCAGCACCGATCTGCGGTTGATGACACGCATCCTGCGCAACTTTCTCAGCAACGCCTGCCGTTACACCGACGAGGGCGGGATTCTGCTGGGGGCCAGACGCCGGGGCGGCCACTTGCGCCTGGAGGTCTGGGATACCGGCCGGGGTATCGCGCAGGACAGGCTGCAGGCGATTTTCCTCGAGTTCAATCAACTGGACGTCGGCCGCGCTGCCGATCGCAAGGGCGTGGGCCTGGGCTTGGCGATCGTCGAACGGATCGCCAAGATTCTTGGCTACAGGATTGAAGTGCGGTCGTGGCCGGGGCGTGGCTCGATGTTCAGCATCGAGGTACCGATCGGCGCACAAGTCCCGCTGCCGATCCACCAGACCGCACCACAGCCCGGTACCGGTAACCCGTTGCCGGGCCGCCGCCTGCTGGTGCTGGACAACGAAGTGAGCATCCTCGAGAGCATGGGGGCGTTGCTCGGGCAGTGGGGCTGCGAGGTGGTGACCGCGACTGACCAGGCTGGCGCCTTGCTGGCCTTACAGGGCCAGGCACCGGAATTGATCCTGGCCGATTTTCACCTGGATCACGGCGTCGTCGGCTGCGAGGTGGTCAGGCACCTGCGCGAGCATTTTGCCGCCGCCATACCTGCGGTGATCATTACTGCAGACCGCAGCGATCAGTGCCGGCGGGCCTTGCAGAAACTCGGTGCACCGCTGCTGAACAAACCGGTCAAGCCAGGGAAATTGCGGGCGGTGTTGAGCCAGTTGCTGGGGTAGCCCCAATACCAGCCAGTTAAGCAATTTGGGGCCGCTTTACGGCCCATCGCCGGCAAGCCAGCTCCCACCTCGATCGCATAGGCCTCAAGCCCTGTGCAGTACCTGTGGGGGCTGGCTTGCTGGCGATGAGGCCAGTCCAGGCAATACAAGACAGTTGCTCCCACAGGTACTGTGCAGGTTTCGGGTGCACGCATCTGTGGGAGCGGCTTTAGCCGCGAACACCGGCAAAGCCGGTGCCATCCACCGCGATAGGCTCTTCGCGGATGAATCGGATCGCCGCACTCGACCGCATCAACTATTTCTCCAGCAAGGAAGAAGTGGCGCGCGCGGTGTTCATCGACGATGCGCTGCTGATGATCGAAGCCCTGGATGCCGCTGCCAACCCGACTGCGGGCATTGCCGAAAGGGTGGGGTGAACATCCGCCGGCCCATCCACCGTGGCCTGACCGACCCGGTCTGGGGCTGGTTCCTGGTGCATTCGGTTTACAGCATCAACGACATGATCGAGACCATGGGTAATCCGCTGGCCCGGGATATTCAGGTCGGTAACGATGAGGCCACGACCGGTCAAGCTGGCGCCCGCCGATAGGCCAGAAATTCGCGACCCTCACGCGAATTGAGGTTCAATGCCCACACCGGCCGTGGCAGGTCGAGCGCCCCTGAGCCCCAGTCCTGCAGGTAGTTCAACGAAAAGTCCACGCCGCGCCGGCAGGTGGCAGGGTCGATGCCCACGCTGACCATGGCCATGTGGACACAGGCATCCATGTATTCATTGACGTTGTCCACCCCTTGCAGGATGGCCTGGATGGAGTGGGCGGACGCGCCCAACAGGAAGTCGGTGGCGGCATCCAGGCGATCGAAGGCCAACTGGCCGGCAGCGCGGCCACTTTCCAGGTCGCGGCTCATGTATTCGGCCACCAGTGCATGGTGCGGCCACACATCCACACGGGTCACGAAGCCTGCCCACTTGCGGTCCAGCAGGGCGCGGACCAGGAATACCCGAAAACCGACCGAAATGCGTTTCCAGGGTTCTTCGAGGATGTCGTAGAGCGGCAGGATGTCGGTGGTCATCTGGTTGCTCAGCTCCTGGCCAAGCGCGATCAGCACTTGCTCCAGCGAGTCGAAATAACGATAGAAGGTGCCACGGGACACCTTGGCTTCGCGGATCACATCGTCGATCACCGGTGTGGCGCCAGCCGCTTCGGCAAACACCCGCATGGCCGAATCGAGCAACCGTGTGCGCATCATCAGGCGTTTCTTTTCTGCCATCCGCGGGCGATGGTCGGTGGTGGTGCGCCCGGCAGGGGCGAGTGAGTCGTGGCTGGGCATGGTCATCTCTTCCAGTGACAAAATGTCATTGTTAAAAACTATGCAGATCGTCTGGTAAATATATTTATTTGATCAAGGCTATTGAACACGGGCGTGTCTTGTCCTACATTCTAGTCAATGTCGGAATGACAAGCATGTTTCATCTGATGCTGCGTCAGGCAGGCAGTTTCGTCATAAAAACAACAGGAGACGAAAAATGATCGTTCAAGCCCTTACCCCTCGTCTGTCTCGTCCTCTTCCTCCGCCGCCGCGCCGCAAGCGCCGTCGTCTCTGATTTTTCATCTGCATTCGCTGTCATTTTCGGATAACCGGGAGCACTAGAGCCCTGTGTGGGCGTTGCCTGACCCGTTTGCCCGTGATGCCGTTCCGCTCGCCCGGGTTCGCCCGAGGTGTGGATTCGTTCGCCCACAATAAATAAATGACATTTTAGTCATTATTAGAAAAAGGTTGAAAGCCATGAAAGAAGCGATCAAAGAGTTTGATGTAAGCGTGCTGCCGGTGGCCGACCAGGGGCCTTCGCTAGAAGAGCTGGTCAAGCGCGCCGTGGCGCTGCAGCCCTTGCTGAGCAAGAATGCCGCCGACTCCGAGAACAACCGCCGTGCTGCCGAGGAGAATATCCAGGCGATCCGTGACGCTGGCCTGTTCCGCCTGATGGTACCCAAGCGTTTCGGCGGCCATGAAGGCACGCTGCGTTCGCACCTGGAGGTATCCGCGGCACTGGCAGAGGCATGCGGTGGCACCGCCTGGGTGGTGGCCTTGAGCAACGTCTGCGCCTGGTTCACTGGCCTGTTCGACGAGCGCGCGCAGCAAGAGGTATTCGGTGCCAACCCTGATGCCCGCGTGGCAGGCGTCTTCAATACCTCGCCGAGCACTCGCCGGGTAGAGGGCGGCCTGGTGATTTCCGGCAAGTGGTACGCCTCTTCCGGTAGCCTGCATGCCGACTGGGCGGCGGTCGGCGCCGAGGAGCGCGATGCCAACGGTGCCCTGGTGGGCCAGTACCTGGCGCTGATGCCCAAGGAGCAGTACCGCATCGACGATACCTGGTTCACCGCCGGCATGCGTGCCTCTGGCAGTAACTGCATCGTCGCCGACGAGGTGTTCGTGCCCGATCACCGCTTGCTGAACATGGGGGCGGCCATCGAGGGCGAATACGCCACCAGGTTCAAGGACGAGATCGCCTACCGGCCGTTGTTCGTACCGTTCGCCGCACTGATCCTCAACGGCCCGCAACTGGGCCTGGGGCGCGCCGCGCTGAAGTACGTGATCGACAACGCCCCGCGCCGCGCCGTGGCCTACACCTCGTTCGAGAAGCAGACCGACTCGGTGGTGTTCCAGACCCAGATCGCCGAAGCGGCGCTGAAGATCGACAGCGCCCACCTGCGGGCCATGCGCGCCGTCGACGAACTGGACGAAGCCGCTCGCCAGGGCGTCAAGATCGACATGCTCACCCGCGCCCGTATCCGTGCCGACGTCGGCCTGGTCAACACCCATATCACCGATGCCATCAACATTCTGCTGTCCGCCCATGGCGCCGGCAGTTTTGCCGAGAGCAGCCCGATGCAGCGCTGGTGGCGCGACTCCAACACCGCTGCGCGGCATGCCGTGGCATTGCCGGCGATTGGCCTGGAGTTGTACGGCAAGGCATTGCTGGGCGTGGACAACACGGTCACCGCGCTGATCTGACAGGAGGGCAGCCCCATGGATCCCAAACTTCTGCGCACGGTAATGGGCCAGTTCGCCACCGGCGTCACCGTGGTGACTTTCGTCGCCGATGGCGAGCCGGCCGGCATGACCGCCAATGCCTTCATGTCGGTATCGCTGGAACCGCCGCTGATCCTCATCTCGGTGCGCAATGCCTCGCGCTTCAACCAATGGGTGAAGGAAGGGGTGCGCTACGGCATCAATTTCCTTGCCGAAACCCAGCGTTCGCTGAGTGCCCACTTCGGTGGGCGACCGGAGGAAGGCCTGGCGCTGCCGTATTGCTTCCACGAGCAGACCCCGTTGCTCGAAGGCAGCCTGGTGCAGTTGGTGGCGCGCACGGTGGATGTGCATCCGGCCGGCGACCACCTGTTGTACATCGGCCAGGTCGAGCACCTGCGTATCGGTGAGCAACGCAAGCCACTGCTGTTCTACAGCGGCCGTTACCACCAGATGCACGCCCGTTCGCCATGCGTGGAGTGGAACGGCTGCCACGACGGCTGGTAAGTCGCGCGTACTGAAGTCGAGCACAAGTGCACCCAGGGTTGCCCGTGACCGGGCAGCGAGGGGCGACTTGTGCCTGTGAAACCTGATTTGAGCCTTATGCCATGACCGCCAAGATCACCGATTTACCGAGCGCTCGTACCGAACAGGACAGCGACCGCCAGGAAACCCACGAATGGCTCGATGCCCTGGAAGCCGTGGCGCGTAGCGCCGGCGGCGAGCGCGTCGATTTCCTCCTGCAGCGCCTGGCCGAGCACGCCAGCCACCTGGGCGTGCGCCCGGGCGCCCACCCTTACTCGCTGTACCAGAACAGCATCGCCCTGGAAGAGCAACCGGTATTTCCCGGTGACCTGGCCATGGAAGAGCGCATCACCTCGATCATCCGCTGGAATGCCCTGGCCATGGTGGCGCGGGCCAACAAGGCCTATGGCGAGTTGGGCGGGCATATCGCCAGCTACGCCTCGGCGGCGGAGATCTTCGAAGTCGGTTTCAACCACTTCTTCCGCGCCGACAGCGAGGCCGGCAAGGGCGACCTGGTGTACTTCCAGCCGCACTCGGCCCCGGGCGTGTATGCCCGGGCGTTCCTCGAAGGGCGCATGAGCGAGGAGCAACTGCAGCGCTACCGCCAGGAAGTGGATGGCGGCGGCTTGTGCTCCTATCCACACCCCTGGTTGATGCCGGACTTCTGGCAGTTCCCGACCGGCTCCATGGGCATCGGCCCGATCAGCTCGATCTACCAGGCGCGTTTCTTGCGCTACCTGCAGCACCGCAACCTCGCCGATACCGCGCAGCGCCACGTCTGGGGCGTGTTCGGCGACGGCGAGATGGACGAGCCGGAATCCATCGCGGCGCTGTCCCTGGCGGCGCGCGAAAAGCTCGACAACCTGACGTTCGTGATCAACTGCAACCTGCAGCGCCTGGACGGCCCGGTGCGTGGCAACGGGCAGATCATCCAGGAACTGGAGTCGCTGTTCAGCGGCGCCGGCTGGAACGTGATCAAGGTGGTCTGGGGTTCGGACTGGGACGCGCTGTTCGCCCGCGACCGCAACCACGTGCTGCTGCGCCGTTTCGCCCATACCGTCGATGGCCAGTACCAGACCCTGGGTGCCAACGATGGCGCCTACAACATGGAGCACTTCTTCGACCTCGACCCAGAGCTGCAAGCCCTGGTCGCGCACATGAGCCCGGCCGAGATCGATGGCCTGCGCCGGGGTGGTCACGATTTCCGCAAGCTGTATGCCGCCTTCGCCGCCGCCAAGGCGCACAAGGGCCGGCCGACGGTGATCCTGGCCAAGACCAAGAAAGGCTACGGCATGGGCCAGGCGGGTGAATCGCGCAATACCTCGCATATGCAGAAAAAGCTCGACGTCGAGGCGCTCAAAGCCTTCCGTGACCGTTTCGCGTTGCCGATGGATGACCAGGCGCTGGAGGAAATGCGCTTCTACAAACCGGCCGAAGACAGTGCCGAAATGCGCTACCTGCATGCCCGACGCACCGAGCTGGGTGGCTACATGCCGCAGCGCAGCAGCCGGGCCGACGCACTGCCGGTGCCGGCGTTGGCGAGTTATGCGCAGTTCGCCCTGGCCCCCGACGACCGTGAAGCGTCGACCACCACCGCCGTTGTGCGGCTGTTCACCAACCTGCTCAAGGACAAGCAGCTCGGCCCGCGCATCGTGCCGATCGTCGCCGACGAGGCGCGCACCTTCGGCATGGCCAACCTGTTCCGCCAGGTCGGCATCTATTCGCCGGTCGGGCAGCTGTATGAGCCGGAAGATGCCGGGGCGATGCTCTATTACAAGGAGTCCAGGGACGGCCAGTTGCTGGAGGAAGGCATCACCGAAGCCGGGGCGATCTCGTCCTGGGTGGCGGCGGCGACCTCCTACAGCGTCAACGGCGTGCCCATGCTGCCGTTCTACATCTACTACTCGATGTTCGGTTTCCAGCGCATCGGCGACCTGATCTGGGCCGCTGCCGACCAGCGCGCCCGTGGCTTCCTGATCGGCGCCACCGCCGGGCGTACCACCCTGGCCGGTGAGGGCCTGCAGCACCAGGACGGCACCAGCCAGCTGATCGCCGCCACGGTGCCGAACTGCCGTGCCTACGACCCGGCGTTCGCCGCAGAAGTGGCGGTGATCATCGACCACGGCAGCCGGCGCATGCTCGAAGAACAGCACGACGAGTTCTACTACCTGACGGTGACCAACGAGAACTACGTGCAGGCACCGCTGGACGCTAGCCAGCACGCCGACGTGATCAAGGGCATGCGCCTGTTCGGCACGCGTGGCGAGGGCGCGCCTGCGGTACGCCTGCTTGGCTCCGGGGCCATCCTGCGCGAAGTGATCGCCGCCGCCGAGCTGCTGGCCGAAGAGTGGGGCGTGGCCAGCGAGATCTGGAGCGTCACCAGCTTCTCCGAGCTGGCCCGCGAGGCCCGTGAAGTCGAGCGCCAGCAGTTGTTCGCTGGCGACGACAGTGCCGGCACCAGCAGCCATCTGCAGGCCTGCCTGCCCGGCAGCACCCCGGTGGTGGCGGCCAGCGACTACGTGCGCAGCTATGCGCAACTGATCGCTCCGTACCTGCAGGCGCCATACACCGTGCTGGGCACCGACGGCTTCGGCCGCAGCGATACCCGCCCGGCGCTGCGCCGCTTCTTCGAAGTGGACCGCCAGCACATCGCCTTGGCGGCGCTGGCCAGCGTCGACCGCGACAAGCATGCCCAGGCCCGCGCGCGCTACGCCATCGATGGCGCCAGCGCTGCCCCCTGGAACCGTTGAGGAGTGAACACCATGCAACAACTGATGGTTCCGGATATCGGCGACTTCAAGGACCTGCCGGTAGTGGAGGTGTTGATCAAGGCCGGCGACGTGGTCGCGGTGGAACAACCGCTGATCGTGCTCGAGTCGGACAAGGCGGTGATGGACGTACCCAGCACCTTGCAGTGCGTCATTCGCCAGGTGCTGATCAAACCGGGTGACAAGGTGTCGCGCGGTAGCGTGATCGCCGATATCGAAGTGGCTGGGGAGGGGGGTGCTGCACCTGCACCTGTTGCCGCACCCGCTGCATCCGCGCCAGCCTCCGCACCAGCTGTACCTGTACCCGCGCCCGTCGAGGCCGCGCCGGCACCTAAAGCCGAGCCCGTGGCTGCTGAAACGGTGCGCAAACCCCAACTGGCCCTGGCCGGCCCGGCCGTGCGCAAACTGGCGCGGGAACTGGCCGTGGACCTCGACCAGGTGCCGGCCACCGGCCCCAACGGCCGCTTGCTGCGCGAGGACGTGCTGGCCTTCGTCAAGGCCCAGCGCGAGCGACCCACGGCTGCCGCCAACGCTGGCGAAGGGTTGAACCTGCTGCCCTGGCCAGAGGTGGACTTCAGCCAGTTCGGCCCGGTCGAGCGCCGTTCGCTGTCGCGCATCAAGCGCCTCTCGGCGGCCAACCTGCACCGCAACTGGGTGCGCATCCCCCACGTCACCAACCACAGCCAGGCCGATGTCACCGAGCTGGAGGCCCTGCGCGTGCAGCTCAACCAGGAAGCGCGCGACGGCCAGGCCAAGGTCACCCTGCTGGCGTTCCTGATCAAGGCCTGCGTGGCGGCGTTGCAGCGCTTCCCGCAGTTCAACGTGAGCCTGGAAGGCGACGAGGTGGTGCAAAAACACTACTACCACATCGGTTTTGCCGCCGACACGCCCAATGGCCTGGTGGTGCCGGTGATCCGCGATGCCGACCGCAAGGGTATCGCCGCGCTGGCCGCGGAAATGGCCGAGCTGTCGCAGCAGGCGCGCGCCGGCAAGCTGTCGCCGGCCCAGATGCAGGGCGGCTGCTTCTCCATCTCGTCGCTGGGTGGCATCGGTGGCGGGCACTTCACCCCGATCATCAATGCCCCCGAGATGGCGATCCTCGGCGTCGGCCGCGCCGACTTGCAACCGCGCTGGGACGGCAGCGCCTTCCAGCCGCGCCTGCAGCTGCCGCTGTCGCTGTCCTGGGACCACCGTGCGGTGGACGGTGCCGAGGCCGGCCGCTTCCTGGCCTACCTGGCGACCCTGCTCGGCGACTTCCGACGGGTGTTGGTCTGACAACAACAAGAAGGAGAACCGAAATGAGCGTTTCCCAAGCCCGCACCGCGGTGATCGCCGAAGGCGAGCGCGTGGTGCCGATGAAAATGGCGCACCTGGTGTTCCGCTGCGCCGACCGCAAGGCCATGGTCGACTGGTACCGCAAGCTGTTCCAGGCCGACCTGGTGTTCGAGGACGAAATCCTCACCTTCATCACCTACGATGACGAGCACCATCGCCTGGCCTTCTTCAACATGCCGCACCTGCCGCCGAAGTCCGACGAAGTCACCGGCGTGCACCACATCGCCTACAGCTACGCGCGCATCGACGACCTGCTGCGCACCTACCTGCGCCTGAAGGAGGAGGGCATCCGCCCGTACTGGTGCATCAACCACGGCCCGACCACCTCGCTGTATTTCCGCGACCCGGAAGGCAATGACATCGAGCTGCAGGTGGACAACTTCAGCGAGGCCGCCGACGCGGCGGCGTTCTTCCACAGCGAAACCTTCGCCAACGACCCCATCGGCCTGGAGTTCGACCCCGACACCATGGTCGAGCTATGGCTCGCAGGCGCCAGCGAAACCGAGCTGTGCCGCTTGGGCACCGCCGGCACCGGCACCCGCACCTTGCTTGGATGAGGAAAGACCTATGAAGCTGTGCACGTTCAAGACCCCCGGTGGCCTGACAGGCATCGGCATCGTGACGGAAGATGGGCTGATTCGCATCGCCGATCATTTGTCTGCCGCGCCGCGCGACATGCTCGGGCTGATCGACGAATGGCGGCTCTGGCAGGAGCCGTTGCAGCGCCTGGCGCAGATCCAGCCGGTGGACTTCGGCCTCGACGAAGTCACCCTGCTGGCGCCGGTGCCGCGCCCGGGCAAGATCCTCGGCATCGGCCTGAACTACGCCGACCACGTCGCCGAGTCCGGCATGGCCACGCCCGCCGACCAGTTGTGGTTCGCCATGATGAATACCACGGCCAACGCGCCCTTCGCGGCGATCGACGTGCCGCGTGTGTCGGAGCAACTGGACTACGAGGCCGAGATGGTCTTCGTGATCGGCAAACGCTGCCGCCACGTGACCCGCGAGCAGGCGCCGGAGATGATCTTCGGCTACTGCGTGGGCAACGATGTGAGCGTCCGCGACTGGCAACTGCGTACCTCGCAGTTCGTGCTTGGCAAGTCGTTCGACGGGCATGCGCCGTTCGGGCCTTGGCTGGTGACCCCGGACGAAGTGGGCAACCCGCACGAGCTGGGCATCCGCTGCTTCGTCAACGGTGAGAAACGCCAGGACTCCAACACCCGTGAGCTGATCTTCGACTGCTACCAGCAGATCGAGCACTTGTCGAAAGTGATGACCCTGGAACCTGGTGACGTGATCTACAGCGGCACGCCGGGCGGGGTAGGGGTTGGCTTCAAGCCGCCGCGCTGGTTGCGCGCGGGCGACCGGGTGCGGGTGGAGATCGACGGCCTGGGCGCGATCGACAATGTGGTGCGTGCAGAACCGACGGGGAGCGACAGCCATGCCGGTTGAAACGATCGAGCAGCACATCCTCGGCCTGGAAAGCGAGCGCTGCCGCGCCCTGGTCGAGCGTGACCTGCAGGCGCTGGCGGCACTGATGGACGACGCGCTGGTGCATGTGCATGCCACCGGCAAGGTGGACGACAAGGCGCAATACCTGGAGATGGTCGCCGAGCACATCGACTTTCTCAGCGTCGAGCGTGCCGACATGCGTGTGCGCGTGAACGGCGACACGGCCATCGCCAGCGGCCGCCTGGAGCAGACCATCGTGCTGCGCGCGAGCGGTGAGCAGCGACTGATGAGGGCCTACGCCACCCAGGTGTGGCTACGCGGGGAGGACGGTTGGCGCCAGTGCGCCTTCCACGCCACCAATACCTGACCCATGCAAACCCGCGGGCTGGCAACGGCCCGCGCCGGCAGGGATGCCGGGCCTTGCACCAACGACGATAAAAAACAACAACAAGAGTCCCTATCGATGAACAATATCCGGGTGAAAGCGCTGGGTGCGGTATTGGCCGCCTTCGCGATAATCGATTGCCATGCCGAGCCGGGCGACGAGCCGGCCGAAGGCACGCTGTTTCGCCAGTTGTTCGGCGACAGCCTGGAGCGCGACTACGGCATCACCACTTCCTTCCTGCTCGATATCGGTTATTCCCGCAACAACCGCTCTACCCACGATGAGCGCCGCGATGGCCTCAGCAATCTACCTGTCACCGGTTTTTCCGATGAGGGCTTCGAACTGGGCAGCTTGCATCTGTTCGTCGACAAACCGCTCAAGGCCAACTTCATCCCGCGCATCACCCCCTTGCCTGGCCCCGCACCCGATACGGCCGATTTCGGCTTCACCTTTGAAACCCTGTATGGGCGCAATGCGCAGTTTTCTAGGGCCTTTGGCTGGGACATGCACTGGGACGTCAATTCACCGGGCGATGACGATACCGACAAGGCCCGGCGTGACAGGCAGAACTTCGTCTCCACACCCAACCTGGCCGCCACGGCATATCTGCCCTACGGGCCGGGCTTCACCCTGATGGCGGGTATCTTCGGGCCCGCCTTCGGCTACGAGATTCCGCCGAACATCCGCCTGGCTCGCAACCCCTTCGCCAGCCGCACCTATGCCTTCGTCAGCAACCTGGTGACGGTCAGCGGGGTAATGGTGAGCAGTCGCATCGTCGACAGTCCCCAAGGGTTGCTGGGCGTGGAACTGGGCGTGGCGCAGGGCTGGAGCAACCTGCGCGACAACAACGACGACAAGGCGCTGTTCGGCGCGTTGCGCTGGCGTACGCCGGACATGAATACCTGGATCGACTACGAGTTCATGGTGGGCAACCAGGAGAACGAAAGCGTCAAGGATGTTCAGGCCCCGACTTCACGGCTGATTTCCCCGGACGGCCAGCTCCGGCAGCAGCATTCGTTGAACGGTTGGCACCGCTTCGACGAGCGCTGGTCGATGGGCGCCGAACTGGTCTACGGCCGGCAGGACGGCGACGGCAAACCGACGACGGTGGACATCCTTACCGGGCCTGGCTTCGATGGCGCCCATTGGTGGGGCGTCAATGCGGTGCTTACCTATCAGATCAGGCCGAACCTGTCGTATTCGGTACGTGGGGAGCATTTCAGCGACCCGGATGGTTTCACGCTGTTTCCCACGACCACCGCGCGCGGTGACTTCAACGCGATCACCACGGGGTTTCGCTACGATTTCAACAAGTACCTTTCGCTGCGTCCGGAGCTGCGCTACGACTGGTTCGATGCCCGCGAGCACGACCGCCCGTTCGGCAACGGCCGTGATCGCAGCCAGTTGACCGCGATGGTGGAGGCGCTGTTCTATTTCTGATCATCGATGAAAAAAACCCCGGCAGCTCGAGCTGCCGGGGCCTTCGCTGGCGAGTTTCAGCGGCGAGTGGCGCAATGCCGGGCGAATGCCAGTTGTTGCAACTGGAACGCTTCACCCACATGGTGGAAGTCGATGCAGTGACCTGCCCCTCTCAGGATCGCGGCATCCATGTCAGGGCAATTCACGAATGCCTGGGCAAACCGTTGCACCGTCGCTTCGTCAACCGGCCACAGCCGTTCGAATTCAGGCTGACGGTAATGCACCGGAACCTTGACCTGTTCTGCCAGGCGAGCAACCTGCTTCGGCCAATACATGCCGATATCGACCAGCTCACTGCGTGGTGCGGGCGCTGCGGCTGCATAACTGGCGTGAGGCATGACGCCAGGTTCGTAGGTATCCGCTGGGCCGAAGAAGAAGCCGTCCATGGCCTCGGGCGGAACGCTGACCAGAGGCTGGTCGGCAGGCACGCCGTTCCATTTGTCCTTGGAGGCCGCTACAGGGTCCAGCCCTACACCCGAGATGGCGATACCCAGCAGTGGCCAGGCAGGCTGGTGCGCGGCGATGGCGATGCTGATGGCAGCGCCGATCGAATGGCCGATGAGCACGATGCCGGAGCAGCTTCGGTGCGGGTAGCTGTTCCACAGGTCGTGGATCGCCGAGTCGAGGATCTGCGCATTGTCGGTAATGCTTGGAGCGTTCGCGGCGTAGTCTGCACTCAAGCCATAGCCTGGCCGATCAATGGCGAAGATCGGCAACTGCCGGGCCTCGGCTCTGTCCAGCAGCGAATACCCAGGTACGTCGAAATACCTGGAAGAATAGGTGCCGCCATGGATGGCGATGATCAGCGGGTGCTGGTCCTCGCTTGCGGTTTCCGGTACGCGCCCGCGGCCAGACATGGAAATCCCCAGCCCGCGAAAGACGAAATCCTGCTTGCACATGCGTGGTACTCCTTTCTTGTTGTTGTGTGTCGGGACGACCAGCTGTCAGGCCGCAAGCCAAGCTTGTGCGGACTGGCGCATGGTGCGTTCGAGCTCGCTGCCGCGGGTGGCGAAGGTGCGGCCGAGGGGGAAACCGCTTACCTCCAGCAGATAGGCGAGGGGTGCATATTCACGCGGATAGCGTGCCACTATCTGTGTATCGACCGGCATCGGTCCACGGGGGAAGTTGAAGCTGCCCATGTCATAGATGCTCTGGCGTTTGACCAGCTTCCACTGGCCGTCGCGTTTTTCCGCAAGGTCGTAGAAACGGTTGTGCACGCTGCACCCCAGATCCAGCCGAACGTTTTCGGCAATGATCACCGCATTGGTTTCGACGATGGCACGGTCGCCGTTCATTTCCACCACAGGGGTGCCAATCAGGTGTTTGGTGCGCAGATCGGAAGCGCCCATGCGTTGCGAGCCGGCGATGAATTCGCTGAACGGGCCTTCGAACCAGGTGACTTCGATTATCCCGTCGGGGTGGAACAACGCGGCCAAACGCTCCCATTGGCCAAGATCGCGGTGAATCCAGCCAGTCATGAGGTCGGAGATTTGCTGGCGGTCCTGTAGGTAGCTGTGCATGGTGAACTCTCTTGCAGGGGAAGAAGTTGACTGAGCATCTTCCCCTTGGGTGGCAAACTCAAATAGATTGATCTGAACGATCAATCATTAAAAATGAAGGGTTTGCGATCATGGATCTGCGCCACCTGCGGTATTTTCTTGCCGTTGCCGAAGAAGGACACTTTGGCCGCGCTGCCCAGCGGCTGCACATCGTGCAGTCTGCACTGAGCATGCAGATACGGGGGCTTGAGGAGGAGCTCGGTGGCCCATTGTTCGTGCGGACCAGCCGCCGGGTGGAGTTGACCGAAGCCGGCATGCTGCTGCGTAGCGAGGCAGAGCGTACCCTGGCCCAGGCCGCACATGCCCAGAACACGGTGCAGCGGGCGATACGCGGGGAAATGGGCACGGTGCGCATCGGCTTTGCCGGCAATGCGGTGTTCAGTGGGCGCTTGATGACCGCGGTACGGGCGTTCCACGCCGCCTATCCGCAGGCTGAGCTGGTGCTGCGCGAGCTGGCGCCGCAGCAGCAGGTCGAGGCGGTGCAGGCAGGCCAGCTGGATGTCGGCTACGCGCCCAGCCACGGCGGTCAGGTAGTCGACGAGACGCTATGTTTCGAACGTATCGGCACCTGGCCATTGCTGGTGGCGATGCCTGATAGTCATCCGCTGATCGATGTCAGCCCCTTTGAGGTAGCCATGCTCGGCAGCGAGTCACTGATCGTCTACGCCGCCCACGGTGCCGACGAGAATATGCTTCGCAGCTTGCGCCGGGCGCTGGGGCGCGAGCCCAAGGTGCACCGCACCGGCAGCACCTTGAGCGTTCTGGCGCTGGTGGCTGCTGGCATGGGGGTGGCGCTGGTGCCTGAGCCGTTGGCGCAAGTCAGCATCCCCGGCGTGGCTTACCGCCGTCTCGATGGCGTGGAGCAACAAGCCGACCTGTTGTTGGTCAGCCGCAATGGCGAGAGTAATGGTGCCGTGCGGGCATTTCTGGGCATTGCCCGCAATGCCGTGGCGGCCGGGTAGTTGCAAGGCGTCACTGTGGGGTTTATCGAGGCGTCGAACCGCCGGGAAGCAGGCGCCGCGGTGGATGGCACCGGCTGCGCCGGTGTTCGCGGGCATGCCCGCTCCCACAAGGATTTGCGCAAGCTTTTAGATTTTGAGCAAGACAGTTGCTCCACAAAGATTGCTGTTCGGCTCAACGGCAGCCATAGGTCGACAGCAGCCCTTCGCGACAGTCCATCGCCGGCAAGCCGGCTCCCACAGGAATATCGCCAGCCTCCAGGCCTGCTCTGTACCTGTGGGAGCCGCGCTTGCCGGCGATGGGCCGCGAAGCGGCCCCAACATCCAGGCGTGCGCCATGGGTCGCTAGCAGCCGGGCAGCACTGACCGCTTACGGTCCAGGCTGTGTGAAAACTGCCGGATCGATTCGGCTGGTTGAAAAATAACCTAGATTTCGCGTTTCTACGCGAATTCTGGGTTGGCTGAGTGGCTAAGCCTTTTCAGATTTCAAGCAGGAACGCGCTCTTCGAGGAGCCGCGTGGGTTTTCACACAGCCTGGGTCGACTACGGTCAGTCGCGCCGATAGCTTTCGACCCGACCCGGACGTTCGCCAAGGGCTGAACAGGCACCTCTCAGGAAATCGGTCGGCGCGTAGCGAGAATGGCAACACCAAAGCAGATAAACGTCGAGCCGACCAATCTGCTGATCCACACGGAAAACGCAGGCCGGCTCAGCATGCCTTTGGCTTGCGCCGCAGCAGCGGCATACAGGCTCAATGAAGCCAGTGACAGCCCCATGAATATCGCCGTGAGAAGCAGAAACTGCGGCAGCATTGCCGCGCCTTGGTCGATGAATTGCGGGAACAGCGCAGTGAAGAATATCGTGGCCTTTGGGTTGGTGGTCGCCGTGAGAAAGGCCGATTTATACAGCTTCAAACGCGACGGCCTATATGTTTGTCCGTCTGGGTGTACTTCCTGGGCAAGT
This sequence comes from Pseudomonas sp. 10-1B, assembly GCF_000935045.1. Lineage (GTDB taxonomy): Bacteria > Pseudomonadota > Gammaproteobacteria > Pseudomonadales > Pseudomonadaceae > Aquipseudomonas. The sequence continues at coordinate 220,084 of NZ_JYKS01000001.1, forward strand.
ACCGAGCCCTTCTTGAACAACTGCCTGGCCCCCAGATAGAACAGATAGCCAGCGCCCAAGATCTTCACAACGCTGAACATCCACTCAGAGCTTGCGAGCAGAGCGCCTAATCCGAGCATCGCCGCAGCCGACAAGCAGAACAGCCCGGACGCATTGCCTATTGATGACCATATGGCGTAACGCGGTCCGTAGGCCAGGCTGTTATTGATCGCCATCAAGGTCGCAGGCCCGGGGCTCGCAATGGCAATGGCTGCCACCACGGTAAAAGCAAGAATTGAATGCAGATCCATTTTTCACGTTCATCGATAAGTGTGAAAGAACATCCTACAAGGCGCCCTGCAAGTGCCTGAACACCGCAGCCATGACAATGCCTGCCGCAATTGCGGGTAATGGCTTACGCAGCGCCAACATCACGATTGCCGTCGTCAACAAGGCAAGCCGTGCGCCGTTATCGCCGCTAACCGCCAATGGTGCAAGGACCGCCACCAGCACCGAGCCGGACATGGCGCCGATGAACTGCTGCACTCTGTAGTTGATGGGAACGAAGGCCATCACGAACACGCCTCCCCAACGGGTCGCCAGGGTGACCACGGCCATGATGAGAATGATGAAGAAGGTGCCCAGGCCAGTGCTTTCAATGTGCATCTTTCTTCTCCATCCAGACAGCGCCCAACAGACCGCCAGCCAATGCGCCAGCTACGACATGACTGTTTTCAGGCAAATACCTGTACGCAAGCAATGACGCGCCAGCTGCCACGCTCCAGATGACCAGCATGCGCAGGCTCTTCTTCCCGCCGATCACCATCGCAAGCAAAAAGCAGCCCATCACCATATCCAGGCCCAGACTTACCGGGTTATGAATCGCGCTACCAAAATACAGACCCAGCCAGCTGCCGAGCGTCCATGCCGACCACAAGGCAAGACCACCACCAAACAACAGCCCCATGCCTGGTTTTCCGCCATTGAGTGCTTGCATCGCCATCGCCCAGTTGGCGTCGGAAACTACAAGCATCACACCGTAGCGCTTGGCCCGGGGCAGCTCACGCAGCCAGGGATACAAGGTTGCCCCCATCAACAAGTGCCGGGCATTAATTGCGAATACCGTGATAATCAACGGAACGACCGGAACATGCTGCCCCCACAGATCAAGAACCGCAAACTGCGCCGCGCCCGCAAACACCAAGGCGCTCATTAGCACAGTTGAGAATTCGCTCAAGCCTGTCTGCGCGGCGGCAAGGCCGAAGGCCACTGCAAAAACCACAACGAACGAGGAAATCGGTAACAGCTGCTTGAAGCCACTCCATACCTCATCTCTATCAAGCCCGACCGAGCCACTGCTGATACTCAACAAAATTTCCTCTCCTCTGCCACGGCACGGCAATTCATGCGGTATTTTGCGGGGTCGACTGGAAGCCAGAAAAGCGAATAAGTGTTATAAAAGGCATTCGATTTTCGAATGGGCGGGTTCGACGGTGCAATCCAAGGATTTGCAGATCGATTGGCTACGGACGTTCGTTGCGGTCGTTGATACTGGTTCCATGACAGCGGCGGCTCGACAGATCGCGCGTTCTCAATCTGCCGTAAGCATGCAATTGAAGAAGCTCGAAGACAGCGTAGGTCGACCACTTCTGAATCGGGAGCCGAGGCAGCTTTCATTAACGCCGGCAGGCTTTGATCTGCTGGGGCACGCGCGAAAGCTGTTGGCGTCCCACTCCGCCCTGGTGCTTGCGATGCATGGGGGAGCACTCTCCGGAAGGGTGACCTTCGGTGTACCCGATGACTATGCAGAACCCTACCTTGTGCCAGTACTCAAAAGCTTTACCACCCGCTTTGGCGAAGTCGAAGTAACCCTTGTCTGTGAAGAGTCCACCGCACTGTTGGCCAAAGTCGATCGAGGCGAAATCGATTTGGCGGTTGTCACCCGTGATGCACCCTCGCGCGGTGCGCTGCTCTTCAGGGAAGCGCTGGTGTGGGGAGCAGACGAGCAGCACGAAGTCTGGAAACGCGATCCGCTGCCGATTGCGGTTCATGAGCTCGGTGGGCGCTTGCGCACCGAAATCCTGGCGGCGCTTGACGTTCAACAACGCGAGTACCGTGTCGTTTACAACAGCCCGAATGTGGGCGGCCAGATAGCCGTTGCACTGAGCGGCATGGCGGTCGCAGTACTGACCCGATGCAGCCTTCCTCCAAGCCTGAAGATGCTTGACGGACGCCAAGGGTTGCCCGAGCTTCCCGTGGTGGAGGTCGTACTCATCCGTAGCCGGGATTCAAAAGGGTCTCGTGCCGTAGACGCCATGTATGAGCAAGTCATGAGCACCCTCAGGGATCCACTGGTCATTGAATGACGTGGGCAATTCGGTTTGTGGCTGTCCGCTATCGACCAAAGCAGACGCTGAAAGATAACTGGCTTCGCAAGCGCGCAGCGCACTCTGGGTGAGCGGGTTTATCGAGGCGTCGAACCGCCGCGAAGCAGGCGCCGCGGTGGGTGGCACCGGCTGTGCCGGTGTTCGCGGGTAAACCCGCTCCCACACACGCGACTAGTCGCTCGCCGCTAGCGACAGCCGCTCAGCCAGGCGGGTGTTGCGAATCACCCATTTCTCTAACTCGACCACCAGATACACCAGCAGCCCGGCACCGATGACTTTCCCCCACTCCTGCAACGTCAGGTCGGTAGAGCCGAAGATCTCCTGCATGATCGGTGCGTGGGTGAAGAGCAACTGCAACGGGATACAGGCGGTAATCGCCAGAAGCACGTAAGGATTGCCGAGCAGCCCCTGGCGGTTGCTGACCGGCGCGATCAACGACCGGCTATTGATCAGATACAGCATCTCGGCGGCAACCACGGCATTGACCGCCATGGTGCGTGCTGTCTCGATGCTGGAGCCTTCGCCCAGTTGCCAGAGAAACAACCCGATCGCGCCCGCCATCATCAGCACTGAAACCATGACGATGCGCCAGATGAAAAAGCCGGAAAGCAGCGGTTCCCCAGGCGCCCGCGGAGGCCGGCCCATGATGCCTCGCTCGGCGGGCTCGAACGCGAGTGCCAGCCCCAGCGTGCTGGAGGTCACCATGTTGATCCACAATACCTGCGCGGGAGTGAGCGGCAATGCCAGCTCGAACAGGATGGCGGCGATCACCACCAGGGCTTCGCCGCCGTTGGTGGGCAACATGAACAGGATGAACTTCTTCAGGTTGTCGTAGACCGCCCGGCCTTCGCGCACCGCGGTGGCGATGGTGGCGAAGTTGTCGTCGGCGAGGACCATGTCGGCGGCCTCCTTGGCCGCTTCGGAACCCTTCATGCCCATGGCGATGCCGACATCCGCGCGTTTGAGCGCGGGGGCATCGTTGACGCCGTCGCCGGTCATGGCGACGATCTGGCCGTTGTCCTGCAACGCGGTCACCAGGCGCAGCTTGTGCTCCGGGCTGGCCCGGGCGAACACGTCCACGTCGGTTACCACCCGGCGCAGGGCTTCGTCGTTCATCGTCGCCACTTCGGCGCCGGTGAGGGTCGGCTTGCCGACGCCGATGGCCAGTTGGGCGCCGATGGCCCGGGCGGTTTCGGCATGGTCACCGGTGATCATCTTCACCCGGATGCCCGCCTGATGGCATTCGCCAACCGCCCGCATCGCCTCCTCGCGTGGGGGGGCGACGATCCCCACCAGGGCTAGCAAGGTGTATCCGCCATTCATGTCCTGCAGGCTCAGGCTGCCGTCGACGGGCGCCCCGGGCTTGCAGGCCAAGGCCAGCAGGCGCAGGCCCTGGGCTGCCGTATCAGTGGTCATGCGCCGCCAGTAGTCGACATCCAGCGGATGATCGCCATCGTGGCCCCGTTGGCTATCGCACATCTCCAGGATACGTTCGGGCGCGCCCTTGACGAAGATCCACGATTGCCCCTCGCCATCGCGATGATGGGTGGCCATGAAGCGATGTTGCGATTCGAACGGGATCGAGTCCAGACGGGCCCATTGCGTGGCGACGAACCCGGTCTTGTCGCCGAGCACCAGCAGGGCGCCCTCGGTAGGGTCACCCTCGACCCTCCACAAGTCGCCCTCATTGCGCAGATGCGCATCGTTGCACAACACGCCGGTGCGGATCGCCAGGCCCAGGGCCGGATAGTGGCTGGGGTCGATGATTCGTCCGTCGATGCTGCAATCGCCCACGGGGGCATAGCCGACGCCGCCGATGTCGAACACGTGGCCTGCGCATACCACGCGTTGCACGGTCATTTCATTGCGGGTCAAGGTGCCGGTCTTGTCAGAGCAGATCACGGTCACCGAACCCAGCGTTTCCACTGCCGGCAACAGCCGGATGATCGCATTGCGCCGGGCCATGCGCTGTACCCCCAGGGCCAGCGTCACGGTCATGATTGCCGGCAAGCCTTCGGGGATGGCCGAGGCGGCGAGGGCGACCGCCATCATGAACATTTCCGCCGGCGGATGACCGCGCCAGAGCGTGCCCAGGACGAAGGTGGCGGTGCACACAGCGAGGATGGTCATGGCCAGCAGGCGGCCGAAGCGGTCGACCTTGCGCAGCAGCGGGGTGGCCAGGGTATGGATGTCGACCAGCATCTGGTTGATCTTGCCCAGCTCGGTCATGACGCCGGTGCCGACGACGATGCCTCTGGCCTGGCCATGGACCACCACGGTCCCGGCGTAGGCCATGCCGTGCCGATCGCCCAGGGGCGCGTCGGCCGGGGCGGTGTGGGTGTCCTTTTCCACCGGCATCGACTCGCCTGTCAATGCCGCTTCTTCAACACGCAATGCTTTGACCGCGATCAGGCGCAGGTCGGCCGGCACCCGGTCCCCGGAAGCCAGCAGGACCAGGTCGCCCGGTACCAGGTCAGCGGCGTCGATCTCCTGTGTGGTGCCGTTGCGGATCACCATCGCATGGGGCGCGAGCATCGCCCGGATGGCGTGTAAGGCACGCTCTGCCTTGCCTTCCTGGATGAAACCGATGATCGCGTTGATCACTACGGCGCCGAGCAGGACGCAGGTGTCGACCCAATGGTCGAGCACGGCGGTGATTACCGCCGCGGCGATCATGACGTACAGCAGGATGTTGTGAAATTGCGCCAGAAAGCGCAGCAGCGGCCCGCGACGCTTGGGCGGGGCCAGTTTGTTGGGCCCATATCGGACAAGGCGCTCGGCCGCCTGTGCGTCTTCCAGTCCATCCGGCCCGGTGTGCAGCAGTTGCTCGACTTCCGTGACCGTGAGCGTCTGCCAGGTGGGCGGCAAATGGGGCTTGGGCGGATCGGTAAAGGGAACTGTCATGGGCTCAGGTCTTCCGCGTCCAGGAGATGAAACCGCACGAACTACAGTGACACCAGCACGTCGCACTGCGACTCGCTGAGCACATGCTTGGTGATGCTGCCGACCAACAGTTCTTCCAGCGCGCTTTCGCCTTGTTTGCCCATCACGATCAGGTCGCAATCCAGCTCCTGCTCCTGTTCGACGATGCGCCAGGAGGGGTCACCGTGCACCACCACCTGACGTGCAGCGGGCAGCCCGGCTGCCTCGCTCAGCGCCGCGAGTTTTTCCACGGCGTCTTTCTTGATGACCGTGCGGTAGTGATTGAGGGTGTCATGGTCAACGTTGGCAAAGCGCATGCTGCCCTCGAAGGGGGCTTCGAACACGTGCAGCAGGGTGATCTGGGCCTGTGGTGCGATGGCCCGGGCAACCTCGATCGAGCGTAGCGATACCGGCGAGAAATCGACCGGCACCAGCAAGCTGCGGTACTCACAGCGTGGAGCCTGCTTGACCACCAGCAAAGGGCAAAGCATACGGCTGAGCATTCGCTGCACGGTCGAGCCCAGCAGCAGATGACGGGCCAGGCTCTGGCCCTTCGCGCCACAGACCAGCAGGCTGGTACGTTGGTCCTGCACCTGGCGGGTGATTTCGCTGACGACCGAGCCGGGCATGACATGCGCGCCAGCGGCCACCTCATAGCGCTGGTAGAGCAGCTCGGCCAGCTCGTGGGCTTTTTCTCGTGCGCTATCGAGCACGCGTTCGAGCAGGTCGTCATCAGGTGCGATTATCTGCCTGAGGCGCTCGAAGGGCGCCGGGTTGGCGACGTAGAGCAAGTCCAGTGAAGCGTCCAGCGCCTTGCTCACCAGTGCGGCCCGCTCTGCGGCGTGGCGGGCAGCTGTGGACAGGTCGGTGGCAACCAGTATGTGGCTCAACGTGGACATGGCGGTCTCCTTGAGGCAGCGCTGTGTGACCGAAGGGCGAGGCGTTGGCCCATTGTCGGTCCGTTGTATGTTGCCGATCATCGTCGCGTGAACCGGGCCCGACGTTTTGATCTGCATCAATGGTGCGAGGGCACTCACGCAGGGAAGTAAAGCCGGTAGTCGTGCATGGCCCAGCGCGATGGCCAAAGCAGGCCTGCCAGGCAGCGACATATTGGTCCTCTACGAGGATGCAATTTGTTGAATTGACTAAGGTTTTTGCTTGGAGGATGGGTTTGCCGGGGGCGTCGGATTGACGGTATTGTTTTGTTTCAAAATGGTTCTGAGGACAGCTGAGATGGGCAAACAAGCCACCTCGCGTGTTGCTGGCGCTAACCGAAGATGTGAGTAAGCCCTTGGCGATAAGTCGTGACCTTGAACTCCGGGAAACGCTGTTTGTACTTCGAGGAGTCGAACAGGTTGTCGTGCGCGTAGCGCGGCAGCAGCTCCCGCAACTCTCGCACCTGCTTGGAGAACAGGCCAGCGGCCGTCAAGGTGCACTTGCCAAGAACTTTGTAGGAAGGCTCCCTGCCAAGGATCTCGGACGCCAGGGCGACGAACTGCTGGTAGGTCAGGCGGTCGTCATCGCAGGGAAGGTGCCAGGTTTGTCCGAACGTGTCTGGTGTATTGCCCAGGGCGGCCAGCGCGCGGCTCGCATCTGGGGTCCAGATGAGTGTGCGCTTGGTATCGTCCCGGACTGGCACGCGGGGTGTCTTGCCAGCTTTCATGTTGTCGATGATCAATGTGTTGGTGATGCTCTGCGTCTTGTCTGGCCCGTAGAACTCGGGGGCTCGGCCGATGACCACAGGGATATCGCCTCGCTGCATTTCCTGCAGCACCATGGATGCCATTTGCGCACGCACCCGACCTTTGCGGCCGACCGGCTCGAACGGAGCGTTCTCGCTCAGCATGCGGTCATCCTGCGGATACATATAGGTATTGTCGAAGTAAACGAATTTGGCATCGGCTGCGCGAGCCGCATCGAGAGCGTTTCGCAGCATCGCAGGGAACTGCGTTTCCCATAGTCGTGTGTCGGGTGGCAAACCGGCCGTGAAGTAGACGATGCTACTGCCTTTGACAGCCTTGCCCGCCTGGCTGGCATCGAGCAGATCCGCCGATACCAGCGTGTCGGATTGATTGACTTTGCGCGGGTTTCGGCTTACCAGCCTGATATCCTCCGTGAAAGTACGGCTCAGTTCTCGCGCCAACTCCACGGCAATCTGGCCGGTTGCTCCTAGAACGGTTTGCATGAGGTCTCCTTGAAACGTTTGAGAATGTGTCAGGGCTGGCAGGTGTTCGTGATGACTGGTCCCGCGCCTGTCAGATCGAGTGCCGCCCGCGCGGCGCTCGCTCTACGCCCCTCAGCACCTAAGACAAGCACCGATCACGGGCCTCTGCGGTCGATCAATCGCCAGCGTTCAGGGCCGTCAGCGGCTTGGGCGCATAGAGGGCGCTCTGGAACTCCGGCACATATTCGTATTTCACCATCTTGCCCAGCTGCAACGAGCGGATGTAGGCCGACAGGCTGCCCTCGCCGAGTATCAGGTGGGCCGAGTCCGCGCTGGAGCTCGATGCGTGGCGGGTCTGCCGGGACGTCGCATAGCCGTAGCTCAGCTGGCCGTTGTGGTCGAGGTTGGTGAATCTGTTCGTCACCAGGCCGACTTCGCTGGACAGGTCTTCTAGCTTCTTCGCTGTGAAAACTACATCGATCTTGCCGGTCTGGGCGTCGACGATATCGTAAGTCACGGTGGCGGCTTCCTCGCGACGATCGATGTCCGTCAGCCATTTCGGCAGGTTGTAGCCAACCACGCCACGTACACGAGCGAGCTCGGTGTTCACCGGTAGTTTGAGCACGTAACCCCAGAAGTCCTTGGACATCGATTGCCCGATCAAACTGAAGGGGCCGAGATTGGACTTGCCTGGCTTGTTGGTGATGATCGACAAGGCGATTTCGTTGTAGCTGTCGTTGTCGCAGTAGTCATAGGTGTAGGCGGTGAAAGCCACCAGACCACGCCCTGGCCATACTTGAAGGGGCTGCACCTGCTCGAGCACTTCGGCGGGCATCAGTTCGCGCAGGCGGTCGATGTCTGCCGTGTAAACGGCGGTTACCCGGCTGTTCTTGTAGTAGAAGTTCGGCGAGTACGACTCGAAGCCGATGTCGACCTTGGTCTTTTCCAGGCCTTTGAACCAGCTCAAGTCCATGCCCGGCGCCGCGGCCTGGATCACTGACAAGGGAGGGTTGGAGCGGTAACGGTCGTACAACCCGCCTTTGAGGACCGGCACCGGGTGGCCTGCGATGTCGATCACCGTGGTCTCGGCATGCTTGGGGATGCCGGTGGTGTCCGCCAGGGCGGCGTTCGCAGTGGGCACCAGGAGTGCACTTGTCATGGCGACGACGGTTCCGAGTTTCACTTTTCAGTCTCTCCAGAGAGTTGCATCACGCTTGATGAGTACGGCAAGGCACTTACCTTAACTTTAAACTTAACTTTAATGTCAAGGGCGGAGATAACGGCTTTTTCACCTCGAGCACAGGCGCCCTTTTCGAGGGGCGCCGGCTCACTGGCTATGTCTGGATCGAGGAGGTGCTGGCAGGGGTTGCCAGCAAGGTGGCGTACAACGCCGAGCAAGAAATGAAACGCCGTGGCGCGCGTTACGAAAAGGCCTTGCTGCCGTTTACGTCCAAGGTCGTGGTCGATGGGCGACTGCACATTGGGGCCGCTGTGCAGCCCATCGCAGGCAAGCCAGCTCCCACAGATACCGCGCAGATCTCAAGCTTTGCGCAGTCCCTGTGGGAGCCCATCGCCGGCCAGCTCCTACAGGTACCGCGCAGATCTCAAGCTTTGCGCAGCCCCTGTGGGAGCCCATCGCCGGCAAGCCAGCTCCCACAGGTACCGCGCAGATCTCAAGCTTTGCGCAGTCCCTGTGGGAGCCCATCGCCGGCAAGCCAGCTCCCACAGGTACCGCGCAGACCTCAAGCCTTGCGCAGTTCCTGTGGGAGCTGGCTTGCCAGCGATGGGCCGCACAGCGGCCCCAAATGGCGCTTACCCACGGTTCTTGCGCTATCGCCATAGCCTTGTTCGAGTGCCACCAGCGCGGGCATGTCGAGAATCTCCACGAGCCTGCCACGTAGGCTGACGATGCCTAGCGTACGCAAGCGGGCGACTGAGCGGCACACGGTTTCCAGCCTTAATCCCAGGTATGAGGCCATGTCTTCGCGGGACATGCGCAGCATGAAGCCATGGGCAGAATAGCCGCGGCTGACAAAGCGCCTGGACAAGCCCAGCAGGAAGTTGGCCAGGCGCTCCTCGGCGGTGAGGTTGCAGAGCATCAGCACGCGTTCATGCTGGCGAACGATTTCCTTGCTCATCAAGCGATTCAGGCTTTGCTGCAAGACAGGAAAGTCATGCGCCAGGGCTTGTAGCCGGCGATAGGGGACAGGACAGACCTCACTGTCTTCCAGGGCAATGGCGTCGCACACATGACGCTCGGTGGCGATGGCATCGAGCCCCAGCACATCGCCCGACATCCAGAAGTTGATCACCACGCCTTGGCCTTCAGCCGTATTGAGGCTGGTTTTGAAGCTGCCGCAATGAACGGCATACAGCGTGGTCAGTGGGTCGTTGGCGTTGAACAGCGCCGCGCCTTTGCGAACGCGCATGCGCGGGCCGATAAGCGCGCCCAGGCAACTGTTGTCGTGTATGGGCAACCCGGTGGGCAAGCACAGGCCGCTGACACGACAGTCTTGGCAAAGGGTTGCCAAGGGCTTCAGATGAATCGGGTTTCCCGAGCACGACGGTACCGGCTGGTCGAAGAGGGTGACTTTCAGTTGATCGGGCATCTTCAGGCCTCTCGATGCAAAGCGAAGGCATCCCTGCTGGCAGCGGACTCAGGGGGTGATCGCTACTTTCATCACCCCGTCGCGCTGGTTGGCGAACAACGCGTAGGCGGCTTCGATGTCATCGAGCCGAAACCTGTGGGTGACCAAGGGCGAAACGTCCACCCGGCCACTGGCGACGACCTCCATCAGCCGACGCATGCGCTCCTTGCCGCCCGGGCAAAGGGTAGTCACGATGCGGTAATCGCCCAGGCCGGCGGCGAACGCACCCAGGGGGATGCTGAGGTCGGCGCTGTACACGCCCAGGCTCGACAAGGTGCCGCCCGGGCGCAGCACGCGCAGTGCCGATTCGAAGGTGGCCTGGGTGCCCAGGGCTTCAATCGCCACATCCACGCCGCGGCCATCGGTGAGCGCCATGATCTGCTCCACCACGTTGCCCTGTTTGAAGTCGACCACGTAGTCGGCGCCAAGCCGGCGGGCAACGCTGATTCGCGCTGCAACCGTGTCGACGCCGATGATGGTGGTCGCGCCCAACATTCTGGCACCGGCGATGGCGCACAGGCCGATCGGCCCCAGGGCAAACACGGCCACCGTGTCACCGACGGTCACACCGCCCCGTTCCGCGCCGGAAAAGCCGGTGGACATGATGTCGGGACACATCAGCACCTGCTCGTCAGTGAGCCGGTCGGGAATAGGGGAGAGGTTGGCCATGGCGTCCGGCACCCGAACGTATTCGGCCTGGCAGCCATCGATGACATTGCCTAGCTTCCAGCCACCGATGGCCTTGAAACCATGCAGGGTGCCGGCGCCGTCCTGGGAGGCGCAGCCACACAGGCAGGCATTGCTGTGGCCGCTGGGCGTGATGGCGCCGGCGATCACCCGTTGCCCTTCATGAAAACCCTGGACCTGCGAGCCCAGTTTCTCGATCACGCCCACAGGTTCATGGCCCACGGTCAGGCCTTTGGCCACTGGGTATTCGCCCCGCAGGATATGCACATCGGTGCCGCAGATCGTTGTAGTGGTGATGCGAATCAATGCATCCAGTGGCCCGATGTCAGGGACCGGTTTGTCATCCAGCACGATGCGATTCTTGTCGACAAAAACCGCCGCTTTCATGAGTGCCATGGCATGCCTCCGGGGCATTGCGTGGTGGTGGTTGATTCAGGCTAGCGTGCGCTGGAAATACGTCGAAGCGTTGATCCGCATCAACTTTACGCGCCATTTGCGTGGCCGTTCGTCTGCCGAGCGCTGCAGTTGATAAACATCAAGTTCGGCAGTCGCTGATGGCCGATGATCGAAGCACGCTTGCAAACCGTAGAGGTGTGCCATGGACAACCCGCAAAGACTCCTGCTTCTCGCGTCCCCCCTGATGCGCCGTACCCCGGTCTACGACCGCGCCGCAGCGCTGGCCAAGGCCAAGGGCATGGCGTTGCACATCGTTGCCTTCGACTACCTCGAGGGGCTCGCCACGGCGGGCCTGGTCAATGACCAGGCTCTGGCGGTCATGCGTGACGGGTACGTTCAGCAGCACCGTGAGTGGCTGGAAACCCAGGCGCTGTCGATGCGGCGCAATGGTGTGACGGTTACCACCGAAGTGGTGTGGGTGCAGCATCCGCTGGATGAGGTCCTGGTACACCTGCGCGAGCAGCCGTTCGCCATGCTGATCAAGGCATTCGAGCATGAACCCTGGTGGATGCGCGCCATGTTCACGTCGCTGGACATCCAGCTGTTGCGGGAAACCCGCATACCCCTGCACCTGGTACACAAGGCCAGCAATGCGTTGCCGCGCAAGATACTCGCGGCCGTGGACCTGTCCCGCCCCGAAGACCAGTATGAGGGGTTCAACGACCAGATCATCAGCGAAGCGCTGAAACTGGCGCTGCAATGCAATGCCCAGATCGAATTGTTGTACGTCTACGACCTGGGCTCCATGTATCTGGACGCGGGAGGCAGCCGGGAACACTCGTTCCTGTTCGATTCGAACCTTGCCCAGACGCTTCACGACGTTCAGAGCAATGCCTTCCAGACGCTTGCCGAGCGCAACGGGATCGCCATCGAGCATCGCCATATGCGAGTAGGGGACCCAGCCAAGGTCCTGGCGCTGTTCATGGAGCACAACGATATCGATGTGTTGGTCATGGGCAGCTATCACCACCGTGGCATTGGCTGGTTCATCGGCAGCACCGCGGAGCGGGTGATGCATCGGTTGAGCAGCAGCGTGCTGGTGATTTCGCCCGAGCGTTCCCAGGGCTGAGATGCAAGGCCCGAAGGGGCAATGCCAGTCAATTGGTAGTGCATCGGGCTGGGAAGTGCACGCCGTGGCATTTGCATCACCTGGCCGAGCGCCGCCCGCGAACACCGGCAAAGCCGGTGCCATCCACCGCGCTGGATTCTTCGCGGGCAAGCCCGCTCCTACACAGGTACTGTGCAGGCTTCGGGCTCACGCTACCCGTGTAGGAGCGGCTTTAGCCGCGAACACCGGCAAAGCCGGTGCCATCCATCGCGTTGGATTCTTCGCGGGCAAGCCCGCTCCTGCACAGGTACTGCGCAGGCTTCGGGCTCACGCTATCCGTGTAGGAGCGGCTTTAGCCGCGAACACCGGCAAAGCCGGTGCCATCCATCGCGTTGGATTCTTCGCGGGCAAGCCCGCTCCTACACAGATACTGCGCAGGCTTTGGGCTCACGCCTGTGGGAGCGGCTTTAGCCGCGCGGGCAGCGCTCGATTTGCGCACTCCCTCTTTCAGGTGCGCAGGTCAAGTTCGTGAAGAATCTCACTGACATCGCCACCCAGGTAGCGTGAGGTGAACCCCAGCGCCTTGGTCAGCCGGTGCATGGCGTAGTTGTTCGCCAGGTCCCTGGAGGTCATGCAGTGATAGCCATTGCGCCTGGCGGCTGCGATCAGGTGTTGCAGCAGTAGCTTGCCCAGCCCCTTGCGTTGCCAATCTTCGCTCACTGCCACCGCGCATTCGCAATGCTGGCTGCCGGGCACCCCGGCATAGCGGCTGATCCCGACCTGCCGCAGCTGGCCGTCTTGATGGGCAAGCGCCACATAGGCCATGCGTTGTTGATAATCCACCGGCATCAGCTGCACATCCAGGTTCGGTAAGCCGCCACTGAGCCCGGCGATGAAGCGGAAGCGCCGGGCCTCATAGGCGATCGTGCTCAGGAAGCGCTTGTCCCTCTCGTGGTCTTCCTCACGCAGCGGGCGGATCAGTACCGCAGAGCCGTCCGCAAGGTTCTCTATCCAATGCTCGCCCGCGCTTGGCTGTTCAGTTCGCTGCCCGTTCATGTCGCCTCCCGATTACCCGGTCGATGCTATATGCAGCCGTTTTACCGTGGCGGGCCGGTTCGATTCTGACAATCGTCAAGTTCATGCACGGATGGCGGTTTTCTGATCTGCATCAAGCGGCAAGGGGCCGGACTTCCGAAGATCGTCTACATCATCACGCCCACCGCGCAAGCCTGGAGGCTCACCATGGGGCAATATCGACAACTGCTGGTGCTACTCACCGACGCCGATCGGCATTCGGCTGCCCTGCGCAGGGCCCTTGCCCTGGCGCATGTCAGCGGTGCCAGCGTGCATGTGCTGGGGGTGTTCGAACCTTCGGAGGAACACCTTCTGCGCGAAGAACGGCTGAACGAGGCCGATATCAAGCGCCAGTTCGCGCAATACCGCGAGCGGCTCGCGGGACTACTCGAGCGGCATCGCGGCAACGGCATCTCGCTGACGGTCGATAGCCTGAGTGCAGACGACATTCGCCGCCAGGCCATCGACTACATCAGCGAACTGCAGCCAGATATGGTCATCAAGGACAGCGAAGTGGTACCGGCCCTGACGCGACTGTTCGGTACACCACTGGATTGTGCGCTGATGCGCGGGTTCAACGGGGTCACGCACTTCGTGCCAGCGACGGCGGTGGCGTTGCCCAAGCGCATCCTGGTCGCCGTGGACACCTCACCCAGCGATGCTCCAGGCGCCCAGGCGCTGTTCAATCGCGGGCTTGTTCGGACTGCGCAAGCGCTGGCGCTGCAATGCGACGGGCAACTGCATTTGCTCTCGGCCTACAGCCTGAGCGGGATGTTCGCCGCGGACATGAACGTCAGCCAGGCATGCATCGATGAGATGCGTGACGCCCTCCAGGCGCCTTTCGATGCCTTGGCAGAGGCCGAAGGCGTACCGCTCGATTGCCGGCATTTCGAGGAAGGTGGCCCGGTGCAGGTGCTTCGTCAGCAGGTGGCGGCGCTGGACATTGACGTAGTGGTCATGGGCGTCGTGCAGCTCAAGGGGCTGAACAAGCTGCTGGGCGATACTACCGAGCGCATCGTCAGCCGCCCGCCCTGCAGCGTCCTGACAGTACACCCCCATGTGATCGAAACCTGGGAGCCGCAGCCATGCAACTGACCTTCCTTGGCGGTACCGGCACCGTGACCGGCAGCAAGTTCCTGCTGACCCGTGATACTACCCGGGTATTGATCGACTGCGGGTTGTTCCAGGGTTACAAGCAACTGCGCCTGCGAAACTGGCAACCGTTGCCCGCGTCACTGCGTGCCCTCGATGCCGTGGTACTGACCCATGCCCATCTTGACCACAGTGGGTACCTTCCGGTACTGGCACGGGAAGGCTACGCAGGGCCGATCTATGCAACCCCGGCGACCTGTGCCCTGGCCGAGATCCTCCTGCTCGACAGCGCCCGGTTGCAGGAAGAGCAGGCTGCACATGCCAATCGGCATGGCTATTCCAAGCATTCGCCTGCATGTCCGCTTTATACCGAAGAGGATGCAAAACGGGCGCTGGCGCTGTTTCGCCCTGTGGAGTTGCATCGCACTACGCCGATTGCAGCGGGCATGGACCTGCTGATGCGCACGGCCGGGCACATACTGGGTGCCGCGACGGTACAGATCAGGGCCGATGGCCAGACCTTGCTTTTTTCGGGCGACCTGGGGCGTCCGCAAGATCCGATCATGCGCGCGCCTGAACTGGTCGGCACGGCGGATGTGCTGCTGGTGGAGTCCACCTATGGAGATCGCACGCACCCTGTAGAACTGCCTGAGCAGTTTCTGGCCCGGGTCATCAACCAGACACTCCTGCGCCATGGCATCACCTTGGTGCCATCCTTCGCCGTAGGCCGTGCCCAGCTATTGATGTACTACCTGTACAAGCTCAAGCGCGACGGGTTGATACCGGACATTCCGGTCTACCTCAACAGCCCGATGGCCACCGATGCCACCACCCTCTACCAGCGGTTCAGCAGTGAGCATCGCCTGACACAGGCGGAATGCGCTGCGATGTGCAGGGGCACGCATATCATCCGCTCGGTCGATGAATCCAGGCACCTGGACCAGTTGCGTGAGCCGGCGGTGATCATCGCCGCCAGTGGCATGGCGACCGGTGGGCGGGTATTGCACCACCTCAAGGCGCTGGCACCCAACCCACGTAACAGCATCCTTTTTTCCGGCTTTCAGGCTGGCGGCACACGCGGTGCCGATATAGTCGCCGGTGCGCGTAGTGTGCGCCTGCATGGCGAAGATGTGCCCATCCGGGCGCAGGTGCATGCCATGGAGAACCTTTCTGCACACGCCGATGCCGATGAAATCATGGAGTGGTTGCGCGGGTTCACCCGACCGCCACGTCAGACCTATGTCATTCATGGCGAACCACACGCAGCCGACACCTTGCGGCGGCGGATCAGCATTGAACTCGGTTGGCAGGTTTGCGTACCTGAGTATCAGGAAACCGTGGCCATAGACGCTGTACGCTAGGGTGGGACGTAGATCGAGCGCCGCGCGGGCGGCGCTCGATCTGACAGGCGCTGACACATTCTCCAAACACCGCTCAGGTCAGCGCGAGGCGATGAATGACCTGGGCTGGGTCATCCGGGTCGGTGGCCGTGGTGAACCCTGCCGCCTTGGCCAGGTCGCGCATCGCCTGGTTGGCTGCGGAGTCGATCGAATACATCTGCCGGAAGCCCTTGGCCCGTGCATGGTCGGTCAAGTGCTTGAGGAGCAAGCGGCCAAGGCCATGATGCTGCCAGCTGTCGAGGACCGTGACAGCACATTCGCACTCATCCTTGCCCGCGCACGCGGCGTAACGGGAAATACCCACCTCCTGCAGTTCACCATCCACATGGGCAAGGGCGACGAAGGCAGCCTGTCGGTCCTGATCGACCGTCATCAGTTGGTCGAGCATCGCCTCACCCGGTTCCTTCAGTTGGCACAGGAAGCGAAAGTGCCGCGACTCTGGTGACAGGCGCTCGATGAAGGCCTTTTCGCGCTGTCGATCCTTGGCCTGCAAGGGCCTGATCAGTACATGAGTGCCATTATCGAGTGCTTCGATCCAATGCTCACCCGAAGGCACTGGAAACGAGGGAGCGGCGCTTTGGTGGGTCGTATCGGCGGGAGCCATGGCAGTTTCCTCACATATCGCAACGGAGAATGGAGGTTCAGTTTCAGCGCGCAGCCCCTGGCTGACTTGATAGTTGTCAATTGCTCGGTTTCTTCAGTAATCCAGCCACTCCAGTTCACCAATCAGCTTTTTGCCGGTGATACGCGTCAACACGAAGGTCATCACTTCGATATTGTTGTCGAAGGAACCATGGGATGACGGTATCTGTTGCCCATTGCGTGTGGTGCGAACCCAGGGCGATTTCCAGATACGCAAGCGGTCAGGTTTCGTTGGCCAGTTTGCCTGCCACTTCTGTACAGCGTGCAGGGTGTTTGCATCCCACTGGTCTTTGTCGTTGGCGTAAAGCGGGTCCAGGGCCCGAGCCATGCCCAGCAAGGGCTGTTTGCGAACGTCTTCCAGTGCTCGCGATACCAGGTAAAGCAGTGACTTGCCATACGCGGGTAAGCTCGGTGTCGGCAAACCGTCCGATTTCTCGTTTTCGTCGCTGAGCACATCCAGCCACACCTGATCCAGACCGAGCACACCTCTGGCATGAGCATTCAGGTAATGCTCGATGGCAAAGCCGGATGAACAGGCTGCAGCGAACAACTCGCAGCTCTGAACCTTCAACGGGCGGGCAGGGTTGCTGCCAAGAACGTCCAGTAGATGGCCAAGGAGTATCGACCCGGCGGAATGGCCAACGAAGTGCAGTTCCAGCTTGGCGCCCTGGGCCTGCAAGGATTCGGACAGTGCCAGCAGCGCTTGCGCCACCAGGGCCAGGCCGTGCCCGGGCCGAGTGCTGTCGCGAGCGTTGCTGCGCATTTGTGACCAGATGCCGGTGCCCAGTACATGTGCCAGCGCCTCTATGGCGCGGTCCTTGGCCTCCTCGAACACATCGCCCAGGCCAGTCGCTCGGTCTGTGTCTGCCCCAAACAGTTTGTGCAGCCAGTCTTCCGCCATGCCGGCGAGGGTTTCGCCGGGGCCAGTCTTCCAGGTGATGAACAGCGGGTATACGCCGTTGGCGAGAAAATACGGCGCAAGGACACGAATCCGCTGTATTGACTCGTCTTCATTGTTGAGCCCGCCATGTGCGTAAATCATTAGCCGAAGGGTTTTCTGTTGCGCTTGTGTCTTGAGCCAGTCGAGTGGCCGCTGCTCGACGATCTCTTGCACAAGGCCCGCGCGATCCAGCGGGCTACGGGTGAAGTCGGTAGGTACGATCTCGCCGTCATTGCCGGTGACCAAGGTGAGCTCATAGGCGCGCCGTGTCGTTATCGGTTGATAGCGTGGCTCGTTGAACGGATGGTCGAATGGCCATGGATCATGCGCGGGATTGGCCGCGACCCGAGCCGAGCGGTCGAGGCTGGTGAGAGACCGTCCCGAGCCTACGCGAAACGCCGAAGCGGCCTGCTCATGCAAGGCCGAAGCCGCGCCCTTGAGCGTATCTGGTATGGCCAGCGCCAGAGGGACACCGAGCGCACAAGCCCAGGCATCAGTGCCGTGGACCACCCAGTCCTCATACGGCAGCACTGCGAACCCAGAGCAGCCCCAGCGCTTGCCCCAAGAGTTCTGCACGACGAAGCCACGCTGGTCATAGCCAACCAGGGCGAATGCATGCCGGCCGAGCAGGCCGGGGTGCCGGGGCGCAGGAATGACCGGCAGATGTTCGTGGCCTTTGGGTATTGGCGCAGTGCGTTTACGCATCAGGGTGTCCCAGCCATCATGGACGCTGGCGGACACATAGATGGCGCCAATGTTCAGAATGGCTGCCTGCAAGTCAACGACCGACTTGCGCTCGATTCGATAGTAGACACCCAGGGGCCTGCGCGGTGCATCGGTGTCCCAGCCAGGCAGCGGCCTGATGAATGCGTTGATGGAAAACGGCCAGAGCGTTTCGCTGCATACGCCGTGCTTGTGCCATCCCTTGAGGGCGCCACGGCAGCTTGACCCTTCGTAGTCGTCGCCAGGCCATTCATCGTAGCGCCGGGCCAACTCGTAGAGCATCCTCGGGCTGACCGGTTCGAACCTGCCGCCGTCCTCACCGAGCTCCAGGTGCTGTAGCCACAGCAGGTAGTTGACCACACCGGCAAGCCCAAAGCCGGTACAGGCGCCCTCGGACCCCTGGTTCAGAACCAGACCATGGGCCACATAGCCCTTGATGGCGTCTGTCAGGTTGGCTTGCAGGGGCCAACACGGTGGCAGGGAGCGTAGCGGCGGGGTGTAGAGCAGGTCGCGAAAATCCAGGCGGTCGGGACGAGCATCCAGCAGTCGGCCGGCGATCGGCGTGTGGCTGGTTGGCGCGGCGGGTTGTGGCGGGTCTTTGATTGCAGGTTTGGATCTCGCCGGGTTGACCGCGCTGCTTTTAGCCTTGCCCATGGCAACTGCTCCGTGATGAAACCCATTTGAGTATGGGCAGGAAAGCAGCGAGTGCCAGTGTGGGAGGGCGATTCAAGACGCTATCGAACGGTGGGGCCCCCGCCTCCGGTGAAGGAGGCGGGGGGACCCGCTACTGGACCACTACCTGCGCCGTGCGCACGGTCCCAAGCGACGAGCGGATCGTGGCTGTCGGGTTGGCGCTTGGCACTACTGTCGTCGTAGTGACCGACATCCGCCAGCGGCCGTTGGCCGGTACATTGGTGCTGCCCAACGTTACCGGGCCTGCGGGGGTGGTCACTTCAACGGTGATGGTATTGCCGGTCACGGACGAGGTGGTTCCGGACAGGTCCCAAGTGAAGCGGTTGTTGGAGCGTGCCGTTACCTGGGCGCTGGCCACCACCAGGTTCTCCTGAGTCGCCAAGGGGGTGACTTGCACAGTGACGGTAGCCGGTGCCGACAGCGCACCCTGGGCATCCCTGGCCTGGTAGGTAAAGGTGGCGGTGAAGGGCGCGGTGATGGTTTGCGGTGCGGTGTAGGTCACCACCGTGCCGTCGGTGCTGACACTGCCCTGGCCCGGCGCCGGTTGGGTCAGGTTGACCACGCTCAAGGGCGTGTTGCCATCGACATCGGTGTCGTTGTTCAACACGTTGAGCGTGAGCGTTCCGCCTTGGCTGGCACCGCTGTCGTTGGTGGCGACCGGTGCCTGGTTCGGGCTCACGTTGACCGTGACCACTGCCGGGTCCGACGTCAGGCCTTTGCTGTCGCGGGCGATGTAACTGAAGGTCGCCTGCAGCGGGACATTGGTCGTCGGTGGTGTGTAGGTCAGGCTGGTGGTGCCGTTGAGTGCCACCGTCCCCTGGCCGGCCGCCGGGGGCACGAAGCTGTCGATGGTCAGCGGCAGGTTGTCGTCGGGGTCGCTGTCATTGGCCAGGACGTTGAGGGTGATCGGCACGCCCGAGCTGGTGCTGGCGGTATCGGCCACGGCCACGGGCTTCTGGTTCTCGGCCGGGGGCTCGGCGATACCTGCGACGGCCACTGGCTCGCTGTCCACCCCACCGGCAGCCGACTTCACTGTCACGCTTTCCGGCGGTTGCGCCAGGTCCTGCACCACCAGCGTCCCGTTTGCTGGCAGAGGGCCGAACCCTTGGGCGACAAGGCTTGGGTTGAGCACTTTGTCGCTGGAGCTTGCGCTGATGGTCAGGCGCTGATTGGCCGCATCGTATCGGGCGGTACTGACTTTCACCACATCGACTGGCGTACGGGATACCGAGGTCGGTTTGTTCGCACCGCCCAGTTCGCTGGCGGTCAACACCACCACTGATGGCGGGGCGGCGGGTGTCGCGAAGCTGGTGTAGAAGTAGCCGTTGTTGTCGGTCAGCAGATTCGCGTTGGGCAGGCACGGTCCCGGTGGCGTCCCAGTGGGGGCCAAGGTGTCGCGGTAGCATATTGTCGAAGCGGCTGGCTCCTCTGCCTGTGTACTTGGGTTGGTACGCAGCGAGTCGGCGAATATTTCGACGCGCGAGCCATTGCTGTCACGCTGGTAGGTGATGCGCTCCACCTCTACTGGCGTCTGGGTGCGGTCGTCGAAGATCTTGCCGGAGAGGGTGAACACATTGGTGCGTAGCGTGCCCGCCGGGCCGGAAATCTCCAGATAGTTCTGCGGGTTGCCCTGGGCGTCCAGGACCGGGCTGCCGAGCACCAGGTCATCGATATTCGGATCACCGATGTACTTTTCCTCCAGTTGGGTTTCCGGGTTGGTCTCGGTGAAGTAGCGGGCGATCTCCATGCCCGCTTCGTTGGTCAGGCTATGGGGAGCCGTTGCGCTATACAGGAACGGCCCAAGTGCGCCCTGCAAGGCGCCCGCATAGTTGAGCGTGGCGATGCCGATATCGCTGGTGTCGTTGATTGCCCGCCGCCCGGTCGTGGTCATTACGTACACCTTGGTGCCATACGGATGGCGTACGGTGTACATGCCCGTCGTGGGAACTGCGGCACGGATACGGATGCGGGCGAAGTTGTGTTGTTCCCCATCGATGATCTCGCCTTCGCCGGCCACCGCTTCCAGCCCGGCGACGTACTGCTCGACGCCGAAGGTCCTGTCACCGACTTCTGCTTCGGCGATGAACCAGAAGCTTTCGCCTGGCCAGTTGTTGGGGTAGATGATGGGGTCGGCGGGATTGAAGCCGCCCTCGGCGGGAATGGTGCACATGTAGCCGGGGGCGGCTGCGGTGCCCGGTGCGCGGGAGCTGACGGTCTTGGACGTGCAGAGCTCCAGCTTCACGTTGTTGAAGTCCTGGTACCACATGGGGAATCGGCCGGTGGCGAGGGTGTAGGGCCCCCGGTCGAAATCCTGCAGGGCGGCGTAGGCAGCCCCGTGCATGGCGATGGTCAGGCTCAGCGTGTTGAACATGAAACGTGGCCACTTGTTCATGAAACCTCCTGGCGCTTGCTCCGAATTCGTAGGGGTCATTGGACGATGACCACTTCTTCTGTATCGCTACCGCCGTTCGCCGATGTCACCCGGATGGTCGCCGGTGGAATGGCCCCCACGGTCGGTGACATGGACTTGTCGGCACCGCCGGAGAGCTCACCGATCAGTGCACCACTCTTGCCGGCGTAGGCGGTCATGTTTGGAGGTGCGGTACGGTCGCTGGTCGAAGCCTCGATGGTCAGTCGACCGGTGCTGCGGCTGTATTCGGCGCGGCGGATGGTGACCAGGTCGGTCAGTGGCACTGACACGGTGGTCGGTGGTAGAGCGGTGGGGATTGCCAGATGGTTGTCGGCGGTCACTTGCAAGGTTTTCGGTAGCGACGGGTTGACGGTCGACTGGCCATACCAGCTACCGGTCGAATTGGCTTCGGTCATGGTCACGGCAACCCCGGCGCTGTCGAGGAAGTTGACCGTACCGGGAGGTGGAGGGGCCATGGTGAAGACATCCTGATGCGCGACCACACTACCGGACGAATTTTCCCGCGTGTAGGTGGCCCGCTGGACCAGGGCGGGGGCCGGGAGATCCACGGCGGAGAGCTTGCCGGAAACGGCGAATACGTCGTTGCGGATATCGATGCCGTTGGGCCCCTGGATACGCAGGTAGTTGGTATTGAAGGGGCTGCCGGTAACTTGCTCCTCGATATTCGGGTCGCCGATGTATTTCTCTAGCTGGCCGGTTTCTGGGTTGGTCTCGGTATAGGGGCCATTGAGGCTACGCAGGAAAGGTCCGATGTCACCCTTCAGCGCGCCGGTATAGTCACCGGCCGGGCCGATGCCGATATCGCGGGTCATGTTGATTGCCCGGTCGCCGCCGGTGTCGGCGAACTCCTCTGGCGTGACGTTGAACACGTCGACGCCATACGGGTGGGTGACCGTATAGACGCCGGCAACGGGAACATCCACACGGATGCGAATACGGGCGAAGCTCAGTTGGTGGCCGTCGGCGATCTCGCCGTTGAAGGCTGCTTCGATGGCTGCGACATAGGTCAGGTCGATGCCCCTGGCGGCGTCGGTGATTTCGCCGTCCGCGGCGAACCAGAAGGTTTCATCGGGATAGTTGGTCGGGAAGACGATGGGGGCGGTGTCGTCGAATACCCCCGGTTCCGGGTTGAGGACGCACATATAGGCAGGTGCCCCAGGTGTGGGGGCAACGCGGGAGCTGACGGCCTTGCTCAGGCACAGGTCCAGCGTTCGGCCATGGGTGTCCTGGTACCAGGCGGCATAGCCAGTCTTGTTGCCGCTATCGAGCGGGTAGGGGCGTTCTCCGGGGGTACCCGGGTCCACGGCATAGAGTGCTGCCTGCGGCGCCCCGCCACCGATTGACGCAAGCAGGATCGAGCTTGCCAGTAGGGTCAATCTGTTATGCATGGTTCAGTCCTCTGGAAATGACACCGGCTGGGGGTCGAACGGTGCTGAGACGGCATAAGCAAAAACTGTGTCAGTTCACTCTTGATATTGCTGAACCCCTTGTGGTTAGGGGCTTTGAGCTAGAAATGGGGGGCTGAAACGACACCCCGATTGGGGATTGGCTCTCTTGGAGTGGGGAATTGGGTGAGGAATTGGGTGAGGAATTGGGGGCGCAAATGCCCCACCCGAATAGAGGAGTCATCTTAACCATTTGAATTTAAATACAATTTATTGTGGCTTGGGGTTTGCTTGGCTAGAGGCCAACCACGGTGTTGCTGACCTGGAGGCCAACATGATCTGCGCGCACTTGAATGCTCGACTCGACTTCGATGGCATCCGTCTCTGGTTGAAGAGGCCGGTCAGGGTGGCCTTGCTCACAGGCGTGTGGCTCGGCGGTGGCGAGATAGCCGAGGCAGCGGTGCAATGCCAGCGCACCCTGGTGGCCAATATCGTGGCCATGGACCAGCCGCTGATGTTCAACCGGCTTGGCGCGCACAACCCCAACGGCATGATGTACGCCCTGCGGGGCGATGTGGTCGATAACAATGGGGTATTGATCAGCCAAGGGGGGAATGCGGCACCCGGGCAGGTCACCTTGCGTCCGGACAAACGGCCGCGGCCACTGGTATTGCGCGTCGCCGCCGGCGATTGCCTGCAGGTCAATCTGCAGAACCTGCTGGCGTTCCAGGCCAACCCCAATGGCCAGGACAACGACCATGAGAACGCTGCCAATGGTGAGCTGCACGTCGACGCCCAGGTTGCCGACCGCCATGTGGGGTTCCAGGTCAACGGCCTGCAAGCGTTTGGCTCGATCAACGATATCGCCGCCAACAGTGGGCGCAATGACAACACGTTGCTGGCCCCAGGGCAAAGTCGAACCTACACCCTGTATGCCGAACGCGAAGGCACTTTCGCGGCGACCAGCTACGGTGCCACGTTCGGTAGCGAGGGCTCTTCCGGCAACGTCGGCAACGGCCTGTTCGCCCAGGTGGTGGTGCTGCCCAAAGGTGGGCGGGCCTATCACAATACCGTGACCGAAGAGGACATGCGCCTGGCGACACGCGGGCGCACACCCGCCGGCCAGCCGATCATCGACTACGAGGCGCGCTACCCAGTGCGCGCGCCCTGGATTGCGGAAGGCAAGGCCGGCAAACCGATCCTCAACATGGTCGATGGCAGCGAAATCATTGCCGGCAATGCCGATGCGCTGGTCATGGGGCCCAATGCCGATGGCAGTTTCCCGCCCTCGACCTATCCACTGGAGAGCCATGGCAAGCGCAACCCGAGTCTGCCCAACCGCCTGGAACCGTTCCGCGATTTTGCCGCGGCATTCCACGATCAGTCGGCGGTGATTCAAGCATTTCCAGGGTTCTGGGGCGACCTGGTGTTCGGCCAGGTGCTCGACCCGACCCGCGATGCCTTCATGGTCAACTACGGTTCAGGTGGCATGGGTGCCGAGGTCATCGCCAACCGCGTGGGTGTCGGGCCGATGCATGACTGTCTGTCCTGCGCCTACGAAGAGTTTTTCCTCAGTGCGCATACCACCGGCGATATCGCGATGCTGGTGGACGTGCCGGCCAACACCGGCCTGGAGCTGCTGGGGCCTGGCCAGGTGCCGCCCGCGCAGAGCGTCGGCATCAAGGCAAGCATGGCGCTGTATCCGGCCGAGCCCTCCAACGTTGCCCACAGCTACCTGGGCGACGCGGTGAAGTTTCGCAATATCAGCGTGGGCTACGAGCAGCATGTCTTCCACCTCCACGGGCACCAGTGGCTGTTCAACCCCAATGACGATAACTCCGACTACATGGACGCCCAGGGTGTAGGGCCAGGTTCGGGGTACACCTACGAGATCGCCAACGGAGGCTCCGGCAATCGCAACCGGGTGGTTGGCGATGCGATCTACCATTGCCATTTCTACCCGCACTTCGCCCAAGGCATGTGGGCGATGTGGCGTATCCATGATGTGTTCGAGGAAGGCACGCGCCTGGCGGTGACCCAGGAGGGTAGCGACGGCTTCCACGCCGAGCCGTTCGCCCTGCGCAGCGGTTTGCCGGCCCAGGGCGCCCGGGCCTTGCCTGATGGCGAGATCGTCGCCGGTACGCCGATCCCGGCGATCGTGCCCTTGCCGGGCAAGGCCCTGCCACCGATGCCGGGCAAAGTGGTGGTGGTGCCGAAACTCAGTGGTGAAACGCTGGCGGCAGGTCAAGAGCCGGGCGATGACAGTCAAGCGGCGAACGGGCTGCGGGCTGTCGGGTCCCTGGCCCTGGTCGACCGCAGCGAAGCCAACCGCAACGTCGATGGCAGCCTGAAGAACCCCGGTTATCCATTCTGGATCGGCGGCGTGGAAAGCACCGTCGGCCAACGCCCACCCACGCCACCGCTGGACATGCTCGATGCACAAACGGCCACGGCCTTGCGCGACAGCGGCAAGGCATTGTGGGCGGCGCTGGACCCTGCCCAGGCCGGAGGCTGGGATGGCGGCCTGCCACGTCACGCCCTGGACGGCTGGGCGGCAGGCGGCGAGGCGCAGGTGACCACCAGTGTGCTGGACATGAGCAAGACGCTGGAACGCGCCAAACCGGTGTATTTCCCGGAGGAGGGCACCGAGGTCGAACAGGCGGCCATGGCTTTCCATGCCAAGCCCGAACATCCCAGCTACGCGGTGCTGCCCAGTGGCCAGTTGCAGCCACGCAGCTTCCTCACCAACGGGGCGCCCCCGGTGGCCGGCGCGCCATTTTTCGAGCCGTGCATGGACGATCGGCAAAAGCGTCTGACTCGTAGCGCCGGGGCAGGTGTCTACAACAGTGGCGAGCGCCTGGATGCCCAGACGTTCAGCGGTGCTTCACCGTTCAGTGCCGACCACCCGCGCGTCTACAAAGGTGCCAACATCCAGTTCGACGCGGTCTTCAACAAGGTCGGCTACCACTTCCCGCAAACCCGCATCCTTACCCTGTGGGAAGATGCGTGGCCGGTGATCAACAAACAGCGCCCGCCTGAGCCCCTGGTGATGCGCATGAACACCTTCGACTGCACCCAGTACCAGCACACCAACCTGGTGCCTTCGGTCTATGAGCTGGATGACTACCAGGTACGCACGCCCACCGACGTCATTGGCCAGCATATCCACTTGCCCAAGTGGGACCTGACCTCCGCCGACGGTTCGGCCAACGGCTGGAACTATGAGGATGGCGTGCTATCGCCGGGCACCGTGGTCGAGCGCATCCATGCCATTCGCCGTTTCAACGGCTGTAGCGAGGGCGACCCACGTGAAGGCACCGCGGACTGCCCGGTAGCCAAGTCGCACCCTTACTTCGGGCAGTTCCAGCGGCCCGACTGGCTTGGGGCACGCACTACGCTGCAACGCTGGTTCGCCGACCCGGTGTTGAACGTGCACAACATCGATCGTGGCCTGGGCAATATCTTCACCCATGACCACCTTGGCCCTTCGACCCACCAGCAGGTGGGCATGTATGCCACGGTGCTCGCCGAGCCGGCCGGCTCTAGTTGGTTCCACGCCGAAACCGGAGAGCCCTTGTACAACGGCAGCGGGCGCCAGGACGGTGGTCCGACGTCCTGGCAGGCCGTGATCGCCACCGGTGACCGCGATGGCGACAACAAGGACGACAGTTTCCGCGAGTTCTTCCTTGAGTTCAGCGACTTCCAGCATGCCTATGAAGCCGGTGTCTACGTTGGCGCCGGCCCCGATGGCAGGCCCGATGCGGGGGCCTACCCAGCCACGCCGGACAGCTTCCGCTATGCCATCAACCCGCCAGCGAGAAAGGCGGCGGCCAACTTGCTGGAGTCTGTCCTGGAGGTGGGCGACGGGCAATTGCTGACCTGCCCGACGCGGCCCTGCCCACAAGCGATCTCGGCCTCGGACCCGGGTATCTTCGTCGTCAACTACCGGCATGAGCCGCTGGGCCTGCGCATCTACGACCCCAACAAGGTGGCACCGGACGGCAAGCCCGGCATGCAGGCCGACGGTTTGGCGGGGGATCTCGCCTACGCCCTGCAAAGCCGCACCGACCGTGCGATCCCGGCGCTCAACCTGGCCCCCAGCGCCGTCACTGCGGCGACCGGCCCTACCGGCGGGGTCACGTTGCTGCCCAAACATATCAACCGCGGTGACATGCCGGGCGATCCGTTCACCCCCATGCTGCGTACCTATACCGGCGACAACGTGCGCCTGCGGGTCAATGCCGGGGGGCATGAAGAGGAGCACAACGTGACGTTGCACGGCGTGAAATGGCTGCATTCGGGCAGTGGTTTCGGCAATAGCTCCAACACTGGCTGGAAGTCCTCGCAAATGGTGGCGATTTCCGAGCAGTTCGGTTTCATGGCGCCGGTGGCGATGCTGTCCAGTGCGGCCAGCGAGGCCGGTGACTATCTGTACTCCATGGATGCCTCCTTGGAGGGATACTGGAGCGGCCTGTGGGGCATCATGCGCAACTATTCCCAGCCCCGCGCCGACCTGTTCCCGCTGCCCAGCAACCCCAGGCCGGTGGTCGCCCGCAACACCACGAGCTTCAATGGCGTGTGCCCGCGCACCACTCCCAACCCCACTGGCATCGGTACCCGGCCGACGGTGCAGCGCAACTATGAGGTAGCCGCGGTACTGGCCAACGATGTTCTCGCCAACCCGCTGGGCCTGACTATCGGCGACCCGGCAGGTGTCGGCCAGCATGTTGGCGGACCGCTCGATCCGCTGGGCGGCACCTTGGTCTACAACCCAAGGCCGGTAAGTGTGCCGCTGGTGACGATCGTCGACCCTGAGGATGGCGAGACCTTCACCATTGGCGGTCAGGCCGGCCCGCTGCATGACCCAACCGCCATTCTCTACGTGCGCAAGGCGGACCTGGACCCTGTCACTGGCAAGCTCAAGGCCGGGGTACCGGTGGAGCCGCTGGTGCTGCGTGCCAACGCGGGGGATTGCATCAATATCACGCTGGAGAACCGCCTGCCGCTGGTGATGCCGGACCTGCCGAACTTTGCGGTGATGCAGGGGACGGTCAAGCGCGACCGCTACAGTGCGCAAGGCTCGACCACCTTCAACAACAACCTGATGCGCGCCTCCAGCCACGTTGGCCTGCACGCCCAATTGCTGGCTTACGATGTCACCAAGTCCGACGGCTTCAACGTCGGCAGCAACCTGGTGCAGACCGTGCCGCCACGGGTCGGCAACAGCGGCGCCTGGCCCAGCCGGACTTACCAGTACTACGCCGGCCATCTGCAGCGCGCCGGCCAGCCGAGCGCTTCGCAACTGGGCCGTAACGTCGACGTGATCGAGGCTACTCCCATCGAGTTCGGTGGCCTCAACCTGATGCCGGCCGACCCGATCAAGCAACCGCAAAAAGGCCTGGTGGCGGCCATGTCGGTGCTGCCAGCGGCGGCGACCTGGCAGGAGGATGGCGCATCCCGAGCGTCGGCAACGGTACAGCCGCGCGACGGTGCCAGCTATCGCGACTTCGCCATGGTCTGGCAGAAGTCTCTGAACATGCGCTGGGCCAGTGGCGCGCCAGTGGAAAACATGTCGTCCGAGGGGCCGGGGGTACCCAATGACCCCAAAGACAACTCGGACATGGCCATCAACTACAAGAGCGAGCCGCTGTGGTACCGCTTCGCCCGTGCGCCGGACACACCGTTCGGCCAGGTGGGCGGCAATGGCCTGGGCGCGGTTGCCAACGCCCACATGGCCTACAGCAATGCCCTGGTTGGCGGTGACCCGGTGACGCCGATACTGCGGGTCAAGCCTGGGCAGCCGTTCCGCACCCATGTGCTGATGCCCTCGGGGGGCAGCCGTGGCGCAACCTTCCAGCTGGACGGGCATGTCTGGGCATTCAACCCCTTCCAGGCAGAGCGCGTGGACCTCTACGGCTTTCCACTGAAAGATGCCGGGATCGGCTCGGTACGTTTCGGCTACAACCCCCTGGCCATGTATATCGGCTCTCAGGAAAGCGTACTGCCGGCTGCGCATTTCAGCTTCATGTTCCCCAGCGCCGGCGGCGCCAACGCGGTACCTGGCGACTATCTGTACCGGGACTATGCGGCCTTCGGCAACTTGGGGGGGATGTGGGGGCTGCTGCGGGTCAGTGATGAGCCTGTGCCGACAGTGGCGCAATAGCGGGGTAACCGGGCAAGGAGGGCGACAGGATGGAACGCAGAGGCAAAGCGTACTTGCTGGTGGCACCAGCGTTGCTGGCCGTGCTGGTCGGAGCAGGGCTGTACTTCGAGACGCGTGGTTCACAGCAGGACGCCATGGTGCCCCCGGTTGCCGAAACGGTAGCGTCGAGTGAACGCCAGCGGGTGGTCCGCGATGGTGTTGTGATTGAGTTCGAAGCCTTGCCGGTGAGCGGCGATGGACCATTGGTCGAGGGTAGTCTGGCCGATGTTCGCTTTCACATCCGCGATGCGGCCAGCGGCCAGCCCCTCAGCGGGGCAGCGCCCGGTGCCTGGCTGGACCCGGCGCAAGCGGCCGTCGGCGGTGATGACCGCCAGCTGGGGTGCAAGGCGCGCATCGGTGTGTACCTCAAAGGCGTGATGGGCGCGCGGCCGTTACTGGATCTCAACAGCTATTACCTGTTGCTGTTGAACCAGGACCCGAGCATCACGGTGATCGACCCGTCCATCTCTGTTGGCGGTATCACCAGCACCCTGAGCCGCATCCCGCTCAAGCGATCGCCCATGGACTGGGCGGTCAGCGCCAAGGACAAACGTCTGTATGTGTCGCTGCCCGATGCCGGGGAAATCGCCGTGGTCGATACCGACAGTTTCCGGGTACTTCAGTATGTGGCGGCAGGGCGCCAGCCGGTGCGGGTGGCACTGCAACCGGACGGCCGCTATCTGTGGGTCGGCAACGACGACAGCGATGGCAGCAGCAGCGGGGTGACGGTCATCGATACGCAAACCCGGGAGCGCGTTTTCAGCTACCCGTCGGGGCAGGGCTTTCACGAAATCAGCTTCAGCGACGATTCGCAGCGTGCATTCGTAACCAACCGCGACAGCGGCACGCTGAGCGTGTTCGACATCGCCAACTTGCGTCATGTGAGTGATATCGCCACAGGTCCACAACCGCTGTCGGCAGCCTATTCAGCGCTGGCCCAGGCCGTGTACGTGAGCGACGGCAAGGCCGGTACCGTCAGTGTCATCGATGCCCGCAACTTGGCGATACGCAAGGTGATCGAAGTGAGCCAGGGGGTGGGGCCGATGCGTTTCACCCCGGACGGGCGCTTCGGTTTGGTCCTCAACACTGCGCAGGACCGGCTGTTGGTGATCGATTCGAGCAATGACCAACCTGTGCATGAGTTGCAGGTCACTCCCGAGCCTTATCAACTCACCTTCACCCGGGCGTTCGCCTATGTGCGTGGCCTGGCGTCTTCCCAGGTAAGCATGATCAACCTGTCCTCGCTGGGGGCGGGCAAGCAGCCGATTGTCCAGTCCTTCGAGGCGGGCCCGGCAGCCCCCAAGCTGGCCGGCAACCTGCCGTTGGCAGACAGCTTGGCCCCGGCGCGGGACGAGGCGGCGGTGTTCGTGGTCAACCCGGTCGACAACACGGCTTATTACTACATGGAAGGGATGAACGCACCGATGTCCGGCTACCTCAATCGTGGCCATACCGCACGCGCAGCCACGGTGGTCGATCGTAGCCTGCGTGAGGTGCAACCGGGCGTTTTCGGTGGGCGGATCAAGCTGCCGGCGGCGGGGGCGTTCGACATGGCGTTCATGCTCAACCAGCCGCAGGTAGCACATTGCTTCACTGTCGACGTGCGGGAGACCCCCTCGCTGACCAGGTCCCGCGCGGCTGCGCAGGTGCAGTTCATGTTCGATGCAGCCACCGTGACCGCGAGTAGCGAGCCGATAATGGCGCGGTTTCGCGTGCTTGAAGGCGGTACCGGCACACCTTGGCGTGGCCTTCAGGATCTGCAGGTCCGTTATTACCAGGTGCCTTCTTCCTGGCAGGCCACCGTGGCGGCCCGAGAGGTCGAAGAAGGCATCTACGAAGCGCCGTTGCAGCTCGAGCGCGCAGGTGCCTATTACCTGCAAGTGCGCTCGACCTCGGCACGGCTGGGCGGCAATGGGCAGAGCTTTGCCAGCTTGCGTGCATTGCCGTCGCCGCAGCCCTGAACAAGGCCTTCGCAGCCCTGGAGACGGCGCACGCCTGAGCTGATCGTGGAGTCAGTGCATCGCGCCAGCGAGGAGCGCCAACAGGGCGTTGGCGTCCAGCTTGGCGCTGACCTCACCGCCCTCCAGCAGGCTGTCGGCCAGGTCTCGTTTGCGCGCATGCAGGGCGACGATCTGTTCCTCGATGGTGTTCTCGGCTACCAGCCGGTAAATGGTCACCGGGCGCTGCTGGCCAATGCGGTAGGCACGGTCACTGGCCTGATCTTCCACCGCTGGGTTCCACCAGGGATCGAGGTGGATCACATAGTCGGCGCTGGTGAGGTTCAGGCCACTGCCGCCAGCCTTCAGGCTGATGAGGAAGACTTCACCTGCTCCAGCCTGGAAGGCATTGACTCGGCTTTCCCGATCCTTGGCGGGTACGCTGCCATCGAGGTACTGGTAGGCGATGCCTTTTTCAGCGAGCCAGCCACGGACGATGCTCAGGTGATCGACGTACTGGCTGAAAACCAAGGCTTTGTGGCCATTGTCCAAAAGCTCTTCAACGATGGCAGTAAAGGCCTGGAATTTGCTGCCTGGCAGGGCCGATTCCGGCACTACCAGTGTCGGGTGGCAGCAGAACCGGCGCAGACGAGTGATTTCGGTCAATATCTGAAAAGACTTGCCTGCTCCGGGAGACAAGTCGGAGACATTATTTACCGCTTGCTGGCGAAGGGCTTCGTAGAGGTGAGCCTCCTCGTCGGAAAGCGGTACTTTGTAGGTGATCTCTGTGCGTGCGGGCAGTTCGTCGAGGACCTGGCTTTTGAGGCGGCGCAGGATAAAGGGCTGGATGAGTGCTTTCAGAGCCCGTCGGGCTGCTGCATCGCCCTGTTCGATGGGGGTGGCGAAACGGCTGTTGAAACTTTCCTGGTTACCGAGCAGGCCCGGATTGATGAAGCGGAACAAGTTCCACAGCTCGCCCAAGTGATTTTCCAGTGGGGTGCCGGTGGCGACCACGCGGAAATTGGACTGCAAGGCCATTACGGCTTGGGAGCGCTTGGTCTGGGCATTCTTGATCGCCTGGGCTTCGTCCAGCACGACGCTGTTCCAGCAACGGGCGGCGAAGGCTGCACTGTCCTGTTGCAACAGGCCATAGCTGGTGATGACCAGGTCGCCGGGGCCGAGGTCGGCCAGATTGCGCTCTTGCTGGTACAGATGCAGTTTCAGTTGCGGGGCGAAACGCCGGCTTTCAGCCTGCCAGTTGAGGGTTACCGAAGTCGGCGCCACCACCAATTGCGGGCCGTCGGCGGCGCGCTGCAGCAGCAGGGCCAGTATCTGTACTGTCTTGCCCAGGCCCATGTCGTCGGCCAGGCAGGCACCGACACCCCATTGAGCCAGGCGTGCCAACCAGATGAAACCCTCATGCTGGTAGGCGCGCAGGTCTGCCTGCAGGGTGCGGGGTAGCTGAGGTTGGTAAGTGCGCATCGACTGCAGTTTTTCGAGGTGCATGCGCCAGCTTTCATCGGCATTGAACTCGCCCACCTCTGTGGCCAACTCGGCCAGCAGCGGTGTGGTCAACGGGCTGAGGCGAAGGCCTTGGTCGGTGACCCGGTCAGCCAGATGCGCCAGTTCATCCAGGCGTTTGCGCAAACTCTTGTCCAGTGCCAGCCAGTCGCGCTCGTTGAGCTTGAGGAAGCGTCCCGGGCTGGCCTTGAGCAGTTGCAGAAGCTGGCGCAGCTGCAGCACCTTGCCGTCATCGAGTGCGACTTCACCTTGCAGGACGAACCACTCGCCCTGTTTGCGCAGGCCCACCTTGAGTTCGTTCAACTGCAGGCGGCCTTTTATGCGCAAGCGTTCGCCTTCTGGCCAGACGCAGTGCAGCTGGTCGCCATCCAGTGCATGCAGTTCGCCGAGTACCTGCAAAGCATCCTGGGGCTGATCCAGTTGCCATTCCTGGCCATCGCTGCTGGCGTTGGCCAGGCCGGGGCAGGCCTGCAGCACCTGTTGCAGTGCCTGGCGTTCGCCCTCCAGGTCGCGGCACACCTGCAATGGCTTGCCGTTGCGCTCGCCGAGTACGTTTTGCGCGCCTTGGCCTGGGCGAAACCAACTGCTCTCGGCCAATGGGCGCACCAGCAGCTGCAAGCGAAAACCCTCGGCAAGTGGCAACAAATGGGCGTACAGGCGCGTATCGGCAAGTTCTTGCTCGAGGTGCACCGCAAGTTCGGGCAGGTCCGAATGGACGGGCAGCAGCGGGGCGATGGCAGCGATGGCTTCGATCAGTTGCGCCTTGCCCGATTGCGGTACGCGCAGGCCGTCGCCGATGATCTTGGCGATCTGCCGCAGATCGCCGTTGACCGGGTATATCTGCAGACGGGTCGGCGTTTGCCGGTGCAGGTAGTAGGTGTCGTCGGTGACGATACCCTGTGGCTCGAGGTGCAGATGAATCTGCCCCTCCTGCGTCTGAAGGTGCAGGCTGACTTGGCCTGTCTGGAGCTCGATACGTGTGTCAGGGGCGTCGTGCCAGAACAACGCCGGATGGCCGACCAACCTGGGCAGGGCCACGCCGAGAGGCAATTCGTACTCGGCGGAATAGAAGTACTTACTGGCCTGGATCACGCTGATCACCTGGTGATCTTGCTCGCAAAGGAAGTCCAGGCTGTCGCCTTCTTCCATCAGCCGTTTGAGCGCCACCGGGCGGCCTTTGCTCCACTGCCCCTTGGCGCCAAGCTTCTGCTCACGTGGCTCAAGCTGGTTGGAGAAGTGATTGAGATCCAACAGCCACGCCAGGCGGGTGCTCTTCTTGCCAGTCGGGCCGCTCTGCGCAGTCGCCGGCCTGAGCTGACTCAGTGCGCTGAGTGCATGCTGCCAGGCTTCCTGGCGCTGATGCTGCGCAACCAGTGGTTTGAGACCTTCGTCGTGATGCAGATCGTGAAGCTGCCGTGGCACGCCGAACTGCACCGCGATCAGGGCGTCGAATTCCGCCGCCAGCCAGTGGTAACCCAACCGATCGAGCTCACCCCGGTAATCTTCCAGGCTTGTGCGCCAATCAGGCTCGCGCGCGAAAGGGGCATCCAGCCAGTACAGTGCCAGGGAAAGCAGCAGGCCATCCAGGCCATTGAGCTCGTTCGATCGCAAGTACGAAAGTTCTGGCTTGTTGCCTTGCAATCGCTCGAACACCTGATAGAGCGCCGGGTAGGCCCTGCCGTAGTTCTGCTTTTCGCCCAGGGCCAGTGCCTGCTTGAGCGCGGCGCGGTGCTGGCTGTCGTTTTCAGCGATGAGCGCCAGGCAATACAGTGCATTGAGCAGCGGTGGCAGGTCGATCTTGCGCTTTTTGGTCTGTCTGCGCTGTTCGGTAAGCCAAGCCCGCAACAGTTGCAGGGCCTCGTGGGGTTGGCCGCGCAGCATCGACTGCAGGCTCTGGGTGGTCAGCGGGTCCTGCCCGCCGTAGTGCTGCAGCGCTTTCCAGTCGCCGCGCCAGAGTGCCTGCAGCAGCAATTGCTGGCCCAGCTTTGGGGACGGCCTGAGCGCCATCTCGTGCTGGGCCAATGCATAGCTGCCAGCGACCGGCCCCAGCAGGCTGTTGTTCAAGCGCAGGTGATCCTCCAGCAGCAGCCGACGCACCGTCTCGTCCAGTTGGCCGATCACTTCCAGGCCGGTCGCGTCGGACTGCAGCAGTTGCATGGGGTGCTGGGCGAGCCATTCGCTCACCGGCAGTAGCCTGCTCGACAGGTGCAGCCACTGCTGCAATCGCTCGCTGTCACCGCTGAGCAAGCTCAGCCAGAGTTCTTGCAGTGCTCGGGGTTTGCCAGGGACTTGCCATTCTCCAAGCGCAGGCAGACTGGCGTTGATCTGCTGCAATCGCAGGCTACCGGCGGTTGTGCCCAGCAGGCTTAGCAATACGCTGTTACGACCGTGTGCAGCCAGGACGAAATATTGCCCTTCGTTGCGCCGCTCAACTTCGACCCAGCCTTGGCTTTGAAGCCTCTCCAGCAAACCGGGCAAGGTGCTGACGTCAAGCAGATTACCGTCGTGGTCACGGATACCCATGATCCGCAGCAGTTTGAGCAGCGACGTTTTACCTTTGCCAGGGAACGACGTTGCCAGTGCATGGAGCACGGCCTGGCAATGGTCAGGCAGAGAATCGGGGCGAAGGGACATCCAGGACCTCGGTGGTACGGTTATGGCGTGGGGGCGGGTGCCATGGTTCAAGTTATCTTGTGGCCGCCCATGTTCCTTATCCGGGGGCGGTTTGTCGAGCTTTGCAATGACAGACTGAGTTTCCTCTGTACCTGTCGTGCAGGCAGCCCACAAGCTGTTGCAGAGCCTTCTGGGAGGTGAGGTTGAGGGCTTTCGACGAGTTTGCCTCGATGCATTACAATAGGCACATGTGCCTACGAGGCTTTCCATGTACCCTAAAGACAAGCTCCTGTGGCTTATTGAGCAATCAGGCGTCACTCAAGCCCAAGCGGCTGAACTCATTGCCCAAGAAACCAAGCGTCCGTGTAGCGTACGTAGTGTACGAGCTTGGCTAGCGGCCTCAGATAAATCCAGCGCAAGGACATGCCCAGCCTGGGCGGTCATCGCATTGGAGAGTCGATTGCTTTTCCTCAAAATGATTGCTTGATGATAGGTATAAGCACCTTGTTGCCGGACAGCACCCAACGGTTTTGGGGGCATCCTATTGCGCCTATGGGTCGGCGCCTGAATGATTGGAGACACCGCCCATGCTTAAGAACCTGACGTTTGAAGGTGTTGGCCCTGCAGAGAGGCTCGCCATCGACTTCACACCGCGCCTGAATTTCCTGACCGGCGACAATGGTCTGGGAAAAAGTTTTGTTTTGGACATTGCCTGGTGGTCACTAACGCGTACTTGGCCCAGAGATGGCATAGCCACTCCGCGTAAGGGCGCCAGTCAGTCGAGCATCGCGTACTGCTATGAAGGAAGCACCGGCGAGTTTGCCTACAAAAGTAATTTTGACCATGAGTCCCAGCAATGGTCGGTCAAGCAGAGTCGTCCGGCGATTCCTGGGGTAGTGATCTATGCAGGTGTTGATGGCAGCTTCTCAGTGTGGGACCCGGCCCGTAACTACTGGAAGGGAGATCGGGGGGAGGCCGCAGCACCGAACCGTCCACGTAGCTTCGACTTTTCACCTGATGCGGTTTGGAATGGCTTGCTTTCCAGCGACGGTAAAACCCAACTCTGCAACGGGCTGATCAGTGATTGGGTTCTGTGGCAGGAAGGTAGCAAGCCCGCTTTCGATGATCTGGTCAAAGTGCTGGATGCTCTATCACCTTCTGGTGTGGAAAAAATGAAGCCAGGGCAGCCGATGCGTGTGGGCGATAGTGTTCGTGACATTCCCTCACTGCGCATGCCTTACGGACAAGATGTACCGTTGACTCAGGCTTCGGCTGGAATGCGTCGTATCGCGGCATTAGCTTACCTTCTGGTATGGACCTGGCGAGAGCATCAACTGGCTTACGAGCGTTATCGGGTTCAACCGGCCAGAGAGATCATCTTTCTCATTGATGAAATCGAGTGCCACCTGCATCCGGAATGGCAACGCCGTATTGTCCCAGCGCTGCTCAATGTCATGAATGCACTGACCGGCAGCCGTGAGGTACCTGTACAGCTATTGGCGGCGACTCACTCGCCGTTGGTGCTGGCTTCGGTCGAACCTGATTTTGACGGTTCGCGTGACTGCATCTGGGATTTCGATCTTGTCGGCACCGAAGTGCAGGCATCGCTCTATCCGTATTCGCGTAAAGGAGATGTGAATGCCTGGCTATCTTCCGAGGTTTTCAACCTGAAGGAGCCAAGTTCTGTAGCTGCCGAAGAGGCATTGGGGCGTGCCCGGACATTCTTGCGGGAAGTCAGCCTACAGAAGGAGCCTTTGACAGCTGAGCAGAAGAGCACACTCTGCGATATTGACTCGGCACTTCGGGGTAGCCTGAGTGATGTCGATTCTTTCTGGATTCGCTGGAGCCATTTTCGCGAGCAGCGGGTGGGCCACGGATGATTCGAGTCGAGCTGGTGGATGAGCCTGAGAGCTTTGATGAGACAGTAAGAAAACCAGGGCTTCGCGCCATTGCCGAACTGGTAGGTGAAGAGGGCTTGTCTGCGCGCAGAGGGCGGCCCAGGAAGGTAGTGGCGCCAACACGGGAAGATATTCCCGCTGACAAGTTTCCAGCTGTGTGGACCAATGCCCTGCCGGACTTGATGGAAGCATACGGCCGTCTCTGCGCTTACATCTGTATCTATATTGAGCGAGTCACAGGCGGTGGTTCAGTGGACCATATGCTACCCAAGTCTTGTTCATGGCAGGATGTATATGAGTGGAAGAACTACCGCTTGGCCTGCACTCTTATGAATGCCCGAAAGAACAACTATCAGGATGTGCTGGATCCTTTCGAGGTCGAGGATGGGTGGTTCCGTATTGAACTGGTCAGCTATCAGGTCATCCCCGGCGAAGGTCTTGACCCGATGACCAAGGCGCAAGTGCTCGCCACTATCGAGCGCCTGAAACTGAACGATCACGATTGTTTGAAAGTTCGTGAGGAATACGCAACAGCATTTTTCGATGGTGACATCAAATTGGACTATTTGCGGCGACGTGCGCCGTTTTTGGCTAGGGAGATAGAGGGGCGTGCTGATGAAAGGATACTGGGCGCCTAACACGTCGGTTGACGCCTCGCTTGGTTGTCAGACGAAGCGTAGCGACAATGCCATGTCTACAAGACAGCTCAATGAGCTCCATCAGGCGAGAACAGGTGCAGTTGAAATGTTTACGGCGCATTGTCTTATCATCGATGCTCCTGCCACCGTTCGAGACCGCCGTGTTCAACTTCCTGGTGATTGTCTTCCCACACTTCAACGCCGCCGCGACCACCGCGTTCGTCGACCCGTTCCGGGCCGCCAACTACCTTAGCGGCGAGAGCCGCTTCCATTGGGCGTTCGCTTCGGTCGAGGGCGGTGGCATCCGTGCCTCCAACGGTATGGACCTGTTCACCCAGTCGCTGGCCAACGTGCGTGATCAGGTTTGGGACCTGGTGATGCTTTCGTGTAGTTGGGCACCTGAGCAGCACCACAGCAGTTATTTGCAGGGGGCGCTGAGAGCCTGGGCGAGCAAGGGTTGCCTGCTCGGTGGCCTGGACACCGGCACCTTCCTGTTGGCCGAAGCCGGGTTGCTCAAGGGGCGGCGGGCCACTGCGCACTACGAACACATAGATGCCCTGCAGGAGCTCTATGCCGATGTCACCATCGTCGAAGACTTGTATGTGTTCGACCAGCAACGCATTACCTGCTGCGGCGGCGCTGCGGCTACCGACACCGCGTTGCAGCTGATTCGCAACCTGCATGGCGAGACCTTGGCCAATGAGGCGGCGCGCTATGTGTTTCATCAGCAGTTCCGGCCAGGCAGCGCCCAGCAGAACCCGGAGGCGCAGCAGCCGCTGGGGCATACCATCCCGTTGCCGGTACGCCAGGCGATAAAGCTGATGGAGCGGCACCTGGAGGAGGTCATCGGCATTCCGGCGCTGTGCGAACAGGTGGGTATTTCCCAGCGCCAGCTCGACCGCCTGTTCCGCCAGGTGGTGCACAAGAGCCCGGCGCTGTACTACCGCGACATTCGCCTGGACCGGGCGCGCGGGTTGGTCACCCAGACCGACCTGGCGCTGACCAAGGTCGGCGTCGCTTCGGGTTTCCCTAATCAGTCGCATTTCTGCCGCGTCTACCGCGAACGCTTCGGCCTGACCCCGCGCCAGGACCGCCAGGAGGGCAGGGTGCCATTCGACTACCGGGCCTGGCCGATGCACCAGCGCGGTGTGACACGGCCATAACGGTCGTTTCCAGGCGGCACTTACCCAAAAACGACAATGTCCAGAACAGAATAAAATACGGCGTATTTTGCACATTTAACCGATCGGCCCCAGACCATCATCAACCCCACAGAACGGGCAAATACCCTTTGCCCGGTACAATAAAAGGGCCGTTGATATGTCTGAGTTGCTGCATCCTCGCCAATTCGAATCGATCAAACAGGGCTACGACCCGGATCCTTTGCTGTCCCAGTCGCTGCGTGCCGAAGCGTACGTTGAACCCGAATGGTTCCGCCTCGACCAGCAGGCCATCCTCGCGAAAAGCTGGCAGTGGGTTTGTCACGTCGAGAAGGTTCGCGAACCTGGCAGCTACACCACCGTCGATATCGCCGGGCATCCGATCGCCGTAGTCCGTGACCAGGACGGCAGCCTGCGTGCGTTCTACAACGTCTGCAAGCACCGTGCTCATCCGGTGCTGCAAGGTGAAGGCAAGACCCGCCGGATCGTCTGCCCTTACCATTCCTGGTGCTATGGCCTGAACGGCAACCTGGTCGCGGCCCCGCATGTCGGCGGCTTGAAAGACTTCAACAAGGAAGAGATCCACCTGACGCCGGTTCAGGTCGAGGAATTCTGTGGCTTCGTCTACGTCAACCTGGACCCACAGGCTGCGCCCCTGCGCGAGCAATCCGGTGACCTGGCCAAGGAGATCCTGCACTGGGCGCCGGACATCGAGAAGCTCACCTTTGCCCACCGCCTGACCTACGAGATCAAGTCCAACTGGAAGAACGTGGTCGACAACTTCCTCGAGTGCTACCACTGCCCGACCGCGCACAAGGACTTCTGCACCCTGGTCGACATGGACACCTACAAGGTGCAGACCCATGGCATCTACTCCAGCCACATGGCCGAAGCCGGCAAGGGCCAGAACTCGGCCTACGACGTGTCCAAGGCTAGCGTGCGCACCCACGCGGTCTGGTGGCTGTGGCCCAACACCTGCCTGATGCGCTACCCAGGTCGCAGCTCGATGATCGTCCTGAATATCGTGCCTATGGGCCCGGACCGCACCTTTGAAACCTATGACTTCTTCCTGGAGACGCCCGAGCCGGACGACATGGAAAAAGAGGCCATTCGTTACCTGGATGAGGTGCTGCAGGTGGAGGACATCTCGCTGGTCGAGAACGTTCAGCGCGGCATGCAAACCCCTGCATTCGATCAGGGACGCATCGTCACTGACCCGAATGGCTCCGGTAAATCCGAGCATGCCTTGCATCACTTCCACGGGCTGGTGCTCGAGGCTTACGCACGCTGTGTGAAGCCATGAGCGGCGGCGGCCTGAACGGGAAGATCGCCTTTGTCAGCGGCGGCACGGGCGGCATTGGCAGGGCTGTGTGCGAGCGATTGCTCAAGGAAGGGGCTGTGGTCTATGCCGCCGACCTTGCGCAGCAGCATCCTGTGCCAGGGGCGACGCCGGTGCCGTTGAATGTCGCCGACGAAGCGCAGGTGCAGGCGGCGATGCAGCAGGTGGCCCGGGAGCATGGGCGGCTCGATGTGCTGGTGAATGCCGCCGGCATCGAGGTCGAGCACAGCATCGAGCACACCACCCTGGAGGTGTGGAACCGGGTATTCGCGGTCAACGTCACCGGTACCTTCCTGGTCAGCAAGCATGCCTTGCCGTTGCTGCGCGAAAGCAACGGCGCCAGCGTGATCAACTTCGGCTCCTATGACGGCTTCATCGCCGACCCAGGGCTGGCGGCCTACTGCGCGAGCAAAGGCGCTGTGCATGCCCTGACCCGTGCCATGGCTTGCGACCACGGCCCCGAAGGGATCCGCGTCAATGCCGTATGCCCCGGTTACATCGACACGCCGATGCTGCGCAGTTTCTTCCAGGGCCATGGCGACATCGCCAGCCTGGAAAGCGCGGTGCGCGACGTACACCCGACCCGGCGCTATGGCACCCCGGACGATGTCGCCAACCTCGTGTACTGGCTGGCCAGTGACGAGGCCCGCTATGCCAGCGGGCAGCTGTGGATCCTCGACGGCGGCCTGACCGCCCAAGTCCAACAAATGAAACTGTGAGCCTCGCCATGCCAAAATCCGTCATCATCACCTGCGCCACCACCGGTGGCGTACACACCCCGACCATGTCGCAATACCTGCCGATCACCCCTCAGCAGATCGCCGATTCGTCCATTGAGGCCGCCAACGCCGGCGCGTCGATTATCCACTTGCATGCCCGTAACCCTGAGACCGGCAAACCCGATCCCCGTCCAGAGCTGTTCCAGGACTTCATGGGGCAGATCCACCGCCAGAGCGATGCGGTGCTGAACGTGTCCACCGGCGGTGGCCTGGGCATGACCCGCGAAGAGCGTCTTCGTGCTGCCTTGGCGGTCAGCCCGGAAATGGCTTCGCTGAACGTCGGCTCGATGAACTTCGGCATCTTCCCGATGAAGGCCAAGTACTCGAACTGGAAGCATGACTGGGAGCCAGCGTTCCTCGACAGCACCCGCGACTTCATTTTCCGCAACACCTTTGCCGACATCGAATACATCGTCAAGGAGCTGGGCGACGGCCATGGCACCCGCTTCGAGTTCGAATGCTACGACCTCGGCCACCTGTACAACCTGGCGTGGGTCATCGACCAGGGCTGGGTCAAGCCACCGTTCCTGATCCAGATCGTGTTCGGCGTGCTGGGTGGCGTGGGCGCGGACCTGGACAACCTGATGCACATGCATACCGTGGCGCAGAAGCTGTTCGGCAAGGACTACGAGTGGTCGGTACTGGCCGCGGGCAAGCACCAGATGGCATTCGCCACCCAGGCGGCGATGCTCGGCGGCAACGTGCGGGTCGGCCTGGAAGACAGCCTGTTCATCGGCGCCGGCGAGAAGGCCAAGAGCAATGCCGAGCAGGTGCTGAAGATCCGCTCGATCGTCGAGAACCTCGGGCTCCAGGTAGCCACGCCCGCAGAAGCCAGGGCGCGCCTTGGATTGAAAGGTCGCGACCAGATCACCTTGTGATTCGTGATTGGGGATACGCCATGCATACCAGAATGTTGATCAACGGCGAGCTCGTTGAAGGCGCCGCTGCGCCCCTGGCTGTCATCGACCCGTCCAGCGGGGAGGAAATCGTCAGCGTTCGCCAGGCTGACGAAGCACAGTTGGACTGTGCCGTGCGCAGCGCGCAGGAAGCCTTCGAGCGCTATTCGAAGACCACCCCGGCACAGCGTGCCGGGCTGTTGCAGGACATTGCCGAGGTGATCGGGCAACATGCCGAAGAGCTGGCTGCGCTGGAAAGCCAGAACGTTGGCAAGCCCTGGCCATCGGCACTCGAGGATGAGATGCCGCTGACCCTCGATACCTTCCGTTTCTTTGCCGGCGCGGCGCGCACCCTGGCCGGTGTGGCGGCTGGCGAATATGTGGCAGGGCACACCAGCCTGATCCGGCGCGACCCGATCGGCCCGGTGGCGGCCATTGCACCGTGGAACTACCCGCTGATGATGGCGGCCTGGAAGCTTGCGGCGCCGCTGGCCGCCGGTTGCAGCGTGGTGCTCAAGCCCTCGGAACTCACCCCGCTGTCGACCTTGCGGCTGGGGCAATTGTTGGCAGAGGTAGTGCCCAAGGGGGTCGTCAATATCGTGCACGGGGTGGGCAGTTCGCTCGGTGCCCGCCTGATCAATGCCGACGGCATCGAAGCCGTGAGCATCACCGGCTCGCCAGCTACCGGCAGCGCGGCCATGCGCGCCGCGGCACAGCAGATGCGCCAGGTGCATGTCGAGCTGGGCGGCAAGGCCCCGGTGATCGTCTATGAAGACGCCGATATCGACAAGCTGGTCGCCACCTTGCGCGCCACGGCGTTCTTCAATGCCGGCCAGGACTGCGCCCAGCCTTGCCGGGTGCTGGTGGCCAGCAAGGTCTATGAGCGGGTCGTCAGTGCCCTGGCCGAAGCCGCCTCGTCGATCAAGGTCGGCGCACCGCGGGCAATCGGCACCGAGATGGGGCCACTGGTGAGCGAGCTGCACCGGCAACGGGTGGCGGGGTTCGTCGACCGCGCCCGGGCCTATGCCGAGGTGGTCACCGGCGGCACGGTGCAGCCCGGCGGCGGTTTCTTCTACAGCCCGACCGTGGTTGCCGATGTCGACCATCACGCTGAAATCGCCACCCAGGAGCTGTTCGGCCCGGTGATTTCGCTGTCGCGCTTCACCCCGGATCAGGACCCGGTGGCGATCGCCAATGCCACCCGTTATGGCCTGGCTTCGTCGCTGTGGACTCGTGACAGTGGCCGCGCCATGGAGGCCAGCAGCCGGCTGCGTTACGGCTTTACCTGGGTCAATACCCACGGCGTTGCCACGCCGGAAATGCCCTGGGCGGCCATGAAAGGTTCAGGCCACGGTTGCGACATGTCGGTGTTCGCGCTGGACGCCTACACCAGTGTCCGCCACGTCATGCTCGCACACGGGTGATCAGCATGGACCAATCAGCCGTGATCGTAACAGGTGGCAGCCGCGGTATCGGCTTGGCCATCGTCGAGAAATTCGTGGCGCTGGGGCGGCAGGTGGTCACCTGCGGGCGTGGCGCCAGGCCCGGGCATCTGGATGGTTCGGTGGAATGGGTGCAGGCCGATGTATCCCGCGCTGCAGATGCCCGCTACATCGTCGAGCGCGCCGAGCAGCGCTGCGGCCGGGTGGGCGTGCTGGTCAACAACGCGGGTGTGCAGGTCGAGAAGACCGTGCTGGAAAGCACCGATGCCGATTGGGACGAAGTCATGGGGATCAATGCCCGCGGCACCTTCAACCTGTGTCGGGCGGTGTTGCCGGGCATGCTCGAACAGGGTGGCTCGATCATCAACCTGGGCTCGATCTCCGGGCAGACCGCCGACCCGTCCATGGCGATCTACAACGCCTCGAAAGCGTTCGTGCATGGGCTGACCCGCTCCATCGCGGTCGACCACGGCCCGCAGGTGCGCTGCAACGCGGTGTGCCCGGGCTGGATCATGACGGCGATGGC
Source organism: Pseudomonas sp. 10-1B (assembly GCF_000935045.1). Classification (GTDB taxonomy): domain Bacteria; phylum Pseudomonadota; class Gammaproteobacteria; order Pseudomonadales; family Pseudomonadaceae; genus Aquipseudomonas. The sequence goes on from NZ_JYKS01000001.1 coordinate 263,706, forward strand.
CGAAGATGCCTTCGCCATGGCGGCGGACCCGGCAAGCGCCAAGGCCGACGCCCTGGCGCGCCACCCGGCCGGCCGCTTTGGCCAACCTGAGGATATTGCCGAGACCGTGGCTTGGCTGGCCTGCGACGCGGCGCGCTTCATTACCGGGCAGTGCATCGTCGTCGATGGCGGCCTGACCAGTGCATCCCCTCTACAACCGAGGTTTTTCTGATGAGTGAATTTCAAAATGTCGCAGTGATTGGCGCGGGCGTGATCGGTGCCAGCTGGGCTGCGCTGTTTCTGGCATCCGGGCGTAACGTCGCCGTGTATGACCCGTCGCCGACCCTGGAAGCCGATGTGCGTAGCTACATCGACAATGCCTGGCCGACGCTGCGTGAGCTGGGCCTGGCGAATGCCGAACCGGGCCAGTTGAGCTTCCATGGCGATGTCGCCAGCGCCGTACAGAACGCCGATTTCGTGCAGGAAAGCGTACCGGAGCGGATCGCCATCAAGCACGAGCTGTTCGCCAAGCTGGAAGCCGCCCTCAAACCCGGTGCCATCGTGGCTTCGTCCGCGTCCGGCTTGCGCCTGGGCGAGATGCAGGCGGGGTGGAACAACCCCTCGCATTTCATCCTTGGCCATCCGTTCAACCCACCACACCTGATCCCGCTGGTCGAGGTCATGGGCAACGACAAGACCGCTGCGGGCGTAGTCGAGCAGGCCGAGCGGTTCTATGAACTGGTCGGGAAAGTGACGATTCGGGTCAACCGCGAAGTGAAGGGGCATGTCGCCAACCGCCTGCAGGCTGCGCTGTGGCGGGAAGCCATTCATCTGGTCAAGAGCGGCGTCGCCAGCGTGGAAGACGTCGATAAAGCGGTATGGGCGGGGCCCGGCCTGCGCTGGGCAGCGATGGGGCCGACCCTGCTGTTCCACCTCGGCGGCGGCTCGGAAGGCCTCACTTCCTTCTGCCAGAAATACACCGACAGCTTCAACGGCTGGTGGGATGACCTGGGCGATCCACGCCTGGATGCCGAAACGGCCGCGATGCTGGTGGCGGGTGTCCATCAGGAAGCCGGCACCGACAGCTGGGCATCACTCGCGACCCAGCGGGATGACTTGATCACTCACATGTTGAAGGCAACCGCGCCAATGCGGCGCCGTTGAGTTTGGGCCCGAGACGCATACCGTCTCGGGCCAGTTTGCCGTTGCGTGAGGTTTGCCATGCCTGATGACGTTTTGACCTTACAGATAACTGACCTGATTGCCGAAGCCAAGGGCGTCATGGTCATCGAGCTGCGCTCTGCTTCGGGCGAAGCGCTGCCGTCGTTCAAACCCGGCGCCCATATCGAACTGCATTTGCCTGGGGATATCGTTCGCCAATATTCCTTGTGCAACGACTCACGAGAGACTCACCGCTATTGCGTGGGGGTTGGCCTGTCTCCCACCAGTCGCGGTGGTTCCCGGCATGTGCACCGATCCCTTCGCGTGGGCGACACGCTCAAGGTCAGCCCGCCCCGCAACCATTTTCCATTGGAAGAAGATGCGTCGGGTTTTGTGTTCTTCGCCGGTGGTATCGGCATTACGCCGGCGTGGTCGATGATCCAATGGTGTGAAGCCAACAAGCGTCCTTGGCACCTCTTCTATCTTGTGCGCAGCCGGCAGCGTGCGGCCTTCCTGGAGGAGCTTGGTGCTTTTGGCGAGCGGGTGACCTTGCACGCCGATGATGAGGCCGGTGGGTTGTTCGATATCACGGCCGCGATCGGCCAGCAGCCGTCCAATGTTCACTTCTATACCTGCGGGCCCACTCCATTGATGCTTGCCGTTGAAGCAGCCGCGAGCGGCTTTCCTGAGCAGCAGGTGCATTTCGAATGGTTTACGCCGAAGGAGCCGAAAAGCTCAGGAGCGGATAAAGCCTTCACTGTCCAGCTCGCCAGAAGTGGCAAGTCGTTCGAAGTGCCGGCGGACCAAAGCATTCTCCAGGTACTCGAGGCGAACGGCCTTCGCGTGGAAAGCTCTTGCCGGGAGGGCACATGCGCCTCGTGCGAAATCTGCGTGCTGGAGGGTATCCCGGACCATCGCGACAGCGTGCTGACAGCAGCCGAACGCAACAACAACGACGTGATGATGATCTGTGTTTCCCGGTCGCTTTCAGAACGCCTCGTTCTCGATCTCTGAAATGCTCCCATGACTTCTGGAAGGACTTATTCGTGAATAACCTGCTGCTGATTCACCAGGCCACCATCGTTGAAGACTGGATCGATTACAACGGCCACCTGCGCGATGCCTTCTATTTCCTGCTCTTCAGCCATGCCACGGATGCATTGATGGATCACATCGGTCTCGACGTGGAGGGCCGAGCGATCTACGGGCACACGCTGTACACCCTGGAAGCCCACATCAACTACCTGAGTGAAACCCGGTTAGGGGAGCAGGTGCAGGTATTTACCCAGGTGATCGACCATGACAGCAAGCGCCTGCACATCGTCCATCACTTATGTCGCCCCAAGGATGGAGAGCTCCTGGCTGCCAGTGAGCAGATGCTCATGAACATCGCCAGTGAAGCCGGGCGTGCGGCGAAGTTCGCCACGTCCGTCGAAGCGAAGATCAGCGCGATTTTCCAATCTCATCGATCGCTGCCGCGCCCCGGCTACTGCGGGCGTGTGATTGGCATTCGTCGCTGAAGCATCAGCTGCTGCACCTACAACAAGACTGCGTTGCCTCTGAATAACAAGAAACTGCCGCTTCCCATGGCTGCCACAGAGAGGATTTGCGTCATGAAAAATGCACTGCGCGTGATGTTCTGTTCCACCTTGGCCTTTTGCGTAAACAGCTATGCCGCAGAGCCGTCCCAGTGTCGGCTGGTGCGGATGTCCGATCCCGGCTGGACCGATATCCAGACCACCACCGCCATTGCCACCACGCTGCTGAAAAGCCTCGGCTATCAGACCAAGTCCACCCTGGTAGGCGTGCCGCTTACCTTCAAGGCATTGGCCGATGGCAAGAGCATGGATGTGTTCCTGGGCACCTGGCTGCCGACCATGGAGCCGGATCTCAAACCGCACCGTGATGCTGGTGCCATCGATATCGTGCGGGTCAACCTGCAGCATGCCAAGTACACCTTGGCAGTGCCGCAGGCCTTGTGGGACCAAGGGCTCAAGGACTTTGCCGACATCGCGAAGTTCAAGCACCAGCTGGGTGGCAAGATCTATGGCCTGGAGCCCGGGGATGGCGGCAACAATGCGGTGCTCAAGGCGATTGGCGACAACGCTTTCGGCCTGAAGGACGCGGGGTTCTCGGTGGTCGCATCCAGCGAGTCGGGGATGCTGGCCCAGGTCGAGCGCGCGCAGCGGCGCAATCAGGCGATCCTGTATCTGGGCTGGGAGCCGCACCCGATGAACACCCGCTTCAAGATGAAGTTCCTCACCGGCGGCGACGACTACTTCGGCCCTGACTTCGGCGATGCCACGGTCTACACCAGCACCCGCAAAGGCTATACCGACGAGTGCCCGAACGTGGGGCAACTGCTCAAGAACCTGAGCTTCACCCTGGACATGGAGAACCACATCATGGGCTCCATTCTTTACGACAAGATGGAGCCGGAGGCGGCTGCCAAGGTTTGGTTGAAGCAGAACCCGCAGGTGCTCGATGATTGGCTGGCAGGTGTGACGACATGGGATGGCCAGCCTGGCCTTGAGCAGGTCAAGGCGCAGATGGCGCCATGAGCAACCCTGTCGGGGCCTTGCAGGTGCAATGTTTGCCCCGTAAAGGCTCGCTTGATGAGAAGGACAATAAAAAATGAAGATCGAGAAGCGAAGTATCGAGTTCGTACCGCACAGTGAGCGCTACGGCAGGCCACGGCGGTTGTTCACGGTATGGTTCAGTTCCAACCTGCAGGTGACAGCCTTGATGGTCGGTACATTGGGTGTGGCTTCGGGGCTGAGCCTGATGTGGACACTGGCGGGGTTACTGCTTGGCTGCATGCTGGGCACCATCTTCATGGCAGCGCATTCGGCGCAAGGGCCGCATCTGGGCGTGCCGCAAATGATCCAGAGCCGCGCCCAGTTCGGCGTTTTCGGTGCTGCCATTCCGTTGCTGGTGATGGTCACGGCTGCAGTGCTGTTCATGGCCGCCAGTGGTGTGTTGATGCGAGATCCGCTAAAGGCGCTGATCCCGGTCAGCGACAACCAGGCAATTCTGATTGTCGGCATCATGACCTTCCTGATCGGCGTCGTTGGCTATGAACTCATCCACCGCATGGGCGCATGGATGAGTTTGCTGTCGTCATTGGTGTTCGGTGCCGCTCTGGTATTGATACTGGTGCGAGCGAGCGCATCCGGGACCCTCCACGTCGATGCGGGCGGTTTTTCGATGCCGGTGTTCAACCTGGTGATCGCCCAGGCGGCGTCCTGGACGCTGGGTTATGGTCCTTATGTGGCGGATTACTCCCGCTATTTGCCGGCCGATGTTCGCACCAGGGATACCTTCTGGACGACCTATTTTGGCTGCGCACTGGGCTCTCTGGGCATGATGGCGTTGGGGGCGACACTGGCCGCAGTCGTGCCATCGGCGCTCGATGTCGACCCAGGGACGGCGATTGCCAGTCTGTTCGGCCCTTGGGCGAAAGCCGCGTTGTTGGTGGTCGCGCTTGGCGTGATTCAGTACAACGTGTTGTGCCTCTACAGCGCCTACATGTCCACTACCACGATTTTCAGCGGCTTCGCCAAGTTGCTGCATGTTCGCCAGGGCGCCAAGACATTGCTCATGGCGCTGCTCTCGGTGCTGGCCTGTGCCATCGCTGTCCAGACGCAGTATCACTTCGACACGTTCTTTGCCGACATTCTGATTGGCCAGCTCTATTTGCTGATCCCGTGGAGCGCGATCAATCTGGTGGATTACTACGTGGTTCGACGCGGTAGCTACAGCATCGACGATCTCTACGACGCCCAAGGCCGATATGGCCGTTGGAACAGGAAAACCATGATCGTCTATGGCGTCTCGATCATCGGCACGGTGCCGTTCATGAAACTCTCGTTCTTCGAAGGCTACCTTGCCCAGCTGATAGGCGCAGACATCAGCTGGATCGCAGGCCTGGTACTGGCTGGTTTGCTCTACTTCATCTTCCACATGAATCGCGCTCCGGCGGAAAACGGATTGCTGGCCAAGGGGCAGCGAAGTGGTACCAGCACCGCGCCTTGATAGATTCTTCAGGCGGGGTAGCCCGTAGTGCCTGTCAGTTGAGCGATTTGGGGTGGGTAGGTGCCCGCCATAGCAGTTTCAGCGCCTGTGAGATCGAGCGCCGCCCGCGCGGCGCATCGCGAGCTGGCGCTCGCTCCTACGTTTGTTTCGGGCCAGTGAGGCCTGTGGCAGGCGCGCGCGACCGCCTTGTTCGTACGGTGCGATATCGAGCCATGCGCCAAGGCGTTCGCGCGCAAATCCCATAGGAATAATTGGCCTGAAACAAACGTAGGAGCGAGCGCCAGCTCGCGATGCGCCGCGCGGGCGGCGCTCGATCTAGGGCAAAGTACTCATCTACCAGGCCGGCTCGCCTCGAAGCTGATGATCTGATCGCCCTTGCGGGGTTGGCGTCCATGTTGGTAATCACCCGACACCACTACATCCACAAAACCCGCTTCGCGCAACGCGAATGCCAACTCCTCGACACCCCACCAGCGCAAATGAAATAGATCAAGTTCTGCCGACAGTAACGCGCCATCCCGCCAGTGTTGGTAGTGCAGATGAGAAAGGGTCGTTTGTTTGACGTAATCAATCTCGGCTCGATGACCGGTCATCGTCAGTAAATCGCCATTTCCCACCGCCCAACTGCGCGCGGAGCTCGTTTCTCCAACGATGCTTTCGATGGGATCGATGTCCACGATTAGCCTTCCACCCGGTAGCAGATAATCCCAGAACCGCTTGAGCACCGCCCTTGCCGAGGTGGTCTCGGTAATCAACTGAAACGACCCCGCGGGCAGAATGATGGCCGCGAAGCGTCGGTCGTAGCTGAATTGCTCGAATGTCTGGCATGTCAGCGTAGTAGGAAGGCCCCGACTCAGGCATTCCTGTCGACAGTACTCGAGCATGTCTTGTGATGCGTCAAAACCTTCGATGGCCAGGCCCATCTCAAGCATGGGTATGAAGATCCGGCCATTGCCGACCGCAGGTTCCAGGATGGGACCATCACACCCCGTCAGACGCTGCCGGTAGTACTCCAGATCGCCGAAGGAGTGACCAATGGGCTTGTCCAGGTGATAGATCCAGGAAGCGAGCTTTCCGTACCTGTTTTGCATTTTTACCCTCCATGTCAAGTCGAGAAGGCTACCTGATGTGACTTGGACATGAATACAAACCTGGCCGCAGCAAACAGCGTCTTGCTTTGAATAAGGTAGGGCGGCTCACGCTTCATTGCCCTAGGGCGACGGTCGAGGCAGGACCGGCATAAATCCAGTAAAACGTGCCTTATTTTCATTTTATTGAGTTTAAGGCACTAAATATGGGGATTAGCTGGCTTGATCGAAACGCCAATTTGCAAGCATCGCCGACAATCTCTACCCGCAGGTTATTACGCAAGATACCCTGCGCACGATCCAAGGCCGCATCGACCAGAACGTTGCTCTGTTGCGCCAACGTCACACGGGCCGTAGTCGCAGGTGATCATCCCCCATGGCTTCTCTGTGCCCCTGGCGCAGATGCTGCCCCCCGAACCGTGCGTTTGATGAACCGTCTGTTCGGCGCCGAGATGGTGGCCGAAGCGAGTGTTCACGTAATAGAACGCAGAGGGTCATTTTCAGCCCCTACCGCCGGCTGGGTTGTGCAATTACCGTTAACGCCTACCGTCGTCGCGGCAGAGGCCGAGCCATGAACAAGATCCTGGGTGTATACGCAAGCGCTGCCTTGCTCTTGCTCGATTATGCCGGACCAAAAGGTTTCGCACCAACCACGCCCCGTAGAGGCGTCGGGCAGCTGTGGGTCAACCTGCCCATCCAGGGAAAAATGTCATCCCCGCGTTATCAGACCCTCCTCTGAGCGAGAAACCCATGAACAGCGGCACCGAGATCCTGCAGGCGCTCCAGGACTTGCGGGTTGGGCGATTCGGCCAGCGGGACGACTGACGGTCACGGTGCAACCGAGGTGTTCACCTAATCTGATAATCCCCACGAGGGATATGTGGCCGTGTCTGCAGTGATCGGCAGGACGGCCTTCACCCGTGAAAGAGGAACGCATCATGAGTAATTTTGGACAAATCGCCAACTTCAATGGCCAGGTCCCCCGGATCGACCCTGACAATGCCGCGATGCTGTTGATCGATCACCAAAGTGGTTTGTTCCAGACGGTCAAGGACATGCCCATGACCGAGCTGCGGTCCAACGCCATTACCCTGGCCAAGGTCGCCAGCCTGGCCAAGATCCCGGTGATCACCACTGCCTCTGTCCCGCAGGGCCCCAATGGCCCGTTGATTCCGGAAATTCACGAAGCCGCGCCCCATGCCCAGTACGTTGCCCGCAAGGGGGAAATCAACGCCTGGGACAACGCCGAGTTCGTCGCCGCCGTGGAACGGACCGGGCGCAAGCAACTGATCATCGCCGGCACCATCACCAGCGTGTGCATGGCGTTCCCCAGCATCAGCGCCGTGGCGGCCGGCTATCAGGTATTCGCCGTCATCGACGCATCGGGGACCTACTCCAAGATGGCGCAGGAAATCACCTTGGCGCGCATAGTCCAGGCCGGCGTGGTGCCGATGGACACCGCCGCTGTGTGTTCCGAAGTGCAGCAGACCTGGAACCGCCCGGACGCCGCCCAGTGGGCCGAAGCCTACAGCGCTGTGTTCCCGCATTACCAACTGCTGATCGAGAGCTACATGAAAGCCCAGGCTGTCGTGGCCAACCAAGAGCAATTGGATTCCGAGCGCAAGTAACCTTCCTTCTCTGGTAAACAAGGAGCACCATCATGGCTTTCCAATACAAGCGTCTGGACAAGAACAACGCCGCGGTTCTGTTGGTCGACCACCAGACTGGCCTGCTCTCGCTGGTGCGGGACATCGAGCCTGACCGTTTCAAGAACAACGTGCTGGCCCTGTCGGACCTGGCCAAGTACTTCAAGCTGCCGACCATCCTCACCACCAGCTTCGAGAATGGCCCCAATGGGCCGCTGGTGCCCGAGCTCAAGGAGCAGTTCCCCGACGCGCCTTACATCGCCCGCCCAGGCAATATCAATGCCTGGGACAACGAGGACTTCGTCAAGGCGGTGAAAGCGACCGGCAAGAAGCAACTGATCATCGCTGGCGTAGTGACCGAAGTGTGCGTGGCCTTCCCGGCGTTGTCCGCCCTGGAGGAGGGCTTTGATGTCTTCGTCGTCACCGACGCGTCCGGTACCTTCAACGAACTGACCCGTGACTCGGCCTGGCGCAGGATGGAAGCCGCCGGTGCGCAACTGATGACCTGGTTCGGCGTAGCCTGCGAGCTGCACCGCGACTGGCGCAATGATATCGAGGGGCTGGGCGCGTTGTTCTCCAATCACATCCCCGACTACCGCAACCTGATGACCAGTTTCAGCTTGCTGAATGCGTCCAAATAAGTCTGGGCCGAAGCGTCGTATCTTGGCGTATGGCTGCTCGAACCGATGAGTCGGTGAAACGACTTTCAATCGAGGAGTTTCAATGGCTGAGCCTATCGTCCACGCCTCTTATGGAGGCGTGGCGTCAGGCAATACCCGAGGCAACTCCAGCGCGGATGAGTACTGGTTGATCGCCGATTATCCGCTCAGCCTGTTTTGAGGCGCCTGATGGATCCCTTGATTTCCTATTTCAAACTGGCTCTTCACCCAGGCCGTGCGGTGCTGTTCTTCGCCTTGCGCACCATCGTCGCGGGCCTGCTGTGCCTGTACCTGGCGTTCATCTTCGATCTGGAGCAGCCAAAGTGGGCGCTGATGACGGTGATCATCATCAGCCTGCCGCTGGCCGGCATGACCCTCAAGCGCAGCTTCGCCCAGGTGCTGGGGACTGCGGCGGGGGCGGCGGTGGCCGTGGCGATCATGGCGTTGTTCCCCCAGGCCCCGATGCCTTTCCTCGTCTGCCTCGCCCTGTGGCTGGCCTTCTGCACAGCAGGGGGGACCCTGCTGCGTTACACCGACTCCCATGCGTTCGTCCTGAGTGGCTTCACCGCCGTGGTGGTGGCGATGCTGGCGGTCCCGGAGCCGGACGGCATCCTCATGCTGGCCATCACCCGGCTGACCGAAACCCTTCTCGCGGTGGCCTGTGTCGCGGTGGTCAGCCTGTTGACGGCGCGCCCCCAGGCTGTGGCGCAGGGGTATTTCAGCAAGGTCGACAGCTTGGTCAAGCTGATCGCCCGGCATGCCGCCGAAGTGGTTAGGAGCGAGGAAGATGACGGCGCATTCAGTCAGCGTCAGGCTCACCTGATCGCGGAGATTAGCGCCTTGGAAGGCCTACGCCGGCATCTTTATTTCGATGCCCCGCACTTGCGTAGCGCCGACGGGCTGGTGCAGTTGCTGGCCAACCAGTTGGTGTTGCTGGTGTCGCGCCTGCAGGTGTTGCGTCAGCAACGTGAGTTGATCAAGCAGCACTGGCAAGGGCCGTTGCCGGCGGACATCCAGCTCTTGCGTCAGGCTGAGCTGGACAGCCTGGACGCACTCGCCCGTGATGGTGTGGCACTGTCGATGTCGCGTCGCGAGGCGATCCGCGGGTTGCAGCAACGCTTCGACGAAGCCGCCGACCGCGCCGAGTACCTCAACGAGCCGTTGCCCTCGCGCATGCGCCCGTTGGCCTGGGCATTGCGCTGGGAACAGGCGCGCCTGCTGGAGCAACTGGACGAACTGATCGAACTCAACGAAGCGATCCAGCAGGGCCGGACGGCCAGTTGCCCTCAGGTGCAAGGGCAGGTCAGCGCCTTGCACCTGGATTTTCGCCTGGCCGGCATGAATGCGGTGCGGGCCTTCCTGGCGCTGTTTCTCTCCGGCTGGCTGTGGATCGAGACGGCCTGGGACGGCGTGCGTTCAGGCGTGATCCTGATGGGCGTCATGTGCTCGCTGATGGCGACGTTGCCAAGGCCCTTGCTGGCCAGCCAGAACTACAACCGCGGTCTGCTGGTGGCGATGGTGTTGTCGGCCGTCTACCAGTTCGCCCTGCTGCCGCTCTTCACCGATTTCGAAATGCTTGCCCTGTGCCTGGTGCCACTGCTCTATCTGGCTGCCGTGGGCCTTGCCAGCCCTATGACCGCAGGTATCGGCATGGGCATCGGGCTGATTGGGCTGTTGATGATCGGCCCGCAGAATATCGGCACTTACCACAATACGGCCATCCAATGGTTCGAGTTCGCAGGTGGGTACGCAGCTGCCGGTGTGTTGGCCATGGTGGTGTTCGCCCTGGTGTTTCCATTCAACCCGCAAAAGCGTATGGCCCGGTTGTTCGGCCTGCGTCGCGAGGACGTGTACCAGCAGGTGACGGCACCTGCCAGCCTGGTGCGCCAGTTCGATTTCGAGAGCCGTATGCTGGATCGGCTCTCGGCGATGATCGGCGTGCTGCCGGCCACCAGCGACGCCCGCTCCCGGGCATTGTTCGAGTGCGCTCTGGTGTGCCCGGTACTGGCCATTGCGTTGATGCAGGCGCATGCCCAGTGCGCCGCCAGCGAGGCGCTGCCACAAGGCATGAAATCGCGTTTGCGCCTAGTGTTGCAGGAGACGGCGGAGGTAATCGGCGCTCGCCGGCACCTGGACATCGATGCCTTGCTGCAAACGCTGGATGAACTTGGCGAGGCCCTGGACGCGTTGCACCAGATGCATTTCGATGCTGGCAGGGAGGCCCTGCGCCGGTTGTTCATCCTGCGGGTCGCATTGGCAATCGCCGGCCAGTTGCTGCGGCGCTATCGAGTGGTCCTGGCGCCGGGTACAGCGGCAGAAGAGGAGGGCGCCTATGCCCATTGATTTCGAGTTTGGCGGTGTTTACCTGCCGCCGATCGCCCAGGCCTTGTTGCTGGCCTTGCCCCTGTTCCTGATCGCAGACGCCGTGTTGCGCCGGGTCGGCGTGCTGGCGCTGGTGTGGCACCCGGCCCTGTTCCAGGGGGCCCTGTATGCCGCGATCTGCGCGGCGCTGGTGTTGTCGATGGGAGTGAGCCTGTAAAGATGCCTGTGTTGAAACCTGTTCTTTCCAAGGCCCTGACCCTGGCGGTCCTGGTGCTCGCGCTGGTGCTCGGCTGGTTTGCCTGGGATTACTACACCCGTGCACCCTGGACCCGTGACGCGCGGGTGCGGGCGGATGTGGTGACCCTGTCGGCCGAGGTCTCCGGGCGCATCATCGAGCTGCCGGTACACGACAATCAGTTCGTCCGCCAGGGCGACCTGCTGTTGCAGATCGATCCTGCCCGCTATGAGCTGGCCGTGCTGCATGCCGAACGTGCCGTCGAGGTGGCGCGCGCCGCCCTGGGACAGTCGCAGGCTGCCATCGTCGCCAATGAGGCCTTGCTCAAGCAGCGGCGCAGCGAGGAGCAGCGGCGGCGCAAGTTGCAATCGCTGTCGGCGATCTCTGCCGAGGAATGGGAGAAGTCCGGCACCGACGTGGCGGTGGCCCAGGCCCAGCTGCTACGCGAGCAGGCCAATCTCGGCCTGGCCCAGGCCAATGTGCAACTCGCCGATGCCACCCTGAAACAAGCGCGGCTCGACCTCGAGCGTACCCGGGTCAGCGCCCCGGTCAGCGGCTATGTGACCAACTTGTTGACCCGTCAGGGTGACTTCGCCCAGCCGGGTACCCCCGCTGTTGGCCTTGGTGGACAGTGCCTCGTTCCACGTCAGTGGCTATTTCGAAGAAACCAAGTTGCCGAAGATCAAGGTGGGCAGCCGCGCGCGTATCGCCTTGATGAGTGGCGAGGTGCTGGAGGGCACGGTGGAGAGCATCGCCTACGCCATCACTGATCGCGAGAACCAGCCGGGTAACCGCTTGCTGGCCAACGTCAACCCTACCTACACCTGGGTCAAGCTCGCCCAGCGGATCCCGGTGCGCCTGCGTTTGCAACGTAGTGCCGATGCAGTGCCGCTGCGGGCCGGCACTACCGCGACAGTCACCATCTTGGAATGAAATTCATCGCATGTTCGATCTGAATGATCTGTATCTCTACACCAAAGTCGTCGAGCACGGCGGTTTTGCCCCGGCGGGCAGGATCCTCGGCTTGCCGAAGTCGCGCTTGAGCCGCCGTGTTGCCAAGCTCGAAGAGCGCTTGGGGGTGCGATTGATTCAGCGCTCCACCCGCCAGTTCGCGGTCACCGAAGTGGGGCTCGAATATTACCAGCACTGTGTGTCGATGATGGACCGAGCGTTGGCGGCAGAGGATGCAGTCGAACGCAGCCGGGCCGTACCCAGTGGGGTCGTGCGCCTGGCATGCAATACGTCATTGCTGGATTCGCGACTGGCGCCGATGTTGGCGCGCTTCATGGCTCAATGCCCGGTGGTGGAGTTGCTGGTCAAGAGCTTCAACCGACGGGTGGATGTCATCGGTGAAGGCTTCGACCTGGTCCTGAGCGTGCACCATGGCCCGCTTGAGAGCAGCGAACTGGTGATGCGCAAGCTGGCCGAGAGCCGTCATTGTCTGGTGGCCTCGCCACGCTTGCTCGCCAGTCATGACCCTTCGCAGCTGCCTGCGGACCTCCTGGCGCTCCCGAGCCTTGGCTGGGGGGCCGCCGTCCAGGAATACACCTGGGACCTGGACGGGCCGGACGGTGTCGCAACATCCATTCGCTTCCGGCCCCGGCTGGTGTCGGACGACTTGGCCGTACTGCATCAGGGCGCATTGGCGGGTGTTGGGGTGGTGGTGCTACCGGAAGAGCTGGTGCGTGCGGATCTGGCGAACGGACGGCTGGTTCACGCACTGGAGGGCTGGAGTCCGCAAAATGGGGAAGTTGTAGCGCTGTTTCCGTCGCGACGTGGATTGATGCCGGCGGTGCGCAAGCTGATCGACTTTCTGGTGAATGAATTTGACGAGATAACCCGTACTTCATGAATCAGGCATTCAGGCTTGAGCACATTGCGTGTGCTGGACGGTGCAGGTGGTGGTGGGTGGCGATCGGTCCGCTAAATCCGGGTTTATCGATTATGTGAGCCAGAACCTGCTGCTCTCATGAGCCGCACGCTGCCGCAGGCGCTCGCCCATAAAAAACCGCCAGATGCCTGACTCTTCATCTACTGGGCGTATTTCTTGGCCCCGGCAACGCAGATGACAGCGCCTAGCGTCACCACAAGCATCATCCAGCTGACGTGCTCGTGCAGAAGCAACGCTGCTAGTCCAAGCCCCATGAACGGCTGAAAGAGTTGCAGTTGGCCCACTGCCGCAATGCCACCCTGGACCAGCCCTCGGTACCAGAACACAAACCCGATCAGCATGCTGAACAGTGAAACGTAGCCGAAGCTGAACCACGCAGGGGTGCTTACCTTGGCGAAGGCATCAGGCGCTGGAAAATTAGCGATAGTTAGCAGCAGCATGAACGGCAATGCTACAAGCAATGCCCAACTGATCACCTGCCAACCACCCAATGTCCGTGAGAGACGCGCCCCTTCCGCATAACCCAACCCACAAACGACTACCGCAGCCATCATCAGCAGATCTCCCACCGCCGACGCTTCTCCTCCATTCATCAACGCATAGCCGGCGACTAGCCCGGCACCTGTCAACGAGAACAACCAGAACATTGGCCGAGGTCGCTCACCGCCCCGCAGAACGGCAAATCCTGCGGTACAGAGTGGCAGGAGCCCGACAAAGACAATGGAATGAGCAGAGGTGACGTGCTGGAGGGCCAGTGCCGTCAGTAGGGGGAAACCGATAACAACCCCAAGCGCTGTTACCGCCAATGACGACAGATCACCACGTTTAGGTCGGGGCTGCCGTAGCACGATCAAAAAAAGCGCACCCAATATGGCGGCAATCGTTGCCCTGGCACATGTCAGAAACGCAGGTTCGAAGGCCGTCACTGCCACACGGGTTGCCGGCAACGAGCCCGCAAAGATTGCGACGCCTATGAAGCCGTTGATCCATCCGCTTGTTGATTTTTCCATCGGTAAGTCCTCGACAAGTCAGGGCTCAGTACATCACTGACGGGCTCATCAAGGCCATGTACAATCAAATACAGTTTAACCAAACTGTTATGCATATAAGTCCAGCACAGCTGAGGGTGTGATGAAACGGAGCGGAACGCGAATTCGCACGGTCATGGCTGAGATCCAGTCCAGGATAGCCTCTCGAACCTACACACCTGGTACGAGAATTCCTTCAGTCCGGGCAATGGCCCAGACCATGCAAGTATCGGTTTCTACCGTCCTTGAGGCCTATGAGCGGTTGATGGCAGAGGGTGTACTTAGCTCTCGCCCTGGCTCCGGCTTTTACGTAGCTGGGCCAGTGGCGCCGTTGGTACTGACCGAACTCGGCCCCAGACTTGATCGTGACGTCGACCCGCTGTGGATCTCGCGCCAGTCTCTTGAAACCTCCAGCGATGCGTTGAAACCAGGGTGTGGGTGGCTACCTGCATCCTGGATGTACGAAGCGGGCATGCGTAAAGCGCTTCGAAATGTTGCCCGTTCGGACACTATGAAACTGGCTGAGTACGCTTCACCGCTTGGACATCCGCCTCTCAGGCAATTCTTGTCGCGACGACTGGCAGGAAACGGGATCGAAGCCCCTCTGGAACAGATCATGCTCACTGAGTCTGGCACCCACGCCATCGACCTGATTTGCCGTTTTCTGCTGGAGCCGGGAGACACTGTCTTGGTCGACGACCCCTGCTATTTCAATTTTCACGCATTACTGAAAGCACATAGGGTGAACATCGTAGGAGTACCCTACACTGGAACGGGCCCAGACATCGATGCGTTCGGCGCTGCCCTGCTCGAACATTCTCCCCGGTTGTACATAACGAATTCCGGCATCCACAACCCGACCGGGGCCAGCATGTCTCCGGTCACGGCACACAGGCTGCTAAAGCTGGCCGACACCTCTAGCCTGGTGATTGTAGAGGACGACATCTTCGGGGATTTCGAGAATACTCCCGCTCCACGACTGTCAGCCTTCGATGGCCTCTCTCGTGTCATCCAGATAGGTAGCTTTTCCAAGACCATCTCCGCTTCAATTCGATGCGGCTACATCGCTGCTCGTCGTGAATGGATCGAGAGCCTGGTCGATCTCAAGATTGCGACTACATTCGGGGGTGGACGCTTGGCCGCGGACATAATCCATCAAGCTATTACTGATAGCGGGTACCGAAAACACATGGAAAGTGTCCGCCTCAGGTTGGCCGAGGAAATGGACAGAACGGTAGCGAGGCTTCAGGCCATTGGTATCAAGCCTTGGATGATTCCCCAGGCTGGGATGTACGTCTGGTGCCAACTCCCTCAAGGTAAGGATGCGGCAACGCTGGCTAGAGCTTGTTTGAATGAAGGTGTAGTGCTAGCGCCCGGAAATGCTTTTAGCCAGTCCATGACTTCGGGGGATTTCCTCCGCTTCAACGTTGCACAATCTGGTGACGCCAAAATCTACGAAGTGTTGAAACGGGCTCTGAGTGCTTAGTCGTGAGACCAATTGACAGCAGGGAGCCTGGCAGCGCCGGGACTAGCCCCCAGTGACCGGCGGAAAGAAGGCGATGTCGTCGCCATCGCACAACGGCTCATCCAGGGTACACAGTGCCTGGTTGCGCGCGCACATCAGGTTGGCCTGGCCGAGGGTTTGCGCCCACAGCTCGCCACGGCTGACCAGCCGCTCACGCAGGTCGCGCAGGCTGGCCAGCGCTGGCTCCCATTGCAGCGTCTCCTGCTCGCTGCCCAGCAGTTCGCGATAGCGCGCGAAGTAGTTCACCTGGATCATGGCGCTACCTCGGCCTGGTACAAGCCCGAACGCCCACCGGACTTGCGCAGCAGGCGCAGCCAGTCGATCTGCAGGCTGCGATCGACGGCCTTGCACATGTCGTACTGTGCGCATGGCCGCCGCTGTCCAGGTGGGTCAGGAGGCAGAGGGGCGCGGGCGTGTCGTTCATGATAGTTCCAGAGGCGTGGGGGTGGGCTGCTGTTGCGAACAGAGCAGCAGGCGGGCTTCGGCGAAGCACTGCTGGGCGAGGGCCGAGCGTGGCTCGCTGCGACGCAGCAGCAGGCCGACCGGGGCGAAGATGCTGGCGTCGGTGATCGGCAGGATGTGGAGGTGTCCGCCCAGGCCCTCGAGGCCGTGGTCGAGGGGCATGATCGCGCAGCAAAGACCCGCGCAGACGCCTTGCATCAGCTGGTAGGTGGAGTCGCTTTCGAGGATCGACAGCGGGTGCAGCCCACGGCTGCGAAAGCTCAAGTCGATGGACTGGCGGTAGTGCATGCCCTGGGACAGCAGCCCCAGGGGCAGATCGGCGATGGCTTCCCAGGACAGGCTCGGGCTGTCGAAAGCGAACTGCCGGGTGTCGTACAGCAGGCCCATGCGCGTGGCGCCCAGTTCGATCACGTCGAAGTGATTACGGTTGATCTGGTCGAGGTAGCAGATGCCCAGGTCCAGCTGGTTGCGGCTCAGGCCGTCGGTGACCTGTTCCGAGCTCAACGACGACAGCTGCACCTGCAATTGCGGGTAGCGGCTGATCAGCGGCTTGAGCAGGTCCATCAGGTTGAAACTGGATAGCGGCACCATGCCGATACGCAGGCTGCCGACAATGCGCCCCCGGCAGTTGGCGGCCTCGGCTTGCAGGCCGTCGTAGGCAGCCAGCAGGGTGCGGGTCCAGGCCAGGATTCGTTCGCCGGCTTCGGTGAAACCCTCGAAACGCTGGCCACGGGTCACCAGCATCAGGCCAAGCTCGTCTTCCAGGTTGCGCAGGCGCATCGACAAGGTCGGCTGGGTGATATGGCACAAGGCAGCGGCCTGACCGAAATGTCGGGTCTGGTCCAAGGCAATCAGGAACTTGAGCTGTTTGATATCCATGGGGGCGCCTTGCCGATAGAGTTTGAATATATGAAATCATTGAGGCGTGGCACTTTGAACGTGTGAGCGCGGCCAGGCTTCAAGGCGACGAAAAGTAAAGTGAAGAGCGACCATCGTCCAATGGGAAATAACGAAGAAGTGATAGAGAAGACTGATGATGAAGTGTGATAGATGGCGCTTATTGACTATTGCGTATTATCGATTGGACGCGCTGTGGGCAGCACTTTAGTTTCTGGAGCATATTGCCAAGTTGCCAGAGTGCCAAGACATGAGTGCCAAACCCGATGCCGTGTTCGTTCCATTGAATATTGCCGTGCTGACGGTCAGCGATACCCGCACGTTCGAAACCGATACATCTGGCGAGTTGCTGGCCAGCCGCGCGGTGGACATGGGCCACCGCCTGGTGGTCAGGGCGTTGCTCAAGGACGACCTGTACAAGATCCGCGCCCAGGTGGCCAACTGGATCGCCGATGAGGGCGTGCAGGTGGTGCTGATCACCGGTGGCACCGGCTTTACCGGGCGCGACAGCACCCCAGAGGCGGTCAGCTGCCTGCTGGACAAGCATATCGATGGCTTCGGTGAGCTGTTCCGCGCCCTGTCGATCCTGGATATCGGCACCTCCACGGTGCAGACCCGCGCCTTGGCGGGCCTGGCCAATGGCACTTTGGTGTGCTGCCTGCCGGGCTCCACGGGTGCCTGTCGTACCGCCTGGGAGGGCATCCTGGTCGAGCAACTGGACGCCCGGCACCGCCCTTGCAACTTCGTGCCACACCTGAAGGCAGCCAACCTGTGCGGGACGCGCTCGTGAGTGCGTTGATGGCGGTCGGCGAGGCCCTGCGCCAGCTGTTGGCGATGGCTAGGGCGACGCCGTTGGTGGCGTGCGAGCTGGTCAGACTGCGCCAGGCCGACGGGCGTGTGCTGGCCGAGGATCTGTGCGCCGCCATCGACTTGCCGCCGTGGGCCAATAGTGCCATGGACGGTTACGCCTTGCGTTTCGACGACCTGGCGGCCCAACCGCTGCCGGTGTCGCAGACTGTGTTCGCAGGCAATGCCCCTGGTCCGTTGCAGCCAGGCACCTGCGCACGGGTGTTCACTGGCGCGCCCGTGCCAGCGGGCGCCGATTGCGTGCAGTTGCAGGAAAACTGCACGGTCGATGCGCAGGGCCGGGTGAGCGTGCTGACCCCGCTGCGAGCGGGCGACAATATCCGCCCGCAGGGCAACGAGATCCGCGCTGGCGCGCCTTTGCTGGCAGCCGGCACCGTGCTCAACCCGCTGGCCCTGGGGGTGTTGGCCGCGCAAGGTGTCAGCCAGGTGTCGGTGTTGCGCCGGCCCAGAGTGGCGCTGCTGTCCAGTGGTGATGAGTTGGCTGGTGAGGGGGCAACCTTGGGGCCGGGGCAGATCCACGACAGCAACCGCGTGGTGTTGGCGACGCTGCTCGAACGCCTGGGTTGCGAGGTGATTGACCTGGGCTGTGTGCCTGATGATCCGCTGCTGCTGCGCGCGGCCTTGGCCGCGGTTGAAGGTGCCGAGCTCATCATCAGCAGCGCCGGGGTGTCGGTGGGTGACGCCGATTGCATCGGTGCGCTGTTGCGCGAGGCTGGCGAGGTGAGACTGTGGAAGTTGGCGATCAAGCCGGGCAAGCCCTTCACCTTTGGCCATATCGGGGCTGTGCCGCTGCTGGGGTTGCCTGGTAACCCAGGGTCGGCATTGGTCACCTTCCTGCTGCTGGCGCGGCCCTATCTGCTGGCTCGAATGGGCGTTGCACGGGTAGAACCCATGCGGGTACCGGTGGTGGCGGGGTTTGCCTGGCCCAAGGCCGGCAAACGCCAGGAGTACCTGCGGGTGCGGCTGGATGGCGGACGGGCGCGGTTGCTGGAAAACCAGAGCTCGGCGACCTTGCTTAGCGCGGTGCAGGCGGACGGGTTGCTGGAAGTGCCGGCGGGGGAGACCTTCGAGGCCGGGGATGTGCTCGATTTCATTTCATTCGATGGTGTGATGGGTTAGCGCTGGTAGCCTTGCAGGCTGCGCTGTGGCTGGTACCGCGGGGCCGGTGTCCCCGGTTTGTCCGCGGGCAAGCCCGCTTTCACAGAACAAATGCTAACTCATTGATTCCGCAAAGCTACTGTGGGAGCGGCCTTGTGTCGCGAAAGGGGTGCGAAGCGCCCCCAGGATTTCAGCTTCGCGGCATAAATGGCTGGGGCCGCTTTGCGGCCCTTTCGCGACACAAGGCCGCTCCCACAAAGACCGCATAGGCCTCAAGCCCTGTGCAGTACCTGTGGGAGCTGGCTTGCCGGCGATGAGGCCAGGTCAGGCAATAGCGCAGCCCATCGGCCTGGGTAATCGATCATGAAAATACCCGCGGGTTCCTGGCCAGGCGCGGCAGCAGACTATGACGATTATGGAACAACGTCCAATCATGATTAATGACCAGTTGATCGGTGTTTTCTATCACCACGCTTTGATAGAGATCGCCGATCAAACCGTCATGACTTTTGATTGGACGCTGGTACCCACGCGAACTTAGTCTGCACCGGTCAATAGTGTCGAAGTGGTTGTTCAGACACTCTGAAACTTCGAACTTGTTATTGTACTGCGGCAATCAAGGGTGACCCTGGTGAACGAAGAAGAACATATTAAAAGTTACAATGGACCGGCCGCTGGCTGGGGTGCGCTGATGGGCGTGACCAAGGCCTGGTTGGGCAGTGAAAACGCGGTCAAGAACATCCGTGCAATGCTCAAGACCAACCAGAACAACGGGTTCGACTGCCCCGGCTGCGCCTGGGGCGAGTCGCCCGAGAACGGCATGGTCAAGTTCTGCGAGAACGGCGCCAAGGCGGTCAACTGGGAGGCCACCGGCCGCTCGGTGGACCCGGCGTTCTTCGCCAAGTACAGCGTCAGCGCCTTGCTCGGGCAGAGCGACTACTGGCTCGAATACCAGGGCCGGCTGACCCACCCCATGCGCTACGACGCCGCCACCGACCATTACGTCGAAATTAGCTGGGACGACGCCTTCGCCCTGATCGGCAAGCACCTGAACAGCCTCGAATCGCCCGACCAGGCCGACTTCTATACCTCGGGCCGGGCCAGCAACGAGGCGGCGTTCCTCTACCAGCTGTTCGTGCGCAGCTATGGCACCAACAACTTCCCCGATTGCTCGAACATGTGCCATGAGGCCAGCGGCCTGGGCATGTCCAGCACCCTGGGGGTGGGCAAGGGCACCGTGGTGTTCCATGACCTGGAGCTGGCCGACGCGATCTTCGTCATCGGCCAGAACCCCGGCACCAACCACCCACGCATGCTCGAACCGCTGCGCGAAGCGGTGGAGCGGGGTGCCCAGGTGGTGTGCTTCAACCCGCTGAAAGAACGTGGCCTGGAGCGCTTCCAGCACCCGCAGCACCCGTTCGAGATGCTCAGCAACGGTTCCGAACCGACCAACACCGCCTATTTCCGCCCGGCCCTGGGTGGCGACATGGCGGCGCTGCGCGGCATGGCCAAGTTCCTTCTGCAGTGGGAGCGCGAAGCCCAGGCCAATGGTATGCCGGCGGTGTTCGACCATGCCTTCATCAAGGCCCATACCGATGGCATGGAGGCGTATCTGGCCCAAGTCGATGCCACCTCCTGGGAACACATCGTCGAGCAGTCGGGCCTGAGCAAAGCCGAGATCGAACTGGCCGCGCGCATGTACCGCAAGGCCGAGCGGGTGATCATGTGCTGGGCCATGGGGGTCACCCAGCACCGCCACTCGGTGCCGACCGTGCAAGAGATCGTCAACCTGCAACTGCTGCGCGGCAACGTCGGGCGGCCGGGCGCTGGCCTGTCGCCGGTGCGCGGCCACAGCAACGTGCAGGGCGACCGTAGCATGGGCATCGATGAAAAGCCGCCGACCTGGCTGCTCGACAACCTCCAGCGCCGGTTCGGTATCGACGTGCCACGCGGCCACGGGCATAACGCCGTGCTGGCGATCCAGGCCATGGAACAGCAGCGCACCAAGGTATTCATCGCCCTGGGGGGCAACTTCGCCCAGGCCACGCCGGACACCCCGCGTACCCATGCGGCGCTGCGCAACTGCGAACTGACCGTGCATATCTCCACCAAGCTCAACCGCTCGCACCTGGTCACTGGCCGTGACGCGTTGATCCTGCCGTGCCTGGGCCGTACCGAGATCGACCTGCAAGCCGAAGGCCCGCAGGGCGTGACCGTGGAAGACACCTTCAGCATGGTGCATATCTCCCATGGCCAGCTGAAACCGCGTTCGCCGCTGCTGCGCTCGGAACCGGCGATCATCGCCGGCATGGCCAAGGCGACCCTGGGCGATCGGCCGATCGACTGGGAGTGGGCGGTGGCCGACTACGCACGCATCCGTGACCTGATCGCCGACACCATCCCCGGCTTCAGCGATTTCAACGCCCGCCTGCAGCACCCCGGTGGCTTCTACCTGGGCAACGCCGCCGCCGAGCGCGAGTGGAACACCTCCACTGGCAAGGCGCAGTTCACCGCCACCCAGTTGCCGACGCAACTGGTCAACGAAGCGGTGCTGGCACGTGGCGACAAACCCGACCTGATCTTGCAGACCCTGCGCTCTCACGACCAGTACAACACCACCCTGTATGGCCTGGACGACCGCTACCGCGGGGTGTTCGGCTTGCGCGAAGTGGTGTTCGCCAATGAGGCCGACATCCGCCGCCTGGGCCTGGTGCCGGGTGACAAGGTGGACATGGTGTCGTTGTGGGAGGACGGCCTCGAACGGCGAGTGCACGGCTTCACCCTGGTGGCCTACGACATTCCCGCAGGCCAGGCGGCCGCCTATTACCCGGAGACCAACCCGCTGGTCCCTCTGGAAAGCTATGGCGACAAGACCTTCACACCCACGTCGAAGTTCGTCGCCATTCGCCTCGAGCGCGCACAGCCGGATGCCTTGATCCACGCCGTCGCCGAATAACCTTCAACTTCCTTCATTCATCGACTGCAGGCCCGCGGGCGTGCGGCGCCCTGGTGGCTGCCGCCCGGGCAGGGGCCTGCCTGTCCACAAGGATATTGTCATGTCGAATCTGAGTGCACTGGACCTGGCGCGGCTGCAGTTCGCCTTCACGGTCTCGTTCCACATCATTTTCCCGGCCATCACCATTGGCCTGGCCAGCTTCCTGGCCGTGCTCGAAGGCTGCTGGCTGAAAACCGGCAACTCGGTCTACAAGGACCTCTACAAATTCTGGTCGAAGATCTTCGCCGTCAACTTCGGCATGGGCGTGGTCTCGGGCCTGGTAATGGCTTACGAGTTCGGCACCAACTGGGCGCGTTTCTCCGATTTCGCCGGCAGCGTGACCGGCCCCTTGCTCACCTACGAGGTGCTGACCGCGTTCTTCCTCGAAGCGGGTTTCCTGGGGGTGATGCTGTTCGGCTGGGGCCGGGTAGGGCGCAAGCTGCACTTCTTCGCCACGATCATGGTCGCCATAGGCACGCTGATCTCGATGTTCTGGATTCTCTCCTCGAACAGCTGGATGCAGACGCCACAGGGCATTGAGATCATCGATGGCCGGGTGGTGCCGCTGGACTGGTTCAAGATCGTCTTCAACCCGTCGTTCCCCTATCGCCTGGTGCACATGGCACTGGCTGCATTCCTGTCCACCGCGTTCTTCGTCGGTGCGTCGGCCGCCTGGCACCTGCTGCGTGGGCACAACACCCCGCAAGTGCGCAAGATGCTGTCCATGGCCATGTGGATGGTGCTTATCGCCACGCCGGTGCAGGTGGTGGTCGGTGACGCCCACGGCCTGAACACCCTGGAGCACCAGCCGGCGAAGATCGCCGCCATCGAGGGGCACTGGGAAAACAAACCGGGTGAAGCCTCGCCACTGGTGCTTTTCGGCCTGCCGGACATGGCTGCTGAAACCACTCGCTACAACATCGAGGTACCGTACCTGGGCAGCCTGATCCTGACCCACAGCCTGGACAAGCAGATCCCGGCCTTGAAGAGCTTCGCCAAGGAAGACCGCCCCAACTCGACGATCATTTTCTGGAGTTTCCGGGTCATGGCCGGGCTGGGCATGCTGATGCTGGCCTGCGCGCTGCTGGCCCTGGTATTGCGCCGCAACGCCGCGCTGTACCGCAACCGTGCCTTCCTCTGGTTCGCGCTGCTGATGGGGCCGTCGGGGCTGATCGCCTTGCTGGCCGGCTGGTTCACCACCGAAGTGGGCCGTCAGCCATGGGTGGTCTACGGCATGTTGCGCACCACTGATGCGGCGTCCAACCACAGCGCCGTGCAGATGAGCCTGACCCTGGCGGCATTCGTGGTCATCTATTTCTCGGTGTTCACCGTCGGGATCGGCTACATGATGCGCCTGGTGCGCAAGGGGCCGACCATGCACGACGTTCACCCGATCCCTGGGCAACCGGATTCGCTGGCCACCGCACGTCGCCCGCTGTCCGTCGCCGACTGAGAAGGAGCAGGACAATGGCAATTCAAGGTATTGACCTGTCGGTCATCTGGGGCGTGATCATCGCCTTCGGCCTGATGATGTACGTGATCATGGACGGCTTCGACTTGGGGCTGGGCATCCTCTTCCCGTTGATCAGCGACTCCAGGGATCGTGACGTGATGATGAACACCGTGGCGCCCGTGTGGGACGGTAACGAGACGTGGGCAGTACTCGGTGCGGCGGCGTTGTACGGCGCCTTTCCACTGGCCTACTCGGTGATCCTCGAAGCCCTGTACCTGCCGCTGGTACTGGTGCTGGCTGGGCTGATATTCCGTGGCGTGGCCTTCGAGTTCCGCTTCAAGGCCCACCCGAGCAAGCGTCATCTGTGGGACAAGGCGTTCATCGGCGGCTCGGTGCTGGCGACCTTCTTCCAGGGCGTGGCCATCGGCACCTACATTTCCGGCATCCCGGTGGTGGACCGCCAGTTCGCCGGCACGGGGTGGGACTGGCTGGCGCCGTTCCCGCTGTTCTGCGGTGTCGGCCTGCTGCTGACCTACGCGCTGCTGGGCAGCACCTGGCTGCTGATCAAGACCGACGGCATGCTCGAATCGCGCATGCGTCACTACAGCCGGCCGCTGACCTACCTGCTGGCATTGGTGATCGTGGTGATCTGCGCCTGGACCGCCTGGCTGCATGATGACATCGCCCAGCGCTGGTTCGGCGCCAGCCACGGGTTACGCTCGGCGCTGATCGTGGTGCTGGCGGTGGTGGCCGTGGTGGTAATCCAGAAGACGCTGCGCAAGCGCCACTCGCACCTGCCGTTCATTGCCGTGGTGGGGCTGGTGTTCCTGGGTTACCTGGGGCTGGCGATCAGCATCTGGCCGAATATCGTGCCGCCCAGCGTGACCTTGTGGCAGGCCGCTGCGCCGCTGACCAGCCAGTTGTTCGCCCTGATCGGTGCGCTGTTCATCATCCCGATCATCCTGGGCTACACCTTCTGGAGCTACCACGTATTCCGCGGCAAGGTGCAGGCAGGGGATGCCTATCACTAGCTATCGAACGGTCAAGCCCACGGGTGCAGGGTGTGCATCACCTGCACCCGTGGGCTTGACCGCGAGGCTTCATTGCAGCCCGCACTCTTCCTGTGCAGGTGCACCGTAGGACACGTAATACGCCAGCCCCACGAAGATAGCCCCGCCCACCGCGTTGCCGAGGAACACCGCCACCAGGTTCTCCAGCAGCAGTCCCCAGCTCAAGTACCCTGCAAAGATCGCGGCTGGAATCAGGAACATGTTGGCCACCACGTGCTGGAAACCGATGGCGACGAAAGCCATGATCGGGAACCAGATGCCGAGAATCTTGCCGCTCACCTCACGGCTGGCATACGACAGCCACACTGCCAGGCACACCAACCAGTTGCAGCCGATGCCGGACACGAAGGCGTGCAGGAAGTCGGCGTTGGTCTTGCTGGTCGCGGCCGTCAACGTCTTGTTCAGATAAGGCCCCTCGGTCAGGCCCAGCAGGTGACCGAAGCACCCCGCGACGAACAGCGCACCCAACAGGTTGGCCATCGTCACGAGCAGCCAGTTGCGTGCTACGGCAAGTGGGCCGATACGCCGGGCGAACATGGCCAACGGCAAGCTCATCATGTTGCCGGTGAGCAGTTCGCCACCGGCCAGGATCACCAGGATCAGGCCAATGGGGAATACCGCCGCGCCCAGCAAGGTACCGAACGAGGCCCACTGCACCGGGATCATGGTGCTGACGTGGATAGCCAGGAGAAACCCCAGCGAAATGAACGCACCTGCCAGAAAACCCAGGACCAGTGTCGCACGGGTGGATAAATGGGCTTTTTTGGTTCCGCTCTCAATGACTAGCTCGGTGATACGGGTGGGGCTATTGACGGACATTTCTCAAACTCGAACACAGTGACGGTGGCGCAGCCGGCAGGCGCGCCATGCTAGGACTTGATTAGTACGGAGATAGGGCTGCGAAGTTGAACAAGAGGTGTAACGTATACCGCAGGGGCAACTTCGAAGAGGATAGGCAAACTACATGAGACAATTTGCCGCGGTCAAATCGATAGAATGGATGAGTTGATAGATCTGATCGATGATGAAGCTCTATAGATAAGTCTGATGGCGCATTTGGAACTATCGATTAGACGAAAGTTTTATTCTGCTATAGCTTCTGTCAGCGAAGACGTAAATCAATGAAAGCGAGGGAGTTTCATGAACAAGGTGGGTGGTATGGATACGCACGTAGGTGAATCCATGGGCTCGGTGTTCAGGCGGGCGGCTCAGTTTTTCCTGATGTTGATGATGGGCATGATGGTATTGCTGTCAGCGGGGCTGCTCATGATGCAGTTCGCCCACGGGTAAATGCCATTGAATTGCGAAAAGATAGAAGCTCACCATGTCTGATGAAACAAAAAGTGCCCGTGCATATTTGGGGCACGAGCATGATGTGGATGCTCAACATGACGAGTTTGTGCAGAACTTGAAGGAGCTGATGGGGTGGTACGGGAAAAGTGTCAAGGATGTGGTTACCATATTGGCAACCGAACCGTCTCTCGGCAACGTGCAGAGCTCATCGGTCAATGCACCGCACAGCATCCATTGACTGGCCACGTGGCAATGCGCCTTGCTGGCGCTTCTCACCTGTGCCACCCGGTAGCGGCTCATCGGTCACCTGTTTTCTCGTAAATACTTGACTTTAAGGTCAGCTTTTGGCGTCATGCACGCCGTCTAGACGATCCCATTTCCTGTCCGCCCTCAGGCAGTGCTTGCAAGGGAACCGTCATCAGGCACCTCGTTATATACAAAAATATATAGCCGTGTCGGCAGGCAGGGCTATTGGAACCACCAAAACAAGCAATGCACATCGGAGCACACGGAATGACCAGAAACACCCTGGCGCTCGCCATTGCGGCCAGCTCGCTCGGACTCCTCACTCAGTCGGCCCAGGCAGCCGGTTTCATCGACGACAGCAAAGCCGGCCTGACCTTGCGCAACTTCTACATCGACACCGACTATCGCAACGGGACTGGCGTCAGCAAGCAGAATGAGTGGGGGCAGGGCTTCATGCTCAACTACGCCTCCGGCTTCACCGAAGGTACGGTGGGCTTTGGTGTCGACGCTCTGGGGCTGCTGGGGGTGCGTCTGGACGGCGGCGGCAAGGCCGGCAAACCAGGCATCGAGCGTCAGCCGGGGACCATTTTCCCGTTGGAGAGCGACGGCAGCGCGGTGGATGAGTTCAGCAGCCTGGGCCTGACGGCCAAGGCCAAGGTGTCGAAGACCGAGTTCCGCTACGGCACCCTGCAACCCAAACTGCCGGTGGTGGTCAGCAATGATGCCCGCCTGCTACCCATGACGTACGAAGGCGGCCAGTTCACCTCTACCGATATCGACAACCTGACCCTGACCGGCGGCCAGCTCACCCATACCAAGGGGCGCAACTCCACCGACTGGCGCAGCATGTCCATTGCCGGCGCCAACGGCAGCAGCCCGCAATCCCGTGACAGCAACAAGTTCTACTTTGCCGGCGGCGACTACAAGGCCACCAAGAACCTGACCCTCTCGTACTACTACGGTGAGCTGGACAACTTCTACAAGCAGAACTATCTCGGCCTGGTGCACAACTGGGGCATTGGCCCAGGCACCCTGAAGTCAGATATCCGCGTGTTCATCAGCGACTCCGACGGCAACAACGGCAGTGCCTCCGGCCGCGCCGACGGCTACGTAAGCAGCGGTTACTACGGCGGCAACACGGTCAAGGGCGAAGTGGACAACAACGTCTACAGCGGTATGTTCACCTACGCCTTGGGTGGCCATAGCATCGGCGCTGGTTACCAGGTCCTGACCGGTGACAGCGACTTCCCCTACCTGAACCGAGGCGACGGAGAAGGCACCAGCACGTACCTGATCTCCGACGCCCAGCTGTTGAAGTTCAACCGCGCCGGCGAGCGTACCTGGATAGGGCGTTACACATACGACTTCGCGGCTGTAGGTGTTGCGGGCCTCACTTTCAGCGTGCTCTACCTCAATGCCGACAACATCGATACCCGCCAGGGCGATCAAGGCGAGTGGGAGCGTGATATCTCGCTGGGCTACGTGGTGCCGCAAGGCACCTTCAAGGGCCTGGGCCTGGCGTGGAAAAACGCCAGCATGCGCAGCAGCCTGCCGACAGCCAGCACCCCAGGTTCTGCCACCCAGCGCGATCAGGACGAGAACCGCCTGATCGTCAGCTACACCGTTCCATTGTTGTAACGCAGGGCGTGACGGAGGGCTGCGCAACGGGACCGATCCAGCCAGCCCTGCCGGGTAATGCCAGTCAGTTAAGCCTTAGTGGCAGCCATTGGGGCTGCTTTGCAGCCCATCGCCGCGGTTCGTCGCCACGACAAGCCAGCTCCCACAGGGACTGCGCAAAGCTTGAGGTCTGCACTGCTCCGGTGGGTGCCCGGCTTGTCGTGGCGACGAACCGCGTCGATGGGCCGCAAAGCGGCCCCAATCGCTTAACTGACTGGCATTAGCCCTGCCGGGGGCATTTTCTGCGGTTTTTGAGGATGTGTCAGGGCTGGCATGTGTTCGTCGTGAACGGTGTAGCGCCTGTCAGATCGAGCGCCGCCCCTCAGAACTGAAGACCTGAGCGTTTTAGAAAGTCTTGCCCACGGAGGCCACTACCGTGGCTGAGCAAACATCCTTGAAGCCCATGTAGCTGCTGCATTCGGCCCTGGACAAATCGGTATCGATGTAGCTGACCGACCAATCCAGCGATAGCATGCTGCGGCTGAAGCTCACAGCCCATTCGTGATAGGCGTTCCGGCTGGAGCCGTCGTTGGCGAACCAGCTCGGGTCCTTGTAGTCGTTGCGCCCGTAGCGTACTTCCAGGCCTACGTCGTACGGCAGGCGCGTTGCGTAGCCGACATAGCTGTAGAGCATCGATTGATCGCCGTTGAAGTTGTCCGAATAGTTACCACCGAGCAATACGCCCCAGGCGCGTAGTTCGGCATGGTATTCGCCGTAGTTGAGGTCGCCTTGGCGCGGGTAGACGTACTTGATGTACGAGGTATCGAGGGTGACGTCGTCGCTGATCTGCCAGAAGTAGCCCGCGTAATAGTCCAGCTCTTGCCGGGTTCGGCTATCGAAGCCGAAATCGACGTTGGAACTCCACACCCCGGCGTACAGGCCACTGGCGTGGGCCAGGGTCAACGAGCCTTGCAGGGCCGGGTCGTTCTGGGTCTGGGAGATGCCGCGGGTGCGGTAATCGCTGAAGATCCCGGCCTTGGCTTCGAGGCTGAAATCGTCGTTGAGGTCGATGGCGTGGACCAGTGGGGCACAGGCGAGCAGGGCGCCTGCAATGAGGTAGCGTGGGGTCATGTTATGTGTTCCGTTATTGTTCTTGTGAGTGTTGCCGCGGTGTGTCGGTGGCGACCCTGCGGGCACAGCGTGAGCTCGAAACCTGCACAGTACCTGTGGGAGCGGGCGAGCCCGCGAAGCATCCAGCGCGGTGGCTGGCACCGGCCTTGCCGGTGTTCGCGGCTAAAGCCGCTCCCACAGAGGCTGCATCGCGTTTTCGAAAGGGCGGCCTGCAGCCACGGGTAAACGCAGGCTCAGCGCGCGTAGATCTGCTTCCCGGCAAACCAGGTCTGCAGCACCTGGGTATCGCGCAGCGCCTCGGGCTCGACGGTGAGCACGTCGCGGTCAAGGACGATCATGTCGGCCTGTTTGCCGACCTTCAGCGAGCCGACCTGCTGCTCCAGGCGCATTGCCCGGGCGGAGTTGAGGGTATAGGCCTGGAACATCACCTGGCGGTCGATGGCTTCATCGGCATTGAGCACACCCTTGGGCCCCTTGCGGCTGACGGCTTGGTAGATGGCTTTCCATGGCTCGGGGGTGGTGATCGGCCAGTCGCTGGCGCCCGAAATTGTCGCGCCATGCTTGAGCAGCGAATGCGCCGGGTAGGTGTGCATGAAGGCCATAGCGCTCACATACGGCTTGACCAGCTCCATGTTGGTTTCGTCGGCGCTGGCCCAGTACAGCTGCATCGAGGCGATCACGTCGAGTTTCTTGAAACGGGCGTACTCCTTCGGGCTGACCATCTGCAGGTGGGTAATGGAATGGGGGATACCGCTGTGGCGATCACGCCGGGCTTGCTCGATGCCATTGAGCGTCTCGCGCACGGCACGGTCGCCGATGGCATGCACGTGCACCAGCCAGCCGCGGGCATCGGCGGCGCTGACCAGCTCGCCGAAGTGTTTCGGGTCCAGCAGCAACTCGCCGTTCTGCCCGGAGTTGCTGTAGGGTTCGAGCATCGCCGCAGTCTGTGCTGGCGCCTCGGCTACGCCGTCGGCGAATACCTTGATGCCCGGCAGGGTGAGGTTGTGCACGTTGAGGAATTGTCGACGCACTTCGTCCAGTTCGTCCAGGTCGGCGGGACGGGCCTTGGAGTCGGCCATCAGCAGGGCGGCGACGTGGGCGGTCAGCTCTCCGCGTTCGGAGAGGTCCTTGTAGACGGGCAGCACGCCGAGTGAATCGTTTTTCACATCGGCCCCCGGCAGCTCGTTGGCCAGCGGGTCCATCCAACCGGTGATGCCCAACTGCTTGTAGTAGTCCAGGGCCATGCGCCCCGCGGCCATCAGGGTGTCGTGGGCCAGCGGTGGCAGCAGGTCGGTCACCGGGTAGTAGCTGGCATCGGCAAGGAAACCGTTGGGGGTACCGTCTGGGTGCTGGCCGATGGTGTTGCGCGCCTCGGCGGGCAGCGCGGCGATGGTCTTGGCATCGATCCCGGCGCGTTCGAGCATGGCTTGGTTGGCCCAGCCGGTATGCATGTCGTTCGCGGCGAAGAGTATCGGTTGCTCGGCCCACTCGCCGTGGTTGAAGCGCTGCTGCAGGGCGGGGATGTCATCCCAGTAGGTGCCCGGCACGCCACCTACGGAAAGGAACTCGCCGCGCACGGCCTTGCCATCCTGGCGCCATTGGCGCAGGCGCTGCTCCAGTTCGTCCAGCGGGATCTGCTCGCCAGCCAGATCGGCCAGCTTCAATTGCAGGCCGCCCTTGATGGCATGGGAATGGGAATCGAGCATGCCGGGCATCAGCACTTTGCCGCCCAGGTCGATGACCTGCGTGCCATCGGCCTTCAGGCGCAGCACGGCCTGATCGGAGCCCACCGCGACGATCTTCTCGCCTTCGACCGCCACGGCCTGCTGCAGCGGCTGGCCTGGCTCGGCGGTGTAGACCTTGGCGTTGTGCAGGATCAGGTCCACTGCCGCGAAGCTCGGCAGGGCGGTGCTGGCCAAGCCCGCACTGATCGCTATGTTCAGGAGGTGCTTCATTGGATGCCTCGTTCTTGTTGTGAGGAGCCGCAGCCTAGCCAAGGTGCGAAAGCGGTTAAATGCGTTCACAGGCACAACTTTTTTCGTCTTTGGGAAACAATCTCCTGAGGCATTGCGTGACATGCTTTGAGGCTGCTGCGCAGCCTTTCGCGGGCACGCCCGCTCCCACAGGTTTGGCGCTGAGCTTTGGAAATGCGCGGTCCCTGTGGGAGCGGGCGTGCCCGCGAAGGGCCGCAGAGCGGCCCCAATTGCCGGCTTGATGAAAAGACGCGGATACTCCCCGTGCCTCGCTTGTGCCGAACAGGAAAAACCATGGACAAAATGACCGCCCTGACTATCTTCGTCGCCGCCGCCGAGCACGGCAGTTTCAGCCGGGCGGCCGAGCAATTGGGCAAGACGCCTTCGGCCATCACCAAGGCCGTCGCCCACCTTGAGAGCGAGCTGGGCGTGCGCCTGTTCGAGCGCACCACCCGGCGCATGGCGCTTACCGAAGCCGGTAACCTGTACCTGGAGGGCGCCCGACAGGCGCTGATGCACCTGCAACGGGTGACCGAGGAGGTGGAGCAGCTGCAGCACGAACTACGCGGCACCCTGCGCATCACCGCGCCGCCGTCGTTTGGCCCGGCGTTTCTCAACCAGGTTTGTTGCCGCTTCATGCGCGAGCACCCGCAGGTGCGCCTGGAGGTCAACCTCAACGATGCCAATGAAGACCTGATCGACGGCGGCTATGACCTGTCGCTGCGCGACGGCCCCACCGACCAGCCGGAGTTGATCGCCCAGCCGCTGATCGAGAACCGCGTGATTCTCTGCGCCAGCCCCGCCTACCTGGCCAATCACGGCGCTTCGATCACCCTGGAGAACTACGCGCAACATGACTGGCTGTTGTTGCGCCATCCGCTGCTCAACCGCAGTTTCTGGTGGATCGAGCACGAGGGCCAGACGCTACGTGTGCGCCAACCCACGCCGCGGCTGCTGAGCGACAATTTCGACTTCCTGCTGGCCTGCCTGCTCGATGGTCAGGGCCTGCAGTTCGTGCCTACCTGGTGCGCCGCGCCTTACCTGGCCAGCGGGCAACTGGTGGAAGTGATGCCCGACTACTGGCGCGCGTTGAGTGCCTTCGGGCCTTGGGTGCACGTGCTGTACCTGCCGCATCGGCGCAATACGCGCAAGGTGCAGACATTCATCGCCTTGCTCCACGAGCACCTGCGGGGGCAGGGGCTGCAGGTAGCCGCGCGCAACTGAATTGTTCCGCTTGGGCACAAAAGTTGTGCGGGCAGTGGCGATGATCGACCGTGGGTAGGTCGCTAGGCTAGGAGCGGTTGCTTTAACACAGCGGCCGTTTCGCGCCTCGTTGGCGAGGCGCAGCGGCTGTGCTCTTTCCAGCACAGCAACGATGCCCAGAGCCTGCTGCACCAGGAGTTCCCCGCAGTGAAGATCCACACCCTAGTCACCGATATCCGTAACCCCCTCGAGCGTGGTCGCCAGATCGGCGAGCGTTTCGCCGAGCAGATCCGTACTACCACCGCGCTGTACCTGGACTTCTTCCCGCGGGTGGGCGTGTCCCTGCGCGAGGCCCAGCGCATCGGCGAGAACAGCCTGGCCGCCCTGGAAGCCTGGAGCCCTGGCCTGGCCGCCGAAGTGATCGGCAAAGCCAGCGGCGCCGACCTGCCGCTGTGGCAACTGGCAAGCCTGAACGCTCGCACCGAGGTGCTGGCGGCACGCACCCGTCACAGCGAATGCTCCACCACCGTGCATGCTCCGCGTGGCCCACGCGCACCACAGACCCTGCAGACCTGGGACTGGCACGACAGCCTCTGCCCCCATGGCCTGATGCTGGCGCTGCATACCGCGGGTGGCATGAACGTCAAGCTGTTCTGCGAGTTCGGCATGCTGGCCAAGCTGGGCGTGAACAGCGCAGGCCTGGGCCTGCACTTCAACATCTTGCACCACGCCAGCGACAACGACAGCGGCGGCGTCCCGGTGCACGCCATTGCCCGCCGCCTGTTGGAAGAGGCCAGCAGTGTCGAGGAGGCCATCGAGCTTGCCCGTTCGGCGCGGGTCAGCGCCTCCACTGTACTGACGGTGTTCTCCCGCCAGGACAGCAGCCCGCGCGCGGCCAGCATCGAGCTGAGCCCCGAGCGCACGGCGCTGGTGCTACCCCGTGAGGACGGCTGGCTGCTGCATACCAACCACTTCCTCGACCCGCAACTGAGCCAGGGCGAGCAGGTCGCCGACCGTGCCGATACCCAGTGCCGCCTGGGCCACCTGGAGCAGGTGATCGGTCAGATGGGCAGCGCCGACCTGCGCGCCCGTGCCGAAGCCATGTGCGGCGCCGAGGGCGACAGCGCGCCGATCTGTTTCCACCCGGACATGGCCATGCCCGACACCGAACGTTGGGAAACCCTGCTTAGCGTCGGCATCGACACCGAGCGCTGTGCCCTGGAATACCTGGCAGGCACGCCGATGCAACTGGCCAAGGCCGGCTTCGAAACTTTCTGAGCCAAACCCGGTTACCGACCGTCGAGTCGGAAGGCCCCCACTGAGCGAGAACAACAACAATGCATGCGCAACATTGCCCCCCTGCGGCATCCCGGTCCGCGTTCCGCACCTTCTGCGTCTCTGGCCTGGGTACAGCGCTGGAGTTCTATGACTTCATCATCTATGGCACCGCCGCCGCGCTGGTGTTTCCCCAGGTGTTCTTCCCCCAGATGGACCACCTGACCGCCACCTTGGTGGCCTTCAGCGCCTTTGGCGCGGGCTTTTTCGCCCGCCCCTTGGGCGGCCTGGTGTTCGGCCATTTCGGTGACCGCATCGGCCGGCAGAAGGTGCTGGTCGCGACCTTGCTGCTGATGGGCCTGAGCACGTTCCTCATCGGCTGTCTGCCAAGCCATGCCAGCATTGGTGTGGCAGCGCCGATCCTGCTGGTGCTGCTGCGCCTGGTCCAAGGCTTCGCCGCGGGGGGCGAGTGGGGCGGTGCCGCGCTGTTCGGCATCGAGTCCGCGCCGCCTGGCCGACGAGGGCTGTGGGGCAGCTTCACGAGCATGGGCATCGGCGTCGGCGGCATTCTTGGCGCGGCGGTGTTCGCCATCGTCAGTGCGGCCTTCAACGACAACCTGGTGGACTTCGCCTGGCGCATTCCGTTCTGGCTCGGTGGCACCTTGGTGCTGATCGGCCTGTACGCTCGCCTGAAGGCGCCGGCACCGGTTGCCGTACCTGTGGCCAAGCCGGTACGCGCGCCGCTGGCCGAAGCCCTGCGCCAGCGTCCGCGTCAGTTGCTGCTGTGCACCGGCATCGCCTTTGGCTACTGCACCATTGCCTACATCGGCAGCACGTTCTTCCTGACTTATGCCACCCAGGTGGGTTATGGCAGCACGCAGGCGTTGATGTTCGACCTGACATTGTCCATTGCCATCGTGGTTTCCGCGCCGCTGTTCGGTTACCTGTCGGACCGCCTGGGCCGGCGTACGGTGATGGTGTTCGGTGCCGTGGTCATGGCGCTTGGGCTGTTCGCTTTCTTCCACCTCGTCGGTATGAAGAGCTTCGGCATCGCGCTGTTCGCCTACAGCCTGACTGGCCTGCTGATGGGCGCGACCCAAGGGCCGATACCGGCGTTCCTGGGCGAGCAGTTCCCGCGGAGCATGCGCTATTCGGGCATCTCGGCCAGCTACCAGCTTGGTGCGGCGCTTGGTGGTGGCACGGCGTCGAGTATCGCCACGGCTATCCTTATCCTTACCGACCACAACCCGTTGGGTGTAGCGCTGTATGGGGCAATGGCACTGGCGTTGGTGGCGGTGTGTTCGCTGATGCTGCGAGAGACCTCGCGGTTGAGCATGGCAGAGATTGACGAGTCGCCTTCAGTAGCTGGAGGGCCTGCCATTCCGTGTTCAGCCAGGACCATGCCGAATAGGTGATCGACTCGCGCGGAATCATCAGAGGCTTCGAGCTATCGACCCACTGGCTAAATCCGCGCCAGCGCCTGGGCCAGGTCGGCGCGCAGGTCTTCGACATCTTCCACCCCCACTGACAAACGCACCAGCGCATCACCAATACCGAGTTGCGCGCGGGTTTCTGCCGGGATGCTGGCGTGGGTCATGATCGCCGGGTGTTCGATCAGGCTTTCCACCCCACCCAGGCTCTCGGCCAAGGCGAAGATCTGCACGCCTTCAAGGAAGCGTCTGGTGCCGGCCAGGTCGCTGTCCAGATCAATGGAAATCATCCCGCCGAACCCGTGCATCTGCCGCCGTGCCAGTTCGTGCTGCGGGTGCGACGGCAGGCCCGGATAATGGACGCGCGCCACCTGCGGCTGACGTTCAAGCCATTGCGCCAGCTCCAGCGCGTTGCTGCAGTGGCGCTCCATGCGCAGTGCCAACGTCTTCACGCCGCGCAGGGTAAGGAAGGCGTCGAACGGCCCGGCAATAGCCCCCACCGCGTTCTGCAGGAAGCCCAGGCGCTCGCCCAGTTCTGCGTTCTGCCCGACCACCGCGATGCCGCCGATCACGTCAGAGTGGCCGTTCAGGTACTTGGTGGTCGAGTGCAGCACGATATCGAAGCCCAGCTCCAGCGGCCGTTGTACCCAGGGGCTGGCGAAGGTGTTGTCGGCCACACAGATGATGCCTCGCTCGCGACAGGTGCGCGCGACGGCGGCGAGGTCAGTGAGGCGCAGCAAAGGATTGCTCGGTGTCTCCACCCAGACCATCCGCGTGTCGTCCTGCAGCGCCGCCTCGAATGCCGCCAGGTCAGACAGGTCGACGAAGCTGAAGCGGTGCCCGGCGCTGCGTCGACGCACCCGTTCGAACAGTCGGAAAGTACCCCCGTACAGGTCATTGCCGGATACGATGTGCGCGCCAGCGTCGAGCAGTTCGAGCACGTTCGAGATCGCCGCCAAGCCGGAGGCGAAGGCGAACGCCTGGGTGCCGCCCTCGAGGTCCGCCACGCAACGCTCCAGCGCCCAGCGCGTGGGGTTGTGCGAGCGCCCGTAGTCGAGGCCCTTGTGCACCCCGGGGCTCTGCTGCGCATAGGTGGAGTTGGCATAGATCGGCGGCATCAGGGCCCCGGTGGAAGGGTCGGGCGCCTGTCCTGCATGGATTACCCGGGTGGCGAAGGCGCGTGCTGCGCTGGTTTCATCGTGCTGGCTCATGGCAGGACCCTACGTAGGTGGTTGAGCAGGTCGACGCGGGTAATCACGCCGTGGAAGCCTGCAGCATCTTCGATGATTGCCACCAGCCCACGGTCGAGTTCGGCCTGCAGTTCAGCCAGACTGGCGCTGGCAGGCAGGGTTTCCAGCTTGTCGGTCATCGCGTTGGCCACGCTCATGTGGAAGTGCGAAGCGTCCTGGTGCACGCCAAGCAGAATATCGGACTCGTCGATCACGCCGACCAGGCGCTGTCCGTTCACCAGCACCGGCAGTTGCGACACATCGGCCAGGCGCATGCGCTGGAAAGCGGTGAGCAGCGTGTCGTCCGGGCCCACGCTGATCACCCGGCCATCTTCGAAGCGCCGCGCAATCAGGTCGCGCAGATCGCCGTAACGCTTGCGCGCAAGCAAGCCCTGATCGGTCATCCATTGGTCGTTGTAGACCTTCGACAGGTAGCGGGTACCGGTGTCGCAGACGAAGCTGACTACCCGCTTCGGCTCGGTTTGCTCGCGGCAGTAGCGCAGTGCCGCCGCCAGCAATGTGCCGGTTGAAGAACCACCCAGAATGCCTTCGGCGCGCAACAGCTGGCGGGCATGATCGAAGCTTTCCTCGTCGCTGATGGAGTAGGCCTGGCGCACACTGGAAAGGTCGGCGATAGACGGAATGAAGTCTTCGCCGATGCCCTCCACCGCCCAGGAACCGGGGGTGCCGAGGGTGCCGCTGCGGCTGTATTCGGCAACCACCGATCCGACTGGGTCCGCCAGCACCATCGCCAGGTTCGGCTGCAGGCGGCGAAAGAAGCGAGTCAGCCCGGTAAGCGTGCCGGCTGAGCCGACGCCGACCACGATGGCATCCAGGTCATGCTGGGTCTGCGCCCAGATCTCCGGAGCGGTGCTGCACTCGTGGGCCAACGGGTTGGCCGGGTTGTTGAACTGATCGGCGAAGAACGCGTCGGGGATCTCCTGTGCCAGCCGCCCGGCAACATCCTGGTAATAGTCCGGGTGGCCCTTGCCGACGTCGGAACGGGTGATGTGCACCTCGGCGCCCATCGCCTTGAGGTGCAGGACTTTCTCGGTGGACATCTTGTCCGGTACCACCAGCACCACCCGGTAACCCTTGGCGCGGCCGACCAGGGCAAGGCCCAGGCCGGTGTTGCCTGCGGTGGCTTCGACGATGGTGCCGCCGGGCCGCAGGCGGCCGTCGCGCTCGGCAGCGTCGATCATCGCCAGGCCGATACGATCCTTGATCGAACCTCCCGGGTTTTGCGATTCGAGCTTGAGGAACAGCGTACACGGACCGGTATCCAAGCGGCTGACACGCACCAGTGGCGTATTGCCGATCAGTTCGAGCACGGCAGGGCGGGAGTCGTTCGGCATGTCGTCACCTCGCTGCGGCAATTCGCACTGGATGGACGGTAACCTGCGGCGCTGCGTTGCCTGTCAGTCGCAGGCAAAGCCTCGCTTGGAACATAAGCCCGGATCGCGCCACCCGCAACCGTACCCAGCCGGCCGGTTGCGTTACTGCCGATTACCAGCGGTAAGTCAGGGTCGCGAGCAGTGTCCGCCGTTGGCCGTAGTAGCACTGCAGGGCGTTCTGGCAGAACCCGACGTAGCGCTTGTCGAACAGGTTATTGGCGCTCAGGCGCAATTCGGTGCCGTCCAGGCGAGTGTCCGCCTTGCCCAGGTCGTAGTGCAGGCTGGCATCGAACAAGGTACGCCCCGGCATTTCCAGGGTATTGGCTGCATCGCCGTAGGCCTTGCTCATGTAGCGTGCGCCGAACCCTGCGCCAGCGCCCTGCAGCGGCCCTTCGCCCAGGGTATGGTCGAGCCATAGCGAGGCCTGGTGGGCCGGGACCTGCACCAGTTCGTTGCCTTCGAGGTTGGCACCGTTGGCCGCGGCATTGGCCTTGGTGACCTTGGAGTCCATGTAGGCATAGGACGCCAGCAGGTCCAGGCGCTCATGCAGGCTGGCCTTGGCGTCGATTTCCAAGCCGCGTACGCGGGCCTCGCCGGTCTGGACATTGAAGCCGACATGGGTGGGGTCTGGGTCCGGCGTGGTGATGTTCTCCTGAGTCAGCTCGAAGGCAGACAGGGTCACGAAACTATTGCTGCCTGGGGGCTGATATTTCACGCCTATCTCGTACTGGTCGCCTGTCATCGGCTTGAACGGCCGGCCGGAGAAGTCGGTGCCGTCCAATGGCTCGAACGAGGTCGAATAACTCAGGTAGGGCGCCAGGCCATTGTCGAACAGGTAGGCCAGGCCAATGCGCCCGGTCGGCTTGTTTTCGCGCTGTTTGCTTCTGTTCTCGCCATCGAGGCCGCTTTCATTGCGGGTCGAGACCCAGTCCTGGCGTGCGCCGAGGGTCAGTACCCAGTTATCCAGGCGGATCTGGTCCTGCAGGTAGAGGCCGGTTTGCTCGCGATGCTGGTGATAGTCGATACGGGGAATCAGGTCAGGGACAGCTTGGCCATAGCGCGGTGCATAGATGTCCAGGGGCGTGGTATACAGCCCGGAAGCGAACTGGTAGTTGTCCTTGAGCGACAGGTAGTCGACGCCCATCAGGAGCGTGTGGCCGAGTGGCCCGGTGGTGAAGTCGGCCTGAGCGAAGGTGTCGACGGTGACGCTGCGTGCCTGGCCTTCGCCGCGGCTGGCGACACGGCTGAGCTGACGGCCGTCGGCGCTGAGCAGGTAGCCGGGGCTGGCGCGGTTGTCGACCCGTGCGCTGTTGACCTGCAGGTTTTGCTGCACGCTCCAGACGTCGTTCAAGCGGTGCTCGAGCAAGTAGCCGAGCGAGAATTGTTCCCGTTCATAGCCGTCGAATCCCGGCTCGCCGAGGTAGCTACTGCGTGGCAGGCGTCCGTTGGGGCCGGCGTGCAGGCTGGCGCTGGCTGGCAAGGCGACGTAGTCGGAAATGTTCTTGTCTTTCTGATAATGGCTGAGAAAGGTCAGGCGGGTATCCTCGCTCGGCTGCCAGGTCAGCGCCGGTGCGATGAACGTACGCTTGTCATAGCCATGGTCGACTTCGCCCTGGCTGTCACGCCACAACCCCGTCAGGCGGTAGGCGAGGGTACCTTCATCGTCCAGGCCGCCACCCAGGTCGAGGGCGCCTTGGGCACGGTCGTTGCTACCGGCTTGCAACTGGATTTCGTGCAACTGCGAGAAGGTCGGGCGTTTGCTGATCAGGTTGGCCAGCCCGCCTGGGGTGTTCTGGCCATACAACACCGATGCTGGCCCCTTGAGCACTTCGATGCGCTCCAGGCCGTAGGGCTCGATGCGCATCATCGCTGCGCTGTAGGCACCGTAAGGCAGGCGCGAACCGTTGAGGTTGTAGCGCAGGAAAAACCCACGGCTTTGCAGGACATCGTTGCGGCTATCGCTGTCACCGAAGGAGGCGATCACCCCAGGGGTGTAGCGGACCGCTTCAGTGACGTTCTGCGCCCCTTGGGCCTGTACCTGGCCATGG
The DNA here is from genome assembly GCF_000935045.1 of Pseudomonas sp. 10-1B. Lineage (GTDB taxonomy): Bacteria > Pseudomonadota > Gammaproteobacteria > Pseudomonadales > Pseudomonadaceae > Aquipseudomonas. Next base: position 302,956 of record NZ_JYKS01000001.1, read on the forward strand.
GTCACGACATTGACGGTCTGGGGGATCTCGAGCAAGGCAGTGTCGCTTTTCGAACCCGTAGCGCTTCGTGTCGCCACATACCCTGCGACCGGCCCCCAGGCCGTTTCCCCGGCCGTGGCATCGATCATGACCTCGCCGAGGTTGACCTGATCCGTCCCTTGCCGATCCAGGGTCAGGATGCCGCCGGGGGTGACCAGCAGTATCAGACCGGTGCCGGAGAGGGCATGGGTGATGGCCTGTTCCGCAGTCATGTGCCCACGCACGGCCGGGGCGGATAGGCCTCGCGCCAGCTCCGGGGCATAGACGATGGTGCGGCTGCTTTGCCGGGCGATCTGGTCGAGGGTGACCGCCAGGGAGGCGGCGGGCAAGTCGAATTCCAGGGCGAGCTGTCGGCTATCGGCCTGGGGCGCGGCGGCTGTGGCGCTCGCTGCAAAGCTACAGGCAAGTGCCAGGCAAAGCGGTGCCAGCGGGAAAAGATAGCGTGGGGACATGAACGGGCTCCATAGGTCTAGGCAGATCCGCGTTTTCGAGCGGCTTCAGGTCCTATGTGCGACGAGAGCGCGAAAGCGATATAGGCACACGAAAAAAAAACCTAGGTGTGCCGTAATGCCGGTCAGTTAAGCCTACAAGGCACATTGGGGCTGCTTTGCAGCCCATCGCAGGCAAGCCAGCTCCCACAGGGATCGCGCAATTCCTGAATTCTGCGCGGTACTTGTGGGAGCTGGCTTGCCTGCGATGGGCCGCAAAGCGGCCCCAAATGTTTAACTGACTGGCATTAAGGTATGCCGTAACTCGATGCGGGTCCACCACCCGAAGGGGTGCTCGATCTTCACCGGCATGGTCTGTTCCAAGGCACGCAGGGCACTGTCGCTGTCATCCAGCGGGAACAACCCCGACACACGCAACCCAGTGGCCTGCGGCGCGACTCTCAGGACGCCCCGGCGATAAGGGCGCAGGGCCTCGACCAGTTCGCCCAGGCTCCAGTCGTCGACGCTGAGCCAGCCGCCTGTCCAACTGCTTTCGCCCTGTCGACGGTCGGCCAGGCGCTGGATACCCAAGCTATCGAAAGATGCGCCGTGGCCTTGGTCGACTGTCGCCTCGGTGCCGCCGAGGGTGCTGATGGTCGCGCTGGCGCGCTGCACCCAGACCCGACTTGCCTGTTCCTGCAACGCGACCGTGAACCGTGCGTCCGCCGTTTGCACGCGGCCCGCCGGGGTGCGCACGATGAAGGGGCGGGCGTCGGCGACGACCTCCACTTGCAGCTTACCCTTGCGCAAGTGGAGCTCACGCGTCTGGGTATCGAAGCGCAGGTCGACGGCGCTGCAGGCATCGAGCAACAACTGGCTGCCATCGGGAAGCAGCCTGGCGACCCGTTCGGCGGTACCACTGCGTATATCGGCGGCCAGTTCCGCTGGCAGCCCTGTCTTCCCGAGCAGGTAGCCGCCAAGGCCGAGCCCGGCGATTGCCAGGGCGCCACGCAGCAGGTGCCGACGGTCGATGGACGAGGGCGCCTGCAAGCTACGGCGCAGCGCCGGTCCGCCATCGGCAAGGGGTGTCAAGGCCCGCGCCAGGTGCCCCTGGACGCTGCACCAGGCCTGGACATGGGCCGGATCTGCGGCGAGCCAGGCCTTGAAGGCGCGTTGCTCGCTCGCTGATACCTCGCCGGAGCGCAGGCAGGCGGTCCATTCGATCGCCTGTTCGATCGCCTGACTCATGGTTGCAACAACTCCTTGCAACACAGTTTGAGCCCCTTGGCCACATATTGCCGGACCCGAATGGTCGATACGCCGAGCTGCGCGGCGATGTCGGCATACTTCATGCCATCGAGCTGGCTGCAGAAGAACGCAGCGCGTGCCTTGGGCGACAGGCCCTCGAGCAGGGCATCGATCGCGAGCAGCGTTTCCATCGCCATCACCCGCTCTTCTGCGGAAGGGGCCATGGCTGCGGGCTCCTGGGCCAAGGCTTCCAAGTACGCGCGCTCCAGGTCACGCCGCCGCCAACTGGCGTAGACCAGTCGTTTGGCGATGGTGGTCAGGAAGGCACGGGGTTCGCGGATACTGTGCGGTGTGGGGTGGGCGGCGACCTGGACGAAAGTTTCGGCTGCCATGTCCGCCGCGTCGTGGCTGCACCCCAGGTGAGCCCGCAGGCGCCCCAGCAACCAGCCGTGATGCTCGCCAAACAGGCGATGCAGGACTTGTCGACGTAGTGTGAGGCTAGGGTGCGAGGACATGGAGAAAAGAATGGCAATTAATGAGAACTATTATTGTTTATTCTCTGCGGCCAGACAATAGGGGTGGAAATACCCCAGGCACAGTTAAGCCTGTAAGGCACATTGGGGCTGCTACGCAGCCCATCGCCGCGGTTCGTCGCCACGACAAGCCACCCCCCACCTCGACCGCATTCGCCTCAGGCCCTGTGCGGCCCCTGTGGGAGATTCTATGGTTTCTGGCAAGGGCACCAGGGTTGCCAGGTGCTCGCCACTGCATCTGTCAGTCCGGATGCAATCCCTGTGGGAGCTGGCTTGCCGGCGATGAGGCCAGTCCAGGCAGTACAAGACAGTCGCTCCCACAGGTACCGCGCAGAACTCAGGCATTGCGCGATCTCTGTGGGAGCGGGCTTGCCCGCGAAGAGGCCAGTGCAGCGGGCAAAGATTCAGGCCGTGCGCGCAGGCCCCGACCTTCTGCTGGGCAACTCGTGCGCGAATGCGCGGGATCAAGTCCTGCCCGTATTCCACCGCATCGCGCAACTGGCCAAACCAGAGTTCAGCGCCGCGCGGCAAGCTGCTGCGGCGCCAGGAAGGCATCGTGGAAGTAATTGCGCACGGCCTGCATCGCCGGGCTGAACGCCCGCTCGCGATGCCAGGCCAGCCCCACGCTCATGGGGGTTACCGGGTCACTGATCGTCACCGTCTCGATGCGCTTGCCCTCCAGCGACCAGGGCCGGTGTACCAGATCCGACAGGATCGCCACGCCACTGCCATTGGCGACCATGCTGCGTACCGCCTCCACCGAACTGGTCCGCACCCGCACGCTCGGCCGCTGCCCGGCCTGTTGCCAATAGCGCATGGCGCTTTGCTCGGCTTCGTCCACGGTCAGCAGGATGAACGGCTCGCACGCCACATCGGCCAGGCTCACCGCCGAGCGCTCGCATAGCGGATGGTGCCCGGGCAACCACAGCCGGCGTTCGGAGTTGAACAGGGTTTCCGAGAAGATATCGGGGTGGGTGAGGTTGGCCGTGAGCACCACCGCCATGTCGAACCGTCCCTCCAGCAGGCCCTGCTCGATGGCACTGCGTTCCTGCTCGTATAGCTCCAGGGTCACGTCCGGGTGCCAGTGCTCCAGCCGCTGCAGGTGGTGCGGCAGGAAGTAGCCGATCACCGTATAGCTCGCCGCCAGGCGCAGCAGGCCACTGGCGCGCACATCCGGCAACGGGCTGTTCAGCGCATCGTCGACGCTGCGCAGGATCACGTAGGCGCGGTTCAGGAAGTGCCGGCCCGCCTCGGTCAGGCTCATGCCTTGGGCCGAGCGCTGAAACAGCAATACGCCGAGCATCGCTTCCAGCTCCTTGATGGCCGTGGTCACCGCTGACTGGGAGATGTTCAGGTGAATCGCCGCCTGGGAAATCTGGCCAATCTCGGCGGTGGCGACGAAATAGCGAACCTGGCGCAGGGTCAATGACACGGTCGGCTCCCGGGGTATCTGTTTTTCCGAAGACACCCTATCTGTTTATAGATCTTCCCAAGGGGGTACGGAGAATTTAACGTGACTCGTATGCAGTCACAAGCGCCAGGAGAGACAGTCATGCAGGTGGTGGATTTCAACTCGGACATGGGCGAGGGCTTTGGCCCGTGGACCATCGGCGATGGCGTCGACAACGAGCTGATGGGCTACATCAGCACCGCCAACATCGCCACCGGCTTCCATGCCGGCGACCCTGGCACCATGCGCCGTACTGTCGAACGGGCCAAGGCCCTGGGCGTAGCGGTGGGGGCACACCCAGGTTTCCGCGACCTGGTTGGCTTCGGTCGCCGGCACATCAACGCCCCGGCCCAGGAGCTGGTCGACGATATGCTCTACCAGCTGGGCGCACTGCGTGAAATCGCCCGCGCCCAAGGCGTGCGCCTGCAGCACATCAAACCGCACGGGGCGCTTTACATGCACCTGGCGCGTGACGAAGAAGCCGCCCGGCTGCTGGTGGAAAACCTGCGGGTGATCGAGCCTGCGCTGCTGCTGTACTGCATGCCGGGTTCGGTGATCTGCCGTATTGCCCAGGACCTCGGGCAGCCGGTGATTCGCGAGTTCTACGCCGACCGCGAGTACGACCTCAGCGGCTCGATCGTGTTCACCCGCAATGTGCGTGGCCATGAACCCCAGGCGGTCGCCGAGCGGGTGTTGCGGGCTTGCCAGCAAGGCGTGGTGCGCACGGTGGAGGGCCAGGACCTGGCCATCGCCTTCGATTCCATCTGCCTGCACAGTGATACCCCGGGCGCGCTCGGCCTGGTCGAGGCCACGCGCAAGGCGCTGGACGCTGCCGGCATTGTGGTGCGTGCGCCACGCTGAGCCGGCCAGGCATCCGGCGTGCACAAGCCGGAGCCCGTGCATTTTGCTTTCGCCTGCCTTTCTATAAAGACTCCAAGAAAAGGAACAGTCATGGCCGAACCGCTTGCTACAACCCCGATTCGCTACAGCTTCGGCGCCGACGAGCATCTGTTTGCCGAGGTCAGCGACAGCATGTCGCTGGAGGCGTTCTTCAAGGGCATGGCCGTCACCCGCGCGGTGGAGCGGCTGGCCTTGGATGGCGTGCTGGACGTGTGCCTGGCCAACGCCTCGTTCCAGATCCGCTTCGACCCGGACCGTATCGCGCCGCAGGCGCTGCTTGCAGCGGTGCGCGGCGCTGAAGCGCAGGCGATAGCCGAGCGCTCGCTGCAAACGCGGATCATCGAGATCCCGGTGCTGTACAACGACCCCTGGACCCATGAAACCCTGATGCGCTTTCGTGACCGCCATCAGGACCCGGACAGTACCGACCTGGAGTATGCCGCGCGCATCAACGGCCTGGCCGATGTCGAGGCGTTCATCGCCGCGCACAGCGGCGCGCCCTGGTTCGTGTCGATGGTCGGTTTCGTTGCCGGCCTGCCGTTCATGTTCCAGATGGTCGAGCGCGAGCGGCAACTGCAGGTGCCCAAGTATCTGCGCCCGCGTACCGACACCCCCAAGCTCACCCTTGGCCATGGCGGCTGTTTCGGCTGTATCTATTCGGTGCGCGGGGCCGGCGGCTACCAGATGTTCGGTGTCACCCCGGCGCCGATCTACGACCCGCAGCAGACGTTGAACTACCTCAAGGAGCACATGGTGTTCTTCCGCCCAGGTGACATCGTGCAGTTCAAGCCCATCGACCGCCGGGCCTATGACCAGGCAGTGGCGGATGTGGAGGAGGGGTGCTTCGACCTGCGTATTCGGCCGGTGGAGTTTTCCCTGGACGCCTTCCTCGCCGACCCGGTCGGTTACCCCAAATCGCTGCAGGAGGTGCTGGCATGATCAAGGTACTCAAACCGGGCCTGGCGACCTCAGTGCAGGACCTGGGCCGCGAAGGCTACTACCATCTGGGCATCCCGCCATCCGGGGCACTCGACCAGTATGCCTTGAGCGCGGCCAACCACTTGGTGGGTAACCCGGCCGGTGCCGCGGGCCTGGAGTGCGCGCTGGTGGGGCCGGAGCTGGAGTTCCAGCGGGATGCACTGGTGGCGGTGTGCGGTGCGCAGATGCCAGCCCTGCTCGATGGCCGTGAGCAACGCCCAGACACAGCGTTTGCCGTGCGCGCCGGGCAGGTGCTGCGTTTCGGCTTTCCCACTGCCGGTGCCCGGGCGTACCTGGCGGTGGCTGGCGGCATCGATGTGCCGGAGGTACTCGGTAGCCGCTCAACCTATGCGCTGGGATCCTTGGGTGGCTTCCATGGGCGCAAGCTGATGGCGGGCGACCTGCTGCCAGTCGGTGTGCCCAGCGGCAAGACCCGCGCCGGTGCAAGCTTGCCCATGGCCCTGCGCCAGGCCCTTGGCGGTGAGGTGGTGTTGCGGGTGGTGCCGGGGCTGTACTTCCACCGCCTGACCGACGCTGCGGCGCAAAGCTTTTTCACCGAGGCCTGGACCGTCGGTTCCGAAGCGGACCGTATCGGCTACCGCTACAAGGGCGGCAGTGCCTTGAGCTTTCAGCCGCGGGAGCAGCCATTCGGTGCCGGCTCGGACCCTTCGAACATCGTCGACAGCTGCTACCCGATCGGTTCGATTCAGGTACCAGCGGGGTTGGAGCCGATCATTCTGCACCGCGATGCGGTATCGGGCGGCGGCTACGCGATGATCGGCACGGTGATCAGTGCCGACCTTGACCTGATCGGGCAGATGCAGCCCAACCAGCAGGCGCGGTTCCTGGCGGTGAGCCTGGAGCAGGCGCTGGAGGCGCGACGCTCGTACAAGAAGAAACTCGGCTGCCTGGCCAGGCTCTTCGCCTGACTTTGAGGCGACGCCGTGCGAGGGAGCGGCTTTAGCCGCGAACACCGGCAAAGCCGGTGTCATCCATCGCGCTGGATTCTTCGCGGGCGCGCCCGCTCCCACAGGTTGCTGTGCAGCTTGGGGCTAACGCTATACCTGTGGGAGCGGGCAGGCCCGCGAACACCGGCGTAGCCGGTGCCATCACCGCCCTACAACGACCGCATAGGTTTGCTGATTTGTTTGCCGGCTTGGGAGGCTACTTCGTGGGCCTGGCCGTCCCGCTGCTTGCCTTCTGATTGCAAGTGTTTGTGCGCCAGCCATACCCGACTAAATCCGTCAGCTAAGCTTGTGGCTGAATTAATGGATAGCAACGAGGCGCGGGAGAGGTTATGAAGATCACCATCAAGCCGGAACTGGCCCTGGCCGGGTTGGCCTTGGCATTCGGCATGCTCAATGCCCAGGCTGCCGAGGCCAGAAAGGTCGATGTGATGCTGGTGGGCGGCGGCATCATGAGTTCCACCCTGGCCGTGTGGCTCAACGAACTGGAGCCGGGCTGGTCCATGGAAATGGTCGAGCGCCTGGACAAGGTAGCCGAAGAAAGCTCCAACGGCTGGAATAACGCGGGCACCGGCCACTCGGCCCTGGCTGAACTCAACTACACGCCGGAAAAAGACGGCAAGATCGACATCAGCAAGGCGGTGGAGATCAACGAGTCGTTCCAGGTCACCCGCCAGTTCCTCGCTTGGCAGGTGAAGCAGGGCGTGCTGAAGAATCCCCACTCGTTCATCAATACCACCCCGCACATGAGCTTTGTCTGGGGCGATGACAACATCCGTTTCCTGAAAAAGCGCTACGAGGCACTGCAGGCCAGCCCGTTGTTCAAACCCATGCAGTATTCCGAAGATCACGAGCAGATCCGCAAGTGGGTACCGCTGATGATGGAAGGCCGCGACCCCAACCAGAAACTGGCCGTGACCTGGACGCCGATCGGCACCGACGTCAACTTTGGCGAGATCACCCGGCAGTACGTGGGTTACCTGCAAACCCGGCCGAACTTCGACCTCAAGCTGTCCACCGAGGTGCAGGAAATCACCCGCAACGACGATGGCTCCTGGCATGTCGAGTACAAGAACCTGAAGGACGGCAGCAAGGCCGCCACTGACGCTAAGTTCCTGTTCATCGGTGCTGGCGGTGCGGCGTTGCCACTGCTGCAGAAGTCTGGAATAGACGAGGCCAAGGATTATGCCGGCTTCCCGGTCGGCGGTTCGTTCCTGGTCACCGACAACCCGGCCATCGCCCAGCGCCACATGGCCAAGGCCTATGGCATTGCCGCCACCGGCGCACCACCGATGTCGGTACCGCACCTGGACACCCGGGTGCTCGACGGCAAGCGCATGATCCTGTTCGGGCCGTTCGCCACCTTCTCGACCAAATTCCTCAAGCAGGGCTCGCTGCTCGACCTGCTTGCCAGCACCAGCGTGCACAACGCCTGGCCGATGGTGCGGGTTGGGGTTCGCGAGTTCGACCTGGTGCAGTACCTGATCGGCCAGGTGCTGCAATCCGACAATGACCGCTTCGAGGCATTGCGCACCTACTTCCCCGAGGCGAAGAAGGAAGACTGGCGGCTGTGGCAGGCGGGCCAGCGGGTGCAGATCATCAAGAAAGACGAGGCACTGGGTGGTGTGCTCAAGCTTGGCACCGAAGTGGTGGCATCCAAGGATGGCAGCATCGCCGGGCTGCTGGGGGCCTCGCCTGGCGCCTCGACCGCACCACCGATCATGCTCGATGTGCTGAACAAGGTATTCAAGGACAAGGTAGCGTCGCCGCAGTGGCAGGCGAAGATCAAGCAGATCATCCCGTCCTACGGTATTCGGCTGAACGACCACCCGGACGAGGTAGAGAAAGAGTGGGCATATACCAGCGAAGTGCTGCAACTCGCTCCACCTGCCAGCAGCGTTGCACCTTGACGGCACGTGGTTGAGTCAGCGAGGCCGTGCCGGTTGTACCTGGCCACGGCCTATGCCGTAGTAGGTAAGGCCGGCAGCGGCCATATGCTTGGGTTCGAACAGGTTTCGGCCGTCGAACACCACTCGGTCGGCCAACTGCTGCGGCACCGTGTCCAGGTTGAGGACCCGGTAATCCTGCCACTCCGTGGCGATCACCAGAGCATCTGCACCCTGTAATGCGGCGTCCTTGCAGGGCACCAGCTGCAGGTCGGCCCGCGGGCCATAGTGACGCTGGATTTCTTCCATGGCCTGCGGGTCATGGGCTTGCACCCGTGCACCCGCTGCCCACAGCGCTTCCAGCAGGACCCGGCTGGAGGCCTCGCGGATGTCATTGGTATTGGGCTTGAACGACAACCCCCACAGGGCGAAGACCTTGCCCCGCAGGCCGCCGGGGTAGTGCCGCTGGATCTTGCTGAACAGCCGGCCCTTTTGCTGCTCGTTGACCGATTCCACCGCGCGCAGCAGTTGCGGTTCGAAGCCTTCGGCCTCGGCAGTGCGGCGCAAGGCCTGCAGGTCCTTGGGGAAACACGAGCCACCAAAGCCGCAGCCGGCGTAGATGAAGTCGTAGCCGATGCGTGGGTCGGAGCCGATGCCGCGGCGTACCATTTCGATGTCGGCCCCCAGGTGTTCGGCCAGGTTGGCGATTTCGTTGATGAAGGAGATCTTGGTCGCCAGCATGCAGTTGGCCGCATATTTACTCAGTTCGGCGCTGCGTGCATCCATGACCATGAACTTTTCCCGGTTGCGGCTGAATGGCAGGTAAAGCTCGCGTAGCAGCGCCTCCTCGGCCGGCTCGGCGCCGCCGAGGATGATCCGGGCCGGGCGCATGCAGTCGTCCACTGCAGCACCTTCCTTGAGGAACTCAGGGTTGCTGATCACCTGGAAGCGATGGGGCGCGGCCACGGCCTGGGCAATACGAGCCTTGATACGGTCTACGGTGCCGACCGGCGAGGTGGATTTGTTGACGATCACCTTGGGTGCCTGGGCGTGTTCGAGAATGCTGTCGACCACGGCGAAAACGTGCCGCAGGTCTGCGCTGCCATCGGCTTGCGGCGGGGTGCCCACGGCGATGAACTGCAACCTGGCGTAGTTGCTCGCCTCTCCGGCATCGGTGGTAAAGCGCAGGCGGCCGCAAGCCAGGTTGCTTTCCAGCATCGGCGCAAGGCCGGGTTCGAAGATCGGGCAATGGCCTTCATTGAGGGTGGCGACCCGCTTGGCGTCTATATCCATGCACAACACCGAATGCCCAACCTGGGCCAGGCACACTGCCTGGGTGAGGCCGACATAGCCGGTACCGAAAACTGTGACTTTCATTCAACAGCTCCTTGGCGAGATAGCTGAAGAAAAATGTCACATCGTTGTTTAGATCGTGTTACCTGCACGGTTCGCCAGCGGTGCCAACGCAATGCTGGAAAAGTCGGGCGAGCGGGCAAATCGCACCGATTGGAGCATCTAGACTTACCAATGGTCTGCTGCTGCGTTCAGTTCGGCAGGCCTACACCATTCAATCGACCACCGCCTACCCGGAGCGGACGTCCCTCGCTGGCGATGGCCTTCTTGCAGAGGAGGGCAGGTCATGGACGAGGCAAGGCTTCACGACTTCATGGGTAAACTGGTGGGCGACATGGGCGCGGCGGCGACCCTGGCCAATGTGATTCTTGGCGACGAGCTGGGGCTGTACCGGGCCATGGCCGACAGCCAGCCGACCACCCCCGAGGCGCTGGCGGAAAAGACCGGCTGCCACCCGCGGCTGGTGCGCGAATGGCTGAACGCTCAGGCGGCATCGGGCTATATGGTGCATGACAAGGGCTGTTTCGTGCTGCCCGAAGAACAGGCCATGGCCCTGGCGCTGGAGGATTCCCCGGCCTACATGGCCGGCGGCGCGGCAGTGGTGGCGGCGCTGTTCCATGACAAGGACAAGCTGGTCGCGGCCATGCGCGGCGATGGCGGGCTGGCCTGGGGTGACCACCACCCATGCATGTTCAGCGGCACCGAACGGTTTTTCCGGCCGGGTTACCGCACCTTCCTGGTGGCTGAGTGGCTACCGGCGCTGGAGGGTGTAGTGGCCAAGTTGCAAGCGGGCGCCAAGGTGGCGGATGTCGGCTGTGGGCATGGCGCTTCGACGCTGGTCATGGCCCAGGCGTTTCCGGCGTCCACCTTCGTTGGTTACGACTACCACGGGCCTTCCATCGCCACCGCCAATGAACGGGCGCGTGAGGCGGGGTTGGCGGAGCGGGTGAGCTTCCAGCAGGCCAGCGCCAAGGAATACCCGGGGCATGGCCATGACCTGGTGTGCTTCTTCGATTGCCTGCACGACATGGGTGACCCGGTGGGGGCAGCCAGGCACGCCTACCGTGCGTTGAAGGCCGACGGCACGGTGATGCTGGTGGAACCGTATGCCGAGGATTCGCTGGAGGGCAACCTGACCCCGGTTGGGCGCTTGTTCTATGCGGCATCGACGTTCATCTGCACGCCGAATTCGTTGTCGCAGGAGGTAGGGCTGGGGTTGGGCGCGCAGGCAGGGGAGGCGCGATTGCGGGCGGTGTTCGAGGAGGCGGGGTTCAGCCGCTTCCGGCGGGCCACCCAGACGCCGTTCAACCTGATTCTGGAGGCCCGGAAATAGGGGTAAGCCTGTAGCGGCCTCTTCGCGGGTGAACCCGCTCCCACAGGGGCACTACGGAGCAACGGTCTTTATTACCTGGACTGGCCTCATCGCTGGCAAGCCAGCTCCCACAGGTACTGCACAGAGGCTTGAGGCCTATGCGGTCGAGGTGGGAGCGGGTTTACCCGCGAAGAGGCCGGGCCTGCAAAAACAGAGGGGGTGCCTTGTTGGCGCCCCCTCTGACTTGCTGCTTAGGCTTCAGCGTCCCAAGGACGATCGCCTTTTTCATCCTTGACACGGGTCGGCAGGCCCATCACGTCCAGCGCCTTGAGGAACGGCTCGGCTGGCAGCTCCTCGACGTTGACCATGCGCTTGGCATCCCACTCGCCACGGGCAACCAGCAGGGCGGCTGCCACTGGCGGTACACCGGCGGTGTAGGAAATGCCTTGGCTGTCGGTCTCGGCGTAGGCTTCTTCGTGGTCGGCCACGTTGTAGATGAACACTTCGCGCGGCTGGCCATCCTTGGTGCCTTTGACCAGGTCACCGATGCAGGTCTTGCCGGTGTAGCCAGGGGCCAGCGAGGCCGGGTCCGGCAGTACGGCCTTGACCACTTTCAGCGGCACAACTTCAAGGCCTTCGGCGGTTTTCACCGGTTGCTCGCTGAGCAGGCCCAGGTTCTTCAGCACGGTGAACACATTGATATAGTGCTCGCCGAAGCTCATCCAGAAGCGCACGTTCGGCACATTGAGGTTCTTCGAAATCGAGTGAACTTCGTCGTGACCAGTCAGGTACAGGTTTTGCGAGCCTACCACTGGCAGGTCATCGGTACGCTTGACTTCGAACATGGTGTTGCTGGTCCACTGGCTGTTCTGCCAGCTCCATACTTGCCCGGTGAACTCGCGGAAGTTGATTTCCGGGTCGAAGTTGGTGGCAAAGTACTTGCCATGCGAACCGGCATTGACGTCGAGGATGTCGATCGAGTCAATGCTGTCGAAATACTGTTGCTGCGCCAGCTTGGCGTAGCTGTTCACCACACCCGGGTCGAAACCGACGCCGAGAATGGCAGTGATGTTCTTTTGTTGGCACTCTTCGAGGTGTTTCCACTCGTAGTTGCCGTACCACGGCGGGGTCTCGCAGATCTTGCCCGGCTCTTCGTGGATGGCGGTGTCCAGGTAGGCGACACCGGTATCGATGCAGGCACGCAGCACCGACATGTTGAGGAAGGCGGAACCAACGTTGATCACGATCTGCGATTCGGTTTCGCGGATCAGCGCCTTGGTTGCCTCGACATCGAGGGCATTGAGCGAAAAGGCCTGGATGTCGGCGGGTACCTTGAGGCTACCCTTGGCCTTGACGCTGTCGATGATGGCCTGGCATTTGGAGATGTTCCGTGACGCAATAGCGATACGACCCAGTTCGTCGTTATGCTGCGCGCACTTGTGGGCCACCACCTTGGCGACACCTCCTGCACCAATGATAAGAACGTTCTTCTTCAATTTATCCCTTGCTCCTTACTGAAAGCCGGTCTTACGACAGGCTGGAAACGTAGTCTTCGAAACCGAACTCGCGCACCACTTCGACGCTGCCGTCGAGTTGCTTGACCACGATGGATGGCATCTTCAAACCGTTGAACCAGTTTTTCTTGACCATGGTGTAACCCGCCGCATCAACGAACGACAGGCGATCGCCGATGGCCAGCGGACGATCGAATTGGTACTCGCCGAAGATGTCGCCGGCCAGGCACGATTTGCCGCAGACCATGTAGGTGTGCTCGCCATCGTTGGGGGCCATCTTGGCGTTGAGGCGGTAGATCAGCAGGTCGAGCATGTGCGCTTCGATCGAGCTGTCGACCACCGCCAGGTGCTTGCCGTTGTACAGGGTGTCGAGCACGGTCACTTCCAGCGAGGCGCTTTGGGTGATCGCCGCTTCGCCCGGCTCCAGGTAAACCTGCACGCCGTACGTTTCCGAGAAGGCTTTCAGGCGCGCGCAGAAGGCGTCCAGCGCGTAGCCTTCTCCGGTGAAGTGGATGCCACCACCGAGGCTGACCCACTCGACCTTGTGCAGCAGGTGGCCGAAGCGCTCTTCGATGTGCGTCAGCATCTTGTCGAACAGGCCGAAGTCGCCGTTCTCGCAGTTGTTGTGGAACATGAAGCCGGAGATCTGCTCGATCACCTGCTCGATTTTTGCCGGGTCCCACTCGCCCAGGCGGCTGAACGGGCGCGCCGGGTCGGCCAGCAGGTAGTCGGAGCTGCTGACCTGCGGGTTGACGCGCAGGCCACGGACTTTGCCTTCGGACTGTTCGGCGAAGCGCTGCAACTGGCCGATCGAGTTGAAGATGATCTTGTCGCAGTTCTCGAGCATTTCCTCGACCTCATCGTCGGCCCAGGCCACGCTGTAGGCGTGGGTTTCGCCGGCGAACTTCTGGCGACCGAGCTTGAGCTCGTACAGCGACGAAGAGGTGGTGCCGTCCATGTACTGTTGCATCAGGTCGAATACCGACCAGGTGGCGAAGCACTTGAGGGCGAGCAGTGCCTTGGCACCGGAGTGTTCGCGCACGTAGGCGATCTTCTCCATGTTGCCCAGCAGCTTGGTTTTATCGATGAGGTAGTACGGCGTCTTGATCATTTAAAGGCCCCCGGCCAGGCCGGCCAAAAAAAGGACACGCATTGTGCCTTCACTTGCCGCAGATCGAAAGGGTGGGATACGCATTTCGTCCAGGTTGCTGACGGTGCGAGGGTTTTTTCGATTGCGGCGGGCTCAGTAGAGCAGGTGTATGTGACACCCTTGCGCGTTGGATGCACGGGCTGCGCCCGTGTTCGCGGGTGAACCCGCTCCCACAGACACTGCGCCAGCTTCAACGCCAGTGCAATGCCTGCGGCACCTACAGGATCAACCAGGATTCGAAGCCAACGAGGGTACCTGTGGGAGCGGGTTCACCCGCGAAGAGGCCGGTACAGCCAACCTCAATCGACCTGCTTCAGCCACGCTTGAATCTGCTCCAGCGTCGCCGTAGCCCCGCCACAAACCACTACCAGCACATTCTGGAAATTGCCCAGCGCGCTGGCATCATAGGCCAATGCCAGCGCTGCCCCACACGCTGGCTCGACCAGCACACGGTGGTCCAGCAGGAACCGCTCGCAGGCCTCCAGTGCCGCGCGGTCACTGACCAGGTGGCTGTGCACCGGATGCTGATGCGTGCAGGCCAGCGCCTGTTCCGCCACCCGCTTGGCACCGAGCGAGCTGGCGACCGAGGCAATGCGCTGCAGTTCGACCGTGTGCCCGGCTTGCATGGCGGCGTGCAGCGAGGCAGCGCCGCAGGTCTCCACGGCCAGCACCGGCACATCTGTCCAGCCATTGCGCTGCAGCCCCTCGACCACGCCGCTGAGCAGCCCACCACCGCCCACCGACAGTACTACCGCATCAGGCTTGAACCCAGCCGCTACCACTTCGTCAACCAGGCTGGCATGCCCAGCCCACAGCAGCGGGTCATCGAACGGGTGGATGAAAGCATCGCCAGGGCCTACCAGGGTCAGTGCCAGTTCGTTGGCTTCTTGCCAGGAGCTACCGTGCACCACCACCTTGGCATCCTCCAGGCGCAGCAACTCCTTGGCCCGTTCAGTGGTGGTCTCGGGCACTACCACGGTCACTGGCACACCCAGTTTGCGCCCGGCATAGGCCACCGCCAGGCCGGCATTACCCCCGGAGGAAGAAACAAAATGACGTGCGCCACGGCCATGGTGCACTTCGCAGGCATGGCCCACCCCGCGCAGCTTGAACGAGCCGCAGGGTTGCAGGGCATCGAGCTTGAGCCAGACGTTGCGGCCGGCGGCCAGCGACAACGGGCGGGATTCGATCAGGGGGGTATGGATATGCAAGGTCATTGGCTGGCTCCGCGCAGTTGTTCAAGGTAGTTGTAAATGGTGTAGCGAGTCACCCCCAGGGCGCTGGCCGCCTTTTCCACGCCACCCTTGACGATGAACAGGCCGCGTTCCTGCATCACCCGCACGGCCTCGACCTTGGCCTGCTTGTTCATCCGACCCTGGCCACTGCGCTGCAGGGAGGCCTGGATGATCTCGCTCATCAGCAGCTCCATGTCAGCGGGTTCACTGACGGCAGGCGCGGCCCCCAGCGGCTGGAGCTGTTGGAGAAAGCGCATGGCGGCGTCCAGGTCGGTGACATCGGTGTTGACGCAGAGGCTGGCGAAGGGGTGGCCGCTGCTGTCACGGAAGATCGCCGTGGCGCTGCGCAGGGTGCGGCCCTTGAGCATGGTGGGGTAGTCGGGCAGCACTACCGGCGCGGAGCCTTGCTGGTCGGCCGAGGCCTGCATCAGCGCCTTGAAGCCCTGGTCCTGTTCCGGGGCGGCGAGGATCGGGCTGCCGATGCTGCGGCCGGAAAGGTGGCCGTTGACGATCGCCACCACGGAGTGCTCGGGGTGGTCGAGGTCGTGCAGGAGGATTTCCATGTTACGCGCGGCGACGCTGCCCAAGGCCTGGATGGCGGCCTTGAGGACGGTGAGGGTGAGCTGGCGTTCTTCGCTAGGGGTGATGGGCATGGTAGAACACAAAATCAACTTTTTGTGTATTTTTACACATAAAGTTGAATTTTGCGATCTTGGGTGGGGCCACTGGCCCTATCGCCGGCAAGCCAGCTCCCACAGGGATTGCATCAGGGCTGACAGGTGTTTGCCACAAGATATGCGGCGCCTGTGGCGAGCACCCGGCAACCCTGATGCCCTTGCCAGAAACCATGGAGTCTCCCATAGGTTCTCCACTATCGTTGAGAATTGTGGAGTACTTGTGGGAGCTGGCTTGCCGGCGATGGGCTGCGCAGCAGCCCCAATTCTTAGCCCAGCGCTGGCGTACGTGGCGGGATCATCCGCCGCGATCCGGTGGCTTCAAAGGCCGCACCGAAGCTCAGCAGCGCATTGTCACTGTAGGCCCGGCCGGCGAAGGTCAGCCCCACCGGCATACCGATATCGGCCATGACGCCCATCGGCACGGTCACGGTCGGCACACCCAGGTGACGGATCGCCAGGTTGCCGTTGGCCACCCAGATACCGTTGCTCCAGGCGATGTCCGCCGAGGCTGGGTTGACGTCGGCATCGGCCGGGCCTACATCGGCCACGGTCGGGAACAGCACCGCGTCCAGGCCCAGGTCGTCCATCCAGTCTTCCAGGTCCATCTTGCGGGTCTTTTCCAGGCCGCGCAGGCCGTCGGGCAAGGTCTCGATCTGGTCCCAGGTCTTCAAGCCGCGTTTGGCCATGTTGACGTATTCGTCCATGCCGGCGGCCAGGTCATCCTCACGGTTGGGCAGGGTGCCTGGGTCGTGGGGGAAGATTTGCGGGCCATCGACATCGGCCAGGCGGTTGAGCTTGGGGTCGCCGTTGGCACGCAGGAAGTCGTCGAAGCCCCAGCCCGACAGTTCCCACAATTCGTCATGCAGGAACTCCTTGCTGACGATGCCACGGTTGTACACGGTCGGTGCGCCGGGGCGGTCGCCTTCGCAGTTGGACACCAGCGGGAAGTCCACTTCCAGTACTTCGGCACCGGCCGCCTCCAGGGCCTGGCGCGCCTGCTGCCACAGGTCGATCACCGTGGCACGGGTGTTGATGCGCTGGCCAGTCGGGCCGCCGATGCCTGGTTTTTCCGAAGTACCGGCCTCGGCATCGGCATTGATGTACATGCGTGGTACGCCAAAGCGCTTGCCCTTGAGCGCGCTGGCGTCCACCGCCAGGTCCAGGTACGAATCCGGGCGCACTGCCGAGGCGGCTGGGATCGGCACCCAGGGTTGCAGGCGCCACAGGTCGCCGCGCTTGTCGGCGTCATCGGCCACCACCACGTCGAGGATCTCCAGCAGGTCGGCCATGGTGCGGGCATAAGGCACCACTACGTCCATGGTCGGTGTCAGCGGCCAGTTGCCACGGACCGAGATCACCCCGCGCGAAGGGGTGTAGGCGCACAGGCCATTGTTGGATGCCGGGCCACGGCCGCTGGACCAGGTTTCCTCGGCCAGGCCGAAGGCACTAAAGCTGGCGGCAGTGGCGGTACCGGCGCCGTTGGAGGAGCCGGAAGCGAATGGCGCGGTCAGGTAATTGGCGTTGTACGGGCTTTCGGCGCGGCCGTAAACGCCGCGCTGCATGCCGCCGTTGGCCATGGGCGGCATGTTGGTCTTGCCCAGGCACACGGCGCCGGCGGCGCGCAGGCGTTCGATGGTGAAGGCGTCGCGCTGGGCCACCAGGTCCTTGAATGCCGGGCTGCCGGAGGCGGCGGTCAGGCCTTTGACCAGATAGCTGTCCTTGGCGGTATAGGGGATGCCGTCCAGCGGGCTCAGTACCTGGCCTTTGGCACGGCGGGCGTCGGAGGCTTCGGCCTCCTTGAGCGCTTCTGGGTTGCGCACCACTACGGCGTTCAGGGCGGTGGCAGTGTCGGCGCCATCGTAGGCGTCGATGCGCGCCAGGTAGGCTTTGACCAACTCGACCGCCGTCGTGCGACCCGACTCGAGTGCGTCGCGCAGCTCGGCAATGGAAACCTCGGTTACCTCGATCATGCGTTCACCAAAAAAATGTGCAGGTAGGGGCTAATGCGAGGAGTGTACAAGAAGGGCTTGGCGGGCGCAGGTTTGCGCGGGGGCAAATGGTTTTATGCAGGCGGGCATTGTTGGGGCCGCACAGCGGCCCCGATCGTGGCTTAGTCCAGGTCCGCCGCCGCATGTCGCTCCGGCACTTGGCTGTCTTCATCCCCCCAGGTGCGGTTCACCCGGGTGCCGCGTTGCACCGCCGGACGCAGGGCAATTTCCTCGGCCCAGCGCTGTACATTGGGGTATTCATCCACCGCCAGGAACTCGGCCGCGTCATACAGGTTGCCGCGCACCAGCTGGCCATACCACGGCCATACGGCGATATCGGCGATGCTGTATTCCTCGCCACCCAGGTAGCGGCTTGCGGCCAGGCGGCGGTCGAGCACATCTAGTTGGCGCTTGGTTTCCATGGTGAAGCGGTTGATCGCGTACTCGAATTTTTCCGGCGCATACACATAGAAGTGGCCGAAGCCACCGCCCAGGTAAGGCGCCGCGCCCATCTGCCAGAACAGCCAGTTCAGGGTCTCGGTGCGCGCAGCCGGCGATTTGGGCAGCAGGGCGCCGAACTTCTCCGCCAGGTACAGCAGGATCGAGCCCGACTCGAACACCCGCACCGGAGGCTCGACGCTGCGGTCGAGCAGGGCGGGGATCTTCGAGTTGGGGTTGACCTGGACGAAGCCGCTGGAAAACTGGTCGCCCTCGCCGATGCGGATCAGCCAGGCGTCGTAATCGGCGCCGGCGTGGCCCAGGGCAAGCAGTTCTTCAAGGGCAATGGTGACCTTGACGCCATTGGGCGTGGCCAGCGAGTACAGCTGCAGCGGGTGCTTGCCCAGCGGCAGTTGCTTGTCATGGGTCGGGCCGGCAACCGGGCGGTTGATGCTGGCGAACTGGCCGCCGGATGCTGCGTCGTTGCGCCAGACCTTGGGTGGCACGTAGGCGGGCTTGCTCATGCATGAATCTCCTTCAATGGCGCGAAACGGTCACCTAACCAGGTGGACCTGCATCTATGCCACGGGTTCGGCGAAAAGCGCAAATGCATAGGGCGCGAGCACGAAGTGCATGGCCACGGTTTCATCCAGTTTTCATCTGACGCAGGCCAGGCCGGTCTTATGCTGGACTATCTCTTCGCCCTGCCAGGAACCGCTGGCCGATGAATATCCCACGTCGCTTATTGGCACTGGCCCTGTTCGGCGGCCTGCTGGTCCATGCCGAGGCCGCGCCATGGGATGCCGGCTTGCACCACATGACCCTAGCCGACCCGGTCGATGCCCGCCCCATGCAGGCCCTGGCGTTTTACCCGGCCATTGGCAAAACCCGCAGCAGCCGTATGGACGACTACCCGATAGACGTGGCTGAAGAAGCGCCAGTGGCGTTGGGCCAGTTCCCGTTACTGGTACTGTCCCACGGCAATACCGGCAGCCCGCTGGCCTTGCATTACCTGGCCACGGCGCTGGCGCGCCAGGGCTTTGTCGTGGTGGCGGTGGTGCACCCGGGGGACAACGCCCGTGACCACAGTCGCCTGGGCACCCTCAGCAACCTCTATGGTCGGCCGCTGCAGCTCAGCGCGGCAATCACGGCTGCCCGTGATGATGCCTTGCTGGCGCCCTACCTGAGCGACGGCAAAGTGGGGGTAATTGGCTACTCGGCCGGTGGCGAAACCGCGTTGATCTTGTCTGGCGCGCGTCCTGACCTGGACCGCCTGCGCCAGTATTGCCTGGAGCGCCCGAACGACGCCGACGCCTGCAAGACCCACGGTGTACTGATTGCCGACCGTAGCGAGCTGGCGCCTGAGGCCGATCAGCGGGTGGGGGCGGTGATGCTGATGGCGCCGCTGAGCCTGCTGTTCGGGCGCCATGCGTTGGCCGGGGTGCAAGTGCCGGCGCTGATCTACAGCGGCGACAGTGACCAACTGGTGGCCGTGGACCGTAACGCCCAAGCCCTGGCCCGCAAGCTGCCCGTCACGCCGAACTACCGCCTGTTGGCCGGTGCCGGGCACTTCGTGTTCATGGCCCATTGCGACGCTGAGCAGTACGCGCGCATGCCGGTGCTGTGCAAGGACGCCGAAGGTGTGGACCGCCGGCATATCCATCGCTCGCTGCAACGCGAAACGGCAGTATTCTTCAGCCAGGCCCTGGGTGCACCACAGCCGGCCGAGCGATCAGCCGCGACCAGCGCGCCGCGCCAGCAACAGCGTTAGGCCCACCCCGGCCAGGGCGAGCATTGCCGCTACACAGAAGATCGAGGCATAGCCCAGGTGCACGGCCACCGCGCCCATCACCGGCCCGGCGATGGCCAACGCCATGTCGAAGAACACCGCATAGGCGCCCAGCCCCGCGCCACGGCTGCTGCTGGGTACCTGCTTGATCGCCTCGACGCCCAGCGCCGGATACACCAGCGACAGCCCGAACCCGGTCAGCCCGGCGCCAACCAGGGCCCAGGGCGGCGAGGGTGCCAGCCATAGCAGGCTCAGGCCGAGCACTTCGGTGGCCATGCAGGCGACGGCGACGTTGTAGCCACCAAAACGGTTGACCGCATTGACGAACAGCAGCCGCGAAATGATGAAGCACACGCCAAAGGAGCTCAGGCACCAGGCCGCGCCAGCCCAGCCTCGCTCCAGGTAATACAGGGTGACGAAGGTGGTCAGGGTGCCGTAGCCGATCGAGGCCAGGGTCAGGCCCAAGCCGCACGGCGCGACCCGGCCGAACGCCGACCAGAAGGGCAGGCGCTCGCCGCGTACCACCACCACCTCGGGGCGTTTGCGCAACACCAGCAGGGCAACAAGCGCCAGCACCAGCAAGGCCGGCCCCAGTACACTGAAGTCCAGCCCGTCCACGGCCAGTACACCTAGTGGTGCGCCGATGGCGATGGCGCCATAGGAGGCGATACCGTTCCACGAGATCACTCTGGCGGTATGCTCGGGGCCGACCTGGCTGATGCCCCAGCTCAAGGTGGCCACACCGATCAGCCCTTGGGCGATGCCCAGCAGCAAACGCCCGCCGAGCAACAGCGCCAGGCTCAACAGCGGTATTGTCAGGGTCCAGGCCGACAGCAGCGTCAATATTCCGCAAGCGGCAATCCCCAGCAGGCCGAAGCGGATGGCCTGCTTGCCGCCCAAGGTATCTGCCACCTTCCCGGCAAACGGGCGACTGAGCAGGGTGGCCAGGTACTGCAGGCCGATGGTCACCCCGGCGATCACAGCGCCAAAGCCCAGTTGGTCGTGCACATAGCTGGGCAGTACCGCAATCGGCAGGCCGATGCAGAGGAAGGCAATGAACGTATAGAAAACGATCGACAGAATCTGCAGGGTGATGTGCAGCGTGTTGCTGGCGGGGGCGGGTTGTTGCGCGGTCATGGGCTCTTTCGCGGGCGGGCGGTTGGGCGTGGTTCCATCATGGCCGTTGCGCGAAGGAAATGAAAGCAGGCTAACGAATTATTCGTCGGACAGTGCCAGCCTGTGGGAATGGTGGTGGGTTCTTCGCGGGTAAACCCGCTCCCACACATGCGATACCTGTGGGAGCGGGTTTACCCGCGAAGAGGCCGGCCCAGCCACTGCAAATGGCCAGGCCTTATCCTTCAAATCAGACCAGCACGCCCTGGCTGCGCAGGTAATCGTCATAGGTGCCGCTGAAGTCCACCACACCATCTGCCGACAGCTCGATAATGCGGGTGGCCAGCGACGACACGAACTCGCGGTCGTGGCTGACGAACAGCAGGGTGCCCGGGTAGTTTTCCAGCGCCAGGTTCAGCGCCTCGATCGATTCCATGTCCAGGTGGTTGGTTGGCTCGTCCATCACCAGCACGTTCGGCTTCTGCAGGATCAGCTTGCCGAACAGCATGCGGCCTTGCTCACCCCCGGAAATCACCTTCACCGACTTGAGGATCTCGTCGTTGGAGAACAGCATGCGCCCGAGGGTGCCGCGGATCACCTGCTCGCCGGAAGTCCACTGGCCCATCCAGTCGAACAGGGTCATGTCATCTTCGAAGTCGTGGGCGTGGTCCTGGGCGTAGTAGCCCACTTCGGCGCTGTCGGTCCACTTCACTTCACCCTTGTCCGGGGTCATTTCCCCGACCAGGGTGCGCAGCAGGGTGGTCTTGCCGATGCCGTTGGGGCCAATGATGGCCACGCGCTCGCCAGCCTCGATGGTAAAACCGAGGTTCTTGAACAGCACCTTGTCGTCAAAGGCCTTGGCCATCTTCTCGACGGTGACCGCCTGGCGGTGCAGCTTCTTGGTCTGCTCGAAGCGGATGAACGGGCTCACCCGGCTTGACGGCTTGACCTCGGCCAGCTGGATCTTGTCGATCTGCTTGGCCCGGGAGGTGGCCTGCTTGGCCTTGGAGGCGTTGGCCGAGAAGCGGCTGACGAAGGTCTGCAGCTCGGCGATCTGGGCTTTCTTCTTGGCGTTGTCCGACAGCAGCTGCTCGCGTGCCTGGGTGGCGGCGGTCATGTATTCGTCGTAGTTGCCTGGGAACACGCGCAGCTCGCCGTAGTCCAGGTCAGCCATGTGGGTGCAGACACTGTTGAGGAAGTGGCGGTCGTGGGAAATGATCACCATGGTGCTGTTACGCGCGGTGAGGATGCTTTCCAGCCAGCGGATGGTGTTGATGTCCAGGTGGTTGGTCGGCTCGTCGAGCAGCAGCACGTCCGGGTCCGAGAACAGCGCCTGGGCCAGCAGTACACGCAGTTTCCAGCCGGGTGCCACTTCGCTCATCGGGCCGAAGTGCTGTTCCAGCGGGATACCCAGGCCCAGCAGCAGTTCACCGGCGCGGGATTCGGCGGTGTAGCCGTCCATCTCGGCGAACTCGGTTTCCAGCTCGGCGACGGCCATGCCGTCTTCCTCGGTCATTTCCGGTAGCGAATAGATACGGTCGCGCTCGGCCTTGACCTTCCACAGCTGGCCGTGGCCCATGATCACCGTGTCGATCACGGTGAATTCCTCGTAGGCGAACTGGTCCTGGCGCAGCTTGCCCAGGCGGGTGTTCGGTTCGAGCATGACCTGGCCTGCGGACGGCTCCAGGTCACCACCGAGGATTTTCATGAAGGTCGACTTACCGCAACCGTTGGCGCCGATCAGGCCGTAGCGGTTGCCGTTGTTGAATTTTACAGAAACGTTTTCGAACAGCGGCTTGGAGCCGAACTGCATGGTGATGTTGGCGGTGGAGATCAAGGAGCTTACCTATCAATAACTTACGTGGCTTCTTCGCAGCTACGGACCAATTTCGGACCAATCTGGAGCTTTTCCAGCTCCTGCCAGTCGTTAGACGAGTTAATCCAGCGCGCATAAGTCGATAAGAGCATCTGCACGCTATGCCCGAGCTGTTGGGCGATAAATGCGGGGTTGAGACCAGACATTAAGCATATTGTCGCATAGGTGTGGCGGCAGTTATACGGGGGTGGTACCTGATCCCCAAACCTTTCAGGATCGGCCGCCATTGGTGATGCGGATCCGACGTCTGCTTGACGTGCTCCCCATTCTTCCGGGCGGGAAGACTAACGGCGATTCCTTGGCCGCCACATCGCGGCAGTGAATAGAGGGGAGAGGGGGGATCACCGATTGTCTGATTCAGATCACAGACGAGGTCGGCAGATTTGCGTAAAACTGGGTATTCGCTATGGTGGCAATACAACACCTAACTACAACTAAAGTCGTAGGAGAACGGCATGAGAATTCGCGGTGATGTTTTTTGGGATTGGGCAGACCCCACTTTGCACCATCGCACTCATGACGAAACGCTGAGTGACGGCACCTTCATTGATGTCCAGGTGCGGCTGTCGCGCACAGGTAACACCCAGATGTTCATTGGGATATACGCAGCCAGCGGGATGCCCCTCCATGAAGAGGCTTTCGATTCTCGCCCTGGCGAATCGATGACGAGGGCGCTGGTCTGGGGCGTGGGCCGCGCTCGCCGTATAGCAACCGAAGGTGTTCCTGCCGCTGACCGCCTCGCTGCTTCGAAATAGAGGGGAGAGGGGTTACAGCTGGTTCGCCCTGGCCATCGCATATCTCGCAGCTCTCTGCCGGCTCGTCCAGCTCGAGGTATTCGGGGCACTCGCGCGTGCTGCTCAGCCCTCAGGCGGAGTGATACCGCACAGGAATTCATTCGAGCCAAGGCGGTGAGAGCCGTACTCCACAACGTAGCCATCACCGCGGCGTTCCGCTTCTGCCTTTGCTGTCTTCTGGTCGGCATAGACGTCGACAAAGTGCCATGGATGCCTATCCCGTAGCACGCCCCACCCAAGCACCCAGCCTTCCTTGTCGGGATCTGGAGGCAGGTTTTTCGCCAAGCTGCGAATGGTCATGCGTCGCTCCTTGAAAGGGGTCAACTGCAACCTACTATGCCCGCTGGCGGGCCAGTTACTGGGTTTCCGTCCAGGGTGGATGGGTGGACAGCGCAGGCGTCGTGGCGACTTGCGTCGGGCGACAACTGACAGCATGGAAGGTGAACCCCTTGTCGAGGAGGTCATTCCGTCGCTGGCAGAAGTACAAAGCAGTTTGCGCATAGCGCTCGGCAGCCCCTCACACAGGCTTTGGCCGAGCAGTAGAATTGCCGCCTCCAGCCCTTGCCGGCTGGAGGCGGGTCAGGCGCAGTTGTGCTATTCGTGGTGCGGCTCACCCAGGAAAGTCAATGAACTGAACAGACTTTGTTGGGCCACGGGCTAATGCCAGTCAGTTAAGCCTTAGTGGCATTAGGCCACGGGCCCCGTTTCGGCCATCGGTAGGGTGGCTTGGAGCATAACGCAATGGCGCAAGAGGGTTGGCTTGCCTGCGTTGCAGATACAAATGCTTCGCGTTACTATTGAAATGTTATTTTATAACCTAACGGATACTCTCATGAAACCTGGCATCCACCCCGACTACCGTCCTGTCCTGTTCCACGACACCTCGACGAACGTCTTTTTCCTCATCGGCTCAACGGCCGAAACCGACCGGACCTACCAGCACACGGATGGCAAGTCTTACCCATACGTTCAACTGGACGTGTCGAGCGCCTCGCATCCGGTGTATACCGGCCAACAGCGCCAGACCAAGACCGAAGGGCGCATCGCCAACTTCAACAAGCGCTTTTCCGGGTTTGCTGGCAAGCCGTAAGCGTTTGTTGCGCGTGAAGAGGCCTAGCATTACGCACTCTGGAGTCTGCGGCCCGTGAGGCAGGCCGCCAGAGGCGTTCAAGGCAGGATCATGCGCTAGTGCGCCGGGGCCTGGGGGACGGACCAGGCCGACGCATCGTGCGGGTGCAGGCTTTCCAGGTGGCGAACGTGGACCTGGGTGTCGCGGTACTCATGCAGGCTGGCCTGGATGCGCCGCGCAGCGTCCTCCACGAACATCAGGTTCTGGCCGTTGAGTGCTGCGAAAGCCTGTTCGTCCGCCCGTTTCACCGCGGTCTGCACCGGCGTGCGCAAGGCGCCTTCGACCTTGTCGATCAGCGCCAGCAGCCCCAGGCCCGGGGCATCCACAGGCACGGCAACACGCACCCGTGCTTCGCTGCGTTGGCTGTGCGGCGTGGCCAGCGAAGCGTTGCTGCGCAGCCATTGCGCCACTGCGCTCGCTTCGAGCAGGGGTTGCCCCTTGAAGGTTTGCAGAAAGCCATCTTCGATCAGTTGTCGAGAGAGGGCGGCCGAGCAAGGGCAGGTAGACGAGTAGCCGATCTTGACCTCGATGCTCAGGTTCAGCGTACCGCCTACCTTCGAAGCGAGTAGATGAACAGGATAGGACTTCCAGCCAGAGAGGCCATCGGTAACCAGTGCCGGACGACGAACCAGCAGGTCGAAATCGAGGCGCAATCGGGCATTGCGGCTAGCGCAGTCCTGGTGGCTGTCGATCATCTCCTGCAGCAACTGAAAGAGGTTCGCCGGTGAAACCGCGGCAGCCTGGCCCCAGGCGTCCAGCAGCCGATACAGCCTGGACATGTGAATGCCTTTGACGTGGGGCGCCGGCAGGTCGACCTGGACATCCGCCCGTGCGTGCACTTCGCGAAGGTAGGTCGATTCCTCGATCCGTATTGGCAGGTCGATACCTTGCATGCCGACCCATTGCAGCGGGCTGAAGCTGGAGGCCAGGTCTGTGACGGAGACGTCGGGTAATGCTGAACTCATCGTGTCTATCCAATGGTAAGAGCCTTCGGCTAAGAGAAGGCCGTAAGTATCAATTCCAGCCAGGGCAGGGATTTGCGAACTTCACCCGGCCGTTCAGGCCCTGGGCCAGCAGACAGGCATCGAAGCGTTCACGCAGTGCCGCCTCGTCCGTTGCCAAGCTGTCCCGTGCGCATTGGCGTGTTATAACATAACATTTAAGGCAGATTCCAAATCATGTTTCTTGCCCTTGAGCAAGCGCCATCCCCTTTCATTGACCTGAGCGCACCTGCAATGACAGAACAAGAGCTGCTATCCCAACCTGAAGACGCTTACATGGACGCCGCGCAGCAAGCGTTCTTCCGTGAACTGCTGCATGCCCAGCGCAAGGAACTTCAGCAACGAATCGCTGAGGAGTTCGAAGTGATCCGTGACTTCGAGCCCACCAGCGACCCTTCCGACATCGGCACGGCAGAGGAGCACCGCCAGTGGCAACTGAGGCTGCTGGAGCGGGAGAAGAAACTGCTGGACAAGATTGACGAAGCCTTGGAGCGCGTCGCCCGTGGGGAATATGGCTGGTGCAAGCAAACTGGCGAACCGATAGGCCTCAGGCGTTTGCTGTTGAGGCCGACGGCAACCCTGTGCGTTGAGGCCAAGGAACGCCAGGAGCGGCATGAGCGGCACATGCGCGATGGCTGATCTTGTAATTGCGGAATGGGAATGATTTGCGTTAATGTTATGTTATTACGTAAATGGAGATCATCATGCAAGTATTGTCATCGCTCAAGCAGGCCAAGCTTCGTCACCGCGACTGTCAAGTCGTCAAGCGACGTGGGCGGATCTACGTAATCTGCAAATCCAACCCACGGTTCAAGGCGCGCCAGGGAGGGGTGAAGAAGAAGCGCGGTTAATCGGCGTGCCGCCTGCATTGCCCTGATTACATCATTGGCGTTGCCATTGCGTTGTTCTCTGCGGCACCAACATCAAGCCCTGTCAGGTGGTTGCTTTGGTAGCAGACCGTGCTCTTCGTATGCCCCACGCACCCCAGGTCAAGCCAAGCGCGGCCGCTATCACCGAGGCGGATAGCACGCCGAGTTTGGCTGCCCCTAGTGAGCCAGGGTCGACGAAAGCGAGATTGGCGATGAAGATCGACATGGTGAAGCCGATGCCGGCCAGCAGCCCGATCAGGGTAATGCTGCGCCAGTTGACCCCTGCGGGAAGTGCGCACCAGCCCAAACGCACCATCAGCCAACTGATGCTGACGATGCCCAAGGGTTTGCCAGCTACCAGCGCTACAGCGACGGCGATCATTACCCACTGGGGGCCCTCAGCGGACAGATCGACACCCGAAAGGCTTACCCCGGCATTGGCCAAGGCAAACACCGGCATGATGCCGAAGGCTACCCAGGGGTGCAGGGTACCTTGCATGCGCACCACCGGCGGCACCAGTTCGCGCTGGGCCAAGCGCAGGCGTTTCAAAGGGTCCATCAGCTCGCTGGCATCCTGCCCAGGTGCCTTGGCACGTCCCAGCAACTCTCCGGTGAAACGGGTAATTGCATCCAGTGGGCGCTCACGCATCGGCATTGCGCGCACAGGTGTCATCAGCCCCAGCACAACGCCAGCGAGGGTCGGGTGGGCGCCGGTCATCAAAATGCCCAGCCAGGTAACCGCGCCAGGAATGATATAAGCATAGGCAGAACCTACACCGATCTTCTGCAGCCCGATCACCATTAGCAGGCCGATCACGGCAACGGCGAAACCGTTGTAATCGAGGCCACCCGAATAGAAAAATGCGATGATCAGCACCGCGATGATGTCATCGATGATCGCCAGAGCCAGCAGAAACACACGGACGTTCGACGGGATCGACTTGCCGAGCAGGGCCAATACACCAACCGCAAAGGCGATATCGGTAGCGGTCGGTACGGCCCAGCCTTGTTGATCGGCCGGCGCGTGGCCAAAACCCAGGTAGAGGAGTGCGGGCACAACTACCCCGCCGACGGCGGCTGCCATGGGTAGCGTGGCTTGGCGCAGGCTGGACAGTGCGCCCTCGTGGATCTCGCGGCGGATCTCCATGCCCACGACCAGGAAGAAGATGGTCATCAAGCCATCATTGATCCAGAAATGCAGGGACTGCGAATAGACCAGCGAACCCACGCCGATCGTCAGCGGGGTATGCCAAAGGGCGTCATAGCTGTCGGCAGCCGGGGAATTCGCCCAGATCAGTGCAGCAACAGCGGCAATCAGTAGAACAATGCCGCTGACCGCTTCAATGTGCAAAAAGCGTTCAAGGTTGGCGAAGGCACGCTCGGCCAGTTCCTGGGCGCGAGGCAATTCCTTGTTATGCATAGGCGCAAGTACTCCCGCATGGCGGCCCGACCTGCGCTGTTCTTTAACCTGCCTCACTGCACTATGCAGCTGACACCCGCCCGTAGTCTACCGAACAACCATCCTCAGATGAAAGTGGAGCTTGGTCATCAGAATCACGCACTTCGGCCGTGTGGCGCACAGGATGCAGGTGTCTTCGAACCACGGGTCAGTCGAGGCGGACATCGAGGCCGCCCAAGGCTTGGTCAGGTCATGGCCAACGTCGTGAAACGGATATAGCGAACAAGAATATTGCTCTGCCGACATTGGGCAGTACCATAGGCGAACAATCAAAAAAGGGCATTCTGCTTGGCAACACTTTCCCAAGTTCTCGATGGGGCCGCAGGAGCGTGTCGCGTGAAGAGCTCAAGATCGGTAGCAGGTGCAATACTCATGTCCGCTTTTGCCACAATGTTCATGGCAGGCTGCGCACAAAACCCTGATGTGCGTGACGGCCATGACTATACGTCTGGCACCACGGAGAAAAGCCCGACAGCGTACCTGGGATGCGTCAAAGGTGAACTTCAAGGGAATGTGAAAACCTACCAGGTTGATGGCGATAATTCGGTCAGACTGTTCATCGACAGCACCGACCCCAACAAGGCGGATGGTCTCGTCGAGCTGCGGGGTACGGGAAGCGATCACCAGTTCACTGCCTATCAACGCGATGCCTGGTACGACCACGGCAGGTTGTTGGATGCGGCGCTGATGTGTGCAAAAGCATGATCGACCGGGCTACGCAGTCGATGAGCGGCCTTGTGTCGCGATGGGCTGCGTAGCAAGCAGCACCAATATCGGCGCCTTTTGCATTTGCCGGCCCCGCCCGCAATAATCCGCCCATTTGAAAGGAGAGCACCTGGGTGGAAGCAAGAAGCGTTGTCGCCGAAATGTTCATTGGAATCCCGACGCATTTCTGGCTGTTGCCGGTCGCCGGCCTGATTGCCTACTTCGGCTTGAAGTGGGCTGAGCAATCCTATAACCGCGCCACCATGCTACGGGCTGTGACCTACCTGCTGCTCATTGCACTGGCCGTGTTGCCCAACGGCTTCTATGCCCTGTTTCCCCCTTCGCCCGATATGCCCGAGTTGCTGTTGAAGCGCGAGCCGCTACCCAGTTACGAAGGCCGTTTCTATCTGGATGCGTTCTATGTATTCAGTGGATGGGCGTTGAGCAAGGTGGCCAAACTCAAGTTCAGCTAACACTGGAACAGTAATTGCTCGCCCCCTGAAAACCGGTCTATTTGGGGGACACAGCAATGCTGCCGGAAGATCACTACTTCATGTTCCTCTTTGTCGCGGCCGTACTGGTGCTCGATGTGGTCGCCATCATGCTGTATCGGGGTGCCAGGCCGTGACCCCGGGTTTGGGTAAAGCCACGCCCTGGACCCAATGTGCGCGGAGCAATTATTTTGCCCAAAGCGCTTGGCGCAAGGCGGTCGCTGTTATCAAGATCGCTGAGGACACCGAGCCAAACAGTGCAGGCAAGACCTTGGTTGATTAGTATCGGCTCGCAACCCTCGCTAGAATGCAGCGTATCCTCAACGGCCAATTGCAAATGCCTACTTTTCGTATCTTTCTCGCCTTCGTGTTAGTTACCAGTGTTGCCGGCTGCGCAACCCCTGGCAAACCCACGGCCAGCAAACTGACCCACAAGTCGCCCCAGCAGTACGCAGCCTGTGTACTGCCCAAGTGGCAAGCGCTGGCGCCAAAGGCCACGCAGAAGTCGATTGCCCACGGCTACCGATTGACGGCACCTAGCGCTGTGGCATCCGACGATGTGCTGGACGTGGTCGACTCTGGTGAGGGCAGCCGCGCGACCTTCTATAAAGGCAGCTTCCTGTCTGGCGACAAACTGCGCGAAGCTGCCAGGCAATGTCTGGACTGAGTCAGTAGCCCCTTACCCAGCCTCACCGCGCTTGTTCAGTTGTTCGCACTGCACCTGCGCATCCGTCTTGCTCGGATAACTGGGCTTGAGCCGTTCTTTGGCTTGGTTGTCGTAAATGTCGAACCCCCCGCAAACGGTAGCGGCGTAATAGCGGCTACCCACGCGGAACGACTCCTTTTCGATCGGCACAGCGGGAACGATAACGAATCTCGGTTGCATGTTTCGTGCCTCCCCAGGCAGAGACTTAAGTATTAGTCTGGCCGCAGATAAGCATCAAGCAGGTTCATGAAGAAAACAGCTTCGTGAACAACGGGGGTGATGACCGCGCTGTCATCAAATGAAAACCCGCTGTCGTCCGATGCGAAGCACCCTGCACACCAAGGGCATACAGTCCAATCACCCAGAACTGACGCCTGGCGTCCAGATCGATGATTGGAGAGACAAGCATGTCCAAAGTCGTACGTTTCCAGCAGACCGGCGGCCCCGAGGTATTGCGCTACGAGGACACCGAGGTCGGTGAGCCCGGCCCGGGTCAGGTGCGTTTGCGCCAGGTGGCGGTAGGCCTGAACTACGCCGACACCTATTTCCGCAATGGCACCTATCCGATCCCGTTGCCCAACGGTATCGGCGTGGAAGCTGCCGGCGTGGTGCAAGCGGTGGGCGAGGGTGTAACCCAGGTGGCGGTCGGCGATCGGGTTACCTACACCGGCTTCCTGAATACGCTGGGGGCCTATTGCACCGAGCGCCTGATCTCCGCCGCAGCGCTGATCAAACTACCGGAAACCATCGCTTTCGAAACCGCCGCCGCCATGACCATGCGCGGCCTGACCTCTGCCTACCTGCTTCGCCGACTCTATGATTTCAAGCCCGGCGACAGCCTGCTGCTGCATGCTGCCGCTGGCGGCGTTGGCCTGATCGTCGCGCAATGGGCCCGGCTGTTGGGGCTGAACGTGATCGGCACTGTGTCCACCGAGGCCAAGGCCGAAGTGGCGCGCGCCCATGGCTGCAACCACATCATCAACTACAGCGTCGAGGACGTGGCTACCCGCGTGCGTGAGTTGACCGACGGAGTAGGGGTGAATGTGGTGTTCGACAGCGTCGGCAAGAACACCTTCATGGGCTCGCTCGACTCGCTCAAGCGCCGCGGCCTGATGGTTTGCGTGGGTACGGCATCGGGCACCATACCGCCGTTCGACCCGCAATTACTGGCGATCAAGGGCTCGCTGCAGCTCACCCGCCCAGCCTTGGCCGACTTCATCGCCGACCCGGCAGAAAAGGCCGACCTGGCCGGCGAGTTGTTCGACCACGTCAGCAGCGGGCGCATCCGTATCGAGATCAACCAGCACTACGCCTTGCAGGATACCGTCCAGGCCCACCGCGACCTGGAAGCCCGCAGGACTACTGGCTCGTCGATCTTCGTCATCTGAAGAGGACAACAGCATGCACATCGAACAACTGACCTGCGCGATCGGTGCCGAGGTGAGTGGGGTCAATCTGGCCGATGCGATCAACGACGACGACCTGTTCGCTCAGTTGCGCGAACAGTTGCTCCAGCGCCGTGTGTTATTCCTGCGCGACCAGCACTTCAGCCGTGCCGAGCACGTGGCCTTCGCCCGCCGCTTCGGCGAACTGGAGGACCACCCGGTGGCCGGCAGCGACCCGGAGCACCCGGGCCTTGTGCAGATCTACAAGCGCCCGGACCAACCCAACGATCGCTATGAGAATGCCTGGCACACCGACGCCACCTGGCGCGAGGCGCCGCCCATGGGCTGCGTGCTGCGCTGCATCGAATGCCCACCGGTGGGCGGCGACACCATGTGGGCGAACATGGTGCTGGCCTATGAAAACCTGCCAGGCGATGTGAAAGCCAAGATCGAAGGTTTGCGCGCCCGTCACAGCATCGAGGCCAGCTTTGGCGCCGCCATGCCACTGGAAAAGCGCCTGGCGCTGAAGGCGCAGTTCCCCGATGCCGAGCACCCGGTGGTGCGCACCCACCCGGAAACCGGCGAGCAGGTGCTGTTCGTCAATGCCTTCACCACCCACTTCAGCAACTACCACACCCCGCAGCGGGTGCGTTTCGGCCAGGACGCCAACCCCGGCGCCGCCGACCTGCTGCGCTACCTGATCAGCCAGGCCTACCTGCCCGAATACCAGGTGCGCTGGCGCTGGAAGCCCAACAGCGTGGCGATCTGGGACAACCGCAGTACCCAGCATTACGCCGTCATGGACTACCCGCCGTGCCACCGCAAGATGGAGCGCGCCGGGATCAAGGGCAGCCGCACGTTCTGAGGAGGTCGCCAGCGTTGGCGGCAACCGCACAATAACAATAGCGAGGACCACAGCATGCAATTCTTCGACGATTCGTTGCACCCGGAAAACATGGAAAAGGTGGTGATCACCGTGGCGCCCTATGGCCCGGAGTGGATGCCCGAAGACTTTCCCGAAGACATTCCCCTGACCATGGACGAGCAGGTGCAAAAAGCCGTCGATTGCTACGAGGCAGGTGCCACCGTGCTGCACCTGCACGTACGTGAGCTGGATGGCAAGGGCTCCAAGCGCCTGTCCAAGTTCAACGAGCTGATCGCCGGGGTGCGCGAAGCGGTACCGGACATGATCATCCAGGTGGGCGGGTCGATTTCCTTCGCGCCAGAAAGCGAAGGCGAGGCGGCCAAATGGCTGTCGGACGACACCCGGCACATGCTTGCCGAGCTGACGCCGTGCCCCGACCAGGTGACCGTGGCCATCAACACCACGCAGATGAACATCATGGAGTTGCTGTACCCGGAGTACCTGGAAGGCACCTCGCTGGCCAGCCCTGCGATCCATGCCGCCTACAGCGAGATGACCGTGCCAGCCGGCCCGGCCTGGGTCCGTGAGCACCTGCGCCGCCTGCAGGCAAGCAATATCCAGCCGCATTTCCAGCTGACCGGCATGCATGCCCTGGAAACCCTCGAACGCATCGTCCGCCGGGGTGACTACATGGGCCCGCTGAACCTGACCTGGATCGGCATCGGTGGCGGCTTCGATGGCCCCAACCCGTTCAACTTCTTCAACTTCATCCACCGCGCGCCAGATGGCTGCACCCTGACCGCCGAATCGCTGCTCAAGAACGTGCTGCCGTTCAACACCATGGCCCTGGCCATGGGCCTGCACCCGCGCTGCGGCAACGAAGACACCATCATCGACCAGCACGGCAAGCGTTTTACCTCGGTGCAGCAGATCCAGCAGACCGTGCGCGTGGCCCACGAGCTGGGCCGCGAGATTGCCAGCGGCAAGGAAGCGCGCGCCATTTACCGTATTGGCCAGCAGTACCAAAGCATCGAGCAAACCCTCAAAGCCAATGGCATGGCGCCGAATCGCCAGCCGGGTGAGAAAGGTGTGCCGCAACGCGCCTGATAAAGCAGGGCTGGCCTCTTCGCGGGCTCGCCCCACAGTCCCTGTGGGAGCGGGCGAGCCCGCGAAGAGGCGACAAGAGCAACATGAGTTCTGGCTGTTCCCCATAACAACAAAAACAACACTCAAGCCCCACACCCAAGGAGGCAGCATGGCCACCTATCTCGCCAGCGCCACAGATGAAGGCGCTGACATAGCCCACAGCATCCCCCGGCGCTATGCCTGGGTGGTCTTCGCCCTGACCTTTGGCCTGTTGATCTCCGATTACATGTCGCGCCAGGTGCTCAATGCCGTGTTCCCGCTGCTCAAGGCCGAATGGGCATTGAGCGACAGCCAGCTCGGCCTGCTCAGCGGTATCGTCGCGCTGATGGTCGGCCTGCTGACCTTCCCATTGTCGCTGCTGGCCGACCGCTTCGGCCGCGTCCGCAGCCTGGTACTGATGGCGGTGCTGTGGAGCCTGGCCACCCTTGGCTGCGCCGTGGCAGAGAACTACCCGCAGATGTTCATCGCGCGTTTCCTGGTCGGGGTCGGCGAGGCTGCCTACGGTAGTGTCGGCATCGCCGTGGTGGTCGCCGTGTTCCCCCGTGACATGCGTTCGACGCTGGCCGGTGCGTTCATGGCTGGCGGCATGTTCGGCTCTGTGCTGGGCATGGCCCTGGGCGGTGTGCTGGCCCAGCACTTGGGTTGGCGCTGGGCGTTCGCCGGCATGGCGCTGTTCGGCCTGGTGCTGGCTGCGCTGTACCCGCTGATCGTCAAGGAAGCGCGTATTGCGCCCAAGTGCGCGCAGCAAGTGCAGGGCAAGGCCAGCCGGCCATTGCGAACCCTCTACAGCAGCCGTTCGGTCATCGCCGCCTATATCGGCAGCGGCCTGCAGCTGTTCGTCGGTGGCACCGTGATCGTGTGGATGCCCAGCTACCTGAACCGTTACTACGCCATGAGCACCGACCGGGCCGGGGCGATCGCCGCCATCATCGTGTTGTGCAGCGGCGTTGGCATGATCCTCTGCGCGATGCTGTGTGACCGCCTTGGGCGCCAGCGCCCAGACCGCAAGATCAGCCTGGCCATCGCCTACTGCCTGGGTAGCTGCGTGCTGTTGTCCATCGCCTTCGCGCTGCCGGCCGGTAGCGCGCAGCTGGTGCTGATCTGCCTGGGCATGATGATCGCCGCGGGCACCAACGGCCCGTCCAGCGCCATGGTCGCCAACCTCACCCATGCCTCGGTACATGGCACGGCGTTCGCAACCCTGACCCTGGCCAACAACCTGCTGGGCCTAGCCACCGGGCCGTTGATTACCGGGCGCGTTTCCGACCTGATCGGCCTGCACGCCGCCTTCCAGTTGGTGCCTTTGATAAGCATCGGCGCGGCGGCCGTGTTTTTCCTCGCCAAACGTCATTACCACCGCGACATGGAGCGTCTGCAAACGCCGGCACAAGGCGATGCCAACGTACCCCAGGAGTTGAAACCGTGAAACAGCTGTTGTCCGTCGAGGTGTTCTTCGATTTCGTCTGCCCCTGGTGCCTGATTGGCCAGCGGCACCTGCAGGCTGCCCTGTTGCGGTTGCAACGCGAGCAGCCACAGGTACAGGTGCATGTACACTGGCGGGGCGTGCAGTTGCTGCCGGGCTTGCCTGCCGAGGGAGTGCCTTTCAATACCTTCTACCGGCAACGCCTGGGCAGCGAACAGGCGGTGCGCGAGCGACAGGACCAAGTGCGTGCCGCCGCCGTCGTGGTGGGCGAGGATATCGATTTTTCGCGCATTCGCCGCATGCCCAACACTGGTAATGCCCACCGGCTGGTGCAACGGGCCGGCGGCCTGCTCACAGCCCGGCAACTGGAAGATTTGCTGGCCCGCCTGTTCATTGCCTACTTCCACCAGGGACGCGACCTGGGTGATAGCGCCACCTTGCTTGGCATCGCCCAGGGTTGCGGGCTGGAGGCCGCACAGGTCATCGACTGCCTGCGTGATGATGGCAGCCCATTCCTCGAAGGGGCAGGGCGTGCAGGCAGCGCCGTGCCGCGGTACCGCTTCAACCAGGGGCCGCTGATTGCCGGGGCGCAGCCTGCCGAGGCGTTGTTCGCGGCCATGACCGAAGCCTTGCGAGAGGCGGAACAAGCATGAGCCGGCGTATCCCATTGGCGCCCAACCAGGTGCCGGAGCGCGATGGCCGGGTGCTGTTGACCTGCGAGGGCCGCAGCGTGGCCTTGTTCAATGTCGCCGATTCGCTTTACGCCATCGACGACAGTTGCCCGCACCAGGGGTCGTCATTGTGTGGTGGACGCCTGGAAGGCCGGGTGATCCAGTGCTGCGCCCATGGCCTGCGCTTCGACCTGGCCAGCGGCTACCTGATCAACTCCAAAGCCTTGAGGGTAGCCAGCTACCCGATCGAGCAGCACGGCGGGCAGGTCTTCATCGTCTTCGACAGCGAAGAGGCCGGGCAATGAACACACTGACGCTGAGCGCTGCCAATCAACGCATCCGCACCCTCGCCCCAGGGGTAGCCGTAAGCCTTATCGTGGGCGCTGCCGCCAGTTTCCTCAGTGAGCATTACGCTGCGCCGGTCATGCTGTTTGCCCTGCTGCTGGGGATGGCGCTGAACTTTCTTGCGGTCGACGGCCCGTGCAAGGCCGGTATCGAATTCACTGCCCGCACCGTACTGCGGCTGGGTGTAGCGCTGCTGGGCATGCGTATCACACTAAGCCAGATTGCCAGCCTGGGCTGGAAGCCCGTGGTCTTGGTGGTAGCCCTGGTGGTGGTGACCATCCTGGTTTCGGTGGTGGTGGCCAAGGCACTGGGCTTTTCACGTTTGTTCGGCATGCTTACCGGCGGTGCCACGGCCATTTGCGGTGCCTCGGCTGCGCTGGCATTGGCGGCCGCCTTGCCCCAGCACCCGCGCAAGGAGCATGCAACGCTGTTCACCGTGATCGGTGTGTCGGCGCTGTCGACCTTGGCGATGATCCTCTATCCGATGATTGCCCAATGGCTGCATCTGTCGCCCACGCAGGCTGGGGTCTTTCTGGGCGCGACCATCCATGATGTGGCGCAGGTAGTAGGGGCGGGCTACAGCATGTCCACCGAGACCGGCGACATCGCCACGGTGGTCAAGCTGATGCGAGTGGCCATGCTGCTGCCGGTGATCGTCTGTGCGGCAATGATCACCCGCCGGCAGGGCCTGGAAGCCGGCGGCCAGCGGCCGCCATTGCTGCCCTGGTTCGCGGTCGGCTTCGTGCTGCTGGCGTGCGTCAATAGCACGGGCTGGGTGCCAGCGGCGGTGCAGGGCGGTATCAATGAGCTGTCGCGTGGTTGCCTGGT
Organism: Pseudomonas sp. 10-1B; assembly: GCF_000935045.1. Classification (GTDB taxonomy): domain Bacteria; phylum Pseudomonadota; class Gammaproteobacteria; order Pseudomonadales; family Pseudomonadaceae; genus Aquipseudomonas. The sequence goes on from NZ_JYKS01000001.1 coordinate 339,645, forward strand.
GGTGGCGATCGGTGCCTTGGGTATGAAGACCCAGCTCAAGGCACTGGCTTCGGTCGGGCTCAAACCCATTGCGTTGATGGTGGGCGAAAGTGTGTTTCTGGTGTTGCTGGTGTTGGCGTTGATGCATTGGGTAGGTTCGGCTTGAGGCTTTGTGGCGCCTGTGAGATCGAGCGCCGCCCGCGCGGCGCTCGATCTCACAAACATCACAAACCTCACCTCAAACACCTGGCGGCCCTGACGCGATCTGCTCAGCATTCTGCGCCCGCCAACTGGCCGGTGGCATGCCGAACTGGGCGATGAACCAGCGGGTGAACGAACTGGGCATCGAATAGCCCAGCATGTCGGCAATGCGCCCCAGCGAATAGTTGGGGTTCTCCAGGTAGCGCATCACCAGGTCACGGCGCACGCTGTTGATCAGGTCCTTGAAGGTCAGCCCGTTTTCTTCCAGGCGCCGCTGCAGCGTGCGCACGTTCATGCCCTGGGTTTGCGCCACCTGCTCGATGGTGGCGCGGCCCATGGGCAGCAGCAGGTAGATGGTCTTGCGCAACTCCAGCTCCAGGGACGGCACGCCACCCGCCGGCAGTGTGTCCAGGTAGCGCCGCGCCAGGCGGGCCATGGCTTCGTTGGCTTGCGGGCTGGCGGTATCGAGGTCGGCTGCCGGGCAGACGATGCCGTTGAATTCACTGCCGAACACCAGGGTGCAGCCGAAAATGCGTCGGTGGATAGCCAGGTCGGCGGGAGCCGCATGGGTGAAGTTGGCGCTGATCGGGTGCCAGTGGGCGCCCAGCAATGCCGCGCACAAACGCATCATCACACCGATCGCCAGCTCGGTGGCCTGGCGGCTGCACGGGGCGCGTTCGTTGATCACCTCTTCGCGGATGATCACGGCCTTGCCGGCTTCCTCGATATGGATGGCCAGGGCGTCGTTGAGCAGGTGGCGGTACTGCACGATCACCTGCAGCGCATCGCGCAGGGTGCGTTGGTGGCTGAGCAGCAGGCTGATTTCGCCGAAGTCCGACAACTGGCGCAGCTCGGCCATGCGCAGGCCGAAGGTTTCACAGCCGCTGACGCGAGCGGCCTCTTCCAGCAGGTTGACCACTACGTTGACCGCGATGCGTTGGTTGGGGTCCTCCAGCACGGTGGCACTGAGGCCGGCCTGGGTCAGCAGGCTGTGCGAGTTGAGGCCCAGGTGGCGGGACACTTCCAGAAAGTTGGTCAGGCTGGCGGCACGGACTGAAGCTGGCATTTTTATTGTTATCCATATTGTTCAAACAACCTGTAGCCAGCACCACCACAGGTACTGCACATGGCTTGAGATCCATACGATCGATGTGGGAGCTGGCTTGTCGTGGCGACGAACCGCTGCGATGGGCTGCATAGCAGCCCCATTGACGCTCTCTGACAGGTTCATTGTTTTTATAGACTGCGTGTCATGAATTGAAAAGCAAAGCCCTGTTTGGGCCCATGTCATCAAATGAAAAGCCCCTGACGCCCAATGTGAAGCACCCATTGGGTGGGCTGTTTACTGTGAGCCTCAAGAGCTACACCGCACACGAGGTTCACCGTGGAAAAACTGCATACCACCGCCACCGTGCTGATCGTCCCCGGCCTGCGCGGGCATGTCGCCGAGCACTGGCAGACTTTGCTCGCAGACCGCCTGGCCAAGGTCCACAGCGTGCCACCACTGGAAGTCGACGGGCTTTGCTGCAAGGCCCGTGTCGAAGCGATCCAGCGCGAACTGGAACAGATCGACGGCGAGGTGGTGCTGGTGGCGCACAGCGCCGGGGTATTGATGGTCGCCCACTGGGCGGCCCGCTACCGGCGGCCGATCAAAGGCGCGCTGCTGGCGGCGCCGCCGGACCTCGGGGCGCAATGGCCGGCTCACTACCCAAACCCGGCCAGCCTGGCCGAGCAGGGTTGGTCGCCATTGCCGCTCGACCCGCTGCCGTTCCCCAGCATCGTCGCCGCCAGCAGCAATGACCACCTGGCCAGCTACGCCGCCGCCGGCGAGCTGGCCCGCCGCTGGGGTAGCGAACTGATCAGCCTGGGCGCCGTCGGCCACCTCAACCCAGCTTCCGGTTTCGGGCCCTGGCCGCTGGCCGAAGCCCTGGTCCGCCGACTGGACAACCCCAACCTGCAATAGCGCATGGACGCCCCAGCCACGCCCGCAAAAGACGGGCGGCGTTAAAAACAATAACAATACGTGGAGCCATCGTAATGCCAGAACACCGCATTCACCGTGCTGTGAAGCCACAGCGCTGCCTGCTCGCCTGCGCCATCAGCCTGCTCACGCTGCCTGCCGCGCATGCCTTCGAAGTCGATACCGGCAACGAAAACTGGGCCGTGCGCTTCGACAATACCGTCAAGTACAACTACGGCGTACGCACCGAAAGCGCCGACAAGCGCCTGTTGGCCACGCCCAACAGCAACGACGGTGACTACAACTTCCGCAAGGCCGGCACCAATATCACCAACCGGGTCGACCTGCTGACCGAACTGGACGTGGTCTACCAGGGCAACACCGGCTTTCGCCTGAGCACCGCCAGCTGGTACGACAAGGCCTACGACAACACCGGCTCCAACAGCAACCCGTTCGTCAATGGCAACGGTGACCAGTCCGGCATCAACCCCAGCCTCAATGGCCTGCCGGGTACTGGCGTGCCGCTGGGCAGCCCGCACCTGAGCAACTACGCCCAGCGCTACTACAGTGGCCCGTCTGGCGAAGTGCTCGATGCGTTCGTGTTCATGAGCCGTGACGTGGGCGAGGCCTCGCAGGTCAGCGCCAAGCTGGGCCAGCACAACCTGTTCTGGGGCGAGACCCTGCTCAACCCGGTGCACTCGCTGAGCTATGGCCAGTCCGGCCTTGACCTGGCCAAGCTGGCTGCTTCGCCCGGTACCGAGGCCAAGGAGCTGTTCGTACCGCGCAACCAGCTGTCGACCTCGTTCCTGGTCAACTCCGAACTGACCTTGGGCGCCCAGTACTTCTTCGACTGGGACGCCGCCAGGCTGCCCGAAGCCGGCACCTACTATGGCGGCTCGGACGTGGTAGGCGAGGGCGCCCAAAGCTTCCTGCTCGGCCATACCGGCACCCCTGGGCTGATCCCGGTACGCGGTGCACTGACCACCATCCGCCGTGGTCACGACCTTACGCCTGGCAAAAGTGGCGATTGGGGCGTCATGGCCAAGTGGTCGCCCGAATGGCTGGGCGGCACCCTGGGCTTCTACTACCGCAAGACCTCCGAGATCCTGCCCCAGGCCTGGCTCGACGCGCGTGGCATGACCGTGGCCAGCGGCCCGTTCGGTAGCCCGCCGGGCAGCCGCCAGGCGGCCGTCGGCAACCTGTACAACTCGCTGCAAAGCACCACCTACCAGTTCGCCTACGCCGACAACATCGACATCTATGGCCTGAGCCTGTCCAAGGACGTAGGTGGCATCAGCGTCGGCAGCGACCTCAACATCCGTCACAACATGCCCCTGGCCAGCATCCCGGCAATCGTCAGCGCCCCCGGCCAGGGCGGCCTGGGCGGCGGCTTCGGCCTGCTGCCGGCGCGCCTGCCCAGCAGCGGGGTGATCTACGACGTACCCAAGGATGGCGACGGCCTGGGTGCTACCGGCGACACCCTGCACTGGACCCTCAACGGCCTGATGACTATTGGCGACACGCCGCTGTTCGACTCGGCGACCCTGCTGGGCGAGCTGTTCTACAGCAACCTGCTCAAGCTCGATAGCCACAACGAGGCTTTGTACAAGGGCAAGAGCAGCTACCGCGGCATCGACAAGGCCACCCGCGACAACTGGGGCATCGCCGTCAACTTCACCCCCACCTGGTACCAGGTACTGCCCGGCGTGGACCTGAGCATGCCGCTGTCGGTCAACGTCGGCCTCGATGGCGTCTCGCCGGTGCAGGGCGGCGGTGCCGAAAACACCGGCAACTACGCGGTGGGCGTGAGCGCGGCGATCTACAACCAGTACTTCGTCGACCTCAAGTACGTCGACAGTTTTGGCAAGACCAAGTCCTGCAAGGACGGCCAGACCGACGGCAGCACCCCCAACGCCCTGGATGGTGAACAGGACTACACCTGCTACGGCGGCGGCTATGCCTCCTTCTCCGGCGGTGGGGCTACCACCGAAGACCGTGGCGCCCTGTACCTGACCCTCAAGACGACCTTCTGAGTCATGTTCCCCCACAGACTTAACAGGAAGACAACCATCATGAATTTCGTACGTACCCTGCTGGCTTCGTGCCTGTCGCTGGCTGCCCTGAACGCTGTACAGGCCGCCGTTTCCCCTGACCAGGCCGCGCGCCTGGGCACCAGCCTGACCGCCATCGGTGCGGAAAAGGCAGGCAATGCCGATGGCTCTATCCCGGCCTACCAGGGCGGGTTGCTGACGCCACCGGCCGGCTACCAGAACGGCGCCAGCATGCGCCCTGACCCGTTCGCCGGGGAGAAGCCGCTGCTGGTCATCGACGGCAAGAATGCCGAGCAGTACAAAGGCCAACTGACTGCCACCACCCTGGAACTGCTCAAGCGCTACCCCAGCTATCGCGTGGACGTGTACCCGACCCACCGCAGCGTGGCGCTGCCACAGGCAGTGCTCGACAACACCCGCAAGAACGCCACCGGCGCCAATAGCCTGGAAGGCGGCACAGCAGTCAGCAATGTGCTGCCCGGCATACCGTTCCCTATCCCGCAGAACGGCGCCGAAGCCATGTGGAACTTCCTGCTGCGCTACCAGGGCGTGAGCATGACCGCCAAGTACGACTCGTGGAACGTCGATGCCGCCGGCAAGGCATCGTTGTCGACCACCGGCCAGGCCAATATCAGCTACCCGATCTACGAGGACATGGCCAAGCCGATCGGCGCCAAGGACACCTACTACCAGATGAAACTGGTGTACACCGGGCCCGCGCGCCGGGCCGGCGAAGCCATGATGCTGCGCGATGCCGCCAACCCGCTGGTGCAGCCACGCAGCGCCTGGCAGTACCTGCCGGGCCAGCGCCGGGTCAAGCTGGCGCCGAACCTGGCCTACGACACACCCAACCCGGGTACCTCGGGCTCGGGCACCTACGACGATGTGTTCGTCTTCAATGGCGCGCTGGACCGCTACGACTGGACCCTGGTCGGCAAGCAGGAAATGTACGTGCCCTATAACACCTACCAGCTGACCTACAACACCGACGTCAAGCAGGTGATCACCCCCAACCACCTGGCACCGCAATTCGTACGCTGGGAGAAGCACCGCGTATGGGTGGTGGAAGGCAAGCTCAAGGATGGCGCCCGCCACATCTACCACAAGCGCCGCTTCTACCTCGATGAGGACAGCTGGATCGCTCTGGCGTCGGACCAGTACGACGCCCGTGGCCAGCTGTACCGTGGCTCGTTCGCCTTCCTCACCCAGAGCTACGACAAGCAGACCCCGGACGCCACGCCCTTCATGATCTACGACCTGGTCGGCGGCACCTACAACCTCAACGGCGTGGTCGGTGCCTACGGCGGTATCCGCTACATCGAGCCCCTGTCGAAAACCCAGTGGTCGCCCGAGTCGCTGGCTGGCAACGGCATTCGCTGAACCCACGGAGCAGAGGTAGGCAATGTCTGTCTTCAAACGATGCAGTGCGGTGGTCCTGGTACTGGCCGCACTGCATGGCGCGGCCCAGGCGGCGCCCTTCACCGACGTACTGGACCTGCCCGCGATGCCCAGCGCCCTGGCCGCCACCAGCGCTTTGCGCGATGTGGCCATGGCCGGCGAGCGGCTGGTAGCGGTGGGCCCACGCGGGCACATCCTGTATTCCGATGATCACGGCCTGCACTGGCAGCAGGCCCAGGTGCCGGTCAGCGCCGACCTCAACGCCGTGAGCTTCGCCACGGCCGAGCTGGGCTGGGCGGTGGGCCACGATGGTGTGGTGCTGCACAGTCGCGATGGCGGCGTGCACTGGCAAAAGCAGCTGGATGGCCGGCTGCTGGCCGAGCAACTGCCGGGCACGGGCAGCGACAATGCCTTGCTCGACGTGTGGTTCAGCGATGCGCTGCACGGCTATGCGGTGGGTGTGTTCAACCTGTTGCTGCGCACCGTCGATGGCGGCGAGCACTGGCTGCCCTGGCTCGACCACAGCGACAACCCGCAAGGGCTGCACTTGACCAGCCTGGCCCCGGTCGCTGACCAGTTGTACATCACCGGCGAGCAAGGCCTGTTGCTGAAGTTGGACGGCGAGCGCTTCACCCGCGTCGACACGCCCTACGCCGGTACGCTGTTCGGAGCCGTCGGCAAGCCTGGCGTACTGCTGGTCTACGGCCTGCGCGGGCATGCCTACCGCAGCACCGATGGTGGCAGGCAATGGCAGCCCGTCACCACCGGCGTGAACACCAGCCTCACCGCCGCCGGCGTCGACCGTGATGGGCACCTGTGGCTGGCCAGCCAGGCCGGTGACTTGCTGTTCAGCCAGGACGATGGCGCCAGCTTCCACTCGGTGTCGCAAAGCGGCCGAGGCCCGGTGACCGCGCTTACCACCGATGCTGCCACCGGCCTGGTGCTGGTCGGCGAACGGGGCGTGCGCACCCAGGTCGCTACCCCCACGCTGCACCCATAACAAGAGAAGACCCTGATGGCCGCTACCCGCCAAGATACCCTTCCGGTAATCCGCAATCTCGCCGATTTCGACGCGCGCTCGGGCAATGGCCTGGAGCGATTGGTGTTCAACCACCGCCTGCCGTTCCTGCTGTGCATGCTGCTGGCGACCCTGGTGCTGGGCTACATGGCCCTGACCCGCCTGGAACTACGCCCCAGCTTCGACAAGATGCTGCCGCAGAGCCACCCCTACATCCAGAACTACCTGGACAACCGCCCCTCGTTGCGCGGGCTGGGCAACGCGGTGCGCGTGGTGGTGGAGAATACCCAGGGCGACATCTTCGACCCGGGCTACCTGCAGACCCTGCGCCACATCAACGACGAACTGTTCCTCAGCCAGGGCGTGGACCGGGCCTGGATGAAGTCGCTGTGGAGCCCGGCGGTGCGCTGGACCGAAGTCACCGAGGAGGGCTTCCAGGGCGGGCCGGTGATGCCCGACGGCTATCAGGGCGCGGCGGGTGACATCGAGCAGCTACGGCAGAACATCGAGCGCGCCAACATCGTCGGCAGCTTGGTGGCGCGCGACTTCAAGTCGAGCATGCTGGTGGTGCCGCTGCTCGACCAGGATTCCGCTACCGGCAAAGGCCTTGACTACCACGCCTTCTCGCAAAAACTCGAGCAGCTGCGCAGCCAGTACCAGGCCAGCGGCCAGTACCGCATCCATGTGATCGGCTTCGCCAAGCTGATGGGCGACCTGATCGACGGGCTGATCCAGGTGATGGCGTTCTTCGCCCTGGCGGTGCTGACCAGCCTGGTGATCATCTACTGCTATACCCGCTGCGTGCGCAGCACCTTGCTGGTGGTGCTGTGTTCGTTGACCGCGGTGGTGTGGCAGTTGGGCATCGTCGCCTGGCTGGGCTACGCCATCGACCCGTATTCGATCCTGGTGCCGTTCCTGATCTTCGCCATCGGCGTATCTCATGCGGCGCAGAAGATGAACGGCATACTCCAGGACATCGGCCGTGGTACCCACCGCCTGGTGGCCGCGCGCTATACCTTCCGCCGCTTGTTCGTGGCCGGGGTGACCGCGTTGCTGGCCGATGCGGTGGGCTTTGCCGTGCTGATGCTGATCGACATCCCGGTGATCCAGGACCTGGCCATCACCGCCAGCATTGGTGTCGCGGTGCTGATCTTCACCTCGCTGCTGCTGATGCCGGTGGCGCTGTCGTATGTCGGTGTGGGCCGCAAGGCCGCCGAGCGGGCCCTGGCTATCGATGCGCGCTGGGCCCATCGCCGGCAAGCCAGCTCCCACAGGTACTGCACAGGGCTTGAGATCAATGCGGTCGAGGTGGGAGCTGGCTTGCCGGCGATGGGGCGCGCAGCGGCCCCAATCAATCCATGGGGTTTGCTCGACCACTTCACCGAACGCAAATGGGCCAGTGCCGCGCTGCTGGTAGCCCTGGCCCTGGCCGCCCTCGGCATCTGGGGCAGCCTGCAGCTGAAAATCGGCGACCTCGACAGCGGCGCGCCCGAACTGCGCGCGGATTCGCGCTACAACCTCGACAACACCTACATCACCCAGCACTACGCGCTGTCCAGCGACACCTTCGCGGTCATGGTCAAGACCGCCCCCGAAGGCTGCCTGCAATACCAGACGTTGATCCTCGCCGACCGCCTGGCCTGGGAGCTGCAGCAATTGCCGGGTGTGCAGACCACCGTGTCGCTGGCTAACGCGGTGCGCCAGATCACCGCCGGCACCTACGAAGGTAACCCGCGCCTGAACACCCTGCAGCGCAACCAGGATGTACTCAACTACGCTGCCCAGCAGGCCTCGGTCAACGCACCGGAGCTGTTCAACAACGACTGTTCGCTGATGCCGGTCATCGCCTACCTGAAGGACCACCGCGCCGACACCCTGGTGCAGGTGGCTGCCGCGGCCGAGCGTTTCGCCCAGGCCAACAGCAACGCTGATCACCAGTTCCTGCTGGCCGCGGGTAGCGCCGGCATCGAGGCCGCCACCAATGTCGTGGTCCGCGAGGCCAACCACCGCATGCTGTTGCTGGTGTACCTGGCGGTCACGCTGTTCTGCCTGTTCACCTTCCGCAGTTGGCGCGCCACGCTGGTGGCGATTCTGCCGCTGATGCTCACCTCGGTGCTGTGCGAGGCGCTGATGGTGGCCATGGGCATTGGCGTCAAGGTTGCCACCTTGCCGGTGATCGCCCTGGGCGTGGGCATTGGCGTGGACTACGCGCTGTACCTGCTCAGCGTGCAGCTGCACTACCAGCGCGCCGGGTTGAGCCTGGCCCAGGCCTATCAGAAAGCCGTGGCCTTCACCGGCCGGGTAGTGGGCCTGGTCGGCATTACCCTGGCGGCCGGCGTGGTCGGCTGGGCCTGGTCGCCGATCAAGTTCCAGGCCGACATGGGCCTGCTGCTCACCTTCATGTTCCTGTGGAACATGCTCGGCGCGCTGGTGCTGATCCCTGCGTTGTCGCATTTCCTCCTGCGTGGCCAGGCCGCCCCGGCGCCCGCCGAAGCCCAGGCCACGCCGCTTCCGCAAACCCAAGCAAGCGAGTGCTCGCCTCATGTCTGATTACCTTCCGCCACTGCGCGACATGGATTTTCTGTTCAACGAAGTGTTCGACATCCCAGCCTGGTGGGCGCAAACGCCCGCACTGGCCGAGCAGGTCGATGGCGATACCGCCCGGGCCGTGCTCGAACAGGCCGGCCGGTTGATTGCCGAGGTGGTTGCGCCGCTCAACCGCAGTGGCGACGAACAGGGTTGCCGCTGGGAGGCCGGCCAGGTGCGTACCCCCGATGGCTTCGCCGATGCCTACCGGGCCTTCGCCGCCGACGGCTGGGTGGGCGTGGCCGGTGCCCCGGAATACGGCGGCATGGGCATGCCGAAAGTGATCGGCGCCCAGGTCGAAGAAATGCTCAATGCCGCCAACCTGTCGTTCGGCCTGTACCCGATGCTCACCGCCGGGGCCTGCCTGTCGCTGCTCAACCATGCCAGCGCATCTCTGAAGGCCCTGTACCTGCCGCCCATGTACCAGGGGCGCTGGAGCGGCTCGATGTGCCTGACCGAGCCGCATGCCGGCACCGACCTGGGCCTGATCCGCACCCGCGCCGAACCGGCCGCCGACGGCCGCTACCGCATCAGCGGCACCAAGATATTCATCACCGGTGGCGAGCACGACCTCACCGAGAACATCATCCACCTGGTGCTGGCCCGGCTGCCGGACGCGCCCGCCGGGGCCAAGGGCATCTCGCTGTTCCTGGTGCCCAAGGTGCTGGTCGACGACGACGGTGCGCTGGGCGAGGCGAATGCACTGGGTTGCGGCTCGATCGAACACAAGATGGGCATCAAGGCTTCGGCCACCTGCGTGATGAACTTCGACGGTGCCATCGGTTACCTGGTCGGCGAGCCGCACAAGGGCCTCAACGCGATGTTCACCATGATGAACTACGAACGCCTGGGCGTAGGTATCCAGGGCCTGGCCCTGGGCGAGCGCTCTTACCAGGGCGCTATCGCCTATGCTCGTGATCGCCTGCAAGGTCGCGCGCCGACGGGGGCCGAGGAGCCGGCGCAAAGCGCCGACCCGATCATTGTCCACCCCGACGTGCGGCGCATGCTGCTGACCATGAAAGCTCTGAACGAAGGCGGGCGGGCATTTTCCACCTATGTGGCGTTGCAACTGGACCTGGCCAAGTACAGCGAGGAGCCGGCAGCACGCGCCCAGGCCGAGGCCAAGGTGGCGTTGCTCACGCCGGTGGCCAAGGCGTTCCTCACCGACATGGGGCTGGAGACCACCGTGCACGGCCAGCAGGTGCTCGGCGGCCATGGCTACATCCGCGAATGGGGCCAGGAACAGTTGATTCGCGACTGCCGCATTACCCAGATCTACGAAGGTACCAACGGCATCCAGGCCCTGGACCTGGTGGGGCGCAAGCTGCTTGGCGACGCCGGGAAGACCTATCGCAGCCTGTCTGACGAACTTGTCGCATTTGCCCAGGCGTTGCCAACGGCATGCGCAGAGTTCAGTACGCCACTGCTGGACGCGGTGCGCAACCTCGACGAACTGACGGCCTGGTTGCTCGACCGCGCGCAAGGCAACCCGCGCGAGCTTGGCGCGGCGGCCGTGGAGTACCTGCAGGTGTTCGGCTACACGTTCTACGCCTACCTGTGGGCGCGCATGGCGCAAGCTTGCCTGGGCAACCCGGCCCCGCAGCCGTTCCATGCCAGCAAGCTCGGTACCGCACGCTTCTACTTCGCCCGCCTGTTGCCGCGCATCCATTCGCTGAGTGCCAGCGTCAAGGCGGGTAGCCATAGCCTGTACCTGCTCGAGGCCGAACAACTGTGAATAACGCCACGATGAGCGCAACCCGCCGCCTGCCACCGACCGAGCAGGCCTATGCCTACCCGCTGCTGATCAAGCGCCTGCTGCTGTCGGGTGTGCGCTACCAGCCCAACCAGGAAATCGTCTACGCCGACAAGCTGCGCTACACCTACACCACGTTGCTTGAGCGCATCCGGCGGCTGGCCAATGTGCTGAGCAACGCTGGGGTAAAACCTGGCGACACTGTGGCCTTGCTCGACTGGGACAGCCACCGTTCGCTGGAGTGCTTCTTCGCCGTGCCGATGCTCGGTGCGGTGCTGCACACGGTCAACGTACGCCTTGCTGCCGAGCAGGTGCGCTATACCATGAACCATGCCGAGGACCGGCTGGTGCTGGTGCACGACGATTTTCTGCCGCTGATGGGCCAGCTGCATGCTGAGCTGCCCACGGTGGAGGGTTTCATCCGCCTCAGCGATGGCGCCGCCGCGGCTGTCGATGTGCCGCTGCTGGGCGAGTACGAAGCATTGCTGGCGGCTGCCGACCGGCACTTCGACTTCGCCGATTTCGACGAGCACTCGCTGGCCACGCTGTTCTACACCACCGGCACGACCGGCAACCCCAAGGGCGTGTATTTCAGCCACCGCCAACTGGTGCTGCATACCCTGGTGGAGCAAGGCACCCTGGCCGCTTGCGGTGAGCAGCCGCTGTTGCGTACCGGGGACGTGTACATGCCCATCACGCCGATGTTCCACGTGCATGCCTGGGGCGTGCCCTATGTGGCCACGGCCCTGGGCATCAAGCAGGTCTACCCCGGGCGCTACGAACCCAACCGCCTGGTGCGCCTGTACCGCGACGAGGGCGTGACCTTTTCCCATTGCGTGCCCACGGTGCTGCAGATGATGCTCGACAGCAAGGAAGGGCAACACACCGACCTCAGCGGCTGGAAAATGCTGCTGGGTGGCAGCGCCTTGACCCTGGGCCTGGCACAGCGTGCCAGTGAGCGTGGCATCAGCGTGCATTGCGGCTACGGTATGTCGGAGAGCTGCCCGCTGCTTAGCATCACCTGCCTCAGCGCCGAGTTGCTGGCATTGCCCATGGCGCAACAACTGCCACTGCGCATCGATGCTGGTGTGCCGATTGCGTTGGTGGACCTGCGCATCGTCGACGCTGAAGGCAGGGAGGTGCTACACGATGGCGAAAGCCTGGGCGAAATCGTGGTGCGTGCGCCTTGGCTGACCCAAGGCTATTTGCATGAACCGGAGCAGGGCGCCGCATTGTGGCAGGGTGGCTGGATGCACACTGGCGACCTGGCCTGTATCGACCCGACAGGTGTAGTGCGCATTCGTGATCGGATCAAGGATGTGATCAAGACCGGCGGCGAGTGGGTCAGCTCGGTGGAGCTGGAAAACCTGATCAGCCAGCATCCGTCTGTCGCCTCGGTGGCAGTTATTGGTATTCCAGACCCACAGTGGGGGGAACAACCCTTGGCGCTGGTAGTCTGTTGTGATGGCGCGCGGCTCGACCAGGCGGCATTGGCCAGGCACCTGCAGCCGTTTGTCGACAGTGGGCACCTGAACAAATGGGCAATACCGCGGCAGTTGCGTTGCGTGGACGAGATCCCCAGGACCAGTGTCGGCAAGATCGACAAGAAGCGGATTCGCCAGGCACAGCGTTAAGCGTTGGCAGGTCCGGCCCTATCGCCGGCAAGCCAGTTCCCACCCCTACCGCATAGGCCTCAAGCCCTGTGCAGTACCTGTGGGAGCTGGCTTGCCAGCGATGGGCTGCGTAGCAACCCCCAATACCCGCCAAACAAGGGACTGGCGATCGACTGATGTTCAGATGAGTAAAGTTAGGTAAAAGCGGCCACGGCATATACAGGGATCAGTATTGTGGTTTGTACTGACCAGTTCAAAGATGCCATTGATGAACACACTACCGTCGCAGCCCTGCGCTGAACGCGGGGCGTTCTCCAGTTTCGAGGCGTGTCGCAATACCCAGCAGGGCCCCGTGGTGATTCTTGCCTCGGGCGCCTCCGCCAAGCATTTCCCATTGGGCGAGTTCGCGCACTTGCCCATCATCGCCATGAACGGTTCGGTTGCCATGACCGCCGAGCACGGCATCAAGCCTTTCTTCTACGTGTGCACCGACAAGAGCTTCTGCCAGCAGCAGCCGGCATTGTTCGCCACCGCCCTGCGTGACAGCCAGCGCCTGGCGCTGTGGCCAGAGCAGTTTGCGGGTGCCGATATACCGGCCGGCACCGAGCGTTATGCCCTGCACAAGGCTGACGCGCCGGGCCTGCTGGACGGTTTGCGCGGCCACGGTGACAGCTGCGTGTGCAACCGCTCGCTGTGGAGCAAGCGGGCCCGTTCGATCGCCTTCAGCAAAGACCTGGCGCACGGCTTCTTCGATGCTCGGACGGTGGCGTACGTCGCCCTGCAGCTAGCGTATCACCTGGGTTTTGCAGAGGTGTTGCTGGTAGGGGTAGACCTGGACCAGACCGTAGGGCGCTTCTATGAGGGCGACCAGGGCCAGTATTCGCCGTGCGGGCTCGACCAGCACTGGCACAGCCGCATCTTGCCGTCACTGACGCTGATGGCCCGGGAAGTGGTCAACGAGCATTTCCATGTCTACAACCTGTCGACCACCTCGCGCATTCCCGCCGAGCTGATTCCCAGGGTCAATCTTGACCAAGCGCGGCGGATCGCCGGCTGCGCGATTGCTTGAGCAAGAAAGCGGGTGCGTGCAGGGCTGGGGATGCGTACAGTACGTTGATCTCAGCCTAGCAGGAGCCCGTTCATGTCCAGCGCATTCACCTTCATGCAATCGCCCGTCGGCACCTTGACCCTGGTAGCCCGTGGCGAGCGGCTGGCCGCGGTGTTGTGGGAAGAAGAACGGGAAAACCGCGTGCGCCTCGGTGCCCTGCACCGTGACGACCAGTGCCCAATCCTGCTGGAGGCAGCCCGCCAGCTCGGTGAGTACTTCAGCGGCAAACGCCAGCGCTTCGAACTGGCGCTGGATTTTGCCGGCACTGAGTTCCAGCGCCAGGTGTGGGCTGCATTGCTGGCGATACCCTTCGGTGAAACCCGCAGTTATGGCGATATCGCCCGGCAGATCGGCAACCCCAGCGCAGTGCGTGCGGTAGGTGCCGCCAATGGCCGCAATCCGATCTCGATCATCGCCCCGTGCCATCGGGTAATCGGCGCTTCGGGCAGCCTGACCGGTTTTGCCGGTGGCCTGGCGGCCAAGCAGTACCTGTTGGCGCTGGAGGGCCGGCAAAGCCTGGCACTGGACCTGTAGGCGTCAGCTGAACCAGCTGGCGACCAGGCAGGCCAGCACTGCCAGCACCGAACCGAGCGCCAGGGTGTAGTACCGATGGGCCCGCCGCGCATGGGCCTTTACCGCGCGCAGGTATTCACCGGGTGTCGGTGCATCGGGCCGCTGGCGCAAGCCCTCGGCCACATCGGCCAGTTGCCCCCGGATGATCAAGCCGATCAGGTAGTAGGTGCAGGCATAACTCAGCAACACCAGAAACACATAAATCATGTGGGGCGCGGTTCCAGGGGCAGGGCCATGGCGCTGGCGTTGGCGGTGTCCAGCACGATCAGCCCTTCGCTGTGGTCGTCCAGGCTGGCCAGCAAGCGCCCCTGGCTGTCCCAGGCCGCCGAGCCGCCGGCACCGATGAAGGTGTCGGCCGGCCCCACGCAGTTGGCCAGCAACACCGGCATGCCGAGCTCGCGTGCCACCTCGGGATAGTGCGTGTAACCCTCGCGGATGCCTTTGGCGGTTTTCGCCACGCTGACCAGGTAAAGATCGGCGCCGAGCTCCCGCGCCGCTGCCGCATGTGCCATGAACATCGATTCGTAGCAGATGGCTGGCGCCACCCGATGCTCGCCCAGTTGTAGCAGCAACGCTTGAACGCCAGGGCTGAAGTAGGGCAGTTCGTCATCATGCAGGCGCCGCTTGGCATACGCCTGACGCGGCGCCTCGGGGCTCAGGATCGGCATGCCGATGCGAATGCCATCGGGTGATGGCAGTGGCAGGCCCACGGCCACGGTGATGCCAAGGCGGTCACAGGCTGCCTGCAGTGGGTCCAGCCGCGCAGAGGTGACCGGCAGGGCGGCCTGGCGCGCCAGGGCAGGGTGATAGCCGGTCAGCGACAGTTCGGGAAATACCACCAGTTCGGCGCCAAGAGCCGCAGCCTGCTCGATGCAGGCCAGGTGGCGTTCGAGATTGGCTGGCAAATCGCCCTTGAGCGAGGCCAGTTGCACGGCGCACAGTTTCATGAAGAGTCCTTCCGTGGTACAGGTCGAAGGGCCGAGCATACTACCGGCAGCAACGCCTGTACCAGTGAAGGGTTTTCAGGAGGCCGGGTGCTCGGCGAAGCGTTGGCGGAACCAGTCGTCGAGCATGGCCTTTTCGGCATACAGGCGGTCGCTGCTGCTGGCGACCCGGCCCGGGCGGCTGAGGTACATTTTGTCGCTGACCCGTTCCTGGGCCTGTTGGTCGGGTTTGCCCGGCTGGCTGAGGGTGTAGCTGAGGTCGATGGTCGGCCAGGTGATCTCACGCATGAAGCGTACATCGTAGGCCTGGCCGTGCCAGGGCTCGAAGCGCCCGGCCAGGTCGATGTCGCGGATGTCGATGACCAGTTGCTGGCCCGGTTGCAGGTAGCGCTGGCCGAGCTTCTGCAGGTATTGGGTAAAGGTTTTCATCACATAGGCGTCGGCGCCACGTTCGTAACCGTGGCTGTCGAGGCTGGCATCGCGGAATTTTTCCGGGTGGTCGAAACGCACCTCGACCTGCGCGGCCGGGGCACCTTGTGCCATGCTGTCCAGTGACAGCGCCATGAGCACGGCACACACGAGGGTGGTACGCATGATGCACCTCCGGGGCGGATTGCATGAGCCTTCATTTTACCCCTGGCACGGCGCTACCAGCAGAGGAAGATTGTAATGGAACGGTTTCGCCGGATAGCCGCCAATACCCACGGGCGGGACTTGGCGGTGGGGGATATCCATGGCCACTTCCTGCGCCTGCAGCAATGCCTGGATACAGTGGGCTTCGACCCTGCGGTGGACCGGCTGTTCAGCGTCGGTGACCTGGTCGACCGCGGGCCGCACAGCGAAGCCGCGCTGCAATGGTTGGCACAGCCCTGGTTCCATGCTGTGCAAGGCAACCATGAGTCGCTTGCGATCACTCGTCTGCGGGGCGGGCGGCTCGATCTGGACATGTATCGCGCAGCCGGCGGTGGCTGGTTCCTCGACATGCCGCCCGGCGAGCAATTGCGTTTCGTGGAGCGTTTCGAGCATATGCCGATTGCCATGGAGGTAGAAACCGCCGATGGCCTGGTTGGCTTGCTGCATGCCGACAGCCCGTTTGCCGACTGGGAAATGCTGCGTACCTGGCTGGAGCTGGATGACGACCCCGAAGTGCGCGAAGTGTGCCAGTGGTCACGGCGGCGCCTGAAGGAGGGCGACACCCAGCCGGTGAAGGGCCTGCGCGCCTTGCTGGTTGGCCACACGCCGGTACTGCAGGCCAGGCAGTTGGGCAATGTCTGGCACCTGGACACCGGCGGCTGGGCCAGCGGCCATTTCAGCCTGATGGACATGCACACCCTGGCGCTGGTCAGCCCCGCGCCATATGCAGCAGCAACGCCAGGGCCAATACCACCAGCATGACCCCCGAGGCCCGTTCCAGCCACGCCAGGCTGCGGGCGAAACGCCGCAGTACCAGCGGGTTGCCGATGGCCACGGCGACCAGCAGGTCCCAAAGCAGCACGATGCTGAACATCCACAGTGCATAGGCCGCTTTCCAGCCGGTGCTGGTGCTGGCGACCATGCTCGCCAGGCTGGCATAGAACAGCGCGTTCTTGGGGTTGAGGATGCCGGACAGCAAACCCATGCCCAGCCCCCGCCACCAGCCCTGCACAGCCTGGTTGGCAGTGACTGCGCCCAGGCTGGTTTGCCCTGCATGGCGCAGGAACAGCACGCCGATGTACAGCAGGTAGCCGGCGCCGGCCAGCTGCAGGGTGCTGAACAGCAGGCTGCCTTGCTGCAGTACCGACAGGCCGGTGAAGGCCATGGCAATGAACGCGCCATTGGCCAGGGCGATACCCAGGCAGGCGCCGCTGGCGACCTGCCAGCCGCTGTTGATCGAGGTCCGTGCGACCAGGAAGAAGTCCGGGCCGGGCGAGAGCAGGGCGAGGAAGTGGGCGAGGGCGATGATCAGGAATTGTTGCATGCGGGCAGCTCTGCGGAAAAAAACGCAGTCTGCTGCCGGGCTTGTTGGGCGTATTGAAGAATATTGCGGCAGATCTGGGGCCGCTTTGCGGCCCTTTCGCCGGCAAGCCAGCTCCCACAGGGATCTGCGCAATTCCTGAATTCTGCGCGGTACCTGTGGGAGCTGGCTTGCCGGCGATGAGGCCAGTCCAGGCAATAGAAGACAGTTGCTCCCACAGGTATAGTGTGCGCCCGCAACTCAAAGGCTAAGCTGATTCCGATACTGCCCCGGCGTCATCCCCACATAGGCCTTGAACACCCGCTGAAAATGGCTCTGGTCGGCGAACCCGAGCTGGTAGGCCACCTCCGCCAGCGGCTGCCCTTCACCGAGCAACTGCCGCCCACGGTTGACCCGGGCATTGAGCAGGTAGGCATGCGGGGTAAACCCGGTGGCCGCGCGAAA
Organism: Pseudomonas sp. 10-1B; assembly: GCF_000935045.1. Lineage (GTDB taxonomy): Bacteria > Pseudomonadota > Gammaproteobacteria > Pseudomonadales > Pseudomonadaceae > Aquipseudomonas. Next base: position 357,227 of record NZ_JYKS01000001.1, read on the forward strand.
CGCACGGATCAACTGGTAGCGCCCAAGCCCGGCCTCAGCGGCCAGCACCTCCAGGCTCAACTGTGCCGGGTCCTGGCCTTCGATCCGCGCGACCAGCCCGCTCAAGGCAGTCGCAGCCAAGGCTGGTGCCGCCGCCAGCGGCGGATGCGCGGAAAAGTCCAGGTCACCCAGAAAGGCGATCAGCGCCGCATCCTTCTCGCTGCTGCTGGCACTGGAAAACAGCAAGCTGTTCAGCTCGCAGAATTGTCGATACAGCTGCGGCTCCCGGCAGATACGCGCCGGCTCAGCGGGCCCGGTAAGGCCCAGCCCCGATTCCAGGCGCAGCTGCGCCAGCCAGTCGGCATCCACATGCAGCATCTGATAGCTCCACGCCTGGCCAGGCTCCGGGTTACAGGCGTGCACGCGGCGCGCGGGAACCAGCACCAGCGTGCCAGGTGTCAGGCGTTCCTGCCCTTCGGCGGCGCCGCTGAAATGGCTGTGGCCGGCATCTACCGCGCCGATGGAAAACGTCGGGTGGCTGTGGGCCTTGTAGCAGGCCCGGCTATGGCAGGCGCGGCGGCTTTCGACATGCGCCAAGGCCGGGTCGCGCCACAACGCAGCGTGGGAGCGGGGCATCATGAGGTCCTCGGTATCGCCGGTAGATTAACAGGTGCAGGTACCCATACAGTTTTTATCGCTGGCTGTAACTTGACCGCAGGGCCGGCACACGCCGAAATAGACGCCTGTTGCCGAGGAATAAGAATGGACCTTTCAAGCCTGCTGCTTTTCATCCCCGCCTGCTTCGCCCTGAACATGGCGCCGGGGCCGAACAACCTGCTGTCGCTGCACAACGCCAGCCGCTATGGGCTGCGCACGGCCTGCGTGGCCGGCGGCGGGCGTATCGTCGCCTTCAGCGGCATGATCGCCCTTGCGGCGATGGGTCTGGCCGTGGTGCTGCATACCAGTGAATACCTGTTCCTGGCCATCAAGCTGGTAGGTGCGGCGTACCTGTTCTACATCGCCTGGCAACTGTGGCGCGCACCAGTGGGCGAGGCCGTGGTGGCTGGCGATCATCCGCGTGGTACCTGGCGCCTGGCTCGGCAGGAGTTCTGGGTGGCGGCCGGCAATCCCAAGGCGATTCTCATATTCACGGCCTTTCTGCCGCAATTCGTCTCGGTAGGCAGCGCCACGCCAGTCAGCGAGCAATTCCTCTGGCTGGGCGTGCTGTTCCTGCTGCTGGAGTGGGCGGCGATCGCCATCTACGCGGGCCTGGGCGCCTATATGCAGCGCTGGTTCAGCCAGCCTGCACCGCGCCGGCTGTTCAACCGGGTCAGCGCTTCCCTGCTGGGCTGTGCCGGCCTCGGTTTGCTGGCTGCGCGCCGCTAGAACAGGCCACGCCGCTGGGGGGCAGTGCGTCAGTCGCGGTAGAAGGTTTGCACCAGGTGATAGCCGAACTTGCTTTTGATCGGCCCATGCACCACGCGCAGGGGCTTCTTGAAGATCACCTGGTCGATGGCGCCGACCATCTGGCCGGGGCGGATTTCGCCCAGGTCGCCGCCACGCTTGCCCGAGGGGCAGGTGGAGAACTTTTTCGCGAGTACATCGAAAGCCTCGCCGTTGGCGATGCGCTGCTTGAGCTTTTCGGCTTCGTCAGCGGTCTTGACCAGGATGTGGCGGGCTTGGGCTTTCATGGGGGTACCTGTGCTTCGGGGGCGAAAAGGCGCGCATTATGCCTGATTGGAAAGGGTTGCGGCCATTCTGTGGGAGCGGCCTTGCGTCGCGAAAGGGCTGCAAGGCCGCTCCCACAATGATCGCGCGGAACCTCAGATCTGCAACTCAGCGCGGTCGCGAAACTGCTCCAGCGCCTGCGGGTTGGCCAGGGCGTCGGTGTTTTTCACCGGCAAGCCATGCACCACATTGCGAATCGCCAGCTCCACCAGCTTGCCGCTGATGGTGCGCGGGATGTCGCTGACCTGGGCGATCACCGCCGGCACATGGCGGGGTGTGGTGTACTGGCGTATCACCTGGCGGATCTGCTGACGCAGGGCCTCATCCAGCTGCAGGCCGTCGCGCAGGCGGACGAACAGCACCACGCGCACATCGCCTTTCCAGTCCTGGCCGATGGCCACGCTTTCCAGCACCTGCTCGACCTTTTCCACCTGGCGGTAGATCTCCGCCGTGCCAATGCGTACACCGCCGGGGTTGAGCACGGCATCGGAGCGGCCATGGATCACCAGGCCGCCGCTGGCGCACTGTTCAGCATAATCGCCCTGCGCCCACACCCCAGGGAACTGGCTGAAATAGGCATCGTGGTAACGGCTGCCGTCCGGGTCGTTCCAGAACCCCAGCGGCATGCAGGGGAAGCTGCGCGTGCACACCAGTTCGCCTTTTTCGTCCTGCACCGGCTGGCCGTGCTCGTTCCAGACTTCCACAGCCATGCCCAGGCCCTTGCACTGGATTTCGCCACGGCGTACCGGAAGGGTCGGGTTGCCCAACACGAAGCAGGAGACGATATCGGTACCGCCGGACATGGACGCCAGGCACAGGTCGGCCTTGATCTTGCCGTAGACATAGTCATAGCTGTGTGCCGACAGCGGCGAGCCGGTGGACAGCAGCAGCCGCAAACTGGTCAGGCGGTGGCTGTTGGCAGGTTCGAGGCCTTCCTGTTCCAGCGCCGCCAGGTACTTGGCGCTGGTGCCGAAGGCCTGGATACCCTCGGCGTCGATCAGGTCCAGTAGCCGCGCGGGGCCGGGGTGGAACGGCGAGCCGTCGTACAGCACCAGCGTGGCGCCAACGGCGAGGCCGCTGACCAGCCAGTTCCACATCATCCAGCCGCAGGTGGTGTAGTAGAACAGCACGTCATCGGCCTTCAGGTCGTTGTGCAGGCCGTGCTCTTTCAAGTGCTGCAGCAGTACGCCACCGGTGCGGTGAACGATGCACTTGGGCACACCGGTGGTGCCGCTGGAATAGAGGATGTACAGCGGGTGATCGAAGGGCAGCGGGGTGAACCGGGGGTCGCCGCCGGGCTGGAAGAAGTCATCCCACAGGCTGACGCTGGCCGCATGGAATTCGTCGGCGCGTGTGCCGCTGCGGGTATGCGGCACCACGATCAGTCGTTGCAGGCCAGGCAGTTGCGCACACACCTGGTTGACCTTGTCCACCTGGTCGATGTCCTTGCCCGCGTACTGGTAACCGGCGCAGACGATCAGCAGCTTGGGCGCGATCTGGCCGAAGCGGTCGATGATGCCGTGCACGCCGAACTCGGGCGAGGAGGTGGACCAGACCGCGCCGAGGCTGGTGCAGGCGAGCATGGCGACCAGTGTCTGCCAGGTATTGGGCATGATGGCGGCCACCCGGTCGCCGGGGACGATGCCGGCGGCCTTCAGCGCCGTTTGCAGCCCGGCGACCTGGGCGGCCAGCTGGGCATGGGTGAGCACCTGGCGTTGGCCGTCCTCGCGCACGGCAACCACGGCCGGGCGGTCGTCGCGGCGGCGCAGCAGGTGTTCGGCGAAATTGAGGGTGGCATTGGCGAACCACTGGGCATCGGGCATTTGTGGCCCTTCGCTGAGCACCTGGCTCGGCGCGGTATGCCAGTGGACGTGGAAATAGTCGGCGAGGGTTTGCCAGAAGGCGGCCCGCTGCTCGATGCTCCAGCGGTGCAGCGCCTGGTAGTCGTTGAGTCGCAGGTTGTAGCGCAGGTTGACCTGGCGGCGGAAGGCATCCATCCGGCTGGCCTCGACCTGCGCCGTGGAGGGGCGCCAGAGCACATCGTTCATGCCGAACCTCCTGTTACTGCCAGATGCGGGCGTGTTCTATGTGGGACAGGTATCGCATATCCCCTGTAGGAGCGCCCGCATAGGCCTCAAGTCCTGTGCAGTACCTGTAGGAGCTGGCTTGCCGGCGATGAGGCCATGCAGGCAATACAAGGCAGCTGCTCCCACACGAGCGGGCGCTGTTTACTCTACTTTAGCCTTTTGCACGTCCTGCGACGCCGACCAGATGCGGTAGCGCACTTCAACATCCTTGGGCACATACACCACCACCGGCAGTTTGCTGTTGTAGCGCAGCATGAAGCCTTCACCGACCACCGGCACGAAGGCCTCGGTCTTCTTGCCGTCCGGGCAGGCCATCAGCGTGCTGGCCGGGCCGCTGACCTTGTCCAGCCGGTAGTAGCTATAGCCCCAGCCTTCCAGGGTGCGTTGTTCCAGGCTGCCGCCCAGGCGCTGGCGGTTGCAGTCCACCTGCAGGGTCTTGCCAGCGAGAATTTCCAGTTGGTAGGCCGATTCGTCGGCCTGGGCCGGCAGGTGGATGACCTGCCGGGTGAAGCCTTTTTCCGCCTCGGGGTAGGGCGCGACGTCCTTCAGGCTGGCAGCCATCGCGGGGGCGGCGGCAGCCAGCGTCAGGGCCAGAATCGCGGTCATTGGGGTTGGGCGCATAGGGCCTCCTTGCAGATAAACGAATGCAAGACCGCCGCCAGGCCCAGGCCGCCCGTCACTGGGCCAACCAGCCACCATCGACGTTCCAGGCGGCACCGCGAACCTGGCTACCGGCCTCGCTGCACAGGAATAGTACCAGCTCGCCCAGGTGTTCGGGGGTGACGAAGGCCAGCGATGGTTGCTTTTCCGCTAGCAGATCATGCTGCGCTTGCAGCGGATCGCCACCGTTGGCGGCACGATCGTCGATCTGCTTCTGCACCAGCGGGGTCAGCACCCAGCCCGGACAGATGGCGTTGCAGGTGACATGGCTGGTGGCGGTTTCCAGGCCCACCACCTTGGTCAGGCCGACCACGCCATGCTTGGCCGCCACGTAGGCCGCCTTGCCAGTCGAGCCGACCAGGCCATGCACCGAGGCGATGTTGATGATGCGCCCCCAGTCGCGCGTGCGCATGCCAGGCAGGGCAAGGCGCGTGCCATGGAACACGGCCGACAGGTTGAGGGCGATGATCTTGTCCCAGCTTTCCACTGGGAACTGCTCCACCGGTGCCACATGCTGGATACCCGCGTTGTTGACCAAGATGTCGACGCCACCGAACTCGCGCTCGGCCAAGGCGAACAGGGCTTCGATCTGGGCCACCTCCGCCAGGTCGGCCGGGTGGTGGACCGCCTTCACCCCATGCCGGGCAATCTCGGCCAGTGCCGGTGCGGGGTCGCCAAAGCCGTTGAGCACGATGTTCGCGCCAGCGCGGGCCAGCACCTGGGCGATGCCCAGGCCAATGCCGCTGGTGGAACCGGTGACGAGTGCGGTCTTGCCTTTGAGGGTCATGCAAAGCTCCTTAGACGATGCCGGTGGCGTAGAACGTGGCGATGACCACGAACACCGCCAGGGTCTTGATCAGGGTAATACCGAAAATGTCCTTGTAGGCCTCGCGGTGGGTCAGGCCGGTCACCGCCAGCAAGGTGATCACCGCGCCGTTGTGCGGCAGCGTGTCCATGCCGCCGCTGGCCATGGCGGCAACCCGGTGCAGCACTTCGAGCGGGATGTTGGCGGCATTGGCGGCGGCGATGAAACTGTCGCCCATGGCGGCCAAGGCGATGCTCATGCCGCCCGAGGCAGAGCCGGTGATACCGGCCAGCAAGGTCACGGTGATGGCCTCGTTGACCAGCGGGTTGGGGATGCCGCGCAGGGCATCGGCCAACACCAAAAAGCCCGGCAGCGAGGCGATCACCGCGCCAAAGCCGTATTCCGAGGCGGTGTTCATGGCCGCCAGCAAGGCGCCACTGACGGCGCTTTTGGTGCCTTCCGCCAGGCGCGTACGGATGGCGCCGAAGGCACACACCAGCACCATCAGGATGCCCACCAGCAACGCCGCCTGTACCGCCCAGATGGCGGTGAGCTTGGCCACGTCGCTTTGCACCGGCGCGTTCATGCCCGGCAGTTGCAGGCTGTGGCTGGCGCCGTACCAGTGCGGGATCCAGTGGGTGAACAGCAGGTTCATCACCCCCACCAGCACCAGCGGCGAAAGGGCCAGCCAGGGGTTGGGCAAGGCCAGGTCGGCGGCGGTTTCCGGTTCGTTGCGCAGGTTGTCGCCATAGCTTTCGCCGGCGCGCTGGGCCTTGTTGCGCTGGCGCTGCAGGTAGGCCATGCCGACGCAGAACACGAACAGGGTGCCGATCAGGCCCAGCCAGGGGGCGGCCCACGCGGTGGTGTTGAAGAAGGTGCTGGGGATGATGTTCTGGATCTGCGGAGTGCCGGGCAGGGCATCCATGGTGAACGAGAACGCGCCCAGGGCGATGGTCGCCGGGATCAGGCGCTTGGGGATGTTGCTCTGGCGGAACATCTCGGCGGCGAACGGGTACACCGCGAACACCACCACGAACAGCGAGACGCCGCCGTAGGTGAGCAGCGCGCAGACCAGTACGATCACCAGCATTGCCTGGCGGGTGCCGAGCAGGCGGATGGCGGCGGCGACGATCGAGCGGGAGAAGCCGGACAACTCGATCAGCTTGCCGAACACCGCGCCCAGCAGGAACACCGGGAAGTAGAGCTTGATGAAGCCGACCATTTTCTCCATGAACACCCCGGTGAACGCGGGGGCCACGGCGGACGGGTCGGTGAGCAGTACCGCGCCGAGCGCGGCGATGGGGGCGAAGAGGATTACGCTATAGCCGCGGTAGGCAGCGAGCATCAGCAGGGCCAGAGCGGCGAGGGCGATGAGCACGGTCATCGGGGTGGGTCTCCTGGGTGAGTCTTGTTTTTATCGGTGAGCAGGAGATAGCGGGAATCGTGCCAATAATTAAGTTATTGATTTATAAAGATATTTTCTATGTTGTCGAATTTTTGTCTCTGTTTTGAGATTTTGGGGCCGCTTTGCGGCCCATCGCGACACAAGGCCGCTCCCACAGGATAGAACGCGCTCTCCTGTGGGAGCGGCCTTGCGTCGCGATCGAGGGCGCAGCCCTCGCGGCAATCTCGAATCAGAAACAAGAATCTCCAATCAGAGACCAAGCGCCGCCATCTTCTTGTACAGGGTCGATCGCCCCAGCCCTAACGCCCTCGCAGCCTCCGGTACATTTCCCTCATGCTCGGCCAACGCCCCGGCAATCAACTTGCGCTCGAACTCCTCGCACGCCTCTCGGTAGGTCTGCCGCACCGGCGCTTCAACCAGCGGGCTCAACGGCCCCAACGCCGCGCGCAAATCCGCCACTCCCAGCCGCGGCTGATCCGCCAGCAGGGTCGCCCGCTCCAGCACGTTACGCAGCTCACGAATATTCCCCGGCCAGGCATGCCGCGCCAGCAACTGCTGCGCTTCGGCCTCCAGCTCGTACTGGCTGCCCAGTTCGCCCAGAATCGCCTCGCACAGCGCCGGCAGGTCTTCCAGCCTTTGCCGCAACGGCGGTACTTCGATCGGCAGCACATTCAGCCGGTAATACAGGTCGGCGCGGAACGCGCCACGGGCGATGGCAGCCTGCAGGTCGATGGAAGTGGCGGCAATGACGCGCACATCGCTGCGCAGCATCTGGTTCGAACCGACCGGCTCGTATTCCTTCTCCTGCAGCACCCGTAGCAGCTTGCTTTGCAGGGCCAACGGCATGTCGCCGATCTCGTCGAGGAACAACGTGCCGCCTTCGGCCAGTTGCAGCTTGCCGCTGCGGCCCTTGCGGTCGGCACCGGTGAAGGCGCCGGGGGCGGTGCCGAAGAATTCGGCTTCCAGCAGCGTTTCGGGGATCGCCGCGCTGTTGATGCTGACGAACGCCTTGTGCGCCCGTGCCGATGCGGCGTGGATGGCGTGGGCCAGCAGTTCCTTGCCGGTGCCGGTTTCGCCCAACAGCAATACTGGCGAATCGCTGCCCGCGCCGCGCCGGGCGCGGCGCTTGGCTTCCAGGCTGGCGCTGCTGGTACCCACGAACTGGGCAAAGCTGTATTTGGCCTGGCGGGCCCGCAACTGCGAGCGGGTCGAGGCCAGCTCCTGCTGCATGCTCGAATAGCGTTTCAGCAGCGGCGACAGGCTGCGCAGCTCATCGAACAGGGCAAAGCCGATGGCACCGATCAGCGCGCCCTGGTCGTCGTGGATCGGCAGGCGCATCACCACCAGTGGCTCATTGGGGGTGTCGAGCATATCCAGCAGGATTGGCCGGCCATTGCTCACCACCTCGCGCATCAGGCTGCCCGGGATCACTGCCTCGCATGGCTGGCCGATGGCACTGGCAGCGTCGGCCAGGCCAAAGCGACGGGCGTAGCGTTCGTTCATCCAAACGATGCGCGCCTGGCGGTCGACGATCACCGTGCCTTCGCTGGACTGCTCGATGATCTCGAACAGTGAGCGGATTGCCAGTTGCCGTACCTGGGGGTAGTCCTTGAGGCTGTCGCTGTCGTGCATGGGTAGAAATCCTGAATCATGTATAAGCAGGCCCGGCCTCTTCGCGGGCTTGCCCGCTCCCACAGGTACCCCACAACTCTCAAGTTTTGTGCAATTCCTGTGGGAGCGGGCAAGCCCGCGAAGAGGCCAGGCTTGAAAAATCTAACCTCTGGGGTCGAACGCCTCACGCAAGGCATCACCGATGAACACCAGCAACGACAAGATCACCGCCAGCGCGAAGAATGCGGTAAAGCCCAGCCACGGCGCCTCCAGGTGCTGCTTGCCCTGGGTCACCAGCTCACCCAGCGAGGCGCTACCCGCCGGCATGCCGAAGCCAAGAAAGTCCAGCGCAGTCAGGGTGGTAATTGCCCCGGTCAGCATGAACGGCACATAGGTCAGCGTCGCATTCATGGCATTGGGCAGGATGTGCCGCAGCATCACCTGGCTGTCCGGTAAACCCAATGCCCGGGCGGCCTTCACATACTCCAGGTTACGCCCGCGCAGGAATTCGGCGCGCACCACATCGACCAGGGTCAGCCAGGAGAACAGCGCCATGATCCCCAGCAGCCACCAGAAGTCCGGCTCGACAAAACCACTGAGGATGATCAGCAGGTACAGCACCGGCAACCCTGACCACACCTCCAGCAAGCGCTGGCCGAGCAGGTCGACCCAACCGCCGTGGTAGCCCTGCAGGGCACCGGCAGCCACGCCGATGAGCACGCTGACCACGGTCAGGGCAAAGGCGAATAGTAAAGACACCCGCGTGCCGTACAGCACCCGGGCCAGCACGTCGCGGCCCTGGTCGTCGGTGCCCAGCCAGTTGCTCGCGCTGGGCGGGCTGGGCGTGGGCACCTGCAGGTCGTAGTTGGGGGTGTCGGCACTGAACGGGATTGGCGCGAACAGCATCCAGCCCCCCTGGTGCTCGATCAGCTGGCGCACATAGGCGCTGCGGTAGTCTGGTTGAAACGGCAACTGGCCACCGAACTGCTGCTCGGTGTAACGCTTGAGCGCCGGCACGTACAGCTCGCCCTTGTAGCCCAGCAGCAGCGGCTTGTCGTTGGCCACCAGCTCGGCGCCCAGGCTTAGCAGCAGCACGCCGGCGAACAGCCACAGCGAGACCCAGCCGCGGCGGTTGCGGCGAAAGCGTTGCAGGCGACGGCGCGATACCGGCGACAGCATCAGTGTGCCCTCGTGTCGAAGTCGATACGCGGGTCGAGCAGGGTATACGACAGGTCCCCGATCAGGCGGATCAACAGGCCCGCCAGGGTAAAGATGAACAGGGTGCCGAACACTACCGGGTAATCCCGTGACACCGCCGCGTCGTAGCTCATGCGGCCCAGGCCATCGAGCGAGAAGATCACCTCGATCAGCAACGAGCCGGCGAAGAACACCGTGATCAGCGCTTGCGGCAGCCCGGCCACCACCAGCAGCATGGCATTGCGCAGCACGTGGCCATATAGCACGCGGCGCTCGCTCAGGCCCTTGGCACGGGCGGTGACCACGTATTGCCTGGAAATCTCGTCGAGGAAGGCGTTCTTGGTCAGCAGCGTGAGGGTGGCGAAGCCGCCGATCACCAAGGCGCCGACCGGCAGTACCAAGTGCCAGAAATAGTCGGCGACCTTGCCCAGCAGGCTGAGCTCGTCGAAGTTGTCCGAGACCAGGCCGCGTACCGGGAACCAGTTGAGCGAGGTGCCGCCGGCGAACAGCACGATCAGTAGCAGGGCGAACAGGAACGAGGGCAGGGCATAGCCGATCACGATCAGTGCGCTGCTCCAGGCATCGAAATGGCTGCCGTGGCGTACCGCCTTGCGAATGCCCAGCGGGATCGACACCAGATAGGTGATCAGCGTGGCCCATAAGCCCAGCGACAGGGTAACCGGCAGCTTGTCGAGGATCAGGTCGGTGACCTTGGCGCCGCGGAAGAAGCTGTTGCCGAAGTCGAGCCGGGCATACTGACCGAGCATCAGCCACAAGCGCTCGGGGGCGGATTTGTCGAAGCCGTACTGGCGCTTTATCTCTTCGATCAGCTTCGGGTCCAGGCCGCGGGTGGCGCGTGACTCACCGTGTACCACCTCGGCCCGCGCGCCGGGTGCGCCGCCACCGATGCCCTGCAAGCGCGCCACGGCCTGTTCCACCGGGCCACCCGGCGCGGCCTGGACGATAGCGAAGTTGACCAGCAGGATTGCCAGCAACGTCGGGATGATCAGCAACAGGCGGCGCAGGATGTAGGTGGTCATGGTGCAGCCTTCCGGCGTTCGGCCATTTGCGCATTGGTCAGCGCGGTGGGGCTGACTTCCCACCACGTGTCCAGGCCTTCGTCATAGGCGGCCTGGACCTTGGGCAGGCCGAAGCGGTTCCACCAGACGGTGGAGCTGCCTGGTGGGTAGTAGTTGGGGATCCAGTAGTAATTCCATTGCAGCACCCGGTCCAGGGCATGGGCGTGGTGCAGCATGCCGGCCTGGGTGTCGGCGCGGACCAGGCCGTCGATCAGACGGTCCACGGCGGGGTCCCGCAGGACCATCAGGTTGTTCGAGCCAGGGTCGCGGGCCGCTGCCGAGCCGAAGTAGTTGTACAGCTCGGCGCCGGGCGACAGGGTGACCGGGTAGCCGGTGACGATCATGTCGTAGTCACGCGCCATCAGCCGGTTGACGTATTGGGCTGAATCGACATTGCGGATGTTCAAGGTCACGCCGATCTGTGCCAGGTTGCGCTTCCACGGCAGCAGCAGGCGCTCCATGCCTGCCTGGCCATTGAGGAAGGTGAACGCCAACGGCGTACCCTGGCTATTCACCAGGCGGTCGCCTTCGGGGTGCCAGCCAGCTTGTTCGAGCAGGGCCAGTGCCTGCAGCTGCTGCTTGCGGATGATCCCCGAACCGTCGGTGATCGGGGCTGTGAACACGGTCGTGAAGACTTCATCCGGCACCTTGCCGCGCAGCGGTTCGAGCAGCTTCAGCTCGTCGGCATCCGGCAATTGGCGGGCCGCCAACGGGGTATTGGAGAACACGCTCTGCTGGCGGATGTACATATTGCGCATCATCTGCCGGTTGCTCCATTCGTAGTCCCACAGCATGCCCAGCGCCTGGCGCACGCGGCGGTCCTTGAACTGCGGCTGGTCGAGGTTGAACACGAAGCCTTGGGCAACCTGTGGCTTGGCCGGGCCCAGGTGGGCGCGCTGCAGGCGGCCGTCGTCCAGCTGTGCGCCGTTGTAGCCCAGGGTGTAGGCGGTGGCGGAGAACTCGCGGTTGTAGTCGTAGCCGCCACCTTTCAGCACCTGGCGCGCCACTTCGGTGTCGCCGAAGTACTCGATGCGCAATCTGTCGAAATTGTAGCGGCCACGGCTGGCCGGCAGGTCGCGCGCCCACCAGTTCGGGTCGCGTTCGAAGGTGATGCTGCGGCCGTTGTCGATACGGCCGATACGGTACGGCCCGCTGCCGACTGGCTTGTCGAAGCCGGCCCCATTGGCGAAGTCGCGCTGCTGCCAGTCGTGTTCGGGCAACACCGGCAGGCTGGCGAGGTCCAGCGCCAGGGTGCGGCCATGGTCGGGCTTGAAGTCGAAGCGCACGCGTTGCGGAGTTTCGACGGTAACGCCAGCGACATTGGCGAACAGGGTGCGGTACTTGAGGCTGCCCTTGCTCATCAGCAACTCGAAAGTGAAGCGTACGTCCTCGGCGCGCACTGGCTTGCCATCGGCGAAAGTGGCACGCGGGTCGATCTCGAAGCGTAGCCAGGCATCATCCGGGCCACGCTCCATGCGCCGGGCGATCAGGCCATAGACGGTATAGGGCTCGTCGAATGAACGCACAGCCAGCGGCGCATACAGCAGGCCATCGACCTCGCTGACGCCGATGCCTTTGTCGATGTACGGCAGAATATGGTCGAACTGGCCGATCTCGATGGCCGAACGGCGCAGCATGCCGCCCTTGGGTGCGTCGGGGTTTACGTAGTCGAAATGGCGGAAGGTTTCGCTGTAGCGGGGGGCTTCGCCGTAGACGGTGAGGGCATGGGTGGGGGCGGCGTGGGTGTTGCAGGCAAGACCAAGCAGTAGCAGGCAACGCAGAACCTGTGGGAGCGGGTTCAACCGCGAATGCGTCAGGCCAGACAGCGGGGTTGCCTGATCTGGCCTATTCGCGGGCAAGCCCGCTCCCACAGGGACCTTCATCGGCTGCGATGACTTAGTCCTGACGGCTGGTCACTTCCAGCAGGTGATAGCCGAACTGGGTCTTCACCGGGCCTTGCACGGTGTTGACCGGGGCGCTGAACACCACGGTGTCGAATTCCTTGACCATCTGGCCTGGGCCGAACGAGCCCAGGTCGCCGCCCTGGCGGCTGGACGGGCAGGTGGAGTTGGCTTTGGCGATTTCAGCGAAGTCGGCACCTGCTTCGATCTGGGCTTTCAGTTCGTTGCATTTCTCTTCGCTGCTGACCAGGATGTGGCGGGCGGTTGCACGTGCCATGGGTACTGCTCCTTGGGGTAAAAAAGCAAGCCTAGCGCATTTGTCTGCGAAATGTCTCACCGGGTTTACAGACCGGTACTACAGTTTTTGTGCCGCCTCGCGCAACAGGGTTTCGGTCGAGGCCCAGCCCAGGCAGCCATCGGTGATCGACACGCCGTATTTCAACGCGCCCTTGCCCAGCGCCTGGCAACCATCGAACAGGTGCCCCTCGATCATCACGCCGACCAGCGAGCGGTCGCCGGCCAGGCGCTGCTCCAGCACCTCGTTGAATACGGCGGGCTGGCGCGCCGGGTCCTTGCCGCTGTTGGCATGGCTGCAATCGACCATGATCCGTGCCTGCAGCCCAGCCTTGGCCAGCGCCTGGCGGGCCATGGCGATGCTGTTGGCATCGTAGTTAGGGCCCTTGTGGCCGCCGCGCAGTACCAGGTGCGTGTCCGGGTTGCCCAGGGTCTCGATGATCGCCGGGTGGCCCTGTGCATCCATGCCGAAGTGGCGGTGCGGATGGGCGGCGCTGCGCATGGCGTCGCTGGCGATGGCAATACCGCCGTCGGTGCCGTTCTTGAAGCCCACTGGCAGTTCCAGGCCGCTGACCATTTCGCGGTGGATCTGCGATTCGGTGGTGCGGGCGCCAATGGCAGCCCAGGCCAGCAGGTCATCGAAGTAGCCGGCGGCCATGGGCTGCAGCAGCTCGGTGGCAACCGGCAGGCCGCGCTCGATCATGCTCAGCATCAGCCCGCGGGACAAGGCGATGCCTGCGTGCATGTCGTCGCTGCCATCGAGGTGCGGGTCGTAGGCCAGGCCTTTCCAGCCCACCGTGGTGCGGGGTTTCTCGACGTAGGCGCGCATCACCAGCAGCAGCTTGTCGTCGACTTCGCGGCTGAGGGCGGCCAGGCGGTCGGCGTATTCCAGGGCCGAGCGCGGGTCGTGGATCGAGCACGGGCCAACGATCACCAGCAGGCGCTGGTCACGGCCTTCGAGGATGTCGCGGATGGCTTGGCGGTGGGCCTGGACTTGCTGGGTAAGTTCGCTGGACAGCGGCATCTGCTGCTTGAGCAGGTGTGGGTTGGGCAGGCGCTTGCTGACGGTGGTGTTGGCCGCTTGCGGCTGGGTCAGGGGCAGGGCGAGGTTGGAAGCTTGCATGGCGTATGTTCCCTGGGCGGACGGCGGGTTCTGGCCCGCGTGGTCGGCCCTATCGAGGTGTTCGACAGATCGTTGAATTCGTATTGGCTGCTGCATTGCCACCTGTGCAAGACCGAACGGAGGCGGCAGGCTGGCCCGAACGGGATTGGCTAAATCGCCAGGCGTAGGTGTTTGCGTAGTAATAAGTGGCGTAGTTCATGAATCTGTCCTCAATGTGAATCGGTGTTGTTCCAGGGCCTGAAAAGCAAAACCCCCGGTCGGGGAGCCGACCGGGGGTTTGAGTATTCTCATGTTCGGCGGCCCCTCGAAGGTGGGCGCCGGGTGGGTATCGGCGCCTAGTGGCTAAACCAATACCCGAAGTAATAGCTGGCAGGTGCCACGCAGCCGGCAACGGCCAGCACTGGACGCAGGCTGCGACCGGTGTGGTTGGCGTGGTTGCGGGTGTGTTTCGGCATGTTGCTCTCCAGTGAATGAGCCCGAGCTTACTTCAGTTCGGGCAGGCCATTCAATGGATAAATACTATGGAGACGATCATTTATTTTGTACCAATGGGTTCAATGACCATAGCGCCCGACCAAACTTTGCGCCCCCAGTGCGTGGCCTTGCAGCAACTCCAGCAAGCCGTTGCGGTCCAGGCCTTCTGGCAGGGTGCCCAGCGGCAGGTCGGTGGCGATCAGCGTCAGCGCGTAGTGGTGCGGGTTGTCGCCAGCGGGTGGGCAGGGGCCTCGGTAGCTGAGGGTGCCACGCGAGTTGCGCCCCACCGTCACGCCTTGCCCGGTAATCCCGGCCGCGCCTTCCTTCAGCCCATCCTGGGCCGGGTCGATGTTGTAGGCAATCCAGTGGACCACGCCGATGCCCTTGCCGCCGTCAGGGTCGAACATCACCAGGGCCAGCGACTGGGTGCCCGCGGGGAGGTTGTCCCAGCTCAGTTGCGGGGTGCGCTCTTCGCCAGCGCCGCAGGCCGGGTCCGGGCCAACCTGTTGCAAGGCGATCACACCGCCATCGGTGAACGACGAGGAGCTGATCGACAGTGCGCCTTGGTTGCCGGCGGCAATGGCACTGCACGGCAGCAGGGCGGCGAACAGCCAGGGCTTGAGGTTCATGGCGAATCCTTGGCAGGGCGTTGCGCCGCAGTGTAGTCCACGGCAGCGTCAATGGCTGTCCTGGTCCTCGGCGGTACCACCGCTGTGCCCGGCACCCGAGCCGGTGGCTTCACCGGTACTGTTGGAGCCGCCACTGGCACCGTCGGCGGCGTCGGTGTTGCTACCGGTGTCGCTACTGTCGTTACCTTTGCTGCTGCCTGGGCTGTTGACGCTGCTGCCTTCACCGGCGGTCTTGCCCCCGGACTGGTCGGTTTGCGGGCGTGTGTCGGTATTGGTGCTTTCGCTAGCCGCGAAGCTGGTGCCGGAGAGCGTGGCCAGGGCCAGGGCGAGGGCCAGTGAGAGGGGGCGAATGCGGATCATGGAACGTCTCCTTTGCGGATGATCTGTCATTCGTTTGGCTGGAGGCTGGCGGTGGCGTGCCTTCCGGGCGACGAGCGGTCACTGGGCCGGGGGCCGCTATGCGGCCCAATCGCCGGCAAGCCAGCTCCCACCTCGACCGCATAGGCCTCAAGCCCTATGCAGTACCTGTGGGAGCCGGCTTGCCGGCGATGAGGCCAGTCCAGGCAATACAAGACAGTTGCTCCCACAGTCATGGCATGTGTGAACCTGTGGGAGCCGGCTTGCCCGCGATTGGGCTGCGCAGCAGCCCTTTGGCTCAGTGAGTTTCGCTGCGGGGAGCCTGCACAGGCTCGACTGGCTCCAGCGGCGGATGCTCTTGCGCCGCATGCATCAGGTCTTCGGTCACCCGCAGTTCGGCGCCGGTCGGCGAGAAGGTGGTCGAGGCGGTGAACGGTGCCGGGTGCTCGGCCGCTGGGCGCTTGCCACGGCGCCACAGGAAGAACGCCACCATGCACAGGTTGACCACGGCAAACGCCCAGAACAGCCCGGCCTCGCCGAATTTGGTCATCATCGGCGAGATCGCCACCGGCGCCATGGCCGACCCCAGCGAGTTGATCAGCAGCAGGCCCTGGATCATCGGCACCAGCGCATCGGAGGGCGCGCGGTCGGCGGCATGGCTGACCGCCACCGGGTACAGGGTGAACACCCCACCGCCGAGCAGGAACAGCATGGCCGGCAGCAGCACCGAGTCAGACGGCAGGAATACCGTGACCAGCGACAGTACAACGCACAATGCGGCAAGGGCGAGCAGCACATCGAGGCGGTCCTTGCGGTCGGACCAGCGCCCGACCGGGTATTGCAGCAGCATGGCACCGAGGATCACCCAGGCCATCATGTTGCCGACCTCACCCACTTCCAGGCCAATGCGCTGCAGGTACAGCGGCAGCAGGGCATAGATGCCGGCAATGGCCACACCCGAGCCGAAGCAGCCGACCAGGCCGGACGGCGCCACGCCCAGCAACTGGCGGGGCTTGAGCGGTTCGACCTGCTCCAGCAACGGCGACACGCGCGGCAGGATCACGATCGGCAGTACCGACAGCGCGGCGAGCACGCCGGCCAGCATGAACGGTGCGGTGTCACCCAGCTGGGTGATTTCGCCAAGCCCGGCCTGGGCGATCACCCCGGCGCCGTAGAAGGCGATCATGTACAGCGCCAGCAGGCGGCCGCGGATCTTCGCGTCACCGGCCAGCAGCAGCCAGCTTTCGATCACCAGGAATACGCCCACGGCCGCCCAGCCGTTGATCAGGCGCAGCACCGACCACCAGGTGGCGTCGTAGAACAGCCCCTGCAGCAAAATGGTCACGCCGATCAGCGAAGCGAAGCTGGTGTAGGCGCGGATATGGCCGATGCGCAGGATCAGCCGGTCGTTGAAGATTGCACCGAGGGTCAGGCCGATGAAGTAGGTCGACGAGACGATACCAATGGTGGTTGCCGACTCACCGGCAGCGCCCAGGCGCAGGGTGGTCAGGGAAGACATGAAGCCGTTGCCCAGGGCGATGATGAACAGCCCGAGCAGGGGCGCCAGCGCCATGGCCAGCAAACGCGGAGACATATGTACCTCAAGTAGGAAGAGCGGAATGAGCGCCTTTTCGGACGCGCACGCGGGCTCGACCCAAATGGGCCGAGTGCTGCACGGGTGTGCCTGGGCTGGATGCCACCGTTCAAGGCGACGGGCGAAAAGGACGCGCGATTCTACGGGCTTGGGCGGTTTTGCCCAAGGGGCTTGGGTGTGCGACGAGACGCCGCAGTCTGCGGGCGACACGAATGTGTCTTTGGCAGACATCTTGGGGCTGCTGCGCAGCCCATCGCGACAGCGCGATGCGGTCTCTGTGGGAGCGGGCGTGCCCGCGAAGAGTCCAGCGCGGTGGCTGGCACCGGCTGCGCCGGTGTTCGCGGGCGTGCCCGCTCCCACAGAGACCCAGCAATCTCACCGATTACGGCATAATTCCGCCCAGACACCCTCCAAGGAAGGCCCTATGTTCGCTTCGCTGTTCGCAGTCCTGGCCCCGGTTTTCATCGTCGCCGGCATCGGCTATGCCTGGGCCCGCAGGGGCCTGGACTACCCCACCGAATTCATCGCCCGGGTAGTGATGACTATCGGCACGCCGTCGCTGGTGCTGTCCACCCTCAGCCGCACCGAACTGAACCCCAACGCCTTCACCAGCATGGCCATGGCCTGCCTGCTGTGCACCCTGGGCATGGCCCTGGCCGGCATGCTGGTGTGTCGCGCCTCGGGCATGCACTGGCGGGTGCTGCTGCCGGCGTTCATGTTCCCCAATACCGGCAACATGGGCCTGCCGATCAGCCTGTACGCCTTCGGTGAACACGGCCTGGCCCTGGCCGTGGCGTTCTTCCTGACCCTGTCTATCGTGCAGTTCACCCTCGGCATGGCCATCTCCGGCACTGCGGCTTCGCTCAAGGCACTGCTGCGCAACCCCATCGTGATCAGCCTGGCCGGTGCCATGCCGATCATCTTCCTCGACTTCGAATTGCCGCGCTGGCTGGCCAACACGGCAGACCTGCTGGGCGGCATGACCATCCCGCTGATGCTGCTGACCCTGGGGGTGTCGCTGGCCAGCATTCGCCTGCGTCATGTAGGCAGCGGCATGCTGCTGGGTGGGTTGCGCATCGGCCTGGGGGCCGCGGTGGGTTGGGCGGTGGGCGCGGCGCTGGGCATGGATAACCTGGAGCGCGCGGTGCTGGTGGTGCAGTCGGCGATGCCGGTGGCGGTGTTCAACTACCTGATGGCGGTGCGGGCCAATCGCGAGCCGGAGCAGGTGGCGAACCTGGTGATGTGTTCGACGGTGCTGTCATTTGCCTGGTTGCCGGTGGTGCTGGCCTGGTGGATGTGACCCTGTACCAGCCCTATCGCCTTTTCCGGCTCCCGCGCCAAACCTGTGGGAGCGGGTTTACCCGCGAAGAGGCCAGTACAGGACATCGCTATTTGCCAAGCAAGCGCTCATGCACCCAACCCTGGCTGGTGAGCACCATCGCCTGGGTTTCCTTGAGTGGCGTGTCATTGCTGGCCAGCGCCTTGCCCAGCTCGGCAATGCTGGCCTTGACCTCTGCATTGCCAGCCCAGGCCGGTAACCCGGTGATCTTGTAGGCATACGTCACACGCGACATCTTCTGCCCCGTCACCTCGCTTGGCTCACTGAACTGCTCGATGGCCGTGACCTGCGCCTTGCCGAAGCACAGCCCGTTACCCGCCTGGTAATACTTGCGGCCTTCGTCGGTGAGGTCATAGGCATAGTAGATGTCGGTGCGTGCCGGCTGCCACAGGCGGGCAGGCACCTCTGTGCGCGAGATCTCCTTTTCGCTGACCACGCCCACCTGGGCCAGGGCATGCAACGCCTTGTTGGTGCCGTGGAGGTCGAAGTCCTGGGTTCTGGCGGGGAATGAGCTGATGACGAAGCAGTGCGGGTACTGGGTGTCGAGGTAGGCCTGGGCAGCCTTGTGGAAACTGGCCTCGCTGGTGTCCTCGCTGCCCGAGCAACCGGCCAGGGTTGCCAACAGCGCCAGCGGCACGATCTTCCTGTACATGATGAAACTTCCTTGAATTGCGAAGATAAAACCGGTGGCCGAGGATTAGAACCCACGGTCTAGAGCGGCGCAATCGTGGCAAGACGGCATCTCTGCGGGTGCTTCATCGACCCTATCGCCGGCAAGCCGGCTCCCACCAGGTGCAGTGGATACCTCAAGGCCTGTGCATTCCCTGTGGGAGCCGGCTTGCCGGCGATAGGGCCATTGAAGGCAACATCACTGTTCGCCGCGGGTATCGATACTGACCACCACCGACATCCCCGGCCGCAAGCGCCTGGCCTCGGCCTGGTCGGCATCCACGGTTATACGCACTGGAATGCGCTGGGCAATCTTGACGAAGTTGCCGGTGGCATTGTCGGCCTGCAGCAAGGCGAACTCCGACCCGGTAGCCGGCGAAATCTGCTGCACATGCCCCCGCAGTTTCAGGTGGTTCAGGGCATCCACGGTAAAACTCACCGGCTGGCCGATGCGCACATTGGCCATCTGGGTTTCCTTCATGTTGGCGATCACCCACAGGGTGTCGGGCACCAGTGCCATCAGCTGTGCGCCGGAGTTGACATAGGCCCCCAGGCGCGTGCCGATCTGCCCCAGCTGGCCGTCGCGCGGGGCGGTGACCCGAGTGTTGTCGAGGTCGATGCGCGCCAGTTCCACGGCGGCCTTGGCGTTTTCTACCGAGGCCTCCAGCGCGGCCCGGTTGACCACCACGGTTTCCCGGTCCTGGCGGGCGATTTCCAGCGCCGCCCTGGCCTGGGCCAGGTTGGCCACTGCAGCGGCTTCGCTGGCACGGGCCAGGTCCAGGTCACGGCGTGATACCGAACCGTCGTTGACCAGCGCCTGGTTGCGACCAAGGTCGGCTTTGGCCTTGGCCGCCTGGGCAGCAGCATCGCCGATAGCGGCCTGGCGCTGGGCAATGGTCGCTTCGGCACTGTTGCGCTGCTGCAGGTTGTTGGCCAACGCCGCCTGCTGTTGCTGCAACTGGGCGATGGCCTGGGCCAGGCGCTGCTTGTAGATACGGTCGTCCAACTGCACCAGCAGGTCACCGGCCTTGACGAACTGAAAGTCGTGCACTGGCACATCGACGATGTAGCCACTGAGTTGCGGGCCGATGATGGTCACCTGGCCGCGCACCAAGGCATTTTCGGTACTTTCGATGGCACTGCTGAACGGCGGCAGGCGCCAGGCATACAGCACCAGCAGGATGCCGGCCAGGGCCACGCTGGCGAAGCTGACCGATGACAGGATACGCAGCCGCCGCGTGCGTACCGGGCTGGTCGGCTCGCTGGGCGGTGTTGCGCCTTCCGGGGTTTCGGCGATGGCGGTGGTGGTCGTGGTGCGGGTATCGTCGGTCATCGGGTGGGCGCGCCGGAGGTGGAGTCGGTGGAAGTGGCCTGGCGTTTCGCGTACCAGAGCCAGGTGCTACGGATGCAGATCCAGATCATGGTCAGGATAGCGATGCAGCCGATCAGCACGAACACATCGTTGTAGGCCATGACATTCGCTTCGCGGGTGGCGGCGCTGGCCAGCAGGCGCATGCCGGCTTCGCTGCGTAGGGCCGGGTCGGCGATGACGCCACCGTAACCGGCGCTGCCGCTTTGCACGCGGGCATGGACCAGGGGCTCGAGGTAGCTGAGGCGGTCCATCAGGTGGCTGGAATGGAATTTTTCCCGCCAGGTCTGGAAGGTGCCGAGCAGTGCCGTGCCAATCAGCCCGCCGAGGTTGTTGCAGATGCCGAACAGCACCGAAAAACTCACCAGGTTGCGTGGGTTGGCGCGTACATGGCTGATACCCAGGGCCATGGACGGGCCGAGGAAGAAGGTACTGCCGAACGCCAGCAGAAACTGGCTGAAGTACATCTGTGCCGGGCGCGTGAGGTTGCTGGAGCTGCTGTCCATGAACGCGCCGGCAGCCATGGCCAGCAGCGAGACGAACAGCGGGATCACCAAATGGTTAGGGTTGATGGTGAGGGCGCTGCTGGCCAGCCCGGCTACCGCGCCAAGTAGCATGATCCAGTACAGCGTGCGCATCTGTTCGCTGCCCATGTTCAGCGCCTGCAGGAAACCGACAGCGCCGGTGGACTGTTCCGAGGTGACCATGCGGATCAGCACCACGCACAGGGCCAGGCGTATGATTGCCCCGCTGCCCAGCCAGCGGGTCATCAGCAACGGGTTCTGGCGGTTGTGCTCGATGGCCAGGCCGCTGCAGACCAGAGCGATCGAGGCCGCCAGGGCCACGCCAATCCACGGCGCTTCCAGCCACCAATCGATGCGCCCTAGCGACAGCACGGCGCACAGCAGGGCGGTGCCGCTGGCCATCAGCGAGAAGGTCAGGAAGTCCAGCGGTTCGAAGGTCTTGAAGCGGTCACCGGGGGGCAGTTTGAGCATCAGTACGCAACCCAGTGCAGCCAGTGCCAGGCCCAGCTCGAACAGGTACAGCCCGCGCCATTCGGCGATTTGCAGCAGGTCTTCGGAAAAGATCCGCGCCAGTGGCAGTGCCAGTTGCGAGGCGCCCAGGCCCAGCACCATGGCCTTGAGCCGCCATTGCGCCGGAAACGCCTGGATCATGTAGTACAGCCCCAGCGAGCTGAGCGCAGCACCGACCATGCCGTGCGCCGCGCGTACGGCGATGGCCGAGTTGAGGTCGTTGACCAGCAGGTGGGCGAAGGTGACCAGCGCATAGAGCACCAGGAACACCTCGGTGAAGGCGCGCAGGCCGAACTGTTGGCGGAACTTCACCAGCAGCAGGTTGATGGACACGTTGGTCATCACGTAGGCGGCCGGCAGCCAGGCCATTTCCGCCGTGGTCGCGCCGAGGGCGCCTTGCAGGAACATCAGGTTGGCGGTGACCAGCGCGTTGCCCAGGCCACCGGTGACTGCCACCAGCAGGCCGACCACGCCGTAGGCCAGGCGCTTGGCCGGGGTGTGCAGGGGCGTGGAAGGGGAGCCAGGCAGGCTGGGCTTTTCGTGGGGGAGCCACTGGCGGCGGGCGTATTTGTCCATGGGGCAGACTGTACTTGAGCTGCAGTTGCAAAGAAAACAGTCTACAGCCTGCACCGGCCTCTTCGCGGGTGAACCCGCTCCCACCTCGATCGCGTAGGCCTCAAGCCCTGCGCAGTACCTGTAGGAGCTGGCTTGCCGGCGATAAGGCCGGTCCAGGCAATACAAGACAGCTGCTCACACAGGTTACTGCCTCAAGCGCTGTGCAATACCTGTGGGAGCTGGCTTGCCGGCGATGAGGCCAGTCCAGGCAATACAAGACAGTTGTTCCCACAGGTTGCTTGCCTCAAGCCCTGCGCAGTACTTGTGGGAGATCACCCAGCCCTATGGGCTGCGCTGTCGCGCAGAGAACTCAATTCGTAAGCGCGACGCGGCCTCTGTGGGAGCGGGCGCGCCCGCGAAGAATCCAACGCGGTGGATGGCACCGGCTGCGCCGGTGTTCGCGGCGGTTCGACGCCTCGACACGCCCGCTCCCACAGAGCCCCTGCTAAATCAATAAGTTATCTGTTGTTCTATGAGAGTCCACCCGCCGCCTTGGCGCCGCGCTGTCGCGCAGCAAACTGAGGGC
>NZ_JYKS01000010.1 GCF_000935045.1 Pseudomonas sp. 10-1B
GGAATAATTGGCCCGAAACAAACGTAGGAGCGAGCGCCAGCTCGCGATGCGCCGCGCGGGCGGCGCTCGGTCTCACAGGCGCTGCATATCTTGTGGCCACCCCTGTCAGCCCTGATGCGATCCCTGTGGGAGCGGGTTTACACCGCGAAGAGGCCGGTACAGGCATAAATGAAATCCGCTAGTCTTGCTTATCCATCGAGGGAGCCAGTGCATGTTCGAATCCGCCGAAATCGGCCACAGCATCGACAAGGAGGCTTACGACGCCGAGGTACCCGCTTTGCGCGAGGCCCTGCTCGAAGCCCAGTACGAACTCAAGCAGCAGGCGCGTTTCCCGGTGATCGTGCTGATCAACGGCATCGAAGGCGCCGGCAAGGGCGAGACGGTCAAGCTGCTCAACGAGTGGATGGACCCGCGCATGATCGATGTGCTTACCTTCGACCAGCAGACCGACGAAGAGCTGGCCCGGCCCCCGGCCTGGCGCTACTGGCGGGCCTTGCCACCGAAAGGGCGGATGGGCGTGTTCTTCGGCAACTGGTACAGCCAGATGCTGCAGGGGCGGGTACACGGGCTGTTCAAGGATGCCGTGCTCGACCAGGCGATCACCGGCGCCGAGCGCCTGGAGCAGATGCTGTGCGATGAAGGCGCGCTGATCATCAAGTTCTGGTTCCATCTGTCCAAGAAGCAGATGAAGGCCCGCCTCAAGGCGCTCAAGGACGACCCGCTGCACAGCTGGCGCATCAGCCCGCTGGACTGGCAGCAATCGCAAACCTATGACCGCTTCGTGCGCTTCGGCGAGCGTGTGCTGCGCCGTACCAGCCGCGACTATGCGCCGTGGCACATCGTCGAAGGCGTCGACCCGAACTACCGCAGCCTGGCGGTAGGGCGCATCCTGCTGGAAAGCCTGCAGGCGGCACTGGCCCACAACCCCAAAGGCAAGCACCAAGGCAACGTCGCCCCGCTGGGCCGCGCCATCGACCAGCGCAGCCTGCTCGGCGCCCTGGACATGACCCTGCGCCTGGACAAGCAGGACTACCAGGAGCAACTGGTCACCGAGCAGGCCCGCCTGGCCGGGCTGTTGCGTGACAAGCGCATGCGCCGGCATGCGCTGGTGGCGGTGTTCGAAGGCAACGACGCCGCTGGCAAGGGCGGTGCCATCCGCCGCGTGGCGGCGGCGCTGGACCCGCGCCAGTACCGCATCGTGCCGATTGCCGCGCCCACCGAAGACGAGCGCGCGCAGCCATACCTGTGGCGCTTCTGGCGGCACATTCCGGCACGTGGCAAGTTCACCATCTTCGACCGCTCCTGGTATGGCCGGGTGCTGGTGGAGCGGGTGGAAGGCTTCTGCAGCCCGGCCGACTGGATGCGCGCCTACAGCGAGATCAACGATTTCGAAGAGCAACTGGTGAATGCCGGTGTGGTGGTGGTCAAGTTCTGGCTGGCGATCGACCAGCAGACCCAGCTGGAGCGCTTCGAAGAGCGCGAGCAGATCCCGTTCAAGCGCTACAAGATCACCGAGGATGACTGGCGCAACCGCGACAAGTGGGACGACTATGCCCAGGCGGTGGGCGACATGGTCGACCGCACCAGCAGCGAGATCGCGCCGTGGACACTGGTGGAGGCCAATGACAAGCGCTGGGCGCGGGTGAAGGTGCTGCGTACCCTCAACCAGGCGCTTGAGGCGGCGTTTGCCAAGGACAAGAAATAGCCGAGGTTGAGGTTGCCTGTACCGGCCTCTTCGCGGGTAAACCCGCTCCTACAGGGACCCCACAGTATTTGAGCCTGTGGTAATCCTGTAGGAGCGGGTTTACCCGCGAAGAGGCCAGATCAGGCAATACAGCACCTAAGCCATGCCCCAGAAGAATGACTTGATGAATTCTTTTCTCGGCACTCGCCATCGCCCGCGCCCTCCAAGCCCGTAGAATTCCACCACCCCCACCACGGGCTTGATCGAGGACTTTATGCACACTACTTCCGGCCGCTGGGGCTATGGCCTGTTCCTGGCACTTCTGACCGCACTGCTCTGGGGCATCTTGCCGATCAAGCTCAAGCAGGTGCTGCAAGTGGTAGACCCGGTCACTGTCACCTGGTACCGCCTGCTGGTCTCCGGTGGCCTGCTGTTCGCCTGGCTGGGGGCCAAGCGGCGCTTGCCATCCTTTGGCAAACTGGCGCCCAAGGGCAAGGGCCTGGTAGTGGTGGCCGTGTTCGGCCTGATGGGCAACTATGTGTTGTACCTGATCGGCCTCAACCTGCTCAGCCCGGGCACCGCGCAACTGGTGGTGCAGATTGGCCCCGTGCTGTTGCTGGTGGCCAGTGTGTTCGTGTTCCGCGAGCGCTTCAGCCTGGGGCAGGGCCTGGGCCTGTTGATTCTGCTGGGTGGGTTTGGCCTGTTCTTCAACCAGCGCCTGGCAGAGCTGTTGACCTCGCTGGGTACCTACACCACCGGCGTGCTGACCATCCTGCTGGCCACCAGCATCTGGGTGTTCTACGCCTTGAGCCAGAAGCAGCTGCTGACCGTGTGGCATTCGCAGCAAGTGATGATGGTGATCTACCTCAGTTGTGCTGCGCTGCTCACGCCCTGGGTGCACCCGCTGGAGGCGTTGCAGCTGACCCCGGTGCAGGGCTGGCTGTTGCTGGCTTGCTGCCTGAACACCCTGGTGGCCTATGGCGCGTTTGCCGAGGCTCTGGCGCACTGGGAGGCGTCGCGGGTGAGTGCCACGCTGGCGTTGACCCCGCTGGTGACCTTCGTGGCGGTGGCGCTGGCGGCCTGGGTATGGCCTGAGTATGTGCATGCCGAGGACATCAATGCCCTGGGCTATGTGGGGGCGGTGACGGTGGTGCTGGGCTCGGCGCTGGTGGCGCTGGGGCCGTCGCTGGTGGCCGGCTGGCGCGCCCGCAGGGCGCGGTTGGCCCAGGTTCATTAGGCCTGCGCATTCTTTGTGGGAGCGGCCTTGTGTCGCGAAAGGGCCGCAAAGCGGCCCCAGGATCTCAGCCTTGATGCAAAAATTGCTGGGGCTGCTTTGCAGCCCTTTCGCGACACAAGGCCGCTCCCACAGGGATCGCGCCAGTCTTTAAAAAGTTGAGCAAGGCAGTTGCTTCCACAATGACCTGATACCTGGCTTAGCCCTTGCCCCCCGGCGCCAGCATGTTCTCCGGCCTTACCCACTGGTCGAACTGCTCGTTGGTCAGGTACTTCAACTCCAGCGCCGCTTCGCGCAGGGTCTTGCCCTCGCTGTAAGCCTTCTTGGCAATTTCCGCCGCCTTGTCATAGCCAATATGCGGGTTGAGCGCCGTCACCAGCATCAACCCGCGCTCCAGGTGCGCGGCCATCTGCGCGGCATCCGGCTCGATACCCGCCACGCAATGCTGCTGGAAGTTACGGCAACCATCGGCCAGCAATTCGATCGACTGCAGCAGGTTGTGGATGATCACCGGCTTGAACACGTTCAACTGCAAATGCCCCTGGCTGGCGGCAAAGCCAATCGCCGCGTCATTGCCCAGCACCTGGCAGGCCAGCATCGACAACGCCTCGCACTGGGTCGGGTTGACCTTGCCCGGCATGATCGAGCTGCCCGGCTCGTTGGCCGGCAAGCGCACTTCGGCCAGCCCGGCACGTGGGCCCGAGCCCAGCAAACGCAGGTCGTTGGCGATTTTCATCAGGGCCACGGCCAGGGTCTTCAGCGCGCCCGCCAGGCTGGTCAGCGGTTCGTGGCCGGCGAGGGCGGCGAACTTGTTAGGCGCGGTGACGAACGGCAGGCCGGACAGTGCCGCCAGCTCGGCGGCGATGGCTTCGGCAAAACCGTGCGGGGCGTTGAGCCCGGTGCCCACGGCAGTGCCGCCCTGGGCCAGTTCACACACCGCCGGCAAGGTGGCGCGGATGGCGCGCTGGGCGTAGTCGAGCTGGGCGACGAAGGCGGACACCTCCTGGCCGAAGGTGATCGGCGTGGCGTCCATCATGTGCGTGCGGCCGGTTTTCACCAGCTTGTGGTGGCGCGCCGACAGCTCGGCCAGCCCCGAGGACAGCTCGGCGATCGCCGGCAGCAGTTGGTCGTGCACCGCCTGGGCCGCGGCAATGTGCATGGCGGTGGGGAAGCAGTCGTTGGAGCTCTGCGAGCGGTTGACGTGGTCGTTGGGGTGCACCGGCGCCTTGCCGCCACGGCCCTTGCCGGCCAGTTCGTTGGCACGCCCGGCGATCACTTCGTTGACGTTCATGTTGCTTTGCGTGCCGCTGCCGGTTTGCCAGACGACCAACGGGAACTGGTCGTCGTGCTCGCCATCCAGCACTTCGTCGGCGGCCTGTTCGATCAGCCGGGCGATGTCGGCCGGCAGGTCGCCATTGCGGTCGTTGACGCGTGCCGCGGCTTTCTTGATCAGCGCCAGGGCGTGCAGTACCGCGAGGGGCATGCGTTCCTTGCCAATGGCGAAGTTGATCAACGAACGCTGGGTCTGCGCACCCCAGTAGGCGTCCTCAGGAACTTCGACGGGGCCCAGGCTGTCTGTCTCGATACGGCTCATTCTGTGCTCACTCCTGTGTAGTTCGAAATCGCAGTTTAGGCCCTCATTCGACAGAGCGGTTCCGTCGCTCGTCGTGCCACTTGAGCACATCGCCACCACGGCGCAGAATGCTCTACTCTGAGGTACTCGCCTCCGTCTCTTTGAAGGAAATGCAATGACCCGTCTCCGTGT
Source organism: Pseudomonas sp. 10-1B (assembly GCF_000935045.1). Classification (GTDB taxonomy): domain Bacteria; phylum Pseudomonadota; class Gammaproteobacteria; order Pseudomonadales; family Pseudomonadaceae; genus Aquipseudomonas. The sequence continues at coordinate 4,684 of NZ_JYKS01000010.1, forward strand.
CCTTTGTGCCGCCGTTGCCCTGGCTTGCGCCAGCGGCCAGGTATTCGCTGCCACCGCCAGCCATAACGCTGCTGCCGAGAAATTCCTGACCCTGGCCAACGCCGACAAGCTGGGCACCCCGGTGTACATGCAGGTCCAGCAGATGTTCGCCCAGCGTTTCGCCCAGACCAAGGCGCCGGCCGCCAAGCAGCCGGTGCTGGAAAGCTACCAGGCCAAGGCCAACACCGCGCTGGACAACGCCATCGGCTGGAGCAAGCTGAAGCCGAAGATGGTCGACCTGTACACCCAGACCTTCAGCGAGCAGGAGCTCAAGGACCTGGTCAAGTTCTACGAATCGCCGCTGGGCCGGAAAGTGCTGCGGGAAATGCCCAAGGTCACCCAGCAGTCGGCCCAGCTGACCCAGCAGAGCCTGGAGCCAGCGGTACCGGTGGTGAACAAGCTGCTGGAAGACATGACCAAGGAACTGGACCCGAACGCCGGCAAGGCCGCCGCCCCGGCGAAGAAGTGAGCACGCCGCGATGACCATGCAACAGCGTATCGAACAGCAGTTGGCCGCCCTGGCGCCGCAATACCTGCAAGTGCTCAATGAAAGCCACATGCACAGTCGTGGTCAGGAGACCCACTACAAGGCAGTGATCGTCAGCGAGCAGTTTGCCGGGTTGAACAGCGTCAAGCGCCACCAGAAGGTATACGCCACCATGGGGGAACTGATGGGCGAGATCCATGCCCTGGCGATCCATACCTACACCGCCGAAGAGTGGGCCAAGGTCGGCGCTGCACCAGCCTCGCCGGTGTGCGCGGGCGGCGGGCACTGAAACCTTTCTGTTGTTCTGGTAGAATCTGCAACATCCCAAAGGGGGCCGCTGCGCGGCCCATCGCCGGCAAGCCAGCTCCCACAGGTACCGCGCTCTTCTTGAAGCTGGCGCTGTACCTGTAGGAGCTGGCTTGCCTGCGATGGGGCGCGCAGCGGCCCCTTGTTTATTGTGTAACCCGGTCCGCCCCTTACGAGGGCAACCACCTGGAGATTTTGTTACATGTCCCAACCCATCGTCGTCGCGGCGCTGTACAAGTTCGTCACCCTGCAAGACTACGTCGAACTGCGCGAGCCGCTGCTCAAGGCCATGCTCGACAACAACGTCAAAGGCACCCTGCTGCTGGCCCACGAGGGCATCAACGGCACCGTTTCGGCCACCCGCGAAGGCATCGACGGCCTGCTGGCCTGGCTGCGCAACGACCCACGCCTGGTCGATGTCGACCACAAGGAGTCGTACTGCGACGAACAGCCGTTCTACCGCACCAAGGTCAAGCTCAAGAAAGAGATCGTTACCCTTGGCGTGCCAGGCGTGGACCCGAACCAGGCGGTTGGCACCTATGTCGAGCCCAAGGACTGGAACGCCCTGATCAGCGACCCGGAAGTGCTGTTGATCGACACTCGCAACGACTACGAAGTGGCCATCGGCACCTTCAAGGGCGCCATCGACCCGAAGACCGAGACCTTCCGCGAGTTCCCCGACTACATCAAGGCCAACTTCGACCCCAGCAAGCACAAGAAGGTGGCCATGTTCTGCACCGGCGGCATCCGTTGCGAAAAAGCCTCCAGCTACATGCTCGGTGAAGGCTTCGAGGCGGTCTATCATCTTAAAGGCGGCATCCTGAAATACTTCGAGGAAGTGCCTCAGGAACAAAGCCTGTGGGACGGCGACTGCTTCGTCTTCGACAACCGCGTCACGGTGCGCCATGACCTGAGCGAAGGCGAGTATGATCAGTGCCACGCCTGCCGCCACCCGATCAATGCAGAGGAACGCGCGTCCGAGCACTATTCGCCAGGTGTCAGCTGCCCGCATTGCTGGGACACCCTGAGCGAGAAGACCCGGCGCAGTGCCATCGACCGGCAGAAGCAGATCGAGCTGGCCAAGGCCCGCAACCTGCCGCACCCGATCGGTTACAACTACAAAGCCGAGGCTTGATGCATGTCTGCACGCCTGATCTATGTGATGGACCCGATGTGCTCCTGGTGCTGGGGTTTCGCGCCGGTGGCCGCGGCCCTGATCGCCCAGGCGCATGAGGCGGGCATACCCACCCGCCTGGTGCCCGGTGGGCTGCGTACTGGCGGCAGTGCCCTGGACAGCTCGACCCGCAAGTACATCCTCGAGCATTGGCAGGCGGTGGCCGAAGCCACTGGCCAGCCGTTCCGCTTCGAGGGGGCCATGCCCGACGGTTTCGTCTACGACACCGAGCCGGCCTGCCGCGCCCTGGTCACCGCCCGCGAGCTGGACGCCGAGCGCGTCTGGCCACTGCTGGCGCTGATCCAGCGTTCGTTCTACGAGCAGGGTGTGGATGTGACCACTGCGCCGCAGTTGGTCGACCTGGCTGTGCAGGCGGGCTTCGACCGTGCGGTGTTTGCCGCCGCCTTCGCCGCTGCCGATACCCGCGCTGCCACCGCGGCCGATTTCGGCTGGGCCCAGGACCTGGGCATCGCCGGCTTCCCGACCCTGCTGGCCGAACGCAATGGTCAACTGGCCCTGCTGACCAACGGCTACCAGCCGCTGGAGCGCCTGCAACCCTTGCTCGGCCGCTGGCTGCAGCAGGCCGCCTGTGCTTGACCTGCCTGGGTCGCCCGACCCTGTGCCAGGGAAGCCTGCCAGTGTGGCCGATCGACTGAGCTGGGCGGAAATCCGCCGCCTGGCCCTGCATCACAAGAAAAACCTCTGGTCCGCCAACCTCATCGCCGTGCTGGCCGCCTGCTGCAGCGTGCCCATCCCGTTGCTGCTGCCGCTGCTGGTGGACGAAGTGCTGCTCGGCCATGGCGATGCCGCGCTGAAGTGGATGAACCACCTGCTGCCGTCCAGCTGGCAGGTGGCCGCCGGCTACATTGGCCTGATGCTGGCGCTGACCCTGTGCCTGCGCCTGGCGGCCCTGGCGTTCAACGTGATCCAGGCCAAGCTGTTCGCCGGCCTGGCCAAGGACATCGTCTACCGTTTGCGCATCCGCCTGATCGAGCGGCTCAAGCGCATTTCGCTGAAGGAATACGAAAACCTCGGCAGCGGTACGGTGACCACGCACCTGGTCACCGACCTGGATACCCTCGATAAATTCGTTGGCGAAACCCTCAGTCGCTTCCTGGTGGCCATGCTGACCCTGACCGGCACGGCGGCCATCCTGATCTGGATGCACTGGCAGCTGGCCTTGCTGATCCTGTTGTTCAACCCGCTGGTGATCTACTTCACCGTGCAGTTGGGCAAGCGCGTCAAACACCTGAAAAAGCTGGAAAACGACAGCACCGCGCGCTTTACCCAGGCGCTGGCGGAAACCCTCGATGCCATTCAGGAGATTCGCGCCGGTAACCGCCAGGGCTACTTCCTCGGCCGTTTGGGCCTGCGTGCCCGCGAAGTGCGCGACTACGCCGTGGACTCGCAATGGAAGAGCGATGCCAGCGGCCGCGCCAGTGGCTTGCTGTTCCAGTTCGGCATCGATATTTTCCGCGCGGCGGCGATGCTTACCGTGCTGTTCTCCGACCTGTCGATTGGCCAGATGCTGGCGGTGTTCAGCTACCTGTGGTTCATGATCGGCCCGGTGGAACAGCTGCTCAACCTGCAATATGCCTACTACGCCGCCGGCGGTGCGCTGAGCCGCCTCAACGAGCTGCTGGCGCGTGCCGACGAGCCGCAGTACCCGGCCGCCAGCAACCCGTTCGCCGGCCGCGAGACGGTGGGCATCGAAGTGCGCGACCTGCGTTTTGCCTATGCCGACGAGCCGGTGCTCGAGCACCTGGACCTGTCCATCGCCCCGGGCGAGAAGGTGGCGATTGTCGGTGCCAGCGGCGGCGGCAAGAGCACCCTGGTGCAACTGTTGCTGGGCCTGTACAGCGCCCAGGCCGGAACCATCCGTTTTGGCGGTGCCAGCTTGCAGGAAATAGGCCTGGAAACCCTGCGCGAAAACGTTGCAGTGGTGTTGCAGCACCCATCGCTGTTCAACGACAGCGTGCGCGCCAACCTGACCATGGGCCGCGACTGCAGCGATGATGCCTGCTGGCAGGCGCTGCGTATCGCCCAGCTGGACGCCACCATCGCCGCCTTGCCGCAGGGCCTGGACAGTGTGGTGGGGCGCTCTGGCGTGCGTTTGTCCGGTGGCCAGCGCCAGCGCCTGGCCATTGCCCGCATGGTGCTGGCCGAGCCCAAGGTGGTGATTCTCGACGAGGCCACATCAGCCCTGGATGCCGCCACCGAATACAACCTGCACCAGGCCCTGGCACGCTTCCTCAACGGCCGCACCACACTGATCATCGCCCACCGCCTGTCGGCGGTGAAACAGGCCGACCGGGTGCTGGTGTTCGATGGCGGGCATGTGGCCGAGGATGGCGACCACCAGCAGCTGATTGCCGAGGGTGGGTTGTATGCCAAGCTGTATGGGCATCTGCAGCAGAGCTGATTCCCTGGCTGCCTGTACTGGCCTCTTCGCGGGTAAACCCGCTCCTACAGGTACTGCGCAGGCCTCTGGGCATAACGAGCCCCTTGTAGGAGCGGGTTTACCCGCGAAGAGGCCGGCACAGGTTGTACAAATCCCTCGATTCCCTGTCATAAAAATCCCCGTCACGACGATGGCAAATGGCCTACGCTGTGCTTGTCTGGGTTGATTTGCGCCTTATCTGCTCTGTGACAGGGATTCCATGAAGGGACATCGCACTCTAGAAGCGCCAAAGTTGCTCGGTATCACCTGGCCCTTCATCGCCGTTGTGGTCTTCCAGGTGGCACTGGGCAGCCTCAGCCTTTATACCCTCTCGGCCGTGCGTGCCTATGTCGCGGGCGAAAGCCTGTGGTCCAAGGCGCAGAAAGACGCCATCTACTACCTCAACCTGTACGCCGAAACCAGGGACCACAGCACCTACCAGCGCTATCGCCAGGCCATAACCGTGCCCCAGGGCGACCACCAACTGCGCGAGGCGCTCGACCAGCCCAACCCCGACCTGAACGCCGCGCGCCAGGGCGTGCTGCAAGGCGGCAACCACCCCGACGATGTCGAGCGGATCATCTGGTTCTATCGCAACTTCCGCAGCGTCAGCTACATGCAGACGGCCATTGACTACTGGGACATCGGCGACGACTACCTGGCCAAGCTGGATGTGCTGGCCGGCGAAATGCGTAACAGCTTCGCCAGCGGCCCGGTCGATGCCCGCACGGTTAGTGACTGGAAGGCCCGCATCGTCACCATCAACGAGGGGGTCACCCCGGCCGCCAAGGCATTCAGCGATGCCCTGGGCGAAGGCTCGCGCATGCTGTTGCGGGTGCTGCTGGTGACCAACCTGCTGACCGCGATGTTCCTCATCAGTATCGCCTGGCGCCGCTCCAGCAAGCTGCTGGCCCAGCGCCAAGCCTTTGCCAGCGCCCTGCAGGAGGAAAAGGAACGCGCGCAGATTACCCTGCAGGCCATCGGTGACGCGGTGATCACCACCGATGTGGATGGCTGCATCGGCTACATGAACCCGGCCGCCGAGCAACTGACCCACTGGCAGGCCGGGGAGGCCCAGGGCCTGCCGCTGTCGGCGCTGTTCAGCCTGGTGGACGAGCAGGCCGAGAAAGACGGCCGCAGCCTGGTCGAACAGGTGCTCAGCGGCAACCTCAAGGGGGGCTCCGAGCAAGCCCGGTTGATCCAGCGCCTGGACGGCAGCACCGTGTCGATCAACCTGGTGGGCTCGGCCATCGTCAATGACGGCCAGGTCAGCGGCATCGTGCTGGTGCTGCACGACATGACCCAGGAGCGCCAGTACATCGCCAACCTGTCCTGGCAGGCTACCCACGACGCCCTGACGGGCCTGGCCAACCGCCGCGAATTCGAATACCGCCTGGAGCAGGCGCTCAATGGCCTGACGCGCCAGGCTGGGCGGCATTCGCTGATGTTTCTCGACCTGGACCAGTTCAAGCTGGTCAACGACACCTGCGGGCATGCCGCTGGCGACGAGTTGTTGCGGCACATCTGCGCCGTGTTGCAATCCGGCCTGCGCGAAGGCGACACCCTGGCGCGGCTGGGCGGCGACGAATTTGGCGTGTTGCTGGAAAACTGCCCGCCCGAGCAGGCCGAGCGCATTGCCGAGCAACTGCGCCAGATGGTGCAGAGCCTGCACTTCGTGTGGAAGGGGCGGCCGTTCGTCACCACCGTCAGCGTGGGCCTGGTGCACATGGCCCAGTCCCCCGGCACCCTCGAGACCTCGCTGCGCGCGGCCGACATGGCCTGCTACATGGCCAAGGAAAAGGGCCGCAACCGGGTACAGGTGTACCACGCCGACGACAGCGAGCTGTCCATGCGCTTTGGTGAAATGGCCTGGATCCAGCGTTTGCACGTGGCTCTGGAAGAAAATCGCTTCTGCCTGTACGCCCAGGAAATCGCCCCGCTGAAAACCTTCGAAGGCCCGGGCCATATCGAGATTCTGCTGCGCCTGCACGACGAAAGTGGCCGCACCATCCTGCCCAGCAGCTTCATTCCGGCAGCCGAGCGCTACGGCCTGATGACCGCGCTGGACCGTTGGGTGGTGCGCAATGTGTTCCAGGTCATCCGCCAGTGCCTGGACGAAGGGCGTGAAGGGCCGCTGTCGATCTGTGCGATCAACCTGTCGGGGTCGAGCATTGGCGACGACAAGTTCCTCGAATACCTGCAGCGGCTGTTCGTCGAGTACGCCATCCCGCCGCGGATGATCTGTTTCGAAATCACCGAAACCAGCGCCATCGCCAACCTGGGCAGCGCCATCCGCTTCATCAACGAACTGAAGGGGCTGGGCTGCCGCTTCTCGCTCGATGACTTCTGCGCCGGCATGTCATCGTTCGCCTACCTCAAGCATTTGCCCGTGGATTTCTTGAAGATCGACGGCAGTTTCGTCAAGGACATGCTCGACGACCCGGTCAACCGGGCCATGGTCGAGGTCATCAACCACATCGGCCATGTGATGGGTAAACGCACCATCGCCGAGTTCGTCGAAACACCCTTGATCGAGCAGGCCCTGCAGGAGATAGGCGTGGATTACGCCCAGGGCTACCTGATCGAACGCCCCCAGGTGTTCACCTGTGACAGTCTGCAGCGCCAACGGATCGCCGCCCGGCCTCTGTTGCAGCGGGCACCTGGCACGTTTCGCTAGCTAGCAAATCACAAGGATCAAGGAGCTGAAAGTGATTGATGCATTCGTTCGTATCGGGCCTTTGATGGACCCCGCCAGTTACCCCCAATGGGCCCAGCAACTGATTGAAGACTGCCGCGAAAGCAAGCGCCGGGTGGTGGAGCATGAGTTCTACGCGCGCCTGCGCGACGGCCAGTTGAAGCAGTCGACCATCCGCCAGTACCTGATCGGTGGCTGGCCGGTGGTGGAGCAATTCTCGCTGTACATGGCCCACAACCTGACAAAGACCCGCTATGGCCGGCATCAGGGCGAAGACATGGCGCGGCGCTGGCTGATGCGCAATATCCGCGTCGAACTCAACCACGCCGACTACTGGGTGAACTGGTGCCAGGCGCACGGTGTGCACCTGCACGAGTTGCAGGCCCAGGACGTACCGCCCGAACTGAACGGCCTGAACGACTGGTGCTGGCGCGTGTGCGCCACCGAGAACCTGGCGATTTCCATGGCGGCGACCAACTACGCCATCGAAGGCGCGACCGGGGAGTGGTCGGCGGTGGTGTGCTCGACTGATACCTATGCGCTGGGCTTCCCGGAGGAGCAGCGCAAGCGGGCGATGAAGTGGCTGAAGATGCATGCCCAGTATGACGACGCGCACCCGTGGGAGGCGCTGGAGATCATCTGTACCCTGGCCGGCGAGAACCCGACCCTGGGCTTGCGTACCGAGCTGCGCAGGGCGATTTGCAAGAGTTACGACTGCATGTACCTGTTCCTGGAGCGGTGCATGCAGATGGAAGGGCGCCAGCAGGGGCGGATGCGGCCGGCGTTGGCTGCTGGCTGACCGCTTTCCTGTACCGGCCCTATCGCCGGCAAGCCAGCTCCCACCTTGACCGCATAGGCCTCAAGCCCTGTGCAGCACCTGTGGGAGCTGGCTTGCCGGCGATAGGGCCGGTACAGGTTCACTGGGCGTTGAACGCCTGCCCATTCACCCCTTGGCTATCCGGCCCCATCAGGTACAGGTACACCGGCATGATCTCTTCAGGCAGCGGGTTGTTCTGCGGGTTCTCGCTGGGGTAGGCCTGGGCGCGCATCGCCGTGCGCGTGGCGCCTGGGTTGATGCTGTTGGAACGCACCGGCGCCACGCCTTCCAGCTCGTCGGCCAGGGTCTGCATCAGCCCCTCGGTGGCGAACTTCGACACGCCATAAGCCCCCCAGTAGGCCCGGCCCTTGCGCCCGACGCTGCTGCTGGTGAACACCACCGAGGCGTCTTCCGACAGTTTCAGCAGCGGCAGCAGGGTGCTGGTGAGCATGAAGGTGGCATCGACGTTGATATGCATCACACGCATGAAGTTGTCGCCCGACAGTTGCTCCAGCGGCGTGCGCGGGCCGATGATCGAGGCGTTGTTGAGCAGGCCATCGAGGCGGCCGAACTGGTCTTCGATCATCACCGCCAGCTCGTCGTACTGGTGGGGCAGGGCGGTTTCCAGGTTGAACGGGATCACCACCGGTTGCGGGTGCCCGGCGGCTTCGATCTGGTCGTAGACCTCGTTGAGGTTGGCCTCGGTCTTGCCCAGCAGCAGCACGGTGGCACCCAGCGCGGCGTAGGCCTTGGCGGCAGCGGCGCCGATGCCGCGGCCGGCGCCGGTTACAAGGATGACCCGGCCTTGTAGCAGGTCGGGGCGGGCGGTGTAGTCGAACATTGTGTATTCCCTATTCATGGCGCGACGTAGGCCCCTGTGGGAGCGGGCATGCCCGCGAACACCGGCAAAGCCGGTGCCATCCACCGCAGTGCCTGCTTCGCGGGCATGCCCGCTCCCACAGAGGTAGTCGTCAGCCGTAGCAACTCAACAGCCGCACAGCGCGCTGTCGATCACTTTGCGCAGTTCCAGCGGGTGGTCCACCACCACATCGGCGCCCCAGTTGTTGGGGTTGTCCTCTGGATGAATATAGCCGTAGCGCACCGCGGCCGTGCGGGTGCCGGCGTCGCGGCCAGACTCGATGTCGCGCAGGTCGTCGCCGACGAACAGCACGCTGGCCGGGTCCAGGTTCAGGGTCTTGCAGGCCAGGATCAGCGGCTCGGGGTCGGGCTTGCTGTTTTTCACGTGGTCCGGGCAGATCAGCAGCGCCGAGCGCTCGGCCAGGCCCAGCTGCTGCATGATCGGCTCGGCGAAGCGCACCGGCTTGTTGGTGACCACGCCCCACAGCAGGTTGCCTTTCTCGATGTCGGCCAGCAGCTCGGCCATGCCGTCGAACAGCTTGCTGTGTACCGCGCAGTCACGCTGGTAGCGTTCGAGGAACTCCAGGCGCAGGGCCTCGAAACCTTCGGCCTCCGGGTCCATGGCGAAAGTGGTGGCGACCATGGCGCGGGCGCCACCCGAGATCACGCCACGAATCAGGTTGTCGTCAACCGCCGGCAGGCCGCGCTCGGCGAGCATGGCCTGGCAGATGGCGATGAAGTCCGGCGCCGTGTCGAGCAAGGTGCCGTCCATGTCGAAGAGTACTGCTCGCAAACGCATGCTCATTCCTCGCGCAGGGTCTGGATCATGTAGTTGACGTCGACGTCGCTGTTAAGCTTGTAGTGCTTGGTCAGCGGGTTGTAGGTCAGGCCGATGATGTCCTTCACTTCCAGGCCGGCGGCACGGCTCCAGGCCCCCAGCTCGGACGGGCGGATGAACTTCTTGAAGTCGTGGGTACCGCGCGGCAGCATCTTCAGGATGTACTCGGCGCCGACGATGGCCAGCAGGTAGGCTTTGGGGTTGCGGTTGATGGTGGAGAAGAACACCTGGCCGCCGGGCTTGACCATGCGGTAGCAGGCTTGGATGACCGACGACGGGTCGGGCACGTGTTCGAGCATCTCCAGGCAGGTGACCACGTCGAACTGTTCGGGCATTTCCTCGGCCAGGGCCTCGGCGGTGATCTGCCGGTATTCCACCTGCACGCCGGACTCCAGCTGGTGCAACTGGGCCACGGCCAGTGGCGCCTCGCCCATGTCGATACCGGTGACCGTGGCACCGCGCAGGGCCATGGCTTCGCTGAGGATGCCGCCGCCGCAACCCACGTCCAGCACCTTCTTGCCGGCCAGGCTGGCCCGCTCGTCGATCCAGTTGACGCGCAGCGGGTTGATTTCGTGCAGCGGCTTGAACTCGCTTTCGCGGTCCCACCAGCGGTGGGCCAGCGCTTCGAACTTGGCGATTTCGGCGCGGTCGACGTTGCTCATTGAACAGTCCTCTGAAACGTGGGGCCGAGCTGCAAGCTACAAGTTGCAAGCTGCAAGAAAAAGCGGGCCGAATCGCCGTTCGCCGTTTCTTGCAGCTTGCAGCTTGTAGCTTGCGCTCCAAAACGCCGGAGTATACCCGAGCGCTCGGCCCCGAGGGTCGCTATAATCGCCGGCTTTTGATATCCGAACGACGGGGAGAGGCAATGCGCGAGCGACTTTTGGCGGCGGAGAAGGTGACCGGGATCCGCTGGCAGGGCGGCGTCTTGCACCTGCTCGACCAGCGCCTGCTGCCGTCGGAAGAGCGCTGGCTGGCCTGCGACAATGTCGCGCAGGTGGCAGCGGCGATCCGCGACATGGCCGTGCGCGGCGCCTCGGCCATCGGCATTGCCGCGGCTTATGGCCTGGTGCTGGCCTTGGAAGAGCGGCTGGCCGAGGGTGGCGACTGGGAGCTGGACCTGGAAGAAGACTTCCTCAGCCTGGCCGAGGCACGCCCTACCGCCGCCAACCTGTTCTGGGCGCTGAACCGCATGCGCGAGCGCCTGCAGCGCCTGCGCCCGGACGAAGACGTGCTGGCAGCGCTGGAGGCCGAAGCGGTGGCCATCCATGAAAGCGACCGCGAAGCCAACCTGACCATGGCCCAGTACGGCATCGAGCTGATCCGTCGCCACCAGGGCAATGCCCAGGCGCTGCTCACCTACGGCAACGCCGGCGCCCTGGCCAGTGGCGGCTTCGGCACCGCGCTGGGGGTGATCCGTGCTGGCTACCTGGATGGCATGGTCGAGCGGGTGTATGCCGGCGAGACCCGCCCCTGGCTGCAAGGCTCGCGGCTGACCGCCTGGGAACTGGCCAACGAAGGCATCCCGGTGACCCTGTGCGCCGACTCGGCGCTGGCCCATTTGATGAAGAGCAAGGGCATCACCTGGGTGGTGGTGGGGGCGGACTGCATTGCGGCGAATGGTGACGTGGCCAGCAAGATCGGCACTTACCAGCTGGCGGTCAGCGCCATGCACCATGGCGTGCGTTTCATGGTGGTGGCACCGAGCACCAGCATCGACCTGAACCTGGCCACCGGCGAGGATATCCCGCTGGAAGTGCGCGAGGCCGATGAGCTGCTGGATTACGCCGGCACGCGGGTGGCGCCGGCTGTCGAGGTGTTCAACCCGGTGTTCGACGTGACCCCGGCCGACCTGATCGACGTGATCGTGACCGAGCGCGGCATCGTCGAACGCCCGGATACTGCCAAATTGGCGCAACTGATGTGCCGCAAGCGCCTGCACTGATATTTTCGGCGCTTTTACCGGCCTCTTCGCGGGCTCGCCCGCTCCCACAGGAATATCGCAAGGCCTGAGGGCGATGATGTACCTGTGGGAGCGGGCATGCCCGCGAAGAAGCCAGTGAAAATCCCGGGTTGGAAAGCGGAGTGAGGCCACCTGCCACATCTCCCCACCGCCCCCGCCTTTGTGATAACATCCGGCAGTTTCCAAGACCGCCCATCACGGCGGCCTTCATTGCGCAGATCCATGGCACAACTCATTGATTTGTCGTAAGTCGTCGCACCCTTATGCGCTGCGGCGGCGAGCTTCGTTCGGCCCTTGATGGAGCTGCGAAGTTTCACCAGAAAAAGGAATCAGGCTTCTCATGGGCGAACTGGCCAAAGAAATCCTCCCGGTCAATATCGAAGACGAACTGAGACAGTCTTACCTCGACTACGCGATGAGCGTGATTGTCGGGCGAGCGCTGCCCGATGCACGTGACGGCTTGAAGCCCGTGCATCGTCGCGTTCTCTATGCGATGAGCGAACTGGGCAACGACTGGAACAAGCCGTACAAGAAATCCGCCCGTGTGGTCGGTGACGTGATTGGTAAGTACCACCCGCACGGCGACACCGCGGTCTACGACACCATCGTGCGTATGGCCCAGCCGTTCTCGCTGCGCTACCTGCTGGTCGACGGCCAGGGCAACTTCGGTTCGGTGGACGGCGACAACGCCGCGGCCATGCGATACACCGAAGTGCGCATGGCCAAGCTGGCCCACGAGCTGCTGGCCGACCTGCACAAAGAGACTGTCGACTGGGTGCCCAACTACGACGGCACCGAGCAGATCCCGGCAGTCATGCCGACCCGTATCCCCAACCTGCTGGTCAACGGTTCCAGCGGTATCGCCGTGGGCATGGCGACCAACATCCCGCCGCACAACCTCGGCGAGGTCATCGATGGCTGCCTGGCGCTGATCGACAACCCCGAAGTCACCATCGATGAGCTGATGCAGTTCATCCCCGGCCCTGACTTCCCGACTGCCGGTATCATCAACGGCCGCCAGGGCATCATCGAGGCGTACCGCACCGGCCGTGGCCGCATCTACATGCGCGCGCGCTCCGAGATCGAAGACATCGACAAGGTCGGTGGTCGCCAGCAGATCATCGTTACCGAGCTGCCGTACCAGCTGAACAAGGCGCGCTTGATCGAGAAGATCGCCGAGCTGGTCAAAGAGAAGAAGATCGAAGGCATCACCGAGCTGCGCGACGAGTCCGACAAGGACGGCATGCGTATCGTCATCGAGCTGCGTCGCGGCGAGGTGCCAGAGGTAGTGCTCAACAACCTCTACCAGCAGACCCAGCTGCAGAGCGTGTTCGGCATCAACATCGTGGCCCTGATCGACGGTCGCCCGCGCCTGCTCAACCTCAAGGACCTGCTCGAAGCATTCGTCCGTCACCGCCGTGAAGTGGTGACCCGGCGTACCGTGTTCGAGCTGCGCAAGGCCCGCGAACGCGGCCACATCCTCGAGGGGCAGGCAGTTGCGCTGTCCAACATCGACCCGGTCATCGCCCTGATCAAGGCTTCGCCGACCCCGTCGGAAGCCAAGGAAGCGTTGATTTCCACTGCCTGGGAATCCAGCGCCGTGCAGGTCATGGTCGAGCGCGCCGGCGCCGATTCCTGCCGCCCCGAGGACCTGCCGGAGCAGTACGGCCTGCGTGAAGGCAAGTATTACCTGTCGCCGGAACAGGCCCAGGCGATCCTCGACCTGCGCCTGCACCGCCTGACCGGCCTGGAGCACGAGAAGCTGCTGGCCGAGTACCAGGAAATCCTCGAGCAGATCGGCGAGCTGATCCGCATCCTCAGCAGCGCCGAGCGCCTGATGGAAGTGATCCGCGAGGAACTGGAAGCGATCCGCGCCGAATACGGCGATGTCCGCCGCACCGAGATTCTCGATGCGCGCCACGACCTCAACTACGGCGACATGATCCCGGAAGAAGAGCGCGTGGTGACCATTTCCCACGGTGGCTACGCCAAGACCCAGCCGCTGTCCGCCTACCAGGCCCAGCGCCGTGGCGGCAAAGGCAAGTCGGCCACCGGGGTGAAGGACGAGGACTACATCGAACACCTGCTGGTCGCCAACAGCCACGCCACCCTGTTGCTGTTCTCCAGCAAGGGCAAGGTGTACTGGCTGAAAACCTACGACATCCCAGAAGCGTCCCGCGCTGCCCGCGGTCGCCCGTTGGTCAACCTGCTGCCGCTGGAAGAGGGTGAGCGCATCACCGCCATGCTGCAGATCGACCTCGAGGCCCTGCAGCAGAGCGCCGACCCGGACGAAGAGCTGGAGGACGGCGACGACGGCGTGATCGACGGCGAAGTGGTAGAAGCCGAAGAAATCGACGAAGAGGACGGCGACACCCCGGAATGGGTTGCCGAGCCGACCGGCGCCTATATCTTCATGGCCACTGCCTCCGGTACCGTCAAGAAGACCCCGCTGGTGCAGTTCGCCCGTCCGCGCTCCAACGGCCTTATCGCCCTGAAGCTGAAGGAAGGCGACACCCTGATCGCTGCCGCCATCACCGACGGTGCCAAGGAAGTCATGATGTTCTCCGACGCGGGCAAGGTGATCCGCTTCGCCGAGAGCGTGGTGCGCGAAATGGGCCGTACCGCCCGTGGCGTGCGGGGCATGAAACTGGGCAAGGGCCAGCAGATCATCTCGATGCTGATCCCCGAGTCCGGCGCGCAGATCCTCACTGCCTCCGAGCGTGGCTTCGGCAAGCGTACCCCGCTGTCCAAGTTCCCGCGTCGCGGCCGTGGTGGCCAGGGCGTGATCGCCATGGGCACCAAGGGGCGCAATGGCCTGCTGATCGGCGCCATCCAGGTGCAGGAAGGCGAAGAGATCATGCTGATCTCCGACCAGGGCACATTGGTGCGTACACGCGTTGGCGAGGTGTCCAGCCTGGGCCGTAACACCCAGGGCGTGACCCTGATCAAGCTGGCCACTGACGAGACACTGGTGGGCCTGGAGCGTATCCAGGAGCCGTCCGAGGACGAACTCGACGATGTGATCGAGACGGACGAGGAAGGCGTCGAGGCTGAAGCGCCAGACAATGACGAAGCTGCTGGCGCCGAAGAGGCCCAGCAGGAGTAAGCAAGCGTAAAACCCGAACGGGGCGACCAAGGTCGCCCCGTTTGACTGATTACAGCAGGCAAAGCCTGACCGCTTGTTGTGGGATCTGGCTTTTGTGGGAGCGGCCTTGTGTCGCGAAAGGGGCGCGCAGCGGCCCCAGGGTTTTAGCTTTAACGCACAAATCGCTGGGGCTGCTTCGCAGCCCTTTCGCGACACAAGGCCGCTCCCACAGGGGGCGGTGTGGCATGCAACAACGAATTCGTACCATTTGGCAGAGCGAGAGTGGATGTGAGCAAACGAGCCTTTAACTTCTGCGCAGGCCCTGCCGCGCTTCCTGACGCTGTTTTGCAGCGCGCCCAGGCCGAGATGCTGGACTGGCGTGGCAAGGGCTTGTCAGTGATGGAAATGAGCCATCGCAGCGACGATTACGTGGCCATCGCCGAAAAGGCCGAGCAGGACCTGCGTGACCTGTTGTCCGTCCCCTCCAACTACAAGGTCTTGTTCCTGCAGGGCGGCGCCAGCCAGCAGTTCGCCGAGATCCCGCTGAACCTGCTGCCGGAAACCGGCACCGCCGACTACATCGAGACCGGCATCTGGTCGAAAAAGGCCATCGACGAAGCGCGCCGCTTCGGCAACGTCAACGTCGCCGCCAGCGCCAAGCCCTACGACTACCTGGCCATCCCTGGCCAGAACGAGTGGAACCTGACCAAGAACGCGGCCTACGTTCACTATGCGTCCAACGAGACCATCGGTGGCCTGCAGTTCGACTGGGTGCCCGAGACCGGTGATGTGCCGCTGGTAGTCGACATGTCGTCCGACATCCTCTCGCGCCCGATCGATGTGTCGCAGTACGGCCTGATCTACGCCGGCGCGCAGAAGAACATCGGCCCCAGCGGCCTGGTGGTGGTGATCGTCCGTGAAGACCTGCTGGGCCACGCCCGCAGCAGCTGCCCGACCATGCTCGACTACAAGGTCTCGGCCGACAACGGCTCGATGTACAACACCCCGGCCACCTACTCCTGGTACCTCTCGGGCCTGGTCTTCGAGTGGCTGAAAGAGCAGGGTGGCGTCGACGCCATGGAGCAGCGCAACCGCGCCAAGAAAGACCGCCTGTACGGCTTCATCGACAGCAGCGAGTTCTACAGCAACCCGATCAGCCACAACGCCCGTTCGTGGATGAACGTGCCGTTCCGCCTGGCTGACGAGCGCCTGGACAAGGCCTTCCTCGCCGGCGCCGACGCCCGCGGCCTGCTCAACCTCAAGGGCCACCGCTCGGTGGGCGGCATGCGCGCTTCCATCTACAACGCCCTGGGCCTTGACGCAGTCGAAGCCCTGGTGGCCTACATGGCCGAATTCGAGAAGGAGCACGGCTGATGTCCGAGCACGAGCTCAAGGCGCTGCGCGTTCGCATCGACAGCCTCGACGAGAAGATCCTCGAGCTGATCAGCGAGCGCGCCCGTTGCGCCCAGGAAGTGGCCAAGGTCAAGACTGCCTCGCTGGCCGAAGGCGAAAAACCGGTGTTCTACCGCCCCGAGCGTGAAGCCGCCGTGCTCAAGCGCGTGATGGAGCGCAACAAGGGCCCGCTGGACAACGAAGAGATGGCGCGGCTGTTCCGCGAAATCATGTCGTCGTGCCTGGCCTTGGAAGAGCCGCTGAAAATCGCCTACCTCGGCCCTGAGGGTACCTTCACCCAGGCCGCGGCCATGAAGCACTTCGGCCACGCGGTGATCAGCCGGCCGATGGCGGCCATCGACGAAGTGTTCCGCGAAGTGGCGGCCGGTGCCGTCAACTTCGGCGTGGTGCCGGTGGAAAACTCCACCGAAGGTGCGGTCAGTCACACCCTGGACAGCTTCCTCGAGCACGACATGGTGATTTGCGGCGAAGTCGAGCTGCGCATTCACCACCACCTGCTGGTGGGCGAGAACACCAAGACCGACAGCATCACCCGCATCTACTCCCACGCCCAGTCCCTGGCCCAGTGCCGCAAGTGGCTGGACGCGCACTACCCGAACGTGGAGCGCGTGGCCGTTTCGAGCAATGCCGAGGCAGCCAAACGGGTCAAGGGCGAGTGGAATTCGGCGGCGATCGCCGGTGATATGGCGGCCAACCTGTACGGTTTGACCCGCCTGGCCGAGAAGATCGAAGACCGCCCGGACAACTCCACGCGCTTCCTGATGATCGGCAACCAGGAAGTGCCGCCGACCGGCGACGACAAGACCTCGATCATCGTCTCGATGAGCAACAAGCCGGGTGCCTTGCACGAGCTGCTGGTGCCGTTCCACCAGAACGGCATCGACCTGACCCGCATCGAAACCCGGCCGTCGCGCAGTGGTAAGTGGACCTACGTGTTCTTCATCGACTTCGTCGGCCACCACCGCGACCCGCTGATCAAGGCGGTGCTCGAGCAGATCAGCCAAGAGGCTGTGGCGCTGAAGGTGTTGGGTTCTTATCCGAAGGCGGTGCTTTGATTCAAGGCCTTGGGGCTGCTGTGCAGCCCTTCGCGGGCAAGCCCGCTCCTACAAATATCGGCATCATGCGTTCAATGTAGGAGCGGGCTTGCCCGCGAAGGGCCGCGCCGCGGCCCTAATGGCCCTAACAGGCTGTCTAGATTTCTGAACAGGGTTCGCACCAGTGGTAAATGCAGCAACAACCAAACCCGCACCAATCATCGACCGCCTGGTCGTGGTCGGCCTCGGCCTGATCGGTGGCTCGTTCGCCAAGGGCCTGCGTGAAAGCGGCCTGTGCCGCGAAGTGGTCGGTGTCGACCTGGACGCCCCCTCGCGCAAGCAGGCCGTGGCCCTGGGCGTGGTCGACCGCTGCGAAGAAGACCTCGCCGCCGCCTGTGTCGGCGCCGACGTCATTCAGCTGGCCGTACCGATCCTGGCCATGGAAAAACTGCTGGCCCGCCTGGCCCAGCTCGACCTTGGCGATGCTGTCATCACCGACGTCGGCAGCGCCAAGGGCAATGTGGTACGCGCCGCGCGGCAAGTGTTTGGCGGGCGCCTGGCGCGCTTCGTGCCCGGCCACCCCATCGCCGGCTCCGAGCAGAGCGGGGTAGAGGCCTCCAACGCCACCCTGTTCCGCCGGCACAAGGTCATCCTCACGCCGTTGGCCGAAACCGACCCGGCCGCCCTGGCCCTGGTCGACCGCCTGTGGCGTGCGCTGGATGCCGATGTGGAGCACATGCCGGTCGAGCGCCACGACGAAGTACTGGCCGCCACCAGCCACCTGCCGCACCTGCTGGCCTTCGGCCTGGTCGATTCGCTGGCCAAGCGCAATGAAAACCTCGAGATCTTCCGGTACGCTGCGGGAGGCTTCCGCGATTTCACGAGAATCGCCGGCAGCGACCCGACCATGTGGCACGACATCTTCCTCGCCAACCGCGACGCTGTCCTGCGCACGCTTGATACATATCGCAGCGATCTCGACGCCTTGCGCGACGCGATCGATGCAGGGGACGGGCACCAGCTGCTGGGTGTATTCACCCGCGCTCGGGTGGCCCGCGAGCATTTCAGTAAAATCCTGGCCCGCCGGGCCTATGTGGACGCTATGAACGCCAACGATCTGATTTTCCTGGCCCAACCGGGTGGCCGCCTGAACGGGCGAATCCGTGTACCGGGCGACAAGTCGATTTCTCACCGCTCGATCATGCTCGGCTCGCTGGCCGAAGGCACCACCGAGGTCGAAGGCTTCCTCGAAGGTGAGGACGCGCTGGCGACCCTGCAGGCATTCCGTGACATGGGGGTGGTCATCGAAGGCCCCAACCACGGTCGCGTGACCATTCACGGTGTTGGCCTGCATGGCCTCAAACCGCCACCCGGGCCGCTGTACGTGGGCAACTCCGGTACCTCGATGCGCCTGCTGTCGGGCCTGCTGGCTGGCCAGTCGTTCGACGTGACCATGACCGGCGACGCCTCGCTGTCCAAGCGCCCGATGAACCGTGTGGCCAACCCGCTGCGCGAAATGGGTGCCGTGGTCGAGACCGGCCCTGAAGGCCGCCCGCCGCTGACCATCCGCGGTGGCCACAAGCTCAAGGCCCTGACCTACACGCTGCCGATGGCCAGTGCCCAGGTCAAATCCTGCCTGCTGCTGGCCGGCCTGTACGCCGAAGGCAAGACCACCGTCACCGAGCCGGCACCGACCCGTGACCACACCGAGCGCATGCTGCGCGGCTTCGGCTACGCGGTCGAGTCGAATGGCCCGGTGGCCTCGCTGCAGTCCGGTGGCAAGCTGACCGCCACCCGCATCGAAGTGCCGGCCGACATTTCCTCGGCAGCGTTCTTCCTGGTGGCGGCGTCCATTGCCGAAGGCTCGGAGCTGGTGCTCGAGCACGTTGGCATCAACCCGACCCGTACCGGCGTAATCGACATCCTGCGCCTGATGGGCGGCGACATCACCCTGGAAAACCAGCGTGAAGTCGGCGGCGAGCCAGTGGCCGACCTGCGCGTGCGTGGCGCCAAACTCAAGGGTATCGACATTCCCGAAGAGCTGGTGCCGCTGGCCATCGACGAATTCCCGGTGCTGTTCGTCGCCGCTGCCTGCGCCGAAGGGCGTACCGTGCTGCGTGGCGCCGAAGAACTGCGGGTGAAGGAATCCGACCGCATCCAGGTGATGGCCGACGGCCTGATCACCCTGGGCATCAAGTGCGAGCCGACCCCGGACGGCATCATCATCGACGGCGGCCAGTTGGGCGGCGGCGAAGTGCATGGCCACGGTGACCACCGTATCGCCATGGCCTTCAGCGTGGCCTCGCTGCGCGCCAGCGCGCCGATCCGCATCCACGACTGCGCCAACGTCGCGACCTCGTTCCCCAACTTCCTGGCGCTGTGCGCCGAAGTCGGCATCCGCGTAGCGGAAGAGGGCAAGTCGTGAGTTCGCTGGCACCGGTCATCACCATCGACGGGCCAAGCGGCTCGGGTAAGGGCACGGTAGCAGGCCTGTTGGCCCGCGAGCTGGGCTGGAAGCTGCTGGATTCCGGCGCGCTTTACCGTTTGCTGGCATTCAACGCCAGCAACCATGGTGTCGACCTGACCAACGAAGAGCTGCTGACCAAGCTTGCCGCCCATCTGGATGTGCAGTTCATCGCCGCCGAGCCCGGTAAGCTGCAACAGATCATCCTTGAGGGCGAGGACGTCAGCAACGTCATCCGCACCGAAACCGTCGGCGCGGGTGCGTCGATGGTGGCTTCGCTGCCAGCAGTGCGGGATGCCCTGCTGGTGCGCCAGCGCGAATTCCGCGAGGCGCCGGGCCTGATCGCCGACGGCCGCGACATGGGCACCGTGGTGTTCCCGGACGCGCCGTTGAAGGTCTTCCTCACCGCCAGCGCGGAGGAGCGCGCACGTCGCCGCTACCTGCAGTTGAAGGGCAAGGGTGAAGATGTTAGTCTGTCGAGTCTGCTGGATGAGATTCGTGCGCGTGATGAGCGCGACACCCAACGTGCAGTGGCCCCGCTGAAGCCAGCGGCCGATGCCATTCAGTTGGACTCTACCGAGTTGTCCATCGAGCAGGTGTTGCAACGTATCAGGAGTGAGATCGCCCTGCGCGACCTTCTCTGATAGCCAGGAAAGCAGGCAGGGGCACCAGTCAACGTCCTGCCCGCTTTCCTTTACTTAAAACGAACCCACATTGTCTGGAATGTGGTTATGGGCGTCTGTTTCGCCCGAATCTACAGGAATTAAAATGAGCGAAAGCTTTGCAGAACTCTTTGAAGAAAGCCTGAAAACCCTCAATCTTCAGCCGGGTGCCATCATCACCGGTATCGTTGTCGACATCGACGGCGACTGGGTTACCGTACACGCTGGCCTGAAGTCCGAGGGCGTCATCCCGCTCGAGCAGTTCTACAACGAAGCTGGCGAGCTGACCATCAAGGTCGGTGACGAAGTTCACGTTGCGCTGGACGCGGTCGAAGACGGCTTTGGCGAAACCAAACTGTCCCGTGAAAAAGCCAAGCGCGCCGAGTGCTGGATTGTTCTGGAAGCAGCTTTCGCCGCCGAAGAAGTGGTCAAGGGCGTTATCAACGGTAAGGTTAAGGGCGGCTTCACTGTCGACGTTAACGGCATCCGTGCGTTCCTGCCGGGCTCCCTGGTTGATGTCCGCCCAGTGCGCGACACCACCCACCTGGAAGGCAAAGAGCTGGAATTCAAGGTCATCAAGCTGGACCAGAAGCGCAACAACGTTGTCGTTTCCCGTCGCAGCGTGCTGGAAGCCGAGAACAGCGCCGAGCGCGAAGCCCTGCTGGAAACCCTGCAGGAAGGCCAGCAAGTCAAAGGTATCGTCAAGAACCTCACCGACTACGGCGCATTCGTGGACCTGGGCGGTATCGACGGCCTGCTGCACATCACCGACATGGCCTGGAAGCGCATCAAGCACCCATCGGAAATCGTTAACGTTGGCGACGAAGTCGACGTTCGCGTTCTGAAGTTCGACCGTGAGCGCAACCGCGTTTCGCTGGGTCTGAAGCAGATGGGCGAAGATCCGTGGGTAGCTATCACTGCCCGTTACCCAGAAGGTACTCGCGTACAAGCTCGCGTTACCAACCTGACCGACTACGGCTGCTTCGCTGAGCTGGAAGAAGGCGTTGAAGGTCTGGTACACGTTTCCGAAATGGACTGGACCAACAAGAACATCCACCCGTCGAAAGTCGTTCAGGTTGGCGACGAAGTGGAAGTCATGGTTCTGGACATCGACGAAGAGCGTCGTCGTATCTCCCTGGGCATCAAGCAGTGCAAGTCCAACCCATGGGAAGACTTCTCCGGCCAGTTCAACAAGGGTGACAAGATCACCGGTACCATCAAGTCGATCACCGACTTCGGTATCTTCATCGGCCTGGACGGCGGCATCGACGGTCTGGTTCACCTGTCCGACATCTCCTGGAACGAAACCGGCGAAGAAGCCGTACGTCGTTTCAAGAAGGGCGACGAGCTGGAAACCGTCATCCTGTCGGTCGACCCAGAGCGCGAGCGCATCTCCCTGGGCATCAAGCAGCTGGAAGACGATCCGTTCTCCAACTTCGTTGCTGTCAATGACAAGGGCGCTATCGTCAAGGGCATCGTGAAAGAAGTTGACGCCAAAGGCGCCATCGTCACCCTGGCCGACGACATCGAAGCTACTCTGAAAGCTTCCGAAATCAGCCGTGACCGCGTTGAAGATGCGCGTAACGTCCTGAAGGAAGGCGAAGAGATCGAAGCCAAGATCATCAGCGTTGACCGCAAGTCCCGCGTTATCAGCCTGTCGATCAAATCGAAAGACGACGCTGAAGAGCGCGAAGCCATCCAGAGCCTGAAAAACGCTCCGGAAGCGGCTGCCGACACCACCATGGCTGCGCTGCTGCGCGAAGCAATGGCCAAGCAGAACTGAGTTCTGTTTGATCGGTAAAAAGGGCGACCCTCGGGTCGCCCTTTTTTATTCCCGCGATAAATCAATCCTGTAGGAGCGGCTTCAGCCGCGAACACCGGCACAGCCGGTGCCATCCACCGCTTCGCATTCTTCGCGGGTAAATCGGATCGCCGCACCGTTGCTCCCACCGGTGGGAGCAACTGTCTTCCTCAAAATCTAAACAGCTTGCGCGGTCCATGTAGGAGCGGGCTTGCCCGCGAATTAGGCAGTGCGGTGTATGGCACGGCTGCGCCGGTGTTTGCTGCCAGCTCCCACAGGTACTGCGCAGGGTTTGAGGCCAGTGCGGTCGAGGTGGGGCAACTGTCTTCCTCAAAATCTAAACAGCTTGCGCGTTCCATGTAGGAGCGGGCTTGCCCGCGAATTAGGCAGTGCGGTGTATAACACGGCTGCGCCGGTGTTCGCTGCCAACTCCCACAGGTACTGCGCAGGGCTTGAGCCCAGTGCGGTCGAGGTGGGGCAACTGTCTTCCTCAAAATCTAAACAGCTTGCGCGGTCCATGTAGGAGCGGGCTTGCCCGCGAATTAGGCAGTGCGGTGTATGGCACGGCTGCGCCGGTGTTCGCGGGTGAGCCCTAATGCCAGTTAAGCAATTTGGGCCGCTTTGCGGCCCATCGCCGGCAAGCCACACAGGTACTGCACAGGGCTTGAGGCCCATGCGGTCGAGGTGGGAGCAACTGTCTTGTATTGCCTGGACTGGCCTCATCGCCGGCAAGCCACACACAGACACTGCACAGGCCTTGAGGCTGATGCGGTCCATGTGGGAGCGGCCTTGTGTCGCGAAAGGGCTGCGGAGCAGCCCCAGGGTTTCAGCGCAGGTGCACAGATTGCTGGGGCCGCTTTGCGGCCCTTTCGCGACACAAGGCCGCTCCCACAATGACAGCACTAGCCGCAAGCCATGTGCAACCCCTGTGGGAGCTGGCTTGCCGGCGATGGGCTGCCACGCAGCCCCAATGTGCCTTATCAGCCTTACCTGACTGGCATCCGGGCGAGTCCGCTCCCGCGCAGTCGCTGTTGGCCTGAATGCAGGGTCTGGCAACCCCTCTGACTAGACCATTCCTGTAAAACTTCAATCTTGAATTTTTTTATTAAGTCAAGAACCACCCTGTTCAAATCTTTCCCGGCGTGCTACAACCTGCTTAAGCAATGATCTAGCTGCTTGATAACGAAGGGAAAAATATGACGAAGTCGGAGCTGATCGAACGTATTGTCACCCATCAGGGGCTGCTCTCGTCCAAGGACGTGGAACTGGCCATCAAGACCATGCTTGAGCAGATGTCACAGTGCCTGGCCACCGGTGATCGCATCGAGATTCGCGGTTTTGGCAGCTTCTCGCTGCACTATCGTGCCCCTCGCGTGGGCCGTAACCCAAAGACCGGCCAGTCGGTCAGCCTTGAAGGCAAGTTCGTGCCGCATTTCAAGCCCGGTAAAGAGTTGCGCGACCGGGTCAATGAAGACGAACATGACGAGGTTCACACCTGATTCCACAAGGAGCAATCTGATGCGTAACCTCAAGCGCGCCCTGGCGGCGGTATTCCTGCTGCTGTTGGCTGCTGTGGTGCTGTTCTTCGTGCTGGAGAACCAGCAAACCGTGTCGTTGGTCCTGTTCGGCTGGGCCGCCCCGGCCATGCCGATTGCCGTGCTGGTACTGGCCGCTCTGGTCATTGGCCTGGCAGTCGGGCCGTTGCTGGGTGCCTACGGCGTGCAGCGTAGCAAGCGCAAGATCAAGGCTTCTGCCCGTCAGGAGGCGTTGAGCGGTAATTAAGGAAATTTCCTACAACTGCTTAGGAAAGCTTCACCTTTGCTAGCAGCGGTCGTCATGGAGTAATAGCGCACTTCATTTTCGGCTCAGGCGAGTGAGTGCAGCATGGAATATCCCGGTCTTTCCCATCACGGTGGTACCCGCGGCGTCACCGGTTCCTGCCACCAGTTGCATCTCGACCCGTCCACCAGTCTGTTGGTCGACTGCGGCCTGGAGCAGGGCGCCGAGGCAGCGCCAGGCGCGGAGTCCGCGCCGCTCGGCTTCGACGTGCAGGGCATCCAGGCCCTGGTCGTCACCCATGTGCATCTCGACCACGTTGGCCGCATCCCGGCCCTGCTGGCCGCCGGCTATCGCGGCCCCATCCTGTGCAGCGAACCGTCTGCCCGGTTGCTGCCGCTGGTACTGGAAGACGCCTACAAGCTAGGCATCAGCCGCGAACCTGCCCATGTGTCGAGATACCTCGATTTCATCCGCGACCTTATCGTGCCCCTGCCTTTCGAGCAGTGGCACTCGCTGGTCGAGCGCCCCGGTCTTACCTGCCGCATTCGCCTGCAGCGCGCCGGCCATCTGCTGGGTTCGGCCTATGTGGAATGCAATGTCGACCTGGCAGGGCAAAACCAGCGCATCGTCTTCTCCGGTGACCTTGGTCACGAAGGGAATCCTCTGTTGCGCCCCGTACAGCCGCCTGAGCCGGCAGATGTGTTGGTGCTGGAAAGCACTTATGGTGACCGCCTGCATCCGGATCGCAGCGATCGCCAGAAACAGCTGGAGCAGGTTATCGACCGCGCCCTGCAGGATCGTGGCACCATTCTGATTCCCGCTTTCAGTCTGGGTCGCACCCAGGAGTTGTTGTTCGAGCTCGAAGGCATTCTGCACCGCAAGGCATTGCTGGGAGATCCCTCCATGGTTCCCGGTGATGATACGTTTGCCTGGTCACAGTTGCCGATCATTCTCGACTCGCCATTGGCCCAGCGTTTAACTGCCGTCTACCGGCAGTTGCATGGCTATTGGAATGACGGAGCCAGGACGCGGATGCAGCAGGGGCGCGACCCGCTCGGGTTCAATCAACTGGTGTGCGTCGATACCCATGCCCGCCACCAGCAGGTGGTCAACTACCTCAAAAGCACCGGCCGACCGGCGATTGTCATTGCCGGCAATGGCATGTGCTCCGGTGGGCGGATCGTCGGTTATCTCAAGGCTATGTTGGGGGATCCTCGGCATGAGGTGATGTTCGTGGGGTACCAGGCCAAGGGCACGCCGGGGGCGGTGATACAGGCCAGTGAAGGGGCGGAAGGGTTTGTGCAGATTGATCTGGATGGGGAGATGTATGAGATCCGCGCCAAGGTGGTGACGTTGGGTGGGTATTCGGGGCATGCAGACCAGGCGGGGTTGGTGAGGTTTGCGCTGGGTTGCAATGCGCGGCGGATAGTATTGGTGCATGGAGAGGGGCGGGCGAAGCAGATGCTGGCTCAAGTACTGCGGAAAGCGTTTGTGCATGAGGGAAATGAAGTGAGCGTCACAATTGCGGAGTGACCATTGGGCGGGAAGCGTGATGTCTGTCGAAAAGTGAGGAACTTCTGTGGCTGGGTTCCCTCTATTTCTGATTAATGCGAAGTAAGTGAGGCCGGGGGCTGCAGATTGGCGGATTGGCAAATTGCCGCTATGCTGGCTTGAGTTGAGGGGCCTAGAGCAGCAGCTATTCACGAGGTCGGAAGCGAGCCTCCAAGATGACTCAATCAGATGGACCCAAGGAAAAAAAGACTAAATGCGCAATGAACGCGAGCTCCTGAGTGGTGGTGACGAGATTGACTTGATTGAGCTTGTGCAGGGGGTTTGGCGGCAAAAGCTTTGGGTAGGGCTGGTTGCGTTGCCGGTGATCGCCTTGGGGTTCGCTTATGTGATGTTGGCGTCGCCGGTGTATGAGGCAAAGCTCTACATTCAGCCGCCTTCTCAGAATGAGATTGCGCAGCTTAACTATGGGCGTGGCGCTGGGACTGGCTTGACGCTGCTAAGTCCCAAGGATGTGTACACCATCTACTTGAGGGCGCTTCAGTCTGAAGCTGTGCGAGATCAGTTTTTCCGCAATGCTTTCCTCCCAACGCTGACGGAGGAGAGGCGGGGCGGTTCGCGTGATGCCCTGTATGCCCAGTTCAACAGTATGCTCAAGGTGGCTCAGGCTTCGAAAGACATGCCAGAGCGTTATGTTCTTACGGCGAACGTTGAAGATCCGGGCCTCGCGGCGGCTTGGGTATCAAACTATGCCGAAATGGCTTCGGATCGAGCGAAGAGCGAACTGCTGAGCGGGACTCGCAGCGATATATCGATCATGGCGGATAATCTGGAGCAACTGATCAGGGCGTCGCGGGCCAGTGCTGGCAACCAACGTGCGGACCAGATCGCCCAGCTCAAGGAAGCGTTGCGCATTGCTCGATCAGTTGGCTTGGAAAAGCCACCTATCATCTCCGAAACACTGTCCAGCGAAGTGTCTGCCGGGATGAATGGGTCACTTACTTACATGCGCGGAACCAAAGCATTGGAAGCGGAAATCGCCAACTTGGAGTCGCGGTCATCGGATGATCCATTCATACCGAATCTACGTGAGCAACAAGAGAAACTGAATTTTTTACGTAATCTGAAGATAGACCCCTCAGTGGTTGCAATGTATCAGCAGGACGGCGCTGTTTCTCAACCGGATAAGCCGATCAAGCCGCGAAAAGCTATAATCATGCTGTTGTCAGCCTTGGTAGGCGTGGGGCTTGGTGTGTTGGTAGCGCTAGGCCGAGACCTGTGGTGGAAGCGTAAGGTGATGAACCTAGGGACGCCTACCTGACGAGAAGTGTGTCGCCAAGACATTGTTGTCGGTTTCGGAAGGTGTAAAGAATGCCCTTTCGTCACCGGTGAGGTGGACAGCTGGAAGAGCGAGCACGATGCGCTTCTTTTTCTCTGCATGTCTTGGCTAACCCGTCGTTAGCATGTAGACAAGTAATATGGCCAGTGTTGTACGCGTCCTATCCATAGTTGTCTCAGGTAAAATCGACCTTGTTAATCTATCGCGCTATCTGGCGTAGGTGTGTGCTCATCATTGCTATCGTGGATGTTTGTGCGGTTGCCACCTAAGCGTTACACCTTTATATGAACTGTCCGTCATTTTAAGACCTGTTGCGCTGAATCAGCTGGATACATTAAATCGCTCGAGGATTTATTCGCTGCCACCGGCAGAGGTAGGGTTGGTGCAATCCTGGACTCCTATGACGCTCGTTTGGACTTTTCCGTTTCAGGCTAAACCTGATGCTTTCAGGATAAAGGTGTCGAAGAAGCTTGATCGCATGGATCGGCCGGCTGGTGCTCGGAATAGTAATTGCCCTTTTAGGTAATGTCTTTGAGAATCATTTGCGAATAGCGGGCTATCGAGATCGAAGGTATTGGGTGGCGCGTTCTGCCTGTTGAAGTGCCGCCCCAGAACAGCTCGTGTCTAGCGGATGCCCAAGCTTGAGCCTCATTTAGGCGATGTTGTTTTGATGGCATTTCGGAGTTGCATGTCCCCTGAAAACTCCGATGGATCGCCGAAGCCTAAGGGCCTATGATTGCAACGCCATGTCATAAATGGCAGCCACCGGGTCGCCCCTTCACCGGAGAGGGCGAACGCTTTTTCTCGGTAGCGTGGCAAATGCGCTGCCGCCGAATGGATTCACTCGACTGACGAATGAATCGACGAAGGTTCAATAACCCGTTATGCAGTCGTGGAAACGGGCAGGTAAATTCAAGGTGAGTTGGAAAGCATGACAGATATGAATGCGGTGGTAGAGAAGTTCAAAAAACGGCAGGCCTTGATTGGTATCGTCGGTCTCGGTTACGTCGGTTTGCCGCTGATGCTGCGTTATAACGCCATTGGTTTCAATGTGCTGGGCATCGATATCGACCAATTGAAGGTCGATAAACTCAATGCCGGTCAGAGCTACATCGAGCACATCCCTGCTACCCATATCAGCAAGGCACGTGAAACCGGCTTTGAGGCTACCGTCGACTTCAAGCGTGCCAGCGAGTGCGACGCACTGATCCTGTGCGTGCCTACTCCGCTAAATAAGTATCGCGAGCCAGACATGAGCTTCGTGATCAACACCACCGACGCTCTTAAGCCTTATCTGCGTGCAGGCCAGGTGGTTTCGCTGGAAAGCACCACTTACCCAGGCACCACCGAAGAAGAATTGCTGCCACGTGTGCAGGAAGGCGGCCTGGTGGTAGGTGAGAACATCTACCTGGTCTACTCGCCCGAGCGTGAAGACCCGGGCAACCCGAACTTCGAAACCCGCACCATTCCCAAGGTCATTGGCGGCCACACCCCAAAATGCCTGGAAGTGGGTATCGCCCTGTATGAACAGGCCATCGATCAGGTCGTACCGGTCAGCTCCACCAAGGCCGCTGAAATGACCAAGCTGCTGGAGAACATTCACCGTGCGGTGAATATCGGCCTGGTCAACGAAATGAAGATCGTCGCCGACCGCATGGGTATCGACATCTTCGAAGTGGTCGATGCCGCGGCTACCAAGCCTTTCGGCTTCACCCCTTACTACCCGGGCCCGGGCCTGGGCGGCCACTGCATTCCAATCGACCCCTTCTACCTGACCTGGAAGGCGCGCGAATACGGCCTGCACACCCGCTTCATCGAGCTTTCCGGTGAAGTCAACCAGGCCATGCCTGAGTACGTGCTGGGCAAGCTGATGGATGGCCTGAACGAAGCAGGCAAGGCACTCAAGGGCAGCCGCGTGCTGGTCCTGGGTATCGCCTACAAGAAGAACGTTGACGACATGCGTGAGTCGCCATCCGTCGAAATCATGGAGCTGATCGAAGCCAAAGGCGGCGTGGTTGCCTACAGCGACCCGCACGTGCCAGTGTTCCCGAAAATGCGTGAGCACCACTTCGAGCTGAGCAGCGAGCCGCTGACCGCCGAGAACCTGGCAAGCTTTGACGCCGTGGTCCTGGCCACTGATCACGACAAGTTCGACTACGCCCTGATCGAAGCCAAAGCCAAGCTGATCATAGACAGTCGCGGCAAATACCGCACGCCGACCGCGCACATCATCAAGGCCTGATTGGCGTCGCCAGCAAATTGATCCGCCTGGCCCTTGAGGGCGGGCGGATTCATCCGTCTTCAAAGGAAGCTTCATGAAAAACTTTGCTCTCATCGGTGCTGCAGGCTACATCGCCCCTCGCCACATGCGCGCCATCAAAGACACCGGCAACCGCCTGGTCTCTGCGTACGACATCAATGACTCGGTAGGCATCATCGACAGCATCTCGCCGCAGAGCGAGTTCTTCACCGAGTTCGAGTTCTTTCTCGACCACGCCCATGGCCTGAAGCGCAACCCGGCTACCGCTCTGGATTACGTCGCGATCTGCTCGCCCAACTATCTGCATCACCCGCACATTGCCGCAGGCCTGCGGCTGGGCTGTGACGTGATCTGCGAAAAGCCGCTGGTCCCGACCCCGCAGCAATTGGACGAGCTGGCCCTGGTCGAGCAGGAAACCGGCAAGCGCCTGTACAACATCCTGCAGTTGCGTCATCACCAGGCAATCATTGCCCTGAAGGACAAGGTTGCTCGTGAGAACAACCCGCACAAGTATGAGGTCGACCTGACCTACATCACTTCGCGCGGCAAGTGGTACCTGCAAAGCTGGAAAGGTGACCCGCGCAAGTCGTTCGGTGTAGCCACCAACATCGGTGTGCACTTCTACGACATGCTGCATTTCATTTTCGGCAAGCTGCAGCGCAACGTTGTGCACTTCACCTCCGAGCACAAGGCAGCAGGTTACCTTGAGTATGAACAAGCACGCGTACGCTGGTTCCTGTCGGTTGATGCCAACGACCTGCCTGAGTCGGTGAAGGGCAAGAAGCCAACCTACCGTTCGATCACCGTCAATGGTGAGGAAATGGAGTTCTCCGAGGGCTTCACTGATTTGCACACTACCAGTTATGAAGAGATCCTGGCGGGCCGTGGTTACGGTATCGAGGATGCGCGTCACTGCGTAGAGACCGTCAACACCATTCGGAGCGCCCCGGTTGTTGCGGCGGCGGACAACGAAGGGCATCCGTTTGTCCAGGCGCTTTCGCGTTAGAAGCAGATAGCAATATGGGTGGCATGCCGTCACCCATTTTTATTTTTCAGCAGGGTCGCCAGTCAGCGTGTCGAACGATAATTCCAATAAGCCGAACGATGCAGGTGCAAAACGCGTTGAGCGTAGCATCCGCCTGGATGTTCAAGGCTTGCGCGCGGTCGCAGTGCTGGCGGTTTTGCTCTATCACGCCAATGGCAGCTGGTTGAAAGCCGGCTACGTAGGCGTCGATGTTTTTTTTGTCATTTCAGGCTTCATTATCACCGCACTGCTGACCGAGCGAAGTAGTAAGGTTGATCTTGCTGCTTTTTACGCGAGCCGAATCAAACGCATCGTTCCTGCGTATTTCTCGATGCTGGCTATAATCGCGGCGCTGTCAGCGGTACTTTTTGTGCCGGACGATTTCGCCTTCTTTTTCGATAGTCTGAAATCTTCCGCATGGTTCACCAGCAACCACTATTTTGCCCATTTTGGTAGTTACTTCGCGCCGCGAGCCGATGAGTTACCGCTTCTGCATACCTGGTCGCTGGCCATCGAAATGCAGTTCTACCTGTTCTTCCCGATCATGGTCATCTGCCTCCCCGGGCGTTGGCGGCTCCCTGCCTTTGCGTTGCTGGCCACTGTGGCGTTTGCCTGGGTTGGCTACCGAACGCTCGGCGGGCAACGAGACGAAATGTATTTTTCGCTGTTGGCACGCGCGCCAGAGTTCATGGTCGGCGCTGTTGTTGCGTTGCTGATGCGGCAGCGAGAGTTGCCCCAGGCATTCGCCAGTGCGTTAGGCATAGCCGGTGCGCTGCTGCTGGGAGGGGCGCTATTGGCAATTGAAAAGCAGCAGTTTCCGGGTTTCTGGGCGATCATCCCTTGCGTTGGCGCGGGGATGATTATCGCTGCTCGCCGCGGCCCTGTGAGTACATTGCTCGCTGCGTCGCCAATGGTCTGGCTTGGTGGAATTTCCTACTCGCTTTATCTCTGGCATTGGCCAGTGTTGGCGCTGATCCGGTATTACACCGGGCAGTATGAGTTGACGGTCGCTTGGTTGCTGGTTTTTGCGGGTATCTCCCTGGCATTGGCATGGCTATCCTTCCGGTTCGTAGAAACACCGGCCAGAAGAGCAACCGGCCTGGCACGCCAAGCTCCGAAGTGGGCAATGGCAGCGGTGGTGGTTGTGCTGGTAGTGGGGAGCGCGGTGCGTATCAATGCATCGCTAGTTGATCCTCTGCCTATAGAACTGACCCGCTACGCCGCGCCAGAAACAATTTGCCACGGTACCCAGGTAGGTGCCTGTAAACGAGGCAAGGCAGACGCTGAAGTGGTCGCCCTGGTTATAGGCGATAGTCATGCTGCCCAGCTGAATCACTTTTTCGATCAGGTGGGCAATGAACGGGGCGTTGCATACCGGGTGCTCACTGCCAGCAGCTGTGTACCTATCCCCGGTTTTGATGCCGAACGCCTGCCCACCTGGGCGCAGAAGCCTTGCCATGACCAGATTGCAGCGGTAGCAAAGGCGCTGCCGGAGGTAGACCGAGTAATCGTTGCTGGTATGTGGCAGTACCAGATGCAGAGTCAGGCATTCACCAAGGCGCTGGCCGATTTTCTGACCGCAACGGCCGGGACCCACAAAAATGTTGTCGTGCTTGCCCAGGTGCCGATGTTCGAGACAGACGTCCAGCGGGTAAGGCGGTTCACCGAATTGGGGCTACCGGCGCCACTTACGTTCAATAGTGAATGGCAGGCAGCCAACCAGCAGGTCAAGGCTATTTCCGACCGCACCCCGGGAGTGCGGTTTCTAGACTTTTCCAGCAGTAGCTTCTTTGCTGCTGCGCCTTATGAACAAGGGTCGCTGATCTATCGTGATAGCCACCACCTCAACGAAGTGGGTGCCAGCCGTTATGGCCACTATGCGGCGCAGCAATTGCAGCGAGCCTTCGATCAACCTCAGTCCAACGTGAGCCTGAAGCCATGAATTACTATCAGCATCCAAGTGCCATCGTCGATGAAGGAGCGCAGATCGGGGAAAACTCCCGGGTCTGGCACTTTGTCCATGTATGTGGGGGGGCTCGGATCGGTGCCGGCGTTTCGCTTGGTCAGAACGTGTTCGTGGGCAATAAGGTCGTTATCGGCGATCAGTGCAAGGTGCAGAACAATGTGTCGGTCTACGACAACGTGACGCTGGAAGAGGGCGTTTTCTGTGGGCCTAGCATGGTGTTCACCAATGTCTATAACCCACGCTCCCTGATCGAGCGCAAGGACCAGTATCGCGACACTCTGGTCAAGAAAGGTGCAACGCTCGGGGCCAACTGCACTATCGTTTGCGGCGTCACCATTGGCGAATACGCTTTCGTTGGCGCTGGCGCGGTCATCAACAAGGACGTGCCCGCCTACGCACTCATGGTCGGTGTGCCGGCTCGGCAGATCGGTTGGATGAGTGAGTTTGGCGAGCAGCTGCAATTGAACGAGCAAGGTGAAGCCACTTGCTCGCACACCGGGGCGCGCTACGTCCTGAACGGCAAACAACTGAACAAGATGGATGTTTGAGCATGATTGAATTCATTGACCTGAAAAGCCAGCAAGCACGTATCAAGGACAAGATCGATGCCGGCATCCAGCGTGTTCTGAGTCACGGCCAGTACATTCTCGGTCCTGAAGTGGCTGAGCTGGAGGAGCGCCTGGCTGCTTTCGTCGGTGCCAAGTATTGCATCACTTGTGCCAATGGGACTGATGCTTTGCAAATCGCGCAGATGGCACTGGGTATTGGTCCAGGGGATGAAGTCATAACTCCCGGTTTCACATACATTGCGACAGCCGAGACGGTCGCGCTGCTGGGTGCCAAGCCCGTCTATGTTGACATTGACCCGCGCACTTACAATCTGGATCCTAAATTACTGGAAGCTGCGATCACGCCCCGCACCAAGGCAATCATCCCGGTGTCGCTGTATGGCCAGTGCGCGGATTTTGATGCAATCAATGCTATCGCTGCAAAACACGGTATCCCAGTTATCGAGGATGCTGCGCAGAGCTTCGGTGCCTCCTACAAGGGCAAGCGCTCTTGCAACCTCTCTACCATTTCTTGCACTAGCTTCTTTCCAAGCAAGCCGCTGGGTTGCTATGGCGACGGTGGAGCTATCTTTACCAATGACGACGAGTTGGCGGTTGTTTTGCGGCAGATTGCCCGTCACGGGCAGGATCGACGTTATCACCACATTCGAGTAGGGGTGAATAGCCGCCTTGATACGCTTCAAGCGGCAATTTTGCTACCGAAACTGGAGATTTTTGAAGAGGAGATCTCGCTGCGCCAGCAGGTTGCGAAGTGGTATGACGGAGCATTGGCAGTCGTTGGTATCGAAACTACGCCATATATCGCTGAGCACAATATCAGTGCCTATGCACAGTACACGGTACGGGTACAGGATAGAGATGCTGTACAGGCGAAGCTGAAAGCCGCGGGTATTCCGACAGCTGTGCATTATCCGATTCCTCTGAACAAGCAGCCAGCCGTTGCGGATGCGGCGGTGTTTTTGCCCGTTGGTGATGAGGTTGCGACACAGGTGATGAGCCTGCCGATGCATCCTTACCTCGCAGACGCGTCGATCAGAGAGATTTCTGCAGTTATTGCAGGGTAACGTCATGTATTTATCAGCCCGACTCGATAAAACGGTACTTTTAAACGCCTTACTGTTCTTTATCTACTTCATGATATTGGTGTGGGTAAACAATAGCTATGTATATGTGTTGCATGAATACATGGGGGCAGCTGTTAAACCTATCAGCATCGGGCTGATCGTTTACCTCGCGGTTCTGGCTCCTGCTTGTGCGTTTTTATGTGGGGCCAGAGTCGAGAGGCCTGGTGATCTGGTTGTCACGTTGTTATTCCTAGTGGTGGCACCCCATGCCTTGGTGTTGGAGGCTGCAAACCAGTTTACGCCTGATGCGGTGCCGTGGGGGGGCGTCTCGCTAGGAGTGCTAGTGGGCATGCTGATCATTTCCTCGGCGAACAAACTCAGGTTCTATGAGAGTCAAAACCGGCAAAGCGATTCGCTCAGCAGGAACTGTTTGGCTATGCTCGCGTTGTTCAATGTCATGGTCCTTTTATTTATTTTTTTGAAAAGCGCTAGTTACTTTTCTTTTGACTTCTCTGAGCAATATGTGCGAAGGGCGCTGGCACGAGATGTCTTCCAGGCAGGCTCCGGAGCTGGCTATCTGGCATCCATCGGAACTCAAGCTTTTTTTCCCGTTTTGTTCGCATGGGGCGTATATCGAAAGTCTCGTGCATATGTGCTGTTGGGAGTGGTTAATGCTTTTGTTTTGTGGGGGGCATTCGGTCAGAAATATCCGTTCATGGTGTTGCTGCTGATCTATCTTCTCATGCAATACTTTCGCCGCTATGGCGGCGTTAAATTGTCCTGGCTCCTTGCAGGAGGCATTACATTTTTGCTGTTGGGGGCGGTAGAACATGAGGTTTTTGGTTATTCTTACCTAAATGACTACTTTGTGCGGCGAGCATTTATAGTGCCTTCGACACTTCTAGGTGCGGTGGATAATTTTGTTTCGTTGTTTGGCTTTAACTCATATAGCGACACGCTGCTCAGTTCGGTAATGGGGGTGGCTAAGTCAGAGCCTCTGACGTTTCGTATAGGTCAGGAGATTTTCAGTAATCCCCAGCTAAATGCAAACGTTAATTTTTTTGCAATAGCATATCTGCAGTCGGGTTACTCTGCAGTAGTGGTTGAGGCTGCATTTGTAGGCTCGGTTGTGATGTTGTTGAATTATCTATATATGCGTTATGGGGCCTTCATAACCATACCTGTTGGGCTGTTGTTCGCGACTAAGATTCTTGAACAGTCTCTTTTGACCGTGTTGATGGGGTCTGGTGTTTTTCTGATGTTGGCTTTCCTTGTGCTGGTATCTGTGCCGTTCACCTTTGGAAAGAAAGCCTATGAGCGCTAGTTTCTTCAGTCGGATAATTCGAGTTTTGATCGGGACGATTGGTGCTCAGCTCATTACCATGGGCGTGATGCTTCTGCTGGTTCGGCTATATACTCCAATCGATCTCGGTGAGTTTAGTGTCTGGCTTTCGTTCGCCACGATTGCGGCCGTTGCTGTTACTGGGCGCTATGAGATGGCGATTTTTAACTGCGGTGATCAGCGCGCGATTCAGGCACTATTGAAGCTGATCTTTGTGATTGCAATATCGTCGTCGGTGTTGATAGTCGGCGCAGCTTTGTTGTGGAACACCTTGGCGAAGGGCCTGCCAGCAGTAATTTCCTTGTTTTGGGTGTCGCTGGTTGTAGTTATATTTGGTATGGGTGTGAATAAAGTTGTTCTATCCCTGCTGACATATCAACAGGCATTCAATAAACTTGGTGTTTCTAGAGTCAGCTTGGCAGCTTGTATAGCAGTGGCTCAAGTGTCTGCTGCATTTTTTTTCAAGGATGTTTCTGGATTGATCTATGGACAAGTGTTTGGAGTCATCGCGGCGACTGGGCTTTCGTTGCTGTGGATCAATAGTGCTTGGCTCAAAGGCAGTATGAGTAGCGGTTGGCAATCTGCAAGGGACTTGGCTTCGCAACACAAGAATTTTCCGAAGTTTTCACTGCCAGCAGACTTGTTGAATACAGCGGCAAGTCAGCTTCCGGTCATATTCATAGCATCGCGTTTCGGCAGCGAGGCAGCTGGATGGTTTGCACTGACGCTGAAGATGATGGGCGCACCAATTTCTCTTTTAGCAGCGTCTGTGCTTGATGTGTTTAAAGAACAAGCAGCACGTGATTATCGGACCGACGGGAACTGTCAGCGTGTTTTTTTGAAGACATTTTATTTGTTGGCGGCACTTGCCATAATTCCGTTTGTCGTTTTCGCCTTCTTGGCTGAATGGGCCTTTGGTCTTGTGTTTGGCTCCGAGTGGGCTGAGTCAGGGCGATATGCGGTGTTGCTGATTCCTCTTTTCTTCATGCGCTTTGTCGTCAGTCCACTGAGCTATACTATTTATATCGCACAGAAGCAAAAGTTGGATTTGCTATGGCAGATAGTGTTACTTTTGCTTACGTGCGCCTGTTTTATGTTGTTCCAGGAGATTGATACAGCTCTCTGGTCGTATTCAGTGGGGTATGCGCTAATGTATATAATATATTTCTGGATGTCCTATCGTGCAGCGAAAGGAGATTCGCAATGATCGTTGTAGTTGACTATGGTGTCGGAAACATCGCTTCCGTACTGAATATGCTCAAGAAAGTTGGCGCGAAAGCTAAAGCCTCCAATTTGCCGGCCGACCTTGAACA
The DNA here is from genome assembly GCF_000935045.1 of Pseudomonas sp. 10-1B. Lineage (GTDB taxonomy): Bacteria > Pseudomonadota > Gammaproteobacteria > Pseudomonadales > Pseudomonadaceae > Aquipseudomonas. The sequence goes on from NZ_JYKS01000010.1 coordinate 40,922, forward strand.
GGCAGATAAACTCATTCTTCCAGGTGTAGGTGCGTTCGACGCGGGTATGCGAACCTTGCGTGCGAGTGGCCTGATAGACGTACTGAATGAACAAGTCTTGAGTGTGGGTAAGCCAGTCATGGGTATTTGCCTCGGATCACAAATGTTGGGTTGCCGGTCTGAAGAGGGGGAGGAGGCCGGTCTCGGTTGGATCGATATGGATATTGTTCGTTTTGAGAAACGTGACGGGCGAAAGGTTCCACATATGGGGTGGAACTACGTTAGCCCTTGTGTCGAACATCCTATCTTGGCAGGCTTGAATCAAGAAAGTCGCTACTATTTTGTTCATAGCTACTATATGTTGCCGCAATCAATTGACGATACATTGTTGGTGGCAAACTACGGCCAAGAGTTTGCGGCGGGTGTGATGAAAGGTAATATTTTTGGTTTTCAGTTTCATCCAGAAAAGAGTCATAAGTTTGGAATGCAACTTTTCAAGAATTTTGTGAGCCTCTAAATGATCAGGAAACGAGTCATCCCTTGTTTGCTGTTGAAAGATCGCGGCCTAGTAAAAACCGTTAAATTCAAAGATCCAAAATATGTTGGTGATCCCGTTAATGCGATAAGAATTTTCAACGAGAAGGAAGTTGACGAACTGGTTCTTCTCGATATTAGTGCGACGGCTGGGAGGCGAGAGCCTGACTTTGAGCTTTTAGCTGAGATAGCCAGCGAATGCTTCATGCCGATTTGTTATGGTGGAGGTATTACTAAATTAGAGCATGCGCAGAAGCTATTTGCTCTCGGTGTGGAGAAGGTTTCTATAAATTCCGCTTCGGCTGACAGCCTAAATTTGATTACGGCTATTGCGGAAGTGTATGGCTCACAGAGTGTGGTGGCTTCAATTGATTGCAAAAAGGGACTCTTCGGAGGATATTCTGTTTTTACCCATAACGGTTCGCGAGACATAAAGAAAACTCCTGTGGAGTTTGCGAAAGCGCTAGAGCAAGCAGGGGCGGGAGAGATTTTTCTTAATTCTATCGACCGCGACGGAACCCAAAAGGGGTACGATCTTTCACTGATTGCCAATGTTGTGAATAGCGTTCATGTACCTGTAGTCGCGTGTGGTGGGGCAGGATCTGTCGCGGATTTGAACTCTGTATTCGAATATTGCCAGGTATCTGCTGTATCGGCAGGCAGCCTTTTTGTATTTCATGGCAAACATAGGGCGGTTTTGATCAGCTATCCGGATATTCAATAAGGGTGTCGAGTGAAATACGTTCCGTTGTTTTTAATGTTTTTTTTTAGTGGTGCTTTTGGCAAGGAGGTCGGAGTTCACGCTTTTACCGCCTTCGATACTTCCGAAAACTTCTCGAGTGCTAACGGCTATGGAGTTGGGAAGGATGGTGTTCTTTTCTTTTCATATGGCCATCGATATGGGGGGTTAGGTGATTTTCGTAATCCTACATTTGTCGCAAATTTTGCAAATATTCTTTATCGTGAGATCTTAGCTGGAGATTCTTCAAAGAAAATTCTGTTCTTTAAGCAGGTAGACTACTTGCTGAAAAGTGCTGTTAAGGATAAGGCTGGCTATTATTGGGCGTTTCCGTTCGAAAACACCTACTATAGCGCGCCTCATGGGTGGTGGTCCGCTATGACAAGCGGTCGGGTGCTGGGAGTTTTAGCTAGAGCACATAATTTAAGCGGCGACATAAAGTATTTAAAATTTGCAGAACTTGTTCTTAATAAACTCGCTACCCCAGTCGAAGAGGGGGGGATGTCTACCTATGTTGGCGATGGTGGTGTGTGGTTGGAAGAGGTTGCCTACCATAATAGTCCGTCGTATAAGGTTCTGAATGGTCATATTTTTGCTCTAGCAGGCATATATGATTATGCTCTTTATACAGGTAATGAAAAAGCTCAAAAGTTGTTAAAGGGTGGCGTGAAAGCAGTCCGGCAAAGCCTCCAGGACTATGATGCTGGATTTATTTCTTATTACAGTTCGGCCAATGATAAGGGGCATCGTGGTTTTGCTGGTCGCAGCGACTACAATGGTATTCACGTGATGCAGATGCTTTGGTTGTATGAAGTTTCTGGTGATGGTTCATTTTTGGAAGAGGCTATTAAGTTTCAATCTTACGAATTAGATTACGGGGTGGTTACAGCGAGTTTTTCGACCAATGCTCAGACGCATGGGCCAGATAAGATGGATCTGAAATTTGGGAATAACTATTGGTCGTCTTCGACTTTTCCAGTTTCGGTCACAATCGACTTGCAGAAAGTAGAGGCTGTCAAAGGGGTGGGTCTCTTAGGGCACTCCGTTAATGGAAGTCCGAAGGATTTTTCAGTGTCAGTTTCCACTGATATGGAAAATTGGCAAAAAGTTGCAAAAGTAATTGGTAATAAAAAAGAGCGACACAGCATTCCGTTTACTTATTTGGTAAATACTCGCTATATAAAGTTTGATATTCTTTCAGATAATGGGAATAAAAACGTTGCTTTGGATGGTGTCGCTGTGTTTAAGGCGAGACCGGAAAAGTATGTTGTTGATAGGTGTAATTATTCCGTTTCGCTTAAGAAGCTATCAGATGGCGATCATTCGACAGGGATTCCAGTGCGATGTCCCGGTTGGCTGTTAATACCGAGTGTTGAAGTGAGTAGAGCTGATTTAGCCATCGACGTCAGAAAAGCAAATGCAAAAAAAGATGCTAAGTTGCAGCTTGAGTATTCAAATGATCTTGTATCTTGGAAGGTTTATTCTTCCTTGCCTGTCATTGAGCGAACTGTGATATTTGAGAAAATTCCCAAGGCGTCGTATTATAGGGTGAAGTTCGATCAAGCTGTTTCCGTGATTAACGAATTTTATTGAGGTGTATAGTGACTCAAGTATGTACACGATGCGTGATGGATACCTCGGATTCACAGATTGTCTTCGATGAAAATGGTGTATGTAATCACTGCTGCAAGTTTGACCAGGTTCAGAGTCAGCAGTTATTCGCTGATGGCTCAGGTTCTCAGCGGCTTGAGAATATAGTGGCGCAAATTAAAAAAGATGGTGCTGGCAAGGAATATGACTGCATCATCGGATTGAGTGGTGGGGTGGATAGCTCCTACTTGGCTTTGAAGGTTAAAGATTACGGCCTGCGCCCCCTTGTTGTACATGTTGATGCGGGCTGGAATAGTGAGCTTGCAGTTAGTAATATTGAGAAAATAATAAAGTTTTGTGGTTATGATTTGCATACTCATGTGATGAACTGGGAGGAGGTTCGAGATTTGCAGTTGGCCTATATGCGTGCAGCTGTGGCGAATCAGGACGTTCCGCAAGATCATGCTTTTTTCTCAAGTATGTATCATTTTGCTGTTAAGAATAATATAAAATACATCCTGAGTGGAGGGAATCTCGCTACCGAGGCGGTATTCCCTGAGTCTTGGCACGGCAGTGCGATGGATGCTATTAACCTCCGGGCTATTCACAAAGCGTATGGTGAGAGCCCACTCAAGGACTACAAGACTATAAGCTTTTTCGAATACTATTTTTGGTATCCTTTTGTTAAGGGTATGCGCACCGTGCGTCCGCTCAACTATATGAATTACAATAAGGCTGAGGCTGAGATGTATCTGCAGGAAACTGTCGGTTATCGGTCGTATGCGCGTAAACACGGCGAGTCGATTTTTACCAAATTGTTTCAGAACTACTATCTTCCGGTGAGATTCGGATATGACAAGCGCAAACTCCATTATTCCAGCATGATCCTTTCCGGGCAGTTGACCCGGGAGAGCGCGCTGGTCAAACTTGCAGAGCCTTTGTATGATCCCGAAGAGCTTGAAGCTGATATTGAATATTTTTGCAAAAAAATTAGGATATCTCGATCACAATTCGATGAGCTCATGAACACCCCTATTCATGACTATTCTGATTTTAAGAATTGGGACGGCTTGCAGCGTATGGCCAAACGCGCTCAAGGACTGGTGCAAAAGCTCATGGGTAGAAAAGTTCGGATCTATTCCTGAGCTCATAGGTAGGTCATATAATGAAAATTGTTCACCTGACGTCTGTTCACTCTCGATACGACATCCGCATTTTTCAAAAACAGTGTCGGACGCTTTCAGGGGCTGGTTATGACGTCACGTTGATCGTTGCCGATGGCAAGGGTGATGAACGCATCAATGGCGTGCAAATTTTAGATGTTGGCAAGCCAACTGGCAGGCTACAGCGAATCTTCAAGGCTACGCAGCATGTTTATAAGCGTGCACTGTCGCTGGATGGTGACATATATCAATTCCATGATCCTGAATTGCTTCCGATCGGTGTAAGGCTTAAGAAAGCAGGCAAGGTTGTCATTTTCGATTCGCATGAAGATGTGCCAAAACAGTTGCTGAGTAAGCCATACTTGCCTCCAATGATTATGCGCTTGATCTCTGTGGTCTTCTCGATTTACGAGCGCTTCGCCTGTAAAAAGCTTGATTATATATTTGCAGCTACTCCGTTTATTCGCGATAAGTTCTTGAAAATAAACTCGGCGAGCCAGGATATTAATAATTTTCCGATGATTGGCGAGCTGGATGCTGCGTTGCCATGGGATAAGAAAAATAACGAAGTTTGTTACGTTGGGGGCATAGCTTCCATACGAGGTATTGCAGAGGTTGTAGAGGCTTTTGCGCATACCACCGAGAGAGTGAGGCTCAATCTTGTTGGGCGCTTCAGTGAAAGTGATGTAGAGCAGCAGGTAAAAAAGCTTTCAGGTTGGGGTTCAGTCAATCAACTTGGTCAGTTGGAGCGCACTGGTGTCAAAGAGGTGCTTTCCAAATCACTCGCGGGGCTAGTAACATTTCATCCATTGCCTAATCATGTTGATGCTCAACCGAATAAGATGTTTGAGTATATGTCGGCAGGTATTCCTGTTATTGCCTCTGACTTTCCTCTTTGGCGTCAGATTATAGATGGCAGTAATTGTGGTGTTTTGGTTGATCCAATGAATCCTCAATCGATTGCGATGGCTATAGATTCCCTTGCAAGAGACCCCGGGCGAGCGAAAGCTCTCGGTGAGAATGGTCGAGCCGCAGTGAAGGCTAAGTACAATTGGGATATTGAGTCAAAGAAATTGCTGGCTTGTTATGCACAACTCTCCAATAAGGTAAAAAAATGAAGATTCTGACAGTCTTAGGTGCTCGACCTCAGTTTATTAAGGCGAGCGTTGTGTCCCACTTCATTTCGACGCTTCCGGGAGTTGAGGAGGTCGTTGTTCACACCGGTCAACATTTCGACTCGAATATGTCTGACGTCTTCTTCCAGGAACTGGGCATGAACACGCCAGCTTATCAGCTTGACATCCACGGCGGCGGCCACGGTGACATGACTGGTAGAATGCTCATTGAGGTCGAAAAGGTATTGCTTCAAGAGCGTCCCGATGCAGTCCTTGTCTATGGGGATACCAACTCTACGCTCGCTGGCGCATTGGCTGCCATCAAGCTGCATATCCCTGTCGCTCATGTCGAGGCTGGCCTGCGTTCGTTCAACATGGCCATGCCTGAAGAAGTGAATCGGATTCTCACTGACCGCGTATCGCGCTGGATGTTCACCCCAACCGCTACTGCTGCGGATCACTTGAAAGCCGAGGGTGTCAATGTAGCCAGCATTATCCCGGTGGGTGATGTGATGTACGACGTTGCCAAGTTCCACGGTAAACGTGTCGATGCCAGCGGGAGGGTCATGGCCAAGCTTGGTCTGAAGGAGGCCAGCTTCGTGTTGGCAACTGTCCACCGCGCTGAAAACACTGACGATCCTGCACGTCTTACAGCGATCGTTGAAGCATTTCGCGATTTGTCTACTGACTTGCCGATCATTTGGCCAGTGCACCCCCGGACCAAGGCAGTGCTTCAAAAGCGCGGGCAACTGGATGATATGCCAGCGAACCTGCAACTCATCGAGCCAGTCGGTTACCTGGACATGGTTCAGCTTGAAAAGCATGCTGCACTTATTGCCACAGACTCGGGCGGTGTCCAGAAAGAGGCCTTCTTCTACGGCGTCCCATGTGTCACCTTACGTGATGAAACCGAATGGGTCGAGTTGGTCGAGTCGGGCTGGAATCGGCTGGTATCGCCGAAGTCAGCACAGGAAGTGGCATCTGCCGTTCGTCAGGCGCTGGGTAGCAAAGGCGAGGCAGTACAGCCTTACGGTGAGGGTAATGCAGCAGAGCTGATCATCCGACGCCTTGTCGAGGACCTTGCTGTATGAAGAACGTCTGGATTCTTAACCATTACGCCCAGGAGCCAGGAGGGGCCGGCGGTACCCGGCATTACCAACTGGCGAAAAACCTGCCGGCACATGGTTGGGAGGCGTCAATTGTTGCCGCCAGCGTGGAGCACCAGTCTGGCAAGCAGCGGCTTGCGGATTCCGAAACTACCAGGCTCGATCAATACAGTGGTGTTCCATTCCTCTGGCTTAAAACCTCGGAATACAAAGGCAACGGCACGGCGCGTATGCGTAACATGCTGGAATACACTTGGCAGGTAATCAAACCCGGCAAGCTTTCGCCTTTGAAAAAGCCCGATGTCATCATCGGTTCGAGTGTCCACCCGTTCGCGGCGGCTGCCGGTGCAGTACTTGCGTGGCGCCATAAGGTTCCCTTCGTTTTCGAAGTGCGGGATCTCTGGCCGGAAACGCTGATCGACATGGGACGGTTGGAGCGTAACAGCTTCATTGCCCGCTCGCTTCGGGTACTAGAGAAGTGGCTATACAAACGCGCTAAACGAATTGTCGTACTGCTGCCCAAGGCGCACGAGTACATAGTACCCATGGGCATCGATCCGAAAAAAATTGCCTGGATCCCGAACGGGGTCGATCTTCAGGACTTCCCGTGCCCAGGGGATAAAGTGTCAGAGGATGAGTTCACGCTGATGTACTTTGGTGCGCATGGTCCAGCCAATGGGTTGGATAATGTGCTGCGTGCACAGCAAATCATCGAGCAAAGACCTGGAATGTCCAATGTTCACCTTCGGATTATTGGTAACGGCCCATGCAAAGCCGAGCTGATCACCATGGCTGAGAAGTTTGGCCTCAAGCGTGTCAGCTTCGAAGACCCCGTACCTAAACGGGAAATTCCCGCACTTGCTGCACAAGCGGATGCATTCGTCTTCAATCTGATCAATGCCCCGGTGTTCAAGTACGGCATTAGCTCGAACAAGTTATTCGATTTCATGGCCGGGCAGCGACCAGTCCTGTTCTGCTGTGATGCGGGCAACAACCCCATCGAGGACTCCGGGGCAGGATATACCGTTCAACCGGGCAACCCGGAGGCTTTGGCTGATTCGGTAGCCAGGTTAACTCGGTTATCAAATGACGAGAGGGCTGCAATGGGACGTGCTGGCCGGCGCTATGTCGAAGTCGAACATGGCTTCGATAAGCTTGCAGGTAGCTTAGCGCGTTGCCTCAACGAGGCTTGTGGGTCCAGCAGATGAAAAGATTTATTGATTTCGCCGGGGCATTGATCGGTTTGATCCTGTTGTCTCCGGTCATTCTGGTTGTTGCGGTGCTGATCAAGCGCAAATTGGGGGGGCCGGTATTGTTTCGGCAGGTCCGCCCGGGGTTGGGCGGCAAACCATTCGAGATGGTCAAATTCCGCACCATGCGCGACGCCTATGACAGTAACGGTGTTCCATTGCCCGATTTACAGCGCATGACGCCATTCGGCAGCTTCTTGCGCTCCAGCAGTCTGGATGAATTGCCCGAGTTATGGAACGTGCTCAAAGGTGAGATGAGCCTTGTAGGGCCCAGGCCATTGTTGATGGAATATCTGCCGCTCTATAACGAGCGCCAGTACCTGCGGCATCAGGTGCGACCGGGTGTAACCGGCTGGGCTCAGATCAATGGGCGAAACGCGTTGGGTTGGCCGGAAAAATTCGAGCTGGATGTTTGGTATGTAGAAAATCGCTCGCTTTGGCTAGACATCAAGATTATCGCGCTGACCGTCAAGAAAGTTGTGAAGAAAGATGGTATCAGCGCCAGCGGCGAGGCCACCATGTCTAAATTCACGGGCAACAAGTGATGAAAAGGCTTGCCATCCTTGGTGCTAGTGGGCATGGGAAAGTAGTTGCGGATACCGCGGAGGCCTGCGGCTGGACAGAGATCATATTCTTTGACGACACATGGCCCTCTCGTACCTCCAATGGTGTCTGGGGTGTAGTTGGTACGGGCAAGGACTTTTTTGAGAAAGCCCACGAGTTTGATGGGGTTGTCGTTGCCATCGGCAACAACGCTATACGCCAGTCGAAGCTCGCAACTCTGGTTCAAAAGGGTGCTACGCTGGCTTCGCTTATCCATCCAGCCGCTTACGTCAGTCGATATGCCACTGTTGGCGCCGGAACTGTGGTTTTCGCCGGTGCGGTCCTTAATGCTGGCGCCACCGTGGGGGTAGGGGTGATTTTGAACACAGGTTGCAGCGTTGACCATGACTGCATCCTTGGTGATTCTGTCCATATCAGCCCAGGCGCCCGGCTTGCCGGTGGTGTGTCGGTAGGTCAGTGCTCATGGGTAGGAATCGGTGCTTGCGTAAAGCAGATGATCAACATCGGTGCAAATGTGGTGGTGGGCGCTGGAGCCGCAGTCGTATCCGATGTGGACGAGGGGATGACTGTGGTTGGTGTGCCCGCCCGAGCCCTGGAATAATTGCAATAATTTAGTGATGCGGCTGTAGACTGTGTAGTACAGCCGTTTGCATGCTTGCCAGCTTAATGAATCAGGATTAATTCAATGCTGAATACCCCCTTTTCTCCATGGCCATCGTTCTCCGAAGAGGAAGCAAACTGCGCGCGCGATATCATTTTGTCCAACAAGGTCAATTACTGGACCGGACAGGAATGCCGTCAGTTCGAGCGTGAGTTTGCCGCTTGGGCTGAGACTGATTTTGCAGTCGCTGTTGCCAATGGTACGGTGGCGCTGGACTTGGCTCTGCTGGCCCTAGGGATCGGGACAGGGGACGAGGTTATCGTGACCTCTCGAACCTTCCTGGCCTCGGTATCCAGCATTATCAATGCCGGTGCTGTTCCGGTTTTTGCCGACGTAAACGCCGACTCTCAGAATATCGATGTATTCACTATCAGCGCAGCACTGTCCTCCCGCACCAAGGCTATCATCTGCGTTCATCTGGCGGGATGGCCATGTGACATGGACCCAATCATGGCCCTCGCGGCTGAGCGTGGTATTCGTGTAATAGAAGATTGCGCGCAGGCGCACGGCGCACGTTACAAAGGCCGAGCCGTCGGGTCCATTGGCGATATCGGCGCTTGGTCGTTTTGCCAGGACAAGATCATGACCACTGGCGGTGAAGGCGGCATGGTAACCACGAACGATCGTGAGCTATGGTCGAAAATGTGGTCGTTCAAGGATCACGGCAAGAGCTGGGAGGCTGTCTATGAGCGTGAGCATGCCCCTGGCTTCCGGTGGCTACACGAGAGCTTCGGTACCAATTGGCGGATGCTTGAGGTACAAGGCGGCATCGGCAGAATTCAGCTGAAGCGTATGCCTCAATGGCATCAGTCGCGACTGGACAATGCTCGCCGCATTTGGGATTGCGCCAAGAGCCTACCTGGGTTGCGAGTTCCTGAAATCCCATTCGACTGCGTGCATGCTGCCTATAAGTGCTATGTGTTTGTGGAGCCCAATCAGCTTGCCGAGGGCTGGGGCCGTGATCGCATTTTGAACGAAATCAGCTCGTCCGGGGTGCCCTGCTTCTCAGGCTCGTGCTCTGAGGTCTATCTCGAAAAAGCATTCGACGGGACTGGCTGGCGGCCGGAGCAAAGCTTGTCTGTGGCCCAACAATTGGGGGAAACCAGCCTGATGTTCCTGGTCCATCCCACCTTGACGGATGCTGAGATGGCAAAGACTTGCGATGTGTTGACCAAGGTCATGCACGAGGCTGCTGGTCGATGAAATTCTGGTCGTTCACTTGGCGGATGTACGCTGAGTGAGTGGGCCCCTGATTTTGATTTCTTGTTTTCGGTCGGATCACCGCCGGGGCCAGGAAGCTTGAATGAAAATGGAATAGGAAGGGATCTGGTTTGGTTCGGAATCAGGAGAGTAAGCGGATGACAGATAAGCTGCGTACGGGGATGTTGCTGTTGCCCCGGCGCTACAAACGCGCCCTCCAGGTTGGAACCGACGTGCTATTGGTTTGGTTCGCCTTGTGGCTGGCGTTTTTGGTTCGGCTTGGAATAGATGAGATCTATCACCCGCTGCGTTTGCACTACTGGTTGTTTTTGGCTGCGCCGATCATCGCTATACCTATTTTCATCCGTTTCGGTATGTATCGTGCGGTGATGCGCTATTTTGGCAATGATGCGTTGATTACCATTGGCAAGGCAGTATCACTATCGTCATTGATCCTAGCCTTGGTCGTTTATTGGCACAGTAACCATACGGCAGTCGTTCCCCGCTCCATTGTGTTCAATTACTGGTGGCTGAGTCTGGTATTGATCGGTGGGCTTCGCCTGATCATGCGTCAGTATTTCCTAGGTGATTGGTTCGCCGCCAGGCAGCATGTGCCTTTTACCAACCGTGATAATGGTTTGCCGAAAGTTGCGATCTATGGTGCTGGAGCCGCGGGGAATCAGTTAGTCGCTGCCCTGCGGATTGGTCGCATGATGCGTCCAGTCGCTTTCATTGACGATGACGAGAGTGTCGCGGATCGAATTATTTCTGGACTTCAGGTATTTCGTGGCAATGACATTCAGAAAATGATTGACGCGACGGGGGCCGAAGAAATCCTCTTGGCCATCCCGTCCGCAAGTCGTGTCCGTCGCCGCGAAATATTGGGGTTGCTTGAAAATTTCCCATTGCATGTACGCAGTGTTCCTGGGTTCATGGACTTAGCCAGTGGCCGAGTTAAAGTCGATGATATCCAGGAAGTCGATATCGCTGACTTATTGGGTCGCGACGCCGTTCCGGCCCAAGAGGATCTACTTGCCCGCTGTGTTACAGGTCAAGTGGTCATGGTGACCGGGGCTGGTGGGTCAATCGGCTCTGAACTGTGCCGTCAGATTCTCATGCTTGAGCCCAAAGCGTTGCTTTTGTTTGAGCACAGCGAGTTCAACCTCTACAGCATTCACGGCGAATTGGAGCAGCGCATCCGCCGAGAGTCGCTACCTGTACGTTTGGTACCATTTCTGGGCTCAATCCGTAATCAGAAACATCTCATCGACACCATGTCAATGTGGGGCGTCAATACCGTCTATCATGCTGCCGCTTATAAGCACGTCCCTATGGTGGAGCACAACATTGCTGAGGGTGTCCTGAATAATGTCATTGGTACGTTGAATACTGCGCAGGCAGCACTTCAGGCTAATGTAGCGAACTTTGTACTGATTTCGACCGATAAAGCAGTGCGTCCAACCAATGTGATGGGTAGTACCAAGCGCTTGGCTGAGCTTGTTTTGCAGGCTTTGAGTAAGGAGGTCGCACCGGTATTGTTCGGGGATTCCAATAATGTTGCCAGAGTGAATAAAACTCGCTTCACGATGGTGCGTTTCGGCAATGTGCTCGGGTCGTCGGGATCGGTGATTCCATTGTTCCATAAGCAGATCAAGGCCGGTGGACCGTTGACTGTCACTCACCCAAAAATTACCCGTTACTTTATGACTATTCCTGAAGCCGCCCAACTGGTCATCCAGGCTGGATCAATGGGGCTGGGGGGGGATGTATTCGTGTTGGATATGGGCGAGCCTGTAAGAATCGCGGCGTTAGCTGAAAAAATGATCCACCTATCCGGCTTGAGTGTCAGGTCCGAAAAGAATCCTCATGGTGATATTGCTATTGAATTCACAGGGTTGCGACCAGGGGAAAAACTATACGAGGAGCTGTTGATTGGTGACAATGTGTCTCCTACTCAGCACCCAATGATCCTGACAGCAAGTGAAGATCTTTTGACTTGGGATGTACTCAGGGATCGTCTGGCACTTTTGCTCAAAGCAGTCGAAGCTGACGATTTTACAGTTGTTCGTCAGTTGCTCAGAGAACTGGTAAGCGGTTACACACCCGAGGGGGAGATTGTGGACTGGGTATATCAGCAGCGCTTGAAAGATATCTAGTGTCGTGAGCGGTTAGTTTATTTTCTAACGTGCAACGATATACTGTGCATCCCGCGCCCCGAGATGGTTCCTGGCATGCCTCGTCCAATTGCCCCCTTTGCACTGCAACCCGCCGACGTTCTTACGCTTCAAGGTTGGCTGCGCGGGCGCGGATACTGCTTTTGCTCAATGAAGAGGTGACGCCCATCGCCATCTGTGGGCAGTTACAGATCGTATCGATCCATGAACCCCACCACTCATGCGCTGAAACTGCCATGGCGAACACCTACCAGCCCCAAATCGCTTAACTGCCTGGCTGTTAGGATAAACCCGCTCCTCCACGTCCATGCAGCCGTCGCTGTGGCACCCCGAAGCCCCACCCCAGCCGCAATGCACCCCTCCCCACACCCCAGGGTTTTCCCACCCCCCCAACCCGCGTATCATCCGCACACACAAATCTGAATATTCCCACGCCAGCCCCAGACCAAAAGTCTTGCGTCCCCCGCGTGCTTAGCAGCTTCAGATACCCAGACAATCATCAGTGACGTACAACGACCGGCCAGATACGTGGCCAGGCCAGGCATGCCGGCTGTCCGACGGATGGGACGGTGCCCGATGAGATTTGAAGGAATAGGTTTTGATCAAGCGTAGAAAGGTTGCAATCGTTGGTTGTGCGTACCGTTTCCCTGGCTCTTCCAATGCCGGCTTCTGGCAAAACCTGATGGAAGGGCGTGACTTGGTCACCCAGGTCGACCCGTCGCGTTGGGACAAGAACGAGTTCCTGCACCCGGACAAGGCCAGCCCTGCGACCAGCTACACCTTCGCCTCAGGCACCCTGGGCGATATCAGTGCCTTTGACGCGGGCTTTTTCAGCATCTCGCCGCGTGAAGCCGCAATGATGGACCCGCAACAGCGCATGCTCCTGGAAATGTGCTGGGAAACCTTCGAAAACGCCGGGATCAAGCCGTCCAGCCTGCGTGGCAGCAACTGCGGCGTGTACCTGGGCATTGCAGGTGTCGAGCAGTCCTACCGCCTGGTCGAGGACCTGTCGTCCATCGATGGCGCCACCGCCACCGGCAACACCATGAGCATCGCGGCCAACCGGCTGTCGTTCTTCTACGACCTGCGCGGGCCGAGCATGGCGATCGACACGGCATGTTCGTCGTCGTTGGTGGCCTTCCACCAGGCCTGCCAGGCCATTCTCAGCGGTGATGTCGACCAGGCCGTGACCGGCGGCATCAGCCTGCACATGCACCCGTTCGGCTTCATGATCTTCGCCAAGGCGACCATGCTGTCGCGCACCGGGCGTTGCCAGTCGTTCGACGAAAACGGCGACGGCTATGCCCGCTCCGAAGGCGGCGGGCTGTTCCTGCTCAAGGACTACGACCAGGCGGTGGCCGATGGCAACACTATTCTGGCTGTGGTTGCGGCCAGCGCGGTAAACACTGATGGGCGCAAGTCCAGCCTGACCCTGCCCAATGCCGAGGCCCAGGCGGCGTTGCTCAAGCGTGCCTACGAACAGGCCGGCATCGCTCCCGAGCAGTTGGACTATCTCGAAGCCCACGGCACCGGTACCGCCGTGGGTGACCCGATCGAAACCCGTGCCATCGGTGAAGCCCTGGGCCAGGCGCGCGGTGGCGGCAACCCGCTGCCGATTGGCTCGGTAAAGAGCAACATCGGGCACCTTGAGGCGGCCTCCGGGGCGGCCGGCCTGATGAAGGCACTGAACTGCCTGACCGAGCGCACCGTGCCCGCCACCATTGGCGTGCAGGCGCTGAACCCGAATATCGCCTTTGCCGACCTCAACCTGCAGGTAGTCACCGAGCCCTTGCCGCTGAAAGCCGAAGGCCAGCTGACCGTGGGTGTGAACTCGTTCGGCTTTGGCGGGGCCAACGCCCACGTCATCCTGCAAAGCCCTGAACCGCAGGCACCTGCTGTGGCAGCGGCCGGTGGCCAGCGGGTGCCGTTGCTGCTCAGTGCCAAGAGCGAAGAAGGCCTGCGCGCAACTGCAGAACGTTTTGCCGCCTACCTGGCTGGGCAGCCACAGGCCGACTACTACGATGTCGCCTACCAGGCCATGTACCGCCGCGATGCACACAGCCACCGCCTGCTGCTGGTCAGCGACAATGCTGCCGAAGCCGCCCAGGCGCTGGATGACTACGCCCAGGACCCGACCCTCAGCGAACTGAGCGCGGTACTGGAGGCTGGCCAGGCGCTGGATGGCGCCTCGGCGCCGGTATTCGTGTATTCCGGCAACGGTTCGCAGTGGCAGGGCATGGGCCGGGCGATGCTGGATCAACCGCTGTTTGCCGCGGCAGTGGATGAAGTGGATGCGCTGTTCCAGCCCCTGGCGGGCTACTCGCTGCGTGCCGAGTTGCTGGGCGACAATGGCGAAGGCCGTTATGCCCGCACCGAAATCGCCCAACCGGCGCTGTTCGCCCTGCAAGTGGCGGTCACCCGGGTACTGGCTGCCGAAGGCGTTCAGCCGGTTGCGGTCATCGGCCATAGTGTTGGCGAAGTGGCCGCGGCCTGGGCCAGCGGGGCGCTGAGCCTGGAGGATGCCACCCAGGTAATCTACCACCGCAGCCGCCTGCAAGGCTTGACCCGTGGCACCGGGCAGATGACCGCGGTGGGCCTTGCGGGTGAGGCCACGGCGCAGCTGATTGCCGAACTGAAGCTGGACGACCGCCTGGTCGTCGCCGGCGAGAACAGCGCCCGTGGCGCTACCGTGGCCGGTGAAGTAGACGCCCTGGCGTTGCTCGAAGAGGCCCTGGGCGAGCGCCAGGTATTCGCCCGCCGCCTGGACCTGGACTACGCCTTCCACTCGCCGGCGATGAACCCCATCGAACAGGCAGTGATCGCCGACCTTGCCCACATTCGTCCGCGTGCCACAGATATTCCGTTCTATTCCACCGTTGTTGGCGGGCAGCTCGCCGGCGAGCGCCTGGACAGCCACTACTGGTGGCAGAACATTCGCTTCCCGGTGCTGTTCCAGGGGGCGCTGGATGCCGTGGTGCGCAGCGGCCTGAACCTGTTCGTCGAAGTGGGGCCGCATGCGATCTTGCGCAGCTACGTCACCGATGTGCTGGCCGAGTGCGAACAACCCGGGCAGGTGATTGCTACCCTCAAGCGCAACGACCACAGCCCGTCGCTGCTGGAGCGCACGGTGGCGCGCCTGCTGATTGCCGGTGTCGAGCCACAGTGGCAGGCCCGCTTCCCGGTGACCGGGCGCCAGGTGCGCCTGCCGAACTATGCCTGGCAGCGTGACCACTTCAGCTTGCCGGTCAGCGCCGAGTCTGGCAGCCCGCTGGGCCGCGAGCGTGTGCACCCGTTGCTCGGCTACCCGGTAGCCGACCTGGCATTGACTTGGGAAAACCGCCTGGACACACATCAGTACCCGACGCTGGCCGACCACAAGGTCGGTGAGTCGGTGCTGTTCCCGGGGGCAGGCTTTACCGAACTGGCCCTGGCCGTGGCGCAATTGCACCAGCCGGGTGAGTTCGTCGACATCGAAGAACTGGAAATTCACAACCCGCTGCTGCTGAGCAGCGAGGGCAGCAAGAAAGTACGCGTGCAGGTCGAAGAAGCCGACGGCACCCTGCGCATCAGTTCACGCACGCTGATGCAGCGCGAAGACTGGGTACAGCATGTGGTCGCCCGCTTGCCGGGCGAAGCCCGCGGCGTGCTACTGGACACTCGCGCACCGGCGCTGCCAGCACGCCCGGCCGACTTTACCGGCGAGCAGCACCTGGCATTGACCTGCGCGGTTGGCCTTAACTACGGCCCGGCCTACCAGACCGTGGCTGCGGCCTGGGTGGAGGCGGAGCGGGTCGTAGCCCAGCTGGCCGTGCCGCCCGCCATCGAGCACGAACTGGCAGATTTGCACCTGCACCCGGCGCTGCTGGATGGCGCCTTCCAGCTGATTACCGAACTGCTGGCCAGCCGCCCTGGCCGTAACGACGGCCTGGCATTCATCCCGGTCAAGCTGGGGCGCATTGCGTTCACCAATGCGGGTGGTGTGCCGGTGCTGGCCGAGGTGCGTCAGCGCAAGCGCACCGCGCATTCGCTGTTGGTCGACCTCACCCTGTTCGATGCCAGCGGCGCTGCGGTGCTGGCGATCAAGGACGCGCGCATGCGCGCCGTCCGTCTGCAGTACGACCGCACTGGCGATATCAAGCGCATGGGCCATGTGGGCCTGGCTGCCCCGGGCACGGTCGTGCCGTTGCAGCGTAATGCCGTGGCCCGCACGCCGTTGGCCGATGCCCTGCAGTGCCTGGCCGACGAACCGGCGCAGGTGCGTTACCTGAATGAAGTGGAGCCGCTGCTGGACGTGCTGTGCAGCAGCTTTGTGCTCGATGCCGTCGAGCAGGCCGGTGGCCGCCTGAGCGCCGAGCAGGTGGCACTGTGGTCGCAGGCCCAGGGCGACTTCCTGGCGGCCCTGCTGCGCCACGCCGAGCAGGACGGCAGCCTGCTGCGCAGCGCCGACGGCGGCTGGCAGCTGGCCGACCTGGGCGAGCGCCCAGCGTCGGAGGCCATCTGGCAAGAGCTGTTCCAGAGCTACCCCGAGTACTTCCAGATTATCCATACGGTGGGCCGTATCGGCCGTCACCTGCCGGCCTTGCTCGATGGCAGCGTGGTGTTCGACACCCTGCAGCCACGGGAAACCAGCGCTGCCAGCCTGGCACGCCTGGTGCTGGGTTCGGCGGGGCAGCAGCACATGCTGAGCGGGATTGGCCAGACCTTGGCCGAGCGCCTGGCGCAATTGCCGGCCGGCCAGCGTTTGCGTGTGCTGGAAATCGGCTTTGGCGGCACCTCGTTTGCCGAACTGCTGTACGCGGGCCTTGATTTCGACCGCCTCGATTACGCCTACTGCGTCGCCGAGCCCGAGCTTGAGCAGCGCCTGGGTGACGACTGCCCGGCGCTGGAGGTGCTTGGCCTGGAGCAGTTGCCCGAAGCCGGAAGCTTCGATTGGGTGCTGGTGCCTACAGACCTGGGCGCCCTGGATGCGGTGGGCGATGCCCTGCGCCTGGCCTGTGCCCAGCTCAACCCGCACGGCCAGCTGGCGTTGCTGGGGCAGTACCCGGCACGCTGGGCCGATTTCGTCTTTGGCGCCCAGCCCGAGTGGTGGCTGGCCGGCCCGCAGCAGGCCCTGTCGCGCCAGCAGGCCCCGGCGTTCTGGAGCCATGAACTGCAGCGCCACGGCCTGACTGCGCTGCGCACGCTGGAGGCGTTGCCGGGCAGTGCCTGCGGCAGCTACCTGCTGCTGGCCGACAAGCCGGCGGCGGCGGAAGTTGTGCCAACCGTGGCCGTACAGCGCTGGGCCGTGCTCGCCGAAGCCGGGCAGGGCACGGCCCTGAGCCTGGCCGAGCAACTGCGTGCCCAGGGCCAGCAGGTCGACCTGCTGCTGCCAGGTGATGCCCAGGCGCTGGCCGCCCAGCTTGGCGCCCTGGGCCAGGCACCGGAACACGTGCTGCACCTGGCTGGCTTCGACAGCGCCGCTGGCCTGGATGGCCAGGCCGAGCGCTGCATGCAGGCTGCTGCGCTGGTGCAGGCCTGTGAATCGCTGGCGATCGCCCCGCAGTGCTGGCTGTTCAGCCGCGGTGCTGCCGAACACCTGTACAGTGCCGATACCGCTGCTGACGTTTCGGCCATTGCCGACGCCGCGTTGTGGGGCTTTGGCCGTACCCTGGCCAACGAATCGCCCAGCTGCCGAGTTCGCCTGCTCGACCTGGCCCACTCGGCACCCGTCGAACTGGCAGTGCCAGCGTTGCTGCACGCCGATGACGAAACCGAGGTGGCCCTGGATGCCGAAGGCCAGCGCTATGTGCCGCGCCTGCGGGTACTGGCTGGCCAGCCGCGCAGTGCGTGTGGCGAGGCGCAGTGGATATGCCTGGGCTTCGACCTGCCAGGCCAGTTGCGCAACCTGCGCTGGGAAGTGCGCGAGCCGCGTCAACCGGCAGCGGACGAACTGGACATCGCCGTGCGCGCCACTGGCCTTAACTTCCGTGATGTGATGTTCGCCCTTGGCCTGCTGTCGGATGAAGCCATCGAAAACGGCTTCTCCGGCCCCACCCTGGGCTTTGAGTTTGCAGGTGTGGTTCAGGGCAAAGGCAGCGAGGTAGTCGGCGATTTCGCGCCTGGTGATCGCGTGGTGGGCTTTGGCCCCTGCAGCTTCGCCAACCGCCTGGTGACCAACGCCAACGCCGTGGCACGCATCCCCGAGGGCATGTCGTTCGAGGCGGCGGCGACCATTCCGAGTACCTTCTTCACCGTGTACTACGCGCTGCATCATTTGGCGCGCCTGGAACCTGGCGAGAAAGTGCTGATCCACGGCGCCGCGGGTGGTGTGGGTATTGCTGCGATCCAGATCGCCAAGTGGCTAGGGGCGGAAATCCACGCCACCGCAGGCAGCGATGAGAAACGCGATTTCTTGCGCCTGCTGGGCGTGGAGCATGTGTACGACTCGCGTTCGCTGGTCTATGCCGACCAGGTGCTGGCGGCCACTGGCGGGCGTGGTGTGGACGTGGTGCTCAACTCGCTGGCCGGCGAGGCAATCAACCGCAACTTCCAGGTGCTGAAGCCGTTTGGCCGCTTCCTGGAGTTGGGCAAGCGCGACTTCTACCAGAACACCCGTATCGGCCTGCGCCCGTTCCGCAACAACATCAGCTATTTCGGTATCGATGCCGACCAGCTGATGAGTGAGCGCCCGGCGCTTACCCGGCACCTGTTCGCCGAGATGATGGGCCTGTTTGCGCAGGGCATCCTGCACCCGTTGCCGTTCCGCGAGTTCGACGCCAACCAGGTGGTCGAAGCCTACCGCTACATGCAGCAGGCGCGGCAGATTGGCAAAGTGGTGGTGACCTACGCCAACCCCATCCAGCAAACCGTCGACACCCGTGCGCAACCGGCGCGGGCACTGCAACTTGCCGCCGATGCCAGCTACCTGGTCACCGGTGGCCTGGGCGGCTTTGGCTTGCGCACGGCGCAGTGGCTGATCGACAAAGGTGCCCGCCACCTGGTGCTGCTGGGCCGTCGTGGCCCGGCCAGTGCCGAAGCCCAGCCGCTGCTGGCGCAGTGGCACGCCCAAGGCATCGATGTGCAGGCAGTGGCCTGTGACATTACCGACCGAGAGCAACTGCGCGGGGTATTCGAGCGCATCGCCGCCAGCCCATGGCCACTGCGTGGCTTGGTGCACGCCGCGACGGTGATCGACGACAGCCTGATCCGCAACCTCGACGGCGACCAGTTGTGCCGCGTGCTGGAGCCCAAGGCCAAAGGTGCGCAGTACCTGCATGAGTTGGCCCAGGGCCTGGCGCTGGACTTCTTCGTGATGTTCTCCTCGGCCACCACTTTGTTCGGCAACCCTGGGCAGGCCAACTATGTGGCGGCCAACCACTGGCTTGAAGCCCTTGCGCGGCACCGTCGCGCCCAGGGGCAGGCGGCCACCGCCGTGCTGTGGGGGGCCATCGACGATGTTGGTTTCCTGGCGCGCAACAGCCAGATCAAGGACGCCCTGCAAAGCCGCATGGGCGGCTCCGCACTGCGGGCCGAAGCCGCCCTGGCGCAGCTCGAGGCCATGTTGCTGGACGGCGACAACGGCCACGGCGTGCTGGAGCTGGACTTCAAGGCGCTGTCGCGCTTCCTGCCCAGCGCCGTTACGCCACGCTTTACGGAACTGGCCCGTGCCTATGGCGGCGACCAGGAGGATGAAGGCAGTGGCGAGGACATCCAGCGCATGCTGGCGGAGCTTGATGATGCCGAGTTGCTCGAACGCTTCGCCGAGATGCTCAAGCACGAGGTGTGCGAGATTTTGCGCCTGCCGCCGGCACGCCTGGACGCCCAACGCCCGCTGCAGGAGCTGGGCCTGGACTCGTTGATGAGCGTGGAGTTGGTGGTGGCGCTGGAGGAGCGTTTTGGTATTCGCCTGCCGGTGATGGAGCTGAGCGACAGTTCCAGTATCGACAAGCTTGCCGCGCGTTTGCTGGAACTGTTGCGGGGTGACGCAAGCAACAACGAAGAACAGCTGGCGCAGAATGTGCTTGCCCGTCACGGCAGCGAACACAGTGCCGAAGAGTTGGCGCAGATGAACGCAACCTTGGCCGACACCAGCGCGGCACCTGACCGATTGATTGATTAAGAGCGCCAGATGACAGCCAGAACCCCGACCGGCCTTGGTGGCGACACCAAGCAACGCCTGATCCAGCAAGCCCTTGCACGCCGCCTTAACGTGGCTGCCGCGGGCGAGCAGGGCGCCACCCTGGAGCAGGTGCAGCAGGCTGCCCTGAAGGTGCCCGAGGCGTTCTATCGCTTTGACCAGCACCCAGGGTACCAACAGCTGCGGGTGATCCAGCAGAGTGGCATGCGGCTGGGCTTGAGCAACCCGTTCTTCCGCCTGCACCAGGGCACTGCCGGTGCCCAGACGCAGATTGGCGAGCGCGAGTACCTCAACTTCGCCAGTTACAACTACCTGGGGTATTCCGGCCACCCGAGCGTGGCCGAAGCGGCCAAGGCGGCCATCGACCGCTACGGTACTTCGGTGTCGGCCAGCCGCCCCGTGTCTGGCGACCGCCCGCTGCATCGCGAGTTGGAGCGCGAGCTGGCCAGCCTGTACGAGGTGGACGATGCGGTGGTGATGGTCAGCGGCCATGCCACCAATGTGACCACCATCGGCTACCTGTTCGGGCCGCGCGACCTGGTGGTGCATGACGAACTGATCCACAACAGCGTGTTGCAGGGTATCCAGCTGTCGGGTGCCCGCCGCTTGAGTTTTGCGCATAACGACTGGCAGGCGCTCGACCGCCTGCTGGGTGAGCAGCGCCAGCACTTCGAGCGGGTGCTGGTGGTGGTGGAAGGTATCTACAGCATGGATGGCGACTACCCCGAGTTGCCGCGGTTCGTCGAGCTCAAGCACAAGCACAAAGTGTTCTTGATGGTGGATGAAGCGCATTCGCTGGGTGTGATGGGGGCCACGGGCAAGGGCATTCGCGAGCATTTTGGGCTGGCGGGTGACGACGTCGACATCTGGATGGGTACCTTGAGCAAGACCCTGGCCAGTTGCGGTGGTTATATCGCTGGCAGCACGGCGTTGATCGAGCATTTGAAGTTTCTTGCGCCGGGTTTTTTGTACAGCGTCGGCATGCCACCGGCGGTCACGGCCGCTGCGCTGGCGGCGTTGCAGCTGCTGGCGGATGATCGCGAGCGCGTAGCGCAGGTGCAGGCGCGTGGCGAGCTGTTCCTGCGCCTGGCGCGGGAGGCCGGGCTGGACACCGCGACCAGTACCGGCCTGGCGGTGATACCGGTGATTACCGGCAGCTCGTTCAAGGCTGGGCGGTTGTCCAGTGCGTTGTTCGAGCGCGGCATCAATGCCCAGCCGATCTTGTACCCGGCGGTGCCGGAGCATTCGGCCCGGGTACGGTTTTTTGTGTCTTGCGAGCATACGCAAGAGCAGATTCGGCATACCGTGGCGGTGGTGGCGGAGGAGATGGCGCGGTTGGGGTGAGGCGATGCCTACAGCCAGATGGCATCCCAGTGCGGGTAGTCGCCGACATTGGGTGCCAGGCCGGCCCTGACCGGGTTGGCAATGATGTACCGCGCGGCATTGAGCAGATCATCATCCTTGCGCATGGCGCGATCGCAGTAGCCCGCCTGCCAGATCGGCGTGGGTGTTACCCCAGCTTTGCGCAAGGCATGGCTGGACCTGGATTTGAAGCGGCGCATCAAGGTGGCCAGACTTACTTGTTTCAGCTCAATCAGCCAATGCACATGGTCGGGCATGACGACCCAGGCCAGTGTGACGCAGCTGTTTTCCCGATCGGCTTGGCGCAGGTGGTTGATTACCAGCCTGGCAAGGGTGAAGTTGTGGAACAGGGGGCGACGCTGGTGAGTGACAGTGGTCAGCATGTATAGCCTGCCGGGGCGTGAAACCCTGTGGCGGCGAAGGTGGTGGGCATGGGCGTAGTGCATGTGGTCATCCTTGAAGTCACGATAGCCCGAGCCAGAGTAGTCGCCTTCATGGCGCCTTCGGCGATTCAACCATTGCAGAATGTGCCAACGACGGCCTTTGCCGAACCACCGATGTGTGCGCACCACCGATCAATGTAGGAGCGGGCTTGCCCGCGAATGCGGTGGCGGCTGCGACGGTGAATGGCCGGGGGATAGTGGCCGGCAGGCCCGGCCCTTTCGCGGGTAAACCCGCTCCTACGACGGTCTTTGTCGAACACGACGGCCTTTGCCGAACCACCGATGTGTGCGCACCACCGATCAATGTAGGAGCGGGCTTGCCCGCGAATGCGGTGGCGGCTGCGGCGGTGAATGGCCGGGGATAGTGGCCAGCAGGCCCGGCCTCTTCGCGGGTAAACCCGCTCCTACGACGGTCTTTGCCGAACACGACGGCCTTTGCCGAACCACCGATGTGTGCGCACCACCGATCGATGTAGGAGCGGGCTTCGCCCGCGAATGCGGTGGCGGCTGCGACGGTGAATGGCCGGGGGATAGTGGCCGGCAGGCCCGGCCTCTTCGCGGGTAAACCCGCTCCTACGACGGTCTTTGTCGAACACGACGGCCTTTGCCGAACCACCGGTGTGTATGCACCACCGATTGTGTAGGAGCGGGCTTCGCCCGCGAATGCGGTGGCGGCTGCGACGGTGAATGGCCGGGGGATAGTGGCCGGCAGGCCCGGCCCTTTCGCGGGTAAACCCGCTCCTACGACGGCCTTTGTCGAACACGACGGCCTTTGCCGCACCACCGGTGTGTGTGCACCGATTGTGTAGGAGCGGGCTTGCCCGCGAATGCGGTGGCGGCTGCGGCGGTGAATGGCCGGGGGATAGTGGCCAGCAGGCCCGGCCTCTTCGCGGGTAAACCCGCTCCTACGACGGTCTTTGTCGAACACGACGGCCTTTTCCGCACCACCGGTGTGCGCGCACCACCGATCAATGTAGGAGCGGGCTTCGCCCGCGAATGCGGTGGTGGCTGCGACGGTGAATGGCCGGGGGATAGTGGCCGGCAGGCCCGGCCCTTTCGCGGGTAAACCCGCTCCTACGACGGTCTTTGTCGAACACGACGGCCTTTGTCGAACCACCGATGTGTGCGCACCACCGATCGATGTAGGAGCGGGCTTGCCCGCGAATGCGGTGGCGGCTGCGGCGGTGAATGGCCGGGGGATAGTGGCCGGCAGGCCTGGCCTCTTCGCGGGTAAACCCGCTCCTACGACGGTCTTTGTCGAACACGACGGCCTTCCGAACCACCGATGTGTGCGCACCACCGATCGATGTAGGAGCGGGCTTCGCCCGCGAATGCGGTGGCGGCTGCGGCGGTGAATGGCCGGGGGATAGTGGCCAGCAGGCCCGGCCTCTTCGCGGGTAAACCCGCTCCTACGACGGCCTTTGTCGAACACGACGGCCTTTGCCGAACCACCGATGTGTGTGCACCACCGATCGATGTAGGAGCGGGCTTGCCCGCGAATGCGGTGGCGGCTGCGGCGGTGAATGGCTGGGGGATAGTGGCTGGCAGGCCTGGCCTCTTCGCGGGTAAACCCGCTCCTACGACGGTTTTTGTCGAACACGACGGCCTTTGCCGAACCACCGATGTGTGTGCACCACCGATTGTGTAGGAGCGGGCTTCGCCCGCGAATGCGGTGGCGGCTGCGGCGGTGAATGGCCGGGGGATAGTGGCTGGCAGGCCTGGCCTCTTCGCGGGTAAACCCGCTCCTACGACGGTTTTTGTCGAACACGACGGCCTTTTCCGAACCACCGATGTGTGCGCACCACCGATCGATGTAGGAGCGGGCTTGCCCGCGAATGCGGTGGCGGCTGCGGCGGTGAATGGCCGGGGGATAGTGGCCGGCAGGCCCGGCCTCTTCGCGGGTAAACCCGCTCCTACGACGGTCTTTGTCGAACACGACGGCCTTTGTCGAACCACCGGTGTGTATGCACCGATTGTGTAGGAGCGGGCTTGCCCGCGAATGCGGTGGCGGCTGCGGCGGTGAATGGCCGGGGGATAGTGGCTGGCAGGCCTGGCCTCTTCGCGGGTAAACCCGCTCCTACGACGGTCTTTGTCGAACACGACGGCCTTTTCCGCACCACCGATGTGTGCGCACCACCGATCGATGTAGGAGCGGGCTTGCCCGCGAATGCGGTGGCGGCTGCGGCGGTGAATGGCCGGGGGATAGTGGCTGGCAGGCCTGGCCTCTTCGCGGGTAAACCCGCTCCTACGACGGGCGGGCCAGTCGTGGGTCAGATATACGGCGCCTCATAAGCATTCAACTGCTCCACAAACCGCCAATGGCTCTTCTTGTCAAAACCCATCAACCGTTTCAACCGTATATCCCAACGCATGTGGTGATTGGCAATCCATGGCAGCGCAAACAGGTGCGCCCCACGCCAGGGAATGAATGGGTTACGCCGCAAGCTGGCATAAATCTCTACCCGGTGGCTGGCCTGGTGGCTTGCACAGCGGGCATGGAAACCAGAAGTGTCCGCTACCACCAGGGTGTTGGCCGGGACCGCAAAGCGGCGGGGTGGCGGTAGGCCGAGGGCAGCCAGCTCGGGCTCGTCGATGCGGAACGAACCCTCACGGTGCATCTGCTCGCTGGAACGCGCCGCCCCCAGGCTTTGACGATACTCCCAGGCCAAACGCTCCGGCGTCAGGCGGTGCGACCCCGGTACATAACTGAACGGCCCCTGGTCATCCGCTACATCATCCAGGAACAACCACGCCTTGGCCGTGGGGTGGAAGGTGTCGGCATGCAGACGGGTCTGCGGGTCCTGGTCGGCATTGGCGGCGTCGATCACGATCGACTGCAACTGGTAGGTAATGCCGCCGGTATTGGACGACGCATACGCAATCAGGTTACGTACCCCCTGGTCTGCCACGAACGCCGCACTGGCCGGGTTGCGTGTCAGCACATCCTGATCAAGGCTGACCCGGCGGGTAACCGCACGGCCCTGGCGCATTTCCCAGCCCGTGCTGCGCAATGCACCCAGCTCGGCGCGCAATGCCGCGAATTGCTCGGCGGGCAGGGCGTTTTCACGGATGAAAAACCCATTCTGCTCAAAATGCTCGCGCTCGCCAGCATCCAGCCGCGACGCCAGCGCCTTGCGGCGATAACCGGCCATGGCCATCGCCAACTGGCGACGCTGCACATGCAGCCCCAGGGCGTTGAGGCGGGCACTGCCAAGCACCGGGTTGTTCTCGAACGACTTGGCATGGGTGGCCAGTTGCATGCAATGCCAGGGGAGTGCCGCGTAACGGCCGATGTCCTTGATCGAAACAGGCATGTTCTAGTCCTTTGATGGGGCCAGTGGCCGGCCGCAGCCGAGCATGGTCCGGGTATAGTTGAGCAACGGCGCCACTCGCCGATGGGCCGCACGCGCCGGGGATGGCGCACTGAGGCAGGCGAGGGCGTGCCAGGCATCGCAGGGCAAGTCTTGTTGGACGTCGGCATAGCACGCATAGCGCAACAAGGCGCCGGCTACCAACTGGTCCAGGGTCAGGCGCCGGGTGCGGCGCGGCAGTGGCTGGTGGTCCTGGGTCAGGCCCCAGCCGGCATAGAACGGCGTACCATAAGTGACCACCGGCACACCCCGCAGCAAGGCTTCGAAACCGGCAGTGGAGCTTAGGGTATGCAGCGCGTCGACCTGGCCATACAGGCTGGCGATGTCCACCCCCACCAATACCTGGTCGGCCAACCCCGCCAGCTGCGCAGGGGCTACGCGCCCCAGGCGCTTGCCCGCTTCCACGTCCGGGTGCGGCTTGTACAGGATCCAGGCATCCGGCAGCCGTGCACGTACCTGTTGCAGCAGGCGCAGGTTGCAGCCCGCACCGCCGCCGCTGCACAACGCCGAGGCATCATCTTCGACCTGGCCCACCACCAGTACCCGCGTCTGACCCGGCCGCCCCAGCAGGGCCGGCCGGGCGCTGCTGCGCAGGTTGAACTTGCTGGCGCCGCTGGCAACGATCTGCACCCGCAGGCGTGCCGCTTCGGCCAAGGTCGCGGCATCGAACGACCCATGTTGCAACAGCTGCTCCAGGTCACTGGCGGACTGCGCATCGTAATGAATGCCACCCCGGTCCAGCACCAGTGACAGTGCCGGGCTGTTGCTGGCACCCAGCCCCGTGGAGCGCAAGAAACCATCCTCGACCCGCCACAATGGCACGCCCGCCTGGCGCGCACGTTCGGCCAGGCCTGCCGGCTCGCGCGCCGCCCACACCAACAGCCGGCCATTTTCGGCGGCCACCTGGCGCACCAGTTGCGGCCCGTCCACCGTGAAGCGTAACTGCCCCCAGCGGCTTTCAAAAAAGCGCTGAATGTTGTGCCGCTTGTGCCGCTTCACCCCCAGCACCGTGGTGGGGCCGGCAAACGTGGCATCGCGGGCCTTCTTGCTGGCGAGCTGGCGGGCAACGGTCAAGGCATCGGTCAGCTGGCCGGTCAGCGGGTCGACATAGCGGCAGTAGCGTACATAGGCCGCCGCCACCAGTTGCACCAGGTCTGGGCGGGCCTGGCGCCGGGGGATGGCCATGCGGTCATCGGTCAGCCCCCAGCCGGCATAAAATGGCAGCCCAAAGCAGGTTACCGGCACACCCTGGATCAACGCCTCTAGCCCGGCCTGGCTGGTGCCCACGTACACACGTTGCGCACGGCGGGCCAAGGAGGCCCAGGCCACCGGCCGCGCCTCCAGCGCTACCCCGCGGGCCCGTGCCGCGCTCAGCAGGCAGCTGGGCTTGTGCCCGCCCAGGCAATCCGGATGAATGCGCACACGCACGTCGGCGCCGGGGTTTTCCGCTAGGGCCACATCCAGCATGCGTACATAGTCGGCCTCGCACAGCCCGCCGCCCGGGATCGAATAGTCCCCCGCGGTCTGGTCCACCACCAGCACCAACGGCCGCTCGCGGCCCAGCGGGTCGTCTGCGGGCAAGTCCTGGGCATTGTTGTATTTGCCGATGCCACTGCTGCGCATCAAGGCAATCAGTTCGCGGGCGCAGCCCAGTTCGTAATCACTGAGCGCCTCGGGCTGCTGCAGGATGTTCTCCAGCAGGGAAGGCCGGTCCGCCAGGTAGTGGATGCCCACCGGGTCGACCACCATGGACATCGGCGTATCGCCCTCGATGCCCAGCGAAGAAGAGCGCAAGAAACCGTCTTCCAGCGCAATGTACGGCAGCCCCCAGCGTTGGCACAGCACCCGTGCATGGGCTGACGACTGCTTGTAGCCGATACCGGCAATGGCCTTGAGCCCCTTGGGCGCCTTGCGGCCTCGGCGCCATAGCCAGAAGGGCGGGCCTTCCGGGCCGAGGAACTGTGGCAGATGCAGGACCTTCCAGGCCACCCATTGCGACATGATGCCGACCCAGCCGGGGCCGTTTACCAGGGTATCGGGGGGTAAGAAACCTGTGGGCGGGTGGGGAGGGGCACCGGCTTTGCCGGTGTTCGCGGGCAAGCCCGCTCCTACAAGGGGAGGGGTGTTGTGCATCACACGGCCCGCCACATGTTGCGCACCGGCGGGAACGGCACCCAACGCTTGCGGCGCAGGGCAAAGCCATTGTGCAGGTACAGCTGCTGCGCCCGTTGATTGCTCAGTGGCACTTCCAGTTCTACCTGGGCAAAGCCCTGCGCGGCGGCATGCGCGCAGCACGCCTGTACCAGCGCCGAGCCCACGCCGTGCTGGCGGGCAGCCTTGCTGACCCGCAGCCCGTACAGCAAGAATGGGTAGCGCCACTCGCGCAGCTCGCTCAGGCAGAAGCCGATAAACCGCACCCCGCCGCTAAGCACGCCAAACTCACGAATGAACGGCCGCCAGCGCAAGGCGAACGGCCCACGCCGGCCATGCTTGAACGCGGCAAAGCCCAGTGCCTGCTCGCCGTCGAAGGCCAGCAACACGCGGTCCCAGTTGATAGCCGCCCCCAGCAGGCGATAGCGGCAGGCGGTATTGCCAATCAGAAAAGCCAGCGACCCACGCCCCTCGGCCAGCAAGCGGGCCAGGGCAGGGTCTGCGGCACGCTCTGGCGCCAGCTCCGATCCCAGCACGATACGCACCACGTTGTCAGGCCACCCCGGCTGCGGCAGCGGGCGCGTGCTGGCCCACCGCAGGCGCCTGGGCATGGGCCAGCAAGGTGCTGGACAACTGCTGCACCGCCAGCGCAGTGGCCTGGCTGCCCGGCTGACGGCGGTTGGACCAGATCAGATAGTCGGTGTCACCCGCTGGCGCGCCGAGAACCTTGTACACGTCGGGCAAGATCGGCACATGGTCGCCAAAGAAGCACAGCAGCGCCTCGTTCGGCTGGGCCGTCAGCGTTTCGCGCAGCATGCCCAGCATGCGGTTGGCATTGCCGATATGGCGCAGGTAAGGTGCCAGGTCCTGCATGCCCGGCTGCAGCGGGCGGTCGAACCAGCTAGGCAACTCGTGCCCGGCCACGCTTTCCAGGTGCAGCGGACCGTGGTTTTCCATGGTGACCGCGTGGATGAATAGCGGTTGGGTACGGCCCGGTGCCTGCAGCAGTTCGCGGATCTTGTCCGCTACCGCGCAGTCACCAATGAATGGCCCGGCCTTTTGCGAAGGGTTGAACGCGCGTACATCGATGAACTCATCGAAGCCCAGTGCCGGCAGCACCTTGTTGCGCCCGTAGAAGCTCCCGTCGTAAGGGTGGATACAGACGGTGCGGTAGCCCAGCGCCTTCAGCCGCGAGGCGATGCTCGGCAGGCCTTGGCGGGCCAGCACACGGTACGGGTTGAAGCGGTGTACCCCAAGCCGGTCGGCCGGGATGCCGGTGAGGTAGGCGAACTCGGTGCGTACCGTGTTGGCGCCCCAGGCGGCGACCTGCAGCTTGCCACGGGCCAGGGCCTGGCTGGCCAGCAGGTCGTACTGGTCGAGCACCTGCCGGCGCACGCCGGGCCACAGGTCGCGCACATCGAAAAACGATTCGCTCTGCACCGAGACCAGGTCCGGTAGTGCCCCAGCCTGCCCACTGGGCGGCTGCGACCATGCCTGCCCATCGGCCGATGTAGGAGCGGGCTTCGCCCGCGAAGAGGCCGTAGCAGGTATACCCCCAAACGGCGACCCCAACCCCGCCCGATCCACCGGCGCCCGCGCCGCCCAGAAGTACCGCCACAAACTGGCCGCCAACCCCCAGCCACGCACATCCCGCTCGGCATCAAAGCTCGGCTGCACCGGCCGATGCCCCAAACGCAACAACCCCAGGCCCACCGCCAGCGGCAGCAGCGCCTCGAGCCGCGCCCCCGGCACCTCGAAGCTCAACCCCGCCCACAGGTACAGCAAAAAGCCCACGGCCAGCAGCGCTGCCTTGCCAAAGCCGAAAAACGGCAGATACAGCCGCGGGAATCTCACTGCATCGCTGAAGTACTCGAAATCTGCACACACAAACGGCTCGCGCAGCGAGTGATACTTGGAGTTGCTCACCAGCACGATCAGCAGCCACAGCAACAGCAGGTTGACGCCACTGAACAACGGCCGCGCCGTCAGCGCATACAGCAGCCCAAGCCCCACACACCACAGCCCGGCATGCAGCATCCAGCAGTCGGCCGGGCGGCGCAGGGGCGGGCGGGGAATCAGCAGGCGCTCGACCGCGACGGTCAAGCCCAGGCCGATCAATGCAACCGGCAACAAAGAAACATCAATCACTGTACTTCAACCCACGCAGGATCATCGAAGAAAGCCACTGCGGGATAAGCCCCAGCAGCCAGGTGCCCAGGTTGAGCGGGAACGGAAAACTGATACGCGCCTGGTTCGCCGCCAGCCCGCGCTTGATACGCCTTGCCGCTTTTTCGGCGGTCCACAGAAAAGGTTTAGGCCCGGGCATTTCGAAACACATCTTCGACTCCACATACCCCGGCACGATCACATTCACCTTCACTCCTTCCGGCGCCAGCCAGTCGCGGATGGCCTCGCCGTACACACGGATGGCCGCCTTGCTGGCGCTATAGGTGGGCGTGACCGGCAAGCCGCGCCAGCCCGCCAGCGAACTGAACAGCGCGATCTGCCCATTGCCACGGTTGCGCATGGTCGGCAGGGCGGCCTCGACGGTGGCCAGGGCGGCCATCACGTTCACTTCCAGCAGGGCACGGCTGTCGTCCCAGTTTTCGGGTTCGCCATCGGCACCCACTGCCGTGTTCAGCCCCGCGCCTACCAGTACCAGGTCGGGCTGATGGCTTTCGCTCACGCGCCGCACCATGGCCCGCAGGGCATCCAGGTCGCGCACATCGAGGGCTTCCAGCAGTACCTGGGCACCCAAGGCGCGGCATTGCTCGGCCATTTCGTCCAGGCGGTCCTGACGCCGGCCTTGCAGGATCAGCGTCACGCCCGGGGCGGCGTAGGCTGGCGCCAGGGCGCCGCCGATACCGCCCGTGGCACCAGTGATGAGGATGCAGCGGGGTGATGCGTGCGGGCTCATAGGTATTTTTCGATTCTTGAGGTTTTCGCCATCAGCACTTCCAGGCAGTTGGCCACGGCCATGTCCATGCCACAGTTGGTGTAGAAACCGCCGTTGACCTGGGTGGTGTGGATGACGGTGTTGCGGAAGCGATGGAAGAGCTTGATGTCTGGCATGTCCGGCGTGTGCCAGAAGTCAGCCAGGCTGCCTTGGTGGGTAAGGCCGGGCATGGCGTAGATAGGGTCGGCCAGGGTGATGGTCGGGCGGCCATGCAGCAGCGCCGAAGCCCCGGCGGTGCTGTTGACGGTAATCATGCCATTGATGTGCGAGAGCAGGGTTGGCATATGCCCGCTTTCCATGAACTCGACCCGGTCGGCTACGTCATATTCACGGGCCAGCGCCTCGGTGACGCGCCGGTAGTTGACCAGGCCAGGCGTCAACGGGTGGTTCTTGACTAGCAGGCGGGCATTGAATGGGGCGTTCAGCGAGAACGAATCGATCACGTGCTCGATAACCTGGGTCATGTTGTCGAACGGCGAGTGGTCGCGGATCTGCGCGTCGCTGTCCAGCTGCAGTGGCAGCAGGTAGGTAGGCTGGCGCTCACGGGCAACGTCGGCGACCAGGGCATCATCGCGGCTGCGGGCGCGGAGCAGGCGTAGGCCTTGGCGGATGAAGCCTGCGTATTCCACTGCTGCGTTGAAGGGTGCGTGGGTGCGGTATTTGGGGTAGAACAGCGCGTTCAATGCACCACCGGCGTGGTACATCACGTCGTGTGCTGCGCGGGCGGTAAAGGACAATTTGAACGCGTTTCCGTTCTGATAGCGCGGAATGTGCTTACCCACATCGCGATACCACTCTGGATCCCGTGGCAAACGCGAATTGTTGTTGACGCCGTCGCGTTCCAGGGTGATCCAGTAGGGGCGGAAATAGCCTTCCTCGAACACATGGACGCGAATGCCTTGCAAGCGGGCAAGCTGTATCGCGGTGCGGTGTACCGGGCGGCAATCGCCGAACAGCACCAGGTCCGTGATGTCCAGTTGGCGGAAAACCTCTGCATACCATGCTTCCAGGTCTTCGGCTTTGCCTGGGCAGGCCATGTTCGGGCCATCAGCACCATACAGTTCATCGCCCACGTTGAAGCGTACGCTGTGTACGTACTGGCCGATGTCACGAAGGGCTTTTGCCAGGCGTGCGAAAAAAGGCGAATTGACGCCTTGTAGAAAGAGGAAATTGCCAGTGGGAACGCGCAGCAGCGGACCACGCGTCGCCCTTGCATTCAGTTGCTCGGGCGCTTCATGCCCAACAAACTGCTCAAGCGTCGTCTCAAGTCCTGCCATCGAGAAGGGGCTCCTGGCTGCGGCGTTAGCGCGTGCCAATTCTGTAATTCGTACAAGGTCTGTTCAGGGGTGGTGAACCGGTTGGTGATGCGGCTTACATAGGTGGGATAAAGCAGAAGTGTGCCGGCAACCAGCTCGTCCAGGCTCAGTTTGCGGCTGCGGCGGGCCCGCACGTCAGTTGACAGGTCCATGTCGCGGGTAAGGCCCCAGCCGGCATAGAACGGTTGGCCATAGGTGGTGACTGGCACGCCACGCAGCAGTGCTTCAAAGCCTGACTGCGAGGTGAGCACGTGCACTTCATCGACGACTTCCAGCAGTTGCTGAAGTGGCGTGTCGCCAATGACTTCATCGCACCAGTGCACGGTTTGCTCTTCGTCACCGCCACGGGCTCGGGTACCTGCCAGCACTTCCGGGTGGGGCTTGTACAGCAGCCACGCATCGGGGTTCTGTGCGCGCACTGCTTTCAGCAATTGCAGGTTGCTGCGAATGCTGTTGCCGCCAAAGCGAATGGACGCATCGTCTTCCACCTGGCCGGTGACCAGAATGACTTTTTCTGCACCAGCAGGGCGATTCCAGGATGCGCCGGGCAAGTTGTATTTGGTCAACCCGGCTGCGCATATGGCCGTACGTAATGACTTGGCACGGCCAAGCATTTGCGTGTCGAACAGATCTGTCGCAAGAATGCGCTCAAGGCGTGAAGGCCGGGTGGCGTCGTAGTAGATGCCAAGGTCATCGAGCACCCACGACAGCGGCCTTGCCTTGCCAGCGCCCAGCCCTACAGAGCGCAGAAAACCATCCTCCACACGCTTAACCGGGTGAGGGTGCTTGTTCAGATCTTCATCGTGTTTGCAGCCCCAGGACACCACTGGCAGGTCTTGCGTAAGCGGGTTCTCGGGCTTGACGAAGCGGATTTGCGCGCCGTTGAAGAACATTTCAACCAGCGGCTCTTTCCAGCGGCTGAACCCCAGCATTTGCACAGAAGCAGGTAGTGCACTGCGGTGACGCCGCTGCAGCCCGAGCCAGTTGATCAGTACTTCCGGGGAGCACGGTACGCCTCGCTCTGGGCAAACGTAACGTGGGTAGCCCACCAGGCTGGCGTGAACCAATTGCGCCAACGGCACCGGGTGACGTCGTGACGGTGCGGGCAAGCGGTCTTCGGTCAGGCCCCAGCCCGCGTAAAATGGCATGCCCCAGGTGTGTACCGGCACATTCCACAGCAAGGCATCAAAGCCGAGCTGCGAAGTCATCACGAACACGGCGCGTACGTGTGGCAGCAGGTCGGCCGGGTGAGCATTGTGTGCAAGTATCTGTACCCGAGGGTTGCTTGCCAGCGCGTCAAGATCGAAGTGCCCTCCCTTGCGACCTGCGACTACATCCGGGTGTACCTTGAGCACGATGGTGCAATCCGGGTAGCGCACCAAAGCCGCGTCAAGCATGGCCCGGAAGTCTTCAGCACCGGCACCCTGCAGTGAAGCGTCACCACTAGTCTGGTCGGCGACTAGCACGCAGTGCTCAGGAAGCTTCGGCAACTCGATACGGGCACTGTTGTACTTGGAAACCCTCTGCTGTTGCCAAAGGTCGCGAAGGGCCAAGGCACGTTGCGTCTGCTGCGCATCAAGCGGGGTGGCAATCAGCTGTTCGAGCCTGGACGGCTGGCTGGCATCGTAATAGACGCCCACGTCGTCCACGATCAGTGACAGGGGGGGCTCATCGGCACCCAAACCCACCGAGCGGACGAAACCGTCTTCAAGCGTCAATACGGGCTTGCGGGCTTTTTGTGCTTCGGCCATTGCCTTGATTGCACTGGGCTTGCGACCCCAGGCCATCAGCCAGTCGGCGTGCTGCGCGTCACGCGCAACGCCGTTCTGAAGAACGTAGTCGGGTAACAAGGCAGGCAGCGTGCTGATGGCCTGGGCGCCCTTTGATAGGACCAGCAGGCGAGGGCGGGGCGAAACGTCATCCATAAACGCGAAGCGGCATCCATTGGCAAATAAGGGACGACAAGGGCATGAGGCCTTGGCGAACCGGTGGGAAAATGAGGGTGAATCTTAATACATATTCACAATTGAGCGCGCGCAGATTTGGATAAAACGCAAAAAGAAATTAGACAATCTGCGCAAATGCTGACGGATGACATCAGAATGACATCGGGTCGACGCGAACTGGTCCAAGCGCGACGTTGCAGGACGTCCTCGCTGCACTCATCTGACTAGTCCTTGGTCAATAGTTCCAGCAGGTAAGCGTATTTCTCTTGCAGAAGGCCCATTTTGTCGCGTTGCCGGTATTCCTCGATCGTTTCGGGGCGCAGGCAATGGAACAACGCCGTCAGCAGGAACACGTAGTGCAGGTTGCGCAGTGCCTGCTGGCGATCGAATCGCTCGCCAAGCGCAGCGGAGTAGGCTTCGATGAAGTCATTCCGGGCAGCCAGGAAGACGTTCATGTCCTTGCGCCTGAACAGGCTTCCAAGGTAGGCGCCACCATCGAACCCCACCCGGCCAACCTTGACCTCGCTCCAGTCGATCAGGTGCAACTGCCCTTTGATTACAAACAGATTCTTGCGCAGGTAATCCATGTGGCTGATGCAACGAGGGCTGCGACGCGCCTGGGCGGCCAACTGCCGAAGAACAGGTGTGAAGGCTTTGAAGTGCTGGGCCAACCCTGCGAAACGCGAGTCCTGTCTGCCAAGCTGCTCCAGTTGTGGCAGGCAGCGGGCAAAGTTGAAGCGTGGCCGAAGCAGGAACCAGGGGCGGAAGAAGTCCATGCTCCACTGCAGCAGTGCTTGCTGTGCCGTTCGCCCCTCAAGCTCAAGGTAGTCGTGGCTCAACACTTCGAGCTCGGCGATACCTTGCGCCAATTGCTTGGCAATGGCATGCATGCGGGGAGGTTTGCCTCGAACGAATGCGGTAAAAATCAGGCTTTCCCAAGGGGTTTCGATAACGCCCAGGCAGGCTGGGTGACGAAAATGCGTACTGCCCGCCAGCATGCCCTCGGCGCGGTGAAACCTTGCCTCCTGGCTACCAAGGAAGGCCACCTTGCGTATCGACTTCTCTACGACTTCCAGCGATTTACCGGTGCTTGGGTCCGTTACGCTGTGATGCCGTACGTATTTGACGAACGAGGCGTTGGAGGCGAGATCGTGGGTGCGGATGTCCAGATGCATTCCCTGCCAATGAGGCATCAGGTCAACAAGGTGCTGTTCCAGAGGTGCTCGCTGCCAGCGGTAAAAAGTCCTGTTTACGGCGGGCTGGCAAGGGGGAGGCATGACATCCATGTAGGGGGACGGGGTCCGATCTCTAGCTTTAAAGGGGTATGCTGCTGCATACACGGCTCTGGCACAACGAAAAATTACGATAAGGCGTTGATGAATAAAGGCGAAAGGCCGGCATTTGGCTTCCCGCCGGACGGGTTGCTGGTGAAAGAAGCCAGTGCCGCATAGCGGTGAAGCCGCAGGCCGCCGCGTCCTTCTGAACGTGCTCTTTTCATTCGGTTCCCTGGCTGCGGGCGGGTTTCGTTTGGCCTCTTTACAGGCGAAATGGCGCCAGGTGCTGCTCTTGTCTGTGAAAGTGTGCGTGAGCGGAAATGTTGAGAAACCCAATTTAGGCACTCACCAGTCAGATTATCAACAAACTGCCGGCCTCGTGCTTTGCTTCGCGATGCAAAAACTTTAACATTTGCGGCTTCGCATTTTTCAGCTGTCGTCAGGGACGAAAATGAATCACCTCAGCATCGCCAAAGAAGCCCTCATCGCGCAAGCCCAAGCTGTCACGCTGCTGTCTGACCGACTCGATAGCGAATTCCAGAGCGCAGTCGAGCTTATTCTCGGTTGCCAGGGCCGCACAGTGGTATGTGGCATGGGTAAGTCCGGCCTGATCGGCCAGAAGATGGTCGCCACCTTTGCATCCACCGGCACCCCCAGCTTCTTCCTGCACCCGGCCGAAGCCTTCCATGGCGACCTGGGCATGCTCAAGCCCATCGACGTACTGATCCTCATCAGCTACAGCGGCGAGACTGAAGAGCTGATCAAGCTGATCCCGAGCCTCAAGTCGTTCGGTAACAAGATCATCGCCATGACCGGCAACGGCAAGTCCACGCTGGCCAAGCATGCGGATATCTGGCTGGACATTTCGGTTGAGCGTGAAGTCTGCCCGAACAACCTGGCCCCGACCACCTCCACCCTGGCAACCATGGCCATGGGTGATGCATTGGCTGTAGCGCTGATTGAAGCCATTCAGTTCAAGCCAATGGACTTCGCACGCTACCACCCCGGTGGCAGCCTCGGTCGCAAGCTGCTCACCCGCGTACGTGACGTGATGCACTCGCCGGCACCGGTGGTTACTTCGACTACCAGCTTCCATGATTGCCTGTTGGTCATGACACGCAGCCGGCTTGGCCTGACTGTGGTGATGGATGACGAAAAGCTTGTCGGTATCGTGACTGACGGTGACCTTCGTCGCGCCTTGCTGGAGAACGAAGGTGTCGTGCGTGAGACGGTCGCACAGTTCATGACAGCAAACCCACATACTATCCAGGAAGATTCGCAGTTGTCGGAGGCTGAGTCTTATATGCTGGATAACAAAATTCGGGCATTGGCGGTGACTGATGCAGAAGGGGCGGTTGTGGGTGTTGTTGAGATTTTTGACTGAGTAGGATTGGTCCAATCAACTAAGCAGCTATTAGTAAGCTCCCTGTGCAAGTGCCTGGCGTCAATAAAGCTCCCTCGTGAGTTTTAAGCATTATTTAGCTGGGGCATAGATTGAGAATTGAGGATGGAAATGGTTCTAGAACAGCTTGAAGGGCCTCACTATAAGCTTGTGCCTTGCCCAGGTGCGACACGCCTACTAGTGTTCTTTGCAGGAACCAACAAGACCGATGGCAAATTTGACTTTTGGCGGGTAGGTAATGCGCAGTTAGAGCACCGTCTCTTCCTGAATAATGGAAGAAATGAGTGGTATCAGAATGGAATACCTGGCTTTGCCGATAGTGTCGTTGGCATAGGAAGTAAAATCGAAAGCATAGCTGCTTCGTTAGGCGCAGTGGATATTGTTCTGCATGGCGTGAGTATGGGTGGATATGCCGCAGCTCTTTATGCGAAGCTAATTGGCTGCAAGGCGATGGCGTTTGGTTTTGATAGTATTCTCAGAATACCTCATGCTAGAAGTGCGCAGATCTCTAAGTCGGTCGATCTAGTCTTTCCCGACCTTTCGAAAATAAGCAGTCAAAAGTCAACGACCATTCTTCACATCGCTGGTGAAGCTGATGCGATGGATTTGAAAGCCGCTCGTCATCTACTGGGCTCGGAGGGTGTTTCCACTCTTACTCTTCGTGGTGTTGGGCGTGGTGGGGCCCCCTTTATTGAGCTTAAATACGGCCTGTCTAACTATATCTCAACATTCTCATCGAATGGAGAAATGCCTGATGTAGTTGAAAAGGGGCGTTCGGCGCACAGTGATTTAATTGTTCGGCGGCTCATAGATTTGCATGTCAGTGCAAAGGCTAAAGACTGGCGTCAAGTAGAGTCTAAGGCTCGCTTGGTGTTGGAAGCTGATCCTACACATGAAACAGCTAATTACTGGGTCGGTACAGCGCTTCTTGAATCAAAGTTGGCAGCGGAAGCGATACCCTTCTTGGCCTTGGCAGTTTCATCGGCCCCTCACTTTGCAAATGCGCAGTATCGCTTGGCCAGGGCTTACATGGTTCGGAAGGATGTTGAGCGAGCGAAGTTTCATTTGAGCGAACATGCAAAGTTAAGCCCTGACGCAGCCCTGACGCAAGCTTTTATATCCGATCTGACCCGGGCTGAAGGTGATGTAAAGGCCGCAAATGAAATTTTGCTGCGTGCTTATCGCATCGACTCCGCAAACAGAAGTGTACTGGAAAGAATGAAAAGATATTTACTTGATCAAAGTCTAAGTTTGTGACTTTTAGCGCTTGCTGAGCGTTGTGCTCTGTTCTGCCATTTAGTTAATGGGGCTTCGCTCGCTATCTGTAGCTGTAAAGCAGCTTTTAGATAAAAAGGCTCGGCGTTTTGCCGAGCTTTTTTTCATCTTTAAAAACCCTTTGCATGGTGTGCTAGTCTGAGGATTGGCCAAAAGGGAAGCATCTGAAAGGATGTGCTTTGGCTGGCCTGTTGACGTGTCGTTTAATGGTAGGAGCGCGATTAATGAAACTTGGCTATTTTCCAGTGCTTGCGTTTCTTTATTTGCTAGGTGCGCCGATTGGAGCTGGCGCAGGAGTGTTAACGGATGAGCAAGCACAACGGAAGGATGGAAGTCTGTCTTTCGAGTCTTTGTCGGCCCGTCACTTGGACTTTAATAGAGCGCTAACTTCCAGCTCTTTGCTCTTCACCTTGGACAAAATTCGGGGTAGTGGTGGTGAGCGAAATGGGATTCAGTCATTTGCTGTTGACGAGCGTAATCGTACTCTTTATACCCTGCATTTGACTGGTATGAAAACTGGTGGCGCTTCTATTATAAATAACTATCCGCTTGACGAGAATGTCTCAAAGGTCTCACTGGGAGCCTCAAATCCGCTTAATGATGTTGTAGGGCATCAAGGGTTAGGTGTCGAATATCTTGCTGGTAACGAAGTCAGATTGTGGTCTACTTATCAAAAAGACTTTAGGCAGGTAGTGCGCTTTTCCTACTCTGAAGGGCAGCCTGTCGGGGATGTTGAGGTCTTTCGACTTTTTGGTGATGATTTCAGGGCTCACGTAAGCGCTACTCCAGCAATCAGTATGGATCAAAAGTATTTAATTGCAGCTGGGCGAAAAAAAGATACGGGTGACCAAATAGTTCGTGTCTGGAAACTTGCTGATCTTGTACGTGGCGGGGTGGGGGATTATTCCCAGCGCTGGACCTATGAGTGGAGTGTTCAAGATTTGATTGACTCTCAGCATCCGCTGCAAGGTATAGCGAGTGATGGGCGGAGGGTCTGGATTGTTGCAGGGAATAGCAAGGTTGATGTGTCAAAGCACCTGGCGGTGTATACACTGGATGGCCAGACTATTGTAAGGGATCCATCATCCCCACATTCCAAGCGTCCACCTGATGCCCGATGCTGCGCTCCCGAT
>NZ_JYKS01000100.1 GCF_000935045.1 Pseudomonas sp. 10-1B
CTATCTGCACATGCAGGTAGGGGTTTTGTCTTTGTGGCTCAAAAATACCAGGCCCTACATAAACTCCCTGGCTTCACACAAATCCCTGTAGGAGCGGCTTTAGCCGCGAACACCGGCAAAGCCGGTGCCAGCCACCGCATCGCCTGCTTCACGGCGGTTCGACGCCTCGACTTGCCCGCTCCCACAGGATTGTGGCCGATCCCGACACAAGGCCGCTCCTACAGGGGGTTCGTCCCCATGAGATCGGCCCTTTTCCTATGCAAGCCAACAGCCCATGGCTATCATGCCTGCCTTATTCCAAGTCGAGACTGGCATGCTGAAGTTGTTGAATCTCCTCAAGGATGGCCGGTTCCATTCCGGAGAAGCTCTGGGGGCAGCCCTCGGGGTGAGTCGCAGCGCCGTTTGGAAGCAGCTGCAGCACCTGGAGAGTGAACTGAACCTCACCATTCACAAGGTTCGTGGGCGCGGCTATCAGTTGGCGGCGCCATTGGCCTTGCTCGAGGCGCAGGCAATCGCCGGGTTTGGCGAAGGTGAACAGTGGCCGGTTTTCATCCACGAAACCATCGACTCGACCAACGCCGAAGGCCTTCGGCTGGCCAGTGAAGGGCAGCCGGCGCCATTCCTGGTTCTGGCCGAGCGCCAGAGCGCCGGCCGTGGTCGCCGTGGTCGGCAATGGGTCAGCCCATTTGCCGAAAATCTCTATTACAGCCTGGTGCTGCGCGTCGATGGCGGCATGCGCCAGCTCGAAGGCTTGAGCCTGGTGGTGGGGTTGGCGGTAATGCGTACCCTGCAGGCATTCGGTGTAAAGGACGTGGGGCTCAAATGGCCCAACGATGTCCTGGTTCGCGGCCAGAAGATCACCGGTATTCTCCTGGAGTTGGTGGGCGATCCAGCCGATGTCTGCCATGTCGTACTGGGTATTGGTATCAATGTGAACATGCAGGCCAACGACCAGGTCGACCAGGAGTGGACCTCGATGCGGCGTGAAGTGGGTGCGGCAGTGGACCGTAACCGGCTGGTGGCATCGCTCAGTCAGCAGTTGCAGCACGAATTGGCGCGTCATCGTCGCTACGGGTTTGCCGCATTCCAGGAAGAATGGGAGCAGGCGCACCTCTGGCAGGGGCGCAATGTGTCGCTGATTGCTGGTAGCACGCGAATTGATGGCGTGGTTCTTGGCGTCGACGGGCAGGGCGGTTTGCGCCTTGAGGTGGACGGAGTGGAAAAGAGCTTCAGTGGTGGTGAGCTCAGTTTGAGGTTGCGTGATGATTCTTGAGCTCGACTGCGGTAACAGCTTCATCAAGTGGCGGGTAATTCATGCCGCTGATGCAGTGATTGAAGGCGGCGGTATCGTTGATTCCGACCAGGCGCTGGTAGCGGAAGTGGCGGCGCTCGCTCCGCTGCGCCTCAGCGGCTGCCGGATCGTAAGCGTGCGCAGCGAAGAGGAAACCGATGCGCTTTGCGCGTTGATTGCCCAGGCGTTTGCAGTGCAGGCGCGAGTGGCTCACCCGGCCCGGGAAATGGCTGGCGTGCGCAACGGCTATGAGGACTATCAACGCTTGGGCATGGACCGTTGGCTGGCGGCGCTGGGGGCATTTCATCTGGCCAAGGGGGCGTGCCTGGTCATCGACCTGGGCACCGCTGCCAAGGCGGATTTCGTTGCCGCGGACGGCGAGCATCTGGGCGGCTACATTTGTCCGGGTATGCCGCTGATGCGTAGTCAGCTGCGCACCCACACCCGGCGCATCCGCTATGACGATGCTTCCGCCGAGCGCGCATTGACCAGCCTGGCCCCAGGGCGCTCAACCGTCGAGGCGGTTGAGCGCGGTTGCGTATTGATGCTCCAGGGTTTTGCGCATACCCAGCTCGAGCAGGCGCGTGCGCTGTGGGGTGAGGATTTCACTGTGTTCCTGACCGGGGGCGATGCGCCGCTGGTCAAGGGGGCTGTGCCGCAGGCGCGTGTCGTGCCTGATCTGGTTTTCGTTGGCCTGGCCATGGCCTGCCCACTGGATTGAGGTGCCTATGCGTTGGTTGTTTCTGCTGTTACTGGTGCTCAACGTCTTCTATTACGTGTGGCACCAGCAGGAAGCCCCGCTGAAGGTCAAGGAAGTCGCCCCTCTGTCGCTGTACAAGGGGAATCAGCAAGAAATCCGCCTATTGCGTGAAACAGGTGTGTCGACACCGCCCAAGCGTCGAGATGAGTGCCTGGTAGTAGGTGGTGTCATGGGGCAGGGCCAGCTTGATGCTCTGCGTCAGCGCCTGTTGAGCCTGGACATTTCCACATTGCCAGTGGTGGGGCAGCTGCCCGGGGCGGATGGTCGTTGGCTCAAGGTGGCCCCGGAAAGCGAGCGTTTGCTGGACCAAACGGTCCTCGCGGCTCTTTCCAATGATTTCAAAGACTTAAAACATAAAATTATTTTCTGCCAGGGTATTGCAACTGGCGAATAGCTTGATAGAATGGCGCCCGCTTCACAGGGAACACCACTCAGGTGGCAGAACTGGAAGCGGTGTCAAAGCAGCTAAGCTTCAGATTTGATTGAAAAAATTTGAAAAAACGCTTGACACTAGGACGGCAGACAAATAGAATGCCGGCCACATCTGGAGGGATTCCCGAGCGGTCAAAGGGGACGGACTGTAAATCCGTTGCGAGAGCTTCGAAGGTTCGAATCCTTCTCCCTCCACCAGTTTTAGCGAGAGCCGCAAGCTCCGCGGGTATAGTTTAGTGGTAGAACCTCAGCCTTCCAAGCTGATGATGCGGGTTCGATTCCCGCTACCCGCTCCAAGTTTGCTGGGTTTTGCACAAAGTGTTTCGCTCTTGTAGCTCAGTTGGTAGAGCACACCCTTGGTAAGGGTGAGGTCAGCGGTTCAAGTCCGCTCAAGAGCTCCATATAAACAAGGCAGATATGAAAATATCTGCCTTTGTTTTATCAGCGCAAGACTATTTCTTCTGCGGAGGATTGTATCGATGGCTAAGGAAAAGTTTGATCGTTCCCTTCCCCACGTTAACGTCGGCACTATCGGCCACGTTGACCACGGTAAGACCACTCTGACCGCAGCTCTGACTCGCGTCTGCTCCGAA
>NZ_JYKS01000101.1 GCF_000935045.1 Pseudomonas sp. 10-1B
GTGGGCTGGTTCACCAGCGCCTACCCGGTGCGCCTGACCCCGGCCGCCGAGCTGGGCGCCTCGATCAAGCAGGTCAAGGAACAGCTGCGCGGCGTGCCGCACAAGGGCATCGGTTTCGGCGCTTTGCGCTACCTGGGCGACGAGGCTGCGCGCGCGAGCCTGGCCGGGCTGCCGGTGCCGCGCATCACCTTCAACTACCTGGGCCAGCTGGATGGCCAGTTCGATGAGCGGGCTCTGTTCGTGCCCGCCGCCGAAAGCGCGGGTGAGGAGCAGAGCCCGCTGGCGCCGCTGGGCAACTGGCTGGTGCTCAATGGCCAGGTGTATGGCGGCGAGCTGAGCCTGGCGTTCAGCTTCAGCGGGCAGATGTTCGCCCGCGCGACCATCGAGCGGCTGGCGCGGGCCTACGAGGCGGAGCTGGCGGCGCTGGTCGAGCACTGTCAGGCGCCGCAAGGGCTGACGCCGTCGGACTTCCCGCTGGCGGGCCTGAGCCAGGCGCAACTCGACGCACTGCCGGTGGCGGTGGCCGAGGTCGAAGACATCTACCCACTGTCGCCGATGCAGCAGGGCATGCTGTTCCATTCCACGTTCGGCGAGAGCGACGGCGACTACATCAACCAGATGCAGGTCGAGGTCGCAGGCCTGGATGTGGCACGCTTCGAGGCGGCCTGGAACGCTGTGCTCCAGGCCCATGACAGTCTGCGTTGTGCCTTCGTCTGGTCCGCCGACCAGGCCCAACCGGTGCAGGTAGTGCTGCGCGAGGTCCGTGTGCCGTTCAGCGAGCTGGACTGGCGCGGTCGTGATGACCTGGCGCTGGCGCTCCCGACACTGGCCGCCGAAGAACGTGGGCGCGGCTTCGATATGCTGCAGGCGCCATTGCTGCGCCTGGTGCTGGTACGCCTGGATGATGACCGCCATGCACTGATCTACACCAGCCATCACATCCTCATGGACGGCTGGAGCAATGCGCAACTGCTGGGTGAAGTGCTGCAACGCTACTGTGGCGAGCGGCCCACGCAGGCGGCGGGCCGCTTCGGCGACTACATTGGCTGGCTGCAGCGTCAGGACCGAGCGCAGAGCGAAGCTTTCTGGCGCGAGCAACTGGCCGCACTGGAAGAGCCCACCCGCCTGGCCAGCACCTGTCAACATGTCGGTGTCGATGGCTACGACGAGCACAGCCTGTCGATCGATGCGCAGACCACCGCGCGCCTGGGCCGCTTCGCCCGTGAGCGCAAGGTCACCGTCAACACCTTGGTGCAGGGTGCCTGGGCCTTGTTGCTGCAGCGTCGTGTCGGCCAGGACTGCGTGTCGTTCGGCGCCACCGTGGCCGGGCGACCGGCCGAGCTGGCCGGTATCGAGCAGCAGATCGGCCTGTTCATCAACACCTTGCCGGTGATCGTGCCGTGCACCGCCGGGCAGGCGCTTGGCGACTGGCTGGACGATCTGCAGGCGCTCAACCTGCGCATCCGCGAACAGGAGCACACGCCACTGTTCGACATCCAACGCTGGGCCGGGCAGGGCGGTGACGCGCTGTTCGACAGCCTGCTGGTGTTCGAAAACTACCCGGTGGCCGAGGCCCTGGAGCGTGGTTCGCCCTCGGGGCTGCACTTTGGCCCGGTGCGCACACAGGAGCAGAGCAACTATCCGCTGACCCTGGTGGTCGGCCTGGAGGACAGCCTGTCGCTGCGCTGCAGCTATGACCGGCAGGCGTTCAGCGCGGCGATCATCGAGCAGATCGGCCAGCAACTGCGTCACTTGCTGCTGCAGATGCTCGAACAGGGCGCTGAGGTGCCTGTCGAGACCTTGCAATTGCTCGATGACGAGCAACGCCAGGCTGCGGTACAGGCCTGGAATACCGCCCCGGCCACGTTC
Source organism: Pseudomonas sp. 10-1B (assembly GCF_000935045.1). Taxonomy (GTDB): domain Bacteria; phylum Pseudomonadota; class Gammaproteobacteria; order Pseudomonadales; family Pseudomonadaceae; genus Aquipseudomonas. Next base: position 1,870 of record NZ_JYKS01000101.1, read on the forward strand.
GCGCCGAGCCAGCCGCTGCATCGCCTGATCGAAGCCCAGGCGGCCCGCGCGCCGCAGGCGCCGGCGCTGGTCTGCGAAGGCGAACAGTTGAGCTACGCCGAGCTGAACCGCCGGGCCAACCGGATCGCCCATGCGCTGATCGCCCGAGGCGTCGGCCCGGACGTGCTGGTGGGCCTGGCCGCGCCGCGCTCGCTGGAGATGGTGGTCGGCCTGCTGGCCATCCTCAAGGCCGGTGGTGCCTACGTGCCGCTGGACCCGGCCTATCCGCTGGATCGCCTGCACTACATGATCGAGGACAGCGGCCTGCAGTTGCTGCTCGGCCAGGGCGACCTCGGGCTGAGCCTGGCGGCGGACGTGCAGGTGCTGGACCTGGCCGCCGACTACGCCGACTACGCAGACTTCGCCGAGGTCAACCCGAACGTCGCGGTGGGCCTGGATAACCTGGCCTATGTCATCTACACCTCCGGCTCCACCGGTAAGCCGAAGGGCACCTTGCTGCCGCACCGCAACGTGCTGCGCCTGTTCGAGGCCACGGACGGCTGGTTCGGCTTCGGCCCGCAGGACTGCTGGACGCTGTTCCACTCCTATGCCTTCGACTTCTCGGTATGGGAGCTGTTCGGCGCCTTGCTGCATGGTGGCCGCCTGGTGATCGTGCCGCAGGATGTCAGCCGTTCGCCGGAGGCCTTCTACCAACTGCTGTGCGAGCAGCGGGTGACCGTGCTCAACCAGACGCCGTCGGCGTTCCGCCAGCTGATGCAGGTGGCCTGCGCCGAAGGCCAGCGCAGCGACCAGCAGCTGCGCTACGTGGTGTTCGGCGGCGAGGCGCTGGAGGTCGGCAGCCTGCGTCCGTGGTTC
>NZ_JYKS01000102.1 GCF_000935045.1 Pseudomonas sp. 10-1B
CGGTCGACAGGGGGGCGCTCGGGGGTGACGCAGAGGTAGGGCGGGGCGGAGCGGGGGGTACAGAGCAGGCTGGCAAGCTTCGAAGCGAGGCGGGCGGCACGTTTGGCCTTGAGGTCACGCCCACTGGCTGCAGTCGGTTTTGCAGGCAGTGGGCGCAAATAGCGATGGATACGTGTGATTCCGAGCATGGGGTGGGCTGCTTCCTTTTTCGTTGTTGATCCTTTTTCAGCCTTGCACGTATGCGCCGCGACATGCAAGGCTTGGCCTCCAGCAACCAGGTGAACCGCAATGACCCAAGCAACCGACCAGGCCTTTTACGACCGCGCCGATGCGCACATCGAACTGGCCAACCAGCAGATCGAAAAATTCGAAGACCTGGGCAAGGTAAGCGCTTCGCTGACCTTCGGTGCCGCACGCTTCAGCGCCTGGATGAGCGCCCGCAGCTTCAAGAGCGGCGCCGAGCTGGGTGCTGCGCGGGACGAGATACTGAAGTACTTCTGCGAGCAGTACCGGATGATGCTCGAGGATAACCTTGACGAGCATATCGAGCATTTTGACCAGTACATGCTGGGCAAGAACGACTAAGACCGCAGGTCGAAAGCTCGCCGCATACCTTGTGGGTTTACCCGCGAAGCGCCGCGCCGGCGGCGCTCGATTTACGCAACACCACAGAAGCCAAGACAAGCGCCTGGGGGGGCATTACGCAGCTTCCGGCGTTGCATGCACCTCATGTGGCTCTTTCCTGGATCAGGCTTTTCTGATCTTTGCCAAAATGGCTGTCCAGTTGGCCACTTCGGAAATATCCTACGAGTCGCGTCTTCTGCCATCACCTGTTCAGTGGGAACCAGTGTCTCTAGGCTCTATCCGTCGCCGAATACCTTGGCGATCGGGTGTGGTAGCCCGGATGCATTTTTTCCATGACAGTCTATGGCGGCTGTGCGTGGGAGGCTTTCGAGCCTGCCTGGATTGGAAAATGCCCGGGTCTACCACCTCGCGTACAGTCGCCACCCATTCACGTGGTAGTGATGGTTGGCGGCCTTGACGAGCATTTTCCAATGATGAAGAAAATAGTCCCCGATCCACCCCTTCCGTGCACCTCCAACCGCCCCTTCGGCCGCTGCGATGCTGGCCATGATCCCCTCTTCACCGTCAACCCGAACATTTCCGCCGAAGAC
>NZ_JYKS01000011.1 GCF_000935045.1 Pseudomonas sp. 10-1B
TACAGGACCCAGGCGGCAGCTTAAACTGTCCAACTTTTTGGGGGCAGTCCATCCTGTGGGAGCAACTGTCTTGTATTGACTGGACTGGCCTCATCGCCGGCAAGCCACAGGTACCGCGCAAAATTCAGGAATTGCGCGATCCCTGTGGGAGCTGGCTTGCCGGCGATGGGCTGCGCAGCAGCCCCATGGCGCTAACTGACTGGCATCAGGGCTTGCCCGTGTCATCCACCGCGAAGAGGCCGGTCTTGCTTTTGCCGCTCCACGGGCATAGCGTTCGGGAGTTTTCTTTTCTGTGCCCAGGAGCAACTCCATGTACACCGGCATCGTCCAGGCCGTCCGCCCTCTGCTTGATGTGGCTACCTACCCGGGCCACAACCAGTTCACCATCGACCTCACCCCGGAACTGCTCGACGAGTTGAAGATCGGCGCCAGCGTCAGTGTCGAAGGTACCTGCCTGTCGGTCACCGAAATCGACGGTACCCAGGTCAGGTTCGACGCCATGACCGCCACCCTCGAACGCACCAACCTGCGTTTCTTCAAGGCCGGCCAGGGCGTCAACATCGAGCGTTCGGCAAAGATGAACGCCGAAGTCGGCGGCCACCTGATGGCCGGCCACATCGCCACCACCGCCGAGATCGTCGAACTGTCGATCAAGAAAACCGGCGCGTTCATCAGGTTCCGCATGCCACCGGAGTGGGGCAAGTACGTGTTCCCGCGCGGCTTCATCGGGGTCAATGGCTGCAGCCTGACCGTCGCCGATGTCGAGGACAATGTCGTCACCATCAACCTGATCCCGGAAACCCTGCGCCAGACCACCTTCGCCCACTACAAGGCCGGCGATTTGCTCAACATCGAAGTCGACCACCAGACCATGGTGCTGGTCGATGTGGTGGAGCGCACCATCAAAGGTACCCTGGCCCGCGAAAAACTGCTGCCCTGAGGCCCGCCCATGCTGCCCAACGCTCTCCCCGCACGCACGGCCAGGCGGCTGCGCCTGCAAATTCTGCGTGGCCGTGTCGGCCTCGGCCTGGTCGCCGGCCTGTCGGTACTGGCTGGCATGACCGATGCCATCGGCCTGCTGGCGCTGGGCGACTTCGTGTCGTTCATGAGCGGCAACACCACGCGCCTGGCCGTAGCCATCAGTGAAGCGGACCTGGCCCTGGTGCTGCGCCTGAGTGGCGCGGTGCTGGGCTTCGTGGCCGGCAACGCCCTAGGCGTGCTCCTGGCGCGCGGCTTCCGCCGCCGCGCCTGGCCTGTACTGCTGGTAGTCGCGGCACTGTTGGCCTTCGCCGCGACGTGGCCCCTGGCAGTCACCTTCCCGGCACTACTGGCCACCACCCTGGCCATGGGCATGATCAATGCCGTGGTGGAACAAGTGAACGGCCTGCCCATCGGCCTGACCTACGTCACCGGCGCCTTGTCGCGCTTCGGCCGTGGCCTGGGGCGCTGGCTGCTGGGTGAGCGGCGCAATGGCTGGCGGGTTCAGCTGGTGCCCTGGGCCGGCATGCTGCTGGGGGCTGCCTTGGGTGCCTGGCTGCAGCAACACCTGGGCCTGCAGGCACTGGCCGGCAGTTGCGCGCTGGCCTGCGTACTGGCCCTGGTGTCGCGGTTCATCCCGCTGTCCTGGCAGCGTGGCTACATGCCGCGCTGATCACTCGATGCGTGGGTGCTGCTGCACCAACAGCTTGCGCTTGGCCTCCAGCTCGGCGATCTGCGCATCGATGTCCTCGATCTTCTGCTCGATGTTGTCGTGGTGCTCTTGCAGCAGTTCACGTGCTTCCTCGATGTCCGACGCCGCCGGTGCCGCGCCGCGCAGCGGCTTGTTGGCGGTTTCCTTCATGGTCAGGCCGGTGACCAGGCCAACGGCGGCGATCACCATCAGGTAATACGCCGGCATGTACAGGTTGCCGGTGCTTTCCACCAGCCAGGCGGCGATGGTTGGGGTAAGGCCGGCGATCAGCACCGAAATATTGAATGCGCTGGCCAGGGCGCTGTAGCGGATGTGCGTGGGAAACATCGCTGGCAGCGTCGAGGCCATCACGCCGATGAAGAAGTTCAGCAGTACGGCGATGATCAACAGCCCGGCGAAGATCACCACCAGCACGCCACTGTTGATCAGCATGAACGCCGGGATGGCCAATGCGAACAGCCCGACGCTGCCGGCGATGATGAACGGCCGGCGGCCGAACTTGTCGCTGAGCAGCCCGATCATCGGTTGCACGAACAGCATGCCGACCATGATGGCGATGATGATCAACACACCATGGTCTTCGCTGTAATGCAGATTGTGCGACAGGTAACTGGGCATGTAGGTGAGCAGCATGTAGTAGGTGACGTTGGTGGCGATCACCACGCCGACGCAGGTCACCAGGCTGCGCCAGTGCTGGGTGGCGACCTCCCTGAACGACACCTTGGGCCCCGAGGCCAGGCCTTCGCGATCGCCCTGCTCCAGCTTTTCGACGTGCTGCTGGAACGCCGGGGTTTCCTCGAGCGCGTGGCGCAGGTAGAGGCCGATGATGCCTAGCGGCAAGGCGAGGAAGAATGGCAGGCGCCAACCCCAGTCAAGAAACTTCTCCTCACCGAGCAGGGTGGAAATCAGCACCACCACACCGGCGCCAAGGACAAAGCCGGCGATCGAGCCGAAGTCCAGCCAACTGCCAAGAAAACCACGCTTGCGGTCGGGCGCATATTCGGCGACGAAGATCGAGGCGCCGGTGTACTCGCCGCCCACCGAGAAGCCTTGAGCCATCTTGGCCAACAGCAACAGGATCGGTGCCCAGATGCCGATGCTGGCATAGGACGGTATCAGGCCGATGGCGAAGGTGCTGAGCGACATGATCACGATGGTCGCGGCAAGAATTTTCTGCCGCCCGAAGCGGTCGCCCAAGGCGCCGAAGAACAGCCCGCCCAACGGGCGGATCAGGAACGGTACCGAGAAGGTGGCCAGCGCCGCGATCATCTGCACGCCAGGGTCCGCATTGGGGAAGAACACCTTGCCCAAGGCGTAGGCGACGAAGCCGTACACGCCGAAGTCGAACCACTCCATGGCGTTGCCCAGCGCAGCAGCGGTGATCGCTTTGCGCATCTTGGCGTCGTCGACGATGGTGATGTCCTGCAGGCCGATTGGCTGGACGCTTTTCTTGCGAGATTTCATACCCGTTTCCCTGTCGATGAATGCTCTAAGGGATCAGATACAACGGGACACTAAATAATTCAGCGCTTACTGATTTTTTGTGCTTGGGCAAACGGCGCAACGCCGCCCTCACAGGTTGGCACTGTACCTGTGGGGCTTGCCGGCGATGCGCCGCGATAGCAGCGCCCTTTGAAATCAGATGCCTTCGCGGGCCAAGTCCATGGCGAAGTAGGTCAGGATCAGGTCGGCACCGGCACGCTTGATCGCACCAATGCTCTCGCGCACCACCCGGCCTTCGTCGATGGCGCCAGCCAGGCCGCCGAACTTGATCATCGCGTACTCGCCACTCACCTGGTACGCGGCCAGCGGCAGGCGCGACGCAGCGCGGATGTCGGCGATCACGTCGAGGTAGGCACCGGCCGGCTTGACCATCAGTACATCTGCCCCTTCCTGCTCGTCAAGCAGCGACTCGCGCACGGCTTCGCGGCGGTTCATCGGGTTCATCTGGTAGCTTTTGCGGTCGCCCTTCAACGCGGTACCACCGGCTTCACGGAACGGGCCATACAGCGAAGAGGCGAACTTGGTGGAATAAGCCATGATCGCGGTGTCGTGGAAACCGGCAGCATCGAGCGCGCTGCGGATGGCCTGAACCTGGCCGTCCATCGCCGCCGACGGGGCGATGAAATCGGCACCGGCGGCCGCGGCGATGACCGCCTGCTTGCCCAGGTTGGCCAGGGTGGCATCGTTGTCCACGCCATGGTCGTGCAGCACCCCGCAGTGGCCATGGCTGGTGTATTCGCAGAAGCAGGTGTCGGACATCACCACCATTTCCGGCACGGTGTCCTTGCAGATGCGCGACATGCGTGCGACCAGGCCGTTTTCGTTCCAGGTGTCGCTACCGGTGGCGTCCAAGTTGTGCGACACACCGAAGGTCATCACCGACTTGATACCGGCACGGGCATAGCGCTCGATTTCCTGTGCCAGCAGCTTCTCGGGAATGCGGTTGACCCCCGGCATGCTGGTGATCGGCACGAAGTCATCGATGCCCTCTTCGACGAAGATCGGCAGGATCAGGTCTTCAAGGCGGAACTCGGTTTCCTGGAAGATCGTGCGCAGGGACTCGTTCTGGCGCAGGCGGCGGGGACGAACGGACGGAAATTGGTTGGACATGACAGCTCCAGGGAATTTGAACGGCGTATACCTTATGCCTGTCGCGCGCCAGTGGAAAGGCCAAATGACGAGATAATGTCTTGCGTCAATGGCAATGGCTGTTCTGGGGTCTGATTATCCTGTGCCGGCCTCTTCGCGGGTAAACCCGCTCCCACAGGGATCGCGCAACACGCTGCAACTCTGGGAGCAATTGGGCTGGCCTCATCGCCGGCAAGCCAGCTCCCACCTCGACCGCATTCGCCTCAGGCCCTGTGCAGTCCCTGTGCAGTCCCTGTGGGAGCCGGCTTGCCGGCGATGAGGCCAGTGCAGGCAATACAAGACAGTTGCTCCCAACAGCTCAGCTCGCAGGTGCTGTGCGTTACCTGTGGGAGCGGGTTTACCCGCGAAGAGGCCAGTACAGGCAATACATCACTGCAACCAGGGCGGCGTCGGCTCCTCTGTCCTGGCCGGCCCATGCTCGGCCTCGGCCCGCGCAGCACGCCGGCGCGTATCATCCAGCCGCGCCGCATCGATTTCACGCAGCACCCCAGCCACATCGGCGTCATGCTCGTCATCCTCGAACAGCCCGGTCAACGGGCTGTCCGGGCGCAGCTCGCCCGCCTCGTACAGCGCCCACATCTCCTGCGCATAGCGGGTACTTTTCAGTTCCGGCGCAAAACGCCCGAAATAATGGGCCATGTTGGCCACATCACGTTGCAGCATGCTGAAAGCGTGGTTGTTGGCCGCCGCATCCACCGCTTGCGGCAAGTCGATGATCACCGGCCCGTCAGGGCCAAGCAGCACGTTGAACTCGGACAGGTCGCCATGCACCAGCCCGGCACACAGCATCAGCACGATCTGGCGAATGACGAAGGCATGGAACGCGCGGGCATCCTCGGCTTCGAGGTGCACGTCGTTCAGGCGCGGGGCCGCATCGCCGTCGGCATCGGTCACCAGCTCCATCAACAGCACACCGTCCTGGAAGTCGTAGGGCCTGGGCACCCGCACACCGGCGCCAGCCAGGCGGAACAGTGCCGCCACTTCGGCGTTCTGCCAGGCATCTTCGGCTTCTTTACGGCCGTACTTGCTGCCCTTGGACATGGCCCGGGCCTGACGGCTGTTGCGCACCTTGCGGCCTTCCTGGTACTCGGCAGCCTGGCGGAAACTACGCTTGTTGGCTTCTTTATAGACCTTGGCGCAGCGTACCTGGCTACCGCAGCGCACCACATACACGGCGGCTTCCTTGCCACTCATCAACGGCCGCAGTACTTCGTCGACCAGGCCGTCCTCGATCAGGGGTTCGATTCTTTTGGGTGTCTTCATCAGGCTGCGTTCAGGGTCCTGGCTATGTTGGCGGACATCCTCTCACAGCCTGATGCGACTTGCTTGCCTGTCTGCACTGGCCCACTCGCCGACAAGCCGTGTTTCAGGCGCCCTGCCCTGCACCGCTCACTGCCAACCCACGCGCTCGGCGCCTAGTGACCAGCAGGCCGGAACATACCACCAGCACCGCCAGCACCATGGTCGATACCACTTCAATCTGGTGATCCGGACGGAACAGCATCAGCACCAGCACTCCACTGATGAACAGGATCACGCCCCAGGTCAGCCACGGGAACAGCCACATGCGGTAGCCCAGGCTCTTGCCTTGCGCGGTCAGGCGCTGGCGCAAGCGCAATTGGGAAACGGCGATCACCAGGTAAACCAGCAAGGCAATCGCACCCGAACTGGCCATGAGAAAACCGAACACCTTGGCCGGCACCAGGTAGTTGGCGATCACCGCCAGGAACGCAGCCCCAGTGGACAGCAACACCGCCACCACCGGCGTACCACTGCGGCTGGTCACCTGGGCACAGGCCGGGGCATCACCGCGACGGCTCAGCGAATAGACCATGCGCGAGGCCGTGTACAGCGACGAGTTGAGGCAACTGGTCACCGAAGTCAGTACCACGAAGTCGATGATCGCCTTGGCATTTGGCACGCCGAGGGTGTCCAGCACGGTGACGTAGGAGCCCTCGGTAGCCAGGCGCGGGTCAGTCCACGGCACCAGTGCGATGACGATGAAGATCGACAGGATATAGAACAGGGTGATCCGCCAGATCACCGAGTTGGTAGCCTTGGAAATATGCTTGCCCGCTTGGTCGGACTCAGCAGCCGCGATAGTCACCACCTCTGCGCCAAGGAACGAGAACATGGTGATCAGCATGGCACTGAGCACCGCGCCAAAGCCGTTGGGCATGAAGCCGCCGGTATCCCACAGGCGCGAAACACCGCTGACACCGGAACCAGGCAACAGGCCGAAAATGGCGCAAACGCCAAGCGCGATGAAGCTGACGATGGCCACCACCTTGACCAGGGCCAGCCAGAACTCGAACTCGCCGTAGTTCTTTACGCTGAACAGGTTGGTGGCGGTCAGCAGCAAGGTGATCACCAGCGACAACACCCAGATCTCCAGCTGCGGCACCCAGGAATTGATGATGGTTGCGGCGATATTGGCCTCGATCGGGATGATCAGCACCCAGAACCACCAGTACAGCCAGCCGATGGTGTAGCCGGCCCATTTGCCGATGGCAAGGTCGGCATAGGTGGAGAACGAACCGGTATCCGGCGAAGCAACGGCCATTTCCGCCAGCATGCGCATTACCAGCACGACCAGGCCGCCCGCCAGGATATAGGCCAGGATAGTGGCCGGCCCGGCTTCGGCGATGGCGCGACCAGAGCCGACGAACAGGCCGGCGCCGATCACACCGGCAATGGACAGCATGGTCACATGCCGGGATTTCAATCCATGACTCAAATTGTTCTTGTGGGTTTGCATGGCACTACCTTGTTGTTTTTGTCATGCCCGCGGGCTGCACGTCACCGACGCAGGCGCGAAAAAGCCCGCCCTGCCCTAGATGGTGAGTAGGGCAGTTCGGGTTGAGTAAAGCGAGACCGCAGAGAGTGTTACAGGCGGGTCAACTGGCCGCCCGCTGATTGGCAGCACGATCGGCCTTGGGGAAGCTGCCCCCTTGCAGGCTGACCTGCTCACGCACTTTGTCGACGATGTACGCGCCGATCGGGATGGCCGAGGTGGCCGCCGGCGACGGCGCGTTGCACACGTTGACGCTGCGCGCGGTGTTGACGAACAGGAAGTCGTCGATCAGCTTGCCGTCGCGCGATACGGCCTGGGCCCGCACGCCGGCCGGGTAAGGCGTGAGGTCGGCCTTGGTGATGCTCGGGCAGTACTTCTGCACCTGCTTGAGGTAACCGCCCTTGAACAGCGAGTTCTTCATCTCGATCAGGCCCGGGCGCAAGTTCTTCGCCAGCACCTTGAGGATGCCGGGGGTGGTCAGGGTCTGCAGCAGGTCACTGGCGCTGACGTCGGTCTTGCGGTAGCCCTCGCGCTTCATCGCCAGCACGGCGTTGGGGCCGACGGTGACAGTACCGTCGATCATGCGGGTCAGGTGCACGCCCAGGAATGGCATGGACGGGTCGGGAATCGGATAGATCAGGTGGTTGACGATCTGGTTGTGCTGCTTGGGCAGCAGGTAGTACTCGCCACGGAACGGGCAGATGACGAACTCGGTGCGCAGGCCGAGCATGCTGACCACGCGGTCGGCCATGAGGCCCGAGCAGGTCACCAGGAAACGGCTGCGGAACTCATCGCCGTGAGTGCGCACGATCACTTCGCTGGCCTGTTCCTGCAGGCCGACCACCTCGGCGCCATAGCGGATTTCGCCGCCGGCACGCTGGAATTCGGCGCCCATGGCCGCGGTGACTTCGGCGTAATTGACGATGCCACTGGAGGGCACGAAGATGCCACCCATGCCAACGATATTGGGCTCACGTTCGCGCAGTTCAGCCGCCGACAGCCAGTAGCGCTCCAGGCCATTGGCCGCAGTGCGCTCCCACAGCGCCTTCATGCGCTGCATTTCCAGATCGTTGGTGGCCACCAGCAGCTTGCCGCACTCATCGAAGCGGATGCCCTGCTGGGTGCAGAAGGCCTTGGTGGCCTTGTTGCCCTCCAGGCAGAAGCGCGCCTTGAGGCTGCCGGGGGTGTAATACACGCCGGCGTGGATCACGCCGCTGTTGTGGCCGGTCTGGTGGCGGGCCGGGCCGGATTCCTTCTCCAGCAGGAGAATCTTCGCCTCCGGGTAGACCTTGATCAGGTGCATGGCCGTGGACATGCCCACAATGCCACCGCCAATAATGATGAAATCGTACACAGCCTTACCTCACACGCAGGCATTGCCTGGCTGGCTCACCAAGGCCCGCGCGGGCCCTGGTGGCATCGTTTTGTGCAAAGACGCGTGGGCGGACGTGCGCCCCGCGCCCTGTCATCATTGACCGCGCTGGTACAGCGGTTTGGGGAAGGCGACATAACCACGCTGACGCATCAGTTCGCGGCGCAGGCCCTCGTGCGGGGTGAAACGGTCGCGGCCATGCAGCCAGAACAGGTTGTTGATCAGCAGGAAGCTGCCCACCCCCACCGGTACCGAAAGCTTCTTGTCGCTGCCTTCCAGCGATTCGGACAAGGCGTTCAGCCAGATACCTTCCTCGTAGTTTTCCGGCTGCACGAACTGGTCAATGTAGCGCATGGTCGGGCGGCCTTCAGCATCGGTGTCGAACACCGAGTGGAACACATCCTCGGAAACCTTCTTGCTCGGCGGCGCGGTCCAGCGCATTTCGCGGCGGGCCATCGGCTGGCGGAAGAACTCGTCGCACTGCTCCCAGTCGTCCAGGTGCAGCAGCAGGGAGTTACCGCCTTCCATGTTCTTCTCGTCGATCTTCAGCATCAGCACGTAGTCGGTGATCTGGTTCACGAAAGTGCCGTCGTTGTGCAGTTCCATGACCCGGTGCGGCTGGCGCAGGTAGCTGTCGGAGTTGTCGGTGTTGACCACCACGAAGCGCGCATAGAACTGGCCGCTCATGGCGTCGTAGTTGGAGCGGCCGATCAGGTGCGCGCAGGCGGTGGTGAACTTGACCATGTCCTCGGCCTGGCTCACGTCATCCAGGCCCAGCGGGGTGATCAGCATGCCGCCGCTGGCGCGGTCGAGGATGGTGTTGAGCAATACCGGGCGCAGGGTGCCCTGGCACAGGTCGTCCAGGATCTCGCCAACACGGAAACGCAGGAACGACTTGTACTCCAGCGCCTGCACCGGCCACTGGGCGACAGCCTGGACGAACGCTTCGACGGTTTCCCGGGCGAAGGTCAGTTCAAGCAGGCGCGGCGACTGTTTCGAAGGGGCGATGGTGTAACCACGCGGCTCGAGCGGCAGTGGCATCACAAGTTCGTCGATCTGCGTAAAAGCGTTCATGGCAGTGTCCTGGCAAAAGAGGTGGATGGCGCCGCCCACTCATGACCTGAAGCAGTGCGGGCGAAGTAAAAATATCGCCACTCAAACAAAATGTCTACATTTTTGTAGTTCGACGATATTAGTTTGTTTTGTCCATTGTTTTTCGTCGACAGCCGGTTTCGGTATGATCGACAAAACGGTTTGAGGAACAGGATCTTGGAAGCGCTCGCCCCCCGACAAAATTCAGCATTCAGCGGGTATGAGAGGCTCAAGAAGGACATCATCCGTGGCATGTTCAAGCCCGGCGAAAAGCTTTTGATGAGCACCCTGAAGGAGCGCTACGATCTGGGCGTGGGCCCGCTGCGCGAAGCGCTGTCGCAACTGGTAGCCGAGCACCTGGTCAACGTGATCAGCCAGAAAGGCTACCGCGTGGCGCCTATGTCGCTGGAGGAGATGAACGACATCTACGATGCCCGCGCCAATTTGGAGGCAATGATCATCGCCCTGGCCATCGAACGTGGCGACGACGCCTGGGAGGCCTCGGTGCTGGCCCACTCGCATACCCTGGCCAAGGTGGTGGAGGTGAAAACCCGCGAACAGCGCCTGGACGTGTGGGACGAACGGCACAAGGCGTTCCACACCGCAATTGCCTCGGGCTGCGGCTCCAAGCACCTGCTGCAGGCGCGCACCTACCTGTTCGACCAGGCCGAACGCTACCGGCACCTGTGGCTGACGCAGACGGTGTTTTCCGAGCAGGCCCTGGAGCTCAAGCGCCAGGAGCATGCGGCGCTGGTCGAGGTGATCCTCGCCCGCGATGCCAAGCGCGCCAGCGCCATGATGCGCTCGCACCTGATGACCCCGGTGCCGATCATTGCGCAGATCATGCATGCAGAAGGGATTGGCGCCCGCTGAGCCACTGCATTTGCCTGTCAGGGCCCTATCGCCGGCAAGCCGGCTCCCACAGGTACTGCGCTGCCCTCGGGGCCTGCAGGTCACTGTGGGAGCCGGCTTGCCGGCGATAGGGCCCTGACAGGCAAAACACCCTAGATGAATTTTTCTTAAATCGCCGGTTGTCTATTCTTTGGCACAATCGAATCTCCATTAGATGCCCAGGAACCAGCATGCCTCGCGTACTGACCATCGAAGACGATGCCGTCACCGGCCAGGAAATCGTCGCCGAACTTACCAGCCACGGCCTGGAGGTGGATTGGGCCGACAATGGCCGTGAAGGCCTGGCCAAGGCCATTGCCGGCGGCTACGACCTGATCACCCTGGACCGCATGCTGCCCGAGGTCGACGGGCTGACCATCGTCACCACCCTGCGCAGCCTCAAGATCGCCACGCCGATCCTGATGATCAGCGCCCTCTCCGACGTCGACGAGCGGGTGCGCGGCCTGCGTGCCGGGGGTGACGACTACCTGACCAAGCCGTTCGCTTCCGACGAGATGGCCGCACGGGTCGAAGTATTGCTGCGCCGCAACAGCGTGCCCATGACCCAGACCCGCCTGCAGGTCGCCGACCTGCAACTGGACCTGATCAGCCACGAGGCGCGCCGCGGCGAGCAAACCCTCAACCTGCTGCCCACCGAGTACAAGCTGCTGGAGTACCTGATGCGTCACAGCGGCCAGGTGATCACGCGGATGATGATTTTCGAGGAAGTCTGGGGCTACCACTTCGACCCGGGGACCAACCTGATCGACGTGCACATCGGCCGCCTGCGCAAGAAAATCGACTCTCCCGGCCAGTCGCCGCTGATCCGTACGGTACGGGGCTCCGGCTATGCCATTGCTGAACCCGTCTAAGGGCTGGAGCTCCTCGACCAGCCGCCTGCTGGCACTGTACAGTTTCCTGTTCGTAGCCTGGAGCAGCATCCTCATGGGGGTGCTGTACTTCGAGGTGTCCAGCTACCTGAACAAACTCACCCGCCATTCCATGCTGCAGCGCCAGCACCTGTTCGCGCACATGAGCGGCAAACAACTGGATGACGCCCTGATTGCCAGCCAGGCCTTCGAAGAACGCAGTTTCGACGCCTATGGCCTGTTCGACGCCCAGCTCAATCCGCTGAGCGGCAGCGTCCGCGCCCTACCCCCGGAGCTACGGCTGGACGGCAAGATCCATGAACTGAAACGCTGCCTGGATGCCGACGACCCACGCATGCCCCGCAACAGCTGCGATGCGGTGGCGATCAAGGTGCAGGATGGCCGCTGGCTGGTGCTGTTCCGCGATAACGGCTCACTGTTCGTGGTGACCCGGATCATTCTCGATGCCTTGCTCTGGGGTATTTCCTTGACGCTGATCCCGGGTTTTGCCGGCTGGTACCTGCTGCGCCGCCGGCCGCTCAAGCGCATCCGTGCTATCCAGGCCCAGGCCGAGCTGATCGTCGCCGGCGACCTGACCCACCGCCTGCCGCTATCGGCCCGGCGTGACGAGCTGGACATGCTGGCGGCCATCGTCAATGCCATGCTCGACCGCATCGAGCGGCTGATGCACGAGGTCAAGGGCGTGTGCGACAACATTGCCCACGACCTGCGCACCCCACTGACCCGCCTGCGCGCCCAGCTCTACCGGATTCGCCAGCAAAGCGACGTCGACTCGGCTCAGGCCGAGGCGCTTGACCAGGCCATTGGCGAGACCGACACCCTGATGGCACGTTTTCGCGGGTTGTTGCGCATCAGCGAGCTGGAAGACCGCCAGCGCCGTGCCGGCTTCGTCCAACTAGACCCGCATGACCTGCTGGTAGAGTTGCACGACTTCTACCTGCCGCTGGCCGAAGACGGCGGCATTCACCTGGAGCTGCGGCAGCCAGCGCAACTGTCGGCATTGCATGGTGACCGCGAGCTGCTATTCGAGGCGCTGGCCAACTTGGTGGGCAACGCTATCAAGTTCACCCCCGAGGGTGGCCAGGTTCGGATTACCGCGACACAGGGCGACAATGGCCTGCATGTAGCAGTCGAGGACAGCGGGCCGGGCATTCCGGAAGAGGAACGTGTCGCAGTGCTGAAGCGGTTCTACCGCAGCGATGAAGGGCACCGCCATGCGGGGTTCGGGCTGGGGTTGTCGATCGTAGCGGCGATCGTCGACCTGCATGGATTCGGGCTGGAGATTGGCGAGAGCGAGTTGGGTGGGGCCAGGCTGGTGTTGCACTGTCCATTGACCGGGCCGGCCAAGTAAATTTGGGGCTGCTTTGCAGCCCAATCGCCGGCAAGCCAGCTCCCACAGGTACATCACAAGGCTCGAAAGCTGCGATGTCCTTGTGGGAGCAACTGTCTTGTATTGCCTGGACTGGCCTCATCGCCGGCAAGCCGGCTCCCACAGGGACTGCACAGGGCTTGAGGCCCATGCGGTCGAGGTGGGAGCTGGCTTGCCGGCGATTGGGCCGCAACGCGGCCCCGCTTGACTGGTTTAGTCAGCCAGGCGCCAGGTCGTCCCACCCTTGCCGTCTTCCAGCACCACGCCCATGGCAGTCAGCTGGTCGCGAATGCGGTCGGACTCGGCCCAGTTCTTGTCGGCACGCGCCTGCAGACGCGCCTGGATCAAGCCCTCGACCTCAGCCGCATCCACCTTGCCTTCGGCACCGGCACGCAGGAAGTCATCGGCGTCCAACTGCAGCACACCCAGCACATCACCCAGCTCACGCAGGCGACCCGCCAGGCCGGCAGCCGCTTCTGGGTCGCTGTCGCGCAGGCGGTTGATCTCGCGCACCAGGTCGAACAGCACCGCGCAGGCTTCGGGGGTGCCGAAGTCGTCGTTCATCGCCACGCTGAAGCGCTCGACAAACTCTTCGCCGCCCTTGGCCGCCACCCGCGGCAAGCCGCGCAAGGCGTGGTAGAAGCGCTCCAGCGCGCCCTTGGCGTCGCGCAGGCTGTCTTCGGAGTAGTTGATCGCGCTGCGGTAGTGGCTGGCCACCAGCAGGTAACGCACCACTTCCGGGTGGTACTTCTCGAGCACGTCGCGGATGGTGAAGAAGTTGTTCAACGACTTGGACATCTTCTCGCCATTGATACGGATCATGCCGCAGTGCATCCAGGCGTTGGCGTACTGCTTGCCGGTGGCCGCCTCGCTCTGGGCAATCTCGTTCTCGTGGTGCGGGAACTCCAGGTCGCTGCCGCCGCCATGGATGTCGAAGCTTTCGCCCAGGCAGCAGGTGGACATCACCGAGCACTCGATGTGCCAACCCGGACGCCCCGGGCCCCATGGCGATTCCCAGCTCGGCTCGCCCGGCTTGACGCCTTTCCACAGCACGAAATCCAGCGGGTCCTGCTTGGCTTCGTCGACCTCGATACGTGCACCGATGCGCAGGTCCTCGATCTTCTTGCGCGACAGCTTGCCATAACCGACGAACTTGCCGACGCGGTAGTACACGTCGCCATTGCCCGGGGCGTAGGCATAGCCCTTGTCGATCAGGGTCTGGATCATGGCGTGCATGCCGGCGATATGGTCGGTGGCACGCGGCTCCTGGTCTGGCGGCAGGATGTTCAGACGGCGCTCGTCTTCGTGCATCGCGTCGATCATGCGGGCAGTCAGGGCGTCGAAGCTTTCGCCGTTCTCGTTGGCCCGGTTGATGATCTTGTCGTCGATGTCGGTGATGTTGCGCACGTAGGTCAGCTCATAGCCGCTCTTGCGCAGCCAGCGGGTGACCAGGTCGAAGGCCACCATGCTGCGGCCATGGCCCAGGTGGCAGTAGTCGTACACGGTCATGCCGCACACGTACATGCGCACCTTGTTGCCATCCAGCGGCTTGAAGGTTTCCTTCGCTTTGCTCAGGGTGTTGTAGATGGTAAGCACGGCGGTTCCTCAGCTGCCCCAGGAGTCACGCAGGGTGACAGTGCGGTTGAACACCGGGCGGCCCGGCTGGCTGTCTTTCAGGTCGGCGCAGAAGTAGCCTTCGCGCTCGAACTGGAAGCGGTCCTCGGGCTGGGCCTGGGCCAGCGATGGCTCGGCACGGCAACCGCTGAGCACTTGCAGCGAGTTCGGGTTGATGTTGTCCAGGAAGCTGCCGCCCTCCTCGGTCTTTTCCGGGTTCGGCGAGCGGAACAGGCGGTCGTACAGGCGCACTTCGCACTCGACGCTGCCCTCGGCCGGCACCCAGTGGATCACGCCCTTGACCTTGCGGCCCTCGGGGTTCTTGCCCAAGGTGTCCGGGTCGTACGAGCAACGCAGTTCGACAATGTTGCCGTCGGCGTCCTTGATCGCTTCGTCGGCGCGGATCACGTAGCTGCCGCGCAGGCGCACTTCACCGGCCGGCTCCAGGCGCTTGTAGCCCTTCGGCGGCTCTTCCATGAAGTCGTCGCGGTCGATGTACAGCTCGCGGGCGAACGGCAACACGCGCACGCCCATGTCTTCCTTCGGGTGGCGCGGCAGTTCGAGCTGCTCGACCTGGCCTTCCGGGTAGTTGGTGATGACCACTTTCAGCGGGCGCAGCACGCACATGGCGCGCGGCGCGGTGCGGTCCAGATCGTCACGGATGCTGAATTCGAGCATCGACATGTCGACCACGCCGTCGGAACGGTTGGTGCCGATCATTTCGCAGAAGTTGCGGATCGATGCCGGGGTGTAGCCACGGCGACGGAAGCCGGACAAGGTCGACATGCGCGGGTCGTCCCAGGCTTCGACGTGCTTCTCGTCGACCAGTTGCTTGAGCTTGCGCTTGGAGGTGATGGTGTAGTTCAGGTTCAGGCGGCTGAACTCGTACTGGCGCGGGTGTGCCGGTACCGGCAGGTTGTCGAGGAACCAGTCGTACAGCGGACGATGCCCTTCGAACTCCAGGGTGCAGATCGAGTGGGTGATGCCCTCGATGGCGTCCGACTGGCCGTGGGTAAAGTCGTAGTTGGGGTAGATGCACCACTTGTCACCGGTCTGGTGGTGGTGGGCATGGCGGATGCGGTACAGGATCGGGTCGCGCAGGTTCATGTTCGGCGAAGCCATGTCGATCTTGGCCCGCAGCACGCGCTCGCCGTCCTTGAATTCGCCAGCCTTCATGCGCGCGAACAGGTCGAGGTTGTCTTCCACGCTGCGCTCACGGAACGGGCTGTTCTTGCCCGGCTCCTTGAGGTTGCCGCGGTATTCCTTGGCCTGGTCAGGGGTCAGGTCGCAGACATAGGCCTTGCCACGCTTGATCAGCTCGACCGCCCAGTCGTGCAGCTGGTCGAAGTAGTCGGAGGCGTAGCGCACGTCACCGGCCCAGTCGAAGCCCAGCCACTTGACATCGCTCTGAATGGCGTCGATGTACTCCTGGTCTTCCTTGGCCGGGTTGGTGTCGTCGAAACGCAGGTGGCAGACACCCCCGAATTCCTGGGCCAGGCCGAAGTTGACGCAGATCGACTTGGCATGGCCGATGTGCAGGTAACCATTGGGCTCCGGCGGGAAACGGGTGACGATGCTGCTGTGCTTGCCCGAGTCCAGGTCGGCCTGGATGATCGGCCGCAGGAAGTTCGCAGGGACAGCGGGGGCGCCTTTGGCAGCGGCGTTGGGCGCGTTGTCGGCAGTGGGCTTGCTCATAGGATCCTTGAATGCACGTGTCCGGCCTGGGTAGGCCGATTGAATCAAAGGGCCTATCATAGCCGAAGCAGTCAAGCTGCTGACAGTCGGGCCCGGACAAACTGGCGTGATTTATCACGGCTTTTTGCCGCGGCCTGGCAAAATGGCCAGTGCGCGCCATGTGTCGCGATCGCCTGATCCTGCGTCAGGTGATAACCCCGCGCCCTGCGCACCCTAATTCCCGATTGCCTTGAAAGAGCGAGTTTCAGCATGTCCAAAGTCAAACTGAGCACCAACCACGGCGACATCGTCCTGCAACTGGATGCCGAAAAAGCGCCGCTGACTACCGAAAACTTCGTTCAGTACGTCAAGGATGGCCATTACAATGGCACCGTGTTCCACCGTGTGATCAAGGGCTTCATGATCCAGGGCGGCGGCTTCGAGCCTGGCATGAGCCAGAAGAAAACCCGCGCCAGCATCCAGAACGAAGCCGACAACGGCCTGAAGAACAAGAAGTACAGCATCGCCATGGCCCGCACCATGGAACCGCACTCCGCCTCGGCGCAGTTCTTCATCAACGCCTCCGACAACGACTTCCTCAACCACAGCGGCAAGAACGTGCAGGGCTGGGGCTATGCCGTGTTCGGTGAAGTGATCGAAGGCCGTGAAATCGTCGACGCCATCGAAAAAGTCGCCACCGGCTCCAAGGCTGGCCACCAGGACGTGCCGAAAGACGACGTCATCATCGAGAAAGCCGAGATCGTTGAGTGATCCTGCTGATCTCCGATCTGCACCTGCAAGAAGAACGCCCGGACATCACCCGGGCGTTTCTTGATCTGCTCGATGGCCGCGCGCGCCACGCCAAGGCACTGTACATCCTGGGCGACTTCTTCGAAGCCTGGATCGGCGACGATGCCATGACGCCCTTTCAGCAGTCGGTCTGCCAGGCCTTGCGCCGCTTGAGCGACAGCGGCACGGCCATCTACCTGATGCATGGCAATCGTGATTTCCTGATTGGCCAGGCCTTCTGCGAAGCCGCAGGCTGCACCCTGTTGAGCGACCCCAGCGTGATCGAGCTGGGCGGTGAGCAGGTGTTGCTGATGCATGGCGATACCTTGTGCACCCGCGACCTGGCCTACATGAAAATGCGCCGTTTGCTGCGCAACCCGCTGAGCCTGTGGATTTTGCGGCACCTGCCGCTGTCCACTCGCTACAAGCTGGCACGCAAGCTACGTAGCGAAAGCCGCACGCAAACGCGGATGAAGGCCACCGAGATCGTCGATGTCACGCCCGAGGAAGTGCCGAAGGTAATGGCGGCGCATGGCGTGCGCACGCTGGTGCATGGCCATACCCACCGGCCGGCGATACACAAGCTGGTGGTCGACGGGCAGCCGGCACGGCGTATCGTGCTGGGTGACTGGGACCGCCAGGGCTGGGCCCTACAGGTTGACGAGCAAGGCTTTCAGCTGGCGCCGTTCGAGTTTTCCTGAAGGCAATGTGGTTGGCTGCACTGACCCTATCGCCGGCAAGCCAGCTCCCACAGGTTCTCCACAGGCCTCGAATACTGTGGGGTACTTGTGGGAGCAGCTGTCTTGTATTGCCTGGGCTGGCCTCATCGCCGGCAAGCCAGCTCCCACAGGTTCTCCACAGGTCTCGAATACTGTGGGGTACTTGCGGGAGCAACTGTCTTGTATTGCCTGGCTGGCCTCATCGCCGGCAAGCCAGCTCCCACAGGTACTGTGCAGGACTTGAGGCGATGCGGTCGAGGTGGGAGCTGGCTTGCCGGCGATAGGGCCGGAATGCCTTACTGCTGAGCCACTGCCCCCTTGTCCCCTTCACTGATCACCACTTCCCGGTACTCCGGGTCGGCCTTGATCTGTGCCTCGGTAAACGGAATCACCGCCAGTTGCTTGGCCGCAAATGCCTTGGTCTGGTCACTGGCATGCGCCGAAGCCGCTTCGCTCGACTGCGAAAACGCCAGCAGCCCACGGGCCTCTGGCCCCTTGTCGGTGAAGCTGACCAGTTGCAGGTAGCTGGTACCACTGACCACCAGCCGCTTGCCCTGCCCGTGCGGCACGCTGTAGATCGCGTTGTACACGCCCAACGCCTGCGGGCCGCCCGGTACCGGTGTGCCATCGAGGGCCTGTTGCACCTGGCCCCAGCGCGCCTCCCCCGCTACACCGCTGTCATTCACTTGTTCGAGCGAGGCCAGCGCCGCCTCGTGTACCAGCTTGCGCACCGCCGCCTGCTCCACGGCCAGCCCGCGCGGAGTGTGTTGCGGGTCGGCCGGGTCGAAGGCCACCCGCCAGCTTTCCGGGTGCTCGGCCAGGGCATCGAACAGGTTCTGGAAATGCACCAGGCCAATACCGCTGTCGAGGTCGGCCTTGCCATTCCAGGCCGCCAGGCTGCTGCACACGGCCTGCACATCCGCAGTGGCACCCTTGCACCATTGCAGCAGGTCTGGCAGCACCAGGCTGGCCAGGTAGACCTCGTCATCGGTCACCATGCGCTGCAGGTCATCGACACCCAGCTTGGCTGTACCCTGCAGGCGTTGCAGGGCAAAGCGGCCGCGCATGCCCAGCGGCTGGTCACTGCGGCTGACCAGCGGCGAATAACCGGTCAGCGGCTGCGCCGGGTTGGCCATCCAGGCCGGGTCGTTGGAGTTCTGCACGAAGTCTTCGCGCGCAAGGCTCGGCAGCAGTCGCGCCGGGAAGATACCCGGCTGCGCCGCCTGTGCATCGACCTTCCACTGGCATGCACTGCGCGAGCCATCGAGCACCACCAGATGCCCTTGTGCCTGCGGGTTGCTGCATTCGCCCAGCAGTTGCTGGTCGACGTAAGGCACCACTGACTGGTTCAGGTACAGGGCTTGGCCGCCTTGGTCCACGGCCAGGGTGTTGACCCAGGGAATGCCCTGCAACTGCTCGACCGAACCCTTCAACCCCGCCAGGCTGTCGGCCCGGTTGATCTGGTACCACTGCTGCAGTACCCGGGTGTTCTCAAGGTTGGCGTCACGCAGGCTGTAAGCCGTATGTGCGTCCCAGTCCAGCCGACCAGGCCATTGCACCACCGGGCCGAATTGCGAACTGTAGACCTGCCGCTGTAGCTGACTCACGCTGCCATCCTCGGCCTTGACCGCAATGCTGACGGTTTGCCGGGCCAGCGGCAGCGATTTGCCATCGAGCAGGTAACGGGTCGGGTCCTTGGGATCGAGCTGCAGGCGGTAGAGGGTAAAGTGCTTTGAGGTATCGACGGTATGCGTCCAGGCCAGGTGCCGGTTGAAACCGATGTTGACCAATGGCAGGCCCGGCAGTGCCGCGCCCATCACGTCGAGCTGGCCGGGGATGGTCAGTTGCATCTGGTAGAAGCGCATGCCGCCCATCCATGGGAAATGCGGGTTGGCCAGCAACAGGCCACGGCCATTGGCCGAGCGCTGCGCGCCCACCGCCACGGCATTGCTGCCGCGTTCCGCGGCAAAACGCGCTTGCCGGGCCAGCGCAGTGGCAAAGTCTGCCGTCGCGCGTTGGCTGGTCAGCGCCGGCGGTTGCGCCCCCGCCAGCGCTTCGGCGAACTGCCCGACACCACCCTCGGCCAACAGCCGACGGGTCAGCTTGACCAGGTCCTGGCTGGTGATGGGGCGCACCCACTCGCCCTTGCCGCACTCGGCCGGCAACCCTTGACTGCGGCGCTCGGCCAACGCCCGGTTGTAGCCGCTGGCATACCCCTCCAGTAGCGCCTGTACCGGCGCGGGCTGGGCCTGCAGAAACGCGTTAACCGCCACCGGGCTGTTGAGCCAGGTGAAGAACAGGTCGCTGGCCAGGTTGTCACGCTGTTCCAAGGTCTTGCCCTTGGCGCCGAAGTAGCGGGAGCGTTCACCGCTCACGGTCAACACTTCATTGGCCAGCAGGCACAGGTTGTCCTGGGCGTAGGCGTAGCCGATGCCATAGCCCAGGCCACGCTCATCCTTGGCCACGATGTGCGGCACCCCGTAACTGGTTCGGCGAATCTGCGCACTGGCATCGGCGACGGCGTTCTGCGCCTGTACGTCAACGCCGAAAGCCACCAGGGCCGTAACCAGGCCAGCGCAAGTCATGGGACGGGAAAGTGAGAACACGGGCACTCCTCGGAGTCAGGGGTCATCCCGACTAGACGAATGGCCAAGTGAAAATTTTACGTATTACAAGACGATGGAACGTCTTGAACAGGAACAGGCATTTTTTTTACGAATGGGTTGCAGTTTTTGCGTTCTCATTCGTCTTAGTAAGTGAGCCACCCACATTTCGGGTTCGTCCACGAAAAGGAGCATTCACATGTACAACCCGCAACCCTCGATCCAGGCCGGGCACATCCCAGGCAAGGCGCCCACGGGACAGGACGCTTTTGCTGAGGAACGTATCGGCAACGAGCAGATTCGCGAGCTATTGCGCACCTTTGGCCTGCGCACCAGCCTGATCCGCCTCAAGGTGATCGATGCCTTGCACGCCGCCGACCGCAATGGCCGCAGCATCGGCGTGCGTGGCGTGCATGCGCAACTGGAACAGCTGGATATCCCGCTGTCATTCCTCAGCGTGCGCGAAGTGCTCAAGCGGTTGTGCGCCGAAGGGGTCATCCAGCTGGGCAGCGACAAGTGCTACAGCCTCAATCCCCAGGCGCGCGCCGTGCTGGAGCAATCACACTCGCGCTGAGGCATGGCCGGCCACACCTGGCCGGCCCGCACAGATCAAGGCTTGACCTTGCGCCGCAGAATGCCGTTGATCACCACTACCACCACGGCGATGGCAATGGCCAGCATCTGGAAGGTCTGCTCGCTGATCGTGCCCTGCTTCTGCAGGTGGGACAGGCCCAGCATAAGGCCCAGTACTACCAGGATGATCAGAAGTGAATATTTGAGGCGCTGCACGTGTGTCATCGAAGGTTCCTTGCAACATCAGGGGCAAATTGGCTCGCAACGAGCCGCAGCAATGATACAACGCCCATCGACTCCGGCGCTGCATTTCCTGCTGGGTAAGGCGACAGTGGCCTGAAAGCATGGGGCTCGCAAGCACCCATGCCGGAGGCACCATGTACAAACCCCTGCTGTTCGCGTCGCTGTTTCTGACACCCTTTTCTCTTCATGCACTGGACACCCGCCAGGTACCTGCCGAGCGGCTGCTCGAGCTGGGCGGCGAGCTGGCCGCCAACGCCGGTGCCAGCCAATGGCAACAGCTGTGGCACCGTGTGCGCCAGGCTGGCTACCTGCAAGCCAATGGTGCCCCCGTGCATTTCACTGTACCCAGTGCCCGCCTGCCCGAGCTTGCCCGGCAAACCTTGGCCCAGGCCGACCAGGTCCAGCCACTGCAGCAGACCCACGCGCTATACCGGCGCAGCTTTGCAGGCCTGGTCATCGGCCAGCGCGGTGGGCAGCCGCTGCATGCGCTGTGCCTGCTGGTTGACTGGCGCACGCTGCCACAAGGCATGCGCGACACCCCGCAGGCCTACCTGCGCAGCACCAGCCTGCTGAGCAGCTATCCGTGCGATTGAGGGTCCCCGGACCCAACACGCAACAGTGGGAGTGAACTGATGGGAAATCACACGCCGCAGCCAAATCTTGACGCCATGTCCTACAACGCAGGATATCGCTGCCTGCAAAACCTGTTCACCGAAGCTACAAGTCCCACCCCATATGCCGCCTAGCGACGCACCGTGGCTGTCGCAGAAAATTCAGTCACACCGTCGACATACCGCCGCTGGTGATCGGGTAGCACATCCCATCCATCCCGAAGGAGCGTCATATGGAACTACCAGACTTGAGCCACATCGATATCAGCCAACTGCCCCATTCGCTGCAGGCCCTGATCGACTGCATCGGCATCGACAACGCCTACCAACTGACCTGCGCCTACGGCGGCAGGCCCAAGTACATCCCCAAGCACCGCGAGCGCACCAAGCTCGCCGACGTGCTGCCGGCCGACGCGCTGGACGCACTGATCAAGCGCTTTGCCGGGGTAGCCCTGGAGATACCCAAGGCAGACCACTTCCTGCGCCAGCTGCGCAACCTGCAGATCCAGAAGGAAAGCGCCAGCGGCTTGTCCCGCAGCCTGCTGGCCAACAAGTACGGCCTGAGCCTGCGCCAGATCGGCAACATTCGTCGCCAGGAACCTTGCGTTCGCTGACGGCCTGCCACCGTGGTCACCATTGATGGCCACCGATACCCCAACTAAAGAGAGCATCCAGTCATGTCTATAGACAACAGCCTCATTGGCTCCGTAATCAATTCCTTGCCGATGGACCGCATGATCGCAGGCCCCTTGCAGGCCATGGTTCAGGCACAGGTCACCGCCAGCAAATCGTACGCCGACTTCCTGATGCAAGTGTGTATCCAGGAAGGCAAGGCAGTGGCCATCCAGTTCGACTACAACGAAACCATCGTTGACGAACAGGGTGAATACCAGGGCGTGGTCAACAAGACCATGAAGGTGCCGTTGGTGGCGGCCATCACTCACCCGAACATCACCATCGAAGAAGGTAACGTCGAGTTCGAACTGGTCATCAACCAGATGTCGGAAGACGTATCCAGCAAGGACATGAGCGCCGAGGCGAGCGGCTCGCTGGGATGGGGGCCGTTCAAGCTGAACGTGAAAGGCAGCGTCAGCCACAAGTCCACGCAAACCCGCAAGACCGACACCCGCGCCCGTTACGCCTTCAACACGACCTTGAAACGCCAGGAGCCACCTGAGGCGATGATGCGGGTGATCGAGTTCCTTACCGATGCCGCGACCAAGCCCACCATGCTCAAAACCGCCAAACTGGAGAGCCCGGACGAAATTTCCAAGGACGATACCTTGAAAAACCCTGCGGCCGCCTTGAAAAAGCCTTCTTCCGATAAGGCCCCTGATCCGGCCACCCCTTCTTCTTGAGGTGCCCCTGCTTCACCAAGACAGCCCCACCCGCCAGCAACGGGGGGCCCAACTGGCCTGATGAGTCGAATCAATGGAAAAGCCCCCCGTCCCCATGACCTCTATCGACCTGCGCGAGATCACCCGCGGCCTGCAGGAGGCCGCCAGCGCTACCAACAGCCTGATCGCGCAGCAGTACATCAACCTGTTCGACCAGTTCTTCGAGTGCGATACCGAGGCATTGGGCACCCCCATGAAGGCCAAGATGGTCGAGGTGGCCATGGACGGCCAGCACATCATGCGCGTGCCGCTGTTCGCGCTGGTGTCGCCCAAGGGCCTGGCCCTGGAGCGCATGCAGGTCGACCTGTCGGTGCGGGTCAAAGGTGCCGACGCGCAACAGGCATTGCAGAGCGCTGGCGAAAACAAGGCCGCGAGCTTCAAGGTCACCATCGGTGCCCAGGGCCGCCAGGGTGAAAACCGTGACCCTGACGAAGTGCAGATCCGTATGCAATTCCAGGCCAGTGAACCGCCAGAAGCGCTTAACCGGTTGATCGAGGAATACACCAGCCTGATCATCCCGGTGCGCACCCCCAGCCCACCGCCTTCCCCGGACACCAATGAATTCATCGATGCGGCCACCGTTGGTTGATGGCCGCCCCGGCCCCGCCTCAGAAGTCGCGCTTGTAGAAGATGTCCAATGAGCTGGCCAGCCCGCTAGCGGCCTCCAGGTAAACCTTCTTGCTCAGCTTGTAGCGCAACGCGATGGTGTTGGCGGGCTCGAACACCCCTACGCCGTAACGCAGGCTCAGCTTCTCGGTAAGGTTGCCGCTGGCGACCACGCTGGTGGTATTGCCCGAACCTTCGGTATCCAGCTGGAAGTCGTCGATCCCCAGGCTCGAAGCCAGGCTGCCGGTGATACCGGCACTGCCGGCCAGGCCCAAGCCCAGCGCAGCCTCGGCGAGCATGTTGTTGTCTTCGCCGGAAGTGCCCAAAGGCCGCCCCAATACCAGGTACGACAGCGCCTGCTCCTGGCTCATGGCCGGCTCCGAGAACACGTTCGTGGTGGGCTGCTCGGCACTGCCGCTCAAACGGATACCGGCAATCACGTCGTCAACCTTGCGAACCGCTTCGATGTCCAGGTACGGCTGGTCGATCGGGCCAGCGAACAGCAGCCGCGCGCGGCGGATGGTCAGCCGCTGGCCATAGGCACGGTAGCGGCCGTCGGTCAGGCTCAGCTCACCGCGGGTATCGAGGTTGTCGCCGATATGCACGTGGCCGAGCAGGTTGGCCGTAAGGCCAAAGCCACTGAACGACAGCTTGTCGCGGCCCACTTCGACATCGATGTCCATGGCTATCGCCATGGGCGGCTTGCCCTCTTCTGTCTGATGGCCGACGATCACGGTGTCATCCGACACCTTCACGGTAGAAGGCGGCAGTTCGCGCACGGTGATCTTGCCCGTGGGCACCTGAACCTTGCCGCTCACTGCCAACTTGTCGTCGATCAGCCGCAAGGTAAGGTCTGGGGCCACCGCCAGCGTCGCATACGGCTCAACGGTGACGGGCAGTTGCTGGCCCTGCAGACGCACGTCCATACCCAGCGTCTGGCCCCAGGTGAGGTTGCCACTCAGTTGGCCACGCCCCAGCTCACCACTGCGCCAGCCACCACTGAGCTGTACTTGCTCACCGGCAATCAACGCCTGCAAGGACAGGTCTTCGAGGCTGACCGGCAGCTCGGCGCCACTGACTTCGCCGCCGCTGAGCATCAGGTTGCCGTTGACCTGCGGGGCCAGCAAGGTACCCGATAGCTGGCCTGTGCCATTGAGCTGCCCGGCCAGTCGCTCGACCATCGGGACGAACGGGCGCGCCACCGACAGGTCCAGGCCGGCCAGGCGGAAATCCCCCGAAAGCGGCTTGTTCTTGCCCAGCGGGTCGAGACGGGTGTTGAGGTTCAACTCGCCCAGGCGCTCGCCACGGAAAACCAGGCGGGTATCGATACGCCGTGGTGCCAGTGTGCTGTCCAGGCGCAGGGCCTGGTACGGGAAGTCGACCCAGCGGTCTTTGTCGCGCACGCGCAGGGTGCCACCACTGGCATCGATGACGATGTTGCCCTTGGGACCACTGGCCGGGATGTCTAGGTTGATGTCGGCATTGAGCAGGCCCTGCCAGGCAAAGTCCTTCGGCAGCCACTGGGCCAGGCTGCCCAGCGGGAACTGCTTGAGGTGATAGCGCAGGCGCGGCTCGGGCGCCAGACGCTGGTCGTCGCCACACAGGCTGGCCTGACCGGAGCGCCAGCAGTGGGCAGCAACGTCCAGCTGGCCGCTGGCCAGCCGCTGCAGGCGTGTCGGTGCCTGCAATTGCCAGTCCTGGCCACCGGCCTGGATCCGCCCATTGGCCAGTCGCCCACGCCAGTCACCCTTGTTCAACTGGCCATCCAGGCCCAGGTCGAGCTTGAGCTGCGGGCCATCCAGCGCCAGGACCAGGGCTTGCTGGCGAATGTCGCCCTTGCCGTTGGCCTGTAATGTGCCCAATGCCGTGTCGCCCAAGTGGATACCGCTGGCCTTGAGGTCGATCACGCCGCGCTGGGCATTGTCCAGGCGGGCATCCAGCTGCAACTGCTGAAGCCGGTTCTCGGCCTGGGCCAACCGCTGGCCTTGCAAGGTCAGCGTACCTTGCGGGGCCTGCAAGGTGCCGGCGACGTCCAGCCGGCCCTTGACCTGGCCCTGCAGCCTCGGCCACAACTGGCCCAGGCGCGGCAGGTCGAGGTCGATCCGCCCGGCCAGGCGCTGCTGCAGACTGCCACTGCCGTTGATGCGATTGTCACCCAGTTGAATCGCCAGCGCCCCTAGGGTCCAGCTCTCCCCGGCCCCTTGGGCTTCGACCTTGAGCAACGCCGGCTGGCCACGCAAGCGGCCTTTCAGGTCGAGCTGCGCATCGAGACTGAGCGTGTCGCCCTTCATCTGGCCCTTGCTGCGCAGGGGCCCTGCCAAGGTTCCCGGCAGCTCGGCCAGCCAGTAGGCCGGGTCGAGTGCCGACAGCTGCAGGTCTACATCCCATGCCAAGGTTTCGGCAAAGCGCACGGCGACACTGCCAGCGGCCTTGCCTTGCCCGGCAGTCAGCGCCAACTGCGGCAGTTTCACCTGGCTCAGGTCACCTTCGAATGGGCTGGCCAGGGTGAACGCCCCGGCCGGGCCGTCCAGGTCGCCATTGAAGGTGCCCTGGTAGTTGCCATCGCGATAGCGCACCTGGGCGTTCAAGCGCTTGAGCGTGACCTCGGGTGGCGTCTCCAGTGGGTACAGACGCAGCCACGGGAAGTCCTGCCAGTCCAGTTGGGCATCGGCGACCAGGCCTTGCTGCCAGTCGGCCGTGGCTTGCAACTTGACCCGTTGCGTAGCGCTGGCATTCAGCTCCAACGCATCGAGCCTGGCGCCTTTACTGTCCACCAGCCCGGCCAGCACCAGCTCGATCGGTGACTGTTCGGCAGGCAGGCTGGCCGACCCCGACAGTCGATAACCGTTGAGCAGGTCGCCTTTGGCATCGAGCTTGAGCTGGTCGAGCTGCAAGGTGTCGGGCAACGAGCCGACCGGCTTGAAGGCCTCGGAACGGATCTGCAAGGTCGCCGGCAGGTGCTCGGCCAATGCCTGCAACTGCCCGCTCAGCCTGGCATCGAGGTAACCGCTGCTGGTGCCTGCGAGCTTCAGGGTCTTTTGCAATTCGCCGTTGGCGGTCAACGCCAATTGCCAGGGCTTGCCCTCTACCGCAGGCAGCTGCAGTTGCGCCTGCAATTGCACCGGCCAGTCACCTTCGGGCTGCAGGTCACCCTGCAGGCTCAATTGCAGGTCGTCGCGCTGCACATACAGGCTATCGATGCGCATCCCGGCATTGCTCCAGTGCGCCACCAGTTGCAAGTCGCCAAACAGGTCGCTGCCATCCAGGCGCAGCTGGCCGACCTTGACCTCACCCAGCTCGATGGCCAGTGGCAAGCGCAGGGCCGGCAATTGCAACGGGGCGCTGTCGGCCGGCTGCGTGCTTGGCGCAAAGGCCATGTCGATGCGTTGCGCCTGCAACTGGTCGATGCACAGTGTGCCGCGCAGCAGGCACGCGGGCGACCAGGCCAGCAGGGGTGCCTGCACCTCTACCGTGCTGCCGCCGTCGGCCCAGTGCAGCCGGCTGGCCTGCCAGTTGCCCGCCAGCCGGCCCTGGAAGTCGGCCACCTCGAGCCCGGGCACCAGGCCCAGTGCCCAGCGGCTGCCAGCCTCGGTACCCAGCAGCACGCCCAGCGCCAGGCCCAGGCTCGCGACGCCCCCAAGCAAGCCCAGCAGAATGTATTTGATCACGCGTTTCAAAGCTCAGGCCCCATGGAAAAGTGCAGGCGAATCCCCCCGTCGTCGTCCAGCGCCTTGGCCAGGTCCAGGCGCAGCGGCCCGACCGGCGAAACCCAGCGCACGCCAAAACCGATACCGGTCTTCAGGCTGGGTAGCTCGAGGTTGTTGAACGAGTTGCCCTGGTCGACGAAGGTTGCCAGGCGCCACTTTTCGCTTAGCGAATACTGGTACTCGACACTGCCAGCCACCAGGTAGCGCCCACCGATGCGGTCGCCGTCGCTGTTCTTCGGCGACAGGGTCTGGTAGTCGTAGCCACGCACGCTCTGGTCGCCACCGGCGAAGAAGCGTAGCGACGGCGGAATGTTGTTCTTGTAGCCATTGGTCGCGCTGCCACCGAACTGCACCCGGCCGAGGAAGCGGTGGTTGTGACCGAGCGTGGTCAGGCCCTTGAGCAACACGTTGCCATGCAGCAGATTGGTGTCTGAAACCAGCCCTTCCTTGGCTACCTGTACATCGAACTGCAGGCGGTAGCCGTTGTGCGGGTCGATCCGGTTGTCACTGCGCAGGTAGGAATAGCTCACCCCCGGCATCAGCAGGTTGCTCAACCCGGAGTCGTCGCCCAGGCGGTACTCCTCGCGCTGGTACTTGAGCGAAATCACCCGCTGCCAACCACTGGGCAGCTTGCTGTGCCACTCGGGGCCGACCGTCAACAGCTTGCTGAGGGTGTCGGTACCGGCGATTTCCTCATTCTGGTAGCCGCCGGCGAAGCGCAGTTTGTCGGTCAGCGGCGGGTCGAGGGGGATGTCGTACCACAGGCCGACGTTCTGCCGCGGCGCCGACAGCTCGGTTTCCCAGCCATAGCTGTGGCCCTGTGGGTTGACCCAGTGCCGGGTCCAGTTAGCCTTGCCGCGTGGCCCGACGTCGGTCGAGAAGCCCAGGCCCAGGCCCATGGTGCGTGGCTTGCGGGTTTCCAGGCGGACATCCACGGGGATCTCTTCGCCCACTGCAGCGGTGGGCGCCGCATCCACGCGCACGCCTTCGAAATAGCCGCTCGATTGCAGGTCATTGTTCAGCTCGGCGATCAGTTCCGAGTCGTAGGGGGTGCCCGGCTTGAACCCAACCATACGCTGCAGCAGCTCGTCGTCCAGCGGCGTGTCGCCACCGAAGGTGACCGCGCCCAGGCGGTAACGCGGGCCACTCTGGTAGACCAGTTCGATATCGGCCACGCCGGCCTGGGGGTCGACCGCCAGGCGCTGGCGGCTGAAGCGGCCACTGAAAAAGCCGTAGCGCGACGCCTGGTTCTGGATCAGTCGCTTGGCATCTTCATAATGGCCATGGTTGAGTTGTTCGCCCGCGCGCAGCGCCTTGCTGTCGGGCACGCGGAAAGCCTTCATCTCACTGGCAGGGCCTTCTATGCGCACGGTCACGTTGCGCAGGCGAATCGGCTCGCCCGGGTCGATGCTGATGATCAGTTGCGGGGAGTGGTCAGCCTCGCTGGCGGGCTTGACCTCGGTATCGATCCGCGCCTGGTAGTAGCCAAGTGCCTGCGCGGCTTTGCGCGCCTGCTCCTGAGCGCCGCGACTGAAGCGCAGTAGCGCTTCTTCGTCGCGGTCGCCAAGGGTACCGATATAGCCTTCGACATTGGCCTTGAGCGCCTTGTTGGCCGGTTTTACCTTCACCAGCAACTCACTCTGGCCCCATGCTGAGAAACTGGCGGCCCAGAAAACCAGGCCCCAGGTCAATCTTCCTGAATACGTCATGCGGCGCATGCTACCAGAGCCGGGCGCTCAAGGGAGCCGCCTGGAGGCCTGCTCAGGCAAAAGCGGAACTTGAAGAAACCGGATTGGGATGGAAGAACACCCTCTCCCGGATTGGCCCTACAGCGACCTCGCCAATTTCCTCATAACCCTGGCGCTGGTAAAAGGCCAGGTAGTGCTCGTTGCCAGTATCCAGCACCACACCCTGGGTGCCCGGGTCCTCTGCGCACCAGTCGTGCACAGCTTGTAACAATTGCTCACCGTAGTGCCTACCCTGAAATTGCGGGTGCACCCCCAGCAATGGCAGCACATGCACCTGGTCAGTTGGCAGGCAGGTGGCCAGCGCGGCCTGGTAGTCCATGTAGCGCCGCGTACAGCGCAGGCCGGTACCCAGGATCATGCGCAGGCGCCAGGCCCAGCTGTCAGCCACGCCCAGCCGGCGCAGCGGCGGTACGATCAGAGCCAAGGCAATCAGGCGGTCCTCCAGCAACAGGCCGATAGCGGGCAACTGCAGGTAAAAGTGCTGGCGCACCCATTCGCGCACCATCACCCGCAGGCGCCGCTCATATCCCGGGCGCTGGGCCTCGAAGATGTAGGCGAAGGTGGGTTCGTGGCGGTAGGCGTTGTACAGCAGCGAACGCGCCTCACGGCTGTAACCATCATCGAGCAGGCAGACGCGCGCCGGAGCGGCAGTGGTTTCGGGCATTGCGGGCAAACCTCCTGGAATGGGCATATCAGTGCCTTGGAGGTGCCCTTGCGCGCATCGTTCACCTCCTACAGCACGTTAGCAGCAGGCTTGCAAAGCCGCCATGCTGGTGATGGCCGGCGATGTCGGCTAGCATCGCGCTTTTTACCGGGATTATCTTTCCATGAAGATCGTCTGTTTCAACATCAACGGCCTGCGGGCCCGCCCGCACCAGCTGGCGGCGCTGATCGAAAAGCACCAGCCGGACGTGATCGGCCTGCAGGAAACCAAGGTCAGCGACGATCAGTTCCCGTTGGCCGACGTGCAGGCATTGGGTTACCACGTGCATTACCACGGCCAGAAAGGCCACTACGGCGTGGCCCTGCTGTCGCGCCAGGCGCCGCTGAGCCTGCACAAGGGCTTCGCCAGCGATGAAGAAGAAGCCCAGCGGCGTTTCATCTGGGGCACCTTCGCCGATGCCGATGGCAACCCCATCACCATCATGAACGGCTATTTCCCCCAGGGCGAAAGCCGCGACCACCCCACCAAGTTCCCGGCCAAGCAGCGCTTCTACAGCGACCTGCAGGCGCTGCTGGAAACCCAGTTCCGCAACGACCAGCCAGTGCTGGTCATGGGCGACATGAACATCTCGCCGCAGGACTGCGACATCGGCATCGGCCCGGACAACGCCAAGCGCTGGCTGAAGACCGGCAAGTGCAGCTTCCTGCCGGAAGAGCGCGAGTGGATGGAACGGTTGAAAGGCTGGGGCCTGGTCGACAGCTTCCGCCACCTGCACCCGGAAGTGGCCGACCGTTTCAGCTGGTTCGATTACCGCAGCCGCGGCTTCGAGGACGAGCCCAAGCGTGGCCTGCGCATCGACCTGATCATGGCCTCGCAGCACTTGGTGCCACGGATCAAGGCGGCGGGTGTGGACTATGAGCTGCGGGCGATGGAAAAGCCTTCGGATCATGCGCCGATCTGGCTGGAGCTGAGCTGAGTTTAGTGGTGGGGCTGCGAGGGGCCTGTCTTGGGGGAGGTGGTGCCTGTGAAATCGAGCGCCGCCCGCGCGGCGCATCGCGACGCAAGGCCGCTCCCACATTTGTTGCAACGTGCCGAACCTGTCAGGTCATGGTTGCCTGCCTTGTTGCCTTGACTGGACTTCTCGACTGGCGCATCCACCGCCCCACTTGTCTTGAGACATGCACCAAGGCAGGCAACTGTCTTGCTCAAAGTCTGAAGGCTTGCGCAATCTTTGTGGGAGCGGGCATGTCGAGGCGTCGAACCGCCGCGAACACCGGCAAAGCCGGTGCCATCCACCGCGCTGGATTCTTCGCGGGCATGCCCGCTCCCACAGGTACTGTGCCCCCAAGACATCCACACGCCCACAACACCGAGGCCCAATCACAACCCCAACCGCAAGGCCTCCCCTACCCCCGCCCCACGCACATCGTCCGCCGCACTGACCAGGGCAAAGTTGTAGGCCCCATGTGACCAATACCGAGCCTCCAACTGGCCATCCACCCGCTGCCCGTCCGGCATGCGTCGGTACTGCTCACCCGGTGAGCGCAGGAACAGGCTGATACGCTGCCCTTTGCCATCCTCGAACACCAGCAACGCTGCCGGCCCTTGCTCGTTGCTGAGCAGCCGCGCACCCACTGGCTGGAAACCATACCCTGCCAGGTCCGGCAATTGGCCCACGCGGCTGAAGTGGCGCCCCAGCCAGTCGCGCAACTGCTCAGGGTCGCTGGCCTGGATATCCAGCGCCTGGCCACCTGCGAACAAGCGGTGCGCCTGCACGGCATCGGCCATGGGCAGTTCGGCATGCGCCAGGGTCGCATCGCGCACCTGCCAGCCGCCCAGGCCACCCACGCCCAGCGCCAGCATCACCACCGCCGCCGCTGCCCAGCGCCGCTGGCGGCGTTGGCGCATTTGCCGGCGCAACTGGCCAAGGTCCAGCGGCGCCGCCCCAGGCAGTTCGCCGAACCCGGCCAATGCCGTGCGCAAACGACGGGCGTCGGCACGCCAACCCTCGACCTTGGCTGCAGCCTGCGGGTTGGCCGCCAGCCAGGCCTGCACCTCGGCCCGGCGCACAGGCTCCAGGCGCTCATCGACGTAAGCGTGCAATTCGTCTTCGCTGGGGATCAGGCGCGTCATTTCAGTCTCCGCAAGGCCGGGGGCTGAGGGTTGCCCTCGGTCAGTTCGCGCAAGGCATTGCGCGCGCGCGACAGGCGCGACATCACAGTGCCGATGGGGATACCCAAGGCCTGGGCGGCCTCCTTGTAACTCAAACCTTCGATGCTCACCAGCAGCAGCAAGGCACGCTGCTCGGCCGTGAGCCGGGCAAACGCCTGCAGGTCGGCCTGGGCCAGGACGATGGCCTCGAGGTTGCCGCCGAGCGGCTCGTCGTCGCGCTCGGCACGGCCGAACCAGGACAGCCAGCGCGCATGCAGGCGGTCGCGGCGCTTACCGTCGAGGAAAAGCCGATAAAGAATGGTGAACAGCCAGGCCCGCAGCGCGTTGGCATCGCGTTGCTGGTCGCGCCGGCTCAAGGCCCGCTCGACCGTGGCCTGCACCAGGTCGTCGGCGCTGCCCGGCTCGCGGGTCAGCCACACGGCAAAGCGGCGCAGGCGGGCCAGCAGCTCGCGCCACTGGTGGTCGTCCAGATCATGCATGGCAAAGTCCCGGCCTCTGAGGCTGTCAGTGTAAAAGGCAGACGCCTACCAGGAAATTCTATTCCTTGCGCGGGAATAAGTTTTTCCCTGCGCCGTCGTACCGGCACCTTCACTGAACCGGACGATGACCATGAACTCACCCTTGCACGGCCCGGCCAAGGCCTGGCGCCTGGCCGCCATCGGCAGCGTGATGCTGGCGACGGGCGCCAGTTTTGCCTATGCCGCCGGATGGCTCGGCGATACCCGACTGACGCCCCAGCGCATCATCGACACCTTCGAAGCCCAGGCCGGGCATTACCCGGGCTACCGCAAGAACCACGCCAAGGGCCTGTGCGTCAGCGGCTACTTCCAGGCCAGCGGGCAAGCCGCCAGCTTGTCCACGGCACGTGCGTTCAGCCAGCAACGGGTGCCGGTGATCGGCCGTTTCGCCATCGGCGGCGCCAACCCGTTCGCCCCGGACACCGGCATACCGGTACGTAGCCTGGCGATTCAGCTGAGCACCGACGATGGCCAGGTCTGGCGCACCGGCATGAACAACCCGCCAGTGCTGGCGGTGAGCACGCCGCAAGGGTTCTACGAGCAAGTGCTGGCAGGCGCCCCCGCCCCCGCCACCGGCAAACCGGACCCGGCCAAGATGCAGGCATTCTTCGCCGCCCACCCGGAAAGCGCGGCGTTTCGCCAATGGGCGGCGAGCTACAAACCTAGCGACAGTTTCGCCAGCACGCAGTACCACAGTATCAATGCCTTCCGCCTGATCGACGCATCCGGCGCCGCCCATCCGGTGCGCTGGCAACTTGAGCCACAAACGGCGTTTGCTGCATTGCCTGGCCAGGTCGACGACAAACAGTTCCTGCAGCACGACTTGCAGCATCGCCTGGCCCAAGGCCCACTGCGCTGGACCTTGCGCCTGGTGCTGGCCGAACCGGGCGATGCGGTGGACGACCCCGCCAGCCCTTGGCCTGCCGACCGACGCAGCGTGGACGCCGGCACCCTGGTGCTGGAACAGATCGACGCTCCTGAGCAAGGGGCGTGCCGCGACCTCAACTTCGACCCACTGATCCTGCCCCAGGGCATCGAAGCGTCCGCCGACCCGATCCTCGCCGCCCGCTCGGCCGCCTACTCGGAATCCTTCAACCGCCGCAGCCGCGAATCGCTCAGTACCGGAGTCCGCCCATGAAACCCGAAGCCTTCCATCCATTCGCCCGCCTGCTGCACTGGTTGATGGCAGTGCTGATCCTGGCCATGCTGTTCATCGGTGTGAGCATGGTCGGCGACCTGTCGCCGCGCCACCCTGTGCTGATCGGGCTGCACAAGGCTACCGGCCTGGCCCTGCTGGTACTGGTGGTGCTGCGCATCGCTGTGCGCCTGGCACTGCCCCATCCACCCCTGCCGCGCGACCTGCCAATGCTGCAACGTTGGGCCGCCGGGGCCTCGCACCTGCTGCTCTATGGCCTGATGCTAGCCATGCCACTGCTGGGCTGGGCCATGTTGTCGGCAGATGGCTACCCGCGCCCGCTGGGCTTACCCGCCATCGTCCCTCACAACCTGCAGCTGTATGCCGTACTGCGTCAGGCCCATGGCTGGGCCGGCTACCTGTTATTCGCCACGATCCTGGTGCACGTTGGCGCGGCGCTGATGCATGCATGGGTGCGCCGCGACGGCGTGTTGCGTAGCATGTGGCCAACTCCCTTGCGCCGCAGTGAATGATCCATGGCAGCCGGGGCGTTCGACAAACAATAATAATTCTTAATAACATCGGCTTTTACTTGCCGAACTGCTCTGGACTGCCCTATGAACGTCGCAAAGGACCCTGCCACCCTTCTACCTGCCAGCACGCTGGACCTGCGTCCCCTGCTGCTGGCCAACATGGCCTGCACCATGTCGATGATGGCCTTCGTCGCCCTGATTGGCCCGATCGCCCGCCAGCTTGGCATGGCCACCTGGCAAGCTGGCGCCGCCGTGACCGTGGCGGGCGTGGTCTGGGTGCTGCTGGCCCGGCCCTGGGGCCGCGCCGCAGACCGCTTGGGCCGCCGGCGCATCCTGCTGCTGGGCAGCGCTGGTTTCACCCTGGCTTACTGGCTGCTGTGCCTGTTCGTCGAAGGCGCCCTGCGCTGGATGCCCGGGGCGACCTTGGCCTTCATTGGCCTGATGCTCGCCCGTGGCTGCATCGGCGCCTTCTATGCCGCCATCCCGGTGAGCTGCAATGCACTGATCGCCGACCATGTCGAGCCACAGCGCCGAGCCCGGGCCATGGCCTCATTGGGGGCGGCCAACGCTGTCGGCCTGGTGGTAGGGCCGGCGCTGGCAGCGCTGCTGGCGCGGCATAGCCTGAGCCTGCCGTTCCATATCATGTCGCTGCTGCCTGCCAGCGCCTTCATCGTGCTGCTGTTCACCCTCAAGCCGCAGGCCCTGCCGCACAGCCATGCACCCAGCCCTGTGCGGCTGAACGACCCGCGCCTGCGCCGGCCCCTGCTGGTGGCGTTCAGCGCCATGCTCAGCGTTACGGTGTCGCAGATCATCGTCGGTTTCTTCGCCATCGACCGCCTGCACCTGGGCCCTGCCGAAGCCGCCCAGGCCGCCGGCATCGCCCTGACCACAGTGGGCGTGGCGCTGATGCTGGCACAGGTGCTGCTGCGCCAACTGGAGTGGCCGCCACTGAAGATGATCCGGGTAGGCGCCACGGTTTCCGGGTTGGGCTTTGCCTGCGGCGCGCTGGCGACCACGGCGCCCTGGCTGTGGGCTTGCTACTTCGTCGCGGCAGCGGGCATGGGCTTTGTCTTCCCGGCGTTTTCGGCGCTGGCAGCCAATGCCATGCAGGCCTCCGAGCAAGGCGCCACCGCCGGCTCCATTGGCGCCGCCCAAGGCATGGGCGCGGTGATCGGGCCGCTGGCCGGCACCCTGGTGTATGCCCTTGATCCGCGCTTGCCATTCCTGGCCGTGGCAGCGTTGTTGTTGCTCGTCGGGCTGTGGCCAATGCCGCGTGAACAGAGGGTTTGAGAAGCACAGCGCGCAAGCCCGCAGAGTGTGTTTTAATGCGCATCGCTCATTATTTTTAACACCTCTGATTACAAGGCGGCTATGGACACGGGGACGCGACTCAAACTGGTGCGTGAACGCAACAACCTCTCCCAACGAGAACTGGCCCGTCGCAGCGGGCTGACCAACTCGACGATCTCGCAGATCGAACAGAACCGCGTCAGCCCTTCGGTCAGCTCCCTGAAAAAACTGCTCGAAGGCATACCGATGAGCCTGGCGGAGTTCTTCAGCTTCGACGAGCCGGTGCGCGAAGAGCGCTACGTGTTCCGTGGTGGCGAACAGCCAGACCTGGGCCGCAACGGCCTGCGCATGCTGCTGGTCGGTGCCAGTGTCGAAGGCCGGCAGATGCGCATGCTGCGGGAACTGTACGCACCGGGTGCCGACTCGGGCGAGCCGATCGTGCATGCCGAGGGTGAAGAATGTGGCCTGGTCACCCGGGGCACTGTCGAGCTGTGGGTCGATGGCCAGGTGAGCGTGCTGAACTCGGGCGACGGGTACTACATCCCCACTACCCTGCCGCACAGTTTCAAGAACGTCGGGCCGGACGAGGCCGAGATCATCAGCGCCAACACCCCGGCGAATTTCTGATTGGGTGATGCGCTGCGCATGGCACCGGCTTCGCCGGTGTTCGCGGCTAAAGCCACTCCCACAGGTAATGCCCCACATTGTGAGAGAGGCATGAACACTCGAACTATCTACCAATGCCTGCGCGACGCCGCACTCGGCATCCATGCGCTGTCGATTGAAGCTCGCCACGACCAAGGCCTGGTGGACATCGTCATCAATGGCTGGCGCCTGACCCTCGCGCTAGACAACGAAAGCCTGGCACATTGCGTTCACTGCCAGAGCGCCGATGGCGAACAGTCCGGGCTCGAAGACTGGCAGCGCTATGGCAGCAACCCGGTCGATCTGCTCAGCCTGTGGGAACGCACTCAGTTGGAAAGGCTGCTGGCGCCCTGACGCAACGCCTCCTCGACAAAGTCCAGGCGATCCTGCCCGAAGAACATCGCGTCACCGACAAAGCAGGCTGGCGCGCCGAACACCCCGCGTGCCACAGCCTCCTCAGTCGCCTGCTTGAGTGCGGCTTTCACCTCACCGTCAGCCGCCAGCGCATGAAAAGCCTGCGGGTCGAAACCACCCTGGCTGAGCGTTTCGTCCAGAACGGCGCTATCACCGAGGTTGCGGCGCTGCACCCACAGCCCATTGAACAACACCGCCAGCAACGCCTCGAAGCGCTCCGGCGTACGCAGTTGGGTGCCCATCAGCCCGCGCATCAAGCTCAAGGTATTGACCGGAAACCCCGGCGGCAGCCCGAACGGCACCCCATAGCGCGCAGCAAAGCGCCCCAGATCGGTAAACATGTAGCGCCCCTTGGCCGGGATCATGACAGGCGAGGCGTTGCCCGTGGCTTGGAAAACCCCGCCCAGCAGCATCGGTCGGTAGCGCAACGAGGCCCCCTGGCGTGTGCATATGCCAGGCAGTTGGGTCCAGGCCAGGTAGCTGGCCGGGCTGCCCAGGTCAAAAAAGAAATCGACGGTCTTGTGCATGGATAGGGTCCTTGATCAGGGTAAGGGGTTTACCAGCGTTCCATCCACGGGCGCAGGTCCAGTTCGAAGGTCCAGGCATCGCGGGGTTGAGCATGCAGGAACCAATAGCTGTCGGCGATGTGGGCCGGATCGAGGATGCCATCCTGGTCCTTGAGGGCATAGCGCTCGGGGAAACTGTCGCGGATAAAGGCAGTGTCGATAGCCCCGTCCACCACCACGTGCGCGACATGGATGTTGCGCGGCCCCAGCTCGCGCGCCATGCTCTGGGCCAAGGCGCGCAGGCCGTGCTTGGCCCCGGCGAAGGCGGCGAAACCCGCCGCACCACGGGTACCGGCGGTGGCACCGGTGAACAGGATCGTACCGCGCTCGCGCTGGACCATGCGCCGGGCGACCGCCTGGGCGGTGAGGAAGCCGGCGAAGCAGGCCATCTCCCAGATCTTGAAGTACTTGCGCGGGGTTTCCTCAAGGATGCTGCACGGCACATTGGCACCGATATTGAACA
The DNA here is from genome assembly GCF_000935045.1 of Pseudomonas sp. 10-1B. GTDB lineage: Bacteria > Pseudomonadota > Gammaproteobacteria > Pseudomonadales > Pseudomonadaceae > Aquipseudomonas. The sequence continues at coordinate 37,435 of NZ_JYKS01000011.1, forward strand.
CAAAGGCTTCGATCGGGCCGATATCACGCTCTATGGTCTCGACCAACGCTGCCACTTCATCCTCCTTGCGCGCATCGGAACCAAAACCGTGGGCCTGGCCGCCGGCAGCACGGATTTCGTCCAGCAGCGGCTGCAGCTTGTCCGCCTGACGCCGGGTTACACAGGCAATGTAGCCCTCGCGGGCAAAGCGCTTGGCGATTTCGCCACCAGTGGCATCGCCTGCGCCTATCACCAGCACTACTTTTTGTCGTTCTGCCATGCCCGCCTCCATTGATGAATGATCGTTTAGTAAACGAACGCTATGTTATGATCCCTGGTATCGTCAAGCCCGCCTGCAGAGGCATGTGAATGCGCTACTCCAATGAACACAAGCAGCAAACCCGCGAACGGCTGCTGGCCAGCAGCGGCGCGCTGGCCAAGCGCGGGGGGTTCTCCACTACCGGCGTGGCCGGGTTGATGAAGGCGATCGGCCTGACCGGCGGTGCCTTCTACAACCACTTCCCGTCCAAGGATGACCTGTTCACCGAAGTGGTGCGCCAGGAATTGTGCAACAGCCCGCTGGCGCGCCTGGCCAACCAAGGCGCCAGCCGTGAACGCCTGGGGCGTTGCCTGCAGCAGTACCTGAGCCTGGCCCACCTGCACAATGCCGAGGGTGGCTGCCCGCTGCCGCCACTGGGCGTGGAAATCGCCCGAGCCCCGGAGCCGGTGCGCGAAGTGGCCGAGCACTGGCTGGTTGAACTGCACCAGGCCTGGAGCGCGACACTGGAGGATGAACAACTGGCCTGGGTGTTGATCAGCCAGTGCGTGGGTGCCTTACTGGTCGGACGCATGCTGGCCACTGAAAGCGTACAGTCGCAGGTGCTGGACGCCAGCCGCCACTTCGTCGAAAAGGCCCTGCATGAAGCCGATTAGTGCATTGCTGGGGCTGTTGCTGGCCCTGCCTGCGCTCGCCGAACAAGCCTGCCCACCGGGACAGTACCAAGTGTGCCTGATGGGTTGCTTCTGCGCCCCGATCGATCCTGGCCAGGCCGGGCAGATCCTCAAGGACGTGGAAGTCATGGCCTCGTCCAGCCTGACCTACGCCTTGCGCCAGGCCCGCGACGAGGCTACGACCAGCGGCGTGCAGCCGATCCCCTTGCATATCCGCGCGCAGCTTGAACCCTGGTATGACTTTGCCGTACTCGACGCGGCGCGCTTTCGGGTGGGTGATGAGCAGCAGATCAGCGCTGCCAATGCGCTACTGCAGAACCCCGATGTAAACGCCGTGACGCTGATCGACACGATCATCTTCCGCCGTGCCGCAGATGCCGAGGACAACGTGGCCTTGTGGGCGCACGAGCTCAAGCATGTGCAGCAGTACCAGGAGCTGGGCGTGGAGGAATTTGCCCGGCGCTATACGCGCAACTACGACGACCTGGAGGGGCCGGCCTACAAGATCGAGGCCGAGGTGGGCAAGGCACTGCGCGAGCGCAGCTCAGGGCAGGCCAGATAAAGCCAGCCATTGTGCCTAATGCCAGTCAGCTAAGCGATTGGGGCCGCTTTGCGGCCCATCGCAGGCAAGCCAGCTCCCACCTCGACCGCATGGGCCTCAAGCCCTGTGCAGTACCTGTGGGAGCTGGCTTGCCGGCGATGGGCTGCAAAGCAGCCCCAATGGCTGCCACTAAGACTTAACTGACTGGCATTAGCCATTGTGCCGCTTCTACATAGGGACCTCGCCAGTTGCCAACCAAGTAGTCAGGACGCCGCCGAAGCCTCTTCAGCCACCTGCTCACGGCTGGCATAACGCTGTGCCAGCACCGCACAGACCATCAGCTGGATCTGGTGGAACAGCATCAGCGGCAAGATCATCGCGCCAATACCGCTGCCTACGAACAGCACCTGGGCCATCGGCACCCCGGTGGCCAGGCTCTTCTTGGAACCGGCGAACAGGATGGTGATGCGGTCCTCCAGGTCAAAGCCCAGCAGCTTGCCGAGCAACCGGGTGGCGAACAGCACCACCGCCAGCAGGACCCCGCACACGGCGAACAGCCCGGCCAGGTGCTGCGGCGATACCGTGTGCCACAACCCGGTGACCACCGCCTCGCTGAAGGCGGTGTAGACCACCAGCAGGATCGAGCCCTGGTCGACCATCTTGAGCCAGCGCGCATTGCGCTTGACCCACGCGCCGATCCAACGCCGCGCGAGCTGCCCGGCAACGAACGGCACCAGCAGTTGCAGGGTGATCTTCAGCACCGCATCCAGGCCAGAACCGGTATCCCCGCTAGCCCCCAGCAACATCATCACCAGCAACGGCGTAAGGAAGATACCCAGCAGGCTGGACGCCGCTGCACTGCAGATGGCCGCTGGCACGTTACCGCGGGCCAGCGAGGTGAAGGCGATGGCCGACTGCACGGTTGCCGGCAAGGCACACAAGTAGAGCACGCCCAGGTACAGCTCATTGCCAACCAGCGGCACGAACAGCGGCTTGAACGCCAGGCCCAGCAGCGGGAACAGCACGAAAGTGCACGAGAACACCAGCAGGTGCAGGCGCCAGTGCCCGGCACCGGCGATGATCGCCTCGCGCGACAACTTGGCGCCGTGCAGGAAGAACAGCAGGCCGATGGCCAGGTTGGTCAGCCAGCCGAAATACACCGCACCAGTGCCCGAACAAGGCAGCACCGTGGCGATCAGGACCACCCCGAGTAAGGCCAGGGTGAAATTGTCGAACAACATGCGCAAATACTTCATCACTGCTTCCGTCTTGTCATTGTGCCAGGGCAGACGATAAGGTCTGCGGCTTTGCGCCGCTAACGCCGGAACCCCCACCGGTATCGCTCAACGGACACGCTCCAGAAAAGGACCCGCCCATGCCCCTTCCCCGCCTGGCCGCACTTGCGACCGCCATCACCCTCACCTTGGGCCACACTGCCGCTCATGCCGACGACCAACTGCAGGCCAAGGTCGACCGGATCATCCGCCCGCTGATGCAGGAGCACGGCATTGCCGGAATGGCCGTGGCGATCTACGCCCGCGACCATGCGCACTACTTCAGCTATGGCGTGGCCAGCAAGGCCGAGGGTGTGCCCGTCAGCCGCGACACGCTGTTCGAAATCGGCTCGCTGAGCAAGACCTACACCGCCACCCTGGCCGCGCTGGCCAGCGCCGAGGGCAAACTGGACCTCGACGCCCCGGCCAAACGTTATCACCCGGCACTTGCCGGGGCGCCCATCGGCGAAGCGACGGTGCTGGAACTGGGCGCCTACAGTGCCGACTGCCTGCCGTTACAGTTCCCGGATACGGTGCAGACGCCGCAGCAGGTCGTCGCGTTCTTCCGCAGTTGGCAACCCCACGCCAAACCCGGCACCCAGCGCTGCTACTCGAACCCCAGCCTGGGTTTGTTCGGTGACCTGGCCGCACGCGCCCAGCAACAACCCTTTGCCACGTTGATGACCCAAGGCCTATTGGCCAAGATGGGCCTCGAGCATACCTACCTGAATGTCCCGGCCAGTGCCCAGGGGCTCTATGCCCAGGGCTACGATGCCACGAACCAACCAGTGCGTGTCGGCCCTGGCCCTTACGCCGACGAGGCCTATGGCATCAAGACCAGCGCCAGCGACCTGCTGCACTATGTGCGCCTGCACATGCAGCCGCAGGGCCTGCCGCCGGCACTGGTGCAAGCCACCGCCCTTACCCAGCAGGGCTACTTCCAGGTCGGCGCCATGACCCAAGGCCTGGGCTGGGAACGTTACCCCTACCCGGTCCCGCTGGACACGCTGGTCGATGGCAACAGCCCGCGGCTGATCCGTGAACCGCAGGCCACCACACGCTTGCAACCGGCCCTCCCCGCCCTGCCTGCTGCCTGGTACAACAAGACCGGTTCGACCAACGGTTTTGGTGCCTACGCCGCGTTCGTGCCCGCCGAACAGCTGGCTGTGGTGCTGCTGGCCAACCGCAATTTTCCCAATGAAGCCAGGGTGCGCGCAGCCTTCGGCATTCTCTCCGGGCTGTAGTGTCGGCAGTAATTGTCGAACAAAATGACAAAAATGTAGTGACTGAAAATATTCACTACAAAATGGTTGACGCCATTCATCGCCCTTGTGCATGATGAAGCCGTCTCCCCGATCGGGAGCGGTGGCAAGGGTGTTCCAGACGGCCTGCGCGGTAACGCAGGCCGTCCGTGGAGAGGGAAACTGTCCAAAAGGCAGCGTGAGAAAGCCCCTGTTGCGATGCTGCTGTAGCAGCCTTGGTAGTGCGCTACACCGTGGTAGCGCCAACTGTGAAAATCACCTACGAATGGGTAATGGGGGCTTTATGATGAACTTGAACAACAATCCCACAATCGACCAATTGGCCCAGCTGTTCGCCATGCGCAAGGACAGCCTCGACGACCATCTGCTGTGGGTTAGCCAAACCGGTGAAGTGCGCCTCGACCGCCTGCCACCGAACACCGTCGAAGATGAATTCGAAGAGCACCTGCCCAGCATGCGTGCCCGTTTCAAGGTCTACCGCCGTGGCCAAGGCTACGTCGGCAAGAAGGCCGCCGCCGACACCGAGTTCGTCGGCCGCGTACTGCAGACCCTGCAACAAGAATGGCCCGCTGCCCGTGAGCAGCAGGCAGTCAAGGTGATCGAACCGCTCAACTGAGGGTTCGCACCCTTACCTGAGCCCGGCCTGCATAGGCCGGGCTTTTTCATGGGCGTAAAAAATTACCCCGCCATCGGGCGGGGTATTTGGGGGCGGGATCACTTCTTCAGCGGAACCCGCGGCATGAAGCGGCCTTTCTTGCTGCGCTGCAGGTGTGCAGGCTGGAGCTGTTCCGAATCATCCAGCGTCATGTGGGCGAAACCCAGGCGGAAGGCCGCCTGGCCGCAACGCACCTGGCTGTTGATCGGGAACGCGTCGTTCAGGTCTTCGAAAAAAGATTCGCTCATGCCCTGTCTCCCTCCAGTGACGGTCGCGCCGGCAACCAGAAAAGTTGCCCAGGTAAACGCGGCCTGTGAAACTGAGACTAGCCGGTCATTTGCAGACCGACTAGACAAAAGCCCTGCAGCCGACCAGTGGCAAAACGCTCTACTTCAAGCGTACCGCCGTACCGGTGGCGAATACCACGACCATGCCGCCCTGTACCGACGGCATGCTGATCTCGAAATCCACCCCTACCACCGCATCGGCTTGCAACTGGCGTGCCCGCGCCTTCAGTTCTTCTGTGGCCTGTTCACGGGCCTCGCGCAGCGCGCTTTCCAGGGTTTGCGAACGGCCGCCGAAGAAGTCGCGAAAACGTGCAAAGAAATCGCGCACGAAGTTGATGCCCTGCACCGATTCGGAACTGACCACACCCAAGTATTCGGCAATCGGGCGGCCTTCGAGCTGGCTGGTGGTGGAAATGATCATGGGGGCGCTCCGCTGGCCTGACAAAAGGAGGCCGATTCTAGCAGAGCGGGGCTGCTACGCAGCCCATCGCCGGCAAGCCAGCTCCCACAGGTACTGCACAGGGCTTGAGGCCTATGCGGTCGAGGTGGGAGCTGGCTTGCCGGCGATGAGGCCAGTTCAGGCAATACAAGACAGTTGCTCCCAGTGACCGCGCCAGTGTCTGGATGCTCGACAATTCAGGCGTTAGCCGCCCGCAAGCGCTGGCCGATGCGCGCGCCGAACACGTTCACCAGCAACCCGGCCATCACTAGCAAGGCGCCCCAGCCCTGGATTACCGTCAAGCGTTCGCCCAGCAACAACGCCGATGAACTCAAACCAATCACCGGCACCAGCAGCGAAAACGGCGCCACCTTGCCCGCCGGGTGGCGCGACAGCAGCTTGCTCCATAAGCTGTAGCCAAGCATGGTGGCGACAAAAGCCAGGTACGCCAGGGCCAACACCGAACTCCAGCTGATGTTGGCCAAGGCATGGCCTATACGCTCAGGGCCTTCCAACCACCAGGACAACACCAGAAAAGGCAGCGGCGGGATCAGCCCGCCCCAGATCACCAACGCCACCAGGTCAACCGAGCCAAACCGCCGGGTAATGATATTGCCCAAACCCCACATGGCACCGCCGCACAGGGTCAGCACCAGCGCCAAGATCGGCACGTGGCCGCCATCTTCGCTGCCGATCAGTGCCAGCCCGCTGGCGGCCACCAGCAACCCCAGCACACTGGCCAGGCGCAACCGCTCACCGAGGAACAGCGCGGCGAAGCCAAGGGTGAAAAAGGCCTGCGACTGCAGGATCAGCGAGGCCAGCCCCGGTGGCATACCGCTGTACATGGCCTGGAACAGGAAGGCGAACTGGCCCAGCGAAATGGTCGCGCCGTAGGCGATCAGCCAGCGCCACGGCAGCTTCGGCCGCTTCACCAGCAAGATCGCCGGGAACGCCACCAACAAAAAGCGCAATGCCCCCAGCAACATCGGCGGCAAGCCGTCAAGGCCAACTTTGATCACCACGAAGTTGACTCCCCAGGCGACGATCACCACCAGGGCGATGAACAGGTCCTTGATCGGCATTGCGGCTTCCTTATTCAGGCTTTCTAGACATATTTCGTTACAGCATAAGGCTATTCCTTTACCAGGGACCAGCACAGTTGCGGTGAAGGATGGCGCAACAGTGTCACTGTTATCATCGCCAAACTTCACTTGACCAGACTTGTATATACATGATCATATCAGACAGCAGTCATTCGCCTTGCGTCCCGCAAATGACTTACACGCTTACACAAAAACAATGAAGCGGAGCCATTCAATGTCCAGCAAACCCGTGCTCGAACGGCGCTCGATCGACTACATCCCTGAAACTGAACGCCATGGACGCGTGTACAGTCAGTTCACCCTGTGGCTCGGAGCCAACTTGCAGATCACGGCGATCGTTACCGGCGCTCTGGCCGTGGTGCTGGGTGGCGACGTGTTCTGGTCGCTGGTCGGCCTGCTACTTGGCCAGGTGATTGGTGGTGCGGTCATGGCGCTTCATGCCGCTCAGGGCCCGCGCTTGGGGCTGCCACAGATGATCTCCAGCCGCGTGCAGTTCGGGGTTTATGGCGCCGCTATCCCGATGGTGCTGGTCTGCTTGATGTATATGGGTTTCACCGCCACCGGTACGGTGCTCTCGGGGCAGGCGATCGGCCAGCTGTTGAGTGTCAGCGACAGCACCGGGATTTTGATATTCGCCGCCGTGATCGTGCTCGCCACGCTAGCCGGATACCGGGTTATCCATTGGATCGGCCGGATCGCCAGCGTGCTGGGCATCATCGCGTTCATCTACCTGTTCAGCCGCATCCTCATGCTGGCCGATATCGGGCAGTTGCTGGATAACCGCCATTTCACCTGGGCATCGTTCCTGCTGGCGGTCTCCCTGGCGGCATCCTGGCAGATCGCCTTCGGCCCCTATGTGGCCGACTACTCACGCTACCTGCCCAGCAGCACGTCACCGGTCAAGACCTTCCTCGCTGCAGGCCTGGGCTCGGTAATCGGCGCCCAGGCATCGATGATCCTGGGTGTATTTGCCGCCGCTATCGCAGGTGGCGAGTTTTCCGGCCGCGAAGTGGCCTACATCGTCGGCCTGGGGGGAGTCGGCACCACCGCCGCGCTGTTGTATTTCTGCATAGCGTTCGGCAAGGTGACCATCTCGACACTGAACTCCTACGGCAGCTTCATGTGTATCGCCACCATCATCAGTGGCTTCCGTGGCCACCTGCAGATCAGCCGCGCTCAACGCCTGGGGTTCGTATTGGCCATAGTCGGCGCCGCCACCCTGGTCGCCCTGCTTGGCCAACATTCGTTTCTCACCGCGTTCAAGTCGTTCATCCTTTTCCTGCTGACCTTCTTCGTACCTTGGAGTGCGGTCAACCTGGTGGACTACTACTTCATCACCAAGGAGCGCTACGACATCCCTGCCCTCGCCGACCCACAAGGCCGCTACGGCCGGTGGAACTGGCCAGGCATCGTTGTCTACACCGTGGGCGTGCTGATCCAGATGCCGTTCATCGATACCAAGCTGTACACAGGCCCGATGGTCGCGCACCTGGGCGGTGTGGACGTGTCATGGCTAATCGGCCTGGTAGTGCCAAGCGTGCTGTACTACTTGGTGGCGCGGCGACGGGCATTCGAGGCGCCGCCGGCGATGATCGTGCCTGAGACACATTGATTGCAGTTTCGAGGGTGCGACAGCAGTCGCACCCCCTCCCTGTACGACTGCCTGTCACAGGAACTGAAAGCTTGACCAGATTCATGTGTGCGGTCTGGCTTATCAGCCTGGCTCTTCAATCCCGATAACCCGGTGCCACCCGCTCCAGCATCCGTAGCAACGCTGCCCATGCCAGTTGTATCGCATCCGGGTCGGCCAGCTCACCCCGCTTCAACCCCCTCGTCGGCTCATTGAACTGCCGCTCGGTATGTGCGCACACCTCAGCAGGCGGCAACAGCAGTTGCCCGGCACTCTGCGCCGCCAACTGGACCTCGCAGGCCTTCTCCAGGTAATACATGCGCAGGAACGCCTCAGCCACGCTGCGCCCAGTGGTCAGCAGGCCATGGTTGCGCAGGATCATCACCGGTTTGTCACCCAGGTCGGCCACCAGCCGTTGCTGTTCATCCATATCCAGTGCAATGCCTTCATAGGCGTGGTAAGCCACCTTGCCGTAAAACTCCATGGACATCTGATTGACCGGCAACAGGCCGCACTCCAGTGCCGCCACCGCGCAACCTGCACGGGTGTGGGTGTGCAGCACGCAGCGGGCATCCTCGCGGGCGGCATGAATGGCACTGTGAATGACGAACCCGGCCGGGTTGACCGGATGCGGCGAGGGCTCGACCGGCTGCCCCTGCAGGTCGATCTTGACCAGGCTGGAGGCGGTGATCTCGTCGAACAGCAGGCCGTACGGGTTGATCAGAAAGTGATGCTCCGGCCCCGGCAAGCGCAGGGAAATATGCGTGAAGATCAGGTCGCTCATGCGCAAATGGGCAACCAGCCGGTAGCAAGCGGCCAGTTCCTGGCGCAGGCTTTGTTCCGTTGCGTTCATCATCGTTGTCCCTGTGCGGCAGGTCACTTGCTGGCCCAGGCATTGAAGCGCTGTTCCAGCTCTTCGCCGTGGTCGACCCAGAACTCCACATTCATCGCCAACGCTCCTTGCAGGTTCTGCGGTGAAGTGGGCACCCAGTCGGCCAAGGCCGGGTCAAGCCTGGCCGCTGCCTGGGTGTTGGTCGGCCCATAAGGGATCTGCTGTACATAGCGCACCTGGGTATCCGGCTGGTTGGCATAGGCAATCAGCCGCTTGGCCTGGTCGACATGCCGTGAGCCCTTGATAATCGCCCAGTAGTCCATGCCATACAGGCTGCCGGGCCAGACCACGGCCAGCGGGCTACCCTGCTGGGCCGCCACCGCGATGCGCCCGCTGTAGGTCGAGGTCATCACCACATCACCCGCCGCCAGCCACTGGGCTGGCTGGGCACCGGCGTCCCACCACTGGATATAGGGCTTGAGCTCGCTGAGCTTGGCGAAGGCACGCTCGATTCCGGCCGGGGTGGACAGCACTTGGTAGACATCCTCCACTTTCACCCCGTCGGCCAGCAGCGCGAACTCCAGGTTGTATACCGCACGCTTGCGCAGACCACGCTTGCCCGGGTACTTGGCGACGTCCCAGAAGTCGGCCCACGACGCAGGTGCCTGGGCCAGCTTGCTGCGGTCGTAAGCAATCGCCACGCTCCACACCAAGGCAGCCGAGCCGCAGTCCTGCGCGGCATCGGCAATCAGCTCGGCGGCATGACCCAGGCGCTGCCAGTCCAGGTGCTCGTAGATACCCTCGTCGCAACCGCGCATCAGGTCGGGGCCTTCGATCTGCACCACGTCCCAGTCGACATTGCCGGTATCGGCCATCACCTGGATACGCGCCATCTCGCCGTTGTATTCGCTCTGGATCAGCTTGCTGCCATCCTCGGCACTGAAAGGCTTGAAGATCGCCTCGTCCTGGGCTTTCTGGCCCGCGCCGCCATAGCCGACCACGACCATCTGCGGCGCCGCTTGCGCACTGCCCAGGCCCAAGGCCAGCAACGCTGCGCAAAGGCTGGTTACACGTGGGAATGCCTGCATCGTAGTTTCCTCCTGCCGGTGCCCATGGGGCCCGTTTTCTTGTTGTTGTGAGGTCACACCCTCGCCGTGAGGGTGAGAAAAACCTAGCCGCGCCAAAGTAAAAAAACAAGTTGATTTTTTACTTTGGCTACACTTTCATAACGAAAACAAGAACAACACCGCACCGGAGCCGCCTGTATGCAGACCGCCTTCCCACACCTGTTCGAAGCCTTGCAGATCCGCGGCAAACGCTTGAAGAACCGCATCATGTCCAGCGGTCACGACACCTGCCTACCCACCGACAACCTGGTCAACGACAAGCTCATCGCCTACCAGCGCGCCCGCGCCGCCGGTGGGGTCGGCCTGATCGTGCTGCAGGTGGCCGGGGTGCATGACAGCGCGCGTTACACTTCGCATGTGCTGATGGCCACCGACGATGCCTGCATCGACGGCTACCGCCAGCTCGCCGACGCCTGCCATGAGCACGGCACCGTGGTGCTGTCGCAGCTGTTCCACCCCGGGCGGGAGATCATGGAGTCGGCGGACGGCTTGCTGGCGGTGGCCTACTCGGCGTCAGCAGTGCCCAATGAACGCTTCCGGGTGATGCCGCGCGCGCTTGACCAGGCGATGATTGACGAGATCATCCAAGGCTACGCCAGCGCCGCCCGGCGCCTGCACCAGGCCGGGGTGGATGGCGTTGAAGTGGTGGCCAGTCATGGATACCTGCCCGCGCAGTTCCTCAACCCACGGGTGAACCTGCGCACCGACGGCTACAACGGCGAGCTGGAACAGCGCCTGAGGTTCCTGCGCGAAGTACTGGCCGCCGTGCGCGCGGCCACCGACGAACAATTCATCATCGGCCTGCGCATCAGCGCCGACGAGCGCGACAGCCAGGGGCTGAGCGAGGACGAGTCGCTGGCCGCAGCCGTTGCCTTGCAACACCAGCTCGACTACCTGCACATCGTTGCCGGCACCTCGGCGTCGTTGGGCGGCGCCGTGCATATCGTCCCGCCAATGGCCATCGAGCCGGCATACCTGGCCCGGGAAGCCGCCACCTTCAAGCAACAGCTAAACATTCCGCTGTTCGTCACCGGGCGCATCAACCAGCCCCAAGAGGCTGAACTGATCCTGGCCCGCGGCCAGGCCGACGTTTGCGGCATGACGCGCGCGCTGATCTGCGACCCGCTGATGCCGAGCAAGACCGAGCGCGGCCAGGTCGAAGACGTACGTGCCTGCATCGCCTGCAACCAGGCCTGCATCGGCCACTTCCACCGCGGCCTGGCCATTTCCTGCATCCAACGGCCAGAAACCGGCCGCGAGTTGCAGTATGGGCAACTGACGCCCACCGCCACCCCCAAGCGCATCCTGGTTGCCGGTGGCGGGCTCGCCGGCATGAAGGCCGCCGCCGTGGCCGCCGCGCGCGGGCACCAGGTTACGCTGTACGAGGCTGGCCCGCAGCTCGGCGGCCAGGTGCTGCTGGCCCAGCTGCTGCCACGCCGTAGCGAGTTCGGCGGCGCCAGCACCAACCTGCAGCGGGAAATGGCCCTGGCGGGTGTGGAGGTGGTACGCAACACCCGGGTCGACCGTGCCTTGGTCGAACGTGAACGGCCCGACCTGGTGATTGCCGCCACCGGTGCCACCCCCTACTGGCCGGCGTTCGAACGCACCGGTGATTTGCAGGTGGTGGATGCCTGGCAAGTGTTGCGCAATGAAGCCAAGCTGGGGCGCTCGGTGCTGGTGATCGACTGGCGTTGCGACTGGATTGGCCCCGGCATCGCCGAACGCCTGGTGCGCGAGGGGCACCAAGTGCAGTTGGCGGTCAACGGCACCCATTGCGGTGAAAGCCTGCCGCTGTACGTGCGCGACCAGCTGGCCGGTGAGCTGCATCGCCTGGGCATCCCCATCACACCTTATGCCCGCCTCTATGGCAGCGACGACAACACGGTGTACCTGCAGCATACCGCCAGCGGCGAACCGATGATCTTCGAAGGCATCGACACCCTGGTACTGTGCCTTGGCCATCAACCTGAAGACCGCCTGGCGACGGAGCTGGCCGGCCTGGTCGAAGTGCGGCGCGTCGGCGACTGCCTGGCACCGCGTACCGCCGAAGAAGCGATTCACGATGGTCTGACGGTTGCCTGGGCACTCTGAGGCTGTACATACTGCGGCTTTTCCGATGGACCGACGTGCATGAGCCAACTCCCCCAGCCCCCCGCCAGTGAAGCCGGGGGCGCCGCGCCGCAGTTCCTGGGCACCCGCATCCGCGGCCTGCGCAAGCGCCGCGGCATGACCCTGGCGGAGCTGGCCGCGCACAGTGAACTGACCGCCGGCTACATCAGCCAGCTGGAGCGCAACCTCTCCTACCCGTCCATCCCGGCGCTGTTCAACATTGCCCGCAGCCTGGGTGTGACCATCCAGTGGTTCTTCGCCAGCGAAGCCACGACCGCGCCCGAGGACCAGGGCTATGTGGTAAGGCGCAACAGCCGCCTGAGCGTGCATTACGAAGACGGCATCGTCGATCAACTGCTCACGCCCCAGCCCAACCGCCAGCTGGAAATCCTGCACTCACGCTTCCCCCCAGGCACCTACAGCCAGCAAAGCTACAGCCATGACGGCGAAGAAGCCGGCTATGTCCTCAGTGGCAGCTTCGAGCTGTGGGTGAGTGAGCGGCATTTTCAGTTGGGCGAAGGGGACAGTTTCAGTTTTTCCAGCCAGGAGCCCCACCGCTATGGCAACCCTGGCGAGGTGGATGCAGTGGTGATCTGGGTGATCACGCCGCCGACATTCTGAAACTGTGGGAAGGTTGCCAGGTGCTCACACACGCTGAAGATGGTGTGGCAAACACCTGTCAGCCCTGATGCGATCCCTGTGGGAGCTGGCTTGCCGGCGATGGGCCGCAAAGCGGCCCCAAATCGCTTAACTGACTGGCATCAAGGGAAACCCTTGCGGCGCGCTTGCGGGCTCTATTCCCTGCGCCACAGAGCCCCCCCTGCAACCAACCGTCTACCCTTGATCAGGCCGCTGCAAACAGCTCAGTGGCAATCTGCGCCTGCGCAGCATCGATTGCCTGGCTGCGCTGCTCCGGGCCATAGGCCAGGCCGTGAGCACGGACGATTTCCAGGTCGGTGATGCCGATGAAACCGAGGAATACCTTGAGGAAGTCTTCATGCCCGGCACCAGTCGGCTGGTCAGCATGCAGGCCACCGGCAGTGGACACCAGCACCACCTTCTTGTCACCGCACAGGCCTTCCGGGCCAGCTTCGGTGTAGCGGAAGGTCTTGCCTGCGACGGCGACGCGGTCGATCCAGGCCTTGAGCTGGGTCGGCACGGTGAAGTTATACATCGGCGCACCAATCACCACGGCATCGGCGGCCAGGAACTCCTCCAGGGTTTCCGCGCTCAGCTTGGCTTCGAAGGCCTGGGCTGCATCGCGCACATCTTCGGGGGTGCCAGCAGCTACCAAGGTGGCCGCGGAGAAGTGGGCGATGGCGTCGGCGGCCAGGTCGCGGTACACCACTTCCACGCTCGGGTCGGCAGCTTTCCAGGCGGCGACCACTTCGCTGCTCAGCTGGCGGGAGGCGGAATTGTCGCCCAGGATGCTCGAATCGATATGCAACAGTTTCATGGGACTCTCCTGTGAATGAAGACCGCGGCGGTGGGCGATCACGATGGGAAGAATCCTACTGGAGGGAACAATGGCTGATAAGTCGGCAAAAATGCGCTAGTTTGTCCCATGGATGGAACAGTGGGGAATCACCATGCAAGACCTCAACGACCTTTTCTACTTTGCCCGCGTGGTCGAAGCCGGCGGTTTCGCCGCCGCCGGGCGCCAATTGGGCATCCCCAAATCGCGCTTGTCACGGCGTATCGCCGAGCTTGAAGAACGCCTGGGCACACGCCTGCTGCAACGCACCACACGGCAGCTGAAGCTCACCGCCGTGGGCGAACGCTACCTGCATCACTGCCAGGCCATGTTGCTGGAGGCCGAAGCCGCCGATGAAGCCGTGGCCAGCATGAGCAGCGAACCGCGCGGGCGCTTGCGGGTGTCATGCCCGGTGGCCCTGGCCCATGCCTTCCTGCCGGATGTAATCAGCCGCTTTCTCGCGCAGTACCCGTTGGTGCAACTGGACATGGTGTTGCTCAACCGCCGGGTCGACCTGATTTCCGAAGGTATCGACGTGGCCCTGCGCGTGCGCGACCTGGGCGATGAAGACCCAGCCCTGGTCACCCGCCGCCTACGCCAGGCGCAGATGCAGCTGGTTGCCGCACCCGGTTTCGCCGACCACATCCGCGAACCGAGCGAGCTGGCGTCATTGCCGGTGCTGGGCGCAGCAGAGGCAGACCGGTTGGTACACTTTCGCCTGCTCGGCCCCAATGGCAAGCAGCAGGAAATAGCCTTGGAGCCGCGCTTGGCCATCGATGATTTCGTAGTACGTAATGCTGCTGTACGGGCCGGCCTGGGGTTCACGGCGCTGCCCAGCATGTTCTGCGAAGAAGAACTGGAACGCGGCGAGTTGGTGCGCCTGCTGCCAGACTGGTCGCTACCGGGTGGTTACCTGCAGGCGGTGTACCCGCACCGGCGCGGTTTGCTGCCTGCGGTGCGGGTATGGATCGATCACCTGGCGGCGTCTTTCGAAGCCTGTGGAGATCGGTATGTCTGAGCGGAACATGAGCGAAGCCCAGGTGGCGGCGTTTTGCCTGAGCCTGCCCGGTGCACGGGAAGATTACAAATGGGGCGGCATCCGGGTGTTCTCGGTGGCGGGCAACAAGATGTTCGCGGTGCTCGACCTGGCGGGCGCGGGGTTATCGTTCAAGGTGGCCGACGAGCTGTTTCTCGGCTACTGCGACCGCCCGGGGGTGCGGCCTGCGCCGTATCTGGCGCGGGCGCGGTGGATCAGCATGGCGCTGCCCTACCCCATGGGGCGCGATGAGCTGTGTGATTTGTTGCAGCGGTCGCACCAGCTGGTGGTACGGCGGTTACCGAAGCGGTTGCAGGTGGGGTTGATGATGTAAGTAGCCTGTGCCGGCCTCATCGCCGGCAAGCCGGCTCCCACAGGTACCGCACAGGGCTCGAGGCCTCTGCGGTCGAGGTGGGAGCTGGCTTGCCGGCGATGAGGCCAGCCCAGGCAATACAAGATTCGAGACCTGCGGTTAACCCGCGGGGGCAGGTACAGCCACACATCAACTTAAAGGCAGATAGCGCCCGTCAAAGAACAACCAATCCGCCCAGAAGACCTGGTGTACCAAGACAATGCCCCAGAAGATCAGCTGGTACGAAGCCTTGCGTGTCTTGTGCCGAAACAGTTGCTGTGCCACCAACGCCCCCGGCCAACCGCCCAGCAGCTCACTGGCATGCAGCACTTTCTCGGGCGTGCGCCAGGCCTGCGTACGCGCCTGCTGTTTATCCTGCCAATACAGCAACAGGCTGACCAGGCTCATCGCCGGGTACAGCGCCAACGGCCACCAGACCTGGTCATTCCAGGCCATGCGCGTAACCCCCAGGCCCGGCAACAGGCATAGCACGCCCAACAGCAGCAGCTTCAGGCGCACATTGCGCACACCTTCCGCCCTTTGCCCCCGTGCTACCTCAGCCATGAGCCGTCGCCCAGTCAACCCAACCGAACTGCCAGGTCGCCAGAATCAACAGGCCGAAAACGATGCGGTACCAGGCGAATGCCGCGTAGCTGTGGTTGGCAATGAACTTGAGCAGCGCGCGCACGGCGATCATGGCAAAGATGAACGAGGTCACAAACCCAATGGCAAATACCGGCAGGTCGCTCGGCTGGAACAGGTCGCGGTACTTGTAGCCCGAGTACACCGCTGCACCGACCATGGTCGGCATCGCCAGGAAGAACGAGAACTCGGTCGCCGCCTTGCGTGACAGGCCAAACAGCAGGCCGCCGATAATGGTCGAACCGGAACGCGAAGTGCCCGGGATCATCGCCAGGCACTGGATGAAGCCGATCTTCAGCGCATGGCTCCAGCGCATGTCGTCCACATGGTCCACCTCCACGCAGTGCTCGCGACGCTCGGCCCAGAGCATGATCACACCACCCACCACCAGCGCCGCCGCCACGGTGATCGGGTTGAACAGGTACTCGTGAATCAGGTCGGCGAACAGCACGCCCAGCACCACCGCCGGCAGGAACGCCAACAGCAGGTTGCCGGTGAAGCGCCGCGCCGTAGGCTGGCTGGTCAGGCCGAAGACCACCTCGAAGATCTTGCCGCGAAATTCCCACACCACTGCCAGGATCGCCGCCAGCTGGATGATGATGTTGAAAGCCATGGCCCGTTCGCCACCAAAACCGATCAGGTCGGCGACGATGATCTGGTGGCCGGTACTGGAGATCGGCAGAAACTCCGTCAGCCCTTCGACCACGCCTAAGATGATTGCCTGGAAGGCAGTCCAAAAATCCATCATTCCCCCGATGGAGCGCTGCTCGTTGCAGGCCCCTTGTTCTTGATTTGCTTGAGATTGCCGCACGCGGCCCGGCTGTTTTACAGCGCCTGTTGGTCCGAATGCCAGTAGAAAAGTTCACGCTGCCTAAAGGTTTCATCTTGCGCGGCCGAGATCCTAGCAGAGCGCCTTTGCAATCGCTTCACCCGAGCTGCGGCAGACTATGACAAACATAGCACTTAGCCATTAGTCGAGTGGGGGCCCGCGGCAAAGCATGCTTGGATGCACCTCGATAACAAGAACAATGCGCCAGAACAGTGCGGGAGCTCGTGGATGAAAACCCTGAGATCGATGTCTATCAGCCGTCGCTTGTGGCTGATCCTTTTGGTGGCGGTGGCGATGCTGGTGGTGTTGGGCCTGCTGATGCTGCGCCAGATCCATGGCGACCTGTACCAGGCCAAAGCGGAAAAGACCCGCCACGTGGTGCAGACGGCAGCCGGCGTACTGGCCTATTACCAAGGCCTGGAGGCGGCTGGCGCGCTCAGCCGCGAAACCGCCCAGCAACAGGCCCTGCAAGTGGTGCGGGCGCTGCGCTACGACCACGACGACTATTTCTGGATCAACGACCTGGGGCCGAAGATGATCATGCATCCGGCCAACCCCAAGCTTGACGGCCAGGACCTGTCGGCCATCCGCGACCCTGACGGCTTCGCCGTGTTCAACGAAATGGTCGCCCTGGCCCGCCAGCAGGGCGCCGGGCCGGTCAACTATCGCTGGCCCAAACCCGGCGCCAGTGAGCCCGTGGCCAAGACCTCCTATATACAGCTGTTCAAACCCTGGGGCTGGATCATCGGCTCGGGTGTGTACGTCGATGATGTGCAGGCCGAGTTCGCCCGCCAGTTGCGCGACGCTTCGCTGGTGGGCGTGGCCATTGCCCTGCTGATGGCGCTGGTGGTCATGCTGATTGCCCGCAGCATCGCCCGCCCGTTGCAGGAGGCGGTGCAGGCCATGGGCAACATCGCCAGCGGCGAAAGCGACCTTACCCGCCGCCTGGACACCCACGGCCGCGACGAAATCACCCACCTGGGCGAGCACTTCAATCGCTTCAACGGCAAGCTGCAGGGCGTGGTCGGCCAATTACAGGGGGCTGCCCACGCCCTGGCCCAGTCCGCTGGGCATGTCGGCGACAACGCCGGTGCCGCACAACAGCACAGTGCCCAGCAATCGCTGCAAATGGACCAAGTGGCCACCGCGGTCAACGAAGTGACCTACGCCGTGCAGGACGTGGCCAAGACCGCCGAACAGGCCGCTGGGGAAATGCGCACCGCGCAGCAGCAAGTGGCGCACGGCCAGGAGGCCATTCACGGCAGCCTGGCGCAGATCGACCGGCTGTCGCTGACCATCGACCAGGCCGTGCAGGTAGTCCGCGACCTGGCCGGGCACAGCACGCGCATCGGTGGCGTGCTCGACGTGATCCGCTCCATCGCCGAACAGACCAACCTGCTGGCGCTGAACGCAGCCATCGAGGCGGCGCGGGCCGGCGAGCAAGGCCGTGGCTTTGCCGTGGTCGCCGACGAGGTGCGCCTGTTGGCCCAGCGCACCGCCCAGTCGACCGCCGAGATCCATACCATGATCGAGCACCTGCAAAGCCAGTCGGACGCCGCGGTCAGGGCCATCGATACCAGCAGCGAGGCCTCGCGCCAAACGGTCGAGCAAGCCCGCGAGGCCGGTGCCAGCCTGGATGCCATCAACCAGGCCCTGAACAACCTCACCGCGCTGAATGCCTCCATCGCCAGTGCCACCTTGCAGCAGTCGCATGTGGTCGAGGAAATCAACCGCAACGTGCTGGATACTGCCGGGTTGTCCCAGCAGACCGCCGATGCGGCGCGACAGTCCAGCGATGCCGGGGTGGCGTTGGGGCAATTGAGCGAGGAGCTGGAACAGTTGCTGCGGCAGTTCCGGGTATAAGGACCTGTAGGTTGTGGGAGTAACTAATGCTTGCGCGGTCCCTGTGGGAGCGGCCTTGTGTCGCGAAAGGGCCGCAAGGCGGCCCCAGGATTTCAGTCGCAACGCACAACTTGCTGGGGCTGCTCTGCAGCCCTTTCGCGACACAAGGCCGCTCCCACAACAGGCCTGCGCCCCAAGACAGTCAGTACCACGCCTACACCTTCTCCGACCGACCAGCTACAATCGCGCCCCTCCCCGTTGTTTCTCCAAGGATCGCCGATGTCCGGCCTTGAACTCATCGCCGCCGTCCTCGGCGTCACCGCTGTCTGGCTTACGGTCAAGCAGAACGCCTGGTGCTGGCCGATCGGCCTGGTCATGGTGCTGATCTATGGCTGGCTGTTCTACGCAGTCAAGCTGTACTCCGGCATGCTGCTGCAGTTGGCCTACGCCATCCTGCAACTGTACGGCTGGTGGCAGTGGAAACGCCCGGACCACGTCGAAGAAGCCCGCCAGGTCTCCCGCCTGCAGCGCCCGGCGCTGTTCACCGGCCTGGCTGCTGGAGTGCTGCTGAGCGTGGCCCTGGGCTCGACCATGGCCAATTGGACCGACGCTGCCCTGCCCTGGCTGGACGCCAGCCTGACCGGCTTCAGCCTGGTGGCACAACTGTGGATGGCACAGAAGCGCCTGCAATGCTGGCTGCTGTGGGTAGTGGTGGACATCTTCTACGTGGGCCAGTACCTGCACCAGCAGCTGTACTTCACCGCAGGGTTCTTCGCCGTACTCACCGTGATCGCCGTGCGCGGCTGGCTGGAATGGCGCCGCGACCCGGCGTTGGTGCTGCCATGAATGCAGAACCGGCGATGAAGGTACTGGTGCTCTGCGGCCCCGAATCCAGCGGCAAAAGCTGGCTCAGTGGCGTGATCCAGGCGCATTTCGGCGGCATGGTAGTGGCCGAATACGTGCGCCATTTCATCGACCAGGAATGCCGCGACACCTGCTACGCCGATATCCCCACCATCGCCCGCGGCCAGCTGGCCTGGGAGGACCAGGCCCGCGAGCAGGCTCCGCCGCTGCTGATCCTCGATACCCACCTGCTCAGCAACATGCTCTGGAGCCACGCCTTGTTCGATGACTGCCCAGCCTGGCTGGAACAGGCATTGCTGGAACGGCACTACGACCTGCACCTGCTGCTCAGCCCGCAAGGCGTGGATTGGGTTGCCGATGGCCAACGCAGTCAACCCGACCTGAACGACCGCCAGCGCTTCTTCGACGACAGCCTGCGCTGGCTGAAACGGCATGATCAGGCCCTGCAAACCATCGAGGGCAGTTGGCCGCAGCGCCAGTTGCTGGCGCTGCAAGCCGTTGCCAAGCTCCTTGATAGCGATACGCCAGCCTGCCCCACCGAGTGTTAAGCCCCTGACACACACCGGTGGGTCAAAGCCCCCGGAAATGCGGGGTTTCCCCCCGCTTCGGGGGCACTGTCAAGCCAATGAAACACCCTTGCAAAAAGCCTTCCAGTCAAAGCCATCGCTGGCTTTGTCGGTAATGCCCACGGCTGCCTGTTTCAACACTGAGACAGAATACGCCGCAATTTCTCATCCCCTCACGTTAACGTCTTGATCTGCAAACGCTTCTCAAAAGCGGCACACCTTCTGCTCTGTTGTTCGCATCGCTGAACAGGGCCAGCGCTCAAAGAAGGAATTACTGTCGTGAGGAAAACTGACAATCGCCTTTGCGGCTTGCTGCTGGCAGGCTACGTACTGGGTACATTGAGCCTGACTGCCCAGGCCGAAAACGGGATCATCACCATCACCCGCGACGTGCAGACACGCAACGCGACGGTGCCCCCGCTGATTCCCGACCCGAATCCAACCACCGTCAACGCCAACCCTTCCGCCCACATTCTCAAACAGACCAACGAGTTGAGCGATGGCGACTTCGCCAATATCAGCAGCGGCGCGGGCATCAGCGCCCTGGTCACGCAGCAGACCAGCAACCTGGGCGGCAACCTCAACAACCAGACACAGTTGCCCAATTTGGCGGGCGGGCGTGGATCGGGCTCCGGCAATGGCATCTCGAACATGGTCAATTCGAGTGTGCAGCGTGGCCTGGCGCCGCTGCAGATCCTGACCGGAGGCAAGTGAGATGAAGCGTACGCTGCTGATCCTGGCCACGCTGTGCAGTGCATCGGCCTTCGCCCAATCCCCGGTACCCGTGATCAACAACGCCGACATCGACAGCTCGGGCAGCCGTTACCAGGGCAACCTGTCGGTCAACCAGGCGGCCGGTGACCAACAGCAACAAGTCAACGCCCGGGCCATCGCCGTGGGGCCCTCGGCCAGCGCCACCACGCAGATCCGCCAACGCCTGGACACCCCCGCCGACCCACTGATGGATGCCCGTTCGAGCATCCAAGGCAACGCCTTCAGCAACGGCAGCGGCGCCCTCGGGGTGAACCAGAGTGCCGGCGCCAACACCCAGCAAGCCAACGCACTGCGCATCAGCCTCAGTGCCCAGCCGCAAAGCATCGACGACAGCGTCCTCATGCAACAGAACGTGGCGCTGCTCAACAACTCCGATCCAACTGGCGCTCCACACGGCCATCGCCAGGTCACTACCAGTGACCAGGCATTCACCGGTAGCCGCGGAGTGGTCCAGTTGAATCAGAGTGCCGGGGTGGGAAACCGAATGGCCAACACCCTGAGCATACGGGTCGCGGATTGACCCAATCAGTTAAGAACAACACTTAACCTATAAAGTACGGAGAATCACCATGAAACCCTCGATGGCAATCAAGCCTCTGGTTTTCGCAATTGCTGCGGTCATGGCTGTTGCTGTACAAGCTGGGCAAAACGATCGGCGCAATGACAACCATAACGGCCACCACAACAATGGTCATCACACGCCTCCTCCAACCAAGATCCCTGTGTATGCAACGGCCAATGCCTGGGACAAGCAAACCAGCACCTATAACCGCATCACCAACCAAGGCACCATCAACGAAGCCGAGATGAACAACTCGGCCAGCGGCGCCAGCGGTAACGTGGGTGTCAACGTGGCGGCCGGTAACGGTAACCAGCAGGACAACGCGGCGGCCATTGCCAACGCATCGTCCGAATCGAGCCTGGACAACAGCTTCGTGTTCGGCACTGCCCATGCAACAGCTGACGTACGTCAGTACAGCAACAACAACCGGGTAGACAACTACTCGACCCAATCGTCTGCCGTGATGAGTGGGTCGGCCAGTGGTGCCTCAGGCAACGTGGGTATCAACATTGCTGGCGGCGATCTGAACCAGCAGAAAAACACCATGGCCATCGCCAACACCAATGCGCCACTGGGTAACGCCACCGCCACCGCCTCTGCTGACCAGAACGGCCCGGGCCTGGTCGTGAACAACGCTGCAGACCGCACCTACCGTGTGGATACGCTGACCTTCACCACCACCAAAAGCGGCTCGAGCTCGCGTGAAGGTACGTTCAACTCGACCGATGACAGAAGCTCGTCGTCCAGCTTCAGTGTGGGCGGCTCGCAGAGTGCGAGCGCAAGCGGTTCCAGCGGCTGGAACTCCAGTGGGTCCAACAGCGCCAGCTCCAGTGGGTCCAACAGCTCCAACGCCAGCGGTTCCTACGCATCCAATGCCAACGGGTCCAATAGCTCGAATGCCAGCGGGTCCAACAGCTCCAGCGCCAGCGGGTCCAACAGCTCGAGTGCCAGCGGGTCCAACAACTGGAATGCGAACGGCTCCGCCAACGCCAGTGCAAACTCGTCCAGCAATGCGAGCGTGAACGCTACGCTGGGGGTTGACGCCGATGCATCGCGGACCGTGACCTTCGGCAACCGTTCTCGCACCGAAAGCGTCGATGGCTCGCTCAATGCATCGCTGGATGCATCGATCGACAAGTCGCATGCAAGTGCCTACGACTCTTCGTTCGAAAAAGCGTTCGGCTCGTCCTACGACAAAGCTCGCGACTCGTCGTACGACAAGTCTCGCGACTCTGCGTACGACAAGTCTCGCGATTCTTCGTACGACAAGTCGCGCAGCGGTTCGTATGAGAACGCCAAGGATTCGTCCTACGCGAACGCCTCGGAATCTGCATATGAGAAGGGTCACGAGTCTTCCTATGCAAACGCCTCTGAGTCTGCGTACGACAAATCTGGCGAAAAAGCATCGCAATCTTCGAACGACATTTCGAAGAGCTTCAGCGAAAGCAGCGCTTATGACCTGAGCAACACCGTGTCGTTCCAAGTGCTGACCCCGACCGGCTGGGCCAACCCTGTGACCAACACTGCAACCCTGAGCGGTTCGGTGAACGGTGGCAGCGGCAACCTGGGCGTGAACGTGGCGGCCGGTGTGGGCAACCAGCAGAGCAACTCGCTGGCCATCTCCAACACCTCGTTCTAAACGCTGTGCTTGAGGCCCCCTTCGGGGGGCCTTTCTTCAACACACACCGGAAGGCATCCGATCATGCGCATTATTGCCTTGGCGTTTTTGCTGTGCCTGGCCAGCGTGAGCGAAGCTGCACAAATGCCGCTGTCCGTTCTACCGGGCGGCGCCGTGGTGTTCAAACCCATCCAGAGTGTGCGGGAACGCAAGTTCGCCGACCTGGTGCAACAGAAAACCGACTTCAGCTGCGGCGCCGCCGCGCTGGCGACCATCCTGCGCCAGGCCTACTGGCTGGATGTGGACGAACAACAGATCATCGAAGGCATGCTGGCCCACGCCGATCAGGACCTGGTGCGCACGCAAGGCTTCTCGATGCTCGACATGAAACGCTACGTGGAAAGCTTGGGCATGCGTGCCCGCGGTTACCGGGTGGCGCCCGAGACCCTGCACAGCGTGCGCATCCCGGTCGTGGTGCTGATGGACGTGCGCGGCTACAAGCATTTCGTGGTCATGCAGAAGGTCGACAAGGGTTGGGTGTACGTCGGTGACCCGGTACTGGGCCACAGACGCTACAAGGTCGACGATTTTCTCAAGGGCTGGAACGGCATCATCTTCGCCGTGATCGGCCAAGGCTACGACAAGAACAACATCTTGCTTGACCCGCCCCTGCCCCTGACCGCCAAAGGCCGGGTGAACAATTTCACCCCGGTGCAGGATGCAGAGCTGCTGGATTTCGGTTTCATCCGAAGCGACTTCTTCTAACGACACTTCTAACGATAAGGAGCACGACGCTCCGGGAGCATCCCATGAAGAATCCATTCTGGCTCGTAATGGCTTGCCTGGCCGCCAGCCTGCCGACCCACGCTGAAACGTTCAAACCCATCGAACTGAAGGACCAGGAGTTGGCGAACTTGCGTGGTCGCTATGTACTGCCGGGCCGGATTGTCAGTTTCGGCATCGTCATGACCAGCACCTGGCAGAATGCCAACGGTGAAATGATCGGTGCCACCTCCACCCTGCAGATCCAGCAGTCCACCATCAAGCCCCAGTTCTATGTGTCGATGATCGATAAAAAAAGCACTGGCCAGTCGCAAACCTCTAACGCCGGCTCGGCAACGGGGCCGGGGACCGGTACCGTCACGGGCGGCAGCGGGCTCAACACCACCCAAGGTGTTACCCAGGTAGTGCGCGCAGCAGGTGACAACAACACCGCTTACAACAATGTCGACATCAACGTCACCAAGGCCAACCAGGCACCCACCACGCAACCCCAGGGCCAGGTACTGGCAGCGGGCCAGAGATTGGTCGGCGAAAATGGCGCAGGTTCGCTCAGCGTGTCCTCCACCGGCGTGGGTGTGCAACTGAACATCAATGCCAACAACAACCAGGGCAGCAGCGTGCAACGCCTGGCCCAGGGTGGGCTGATGCAGAATTCGACCCTGCTGGGCAATGGTAACCGAGTCAACAACCTCACCTCCCTCAATGTGGTCATGCGCGAGAACGTGCCAACAGCCGCATCGCTGAACGGAAGCCTGGATCAACTCAAAGGCCTTCGCACATTCGGATACTGATCTACGCTCAGTCTCATCGAAAGTAGTTGGAAGGGACGGCAAACCCATGCAACGGTCTTTAACGCTCAAAGCTTTTGTGTGTTTGACTACCTTGGCTCCGGCCACTTTGCTCTACGCAGCCACCGACCCTCAGGTCGAGGCCCTCAAGCAGGAACTGATCGAACTGAAACGCCGCTACGAAGCCCAGCAGCAAGCGTTGATGGTGCTGGAGCAGCGCGTACGCCAAGTCGAGGAAGCCCCGGCAGCGCCGCCACCCAAACGCCTGGTCAAATCCCCCGCCGAAGGGGTCAAGGGCGCGCAGACTGTCGCCTCCGGCGCGCCAGGTACCACCGGCAGCTCCTACGGCCAGGCACTGACCGCCGATTCCGAGCCGGCGCAGAGCGTGTCCAACCTGTACGACGAGGCCAGCGGCTTCTTTGGTGGCGGCAAATTCAGCTTCGAAACCGGCCTGACCTATACCCATTACGACACTCGTGCGCTGACGCTCAACGGCTTCCTGGCGCTGGACTCCATTTTCCTGGGCAATATCAACCTGGACCGCATCAAGGCGGATAACTGGACCCTGGACCTGACCGCGCGCTACAACCTGGCACAGCGCTGGCAGTTCGACATCAACGTGCCGGTGGTATACCGCGAATCCACCTACTCGTCCGGTGGGGCGGGCGGCGCCGGGCCGACCACCTCCGACGAAACCGTCACCCGCGACCCGGAAATCGGCGATATCAACGTCGGCGTCGCCTACAAGTTCCTCGACGAGTCGGAGACCTGGCCCGATGCCGTGGCCACCCTGCGCATCAAGGCCCCCACCGGCAAGGACCCGTACGGCATCAAGCTGCGCGAAGTACCCGGCAACGACAACCTGTCGGTACCCGAGAGCCTGCCGACCGGCAACGGCGTATGGTCGATCACCCCGGGCATCTCGTTGGTCAAGACCTTCGACCCGGCCGTACTGTTCGCCAGCCTGTCCTACACCTACAACATGGAGGACTCGTTCAGCGACATCAGCCCGCAGGTCAACAGCAAGGTGCCAGGTGACGTGAAGCTCGGCGACTCATGGCAGATCGGCGGTGGTATCGCCTTTGCCCTGAACGAGAAGATGAGCATGTCGTTCTCGGTTTCCGACCAGTTCGCCGGCAAGAGCAAGATCAAGCCGGATGGCGGCGACTGGCAATCGATCTCCAACAGTGACTACAACGCCGCCAACTTCAACATCGGCATGACCTTCGCCGCCACCAACAACCTGACTATCGTACCCAACCTGTCCATTGGTCTGACCGATGACGCGCCGGACTTCTCCTTCAGCCTGAAATTCCCCTACTACTTCTGACACTTGCCATCGGCCGGGCCCGCACCAGCGTGCCCGGCTTTTGCTTACCAGCCTTATAACCGACCGCTTTCCCTGCCCTGGCCTGTTATCATCCAGCACAGATGCATGACGATTTAATGGCAAAAGGGAAGTTTTTGTGAAGAACCTGTCAGACCACTCACGTACCCGGCTTGTCGCCTTGGCGGTCCTGGTGCTGGTGATCCCACTGGGTACGCGCGCCATGCTGGGTTGGTCCAGTCCACTCGGTTACCTCTCCGACCTCGCCCTCGGCAGCCTGCTGATCTTGCTGCTGCACCGCCGGCCGTGGTGGCTGGCCCTTCCCGTGCTGCTGGCCTGGGCGGCCCTTTGGGTGGCCTCGGCCGAACTGGTGAGCGCGGTGGGCCGCCTGCCCACCAGCGCCGATCTGACGTATCTGGTCGACCCGCAATTCATGGAGAATTCGACCGGTGGTGGCCTGGCCCATGCCTGGCTTCCCTGGGCCCTGGGTGCCGGCCTGCTGGCCTGGCTGGCCAGTGCCTGGCGCAGCCGCACCCAGCGCGGCCAGCCGCTGCCACGCAGGGCCTGGGCCATTCCACTGCTGCTGTTTGCTGCCCATTGGGGCAGCCAGCAACTGGCACCTTCCGACGCCGACCAATGGCGGCAATACAACCTCACCCACCAGCTGATGTCTGCCGGGGTTGGCAACCTGCAGCGCCAGGTTGAAGGCTGGATGGGCCAGACGCAGCCCTTCACGCCGCTTTCCAGCAATGGCCTGACCCAGTCCGACCTGCATGGCCAGCGGCTGCTCGCCGGGCCAGGCAGCGCCCGCAACCTGCTGGTCATTACCGTCGAAGGCATTCCCGGGGCCTACCTGCGGCCCAACCGCCAGGCCGTGCACAGCAGCTTCGACGAAGACCTGATGCCCAAGCTCAGCCAATGGGCCGAGCGCGGCATGAACACGCCAGACTATGTGCTGCATACCCACCAGACCATCCGCGGCCTGTACGCGATGCTCTGTGGTGATTACGACAAACTGGCCAATGGCACGCCCAAGGGCGTGGAGCTGCTGACCCAGAACGAGCGCAACCAGGCCTGCCTGCCGGCGCAGTTGCGCCAGGCCGGCTTCACCACCCACTACCTGCAGGGCGCCGGCCTGCGCTTCATGGCCAAGGACCGCATCATGCCGCACATCGGTTTCGACGCCGTGCATGGCCTGGAGTGGTTCAAGAACAAGAACTACCTGAACTTCCCTTGGGGCAAGGATGACCGAGCCTTCTTCGAAGGTGCCCTGGGCTACGTCAGCCAGCTGCAGAAACAGGACAAACCCTGGATGCTGACCCTGCTCACCGTGGGTACCCACCAGCCGTACTCGGCGCCGGCCGAATATCTCGAACGCTACGACACGCCGAAACAGGCAGCGGTCGCCTACCTGGACGACGCGCTCGGGGCATTCCTCGACAGCCTGGAACGCCAGGGCGTGCTCAAGAACACCCTGGTGGTGGTGACCTCCGATGAATCCCATGGCATCGACGGCGTGCGCCTGGCTTCGGCCTGGGGCTTCAACCTCACCCTGGCGCCGGAGCAGGCGCAGTTGCCGCACATCAAGCACGGCACCTACGGCCATATCGACCTGGCCACCTCTTTGCTCGACTACTTTGCCCTGCCCATTCCGGTGGCGCTCGGCGGTCGCTCGCTATACCGCGACTACGACAGTGGTCGCGAGATGATTTCCTACACCAACGGCATGTTGCGCTACCACAACGGCCAGGGCGTGTTCACCGAATGCGACTTCCAGCAGCGCTGCCGGCGTTACGCCAGCGAAGGCTTCATCGCCGACCAGGCCCGCTACCTTGGCCCGGGTGACAGCCTGCTTGGCCAGCAGATCGGAGCCCTGGCGGGGGTGCTCGACCAGTCCCTGCTGCAAACACCGCTCAACCTGCGCTACCAGTTCGGCGGCCCTTCGCCGATCAAACTGCGCAAGCGCATCCGCGATGACTGGGCAGACAACCTGATTGGCGCCCAGTACCTGGAAATGCCCGAGGGCTCGCATACCCGCGTGCGGGTCAAGGTGCGCTCGCTGGACCCTGAGCGCGCGGCCTATATCCAGCTCAAGGCCAAGCAGTTGGAACAGGATGTGCCACTGGGCTTGCCTGAAGAAGTGAAGGTCACGGCGGACCAGCCGCTGGAGATGGAGTTCAGCTTCGACAACCCCACCGAGCGCAAGGCATTTTCCTTCCATTTGCTGGGTTATGGCGGCGGCAAGGTGGAAGTCAGTGACTTCAGTGTGATCACCGCGCTGCCCGGGGAGGATGACGCGGCGGATGAGCGGACCGAGGGGCATATCGCCCATTCGGGCTGAGCAGAGCACCACTCATCGCCCGACCACCGCTGCCTGTCGATTCAACCCGGCCATGCTCGACTAGTGTCTGAACCCCCTAGTGTGGAGACAACACCATGAGCACGAGCGAAAGCAGGCACCCGGTGGTTTCCCGCAGCCAGTGGCTGGCGGCCCGCCGGCAACTGTGGCTGCACGAAAAAGCCTTCACCCACCACCGCGACGAGCTGGCCGCAGCCCGTCGCGCCTTGCCCTGGGTCAAGGTCGAACACGACTACCGTTTCCAGGGACCGGACGGCGAGCTGCCCCTGGCCGGCCTGTTCGCGGGCCACAGCCAGTTGTTGGTTTACCACTTCATGTTCGCCGATGGCTGGAGCGAAGCTTGCCCCGGTTGCTCGTTCCTGGCTGATCATTTTGACGGTGCCAACCTGCACTTGGCGCATCACGATGTGTCGCTGGTGGCGGTGTCACGGGCGCCATATGCCGAGTTCCAGGCATTCCGCCAGCGCATGGGCTGGCAATTTCCCTGGTACTCGTCCCATGGCAGCGGTTTCAACGAGGACTTTGGCGTCAGTGTCGGTAGCGAGGGACAGCGGCAATACAACTATGAGCCGTATGACGGCACTGAAAGCGAACTGCCTGGCTTGAGTGCGTTCTACCTTGAACCGGACGGCAGCGTGTACCACACCTACTCAACCTATGCCCGCGGGCTGGATATCCTGGTCAACACCTACAACTTCCTCGACATTGCGCCACTTGGGCGCAACGAAAGCGGGGCCATGGACTGGGTGCGGCACCATGACCGCTATGAAGGGCAGCCGGACAAAGCTCATTGCTGCCACAAGTGAGCAGGTAGTACACGTCACTTAAACCATTGGGGCCGCTTTGCGGCCCATCGCCGGCAAGCCAGCTCCCACCTCGACCGCATGGGCCTCAAGCCCTGTGCAGTACCTGTGGGAGCAACTGTCTTTCTCAAAATCCAAAACAGCTTGCGCGGTCCCTGTGGGAGCTGGCTTGCCGGCGATGGGCTGCAAGGCAGCCCCAATGGCTGCCACTAAGTGCCTGGCACAGGCTTAGCCAGCGTGCAACCAGTCATCTCAGCCGCGCGCCCAGCATCCCGCGCTCGACGATGAAATCGATCACCGCCTGCAACCCCTCGCCCTTCTTCAGGTTGCTGAAGGTCCACGGCCGCTGTGGGCGCATGCGCTGGGTGTCGCGTTCCATCACCTCCAGCGAGGCCCCCACATAAGGCGCCAGGTCGGTCTTGTTGATCACCAGGAAGTCCGACTTGGTAATGCCCGGGCCGCCCTTGCGCGGAATTTTCTCGCCTTCGGCCACGTCGATCACGTAGATGGTCAGGTCGGCCAGCTCCGGGCTGAACGTGGCGCTGAGGTTGTCACCGCCACTTTCCACGAAAATCACCTCGAGGTTGCCAAACTTGCGCGCCAGCGCTTCGACCGCCGCCAGGTTCATCGAGGCGTCTTCACGAATCGCCGTGTGCGGGCAGCCGCCGGTTTCCACGCCAACGATACGCTCTGGCTCCAGGGCACCAGCCTCGGTGAGGATGCGCTGGTCTTCCTTGGTGTAGATGTCATTGGTCACCACGGCGATCTGGTAGTGGTCGCGCATGGCCTTGCACAGCGCTTCCAGCAGCGCCGTCTTGCCGGAGCCGACCGGGCCGCCGACACCGACGCGCAGGGGTTGTTGATAGCTTTGCATGCAGGCAGTCCTCAGGAACGGAACAAACGGGTGTATTGGGTTTCGTGACGCGATGAGGCAATGGCCAGCAACGGCAGGCCGCCGCCGAGCTGGTCATCGCTCAGGGCCAGCGCCCGGTCGAGAGCCGCGGGCAAGCCTGCACCCAGGTCGCGCAGCAAGGTCTGGGCGGCCTGCTGGCCAAACGGCACCAGCTTGACCCCAGCCATCACCGCGCCCTCCAGCCAGGCAAAGCCATGGCCCAGGGCCAGCTGGCGCAGCGGGATTGCCCAGTGCGCGGCTAACCAGGCCATGCCGCCCAGTTGGGTGAGTTCAAGGCTGGCGCGCCAGGCAGGGGCCTGGCCCAGTTGCCAACCGTCGAGCAGCCGCGCTAGCGCAGCGCCACGCTGCCGTTCCTCAAGGCGCAGCTCGGCGGTTTCGCGGTTGGCCAACAGAAAGCGGCTCCAGTGGCCGAAGGCCTCGGCATCCTCGGCCTGGCAGGCATGGTACAGGCGTGCCAGCACCGGCCAGTCGAGGCAGGCCAGGGTGTCGTCGAGCTGCTCACGCTGCCAGGCAGCGAAACCGTCCACGCCCCTTACCCAGCCCGCCTCGACCGCCCATTCCAGGCCT
Source organism: Pseudomonas sp. 10-1B (assembly GCF_000935045.1). Classification (GTDB taxonomy): domain Bacteria; phylum Pseudomonadota; class Gammaproteobacteria; order Pseudomonadales; family Pseudomonadaceae; genus Aquipseudomonas. The sequence goes on from NZ_JYKS01000011.1 coordinate 67,723, forward strand.
TGCGAGTAAGTGAACCCGCCGACCGGCAAGCCAGGGCTGGCCAGCTGCAGCAGGCGCAACAACGCCAGGTCGCTGTTCATCAACCGGCCAGCACCAGCGCAGCGCCAGCCAGCAGGCCACCGCCAAAGGCCTTCTGCAGGCCGCTGTGGCGGCGCAGCAGGCAACCGACCGCGAAACCGGCCGCCAGCAACAGGCCACTGACCGTTACAAAGCCGGCGCTGAACTGCCAGAACGCGCTGGGGGTGGCTTCCACGCCATGGGCCCAGCCATGGAACAGGGCAAATACCGGCATGGCCATGGCCAACAGCAATTGCCGGCTAGGCAGCAGCACCGCACCGGCGGCCACCAGCAGCGACAGCGCAATCAGGGTTTCCATGCCCAGCACGTCACCGAACAGGTGGCCACAGAGCGCACCGCCAAACATCGCGGCCAAGGTTGCCAGCGGCAGCGCCAGGCTGCGCCGGGTCAACGCGGCAAGGACGCCGGTGCCCAGCAGCATCAGCAAGTGGTCAAGGCCGGTCAGCGGGTGCAGCAGGCCGTCCTGCAGCGGGTTGTTGTCGTGGCCAGGGTGGGCGAAGGCTGGCAGGGCCAGCATCAGCAGAAACAGGGCGAAAGTCTTTTTCATCGGTTGCTCCAGGGCAGGTCAGGAATGTGCCGGCAGGCGCACGAACGGGTGATCGTGGCCGTGGGCATGGCTGTGGCTATGTGGCGCGCTCTGGTAGGCGCCGGCTTCGGGCTCGAACGCTGCTTGCTCGGCTTCTACTGTCAGGCCCAGGCCGCGCAGCATGTCGTCCAGCACATGGTCGTGCTGAAAGCGCAACAGGCCTGGCTCGATCTGCAGCGGCACATGGCGGTTACCCAGGTGATAGGCGGCGCGGGCCAGCAGGTGCGGGTCGGCGCAGCGCACCGTGGACACCGCTTCGGGCGCTGCCAGCACGCGGATGAGCTGGGTGCCGTCGGCATCGGCCAGCAGCTCCCCTCCCCGCAGCAGGTGGCCGCGTTCGAGCATCAGCCCGGCCTCGCGGCCATCGTCGAGGGTCACCCGCAAGCGGCTCTTGATGCGGCTGTCCACGTCCAGGGTGACGGTGCCGGTTTCGGCAAGCGCGCCGGGGTCGGTGATACGGCGGGTCAGGACAATCATCGGTGCTCCTTCAGAACAGGAAGTAACGCTGGGCCAGCGGCAGTTCGCTGGCCGGCTCGCAGACCAGCAACTCGCCATCGGCACGCACCTGGTAGGTCTGCGCATCGACTTCGATCAGCGGCTGCAGGGTGTTGTGGACCATGTCGGGCTTGCGCACCCGGCGGCAGCCGTGGGCCACACCGATCAGGCTGCGCAGGTTCAGCTCTTCGGCCAGGCCACGGTCCATTGCCGCCTGGGGCAGGAAGGTCATGCGCGTGGCGTGCCGCGCCGCGCCCAGGGCGCCGAACATTGGCCGGTAGTGCACCGGTTGCGGCGTGGGGATCGAACCGTTGATGTCGCCCATGGGCGCGGTGACGATCATTCCGCCCTTGATCACCAGAGCCGGCTTGACCGCGAAGAACGCCGGCGCCCACAGCACCAGGTCGGCCAGTTTGCCGACCTCCAGCGAGCCCACTTCGTGGCCGATGCCGTGGGTCAGCGCTGGGTTGATGGTGTACTTGGCGATATAGCGCTTGACCCGGAAGTTGTCGCTGTAGGCATTGTCTGGCGCCAGCGGCCCGCGGCGCAGTTTCATCTGGTGGGCCACCTGCCAGGTGCGCAGGACCACTTCGCCGACCCGGCCCATGGCCTGGGAATCGGACGAGGTCATGGCAAAGGCGCCCATGTCGTGGAGGATGTCCTCGGCAGCGATGGTTTCGCGGCGGATACGCGACTCGGCGAAAGCCACGTCCTCGGCAATGCTCGGGTCCAGGTGGTGGCAGACCATGAGCATGTCCAGGTGCTCGTCGACGGTGTTGACCGTGTATGGCAGGGTCGGGTTGGTCGAGGATGGCAGCACGTTGGCCTGCCCTGCCGCGCGGATGATGTCCGGCGCATGGCCACCACCGGCCCCCTCGGTGTGGAAGGTGTGGATGGTGCGCTCGCCGATGGCCGCCAGGGTGTCCTCGATGCAGCCGGACTCGTTGAGGGTATCGGTATGGATCGCTACCTGGATGTCCATTTCCTCGGCCACGCCCAGGCAGCAGTCGATGGCCGCCGGTGTCGAGCCCCAGTCTTCATGCAGCTTGAGGCCCACCGCACCGGCCGCGATCTGCTCGCGCAGCGCTTCAGGCCGCGAGGCATTGCCCTTGCCCAGCAAGCCGATGTTGATCGGCAGGCTGTCGGCGGCCTGGAGCATGCGTGCCAGGTACCAGGGGCCGGGTGTGCAGGTGGTGGCATTGGTACCGGTGGCCGGCCCGGTGCCGCCACCAATGAAGGTGGTAACACCGCTGTTGAGCGCCTCGTCCACCTGCTGCGGGCAGATGAAGTGGATATGCGAGTCGACGCCGCCGGCGGTGACGATCTTGCCCTCGGCGGCGATCACTTCGGTGCCGGGGCCCACCGGTACATTGACGCCCGGCTGCACGTCCGGGTTGCCGGCCTTGCCAATGACGGCGATGCGCCCGTGCTTGATGCCGATATCGGCCTTGACGATGCCCCAGTGATCGATGATCAAGGCATTGGTCAGCACCAGGTCCATGGCCTCGGCGGCCAGCATCTGGCCCTGCCCCATGCCATCGCGGATGACCTTGCCGCCACCGAACTTGACCTCTTCGCCATAGATCGTGAAGTCCTTCTCCACTTCTACCCACAGCGCCGTGTCGGCCAGGCGCACTCGGTCGCCCACGGTGGGGCCGAACATGTCGGCGTAGGCCCGACGGGAAATGCGGCTCATGCCCTGCCCTCCAGCGCGCCCATCACCTTGCCCTGGAAGCCATGCACTTCGCGCTTGCCGGCATAGGCCACCAGTTGCACGGTGCGTGCCTGGCCTGGCTCGAAGCGCACAGCGGTACCGGCAGGGATATCCAGGCGAAAGCCCAGGGTGGGCGCGCGCTCGAACACCAGCGCCTCGTTGACTTCGTAGAAGTGGTAGTGCGAACCGACCTGCACCGGCCGGTCGCCATGGTTGGCCACGCTGACGCTGACCGTGGCCCGGCCGCTGTTCAGTTCGATGTCGCCGTCGGCGACCTGGATTTCACCTGGGATCATGCGGGGCTCCTGGGCGGTTTCAGACGATGGGGTCATGCACGGTCACCAGCTTGGTACCATCCGGGAAGGTCGCTTCGACCTGCACGTCGTGGAGCATTTCGGCAATGCCGGGCATCACCTGCTCGCGGGTCAACACTTCACGCCCCAGGCTCATCAGCTCGGCGACGGTGCGGCCATCGCGGGCGCCTTCGAGCACCGCGGCACTGATCAGTGCCACGGCTTCCGGGTAGTTGAGTTTCAAGCCGCGAGCCAGGCGCCGTTCCGCCAGTAACGCGGCGGTGAACAACAGCAGTTTGTCTTTTTCTCTCGGGGTCAGCTCCATGGCGTTCTCTCAGGTGGCCCAGATACGCGGCGGGCAGGCCGGCAGGCCAAGGACGGCCGGGCGCAGCACATGCCACAGGCGTTGCAGGGTGCGTTGCAGGTGTTGGTTGTCGTGGTCGAGCAGGCGGATCACCAGCAGCGACCCAAGCAGGGTCGCGCCGGCCGGGTTGCCCAGTTCGTCGAGCAGCGGCCGCACCTGTTCCAACACGGCTTGGTCGGCAGGTACGGCGCAGAAGGTGGCGAGCAGCGGGTGCCCACCAAGCTTGTCCAGGCGCCCGCCTTCGAGACGCAGGCGTTCATGCAGGCCGATTTCGTCGGGCAGTGCGATGTGCAAACGGCTGTCGAGGGCACCCTGGTCGAAGCGTTCGTTCATCACCGGGCGCCCCAGGCACAGGGTTTCCCAGGCCAGCAGGCGCGCGCCCTGCGCAAGGGTGAAACGGCTGTCGAGGCTGGCGCGGGCGCCGCAAAAGAAGATGCTGTCCTGGGGTAGCCACTCCAGGGTGCTGCCGGCGGCCAGGTGAAAACGCTGGGCCAGCCGCGCGGTCGGGCCGATGCTGCGGTAGAACTTGCTGGCGCCGGGCATGGTCAGCAGCGCATGGGTGCCCGGTTCCAGGTGGATGTCCAGCTCCAGCCGATCGCCGGCGACGATGCCTCCTGGCGGGTGCAGCACGTAGACATGGCACGGTGCGCCTTCCGGGTAGAAAGGCCGCTGCACCAAAAGAGGTCCGAAATGCCGTCGCGCACCAAGGCGGGTCACATCGTCGCCCTTGACGAAGCGCAACTGCAGGTGGGCGCTCCAGCCTGCATCGTCTTTTTGTTGTTCGATCTGCTCCGCGAGCGACATCCTGCGGCCCCTGAAATCCGTGGCCTGCTGGCCGTTTAGAGAGTCCGGCCCGGGCGATTGCTAGCGCATATCGGCCTGACCACTCGATCAAATTCTCAGGCTGGATATAGCAGGTTGCGGGCCAACTCCGCAGGTGAAGGAAGATGGGGGCTGGCGCACAAAGCAGGGGCGTGTTTTGGCCCTGTTTCAGTGCCGGAACAAAAGAATGTTGGGGCTGCTACGCAGCCCATCGACGCGGTTCGTCGCCACGACAAGCCCCCCACAGGTACTGTGCAGGTTTCGGGCGCGCGCTATCCCTGTGGGAGCGGGTGTGCCCGCGAACACCGGCAAAGCCGGTGCCATCCACCGCGTTGGATTCTTCGCGGGCAAGCCCGCTCCTACACAGGTACTGCGCAGGCTTCGGGCTAACGCTACCCGTGTAGGAGCGGTTTTAGCCGCGAACACCGGCAAAGCCGGTGCCATCCACCGCGCTGGATTCTTCGCGGGCAAGCCCGCTCCTACACAGGTACTGTGCAGGCTTCGGGCTAACGCTACCCGTGTAGGAGCGGCTTTAGCCGCGAACACCGGCAAAGCCGGTGCCATCCACCGCGCTGGATTCTTCGCGGGCAAGCCCGCTCCTACACAGATGCTGTGCAGGTTTCGGGCGCACGCTATACCCGTGGGAGCGGCTTTAGCCGCGAACACCGGCAAAGCCGGTGCCATCCACCGCGCTGGATTCTTCGCGGGCAAGCCCGCTCCTACACAGGTGCTGTGCAGGCTTCGGGCTCACGCTACCCGTGTAGGAGCGGCTTTAGCCGCGAACACCGGCAAAGCCGGTGCCATCCACCGGGTTGGATTCTTCGCGGGCAAGCCCGCTCCTACACAGGTACTGCGCAGGCTTTGGGCGCACGCTACCCGTGTAGGAGCGGCTTTAGCCGCGAACACCGGCAAAGCCGGTGCCATCCACCGCGCTGGATTCTTCGCGGGCAAGCCCGCTCCTACACAGGTGCTGTGCAGGCTTCGGGCTCACGCTACCCGTGTAGGAGCGGCTTTAGCCGCGAACACCGGCAAAGCCGGTGCCATCCACCGCGCTGGATTCTTCGCGGGCAAGCCCGCTCCTACACAGGTACTGTGCAGGTTTCGGGCGCACGCTATACCTGTGGGAGCGGCTTTAGCCGCGAACACCGGCAAAGCCGGTGCCATCCACCGCGCTGGATTCTTCGCGGGCAAGCCCGCTCCCACAGGGATTGAGCAAGCCGTTAATGTAGCGGCAAGGCTTCAGTAGTCGAAACGCTCCACCGCACGCCGGCGTTCGTTGTCGTCACGCCGGTCATAAATGGCCGTGGTCTGGATGTTGGCATGGTGCGCAAGCTTCTGCGCGATCGACAGGTCATGCTCTTCGATCACCCGGGTAATGAACGCCCGGCGGAAGTCATGCGGCATGATCTTCACCCCCACCTGGGCACCGCGCTGGCGGGCAATGTAGTAGATCGCATGCTTGGTAATACGCGCCCGGGTGATATGGCTGCCGCGGCGGATGCGGTTGAACAGGAACGGGTCGTCTTCGGCCCCGGCTGGCAGGTCCTGGCGGCGCAGGTCCAGCCACGCCTGCAGCTTCTCGAACGCCCACGGCGGGGCGTACTTGATCAGTTGCCGGTTGCCCTTGCCCAGCACCTGCAGGCTGCGCGCCTCGAAATCGACCTGGTCCAGGTCAATGTCCACCGATTCCGACTTGCGCATGCCTGTCCCGTACAGCAAGGCAATGATCGCCGCGTCACGTACCCCCTGCGGTCGCGGATCCGCCGCGCACACATCCATCAACTCGCGAATCAGGCTGCGCCGCAGGTTGCGCCCAGGCGGCAGGCGGCTGCCAGTGGCTGGCTTGACTTCGCGGATGCGCAACAACTGTTCGTGCTCGATCAGTCCCTGGCGCCAGGCCTCGTTCATCACCCCGCGAATGGCGTTGACGTACAGCGACGAACTGTTGGGCGCATAGCCGTCGGCACGCAGGGCCGCCACCAGGGCGATCACGTGGCCGGGCTCGAGCCGATGCCAGGGCACGTCGACCATGTTGCAGTCGACAAAGCCCAGCCGGTCGGCGGCGTCCTGAAGGATGTAGCGCATGGTTTGCTGGCTGGATGGGGCCAGGCGGGCCATGTACTGCAGCAGTGGATTTTTCGAGAGCTCGGACAAAACGTGAATCCTGTAGCGAAGCGTTGGCCGGCAGCAAGCCGGCCAAACCTTGAAGCAAGTCAAAACGACATACAAGCAAGTCCCAATGACTGCATGGCGCGCATGTCATTCGGACCCGGAGAGGTGCCATCACCTTGATATTCAAAGGCTTTGCAATTGGCACGGATCGTGATCTTACCCCAATTGAAGCCTACGAACGAACCAAGGTCCGCCCATGCTCGTGCAACCGATCGATTCACGCCCACGCCAGGCCGTCTGGGGCCTGGGTTTTCGCCCATTCTTCTTGGGCGGCAGTTTGTTTGCGCTGGTCGCCTTGCTGTTGTGGGCCGGCGTACTGGCCGGGGTGCTAGAGCCCACGCCCCGCGGCGGCATGCTCGCCTGGCACCGCTTCGAGATGCTGTACGGCTTTGCCGCCGCCATCATCGCCGGTTTCCTGCTGACCGCCGTGCAAAACTGGAGCGGCATCCCCGGCCTGAGCGGGCGCGCGCTACAGGGCTTGTTCCTGCTCTGGCTGCTGGGCCGGGCGAGCTGGTTCCTGGCCCTGCCGGACGGCTTGCTGGTGCTGGTCGAAGGTAGCTTCCTGCCGCTGGTCGCCCTGGCCCTGGCGCGCCCGATCGTGCAACGGCGCTTGCGCAACAACTACCCGATCATCGGCCTGGTGCTGCTGATTGCCGCCTGCCAGTGGCTGACCTTGGCCGGTTGGCTGCGCCAGGACGAGCTTTGGCAGCGACGCGGGGTATTTGCCGGGCTATGGCTAGTGGCGGCGATGATGACCGTGCTCGGCGGCCGGGTCATTCCATTCTTCACCCGACGTGGCCTGGGCAACATGGCCCCGGCCCCTGCCCGCCCCTGGCTGGACCGTGCCTGCCTGCTGCTTGGCGTGGCGGTACCACTGACCTTTGCCACGGGCCTGGCCGATACGCCCCGCACTGGCCTGGCCGCCCTGTTCGGCGCCCTGTTCGCCCTGCACGCTACCCGCCTGGCGCTGTGGCATGACCGCGGCCTGTGGCGCGTGCCGCTGCTGTGGTCGCTGCACCTGGCCTATGCCTGGCTCGCCGTCGCTTGCCTGGGAATGGCGTTGTGGCACGCCGGGGTGGCACTGAACCCGAGCCTGGTGACCCACGCCCTGACCGTGGGCGCCATGAGCGGGTTGATCCTGGCGATGATGGCGCGGGTCAGCCTGGGCCACACCGGCAGGCCATTGCAGGTACCAGGCAGCATCGCCTGGGCCTTTGCCCTGATGCAACTGGCGGCGCTGGCGCGGGTGGTGCTGGCGCAGTTCACGCCGCTGGGTGTGAGCCTTTCGGCACTGTGCTGGAGCCTGGCACTGCTGCTGTTCCTGCAACACTACCTGCCCATCCTGCTGCGGCCACGGGCAGACGGCATGCCGGGCTAACCTTGATAGCGTCGGTCAAGCAATTTGGGGCCGCCTTGCGGCCCATCGCAGGCAAGCCAGCTCCCACACCGACCGCGAGCACCTGGTAGCATGCCTAGAGTTCGACGCGGTCGGTGTGGGAGCTGGCTTGTCGTGGCGACGAACCGCGTCGATGGGCTGCGCAGCAGCCCCGATAATGCTGACTGCCAAGTATCAGAGATAATTTCCGGGTACCGGCCACCACCCCGGAAACATCTGCTGTACCCGGGGTTCGGCGAAGCGTTCGTCGATCAACACCAGCACGCCACGGTCCTGGTCGCCGCGAATGACCCGGCCCGCCGCCTGGATGACCTTGCGCACGCCCGGGTAGAGATAGGCGTAGTCGAAACCCGCACCAAACTGCCGCCCCAGGCGCTGCTTGAACTGCTCGTTGACCGGGTTGACCTGCGGCAGCCCGAGGGTAGCGACGAACGCGCCGATCAACCGCGTGCCGGGCAAGTCAACCCCTTCACCGAAAGCGCCACCCAACACTGCGAAGCCGACACCTTGGCCATCGGCGACAAAACGATCTAGAAACCCTTGGCGAGCCGTCTCGTCCATACCTGGTTCCTGCGCCCACAGGGGAATCTGCGCATGCCGCTCGGCCAGCAGCCCGGCCACCTGCTGCAGGTACTCGAAACTGCTGAAGAACGCCAGGTAATTGCCTGGCATGCGCTGGTATTGCCGGGCGATCAGTTCGACGATCGGCACCAGCGAGGCCTGGCGTTGCTGGTAGCGGGTGGATACCTGGCTGGCAATCCGCACCTCCAGCTGTTCGGCACGGAACGGCGCCGACACTTCCAGCCAGGCGGTATCGGCCGGCATGCCCAGCAGGTCGCTGTAGAAATGGCGCGGGCTCAGCGTAGCGGAGAACAGCGTCACGCTGCGCGCCGCCTGCATGCGCGGGGCCAGCAGGCGCGCCGGGGTGACATTGCGCAGGCACAGGGTGGCCAGCCGCCGCTTGCGCGGGCCCTGGCGCTGGCTGATATCGAACATGAAATGCTCGTCGAACAGCTCGGCAACCCGGCTGAACTGCAACGCCTGGTAGAAGAACTGCAACACCTGCGGGTCGATGTGCGCGGGCGCCTGGTTCATCTGCTCCTGGATCAGCCCGATGCACTGCTGCAGGGCACGCAGCAAGCCTTCTGGCAGTGACTCACTGGCCTGGTAAGGCGCGCGCTGTTCTTTATACAGCGCATTCCACTGCCGATTCAGCCGGTCCAGCGCACTGACCAGCCCATGCGGTTTGCTCTGGCGCAGGGCAAGCAGCTGGCCCTGGTCGAGGCTGGCGCTGTACATGCCACGCCCGCGCTCGATCAGGTTATGCGCCTCGTCCACCAGTACCGCAACCCGCCACTGGTTGGCCTGGGTCAGGCCGAACAACAAGGCGTGGGCATCGAAGTAGTAGTTGTAGTCGGCGACCAACACGTCCACCCAGCGTGCCATCTCCTGCCCCAGGTAATACGGACACACCTGGTGCGCCAGGGCCACCTCGCGCAGGTGGGCGCGATCGAGCAAAGGTAGCGCTGCCGCTGCCTCGCGTGCTGCGGGCAGGCGGTCGTAGAAACCCGCGGCCAGTGGGCAGGACTCGCCATGGCAAGCCTTGTCTGGGTACTCGCAGGCTTTGTCGCGGGCAATCAGTTCCAGGGTGCGCAATGCCGGTTGCGGGGTGGCATCGGTGATCTGGCGCATGGCATCCAGGGCCAGTGCCCGTCCCGGTGTCTTGGCCGTGAGGAAGAACAGCTTGTCCAACTGCTGCGGCACCACGGCCTTGAGCAGCGGGAACAAGGTGCCGAGGGTCTTGCCGATGCCTGTGCTGGCCTGAGCCATCAGGCAACGGCCGCTACTCACGGCCTTGTACAGGGTTTCGGCCAGTTGCCGCTGGCCCTGGCGGAACTGTGCATGGGGGAAGCCCAGTGCCTGCAAGCCCCGGTTACGCTCGGCCAGGCGCTGCTCCTGACCTTGCGCCCAGGCCAGAAAGCGCTGGCACTGGGTTGCGAAAAAGGCCTGCAGTTCGGCTGCCGTGCAGTGTTCGCTGATCAACGTCTGGCCGTCGCTGTCCACGTCCAGGTACACCAGCGCCACCTCGATGGCCGGCAGTTGTCGAGCCTGGCACATCAGCCAGCCATAGACCTTGGCTTGTGCCCAGTGCAACTGTCGGTGGTTGGGCGGCTGGCGCGCCAGGTCGCCACGGTGCGTCTTGATCTCTTCCAGGCGGTTGCCGACGGGGTCATAACCATCAGCCCGGCCACGCACCCTCAGGGTTTCGAACTGGCCTTCCAGGGCGATTTCCGACTCGTAGCCTGCAGCACGCCGCGCCACCACACGGCGGTGCCCCTGGATACCTTCCTGGGCGGTGGGTGATGGCGTGAAGCGCAGGTCCAGGTCGCCAACCTTGGCGCTGAACTCGCACAAGGCCCGCACAGCCACGCTGTAGCTCACGGCGTGTCGCTCCAGCGCACATGGCATACCGCTACTGGCAGGCCGTGGGCACGGCAGAACTCCAGCCAGCGCAGCTGGTTGTCCTGCAAGCGATCACCTGGGCCCTTGACCTCGACCATGCGGTAACGGCCCTGCTCGGGCCAGAACTGGATCAGGTCGGGCATGCCGGCACGGTTGCTGCGAATGTCCTGCAACAGGCGCAGGAAGCACTGCTTCAGCTGGGCCGCCGGCAGGCAAGCCAAGGCCTGCTCCAGCAGTTCCTCGCTGAGCACGGACCAGAACACGAACGGTGACTGCAGACCTTGCTTGGCGGCATAGCAGTCGAGAATCGCCTGGCGATGGCTGCCATCGTCGAGCCGCCCCAGGCAGCGCTCGAACAGAGCACTGCGCCGTTGCTGGAAATCGCTGTCGTGCAGGTCCTGTGGGCCGGATTGGAACGGGTTGAAGAACGCGCCCGGGACCGGGGCGAAGATGGCCTCCCAGCACAGCAGGCCAAACAGGCTGTTGAGCAGCGTGTTCTCCACGTAATGCACCTGGCCACCCTCTTTGCCCAGGTATTGGCGCACCGCTTCCTCCACACCCAGCGCGGCGTGCTCCCGCGGCAGTTCGAGCTCGATCGACTCCAGCGGCGCGACACGCTGGTGCCGCTGTGGCGGGCCACCGAGCTTGCGCGCCAGGCGTGGCAGCATGCGCTCCAGCGCCTGCACTTCCAGCGCATTGGCCGGTGCTGCGGCCAGTTGCAGCGCCAATGCATGGGCCTGAGGCCACTGCTCGCTGCGTTCGAGTACCCGCACCTGGCGGATGCGCGCCTGAGCATGGCTGCACTGCGCGTACACGGCCATGGCCTGTTCCCAGTCGCCCAGGCGTTCGCATTGTTGGCCCAGGGCGAACAACAAGCGCGCATGGCGCCGGGCCAGCCACGGGTTGTCGCTGTTCAGGCCGTGCATGGCTGCAAGGATCGATACAGGGTCGTCACCCTGTTCCAGGCGCTCAGCACACTGGTGCAAGGCCATGGCCAGATCGACCTCGACGCGTTGCTGCAGGGCACGCGAATCGGCGCTGAATGGCACCTGCTCGTAGCGCAGCAAGCCAAGGTCGGCGAGGACGAAATCAGACCAGTCCTGGTACAGGTTGCCAAAGAACAGCAAACGCATGCGGTCGCACAGTGGCTGCAGGCACCATTGGAGAATGCGCACCTCACTGTCCGGGAACCATTCGGCCAACGACCGGGCCGCCAGCCCCAGGGGTTGCAGCTGCGCCAGCAGGTCATGCTTGGCGGCCCGAGGCCGGTTCAGTTGTTGGGCAAAACAGCGGGCCAGTTCGTCTTTGCGCAGCATGGCGAACAGTTGCTCCAGCCCCAGTTGCTCGGGCTCACGCACCCAACCAAGGGCCTGCAACGGCTGCAAAGCCTGTTCAGTGTCGCCGATTTCGCCATAGTCCAGCCGGTCACTGCGGAACAGCTCCCCTTTGCGCATTACCATACGCACCATCAGGGCCTGGGCAGGTGCGGCCAGTTGGCTGAAGGTACGGATGAAGGCCAGTTCCTGGTCGTCGAGCAGGTCTTCATAGCGCTGTTCGACCCACAGCAGCACCTGGCGGAAATTGTGCAGGTAGTAGAACGGGTCGTCGACGGAATGGGCGATCACAATGCACAGTCGGTTAGCGGAAACAGGTACTGGTTATACATACAGACAACCCGGCCTGCAAGTGCCGTGGGTCAGCCCGGTGACACGTCCTGGAGCGACGCCAAGTTCACCCTGAAAGACCGGCAGGCCGCCCGCAACGTAGTTCCAGCGCCTGAGCCAAGCGCTCCACCGACTGTTGCAGGGCTTCCGGTTGATCACCTACCCATACCAGCGCCAGGTACTGCTGATATCGCCCCTGCACGCTGAACTGCCCCCCGGGCAACGCATGCAACGCTGAACCTGCCAACGCGGCAACAATGCCTTCCCACGGCAACGGCTGGCGAAAACGGACCCACAGCATCAGCCCGCCATCTGGCATTTCCAATATAACCCGCTGGCCGAATCGCAGCGCCAGCGTACGCGCCAGGTAATCCATACGCCTTTGCAGGTCCGTGCGCAGCTGTATCAGATGCGCCTCGATCTCACCTTTACCCAGCATCTGCGCCAGCGCCAGCAGGCGCAGTGGCGCGAGCCGAAACGCACGGCGGGCGAAGGCCTCGGCCAGCACGGCAGCATGGCTCAGTACATAGGCGTAGGGTGCCTCGGCCCCCACCGCGGCCTCGAACGCCCCCATTACCAGCAGCCAGTGGGGGTCTACCCAATCGCGTAGGCGCGACTTCGGCGGCCCGCTGTAACAGTGTTCACTGTCCAGGTCGTTTTCCAGCAACCATACAGGATGGTGCTCAAGCAACTGGCCAAGTTGCTGCTGGTAGTGCGGTGAAACCAGCCGCCCCTGCGGCATGCCAAGGCACGATGGCATGATCAGCATGCCTACCGGTTCGCTCCCCAGCAGCCGGGCCAAGGCCCGCAAGTCCGGGTTGCCGCGCGCATCCAGTGGCACCTCCAGCACACGCACGTCAGCGCGCACCAAGGCGCGCAACACTTGCCAGCAACAGGGCGATTGCACCAGCACGGTCCCCCCTTGCAAGGCCAGCGCCGCAAGCAAGGTTTCCAGCAATGCCTGCACATCAGGCGCCAGTTGAACGTTCTCGGCACGCCAGTACTGAGTGGAGGAGCGGGTATAACGCTCAGCTACGGCATTGCGCAGGCGGGCGCTGCCGCCCTCTTCCCATGCGACGACGTTATGCATGCGCTGACGAGCCAAGCGGCGTTCGTGGGTAAACAGGGCACGTTCCAGCAACGGCTGTGCCAGCATGGGTAGCTGGCGACCCATGGCCGCGGCCTCCACTTTTGCATCACCCTGGACGTAGTAGCCCGACCTCGGCAGGCACTGCACACGGCCTTCTTCTTCCAGCAGGTTGTAGGCACTCTGTACAGTGGCCAATGACACCCGCAACCGACGGGATAGCGCGCGCAGCGACGGTAAACGGCTTGCTCCACTGCGTGGTGCTTCATCGATCAAGGCCTCCAGGTAGCGATATACCTTCCGATAGGCGAACTCGTCAGACACCGGCCGCCCCATCAGGGCAGCCCCGCAGAACCACGCCGCTGCCTCATCGACCGCCGCGGCAGCAACCTCAGGTGTACATCCCGTCGGGCCAGGTTGTTCATCAGGCGCCATACCGTCACCGGCAAGCGCCCTTCGTAAATCAGCCGCAGTTGCCTCAATGGCAGGCCACTGGTGTTCACCAGCCAGACTTTCACCGCATCTGGGCAGGGTTTGCCTTGCAAGGCCCGATGCAGATAAGGCAACGCCACCAACATTTCGGCATGCCGATACTTCAGATAGCGCTCGAGGTTTTTCCCCCGCCTGGCAAACGGCCTGAACAGCAGGCATACCAGTTGGGCCTGGTTGAGACCGTAGGCTTTGCCAAGCTGCATCTGCTGCAGATCTCGCTTGTTGCCGCCTGGCAGGCCAGCCAGGCGTAACGCCGGGCGGCCGGCCTGCGGCTCAAGACTGTACGCACGCAGTTCATGTAACTGCGCCGGGGCCAATGGGTCGACGAAGGCCGCCAATGGCCAGGCATCCCGAGCGGCCTCGAAGCCGCATCCAAGCATGACGTCGAGCTGCTGCTCTTCGAGCCAGTGTGGCAGCAAGTCGTCAATGGCAATTACCCGCACCGGCGTACCCTCTGGCGCAGTGCCGCCCGATTGTTGCGGACGAGTGTCCAGCGGCCCCCCAACCATACCGTGCAGCCGGCCCAACCCATGGGCCAGCGCTGCAAGGCATTGATCGACATGCGGGCCACGCTCCCCTACCAGGCGCAGGCTACGCCGGGCCCAGGCCAGGTAACGGCACCGCTGGCGCGCAGGTATGGCGGTAATCAACACGTCCGTAGGTGCCTGCAGTGCAAAGCCCAGGGCATCCGCCAGTTCCAAGTGCAAGCGACTGCCCAGCAACGCCTCGGGCCTGGCATCCACCAGGTGGCCGAACATCAGCATAGCGTCCCGCGCCCGCAGCCGGCGCTCGGGGGCTGCCCAGAGCCGGCTGCTGAATGGCACCACTTCACGCCCATCGATCATCTGCAGTTGCACCCGTGGGTCATCCTGCATGAACAGGGCATTGAAGCCGCGCTCGTGGCTTTGCAGCGTGGCACTGCCGGCATAGGGCAGGCTGACCACCAGCACCCGCAACTGGAATGTTACCGGCGCACGCAGGGCGATACTCAGCTGCGCGGCACGCAGCATGGCCAGCAGCCGGGTACTGCGACGATCACTGCCTTGTAGCACCAGCAAGCGGAATGTGCCCATGTATTCGGGCCCGCCTGCCGCAACCAACAGCCGTTGAATCAGTAACTGCAAGGAAGCACGCTGCGCCCGGGACATGTGGTTCAGCAGGCGCTCGAGCACTTGCTGGTAAATATAGTGCATTGCTTGGTCGTGAATAGCCGTCACGAAATTACCTCGTCAACTTCATGCAGTCGATGCACGCTAAAGAGAGAGCCTGAAGATCAGCGCTCATCGAACTTATCCAGAAGAAATTTCCTACAACAAAACGGAAGATGACGGAACCAAGTCACTGTCGCCAGGCCATCGAAAAAAACGCACCACTATGACGGCCTACCGCAGCCATACACCGCCTTGAATCGGGCATAGCCATGCTCATTCCACGCTCCTTGCGCAAACTATCACTGGGCCATTATCGAGGGATACAGAGGGAATAGAAGATACAGATTGGGGTAAAAAAACCATTCAGTAAAAGTGGGAAATCACATTGACCGCCAAGCCCAAATAGTTCAAGACGGAAAAATTATCGGGATATTTCATCAGCCTGCTGAAGTCATCGATAGATGCAGTCTGCGTCGCAACTTTCTGTAGGAATTTTCTTATTTTAAATATGAGGGGGATGTGAGGTGTTTGTCTTGGATTCTGAGGGGGGCGTAAATCGAGCGCCGCCCGCGCGGCGCATCGCGAGCTGGCGCTCGCTCCTACGTTTGTTTCGGGCCAATTATTCCGGTGGGATTTGCGCGCGAACGCTTTGGCGCATGGCTAGATATCGCGTCGTACGAACAAGGCGGTCGCGCGCGCCTATCACAGGCGTTACTGGCCCGAAACAAACGTAGGAGCGAGCGCCAGCTCGCGATGCGCCGCGCGGGCGGCGCTCGATCTCTCAGGCACTGAAACAGTCAAGGCGGACACCTACCAGCCCCAATTCTTTAACTGACCGGCTCTGCCCAGGTTCCTCAACAGTGCCAATAGACCTCAGTGTTGCGCCATGTCCAGCACCACGCGACCGCCGCACGGGCATTGGTCCATGTAGCGATGCGCCTCCACCACCTGCTCGAACGGATACACCTTGATGATTTGCGGTGTCAGCAACTGGTCGGCGGTGAACTGGTTGATATCGCGCAGGGCCCGTTGCAGCGCCACCTGGTCCTGGCTGATGCCCAGCTCTGGCTTACCGGTGAAATTGCCGATGCAATGCACATAGAACTGAATGTTCTTCTGGAATGCCGCGCAGGCCGGGAACGGCGTCTGGTTGCCGCCCTGCAGGCCATACAGCACCAGGCTGCCACGGGGCGCCAGCACATCGCCCAACAGCGACATCTGCGGCCCGCCCATGCCATCGAGCACCATATCCACACCCCGGCCCTCGGTGTACTTGCCAATCTGCAGCAGCAGGTCCTGCTCTTCGGTCACGATCACCTTGTCGGCACCCAGGCCCAGCAGGTACTCCCGCTGTTCCGCTTCCTTGGTGGCAGCGAACACCTTCAGCCCCAGGGCCTTGCCCAGTTGCACGAAGGCAGGGCCCGCACAGTGGCTGGCATCGGTAACCAACGCGGTCTGCCCGGCCTTGGCCCGGGCCAGGTCGACGTAGGCGAAATAGGCGATCAGCAGCGGCGTGTAGTGCACGCTGGCCTCGATCGGGGTGAGCACATCCGGGTAACGGGTAATGGCTGTACGCGGCAGCACAATCACATCGCCATACACCGGGTGGTCATTGGCACTGGTGGCAGGGAAGCTGGCGACCCGGTCGCCCACCGCAATGTCCTCGACCCCTTCGCCGACCGCTGTGACCACCCCGGCCATCTCATGGCCGATCCCTGCCGGCAAGCGTGCCTGGGACGGTGCCAGGTTCTGGCGCCAGAGCACGTCATACCAGCTGACGCCAACCGCCTCGACGCGGACCTGCACCTCGTTGGCAGCGGGTGACGGTTCGGCCTGCTCCTCGCAATGGAGCACATCGGCAGCGCCGAACTTGTGGAAACGGATCATGCGGGACATCGCATACCTCGCCTTTGTGAACCTCTAATTACCACTGACTTTATCCGGGCTTTGGCGGTTAGACCATCAGTGGTCATTGATAGTCGACATGCTTGTCATCGATTGGGCACCTGACTTTCCCTGCGATTGGTCCCCCTAAACCCGTGCAGGGTAACAGCCTTTGGCCTTAAGATTCACCCCTGCCCCACTTTAGGCGAAGCGCACCGATGAATCGAAACGACTTGCGTCGCGTAGACCTCAACCTGCTGATCGTGTTCGAAACACTGATGCATGAACGCAGCGTGACCCGTGCCGCGGAAAAACTGTTCCTCGGCCAGCCCGCCATCAGCGCGGCCCTGTCGCGCCTGCGCAACCTGTTCGACGACCCGCTGTTCGTGCGCACCGGCCGCAGTATGGAACCCTCGGCGCGAGCCCAGGAGATCTTTGCCCTGCTGTCCCCCGCGCTGGACTCGATTTCCACCGCCGTCAGCCGTGCAGCCGAATTCGACCCAGCCACCAGCAACGCGGTGTTTCGCATCGGCCTGTCGGACGACGCCGAATTCGCCCTGCTGCCGCAGTTGCTCAAGCGCATCCGCGCCGAAGCACCGGGTATCGTGCTGGTGGTGCGCCGGGTCAATTACCTGCTGATGCCGACGCTGTTGGCTTCGGGCGAGATCTCGGTGGGAGTCAGCTACACCAACGAATTGCCGGCCAATGCCAAGCGCAAAGTACTGCGCCGCAGCATGCCGAAACTGCTGCGCGCCGACAGCGTGCCCGGCAGCATCAGCCTGGACGACTTCTGCGCGCGGCCCCATGCGCTGGTATCGTTTGCCGGTGACCTGTCCGGGTTCATCGACGAAGCGCTGGACGAGATTGGCCGCAAGCGCCATGTGGTGCTGGCGGTGCCGCAGTTCAACGGGCTGGGGAGTTTGCTGGCAGGCACCGATATCGTCGCCACGGTGCCGGACTACACGGCGGATGCGCTGACTGCGGCGGGCGGCTTGCGCGCCGAGGACCTGCCGATCGAGGTGCGCAGTTTCGAACTGCACATGGCCTGGCGCGGGGCGCAGGACAATGACCCGGCGGAGCGGTGGTTGAGGTCGCGGATACAGATGTTTTTTGGCGACCCTGATAGTCTTTAGGTGTCGTCGGATAGGCTGTTTATCTGATTACTTCTGCCTTTCCACAGACCATGGAGGTCCATTCACTTCCAGTGGGTGGCTACATTGGGGGCAAATCTGAGGCTATGCTTTGGATGGTTTGAAAATGATACCCCCAGTCTAAGGCCCATCTGTAAGGGCCGGCGACCACACCTTCCCGACTCCACCGCCGAAGGCCATGGTGTTCACTTAATACGCGGGCAACATCGCCCTTAATGCTGTAGTTCGGAAGGTGACTTTGCCGAACGCTTACAGACAGAAATCGAATGCGCCACATCCTTCACCAGCGCCCTCGCTATCCCGCTCAAGTAATCGCTGCCCGCACCAGGCCACAATCCTGTCCTGTACCTGACTACTGCATCCAGGTCCTAGTCACTGCCGCCTAGCCACCAGAATATCGGCACTCATTGCAATTTGACATCACTGTAAGCAAGAATCGGATCCAAATATGTCTGAATTGGTCATTCGCTAAGGGGTGGTAATGAGCAGGATTGGCGTCAACTCAATCACGGTGCGGCTACTGAAGCCGAACCTAGATCCAGAGGATGGCCTCAGCCCGAAATATGGGCCAAGCGGCGCTAAGGAGTTGAAGGGGCAGGACTGGGAGGGTGGCGGAGAAGGCATCCTCTACTACGGCCAGGTGTATGACCGAACTCCTGAATGGCTGGCCCTGCTCGAGCCCCACATCTCAGATCCTCTCGGAAGCCTGCACTCCAGCGGTTCTGCAGCCATCCTCTTTTTGTACGTACAAAACCGCTGGATGGCCCTTTGTTTTGGCTATGCCCACCTCGCGCTGGAGGAAGATGCCTTCGTTCATCAATTTGGACTGAAGGTGGCGCTCAACACTGTGCCGCGAGGTAGCTTGCTTAGCCTTGATCTCGCAACTCCAGACGCGGTGACATTTCAGAAGCGGATACAAGCCAGCAAACTCTCGGATTTCAGCCAGTTTGGTATGGACACACTACGAGACCTGGCCAGAGTGGCGGGCGGTCAGCCCAGTGACGATGGATTTGCCAAGTTTGTTGCCGGCAAAGACGCGCTAAGCCTAGACGCCCCGCTGGCTCCGTCCGAGTTTCACGACAAGTGCGCGGAAATTCTAAAGGCTTATAAGTCAATCGCCTACAAACGCGATTACGCCTGGTTTGACAACGTCAGGGAGGAGACCAGTTCTGAGCGGTTGAAGATCTTGGATCGGCAGCTCTATAGCGAGATTCGTGCGATCCGCGGAGGCGCCAACAGCCTATTGCACATGTCCCCTCCAGAGATCCTTGATTACCAAGAGGGCGCAGAACTGGGGTACACCGGTTTTGGTAGCCGCAAGTGCGAGTTCACCAAGCTATCCATCACCGATTACGTGGACGAGCTAAATCGGCTGACCTGCACTCAAACGATGGAGGTCATGAAGTCCTCGCACCGGGTCCGCTCCGTGAGCCAAAAGTCTGGCGAACCGATTGGCTGGAAGGTTTATGACTGCCTGAACTGGGAGTGCACGCTAACCAAGCCGACGCGGACGCACTACGTGCTATTTGCAGGAAAATGGTACGAAATTTCCGCAACCTTCAAAGATCTGGTCGAAAAACATTTCGATAGAATTCCGGACTTCAGCATCATCGGTCGAACCTCATGTCTGAACGAGGAAGAGCTGATTGCGGACATCACTGCTAAGCGTCCCGACTTGATCAAGCTAGACCGTACCAAAATCAACCCCGAGGGCGTCACTGCGGGCAACCTTGAGCCTTGTGACTTCTACTCAAACGACAAGATATTCATCCATTTGAAGGATGGCGGTTCATCAGGGCCCATCAGCCACCTGTGGATGCAAGGTGTGGTCAGCGCTGAGGCCTTCGTGGCAGATAGCAAATTCCGCACGAAGCTGAAGGACACCGTCTCGAAGACCAAGGGTGGAAGCGCATTTTTGAAGTCACTCCCGGACGGGCGAAAATCTGACTTCAATCGTAGTGACTACACCGTAGTGTACGGAATCATGCGGCCACCCTATAAAGGTGGTTCTTTGGGAATCCCCTTCTTCAGCAAAGTTAGCTTCATGGCAGCCTGTGATCGATTGCGACGCACGGGTATGAAGATCGGCAAAGAGCTGATCGAGAAGATTCCACCTACATCAGGTGCGTCAACCAAGACGAAAAAAGCAAAGGCCGCGACTAAGGCAACGGCCGCGAAGCCCTCCAAGGCGCCCTGAAACCCTCAATGAGCTCGCCAGTGGGTACAGCTTGCGATGAGCCCCATATCAGAGCGGGCTAACTCAGGGGTTACTGCACGTCACCGCTCTTCGGAAAGATGGCAGATAGCCACAAATTTCCCTTATGATCTGGGGCTGCGTAGGGAGACGCTAGCGTTCGCCAATTGACCTCCCTACCGTCGAAAATTTTTGTGATGGCGCTGGAGATTGTCTGATGGCTTTCGATGCTTCACCCTCCTGGAGCGGTTTCAACTACCAGGGCAAAGTCGCTCTCCATTCGGTCGCGGTAGGGACGGCAGTTACCTGCCGCCCCCCGCACAGATCCGTACGTGCGGAACTACCGCATACGGCTCCTGCCTCGGGTATGTGACGCGAAGCGATCCTCAGGGTAAGGATGTGCATTTCTGGGTCTAGGTATGTAGAAGTCAGCAAGGCGTCCATAGCGTGACCATTGAAGCCGATTACGCTGGCTACGACGTTTGAGGGCTTGCCTCCATAGACGGCAGACCGCCGAACGAAAACCTCCCAGACGTATCAGGTTTCCCGGCACCGCATGGTAATTGAAGTAACCGCTCACCACCCGAGTGAGCCGTTGCCCTTGAACCCGGATGGATTCATGACGTCGACGTTTCAGCTCATGCCGAATGGCCAACAGCGTTGCACGCATTCGCTTCTTGACCGTCAGTCGCAGTATTTGAAAGCCACCGTTTCTGTTGGTACTACAACAGTGTGTGAAGCCCAGGAAGTCAAAAGCCTGCGGTTTACCTAAACCCCGCTTCCTACGATTTCTCGCGGCAAAACGACCGAACTCAATCAGTCGTGTTTTCGAGGCGTTGAGCGATAAACCGAACTTGGCCAACCGTTCCTGCAACTGCACCAGAAACTGCTGAGCCTGCACTTTCGTCCTGAAACCCACCACGCTGTCGTCCGCGTAACGCACAATAATTACATCGCCACGGGCATGCCGCTGGCGCCACTGCCTTGCCCACAGATCCAACACGTAGTGAAGATAGATATTCGCCAGCACTGGCGATATCACTGCGCCTTGGGGCGTCCCCTTGGTCGCAGCCACCCTACGGCCATCTTCCATAACACCCGCCTGAAGCCATTTGCAGATAAGCCCGAGCACGCGCCGGTCTAGAATCCGGTGTCCCAGAAACATCAGCATCCATTCATGGTCGATCTCATCAAAGAACGACGTGATATCCGCGTCCAATATCCAGTTCACCTTCTGGCCCTTCAGCGCGACCGTCAACGCATCCAGTGCATCGTGCTGGCTACATCCCGGCCGAAACCCATATGAGAATCCCAGAAAGTCCTCTTCATAGATCGCATTCAGAACGGTAACGACCGCCTGCTGTACGATCTTGTCCTCCAGAGAGGCAATGCCCAACGGGCGTTGCCTGCCATCGGCTTTGGGAATGTAGACCCGCCGCGATGGCGTTGTTCGATAGGCTCCACCGTGGAGCCTTGCGTGCAAATCAGTTACCCGCAGGAGAAGACCTTCCTCGTATTCCCGCCACGACATGCCGTCCACGCCTACCGCTGCATCGCGGCGCAAGGCATAGAAACTCTGCGCCAATAACTGCGGGGTGATGTGGTGCATCAAAGCCGTGAACTGCATGCCCTTGTTCCTTCGGGCTGCTTCACGTACACCTTCAAGTCCCATCGACGCGCAACTGATCCGACTCAGTGTTCGGGGCGCGGGAGGCTTGTTGGTGTTTCCCTTGGCTACGTCCCTTTCCTCCACTATCTCCGCAGGGCCAGGCCCTTTGTTCGATGGCTTCTCAGGTACTACGGACGTATCCGACTTCTCAGCGGCGTAGACAGCAGGGTTTCGGCTTTTAGCCTTTCCTGCTCCGCCCGGTGCTTGCGCAGCGGGCGCCGCTGAGATCTCCCAGTTCCTGTGCGCAGGACTTCCCGACGTGCACAGGGTCTCCGACCGCGCGGGATCAGAGCATGACTGGCGTATAACGCCATGCTCCGTATTGCCTTCTGCTTCGCTTAACAGCATCGGCATCCCGAATTCCTGATTACGCGGCTCAATGGCTGGCCCATCGGTTTCCCCTGTCAACGCTTCACCCTGCACCTCACGGTGCAACATGCATGACTCGGGGCCTGGTTGATTCGCCATTTCTTACCAGTATCGAACTTTCATCGACTATCCTCCGCCAGCTTTAACTGGCGCACTAAGCGGCCAGCGAACACACCTTGCGCTCGTTAAGCTGGCGTCCACTGATGCGGCAGCAAAGCCTCAATCTCGCTAGCCCGCTGTGTTGGCAGTCGCGTCAACACGTCCTTGAGATAGGCATACGGATCATGCCCATTCATGCGAGCCGACTGAATCAGGCTCATGATGGCCGCTGCGCAGCGACCCGGCAAACAACCAATTGGAGCGTCCAAGTGCCCACGGCCTGATCAAGTTCTCGATCTGGTTGTTGTCGATGGGTAACGCCCCGTCTTCCAGGTAGCGCGTCAGCGCTACCCAGCGTTTCAAGCTGTAATCGAGGGCCTTGGCGATGGCTGAGCCTTCGGGTACCAGCTCGCGCTGGATCAGCATCCAGTCATGCAGTTTTTCAGCGATGGGAACCGCATCCCGCTGACGTATTCGCCGGCGGTCTTCTTCGCTCATATCCCTGGTCTGTCGTTCGACCTCGTAGAGAGCGCCAATCGAAAGCAGGGCCTGCTCGGCCAGCTGGCTCTTGTTCGCTACATGTAACTCAAAGAATTTGCGGCGTGCATGGGCCATGCAGCCAACCTCAACGATGCCTTGCTCGAAACTGGCCTTATAACCACCGAAGTCATCGCACACCAGCTTGCCAGTCCAGTCGCCGAGGAAGTTACGCGCATGCTCGCCTGCACGACTCGGGCTGAAGTCGTAGACCACGGATTTCAAGCCTGCATAAGCAGTGGTGCTATAAGCCCACACATAACTTCGATGTGTTTTCTTTTCACCCGGTGCCAACATCTGTACCGGCGTCTCATCGGCGTGGATGACTGGTTGAGCCAGTACCGCTTCACGCAGGGCATCGACAAGCGGTTAAAGCTGCACGCCGGTTTGCCCAACCCAACGTGCCAGCGTCGAGCGTGGAATCGCCAGGCCGGCGCGGCCAAAGATCTTTTCCTGCCGGTACAACGGCAGATGGTCGGCGAACTTGGCCACCATGACATGGGCCAGCAGGCCTGCGGTGGGGATGCCTTTGTCGATGACTTGCGCCGGAACCGGTGCCTGGATCAGGGTTTCGCAAGCTCGGCAGGCCCACTTTCCACGTACATGCTGCTCAACCGTGAACACGCCCGGCGTGTAATCGAGCTTTTCGCTGACATCTTCACCGATGCGCTGAAGCTCGCAGCCACACGCACATTGAGTGTTGTCGGGTTCATGATGAATCACGGTGCGCGGAAGCTGTGCAGGCAGTGGTGCGCGCTTGGGCTTCTGGCCTGGCTCTTTTAGGGCCGGGTCGGGATGAAGTGCGTTCAGCTCAGCTTCGATGGCCTCAAGGTCAGTGCTGAGCAAATCATCGAGCAAGCGGCCTTGCTCTGGACTGATCTGTTCACTGCGCTTGGCGTACTTATGACGTTTGAGGACAGCGATCTCATGAGTGAGCTGCTCGATGACGATCTTGTCGTTCTGGATCTTGCGACTCATCGCCTCGACTTGAGACTGCAATGTCAGCGTCTGCTCGAGCAGCGCGCGCAGCTCTGCTGGGGTCAGTTGGTCGAGGTCGGGTAAAGAAGTCATGCCGCCAATCATGCCAGAGCAACACACTGGCGGCGATTGGCGCTTATGCCAATAGTCAGTACTAAAGCCGTGTGATGGTGCTGTTGGCACCCATGCGTTGCCAAGGTAATCCAACGATGAGTGCCTGAACTTGCTCGCTGTCCAGTTCCACTTGAGCGCCGTGACGAACGCCCGGCCAGTGGAATTTACCTTGGTTCAGTCGGCGTGCTGCCAACCACACGCCAATGCCGTCATGCACCAGCACCTTCATCCGGTTGGCGCGGCGGTTGGCAAAGAGATAAGCGCAGTGCGGCTTCGCCGCACCGAAGACCGCGACGACGCGGGCCAACGCCGTTTCGGTGCCGGCGCGCATGTCCATGGGCTCGGTGGCGAGCCAGATTGTATCGATGCGAATCATTTGACGAGACCGCGAATGAAGCGCGCACAGCCATCGGGATCGACAGCGGGCCAGATCACCGTGACTGTTTGTTGTTTGAAAGGAATTTCGATGCGCGCCAACGTTGGTTGTGCAGGCTCAGATTCGGGCTTCATAGTCAGCGGCACGAATGCCGGTAACGCGTCAGGTTGGCGGCCCCGATAGAGCGGAATCCATTTGCGCACCAGGTTGGCGTTGATGCCATGGCGCAGCGCGATGCTGGCTATCGACACGTCAGGTTGAAGACACTCCTGGACGACTTGGGCTTTGAAGGGTTTGGGATAAGAGGTGCGCTGGCGCATGGTGTTCCTTGCGATAAGGGCGGTGGTGTCCACGTATTTTTAGGTGGACACCATCGCCCTTAATGCTGGGATTCTGAAGGTGTGTTTGCTGGCCGCTTACGAAACCTCGGAGGTTGGGTCAGTTATCTGATTCCTCCGCGCAATGGCGCGATCGTGTCAGAGCCAGTATTGTGCCCCAAATCTCACCGTAAATTTTTGATCGCTCGTAGAACCGCTAGCCCGGGGCTTCGAGTCAAAGAGTCCAGTACTCTTTTTAGGGGAACCTCATGGAAACTCTAGGGCACCAACTTCGGCCGGTCGCCACTCGGATCAGTCAGTATTTTCGCGACTTTTTAGACTCAGATTTCAAGCGTCAACAGGCTCCACGCCGCCGAATCATGCTGACAACCGACACCGGGTTCAGGTCGGGCATGCGTACCTCGCCATACCCCTCCTTGGACCGCGACTTATGGAATCTATTGGGGCGTCCATCTAGCGAGGACCTATCACTGACGATCGACCCACGGCGCTATACGCGCCCGATCAGTGACGTCCTTCGCAAAGTGATCCACGAGCAAGTAAACGCCATTCCCGCATCATCCCTGGCAATTGTACATTCTGCGGTGGAAGAGTTAACCGTAAAGTCCTACGCAAAAGCGATAGATGACCCGGAACTATGGGTTGAGTCAGTCCAAAACCACTTGGGCAGCAAAGTTGCCGAACACATTATCAAACCTCTGATCGCTCACTTGGATGGCCCGCTGCGCAATCAAGCGTACTGGGTGATGGACTCTTTATTTGCTGCAGAGAAGGACCTTGTTGATCGTGTCTGCGGCGACCTATCCCGAGTCCTCCCTGAGCTGCTGGCCAAGCTGCTCGCCACCCAGGACTCAGCCCCGCTCAAGGAGACAATCCCAAAGTTCTTAACTCTTGAGGGGACTCGCCAGGCACTGATGGCATTCTTTGAAGGGTTTGTGGCGGCTGACGCCTATCATGAATTCCGCGATCTAGAGACCTATGTTGCCACCAGCGACGGGATGCAGCTCTACCTCTACATCGGTGCAGTGAAGTACGGTGGAAACCAATATCCACTCTTCTTTCTTCCCATTGAGGTACATAGGGAGGAAAAAGGGGCCGGTTATAAGTTGAAGCTGCTCAACCAGCTATATACCAACCGTAAGGCTATCGACTTTGTTCTGCAGGAACTGGCTGCTGGACTTGAACGTGCGTGGGTTTCTCCGATACCCGAACGAATCCATTACATCAAACCCGAGCAGTCCATATACGAAGAGGCCCGCGTTCTGTTCCAGCGCGTTGCAAATGCCATGGACCTCGGCGGCAAGATCAGCCTCTCCTCCTCTGCGACGGACACCTCGACAATTGCGGTTGGGCTGTCCAGCTCACTGTCCCTCGCTGCATATGAACGTTCGGATGAGGCACTGCTCAACGACTATGAAGAGATCCTCGAAGCACTCAAACATGGTGGATCGGCCGTGGTTGAACTTTTCGAGGGCATCGTTGGCGGTGTCCTGCGCGAGAACCCTAAGTCCATCGCTACGGCTGTGGAGACCACCTGGGACGCGCTTCCGATGGTGGATCGAATGGTCTTCGACTCCCCCATCCCGCTAAACGAAGAGCAACGCAAAGTATTGATTGCCGTGCGACAGCCTGAAGGCAAGATTGTTGTAGTCTCCGGCCCTCCGGGTACCGGCAAGAGCCATACGATCACAGCCATCGCCGCCGACTGTGCCTTCAATCAGCGCTCCTGCCTGGTGTTATCGGATAAGACCGAAGCGCTGGATGTGGTCTACGACAAACTGTCGGAAGCGATGTCCCGCGTACGCCACGATAGCGATTTCCCGAATCCGATACTCCGACTCGGCCAGCAAGCCCATAACTTCCGCAAACTGACCTCGAATCAGGCGGTCACCCAGATCGGGGCCTACGCCAAGGCAATGAAGGCGAATCAGCCCAGGCTCGAAGACGAGCGAAAAAGTCGCTCGGAAAACCTGAAGGAACAGATCAAGCTGACTGTGGCTACATTAGGCGCCATTGAAATGTCCAGCGTACAAGCAATGCTCAAAGACGAAACCGAGCTCGCTGAACTTGCCCCGTCAGTAATGGAAGTATTGAAACGCGCAAGTGGAGCCAGCCTGATTTCAGAGCTCGATAGCATCAGCGAGCACTTATCGGGGGTGGAACAGTATCTTCTTGAGGTCTTCTCGGAGGGTGACTTTAACCCACAAAGCCTTTGGAACAGAACGCGAAGGGACGCATTGCTGGTAGCGTTCACACAGGAACATTCTGACGCCCCATGGGATCTGTTCGAGTCGATGTCACCCTCCCAACTGCGCACGCTTGGCGCACTTCTAGTCAGCTATGGTCAACTGAAGATGCCGCTGTTCGGTTACCTGTTCCGTGGCGGACAAGTGCGCGAAGTTGAACGTCAACTTAATGCTCTACCCGTCAGTAGCCCCTTGCTGCTCAAGCAACGGCAAGCGATGTTGTCCAACCTCGTTGAGGCGGCAAATAAACTGCGCCTGAAGCTTCAAAGCGAAGATCTAGAAGACGAATTCGAGGGCTGCTATAGGCTGCTTACCCGAGGAAAAACGCCAAAACTCGACGCAGGCAATGCGGCAAAAGCCATGGCCATTCTGCGTCGTGTCGATACCAAAATAGTGGATGTATTGCTTGAGCAAGCAAAGGATGATGCCCGTCTCTGGCCCCTGTCCGTGCGCTTCCTGCACGGCTGGCTGCGTACTCGAGAGGCCTTCGCATCGGCGCCCCAGTATGATTATGCTGGCACCAAGACCCAGCTCGAGCGTCTCAATACCTCAGTCATGAACGCACACGTGGACACGCGCCTACTGAGTTTCATGGAGAACTACCGCTCAGACGCACGGGCGCTAGCTGGCGTAATCGCCAACCGACAAAAATTTCCAGAAGACAAGTTCACGCACATACGCGAAAGCTTCCCGGTCATCATCGCCAGTATTCGCGAGTTTGGTGAGTACATGCCGTTGGCCCCGGACATGTTCGATGTAGTCGTCATCGACGAGGCCTCGCAGGTCTCGGTCGCCCAAGCATTACCTGCTTTGTTGCGCGCGAAGAAGGTCGTTGTGCTGGGTGATGACAAACAATTTTCAAACGTGAAATCGGCGAACGCCAGTATTGAGCAGAATGATAAATACCGAAATGAACTAAAAAATTATTTCACGACCCACGTCAGCGGTGCAGCCGATGCTCTACAGCGGCTGTCCATGTTCGACGTTAAACGCTCCATTCTTGAGTTCTGCAATCACGCGGCTTCCTACTCAGTCATGCTGCGCAAGCACTTCCGCTCTTACCAGGAACTGATTGGATACTCCTCAGGGACGTTTTATGGGCACCAGCTGCAAGCCATCAAAATCCGTGGCATTCCAGTTGATGAAGTCATCCGTTTCGACATAGTGGATACATCTGACAAGAGAGTGACTCGAGGCACCAACGAAGCGGAGGCAGAGTTCATTCTTGAACGCCTTCTTGAGTTGATCGAGGAGGAAATTCCACCGACCGTAGGCATCATCTCGCCCTTCCGTGAGCAGCAGACTCTACTGTCCAAAAAGCTGTTCAATCACCCCCGTGGTGCAGACTTCGAACGCCTGTTGCGGTTGAAGGTAATGACCTTCGACAGTTGCCAAGGTGAGGAGCGCCATATAATTTTTTATTCGATGGTAGCTACCGCTGAAGAAGACGCACTCAACTATATCTTCCCTGTCGAGCTAAACGATGCCGAGCAGGCGGTCGAGCAGAAACTAAAGGTTCAGCGACTTAACGTCGGCTTTAGCCGCGCTCAGGAAATGATTTGGTTCGTACACTCCAAACCGCTCAATGAGTTTCGTGGAGCCATCGGACAAGCGCTTAACCACTATGCGAACATTCTGGAGAACGCCAACAGAATACCCGCTGCCGAGGACACCGATCAGTCCAGCCCCATGGAAGCAAAGGTACTGGAATGGTTCCGTCAGACCAGGTTTTATCAGTCCAACATGGATGCCATCGATGTCTTTGCTCAATTCGAAATAGGGACGTATCTCAAGCAACTTGACCCGACCTACGAACACCCCAAATGGCGCGTGGACTTCCTGGTTACGTACCAGTCGAACAAGGGACCCATCCAGATCGTGATCGAGTACGACGGCTTCGATTATCACTTTGCCAAAGGCAAGCACGTTCATGTGGGTAATCACGAGCGGTATTTGAACGAGGCCGATGTAGAGCGCCAACTCACGCTGGAAAGTTACGGCTATCGGTTCCTGCGCATTAATCGCTTCAACCTAGGTGACGACCCTGTCGCTACCATGTCAGAGCGCCTTTACCAGATAGTGGAAATCGCTGTGGGTGAACAAATCTCGGAGGCGGTCAACCATATTCAGTCTCAGGCTCAAGGCCTGGCTAACAAAGAGCTCAAGCCGTGCTCGAAATGCGGCGAGATCAGGGAAAAGGCGGATTACTACGATCCGACACTGGGCGGTGGAGCTGGCGCTTTCGGCCGAGTTTGCATGATCTGCAAAGGTAGCAAGACTAGTTCCCAGGGTGGGAAAACAACGCAACGTCGTTTTCGCAAGAGACGCCGCTGGGGGTGAAGTCTTCAGGGTGACCATAAACGGTAGCCCTGTCTGTAGGCGCTGATGAAGAATTCCCCATCTGCCGAAAAAACGCTGACCCAAGCAGCCTTCAAGGCTACGGCCGTCTGTGCTGGGTATCTACCTATCCATGTTGGGGCAGTCTTGCCCCAGCAGGTAGGGCAATTCGATAGTGTCCCAGGAAGTGGGGTAACTCATCCTGCGGCGCTATTGAGCGTCCTCCCCGCCTATGCTTGATCAGCAGAAAACCAAGATTGACCACGTAAGGATTTTTCCTTACCATTCAATCAATACATCTGGGAGAACGCCCATGCCTGCCATCCACGAAATCGCAACGCTAACCTCGAAGGGACAGGTCACACTGCCCAAATCCGTTCGCCAGCTTTTGGGCATAGACACTGGAGGCAAGATCGCATTCGACGTGCGCGGCGGAGAAGTCGTTGTCAGCCGCGTAGAAGCCATCCATGAAGACCCTGCCATCGGTGCGTTCCTGGGTTTGCTGGAGGCTGATATCCGAGGCGGCCGCAACCTCACCACTCTGCCGGAAGACTTGGCGCAAACCATGCTCGCCAACGCAAAGCACTCCGTGAACCTGGACGAAGATATCGATGGTGAGGTCGCGATCTGATGCTGCGACATGGCTGGACACTGTTGTTTCATGAAGGTGTGACTTTACAGCTACGCAAATTGCAAGAAGCCGCCGCCCGAGCCGAGCAGAACGACCCACAAGGCTTTGAAAGCAATGCCAACGTCAAGCTGTTTCGGGCATTGAGCCATCTGATCATGGAGGCTGTACCGGTCGACCCGGACCGTGATGAGTTCCGGCAAGGCAACACGCTGGGCACCGCCTACCGACATTGGCGGCGGGCAAAAATCGGCAGGCGCTTTCGACTGTTCTTTCGCTACGACTCAAAATCCAAGGTCATCGTCTATGCATGGGTCAACGACGAAAATACCCTACGGTCCGCAGGCAGCAAATCCGATCCCTACGCCGTATTCGAGAAGATGCTGGGCCGCGGCAACCCTCCTGATGACTGGGATGCGCTGATTGCTGCGACGCGTAGCGACTGGGACGGGCCCAACGCATAAGTTGCGCGACTGGGTGAGGGATTGCACGTTCGACGCCAGCCCCCTCGGCGCGTCCACTGTAATCCACCCGTAGCCGCTGTAAAAAGGGGTACATCTGGGGGTACAACCCCCCCATTCATAACCTTCTGATTTACATGGATGCCCAAATGTTCTTCGGATCCCGACAGCCTGTAAGCGAGCTCCACCGAGCTCCAGAAAAACCAGCAGGATGAACTTCACCGCCCAGATCGGGTTGAGCGCTTGCAGCACCTCGGGCCGCTGCACGATGCCATAAATACCCAACGCTCCGAGGACGACAAACCAAAGCACCATGATCGGCCCGAACAGGATACCTATCCGCGCCGCGCCGTGCTTCCGGATCAGGAACAGCGCTACCAGCACCACAACCGACAGCGGCACGACCCAGTGCTCGATGCCGTCAAAAGCAAGCTGCAACCCCTCCACCGCCGACAATACGGAGATTGCCGGGGTGATCATGCTGTCGCCATAGAACAGCGCGGCGCCGAACAGGCCGAGCAGCACCAGTAGCTTGCCAAGCCGCTTGTAGGGTGCTGCTGCCCGGTGTGCCAGTGCGGTCAGGGCCATGATGCCACCCTCACCCTGGTTATCGGCGCGCAGGATGAACAGTACGTACTTGAGCGAGACCACCCAGAGCAGCGACCAGAACACCAGCGAAAGCACACCCAGCACACCGGCGGTGTTGGCCTGTACGCCGTAATGGCCTGCGAACACTTCCTTGAGGGTACACAGCGGGCTGGTTCCGATATCGCCATAGACCACACCGACTGCGGCGACGAGCATACCGATGCCGGTGGACTTGCTGGAATGGGGGGTGGTTTGCTGCGATAGCGGACTGGCTCACGAAGTATGTCTCTGAACTGACGAATAGAGGCGTATGCCATCCCTGACATCGCGCGATCAGTATCCATGGCATTACGCTATAGCGTAAAAAGTGCGTAAAAAATGCTTTTCGCTGCCCCCGGACGGCCGCTCCAAGTCGTGCTGCCGGGCGTGGTGGTCCTGACTTTGAGCATCTCACTGGCCGCGGCTTCGCCATCACGGCATTACCATGCAATCTGTCGGCTGCCCAACGACATGATTGGCACACCTTGGCGGTTAGTGCTTCTCTTGTAAGTCACATCAAAGTGATATCCCTTATGGGTTATTCCTAAAGATATATGTCGTAACTCCTGACAGTACAGCGTCGTACTGGAAGAGCTGCCTTGTGTGGCGTTGCTGGCCCGATGTACAGGCGATCATGAGCATGTGAACCCGGAGCGTGCCAATGACGGACTTGCCATCGAGCCAGGACAACGACAATGCCACGGAGAATGGCAACACCCTGCCTCCCGGATACCGGTTGCAGGAATACGTCATCACCCGGATGCTCGGCGCGGGAGGCTTCGGCGTTACATACCTTGGGCTCGATGCCCACCTGGATAAACCCGTCGCCATCAAGGAGTACTTCCCCTTCGCCAATGCCGTGCGTATAGAACAACGCACCGTAGCCCCCAGGACATCGCTGCGGGCCGACCTGGACGAGTATGAATGGGGGATGCGCGGCTTCATCGACGAGGCGCGCGCGCTCGGCCGCTTCGAGCACCGCAATATCGTGCGAGTGCTGCGCTACCTGGAAGCCAACGGTACCGCCTACATCATCATGGAATTCGCCGATGGCCGCCCCCTGTCGGAGCTCATTCGGGCCACAGGAACACTGGACGCCGTCCGGGTCCGTGGCTTGCTGCTGCCTTTGCTGGACGGCCTGGAACTGGTTCACCAGTCCGGCATGCTGCATCGAGACATCAAGCCCGGAAACATCATCCTGCGCCAGGACGGTTCGCCGGTGCTCATTGACTTTGGCGCAGCTCGCCAAGCCATCGGTGCCCGTAGCGCCTCGATTTCCACCGTTCTGACCCCTGGTTATGCGCCGATCGAACAATATTCCAGCCATGGCGACCAAGGGCCTTGGACCGACCTCTATGCCTTGGCTGCCGTCGCCTACGTCGCGTTGGTGGGACAACCACCGCATGAAGCGACATTGCGTGTGCGCCACGATGACACCGAGCCAGCGCTCAAGGCCGCCAAGGATCGAAGCGATACCGCCTTGCTGACAGCAATCGATTGGGCCCTGTCACCAGAAGAACGAGACCGACCGCAATGCATCGCCGAGTGGCGCGAAGCCCTGAGCGCGGGTGTCAACAGGGTGCCGAAGGCCAAGAAACCGCCGTCTGCGCCGGGGCGAAAAGAGCAGCGGGGCGAAGATCAAGATACAAATCACGGCGATCAAGGTATCAACATCCAGCTCATCGTCGGTGGCCTGGCTGCGGTGTTGATCGTGGCTGTCGCGATTTTTTTCTACAACGCGTTTTCGACGCCAGACACCCCTGGTGCCAGCATCGTCGCGCCCCCGCCCGCAAAGCCGGTGCCGACTTCAGTAGTCGAGGTGGCATCCAGGCCAGAGCCTGCACCATCGACGTCCCCCGCTGCCACACCCACTCCGCAGCCGAATGCAAACACTGCTGCATTAGACGAACAGCATTACCGCATCGCACAGCAGGTCGGCGTGGCCGAAGCCTATGTGCTCTATCTGCGACTGCATGCCGATGGCCGTTTTCGCGATGAAGCGATACGCCTGAGTCGTGAGCCGTAGCGTCATTGCCCTTCGCTGTGAGGTTCCAGACCATGAGCGACTCCGACGATTTCTTCAACCAGCCCACCCGACGTGTCCCCAGCACGACGCCAGCGACCACAACGGAAACCGCCCTGGATGGCCCCACCGTGGGATCACCCAAGGCCTCGGCCACTCCGCG
The DNA here is from genome assembly GCF_000935045.1 of Pseudomonas sp. 10-1B. Lineage (GTDB taxonomy): Bacteria > Pseudomonadota > Gammaproteobacteria > Pseudomonadales > Pseudomonadaceae > Aquipseudomonas. Next base: position 100,694 of record NZ_JYKS01000011.1, read on the forward strand.
CCCGCTTGAGGCGCAGACCCGACGCTGGATACCTCCCTCCGACAACACCGCGGCTGGCCATGTGATGGAAGAGCCGGTGGTCGGTTGGCTGGTGGTGATCTCGGGGCCTGGCAGAGGTGCCTCGCGCAGCCTGACCTACGGCATCAATACCGTCGGGCGCGGTGCAGACCAGGCCGTTATTCTGGATTTCGGCGACGATGGCATCTCGCGCAACCATCACCTGGGCATCGTCTACGATGCGCGCAACCACACGTTCTATGCACAGCCGGGTTCGGGCCGCAGCCTCAGCTATGTTGGCGAGCAGCCCTTGCTGACGCCAATGGAGCTGACTGGGCCGGTAGACCTGACACTTGGCAGCACCACGCTACGTTTCGTGCCGTTCTGCGGTCGGGACTTCGATTGGAGCGATGGTTCCACTCCAACCTCGGCGCCTTGAGCCCATGTCCTCGGCCGAGAAAGCGCAAGTGTCCTGGCACGGCATCCAGCACCAGGGCGCTCGCGATTACCAGGAGGATTGCTGGGCGGCGATCCTCGGCGACAACTTGGGCGATGGCCTGTTGCTAGTGGTCTGTGACGGCATGGGCGGTCATGCTGGCGGCGCGCTGGCTAGTCGCACCGCGACCCAGGCATTTTGCCAGAGATTTTTCCGGGACCAGACCGACGGGAACACGGAACAGCGCCTGGCACTGGCGCTTCAAGCCGCTCAGGCCGCCATTGGCGAACAGGCTCGTCTGCAGAATGAGTACTGGGCGATGGGCACGACCCTGGTTGCAGTCTGGATCCACCCGGGCGGGCTGAACTGGATCAGCGTCGGCGATTCCCTGCTGATTCGCGTTACACCCCAAGGCTTGGAGCGACTGAATGCCGATCACTCGATGGCACCGGTCCTCGACGAACTGGTTGCCATTGGCCGCCTTTCTTCTGCCGAGGCCGAGACAGATAGCAATCGTAATGCGCTACGCAGCGCACTGGGCACGGAGCCACCAGCATTGGTCGACAGTGGAGAGCTAAAGCTGAGCGAAGGTCAGCCGCTGACCCTACTCCTGGCCAGCGATGGTGTGCAAAGCCTCACAGACGCAGAGCTGCAGAGGCTGCTGAACGCCCCCTACGCCGATGCGGCCGATTTGTGCCGGCGGCTGGTCGAAGGCGTCCTGGACAAACGTCGCCCTAACCAGGACAACCTCACCGTGCTCTGTTACTGCGTGGCACCCTCCTCCCCATCGCCTGGCCTGCTGCAGCGCGTTGGCGGCGGGTTGAAACGTTTGTGGCCGCGCCCCGCACAGCCGGGCAAGGAAATCGTATGAGGAAGCATCTTGCGATTCTTTCCATTGCGCTGCTGGGCAACCCGCTCTGTGTCCTGGCAAGCGAGGCCGCGACACCGGCCAGCGGTATTGTCCAGGTGCTGGCCTACGACGGTGACGATCTGATCAACCAAGTGTCTGGTGTCGTGCTGGGCACCGACGGTACGGTACTCACCGCCGCTCATGTTCGCGAGAAGGCTGTTCGCCTAGTCGTGGCCGATGAAACCGGACGACGTTTCGAGGCTCGGGTCCGGCAAGCCTGGGCTGGTGACGACCTGATGGCGCTGACGCTTGGTGGTGGTAATCTTCCGCCCGCCCGCGACTTGGCCAATGGAGTACCGGGCGAGCATGCAACGCTTCGTGTCGTCGGCTACTGGAGCCCGCAACTGGAGCCAGCGCGCAAGAGCCGTCTGTTCGGCCCGCGCCGCCCCGGCTTCCAGGTTGCCCCGGCAGCGTTACCGAGCAGTGTGGCAGGGGTGGTGGCCGAGGTAAGTACGACGTCGCCACGCATTGCCGCCGGAGTTGGGCGGGGCGCCTATGGTGCGGCGGTGCTCAACCGCTGCGGCCAGGTGCTTGGCATCATTCGCACGGCACCAGGGGCAACGCTTGACGCGCTCTGGGCAGCGCATGTCCCGGCACCACCGTTATGGCTATCCCCAGCCCCGGCACTGGCTCAAAAGCTGGCAGGGCTCGGTGTGCAAACCCGTGTTGCAGCGGCTGCCTGCGAGAGCATCGACAAGTCTGGTGGCCCAGGGCTGCCGAGCCAGGAAACGGAAAAACGCATCGCCGAGACCGAAAAGGCCAAGAAGCGCGCCGAAGAGGCCGAGAGCGCCAGAAAACGCGCTGAGGCTGCGGAAAAACGCGCGCACGATAAAGCGGGCGAAGCAAAAAAACGTGCTGACGACGCGGAACAAAGGGCGCGGGACGCAGAAGGCAAGGCACAGCAAGCAGAACGCCGGAGCGAAGACACTCGCCGCGAGGCCGCGCAAAGCGTTGACGGCCTGGGGCGCCAACTTGAAGAGCAGAACCAGCGCCTGCTCGACACCAACCAGGGCTTCGAGCGCTGGCGTCTGTATGCACTGCTGGGTGGCGCTGGATTGATGCTGGTCGTGCTGGTGCTGCTGATCTGGCGCCGGGTGGAAGCTGGCAGGTCCGACCGTGCGCTTGCCGCCGCCACCGCCAGTTTCTCGGACTGCCTGCTGCAGGGTAGCGATTCCAAAGGCCAACCGCTGGGGCTGAGTATCTCCGGTCGGGATCTGGCACGCCTGCCAGAGGGCCTTGTCATCGGCCGCAACCCTCCTTCTCCGGGCGTTATCGTCGCCGACGAAACGGTGAGTCGCAGTCATGTCCGGCTGCGGCTGAGCGGGGGGGAACTGATGCTCAGTGACCTCGAATCAACAGGAGGCACCCGGCTCAATGGCCAAGAACTGGTCCTGGGCAGCGAGGTGGCGATCCATGACGGCGACGTACTCGAACTGGCGAGCGTGCGTCTGGTGTTTCAACTGAGGAAGCAGCCATGAGGATTTCGCACAAGCTGGTCACCTGCCTGGGCCTTGCCGCCCTATCGATACTGCCTCCGACTCATGGTGAGCCGGCCGACAAGGGGATCACCCGGGGCCTTGTGCACATCCTGTTCTATGCACAAAAAGAGGATGGCAAAGTAGGCATGTTTGTCGGATCCGGCTTCGTCCTAAATAACGAAGGGTATATCGCTACCAACCAGCATGTTGCCGGTGCGGCCATTGAATACAAATCCAAGACTCTGCTTTACGTCAACCCGAACGAGTCGACGTTCAATTCGGAGGACGTTGTCAATAGACCCAATGCGGATGTGGTATGGACCTCAAAGGACCTTGACCTGGCGATAATCCGCTATAGGGGGCAGTCCCACCTGGAGCCTGTCACATTGACCGACCAAATTCCAGCGCAAGGCAGCCCGGTCATTGCGATCGGTTACCCCCAGGCAGCGGAAGCGTTCACCAGTGCCTCGCGAGACATCCATTCGGTGGCAACCATCACCACCGGGCTGCTGGGACGTGTCAACCCTGCGGGGAGACTGAGCGGCGGCCCCCTGTCGCTACTACAGCATTCAGCACAGATCAGTGGCGGCAACAGTGGTGGCCCACTGTTCGACGAGTGTGATCGCGTCATCGGCGTGAATACGATGGGGCATACAGGGGTCCAAGGCATCTTCGCGTCCTCTAGCATCAACGAGCTGATCCGCAACCTGAACACCCAGTCCATCGCCTACACGCTGGACTCCACACCCTGCATGTCCACCAAAGAACGCTATCAGAAGGAACAGGACCGGATGGAGCGGCTGCTGACGTATTCAGTGGGAGGTGGTGCAGCCGCCCTACTGGCGCTAGCTGCAATTGTCCTGTTGGTGGCGCGCCGCCCACGGGAACGGGTATTGCGTGCCGTCGAGTCCCTGTCGCGTTCTATCCGGCCGCCGACTGCCAGAGAAGTGCAAGTACCCATATTTCATGGTGTACGGCTGGAGGGGCGGACGGCGTCCGGACAAGCCGTGCATCTCGACCTGCCGGCACAGGAATTGAGCGCTGGCGTTCTGCTGGGACGCAAGCCCCATGATCCGCGCTGGGTGATCGCTGATGACCGGGCATCGATGCGCCACGCTACTCTGCAGTTCAGTCATGGCGCACTGCGTGTGCGCGACGAAGGGTCGACCAATGGCACGCTGTTGAACGGTCGTGTGCTGCAGCCCCATCGGGACGAAGTACTCGGTGATGGTGACCGCCTCCAACTCGGCGGGACGGAGCTACGGCTCACCTTCTATTGACCCATGCCTACCAGAGAAAGGGAGTGGAACCGTGAAAAAGAACCTGTTCATCATTCTCGCCATGGCCATTCCCATCGCGGGTTGCGAGAGCCTGTCCTCCCAATACGAAGCCATCGGTTGTGGCGTGGGCGGCGTACTGGGCGGTGTTCTGGGTAACCAGGCGACCCGGAACAAGAGTTCGCAAACGCGCGTGCTTGCAACGGCCGGCGGCGCAGCGCTGGGCGCGGGCTTGGGCTGCCTGGCTGGCCGCAAGCTGGACGAGTGGACCCAGCGTCAACTTCAGGAGCAGACCGTACAGGTGCTGCAAAGCTCCACTCCCGCCTCACCACCCAAGGTGGTGACCAACCCCAGCACAGGCACCCAGGTCAAGGTAGAAGTCGTCGAGCAGAAAAAAGCAACGTCGACTGTCGCGGTACCCACTATCAAGGAGCGCGTGGAAACCGTACCGCCATTCGAGGTGATCAACGAGTCCTACCGGGTCACCTCCGATGCGCTCAACGTACGTACCGGCCCTGGCGTCGATTATCGCGCCGCGCCGCCAGCACTCAAGCGCGGAACCGAGGTGCTGGTACTGGGCAAGGTCATCGACAAGCCCGACTGGATGGTGCTGGGGCAGAATGGCGCTATTTCCGGCTACGCCTACTCCGGTTTGTTGAGCCGGGTTGGAAGTGCCCGCACGGAGGTGGTGGAGAAAACCAAGGCACCCAGCACCAATACCGGAACGGCTGAAGTGGCGGTGACCGCCCCCTGCAAGAAGGTCAAGCAGTCGGTGACCTTTTCTGATGGCAAGACTGGTGATCAGGAGGCAACGCTATGTCAGCAACCCGATGGCACCTGGCTGATCACTTGACAGTGCTCGGCGCAGCGCTGGCCCTAATGTTGACGCACATGTCCATTGCCGCCGACGCGCCCCTGCGCCGTGGGTTCGTCAAGGCGGGAGGATTGATTGCGGACCTGCAAAGTTGTCGCCAGGTTGCCCGGATCGAGGTCCATAGCAAGGACGGAACGAAGTTTCGCAACTATGATGGCGATTTTGGCAAGCTGCTGGCTTCGTTCGCCTATGCGGAGTTGTTCAAACCTTACTGTGGCGGCAACGTGCCCGAACGCATCGTGATCATCGGCAGAGTCGGCGGAGTTCCCTGGTACGCAGGCACTTTGGTACCTGCCTCAGGCCGTCCACCCGTGGGGCTCTATGCCCCGCCCTGAACAGCAAACCATACACAAGTCAATGGCTGGGGAATAATAGAATCCAGACAATTCCATAGATCCAGCGCCACGCCTGCCGTGACTGTGGCGCACACCTGTTCGGCCGCATCGAGAACCGCGGCCACGCCTTGGTGCTGGAGGACTGGGCACCGACTGGCCCCCCGTTTCATATCTACTACCCAGGTCGACGGCAAATGCCCCCGGGGCTGCGGGAGTTCATCGATGTCTTGCGAGCGGATTGCGAGTCGTGGGGGCAGCCCGGGAAGCCACTGTGACATAAGCCCCGTCGCCATGGCGCAGGACCTGCGGGGTAACTGCCCAGCCAGACGGCGTCTGTCACCAGCCTTCAGCATGGTTCAGCGAAGCGCTGCCAGGCGCCCGCCCCAAGTCAGCATCGAGCGCGGCGCCCATGGCGACCAATCATCCAGGCATCCCCCCTGCGCGGCGAGCTTGACGTACACTGAAAGCCGTGGACAACCACCCTGTTCCGCGTCAGAAATCGCCAATCTCGATCGCCCGCGCACCCGCTGCGAGTGGGGGCAAAATTGGGGGCATCACTTCAATATTCCTCACAGAAACACCCGTTCTAGAGCCAAGTCCTGATGTTCTTCGGGATCCGGAAAGTCTTTAAGACCCTCTCTAGAACCCCTTGGAAAGCCTTTAAAATCTGGGCTCTAAGCGAATCATAAATCCATGATCGTCCGTCCAATTCCGCTGACTTCCAAGCGCCTTGGGGGCAACTGTTGGTCGTGACAAAAGTGATGCCCCCACATGTTATCCCCAGATAAACTTTCGGTTTCCTTTGTATAGGTTGACGCGAGACCATGCGCCAGCATCAATGCGGGCGTCCTCCCCCCCTATTGCAATGTGTTCCATCCCGGCTGACGTGATGGAGATGGTCCAATGCCAAGAGGTGGATGTTGGGCAATGTCTGCCCACTTCGGCAGGCAAGCGTGACCGCGCCCGGGGAGGCCGAACGGCCGAGGGGTGTGCCAGGGTCGCTGAAATGGCGCTTTTATTAGCGTTTTTGAGCAAACCCGTGGAATGAGTAGCGAATTTATGTATTCCTTAGTATTTTTGCTCCTCACGGCTGACGGTAGTGTTTTAGGGTAATACCCCAAGAACAGTAGCGTTTTTGGGCTTTCGGTAGAGGTTTTTTCCATGCAGGTCGGTTTCAAGGCACTAGCTACCCGGTACGGGGTTAATCCGGCACAACCTCTGCGCGTCGATTCGGCCATCAGCACAGTGCGGGCAAGCCGCGATACCGGTAGTCAGGTAGAAAACAAATATCCGCCTAACTATCGGCCCGACGACGATTTTGCAGGCCACTTCGAATTCGGGCTCAAATACGAGGAGATCCACCTTGAATTCTTCGCCCGCCTGTTTGCCGTCGTAGGACCCGAGCCAGTCGAGGCCTGGTGCCGCCGTTCTCCTTTTGGCCAGTACGCTCGGCGCACCGGATTTCTGTACGAGTGGCTGACGGGACAACATTTGGACGTGCCTGATGTGAACAATGGCGCCTACACCGATGCCGTGTCGCCGACCCACTACCTCACCCGCACGACGCCGATTCGATCTCGCCGCTGGCGCGTCAACAACAATCTGCCAGGCACGCATGAGTTTTGCCCGCTTATCCGGCGAACCGATGCCGTGCAGCAAGCCTTACAGTTTGACCTGAGGTCCGCGTTGGAAGAGCTCGATCAGACCTTCGGCCCCAACATCCTGATGCGGACGGCGAGTTGGTTGACGCTGAAGGAGTCGCGCGCAAGCTTCCTGATTGAAAAAGAGGAAGGCCAAGTCGATCGAATCCAGCGTTTTGCACACGTCATCGCGCAACACTGCGGCCATATCGAAGACCCATTGAGTGACCGCAGTCTGCATCTCTTGCAGGCCGGTATCCTAGGACGCGATGCGTTTGGCCTGGGGTTACGGCGCTCCCCCGTTTTTGTAGGGCAATCCACAATGCGCGAGAACATCGTGCACTACGTCGCCCCACATTTTGACGACCTTGCCCCGATGCTTGCTGGCCTCAACGAATTCGAGATGGCCACCCGGGGCGCCGAGTCGCTTGCGCGCGCCGCGGCATTGGCGTTCGGCTTCGTCTACATCCATCCGATGAGAGACGGAAATGGGCGAATTCACCGTTTCCTGATCAACGACACGCTGGTTCGGGACCAGGCGGTTCCGAATGGCGTGATATTGCCTGTTTCAGCGACGATTACCAGCTCGGCCGAGTTCCGTGCCGGCTATGATGCGACACTAGAGGTGTTCTCTCGCCCCTTCATGCGGCGCTATGCGGCCTCCTATCGCTTTGGCAGGCTTGTGACCTACGAAGACGGTACACCGAGCAACTTCGAGTTCGACGACTACGAAGATGCGCGCTTCGCCTGGCGCTATCCGGATCTGACCGCACATGTTCTCTATACTGCGCGCGTCGTCGAGCACACGATTCGAACTGAGATGGCCGACGAAGCCAGGATCCTTGTCATCTTCCAGCTCGCCAAAGAGCGACTCAAAGACGTCGTGGAGATGCCAGACCAGGATGCGAACCGCATCATTCGCGCGATCAAGGAGAATGACTGGAATGTTTCCGGCAAGCTCAAGAAGCAATATCCGCAGCTCGAAGATGAGTGCCTGGCGGCGCGAATCGTGGAGGCCGTGCGGTCGGCGTTTGAGGACCGAGAAATGCAAGACGATGATGAGTGACCTTGGCAGTTTCAGCGATGCGTTGAATTTCTGGCCCCAACTCCGGACACGCACTGTTTTGGCCCCAGGTAACTTTTTGATTTATATCGATGTCCAAATGCTCTTCGGGGATCCCGATAGCGTGTGATCAAGTTCCACTGAGCACCACAAAACCTTTAAGGAATCTCCGAATAAACCCCCGGTTATGCGAAAATCGCCGCGCCATCTGATCCGAGCCGCCTATGAGCCAGATGAGCTTTTCCGACTTCGAGTACGCAAGCAAGCGTAAGCAAACCCGCTGCGAACGCTTCCTTGCTGAAATGGATCAGGTCGTGCCCTGGGCGGGCCTGCTGGGGCTGATCGAGCCGGTCTACCCCAAAACCGGAGGCGGTAGAAAACCCTATCCTCTGGAAACTGTGTAAAAAAGACCACGGGCACGCAAACGGGGCTGAGTGCCGGCCACCTGGACATGTATTCAGCGGCGGGTTTTCGTGTTGGCCTCGTCCAGATGCTGTTTAATCTGGCGCGTCTGTTCTTCCTGTTCCTTGATGGAGGTAGGCGTAATGACCTTGTCCACTGCCTCGGTATCCCGGTCTGGGCTCTCGAGCACCGGGTCTGGGGCCCGCTCGCCTTGCTGCGCCTCTTCGGAAGAAAGCGGCCGTGGGACTTTGTCGCCGGTCTTGCCATCGTCATGCTTCATGGGCTGCTCCTCGCACTACGAACTGTTCTCAGAAGAGCCCGCCAGGAGCAAAAAGTTTGATCCGCTTGCATCAGCGCAGATACCGCTCGAGCGCCAGCGCGTTACCCAGTGCAGCACCGGAGGCCGTGTTGTCGAAAATGCACCAGGTAGCTTCGCCTGCAGCGTGGCTGCGCTGCAGCCGCTCAGCCAGCTGTTGCAGGTACTGTTGCGAATACTCGCTGTGGTAGATCCGTGGCTCGCCGTGCAGGCGCCAGTAGACCAATCCAGGCCAGCCAGCGGGGTGCGCATCGGCAGCGAAGCGTGAAGGGCTCGCCGCCACCGGCCCGGCATGGCGTTGGCGCAGGAGTTCAAAGAAACGCCGGTCGCGGCTGGCAAGCTGTACGAGCAGGCAGCCGAGGTGGTCACCCAATTGCTGGCATTGGCCAAGAAACGCATCGAGCGCAAACTCACAGCCTTCCAGGCGTTGCTGCAATTGAGTCGCCAGGGGCGGTCGTCGTTCCATTGGCTCAATCGGATTGAACAGCCACCACAACAGGGCGGCCTAAGCGGAGTAACCGCTGTGGAGGATCCCGCCATGATTGACCCTGACCACCCCGCCCCTTACGTCGACGAAGTGCCGCATAACCCGGGCGAGCCGGTACCCAGACCTGAACCGGAGCAAGAGGCGCCGGACTGGCCCGACGGCCAGGTTCCACCTGAGGAACAGTCCGACGGTTGACCCCGTCAATGGCTCGCCGGCTCGGCGTGGCTCGCTGTACCTTCAACCGCCACTCGCCTGGCATACCCTACGCCCCACTCCAGCGCCCGGCTCATGCTCTCGCCGGCGCGCTGGGCGTAGGCCCGCTCATATAGCACCGTCCCATCAGCTGGCCTGCGCGGCGATCCAGATTCTGGTGCACATGGTGTTCTTTCTGCACCTGACCACGGCGCGCGAGCAGCGCTGGAGCCTGGTGGCGCTGATGTTCACCGTCGTGATCATCGTGCTGCTGGTGGGGTTGTCGCTATGGATCATGTACTACGTCCACTACAACATGCTCGGTTTGTGAAATCGGATCGACCTATGGCGCCCATGGGGCATCCCATGAAAAGGACCTTCATAACAATCCAGGCACCCGGGAGGCGCGCTGCTCATGAATGACCGCATCATAGCCCTGTTCACCGATACCACCCTGTTCGGCATTTCCATCCTCAATCTGCTGCTGGCCCTGGCTGTGGCCATCGGGACCTTCCTGGTCTCCCGCGCCGCAATCAGCTTCCTGCTGCACCGCATCCGTCGCTGGTCTGAACATGACGGTGTGCTCAGCCACGTGCTGGCCAAGGTGCTGGCCGGCACCAGCAATTTCCTGCTGTTGCTCGCCTCCTTGCTGGTAGGCCTGAGCGTGCTCGACCTGCCGGAACGCTGGCTGACACGAGTGAGCAGCCTCTGGTTCGTGGTCGCTGCCCTGCAAATCGGGCTGTGGGCCAACCGCGCCATCGACCTGGGCCTGAACCGCTACTTTGCCCGCCACCGCAGCGACGGCCTGAACCAGGGCAGCGCGCTGGCCACCCTGTCGGCGTGGGGCGCGCGGGTGCTGCTGTGGTCGGTGGTGGTACTGGCGATGCTGTCCAACCTGGGCGTCAACATCACCGCTTTCGTCGCCAGCCTGGGTGTCGGCGGTATCGCCGTGGCGCTGGCCGTGCAGAACATCCTCGGCGACTTGTTCGCCTCGCTGTCGATCGCCGTGGATAAACCGTTCGAGGTGGGCGATTTCATCGTCATCGGCCCGCTGGCAGGCAGCGTCGAACATGTGGGGTTGAAAACCACGCGCATTCGCAGCCTGGGTGGCGAGCAGATCGTCATGGCCAACGCCAGCATGATCAACAGCACCATCCAGAATTACAAACGCCTGCAGGAACGACGCATCGTGTTCGAGTTCGGCCTGTCCTACGACACGCCAACCGAGGCAGTGAAAAAAGCGCCTGCCATCGTTGAAGAGGCTATCAAGGCGCAGCAGCAGGTGCGCTTCGACCGTGCTCACTTGCGCGGCTTTGGCAAGGAAGCGCTGGAGTTCGAGTGCGTGTACATCGTCAAGGACCCTGGCTACAACCTATACATGGACATCCAGCAGGCCATCAACTTCCACCTGCTCGAGCGCTTTTCCAAGGTGGGCGCCAAGTTCGCCGTACCGGTGCGGGCGATCAAGGTCACCGCGTTGCCACAAGAAGCCAACCTCTCGGCACCAGGTCGAGAGGGCCTGGGCATCAGGGGCGCCTGAACGGTCGGCCCGCCCGTCGCCCGCCTCGCACGGCCCACCCTCCCCCCTGGGCCAACACTAGGCAAATACCGCAAAAAGGAGATTCCTCATGAAGATAATGTGGCAACGGGGTGGGAGGAATCGGTGCCTGTCATCCTGCTTCATGCGCAGCCGGATGCTGACGATATCGCTCACGCCGTGCCCGAAACAGATCAAATCATGTAGGGAGCGCGCCGAACAGAGGAAACCCTATGGAAAGTGTTGAGTGGGGGCTGCTCGCAGCGCGTATACAGTTTGCCGTAACCATCAGCTTTCATATTGTGCTTGCGGCGTTCAGCATTGGTCTGGCGAATTTTTTGTTGGTGCTGGAAGCCCTGTGGCTTCGGCGTCGGGAGCAGGTTTATCTGGATCTCTATCGGTACTGGCTGAAAATATTCGCGCTCAACGTCGCCATCGGTACCGCATCAGGCCTGATACTCGAATATCAGTTTGGCCTCAACTGGGGACGGCTCGCCACCCAGGCCGGGGAGATCCTCGGGCCCCTGATGGTTTATGAGGTGATGGCTGCGTTTTTTCTGGAGGCAGGTTTCCTCGGGATCATGCTGTTCGGCATGAATAAAGTTGGCCCCAGGCTGCATTTCTTCGCCACTTGGGCTGTGGCTGTCGGCACAGTCATCAGCGCATTCTGGATCCTGTCTGCGAACTCCTGGATGCACACGCCCAGTGGCTTCGGCATTGGTACAGACGGACGGTTTGTCGCGCAGGACTGGTGGGCAATTATCTTCAATCCTTCTTTTCCCTACCGCTTCGTCCATATGATGCTGGCGACCTTCCTGGCCACAGCTCTGCTAATCGCCGGAGCGAGTGCATGGCAATTATTGCACGCGTCATCTGACCACCACGCCAGAGTGCAGTTCTCCATGGCGATGTGGACCATTGCGGTCCTCGCACCGCTCCAGGTTGTCGCAGGCGATCTGCATGGCGAAAACACGCTGAGGTTTCAACCCCAGAAGGTGGCTGCGATGGAGGGCGCGTGGGAGCGCCCTCCCCCTGGTGCAGGTGAACCCCTGCGTTTGTTTGCGTTGCCCGACACGGCCGAGCAGCGCAATCATTTCGAGCTGGCTATACCACGCATAGCCTCCCTATATCTGCGCCATGACCTGAGCAGCACGATCAGACCGCTCACTGAATTTGCGCCTGAGGACACGCCCCCCGTGGCGATTGTGTTCTGGGCCTTTCGCCTGATGGTGGGCCTGGGCGTGCTTATGGTGGTGCTCGGGGTCACCAGCCTGGTATTGCGCCATCGACAACGCTTCTACACTGCGCGCTGGATGCACCGTTGCGCCGTGCTGATGGCCCCTGCCGGTTTCATGGCCATGATCAGCGGTTGGGTGGTTACCGAGGTTGGCCGCCAGCCCTTCACGGTTTATGGATTACTGCAAACGGCGGACAGTGCATCGCCAATCTCCAGCGAGCAGGTCCTCGTCTCTACCGGCGTCATTCTGATGTTCTATCTGGTGGTGTTCGGCATCGGATTGTGGGTATTGCTGCGTATTCTGCGTCATCCGGCCAAACCCGGAGAACAACAACCACAGCCGACCCTCCCAGACGAAATCGGCAAGCCCTGAGGTGCAACCTATGCTGGAAGGTGACCTGATCGTATTACTTTCAGCGGCGGCTCTCGCCTTCTCTGTGCTCAGCTATGTCCTGCTCGACGGTACTGACCTGGGAGTGGGTATCATCATGGGGTTCACCCGAAGCGCCAGGCGACGACGCGCCATGGCGGTGTCCATCTTGCCGATCTGGGATGCCAACGAGACCTGGCTGGTTCTGGGAGGCGGGGGGCTTTTAGCGCTGTTTCCTCTGGCATATGCGATTCTATTGCCTGCGTTGTACGTGCCGTTCATTGCCATGTTCCTGGCGTTGATCGTCCGCGCCATGGCCTTGGAGTTTCGTGATTACACAGAAAACCCGACTATCAAGCGAGGCATAGACGCACTACATATGTGCGGGTCGTTGATAGCCGCGGGATGCCAAGGCGCGGCGCTGGGTACCTTGGTACAAGGCATTTCCCACCGAAACGGGCAATTCACTGGAACAGGCTGGGAATGGACAAGCCCTTTCGCACTCTACTGCGCGGGCGTGCTGGTTGTGGGCTATGCGTGGCTCGGAGCCTGTTGGCTGTATTGGCGAAGCGAATCTGAGTTACAGCAAACGTCGCGCAGGCAAGCTCAACTTCTTTGCGTGGCCACTTTTGTGCTGGTGATTATTCTGCTGTTCTGGACACTCAGCATGGCGACAGTCTATGCGCAGCGACTTTCCAGCCCTTCCGTGCTCGGCCCTGCTGGCGGGACTGCTCTTGTTTCCTTTATCGCTTTTTGGGCGAGTTTTCGAAGTCGGCACGACGTATTGCCGCTAATGTGCGCGCTTATCCTGTTCGTCTTGGCGTTCACGCTGATGGTCATTACGATTTTCCCACTGATCGTTCCTCCCGACCTCACGCTATTCGACGCCGCATCAAGCAGGACAAGCCAAACGTTCATGCTGGCTGGTTTTGCACTGCTGATGCCGGTGACCTGGTTCTACAACACCTTTGGCTTTCGTATATTCAGCGGGAAAGTTCATCCGCCAAAGGTTCGCCAAGCGGAATGAATGGGTATCAGTAAACTAGGGCGAACTGAACGATGGCTAGCGGCATTTGCAATCGCACGTCCCGAATCACGCCCTTGAATGACGTTTTTCGACATGGAAGCGCATCACTACTGCTCCATTCTGAATGAGGATGTTGTCCCGACCAAGCCTGCATCCCACCACCACTGAACCAGTTGGTCTGAACTTTGCCAGCCCAAAAGCCTTCCCCTGCATACCCCCACGTTTTTGTGATGCAGGAGCAAGACCATGAGAGCACTCACCTACCACGGCGCTAACGATGTCAGGGTAGACACTGTCCCTGACCCCATTCTCCAAGACGCAGACGACATCATTCTGAGGGTGACCGCCACCGCAATCTGCGGTTCCGACCTCCACCTCTATCGCGGCAAGATCCCGGAAACAGAACACGGCGACATCTTCGGCCACGAGTTCATGGGCATCGTCGAGGACGTCGGTAGAGACGTGACGAACTTGCGGGTTGGCGACCGCGTCGTGATTCCATTTGTGATTGCTTGTGGAAGTTGCTTCTTCTGCCAGCACGATCTGTTCGCTGCCTGCGAAACGACCAATACCGGTCGCGGATCGATCATCAACAAAAAGGGCATTCCACCCGGCGCTGCTTTGTTTGGCTACAGCCATCTGTATGGCGGCATCCCTGGAGGCCAAGCTGATTACGTCAGGGTACCCAAAGGCAATGTCGGGCCATTCAAAGTGCCGACGACCCTCGCCGATGACAAAGTGCTGTTCCTCTCTGACATCCTCCCTACCGCTTGGCAAGCGGTCATCAATGCCGAGATAAGCCAAGGTTCATCGGTAGCAATCTACGGTGCGGGACCAGTGGGCCTGCTCAGTGCCGCCTGCGCACGGATGCTGGGCGCCCACACCGTCTTCATGGTGGATGACAATGACTACCGGCTGGCCTACGCCCAGGAGGCCTACGGCGTCATCCCGATCAACTTTGAACAAGATGATGATCCTGCCGACAGCATCATTCGCCAGACACCGGGTATGCGTGGTGTAGACGCGGTCATCGATGCGGTCGGGTTTGAAGCCAAAGGCAGCACTACGGAAACCGTGATGACGGCCTTGAAACTGGAAGGCAGCAGCGGCAAGGCCCTGCGCCAGAGCATCGCGGCTGTGCGACGTGGCGGCGTAGTCAGCGTGCCAGGGGTCTATGCGGGGTTCATTCACGGCTTCATGTTCGGCGATGCTTTCGACAAAGGGCTGACCTTCAAGATGGGGCAAACCCATGTCCAGAAATACCTTCCCGAGCTGCTCGAACACATCGAAGCCGGACGCCTCCAGCCCGAGCTGATCGTCACCCACCGCCTTGCGTTGGAGGAGGCCGCAATGGGTTACAAGATGTTCGATCAGAAAGAGGACAACTGCCGCAAGGTGATCCTTGTTCCAGGGGCGGCATCAGGGACGCTGGGCCCTGACTACGTATAAACCTCACAGGAGCTTGCACCATGATTGATCAAGCGACAGGTATGAAGCCGGGAGAACGGTACTGCGTTGAAAATCTTGAACGCGCCCACCAGTTCCCAGGCTTCTTTCAGGATGGCAAATATTACCTTGGCCCCGAGCTTCTGACAGCTGTGGGATGGCTGGAAGGCAACCGGTTCATCTACGACAGTCTGGATGCTGAAGGAGAGCCGGTGTTTCCTGATCGCGTGGCCGGCACGATCAGCAACTTGACCCTGAGACTTGTGGACGGCACATCCCTCCAGCTGTCACCCGTTGAAGTCACTGAGACTTTCACGGCGCCGGAAAACCATCCTGTTACACCCGCCGATGAGCCGCCACCGCTGACTCGCTCGCCGATCAGGGGCCCGCTGCGCGGCAAGGTGGTGGTCATCACCGGAGCGTCCAGCGGCATAGGCCGCGCCGCAGCTCATGCTTTTGCCTGCAAAGGCGCGCGTCTGGTACTGGCGGCACGAGATGAGCAAGCACTGTTTGAAACGCTCGACGAATGCACCGATTGCGGCACCGATGCGGTGACCGTGACCACCGACATGACCCAGAGCGATCAGGTACAAGCCTTGGCAGCCCGTGCTGCCGAGTTTGGCCAAGGCCGAATAGACATCTGGGTAAACAACGCAGGTGTAGGTGCGGTGGGCAGTTTCGAGGAGACACCGCTCGAAGCCCATGAGCAGGTCATCCAGACTGACTTGGTGGGTTACCTTCGAGGGGCCCATGTGGCGCTGCCGTACTTCAAGAAACAGGGCAGCGGCACGCTGATAAACACCTTGTCTCTGGGCAGCTGGGTGGCCCAACCCTATGCCGCAGCCTATTCGGCCAGCAAGTTCGGCTTGCGCGGGCTCACTGAGGCACTCAGGGGCGAGCTCACAGAATTCCCCAACATTCACGTCTGTGACATCTATCCAGCCGTGATGGATACCCCTGGCTTTCGTGATGGCGGTAACTACACCGGCCATGCGCTCAAACCACCAGGGCCCATCTACGATCCAGAGCTCGTAGCCAAGGCCATGGTGGCCTGTGCGATCTCACCTCGCGCAAGCACCACCGTCGGTGCAAGCGCCCGCCTCGCGCATTTGGCCAGCTATCTGGTGCCAGGGCTGCCGGGACTTTCTGGATGGCTTACTCGGTGGGGATTGGACCGCAGTCCTGGTGCACAGCAGTCCTCAGGCAATCTCTTCGAGCCGCCAAGCGGTCGGCGAAGTATCGAGGGTGGGTGGAGAACCCCGAAAGATAGAACCCCTATGTTGCTGAGTGCGGCAGTTATCGGGCTCCTTGCTGGGTTCGTCATCACCCATGCCCAACGCCGACGCCGGTGAGCGATCACGAGGAGGGTTAGGTTCGGTTGGCCACCTGATACCGCCTGGGTTTCTGTCCAACAGAAATCCAGGCGCGCAGCAGGCAGACAAAGTGCATCTATCACCTCCACGGCCCGAAAACGCTGGGCGCCTATCGGTAGTGACTGCACCTTTGCGTGAAGGTTGGTTGCCGTGCACTAGTGGCGCCGGCGGCGCTCGCTCAACTCGATCCAGACGGGCGCATGATCGCTGGCCTTGGCTTCGTTTCGCACCCACGCATCGACGCCCGCCTGTTTCAGGTACGGGGCAAGGTCGCGGTTGAGCAACAGGTGATCGATGCGCAACCCGGCATTGCGGGCCCAGTGATTGCGAAAATAATCCCAGAACGTGTAGATGCGCTCGTCAGGATACAAATGGCGAATGGCATCGACCCAGCCCTGCGCCAGCAGCTGTTCAAAACACGCCCGCGACGCGGGCTGAAGCAGCGCATCCTTGACCCATGAGCGAGGGTTGTAGATATCCATATCCGTCGGCACCACGTTGAAATCACCGGCCAGTATCGTTGGATGACCACTGCCGTAAAGCGCTTGCGCATGCTTGAGCAGGCACTCGAACCAGCGCAGCTTGTAGTCGAATTTCGGGCCGGGTTGCGGGTTGCCGTTCGGCAGGTACAGGCAGCCCACCAGTACTCCGTGCGCCGCGGCTTCCAGATAGCGGCTCTGGTCATCGTCCTGCATGCCGGGCAGGCCGCGACGGACTTCGAGCGGCTCGCTGTCACGCGTCAGGATGGCCACGCCGTTCCACGCCGGCTGCCCCAGATACAGGCAGCCATAACCCGCCGCTTCGATCTCCTGGCGCGGAAACTGCCGATCCGCCGCCTTGAGTTCCTGCAGGCAGGCGATGTCGGGCCGTTCACGCTCCAACCAGGCCAGCAAGGCCGGCAGGCGGCTGCGGATACCGTTGATGTTGAAGGTGGCGATCCTGAGGGCTTTCATGCGTCCGGGTCACTGACATGGGCCTTCACTGCATCCTCCAGCGCCCGTACCGGCGCCTGGTCGGCCAGCGCCTTGCGCGCTAGCCAGACGTCCCAGTCGATGGCGCCGTCGTCACGCAGGGCCTCAGCCGTTTGGACCAGCTCATGGTGATAGGCATACGGCGACTCGCGCCGGTAGCTGATGTCCTCGTACTGTGCGTACCAAGCTTCAAGCTCGGGGATGCTGCGTTCGATGCTCATTGGAACGTCCTCGCTTTACCATTACTGGTCAGAGCCTTGGCATAGCGTGATGTTCAACTACAATGGGCGACTCAATGCTGGCCTCCGCTAAATAGTCTCACGGGCAGCGGCAACGATCGGCGCCTCACC
The DNA here is from genome assembly GCF_000935045.1 of Pseudomonas sp. 10-1B. GTDB lineage: Bacteria > Pseudomonadota > Gammaproteobacteria > Pseudomonadales > Pseudomonadaceae > Aquipseudomonas. The sequence goes on from NZ_JYKS01000011.1 coordinate 118,412, forward strand.
TGTTGCTAGTCGGCCGTTCTGGATGATTCTCTGCCGTCCAATGACCCCAGCGATGCTGTGTGGGCTTGGCTCTTAGAAAAATCTCGGTGACGCTTAAGTGAGTAACGATCTCGAGATTCATCCAGTTCTCGCCGTGAGACCGATGATGAAGCGCTGGGTTTGTCCAATCCCAAAAAACATCACCGCGAATACGCATGCCGGCCTCCTGCGACTTTAGTCTTATGGTTACGAGAGCTCACCATAGCTACATCGCGGATTTGAGGCAGGCGCTTGGGCTAATGTCGGTCAGTTAAGCCATTTGGGGCCGCTGTGCGGCCCATCGCAGCGGTTCGTCGCCACGACAAGCCAGCTCCCACAGGGACTGCGCAAAGCTTGAGATCTGCGCGGTACCTGTGGGAGCTGGCTTGCCGGCGATGGGCTGCAAAGCAGCCCCAATAGCTGCCACTAAGGCTTAACTGACTGGCATTAGGCGCTTGGGCTGGTTAAACCGTTCACCTTACGACATGAACTTTGGCGTGCGGTTTGGGCCTTCCGTACATACCGGAGGAACCGCCATGAGCCAATTGAGAGAGTTGCATTCCACTGCCATTTGCCTGCAAGCCGGTAAAATTCTAATGGTGCGCAAAGAAGCTCCTGAGTGGTCACTACCAGGCGGAAAAATTGATCCTGGTGAGACCCAGTTCGAGGCGGCCTGTCGAGAGTTGCATGAAGAAACCAGCCTGCAACTTACCGACGCTCAGTTTCTGGGACACAGCGTGCTTCCAGGAGAGGAGCACTGGCTCTATCGCATGACCGTCCCAGCGTCCATCCAGCCTCGAGCATCACACGAAATCGTAGAATGCCGATGGTTCTCTGCCGCGGAACTCAGTCAAGTAGTGGTGAAACCATCGAATGTGGAACTACTCAGACGAGAAGGCTTCTTGGAGCTCAAATAAGTGCAGCCTCACGGTCTGAGAGACACCCGCGCTGCGATCTTCTGCGGAGAAAATCAGCTCGTAGGAGGCGCCGACGACCTCTTCAGCGGTGTAGCCGAAGATCAGCTCAGCGCCGGTGTTCCAGTCGGTGATTTTGCCGTGTTCATCGAGAATGATGATGGCAAAATCGTGGGTGCTCTCGGCGACCAGGCGCATGCGTTCCTGGCCCAGGCGCAGATCTTCTTCAGCCTCGCGACGCTTGGTGATGTCGATGAACGTCAGCACCGTCCCATCGATATGGTCTTCGCTGGAACGGTACGGCAATAGCCGGGCAATGTACCAGCGGCCATCGGCCCTGCTGACTTCCCTCTCCAGCATGGTCAGCGACTCGTACACGGACGAAGCGTCTTCGGCCAACTCTGGATAATTGAGACGATGGGTGATATCCAGCAGCGAGCGCCCGGTATCCACCGGGAGCATGCTGAAAATCTCCTTGGCCCGGGGCGTGAACCAACGGATATGCATGTTGCGGTCTACGAACACCGTGGCGATATTTCAGAGCAGCCTTCATCTCGGTAACGAAGCGTCGGACGGATGGCCTGGCTCCGGATCCATCAGATATTCGACGAGCGTAACGGCACAGGCCGAGATCCCCTCCATAAGGGCCATCTCGAAACCATGGGTATTTTCGGTCGGGATCGCAATGCATCCAGCCTTGGCATCAATACCTGTGCTCAACACCACGCTGGCATCGGAAGCAAAATCCACCAGCAACGCCGCTTGGGGGATATACCCTGCCCGCCGAGTGGCGGCCATCAGCGCCTGCACCACGGTGCGACTGTAGTATCCCTTCTGGTCGCCGGTATTGATGATCGGGTTGGCCGTAAGCTCCGTTCCATATTCTTCAAGCACCGGCCCGACCTCGACTGCAATGGTGGTCTCTCCCGGTAACCTGGCAGCAGCGTATAGCGCACCGGCATTGGATTCCTCTTCCAGCGTGGTCAAGACGAACCACACATCCTGGTGCAATTCCTCACGCCTTGCTCGCAGCAAGCGGGCGCACTCGATTACCGCAGCGAGTGGTGCACGGTCATCAAGAAAATGGGCAGCCACACAGTCTTGGACACTGAAAGGTTTACGCCAATGCTGACTGAGCACCACACGGGTGCCGGGGCGCACGCCAGCGCTTTCCAGCTCAAGCTTCGACATGCGTGTGACCACATATACATCCTTCCACTGAACATCGCCTGCGAGCACATCTCGCCCATTGGAAGTCCGACCGCTGTTGTGCATCGACCCATAGGACAGAACACCGGGCAGGGTTTGTTCATCGCCGAGAATCTCGACTGGGCAGACACCGAAGCTGATCGGCTGAGCACCACCCAAGGCCAGAACTTCCAACGTTCCATTCTTGCGGACGTTCTTGACGATCATTGCGATCTCATCAAGGTGCGCCATGACCCTGATGGCAGCTTCTGGATCACTGGAGGGCCCAGCGCGGACGACTCCAACGACATTGCCTGCCCGGTCAATATGCGCATCGTCACAGAGGGAGGCCAACTCCCGCAGACAAATGGCCTGCACCTCATCTTCCTGGCCGCCAGGGCCGCGAGCATTGAGTAGCTCCATCAATAACGCGTCAATTTGCACAGTTCGCCCCTTTCGCTCCTGCGTCAGCTATCGACCCGACTCTGGCAACCTGAGTTCAGCCGGTTCGCTGATCGAACGGCATGCGGGGATTTGTTTGAGCGGCCACCTTTGGTGGAAACAATGCCAGAGAACTGATGGGTGCCAACCCAAGCTACTTGCGGCGCAGGCTCTAGGACGCATGAAATAAAGCGTCAAATACTTCATGCGTTTCGTCCGGTGAAGGCGATTTTGTGGGAGTGTTTGCCCCAGGGGTAGCAGTCGGACTTGAACACAGACTTTCCTGTGTGACTGACATGAGGTGAAAGATCATGGCTAACAACCAAACCAATCGCGGGCATCAAGGCGGCACTGCACAGAACAACCCAGGCAATTTTGCCAACGACCGGGAGAAAGCATCCGAGGCGGGGCGCAAGGGTGGCCAATCCTCAGGCGGCAACTTTGCCAATGACCGTGAACGCGCCTCGGAGGCTGGCCGCAAAGGCGGACAGAACAGCCATGGCGGCGGTCGCAACAGCTAAGGCGGCTGGCCTACGTTGAATGTGCCAGGGCGAAGGATCGCCCTGGCATTTTTATGAACGTGCGTTATTCACAAGCACTCCGTTTCCACGCCTCGTAACGCGCAAGCAGCGGCTGCACGCTGAGCCCGTGCAGCATAATGCTCAACGCCACAACTGACAGCACCAGATTGCCGACTTCCATTGCAGAGCCTGGTAACAAGCCGTGATTGATGGCATAGAACAGGTAGTAGAAGCTACCAATGCCCCGAATGCCGAACCACCCCAGCAGCACACGCTGCCTCGCATCCAGCATTTTCCGGAACGGCATCAGCATGACGCTCAGAGGCCGAATCACCAGGAACAGCGCCCCCGCAATGATCAGGGCCCGCCAATCCCAATGGGCGACCAGCACAACGCCGAGCAAGGTCACCAGAAAGACCTCCAGCGCTCGTTCAACCAGGCCGCCAAATGCGAGCATGTCTCCCAGCATGATCCCGGCAGCCACCTGTGAATCCTCAAGCCCTTCCACATCCCCTTTTACCGCCAACTCTGGCGCCACGTGCTGGTGTCCCACCACTGGCTGCACCAAATGCTCCGCAGCTGGAGCATCCGGATTGGTAGAGGTCTGCACTTCGGCCTGGCGCAGGCCCAACCCCGCGGCGAATACCGCCAGGAACCCATAGGCCTGGATCGATTCGGCAATCACGTAAGCGAGCGCGATCAATGCCAGGGCCAGGTAGTCGTTGGGTGACACAGTGCTGTCGTCGTTACGCAGGCGCAGGAACAGCGTGAGCTTGCCCAGACCGCCTCCCATCCAGTAGCCGCAAAGCAGTCCAGCAGCCACGGCCCACAACATGTCCTTGACTAGCCAATCGCCCAGCCACGCCTCCCCTGTGTTCTGCTGAAGGAACAAACCAAGCATGACGAAAGGAAAAGCCACCCCGTCGTTGAGACCGGCCTCGCCAGACAAGCTGAAACGGACAGGATCGTCATCCTGAGCATCGACCACCTGAACAAGTGTCGCCAGGACTGGGTCGGTAGGCGCGAGAATGGCACCGATCATCACCGAGATACCCCACCCCAGATTCAGGCCGTAATGCGCCACCAGTGCTACGCCAGCGATGCAGGTCACCATGACCGGCCCAGCCAGGTAGAAGGCCCCCCACCATCTGTGGTTACCCAAGGGCAGGCGCAGCTTCAGGCCGCTGAAGAACAGCGAAAACAACACGGCGACTTCGGTCAGATGCTCCATCCAGCCACTCGACTGGGCGACATCAAGCTGCAGGAAGCTCAGCCCGGGCGAGCCCAGAGCAATGCCTAGACCCAGGCACACCACCGAGGACGTAACAGGTATCCAACGCAAATACGAGGATGAGAGCGCGAGTAGCAACAAGACTGCGCCGAGCATGGCGAACCAGACGATAAAGGTCATGTGCGCAGGGGCCTGCAAAATAGGTATCGACTGAAATTCGACGTTTAGTCGCTTCACGTCGTTCCGCTGCGCTTATCCCGTTCGCCGGCCACACTGACGAAATGTAAAAAAAGATTTCAACGCTTCGCTGTGGTCAGAGTTTCTAGACACCTGTGGAGATGCAAAAAATGAAATTCGCACGATTTTGCCAATGGCTATCCAATCACGCGGGCAAGCCAAGCACTTTTCTGATCGCCGTGGTGTTGATCGCCATATGGGCAGCCTCCGGGCCCTGGTTCCACTACAACGATACTTGGCAGCTCATCGTCAACACATCCACCACCATCATCACGTTCCTCATGGTGTTCCTCATCCAGAACACCCAAAATCGTGATAACGACATCATCCATGTGAAGTTGGACGAGCTGATCAGGGCAACCAAATCAGCACACCAGTCGGTGCTCGATCTCGAAGCGCTCGACAATCAGCAAATTCATAAGCTACGCAAGGAGTACCGGGCCATGGGCAGCCAGTGCGAAGCCCATCCCGAAAAGCCCGTCGAGCAGTTGGGAGAGGATGCGGCCCGTGACAATCAGCAGCGTTAGATCAGCTTATGGCCAGATGGATTTAGCGAAGCTCTCAAGGGCGTCGCCTGAAGGGCCTTACCGATAGCCTCTGCGAGCTCTTCGATAGACCACGGCTTGAAAAGGAATGTTACGGGAGGGGTAACCTCTGAAGCGTCCAGGTGATATCCCGAAGTGAGAATTGCCGGTAATCCAGGCCACCTTGCATGAACCATGGAAATGAACTCCATGCCCTTGATGCTTCCCGGTACACCGTGATCGACAACGACCAGGGAGCAGCCATCGTGGCTGCCCATCATGGAAATCAGCGCATCTTCCGAATTGCTGAAGCCATCGCAGTCGGCGCCCATTTCGGTGAGAATATCCACCAGAAGCATCCGTAGTGTCTCATCATCTTCGACAACCACGACTGCCATCCCTGACAGTGACACGCCCTCGACATCGAGCTTCATGAGCTTCTCCAGTCCATAGTGGATTTCCGAGTGTTTCACTCATGGGTGGAAACGTCGATGGCAGCACTAGGCCACGTCCCAGCTACCCTTCCTCGCCTTGTGCCGATAACAGCGCTGACGCCTCGCGCATGAAAATCTCAACCGTCTTGGGCCCAATCCCTTCAAATGACAGCAGCCACTGTTGAAATCCATCAATGTTCTGTTCGCCGTTTTGCAGCACGCCCAATTGATGGTCGAGTTCAGCTTCCAGCTTGTCGCCCAGCATATGTAGTCGTCGAGCCGTAGACTCGTCATAGCGGGTATAACCCGCCTGGCCCAGTAGACGAACGAGCAGTGAATGGGATGCACGGCCTAGCTTTCTTGGAGTGTCTAAGCCTTGCTGATCTATCAGCACCTGGTAGGCGGCTACCGCCACGGTTGAGCGAATCCGCTTGCCCATGAGGAAGCTGGCTAGCAACCAAAGATACAAGCCGTTAGTGCCCGCGACGTTGATGCCGAGGTCACGGGCGCTAATCGTGTTCAACCCTTTGTACGGCGCGGGTCAGCAGAGCGTGGATAGGTACGCTCCTCCTCAAGGGTACCGTCGGCCTTGTGAATCTTTACCGATGCGGTTTTGCCGTCAAAAAACTCCCGCAACGAGCTCAGCAGTTCCTGCTTGGTTGCAGCTCGCTTCGAGGCCCGCTCAGCGCCTGCTTTCTTCAGCTCCCACCCTTCAGAAGTCGGGCTGAGGTGATAGTTGTCCATCACATGCTCCTTCTAGTCAGAGAGATTGGCCATCGTCTTCGATGTCTTCCTCAGCTTCTGCGGCATCCGTGGCATCAGCGTCATTCAAAGGTGGTGAGGTAGGTTTTTCCGGATCGTTGATGAAAGGCACACCACTCGGCCCGTGCTCCTCATGACCTTCAGTTTTTGGTTGCATCGCGAAGCCTCCAGTGAATTGGGTCAGCTGTAAGCCGCTAACCGCCCACACCCTTCTCCGAAAATTTTTCGACAGCGATAGGCGGCGCAATGAACTCCGGACCATCGCCTGCCAATCGCCACTTCACATTCGCGATCCCGTAGCGCTCGGCCATGGGCCGGCTGACCATCTTGATGTTCTGCTGACAAAATCTGGGAATGATGCTAACCCCTGCGTCGCAGCTAGCCCAATGCCAGGCAACGGCGTTGTCCATTTTTTCCAAACGGATGATGAATGTTCGGCGTTCGCCATGGAGCGTGTAGTCGATAACGTACAGTTGCTGTCCAGCCACGTGAGTCTCTCCCTTTCACTCATGCGTCTGTGAGGGGAGATGGACGAGAAAAATTCAATTGGAAAGCCAGGCGGCGACATAGGACGTGGAACGGCAACTCAAAACATCGTCTTTGAACTTCGAGCTTGATAGGTGGCCTCCTCTTTCAGGCCCATCGGAAAACTGAGATTCAACAATGAATGCACAACTGAGCGGCAAGCGCGTGGCCTTCCTGGTCACCGATGGTTTTGAACAGATCGAACTGACCGGTCCGCGTGAAGCCTTGGAAAAAAACGGCGCCGTGGTCGACATCCTGAGTGGCAAGGAAGGGAGTGTACGCGGCTGGAACCATGACAAGCCCGCCGACGAATTTGCCGTGGATGCGACGTTCGACAGTGCCCACCTGGATCTCTATGACGCCATTGTGCTGCCGGGCGGCGTGCAGAATTCCGACACCATCCGGCTGATACCCGGCGCTCAGAAGCTGGTGAAAAGCCACAACTCGGCAAGCAAGCCATTGGCGGTCATCTGCCACGGCGCCTGGCTGCTGGTGTCGACCGGGCTGGCCCAGGGCAAGCGGATGACCAGCTTCAAGACGTTGCAGGACGATATTCGCAACGCAGGCGGTAACTGGGTTGATGAAGAGGTGGTGGTGGACGGCAACCTGATCACCAGCCGCAAACCGGACGATATTCCGGCCTTCAATGGGCAGTTGATCAAGGCGCTGGCTGCCTGACCCTTTTCTCTACACATCGGCCCCCTTTCCAGGGGCCGTACTATCGACGGGTGATGCGTTATCACGCCAATTGGATGTACACCGAATAGCTACCCAGCAGCAGCCAGAACACCAGAAAGATCCACGGTGTACGTAGCGAAAACAGCAGCGACTTTCGATGTCCTGCTCGGGATGTCTCGGCTTCGCAGAACAGAGGCGACTCATCGTATGCCAACCCCATGATGGGCTCGCTCTGTAGCAAGTGACGTTGCTTCAGTTGCCAATGATCGATGATGTTGTACGCTGCCCGTATCCCAGGCCAGGCATTGAGCGAGCTCAACACCCCCAGCAAGGCGAGGAACGCGGGCACGATCAGGGTAAACATTTCTCCCCATCCTTGGTTGAGGTTGCCCATGGAGGAAACGAACGCGATGACCAGAAAGGACTGTGCAGCCAGGTAGGCGTCGGTACGATTGGCCAGAATACTGGTTTCGTACTGGATCTCACGCCGGTAGAAGTCCAGACGCTCTTTGGGGGACCCGAACATCCTGGCGTTATGTTCGCTGATTTCATGCTCCGGGGTCGCGGGGGTAATGATTCGAGGCACTTGTTCCTCCTGCAATGCGCCTCCCGGCGAGAAGAGCGCGAGGAGGTCAGTTCGGTAGAACAAACGATGCAACCAGAAATTCAATTCGCATTCGAGTAGGGCACCGCTCGTCGTGCCAAGTGCACATTCAACCCAACGCACAGGCATCCGATGCTTCGAAACGGTAAGAGCAGTTCTCAACTGCAGGAGCTTCTACCATGCGCGATTTCCCTACTCCGCCATTTCCGACCCAGCCGCAAAGCGTTCCCGGTTCACAACGCAAGATGGATCCCTATCCAGATTGCGGTGTATACCGGCCACAACCGCCTGGAAGGCAAGATTGCGCTGATCACCGGGGCTGACAGCGGCATTGGACGGGCGGTCGCCATCGCCTATGCCCGCGAGGGTGCTGACGTTGCCATCGCCTACCTCAATGAGCATGAAGACGCGCAGGAAACCGCGCGCTGGGTCGAAGCTGCAGGCCGACAATGCCTCCTGCTGCCCGGCGATCTGGCGCAGAAACAACACTGCCACGACATCGTGGAAAAGACCGTCGAACAGTTCGGGCGCATCGACATCCTGGTCAACAACGCCGCCTTCCAGATGGCCCATGAGGCCCTGGAAGAAATCGACGATGATGAATGGGTGAAAACCTTCGATACCAACATCACCGCCATCTTCCGGATCTGCAAGGCAGCCCTGCCTTCCATGCCAAAGGGCAGCTCGATCATCAACACGAGTTCGGTCAACTCCGATGATCCATCGCCAAGCTTACTGGCCTATGCCGCGACCAAAGGTGCCATTGCCAACTTCACGGCGGGTTTGGCTCAGCTGCTAGGGAAGAAGGGAATCAGGGTCAATAGCGTTGCGCCTGGCCCCATCTGGACGCCTCTGATCCCGGCCACCATGCCCGACGAGGCGGTGAAAAACTTCGGCTCCAGTTACCCCATGGGGCGACTAGGGCAGCCGGTTGAGGTCGCTCCGATCTATGTGCTGCCGGGCTCCGATGAGGCCAGCTACATCAGTGGTTCACGGTACGCTGTCACCGGCGGTAAACCGATTCTTTGACGAAAAAGGAGGCTCGCCCAATAGGCGAGTCTCAGCCCTGATTCTCGAGACGAAATCACGGTCTGGGTAAGGTTTATGATCTCTTCCACAGCCTTCTGCTCGACAACATTGATTGGCGTTGCCCCCAACTGCGCGGCCAACTGCAGGCGATCCGGCTGGTTGTCGATCACGAACACCTGGGACGCCCCTTTGATGATTGCCGAGTGCGCCGCCATCAGCCCGACCGGGCCTGCGCCATAGATGGCAATGCTCTCGCCCGGCTGCAGACCCGCCAGCTCGGTTGCATGCCAACCGGTAGGGAAAATGTGTGAAAGCATCACGTAGTCATCTTCTCGCTCCTGTGCGTCCTCCGGCAGTACCAGACAATTGAAATCCGCATAGGGAACACGCAGCAACTCCGCCTGGCCACCTTGATAAGGCCCCATCTCGGCAAAGCCGTATGCGGCACCGGCAGCGCCTGGGTTGGCCGTGAGGCAGAAACCTGTGAGCCCTTTTTCGCAGTTCTCGCAGAACCCACAGCCGATATTGAATGGCAGACAGACCCGGTCACCGATCTTGACCCGGTCGACCCCCGACGCCCACCTCGATCACTTCACCCAGGTTTTCGTGCCCGAATACGCGCCCGGCTTCGAAAGTGGTGCGGCCTTCATACATGTGCAGGTCGGAGCCGCAGATGTTGGTCGCGGTGATCCGCACCAGCACATCTGTGGGTTTCTCGATGCTTGCGTCCGGTACATCCTTGACCGCGACGACACGTGGGCCGTTATACACAATGGCTTTCATGCTGAACTCCCTAATGTCAGGGGCGACAGAAAAGTGCCCTACCCTGTTCAGGTGTTCAGTGAGCATAGAGTGTTCAATGTGCTGGGTCATGAGCCGGATCAGTGGCGCTAATCATCATTGCTACGGGCATTGCGAGCGTCCAAATCAACGCAAAAGCCTTGAACAAGGATGGTAGTCCGCGCCGGCTACGGCTTTGAGTAAGCCGCGGTCGGCGAGCCGCCGCAGGTCTCGCCATTCGCGCCAGTCAATGAGCCCCAGGCGGTCCATCTCGTCGGCCTGGCGAAGCAACTCTTCGTGGTGGCTACTTGGGCAATCGCGCCTGCGCTCGACATCGTCATACAGCGCAAACCAACGGTTCACAGCAGCCAGACGACGCTGCTCTTGGGTGATCTGCTGGGTGATCGCGTTCATCTCGCCAGTCCTCCCCCGCTTTGACTGTCGAGCCTGCTGCCGTGGCAAGGTTCACCTGGGACAGGTCAGCGGTAGGACAGCCGCGCAGCCTCAACGCCCACCTCATCTTCGGAGCATCCGCCTTGTCCCGGCAGAACACACATCATCTGCATTGAACCCTTGCGCTTGACTGGCCCTGCGCAGTGATTGCAGTTGCAGCTGCGATTGCTTTGTTCCACTTCAAGCGAGGTGTGATTAAGGTGCTGTTCGCCTGCGCACCGGCCGGGCTGGCAGTTTACCTATTGCATGCATGTAACCAGAGGCTGTGCCCAGCAGTGCTTTTCAGTGTCCGTCGCTCAACGGCGACTAGGGGACTTGCGCCACCACCGATCGTCAGCTCCATCGACCTCCAAGCCTACGCCCCGGTCAACTTTGGGAGACCTTGACCGCGATGGTGAAACAATGGATGTGTTTGCTGACAATGAAATGTCGACCCGTAGTCATGTGGTTGGACAACTCATCATGGTGTTCTCCTTGATTCTACTGTTGGCCCTGTTGCTGGGACTGTTCTCCCTCTACCGCCTCGCCGAGGCGCTAGACGTTCGGCAAATGGAGCAAAGCCGCTTCCATGCTAATTCGGCCATCAACCAGTTGCAGAAGAACGACAGGACGTTCCTGCTGACCCATGCCGATTGGCAGGCCGCCTATGACCACTTGGGAAGACAGGTCGACACGCATTGGGCATACATCGAGGACAACGTAGGAACCACGCTCTTCACCTCCGATGGGTACGATGGGGTATACGTGCTCGATGATGACGGTACCCGGTATGCCATGCTGGAAGGCCAGCTCAGCGAGCAGGGGCTGGAGCTGCTTACCGCTAGTGCTGGCAAGATCTTGCATCTTGCTCGCCAAGCTGCGCAGCATGACCAGGCGACTTCAGGATTTATCGTATTTCGTGGCCTGCCGGCGGTGTACAGCGCTGCGCTAATTCGCCCTCAGGCCCAACCCCACCATCTGCCGGAACCGACCGCGGTGATGGTGTTCATTCGCGTGCTCTCGCCGAAGGTGCTGTTGGCGCTGGGCGAGTCGGCAGGGTTGTCCGGTCTGGCTGTAAGCGATTCGACCGATCTGCGTCGAGGGCGCGGTGCTCTTGCCCTCGAAGCCAGCGGTCGCGCCCTCACCTGGGATTTACCGCAGCCTGGTACCCAACTGATCCAGACAGTAATTACGCCCCTCGCTATTGCCGTGCTCCTGATTGCGCTGACCATTGCACAGTTCGCACGCTATGCGATGCGGGCCAGCACCAGGATCGATCGTAGCCACCGTGCCCTGATGATCTCCAGGGCCGCCCTGCAATCGAGTGAGGAGCGCTTCAAGGCCGTGGCCGAAGCCGCGTCGGACTGGATCTGGGAAACCGATGTGCTGCTGCGGTTAACCTACCTGTCGGACCGGTTTAGCGAACTCACCGGGCACCCCGTCGATGTATGGCGACAGCGCCCGATTACCGAGATGATGTCGTGTGATACCAGCCATCTCCAGACCTGGCTACACAGTCTGGCTACAACAGGCTCTTCCGGCACCCTACGCTGCCAGTACCAGGATCATCTCGGCCAACAGCGCATTTGCAGGATCGCTTCCCGCGCGATCGTGGACCAGAGCGTCTGCACTGGGTTTCGTGGCACTTGTAGCGACATCACCGACGAAGTAGCCGCACACGCCCAGATTCAGCATCTCTCGTTGCACGACGCCCTTACCGGTCTGCCGAATCGTAACAAGCTGTTCCGGTTCCTCGAACAAACCATGACTGGTGCTGGGCCGCTCCAGGTAGCGCTGCTGATACTGGATCTTGATAACTTCAAACCGATCAACGACAGCCTTGGGCATCCGGCCGGCGATGCGGTGTTGCTCGAGGTAGCCGGCCGCCTTGGTCAGGCTACGCGCGATAGTGACCTGGTCGCCCGCCTGGGGGGCGATGAATTCATTGTCGTAGTGACCCGGCCAGGCGATCACAGGGACATGGACCGATTCTGCATCCGCTTGATCGAGGCGATCAAACGACCCATGCGAGTCGAGGGCCATACCGTTCAAGTGAGCGTGAGTCTTGGGGTAGTGATGTCGGCCGAATATCCCGGTACGCCAAGCGATTTGATCCGCTACGCTGACGTAGCCCTTTACAGCGCCAAGCAGGCGGGCAAGAACACTTGGCGCTTTTTTTCGCCCCAACTGAATGCAGCATTGATGGACAAGCGGGTGCTGGAAAGCGAACTGCGCGAGGGCATACCGCGTGGCGAGCTAGTGCTGCATTTCCAGCCGCGCTTCAAGGTCGACGGGGTCTCGCTCGCTTCGGCTGAGGCCCTCGTGCGTTGGCAACACCCGCGCCTGGGTCTGCTACGCCCAGATCGTTTCATCCCGCTGGCCGAAGAGTCTGACCTGATTGTGCTGCTTGGGAACTGGGTGTTGCAGGAAGCCTGCATGAAGGCCCGCGGCTGGCCACAGGCGGTAATGGTGTCGGTAAACATGTCGCCGGCCCAGTTCAGCCGCAGCGATGTAGTTTGCGACGTGGGCGACGCATTGCGCGCCACTGGCTTGCCGGCCCACCGCCTGGAACTGGAAATTACCGAGAACGTCATGCTCAACGACGGTGAAGGCGCTCTGCACACCATGCATGCACTGAAGGAGCTAGGCGTGCGCCTGAACATGGACGACTTCGGGACTGGTTACTCCTCGCTGGGCTACCTACGTACCTACCCATTTGACAGCATCAAGATTGACAAGCGCTTCGTCCAGCATCTGGGCAAGAGCGGCAGCGACCGTAGCGTGGTCCAGGCCATCATCAATCTTGGCAACGCAATGGGCATGACGGTGACTGCCGAAGGTGTCGAGACCGCCGAGAAACTAGCCCTCCTTAGCGATGACCAATGCCATGAAGTGCAAGGTTTCCTGCTCAGCAAACCGCTGGAAAACGAAGAGCTGATGGGGATGATGAGAGAGCGAATAGCGTCAGCGCATTAATTTCTCGCAGGGGTGTCAGCGAAGTCCGCCTTGGTCCCAGCAGCCGCTATTGACGGTTAACCCAAATGCTATGCAGGTCCTCCTTGCTCCTAGCTACAGAGCCACTACGCTACACTGAAGTCCAATGTGCCCCACCTCGACAGCAGTCAGAAATCGCCATTCTCGATCGCGCATGCCGCTGGGGGTATCGAGGGTATTTTTGGGGTACATTTCTATTTTTTGGCTGCATAAAACCCGGCTAGAGCGCTGTCCAAATGTTCTTCGGCGATCCAGGCAGTCTTTAGTCACCGTCGGGTCTAGGAACGCCAACCATAGTGGCCGTTGGAAAAGCAACGGACAGCCGAAACGCAAGCCTCTCTACTGCCTCATACATTGGGAGCAAAGGGAGAGCTCTGGACTTTCTCCTGCCGTAGCGCAACGCGGAATCCAATGTGCGCCATCACCACAGCCGCCAACAATACCAAGGCTGCGGACAGCGAGGGATCGGCGCCCAGTGAGACGAGTGAAGTACTGATTGCGCCCGCAGTCATCTGTATGAACCCGTACAACCCGGCTGCCGATCCGGTGATGTGAGGGTTGACGCTCAGTGACTTGGTCAACGCGCAAGGCCCGCTCAAACCAATGCCACAGCTGAACAGGAAAATCAGTGCCAGCACGGCAGGAAGGCTCAGGTAGCCCAACAGAGTCAGGATCACCAACACAGAGCTGCTGGTGATGCTCAGGACATTGCCACCTTGCAGCAACTGGTCGATCGACAGTCGACGGCTCAATCGGCCCGTCAGCGCATTGCCCAATGACATGCCCGCGATCATCAGCCCAAGGTAGATCCCGACCTCATGCAACGGCCGATGCAGTTCGGTGACGAAAATGAAAGGGGCTGCGGCAATGAACGCGTAGATGGAAGTGGTGGCCATTCCTCCGCCCAAAGCGAACCCCAAAAACCGCGCAGAACCTAACAAGCGTCTGTAGTCGGCCAGTACGCTCCGGACATTGAGCTGCCCACTTGGCCGGGTTGTTTCGGGCAATAGATACCAACAGCAAAGCAACGCAAATGAACCGAGCCCGGCCAGTACGACAAAAATGGTCCGCCACCCTAGCGTGGCAGCGATCAAACTGCCCAGAACAGGCGCAAGCCCTGGGCCGATCATCATCATCAAACTCAACAACGCCAGGCGAGGAACTACGTTCTGCGAGTCCGAGGTATCGCGTACGATCGCACGCCCCAAGGCCAGCCCGGCACATCCGCCGAGCGCCTGCACCAGCCGGGCCACCACCAGTACATGCAGATCGCTGGTCAGTGCCGCGGTCACGCTTCCGGCCAAATACAGCGCCAGCCCGGCCATCAGGGCGGGCCGGCGACCGATTGCATCCGAGAGCGGGCCGTAGACCAACTGCCCGACAGCCAGGCCGATGATGTACATGCTGATGGTCATCTGCACCTGCCCGGCCGTTACATGAAGCTCTGCCGCCGAATACGGCAGTGCCGGCACGAACATGTGCATGGCCAGGGTGCCGCTCATGGTGACCATTACCAACAGCCACATCGGCGGCAAAGGCTTGGGTCGTAGCGCAGTTGTCATCGAATCGTCCTGTCACCGGTGAACCAGCTCATGCCTCGGGTTTGCGGCAGACAGGCTGCCGGTTATGTGGTCAGAAGATACTCATCGGATATTCGATGATCACCCGGACTTCGTCATGATCAGGCCAGCGGGTACCTGTGCTCGCACGATGGGTCGACTGCCTGACCCGAATGCTCAGGTCTTTCGCCTTGCCCGATTGCACGACGTAGCCGACGTCGATATTGCGTTCCCATTCCTTGTTGTCCTTGGCATCGGGATCATAATTGCCAATTCGCCGGTAAAAGGGGTTGTTGCTGTTGGAGTTGTCCATTCCGTCACCCCGGATATAACGGGCCATGAACGTCAGGCCCGGCACGCCATAGGCGGCCATGTTCAAGTCATAGCGCAGCTGCCACGACTGCTCGTTGGGCTCGCTGAAAGGCACCACCGCACCGGCGTTGGTGAGGTAAACCGCACCGCTTTGCGTACCTTCATAGGCCACCCAGTCGAACGGTTCGTCGCCGTCAATCTTCTGATAGCCCACAGAAATCTTGTGCGCGCCGAAGCTGTAGCCGGTCAGGAACGACCAGGACGTGTTATCGATTTCACCCCCCCTGGCCTTGCCGTAGTCGTGGGTATCGAACACATTGAAGGCAAATGACAACGCCGTATTGGAGGTCAACGGCATCACATAGGTGGCGTTGGCGTAGTACTGTCGCCAGATGTCCTTGAGCTGGTCGCCATACAGCATGAAGCTGAGCTGTTCATTGACCTTGTAGCTGCCCCCCACATAATCGACCGCACGAGCCGGCGGCAGTACGGTGTAGTCCGTAGTGATTTCGCCGTCGTTGTGGCTGGAGTCGGTACTGCTGGCTGCGGTGAAATGTCCGGCTTGCAGGGTGAGTTTGTCGAATTCGTTACTGACCAGGCTGAAACCTGTAGCAGTACTGGGCAGCAAGCGGAACTGGTTCGATGAAAAGACCGGCACATTGGGCACTTGCTCACCATATTTGAGAACAGTTTTTGAGATTTGCATCTTGAGCGCCCCGCCCAGCTTGGAAAACTCCCGCTCCGGATGACCGTCAGCTCCCCAGGGCACGAGGCTGGTGCCGGTCGTGCCCCCGCCACCGTCGAGTTTGACCCCCACCATGGCGAACGCGTCCAGGCCGAATCCGACAGTGCCCTGAGTGAACCCTGAGCGGTAGTAAGACATCAAGCCTTGCGCCCACTCGGATCGATATCCGTTACGCTCGGACACCGGCTTACGCGAGTTGGCGCCCAGATTGTTGCGGGCGCCGTTACGCATGTCGCGATAGAAATAGAAGTTGCGGTTGAGCAGATCCAGATGGCTGTCTTCGATAAACCCTGCCGAGTCGGCTTGACTCGCCATGCTCACACCACTGGCGCAGACGCCGAGCAGCAGGCCACACACTTGCCAACCCGTCGCACGGCACGCGCGCAGGGCCTGGGGAACGTTGATCTTTTGCATGTGCTTATTCACTCTTATTGTTGTTAGGAAAAGCCTTGCACGCGATACAACAACATTCGCGGTATTGCCCTAGACAGTGACGCTGCGGACGGACTCGGGATGCCCTACAGAGGCAACGCCGGTCATGCCCTGAACGCAACGCCACAGCAAAACTGTCAGATGCCCGGAACTCACCCCGTCCAGTTCTGCCTGTACGCTCATACCCACCATCAACCCGATGAACAATCGGGCACTGGTGACCACATCCTCGACAAACAACAACCCCCTCTCATGCCCTGCACGCAGAATGAGCACCAGTTCATCCCTGTAGTCATCCATCAGCGAATCCACTTGCCGGCGGGCATCCGGTTCAAGGGAGCGCCGATCCCACTGCAGAATCCGCTGCTCATCACGACGCGCAGACTGAAAGCTGACATACACCTCGATGAACGCCTGCATTTGCCTGACAGGCGACCGTCGTGACGAGATCTGCAGGCGCCAGTCGTGCAGCAAGTCTTCCAGATATTCCACCAGCACCTCGACCAACAGTTGTTGCTTGCTGCGATAGTGGGCATAGATCGACCCGGGCTGCAGGCCGCAGGCATTGGCCAGCGCCCTGAGGGACATGCCCTCGAATCCGTCGCTGGCAATCATGCGTACCGCGTGAGCCTTTATGGTCTCGATTCGGGACATGACGACTCCTGATGCACCGACGACCAACGCCGCCGAACCTGTCCGCCGTTAATAGGCGCGTGGAGAACGGCTCTGTGCCTGAGTCACATCCAGCGCCATTTCACCGATCATTTCGATAGCAATCCTGACCCGATCTCCTGGAGCGAACGGACCTACCCCTTCAGGGGTACCGGTGGCAATCACGTCCCCGGGATTGAGTGTCAGCACCGAAGAAATCAGCTCGATCAGTTCCGCGATGTCGACAATCATGTCCCGCGTATTGGCGTCCTGTTTGAGAACGTCATTGACCCAAAGCCGGTTGCTCAGATTCTGCGGGGCGGGCACCTCGTCGGCGGTTACCAGATAGGGCCCCAGTGGCGTGAACGTGGCGAACGACTTGCGCATGGAGCGCTCTTCTTCCGCAACGCCAGGCTCGATGCGCATGGTCGCGTCGATCAGGCAGCTGTAGCCGAACACGTAGTCCATGGCTTCTGCCCGGGGTACGTTGCGTGCCTGCCTGCCGATAATCACCGCCAGCTCGGATTCATGATCGAAGCGGCGCTCGGAGCCGTAAGGCAGAATGATGCTGTTCCCTGCTCCGACCAGCGAACCGGGCGCCTTGAGAAAGAAGCCTTGTTCACGCGCGGTACGCCCTTTACTGACTGAACGCATTCCAAGCTCCCCCACATGCTTGCGGTAGTTGGCGGGAGCCGCGAACACGTGAGAGGGACAGGGGCTGGGAGGCAGCAAACTAACCGCAGACAGCAGTTTTGGCGCAATATCCGGCAGCATTGCCCTAACCTGCTGCTGCACGTCTTGCCAGTGACCGATCAACCAGTTCATGCGCTGCTGCGGCATGGCGCTGAGCGCGTCAGGCACCACTGTCGTGATGTCGAATATCTGATCTTCGACCACGACACCCACTCGATACTCATCGAACACTGCCAGTTTCATTGTTCCGCTCCCATGATTTGATGGCCGTCGCCCTGCACCAGCCCTTCCTCTCGATAAAACCCGAGCGCCTTCATCGTCGGCGTGTCGTCGACCTCGAACAGCAACGCTTCCTCGGCTCCCTGATTGATGTGTTGATGCCAGGACCACGGCGCGATTGCCAGAAAGTCTCCGGCTGCCCAGTCGTACTGCTGGCCGTTGACAATGGTCGAGCCCTCACCATGAAGCACGCAGTACAGCTTGCTGCCGGTATGCCGCCGCCGACTGCCCTGAAAACCAGGACGAAGCTTGAGCAAGCTCATCCCCAGGGTTTTCATCGCTGATCCGCCGTTTACCGGATCCTGGTACTCGAGCACGACATCCTCATAGGGATCAGGCTGTAGACCTTCGGCCATGCTCAGGGCGCGCTCAGCCTGCTGCCTTGGGTACACCAGCAATGGATTGACCGAGGTCGGATGCTGCGCACGCGGGCTGCGCATGATGCCGCTGCCGAAGGCGCGCCACGAGTGCTCAGGCACAGCGTCCACCGGCTGCATCTGCTGGTCGTACGGCTCGAAAAAGGTGGCATGCAGCGAGCGGGCAAGGCTGATGTCCAGAACGTCGAGCCAGATCATCGGCTCATCACCATGGTGCACGTGATCGTGCCAGGCCATGGCCGGCGTCAACACCAGGTCACCTTCATGCATCGAATACATTTCGCCGCCGACGGTAGTCGTGCAGCCTGATCCCTTCAAAATGAAGCGAAAGGCACTGGCGGTGTGTCGGTGGGCCTCGGCCACTTCGCCCGGCAGGATGTACTGGATCGACGCCCAGAAGGTGTGGGTTGTGCCGAACGGCAGTCCGGGATTGGCCAGGCGCAGGGTTCGGCGCTGTCCGCCGGAGCCGATGGCAATGGCCTGCCCGACCCGTTCGAGCAGGGGTTCCAGATCTTTCCAGCGCCAATGCACGGTCTGCATCGTCGAACAGGGTTCACGGGTAAACAGAGGCGGGTCGTCCGGCTGGTGAACTCGGCAGTCGAAACGTGCCAGATCTTCTTTCAAGGCCTGACGAGCCTGGCCATCCACCATCGATGGTTGCGCGGTGGATCCGGTTGCAGGTGCACTCATTATTGTTGTCCTTTTATTAATTTGTAAAAGGTTGAACCATTATAAAAAGACCCACGAATGATTCAAGGCCCCGAGCGGCACTATTCGTTGTTTTTTTCTGGGCTCAGACCAGTCGGCGCCGCTAGGTACTGAGCGCGACCGTTGGACCGATCACGCGATGGAGCGGCACATGCAAAAGGTTCAGTGCTCATCGCGACTGCTCCTCAAGCCATTGCACCAACACGTTCTTCTGCACCTTGAGCGAGGCGCTGCGCGGAAACTGCTCGAAGACCGCTGCGCGCTCCGGCCACGCATAACGCGCGACGCCTCGACGCTCGAGCCAGTGGCACAGTTCCTCAAGACTGATCGTTGCGCCGTCGCGAGTGATCACACAGGCACAGGCCCGTTCACCGAGGCGCTCATCGGGATAGCCGACCAGTACTACATGTTCGATGCGCGGATGGGTGGCCAGCACTGCCTCGGTGTCGCCAGGGTAGATATTGACGCCACCGCGGCGAATCACGTCCTTTTCCCGAGCGACGTAAACCACTTGCCCCAGAGCGGTGAGCCGGCCCAAATCGCCTGTGCGCAGCCAGCCGTCCCGATCCAGGCACCTGGCGGTCAGCGAAGGGTTGCCGTAATAGCCCAGAAAGCAGCAGGGACCTCGGACCAGAATTTCACCCACCTGCCCTGCCATCACGTCAGCCCCCTGGGCGTCGACGATTCGCACCTCGTTACCCGGCAGCGGCGCGCCATCGGACTCAAGCTGGCTTGCCAGGTCGTCTGACGGTCGTGAACTGGCCAGGCCAAGGCATTCGGACATGCCATAGGCTGCAAACGGCATGGGGCAAAGCCGGTCACGAACGGCCATGCGCTGATCTGGCGACAGGCCGCTCATCGCACAATGTTTGAATGACGTCAGATCGAGATGATCCAGCAACGGCGAATGCAACAGATCATGAACGTGAGTCGGCATCAACAGCCCGTAAGAGATGCGATGCCGCGCGATCAACTGCAGGGCCTCGTCACCGTTCCAGCTACGCATCAGCACAGTGGTCACACCCAGCACCCCGCACGCCAGCATACCGAATACGGCGCTACCGACGAATCCGAACTGCGCAGCCACCAGACACACATCATCGTTGCTAACCTGCTGCGCCCTGGCGCGCTGTTCAATGGCAAAGCGCAAGGTGTTGGCCGAGTGCATGACGCCCTTGGGCGTACCGGTGGTTCCGGACGAGTACACCAGAAGTGCCAGCGCCGCGGAATCGACGGGCGAATGCCGCCAGACAGCGTCGCTCCCGGCAAGCTGCGACCAACTGACGGCTTCACTGCCCTGCACGCTGTCGTGCGGCACAACGATAGCGGTACGGGTCGATGCCGAGCGAACGCCTTCTACACACTGGGCGATTTCTCTGGGTTCGCCCAGGGCGATCATCATTCGGGCATTCGCATTGCCACAGATCGCCGCGATCTGTGTGGCAGAAAACATCGGTGGCACGGGCACCATGACCGCGCCGAGGCAGGCACAGGCCAGCATGCTCAACGTGGCCTCGATACTGTTGCGCCCATGGATCAGCACCAGATCCCCCGCCCGCACGCCCTGCCCGCGTATGCCTGCGGCCAGTCGCGCAGCCTGGTCCCGCATCTGGACAAAGGTCAGTGTGCGCTCCTGTTCGATAAGCGCAACCTTGTTCCCGTGACGATCGGCCACCTCGCTCACGCACGTCCACAAGTCACCTGTCCGCCAATAGCCTTGACGGTAATACTCCAGCAGGCGCTCGTTCTGCAGGCTGGCGCCAGTTTGCAATGACAACTGTTCTGCCTGATTCATGTCGCGAACCTCAGCCTGCCACACTGGGGGCGGTGGGCCGTACGATTTCGAATTCGACGAATACTTCCTCGGTGTGCTGGCCCAGCACCGGCGGTGGGGTCCGGGTGCCGGGCGGCGTATCGGAGAGCTTGATCGGATTGGTGATGAGCTTGAATTTGCCCGAGAGCGGGTGATCGACTTCGACCACCAGGTCACGCTGTACCCGCGGGCTTTCAAACACTTCAGGGAACGTGAGTACCGGCGAATACATCACGCCAGCCTCGAGCAGCTTTGCATCCCAATAGGCCATAGGCCGTCTGGCGAATGCCCGAGCCACGCCCTGGTCGACGATCTCGCGGTGCGCCAGCCTGCCCTCCTTGGTGGCCAGGCGCTGATCGGCTACCAGCTCCGGCGCTTCCAGGGCTACAGCCAGCGTGCGCCAGAACTTGTCGGTATGGGCGATGATCATGATGAAGCGATCATCGGAGGTCTTGTAGGTGTTATAGGGCACGATCTGCCAATGAGCGTTGCCGATCCGTCCCGGTGTTTCACCGGTGCTGAAGTAATACGCGTCCCGGGGAATCATGCTGAAAATCGTCGCGTCCAGCATCGACAGATCAACCAGTTGCCCTTTACCGGTCTTGTGGCGGGACTCAAGCGCCGCCATCACACCGATGGTCGACAGCAACGGCGTAATCAGGTCGCTGTAAGGCATGCCCGTTTTCAGCGGCCCGGTCTGATCGTCGCCAGTCAGCTGCATGATGCCGCTCATGGCCTGTACCACCGGGTCCATGCCGGGGCGTTTGGCATCAGGACCTTCTCTGCCAAAGGCCGAGGTGGAGCAATAGATCATGCGCGGGTTCAGCGGTTTGAGTGTTTCGTAGTCGATGCCCAGTTTCTTCGCCACGCCGGGGCGGAAGTTCTCAACGACAATATCGACCTTCGCAGCCAACTGGTGCGCCACCGACTGCCCCTCGGCGGTGGTCAGATCGATGACGACGCTGCGCTTGTTGCGATTGAGGGTAAGAAAATACACCGCATCTTCGCCAAGGAAGGTTTCCCCGGTCTTGCGCATGGTGTCGCCTTCCGGAGGTTCTACCTTGATCACATCAGCACCGAAATCTGCCAGCAGCATGGTCCCGAACGGACCATTCATCATTTGCGTGAAATCCAGAACTTTCAGCCCTTCCAATGCACCTGCCATAACGTTGTCTCTCCTGGGCGCTCGATATTTTTATAATTGGCTCATTGGATGAACCATTGAAAACAGACTCAAACATGCCACAGTGCTTGTCAAGCGACAATTCATGAGGCTGAGGGATTTTTTACAGAATCGGGAAGAGATCGGTCGAAACGTCCGCATCATCTAGGGTGCTGCGATTTGCGCTATCGCTGGCCGATGACACGTGGCTGGCAAGGATCAGATCCGCGATGCGTTCGGCGACCATCATGGTCGGAAAATTTATATTGCCGCTGGGTAACGTCGGAAAGATCGATGCATCCACTACCCGCAATCGCTCGACTCCGCGAACGCGCCCTGCCGGATCGGTGACCGCCAGCGCGTCGTCGGCCCGGCCCATTCGACACGTACATCCGGGATGCCAGACACCCACGCAGGCCTTGTCGATGAACTGGCGCAGCAATTGCTCGTCCGCCAGCACCGCAGATAGCGGCGGGCCTCCGGCAACGACCTTACTCATCAGGTATTTGCGCAGTGTCGTCGGCCCGTCCAGCAAGCCGGCCAGGACTCGGGTAATGATTCGGTTGCGGGTGCTGAGCATGCCGACCTGGCGAACCTTTTCGCTATAACTGGCGGGAAACGGTTCAGAGGTTGCCCTGGCCATCGCCTCGCTGGCCTGTATCGAAGCCATGCGCTGGAAGCCATCGACCAGCCGGTCCATATCGCGCTCATCGGCCAGCAGATTCAATTCGACTTTCGGGGATGCCTGCCAGTCGGCGGACTCCAGGGTTACCTGTCCTGCCGCTGAATACGGCTTGTTGACGTACATCAGCATCGTACCGACCCGCTCGCCCACCGCGTGCCAGGACGTCTTGCTGACCCCGGCCACGAACATGTCGCCTGCCGGGGCGTCATGCATCCCCGACGAATATCGCCAGCCCAGCATGATGTGGCGCCGGGTGTACTGATTGATCCGCGCCGGTTTGGCGATGAAGGACGCCAGCGCGATCGCCGGGTGCTCCATCAGGTGCTGCCCAACCCCCGGCACATTGGCCACCAGGGGTATGCCATGGGTCCGAAGGTGCTCGGCCGGTCCGACTCCTGAGCGCATCAGCAGGGCGGGAGAATGAATGGCACCGGCACTGACGATCATCTCGCGCCCCAACAGCCGGGTGCAATGGCCATCGTGGCGGATTTCGACACCGCAACAGCGTGTACCATCGAACAGCAATCGGCTCACCTGGGTATTGGCGCGAATCGAAAGATTCGGTCGCTGTCGCGTCTCGGCGTCCAGATAGCCCATGGCGGCCGACACCCGCTGCTCGTTTTCATTGGAAATGGCGATGGGGAAATAGCCATCCTCGAACACGCCATTCTGGTCGGGCAAATACTTGTAGCCGGCCTGCTTCAGCGCATCCGCCAGCGCGAGCGGATGCCCCGGCCAGTGTTCTGGAAAGATGCGACGAACCGGTATCCGCCCTTCCTTGCCATGCAAGGGGCCGTCGAAATCCAGATCACGTTCGACTTTTCTGAAATAGGGCAACACCTGGTCCCAACCCCAACCCTCCGCACCCCGGGCCTGCCACTCGTCGTAATCGGCGGGGGCACCGCGGTTGAAGAACTGGCCATTGATCGAAGAGCCGCCGCCCATGATCCGCGCTTGTTCGTACTTGCGCAGCGCGCTTGAAACGCCGTCGCGAACGCGCTGTGTGGTCACCCGCAGCCTATTCCACAGGAAGCCGGGATTGAGGTACGCCGTTCCCGGGTAGCTGTCCAGAATGGCAGCAGGCACCTGCCCTTCAGGGGTGTCGATACCCGCTTCGCACAGCAGTACCCGAATGTGCGGATTAGTGGAAAGACGATGAGCCAGGACAGAGCCCGCCGAGCCACCGCCGACAATGATGTAGTCGTACACCGTCGCGCTTCCTCGTTCACTGTTCATCGTCACGCCTGCCCAAGGTTGATGGCGACGCTCTTGAGCTCCGTGTAGAGCTCCAGCGCCTCGCGGCCGCGCTCACGCCCCCAGCCCGACTGCTTGAAGCCACCGAAGGGCAGCGCAGGATCGTTGACCATGTGTGCATTCACCGAAACCGAGCCTGCGCGGATGCGCGCTGCCAGCCTGTGCGCCTTACCGATATCCTGCGTCCAGATGCCGGCAAACAGGCCGTATTCGGTGTCATTGGCCAGGCCGGCAATGGCCGACAGGTCATCATCGTCGAATGGCATCGCACACAGCACCGGCCCGAAGATTTCCTCCTGGACCACATTCATTCGCGCGTCGGTATCGGCCAGCACCGTGGGAGGCACGAAATAGCCCTGTTCGCTCAGCTGACGGGGTGCCGAAGCCAGCGTAGCGCCGCTTTCGCGCCCGCTGTCTATGTACCGCTGTACGCGCTCCATCTGTACCTTCGAGATCAACGGCCCCAGGTCGTTGCCTGCCTCCATGCCATGCCCGAGCTGCAGACGGTCGCCGTAGGCGGCGATATCCGCGACCACTCGCTCGTAGATTTTCCGGTGCACATACAGCCTCGAGCCGGCTGAACAGACCTGACCGCTATTGAAGAAAATCGCGTTGGCAGCCCCCGGTATCGCGGCGCTCAGATCGGCATCGGGAAAGATGAAGACTGGCGATTTACCGCCAAGCTCCAGGGTGACCTTCTTCAGATTGCCGAGCGCCGACTGAACAATGCGTTTGCCGGTTGTGGTCGACCCGGTGAACGCGACCTTGTCTACACCAGGATGCGCGGCGAGTGCCGCCCCCGCATCCGCGCCGTAGCCGGTAATGATATTGACGACGCCCGGCGGAAAACCGGCTTCGAGTATCAACTCTCCGAGCCGCAGTGCGTTGAGTGGGGTCTGCTCGGCCGGCTTGAGTACCACTGTGCAACCGGCAGCCAGCGCCGGTGCCAGCTTCCAGATGGCCATCGACAACGGGAAATTCCACGGAATGATCTGCCCGACAACACCGACTGCCTCGCGTACGGTGTACGCATGCCACTGACCCGGTATCGAAAGCGGTACAGCTTCCCCCGTCAACTTGGTGGCCCAGCCCGCCATGTAGCGGACCATCTCGGCGGTGCCGGCAATGCCACGCCGGGCAAATGCCAGCGGCTTGCCGTTATCCATCACTTCAAGCTGGGCCAGCTCATCGCCATTGGCCTCGATCAGATCGGCCAGACGCAATAACAGCCGTGTGCGGTCTGCTGGCTTGCAGCGAGACCATTCACCGCTTTCGAATGCGCGCCGCGCGGCAGCAACAGCCAAATCGATATCGACAGCCTGACCTTCAGCCACTTGAGCAATCAAAAGTCCTGTCGCGGGATCTTCTACCTCGAATCGTCCGCCTGCACGGGGGGCGACCCACTGACCGTCGATCAGTAAGAGGTGTTCACGCTGAATGAATCGAGCCGCCGTCTGGCCCAATCGCGGATGCAGGGTGGACATGGCTACATTCCTTATTGTTGTTGGCAGGTTATGCGTGCTTTATAGCGCCGGTGCCGGGCGGGGCTCAGTGACTGGAAGCAAGCTCTTGAGTTCGATGTCCAGGTCCTGAACCTGGCCGGGTTGAACCAGAACTCCCGCCGTGATCAACCGGCGTCCGGCCATATGGTCGACCGGACGGGCGACCGACTCGATGGCCAGTAGTTTCCCGTCTCGAAACAGGCAGGCAGAGAAACTCTGGGTGTGTGCATCACCGCGAATCACGCACTGATCAGCGCCTTGGGACAGGCCGACGATCTGCAGTTTCAGGCCACCTTGGTCACTCCAGAACCACGGCGCCGCGTCGTATGGCACACGATTGCCGGTCAAGGTGCGCGCCAGGCAGCGCGCCTGATCCATGGCGTTCTGCACCGACTCGATCCGGCACAGGCCTGATGAGAATCGCGACTCGAACGCAGCGCAGTCGCCAATCGCCCAGATCGCCGGATCTTCGGTTCTCAGGTACGCATCGACCACCACTCCGTTTTCACAGCGCAGTCCCGCCTGATCGGCCAGTTCGACGTTGGGTACGACGCCGATACTGCTGACCAGCAGATCGGCATCGATCACTTCGCCGGTGCTGGTCACCATCCGACAGCGTCCGGGCGTGGACTCGCCCAGTTCGGCCACCGTCACTCCCAGCCTGAACTGAACACCCAGAGCCTCGTGGTGGCGCCGAAATGCATCTGCCACCGGCGCACTGACTGCCCTGCCCATCAACGTCTGTCCGGCCTCGATCACTGTCACGGCCAAACCTTTCTTTGCTGCGACCGCCGCGAACTCCAGCCCCAGAAAGCCCGCGCCGATCACGATGACCTCTCGGGCCCGGCTCAAACCCTCGCGCATCTGTGCCGCATCGTCCAGACCGCGCAGGTTGACCAGCCACGGATAGGCAGCCGCCAACCCCGGCAAGGTCCTGTTGCGCGCGCCAGTGGCCAGGACCAGATGCGCGTAGGGCACTTGCATACCGGTCGCCGTCTCTACCTGCCTGGCTTTGCGATCGATACGGGTCACTTTCGCGCCAAGGTGAAGTTCGATATCACGTTTGAGAAAGTGCTGTTGCGTCTGAAAAAACAGGCTGTCGATTTCGCAATCGCCATTCATGAACGCCTTGGACAAAGGCGGCCGCTGATACGGCAGATGGGGCTCGTCGCCCAGCAGCCGAATGCGCCCGGTGTAACCTTCGTCGCGCAGAAAACCGGCCAGTTGAAACGCGGCCTGTCCGGTGCCGACCACCACAATTGCGTCGTCTGTCATGTCACTGCCTCCCACGCCTCGTACATCTTTTATTTGTCGACATGAATGCACAGGGCGGGACACAGCCGGGCTGCCTCGCGAATGTTGTCGTGCTCTTCGGCGGGAGGGTTTTCATCAAGAATGATGACCAGGCCGTCATCTTCGTTTTGCGCGAACACCTTGGGCGCCGCCATGACACACAGACCGCCGCCCACGCACCGGGAATAGTCGACACTGAAGAACTTCTGCATTTCTGGCTCCCACTTCAACGGAAGGGATTTGATGCCGTAGACGAAGGCATCACTGTTGAATTTCAGCTCGCTCACCGGTACGGCCAGTGCAAGGCCAGGCAGACGCTTGAACAGCGTGGTGAAGACAATGCTCAGTTCGAGCCGCGCCAATTGCTGGCCCAGGCATTGGTGGACGCCGTAGCTGAACGCAACGTGATGCAATGCCTCGCGATGAATGTTGAAGGTGTCCGGGTCGGGGAATTTCTCAGGGTCGCGGTTCGCCGCGCTGATCATCGCCATCACGCCCTCGCCCTTGCGGATCAGGTGTCCGGCAATTTCCACATCCTCCATCGCCACGCGAGGGCCGTTGTAATGGACGATGGTGTGGAAGCGCAGCATCTCTTCAATGGCGTTCTTGACCAGTGACGGATCGTTGATCAGCGCTTGTTTCTGGTCCGGATTCATCAACAACGAGAGCGTTCCCAGGGCAATCATGTTGGCCGTGGTCTCGTGCCCGCCCATCAGCAACAGCTCGATGGTGGCCAGCGTCTCTTCACGAGACAGATGCCCGGGTACCAGTTGATTGCCGATCAGGCGGCTGATCAGATCGCTGCGGTTCCCCGGGTTCTGCATCTTGCGGGTGATCAGCTTGTCCAGGTAAGCGCGCATTTCCTCGCCGGCCTTGAGCGGTACCGACGGATCGGCAGTCAGATCCAGCTTGGCCTGGGCCCGCTCCTGGAAGAACTCGCGGTCCTCGTAGGGCACACCAAGAAGATTGGCGATCACTGCGGTGGGCAAGGCCAGCGCGAATTCCTCGGCAAAATCACAGCTGTTTCCCTTGGCGATCATCTCGTCAAGCAGGGTGTCGACGGTTTCCTGAATGAAGGGACGCATCGCTTCGACCTGAGTGATCATGAACTCTTTGGTCAGCATGCGCCGCTGGCGTGTGTGTTCCGGTGGGTCGAGGCGAATCAGCGTCGCAGGCTTTTCATACTTGAGCAGCGAAGCCCGGGCCGGCGAGATGAACGGATAGCCGTCGCGCGCGGGGTCGGTGGAAAAACGGTTGTCACCCAGTACCGCCTTGACGTCGTCGTAACGGGTCAGCAACCAGGCTTGCGTACCATCTGGCATGGTCACTTTCGACACCGGTGCTTCGGCGCGAATCTGCGCATACTCCGGCGGCGGAGAAAACGGGCAGCGTTTCATGGGAAAGGCTGGCGCGTTGCTGTGATCGTGGCTCATCGAATGACTCCTTATTGTTATGAGGCAGGCCTTGGTCACGGTGCGTACCGTGTTGTAATCAAGGCATGACAGAATCGAAATGAACGACCGTGCGCAGCGCCGAGCCATCGGCCAGCCGAGCGAATCCTTCATTGATGTCTTGCAGCGCGATGCGATGGGAAATCAGCGAATCGAAGCCAAGATCCCCTTCCAGAAAGCGGTCGACCAGCCGCGGCAGTTGGGTACGGGTCTTGATATTGCCCAGATAGGAGCCCATCAGTCGGCGTCCTTCCAGAATGGCCCGGGGACGCAGTTCGATCTGCTGACTGCCCGGCAACACGCCCACCATTACCGTCACGCCCCAGCCCCGGCGCGTGCACTCGACGGCGTCTGAAAGCACACGCTGATTCCCTACGCATTCGAAGCTATAATCGGCCCCGCCGCCGGTAAGTTCACGCAGGTGATCAAGCAGGTTCTCGACACCCGCCGGGTCGACGAAATGAGTAGCCCCGGCAGCTCGAGCGGCCGTCTCGCGGGAAGGGTTGGTATCGACACCGATGATCACCGAGGCACCTGCAAGCCGGGCACCCTGCACGGCGTTCATGCCGATACCACCAAGCCCGAACACGACCACACTCGCACCTGCCTCGACCTTGGCAGTGAACAGTGCCGCCCCGAGACCGGTAGCGCCTGCGCAACCCAGGCAGCAGATCACGTCAAGTGGCGCAGCACTGTCGATACGCGCAACCTGAATGTCCCTGACCACGATTGCCTCAGCGAAAGTCCCCAGATCGCAGAACCCTCGTATCGCCTGATCACCCAGCAGAAAAGGCCGACTGCCGCTGTCGCGAAAGTACTCGTCACACAGATTGGTCTTTCCGCCGATGCAGGCCTGGCACACGCCACACTCGGGGATTCCCAGCGGTATGACGTGATCGCCCGGCACTACGCTGGTGACCTGGGGGCCGCATTCAAGCACCACGCCGGCGCCTTCATGCCCGAGAACCAGCGGGTAAGTCGCACCGGATCGTTCGCCGTTGATGAAACTCATGTCGGAATGACAGATACCGGCGGCTTTCATCTGAACCAGTACGTCGTTCGGGCCCAGAGGCTTGAGGCGCACTGCTTCCACGATTACCTCGCCACGTTGCCCGTGAGCAACGGCGGCTCGCACGAAGGCGTTCATGACGCGACCTTCGTCGTTGCGTCTGCGAGCGCCTGAACCTCGGCGTCGTGCTCGCCCACGGATGGAGGTCCGGAGCGTGGGGTCATCAGCCGTCCGTCAAAGCTGGCGGGATAACGGGCAGCACGAATGGGACCCACCGGTGAATCGATCAGGCTGTGCACCTGGTTGTTGATGACCTGTTCATCGGCAAGAAACTGATCCAAGTCGAACACAGGCGCGGCGGGCACGTCCATCTCGGCAAAACGCTGCAGCCAGAAGCCGGTTTTCTGTAACTTGACCACCGCTCCAACTCGCCGGAAGAACTCCTCGGCCATCAAGACCGGGTCAGTCATTTGCTTGAATTCGTCCTTCCACTGCGGGCGCTCAATCGCACTCAGGGTCTTGGACATTTGCGCGCCGTTAGCCGGAGAAATCACCAAATGGCCATCGGCCGTCTCCAGCACCTGCGATTGAGGGGGCTTCCAGCCGCTGGTATCGCCATCGAACGTGCGGTGCTGGAACATGTCGGGGAAGTTGAAATAGCCCATTACGTCCAGCATCGGCAGCTTCACGTGCCCTCCCATGCCGGTCTTTTCCCGTTCGTACAGCGCAGCCATGACCGCCTGGCTGCCGAAAACACCGGTGACCTTGTCGACCATGTTGTAGGGCGTTACGGCAGGCGCTCCGGCGTTGCGTCCTTCCGCCAGCGCGATTCCGGTACGTCCTTGGATCAGCGAGTCGAAAGCAGGAGCCTCGGCCAGTGGGCCGGTGTCACCGAACCCGGTGATCGATAGACGAATCAGACGTGGATTGAGCGCTGTGAGCACTTCCTGCCCCAGACCCAGCGTCGATGCCACGCGTGGACGCCAGTTTTCGATCAACACGTCGGCTTTTTTCAGCAGGCGCTTGAACTGTGCGAGCCCCTCGGAGGATTTCAGGTCGATCACCACACTGCGCTTGCCCCGGTTGGCGTTGGTCCAGGACGCGCCGAAGCCTGCGCGGGAATGACCGAAGCGGCGAAATCCGTCACCTCCTGGCGGCTCGACTTTGATCACGTCAGCCCCCAGATCGGCCAGCATCATCGAGGCGAATGGCCCGGTGAGGAAGCTGGAGGTCTCGACGATCAGCAGCCCTTCAAGCGGCCTGCTGATCAGGTTTGGAGAATCGCCGCTACAGGTCGGCGTCGCAAACGTACTCATGGCATCCCTCTTTTTATTGTGCTGAGGCCGATAACGTACAACGGTTACGAACCCAAAAAATCATTGGTTGAACCTTTGAAATAAAATTAGTGCCACAAGGACGGCGTTGTCAAGCGCCTTTTCATAATCACGCACCTCTCACTCCCGACCGGGGTGCCGAGATCCGGTCAAGACAGCAGGAAAAAATGGGGCTAATATCGCAATGGATTAACCAATATAAAAACGACCGGGGACCCAAGCCCCCGTCACGCGAGGAAGTCAGCTTTGGACAAAGACACGCAACGCGCCCGCCCGGCTTATCTGCCGATCCAGACCAAACGCGCATTCGAAGAGGTCGCCGAGCAGATCCGCGAGCAGCTGTCTCAAGGCCTCCTCAAGCCAGGTGACCGGCTGCCTCCGGAGCGTGATCTGGCCGAGCAGTTCAATCTGTCGCGCAATACCGTGCGCGAAGCGCTCAGATCGCTGGAGATGTCCGGTGTACTGGAGTTTCGCAAAGGCGCAACCGGTGGTGCCTTTGTCCGGGAAGGTCAGAGCGACGCGGTGGTCTCCGGGTTTTCGGATCTTTACCGACTTGGGTTCATTCTCCCTGAACACCTGGCCGAGGCTCGTCTGCTGATCGGCGTGGAAGTCACCCGCCTGGCGTGCCAGCGAGCGACAGAGGCAGAACACGCGGAGATGGAGGCCAATCTGGAAGCCAGTGAAAAGGCTATGGAAGACGGCGACGGTAAAAAGCGTCTGACGCTGAATCTGGAATACCACATGATTCTTGCCAGAGCGGCGAAAAACCCGGTGTTGATCATCCTCATGGAAGCCTTGAACGATCTGATCTTCAGAAGCCTGCTCAAGGCCCCAGTGCACGCGGAGAACACCAAAATCGTCGCCTCGCGCCGGCGTATCCTCAAGTTCATGCGGGCACGGGATGAAGAAAAGGCGGTCGCGGAAATGCACAAGCACCTGACGGCGCTGCGCAAGCATTACAAGGCTCAGGAGCAGCCCGAAGCGGCCAATACCCGCACCAACAGCGAAACAGAGGCCTGATTCGATCAGGCCTCTATCCCAAGGCGTCATCGCCAGGCTTGGCGATGACGCGTCAGCTTCTGTCAGGCACCGCGTACCGTGTCGATCACCGCCAGCGGATCGGCGGGCATCTGATCGGCGCGCCAGGCCACCTGCCCGTCCGGGCGCACCAGTACGAACTTGCGCTCATACAGCTGGGCTGCCTGCGGATCATCTATGTCTACCACCTTGAAGGGAACCTTGCGCTCGGCGGCAGCGGCTTGGAGTTCGGTGCTCGAACCGCCCTGGAATCGCAGCAGTACGAACGTCTGGCCAAACAGATCCAGCGTCGACTCGCCCGGTTTGAGCCACACGTGAGGGGCGCGTGACCCAGGCCGTGCGGTCTGGACGTAGGTCGAAACCGTATCTTCCGGACGGGGTGTGCCATCAGGCACCAGCACGGGCGAGCCTTCGAACACATACCCCAAATGAATCCCGATGGAGAACCACTCGCGCTTCATCTGCTCGGTATAGGCGTCACCGAACGCCTTGCGAGCCTCGTCGCCGGCAGGACCGTCCTCGAAGACCGCAGCGGACGGTGAACTGACCCTGGGCGAAAGCATGCGCTTGAGGTTGCCTGTCGCTTCCGCCACATTGCGCAGCGCCACAGGACGCATTTCCGCTTCGTAGGAATCGAGCAGCTTGCGCCCGGCCCAACCCTGCAGGTAGCCGGCCAGCTTCCAGGACAAGTTCACTGCATCCTGAATGCCGGTGTTCATGCCGAAGCCACCGGTTGGCGAAGTCAGATGCGCCGCGTCACCGGCAAGAAACACGCGTTGGGTGGCGTAGCTGTTGGCGACCAGTTGGCGCCTGATCCAGGGCAGCATCGAGAGGATCTCGAAATCGAATTCGCGCCCGACCGCGCGCTGGATTGCCGCGCGCATATACGCTTCGTCATGCGTTGCTTTGGTGTCGTCGCCCACCAGCGAGAAGCGCCACTGGTCACGGCCGTTGATGGCGACCAGCGTCGCCCAGGTGCCTTCAGGCCCGATAAAAATGTATCGGTAGGCCTTGGGCTTGTCGTGCAGCGCTTCGAGATTGTCAGTGCGAAACACCACGTTGGTGGTGTAGGTGAGGGTCGGTTCGCCCGCCATCTGTATGCCCAATCCCTGACGCACCGAGCTTGCACCGCCATCCGTTCCAACCAGGAATTGCGCCTCTATTTCGCGTGTTGCTCCGCTTAGGACATCACGCACCGTCGCGGTGACGCCATCCTCGTGCTCGACGAAAGACACAAGCTCCGTGTTATAGGCCATCGTGACACCAGGGTACTGACTGGCAAACCGGCGCAGCACCGGGTCAAAGAAATTCTGCGGGCAGCGTTCGCGTTTTTGCGGACTCTGCGGCGGATATTTTTCCTGGCTGGGTGGCGCGAACACCTCACGGCCGAACTCGTGGCCGGTCAATGTCGTCACCCACGCGCAATCCTGCGGGTAATCACGATTGTACCCGGCGCTTTCGACCCAGGGCACAATGCCCCAGCGGCGACAGAACTCCATCGTGCGCACGCCTACCATGTCCATCCGCGGTTGCTGAACCTGGCCGTCGGTACGTTCGATCAGCGTGCATTGCGCGCCTCTGAAGCCCAAGTCTCCCGCCAATGCCAGACCAACGGGACCGGCGCCAACAATCAATACAGGCGTTTTCATTTTATTGTTCTCCATCATGCGCGGACCGAGCGCCTTGTGATTTCACATTTGCCGTCGAGCGGCCACCCATTCGCCGGCGTGGCACGCACCATGGCGCAGGTTCAAGCCAGCAGACGCCGGCCTATGATCATTCGATGAATCTCGTTGGTGCCTTCAATGATCTGGTTGACCTTGGCATCGCGCATCATGCGTTCCACCGGGAACTCCTTCGAATAACCGTAGGCCCCCAGCACCTGTACGGCCTCGGTGGTCACCGACATCGCCATGTCGGTCACGAAACACTTGGTCATCGATGACAGGATGGTCATGCGACTGTGATCGCCCGAGTCGATTTCCTCAGTGCACGTGCGCAGCAACGAGCGCGCCGCCTCGATCTGAATCGCCATGTCGGCGAGTTTGAATTGCATGCCCTGGAAGTGCCCCACTGGCTTGCCGAACTGCTGACGCTCCTTGCAGTACGCAATGGCGACATCCAGCGCGCCCTGCGCCAGCCCCAGAGAGGTGGCAGCAATGGTCGGGCGGTTGAGGTCCAGCACCTTCATGCAGGCCTTGAAACCCTCCCCTTCCTGCCCTAGCAGGCAGTCTGCTGGCACTCGCATGTTTTCGAAGAACAACTCATGGCTCGGGGAGCCATGTCGGCCCATCTTGTGTTCCTGGCGCCCGACGACGAATCCGGGCGTTCTGGTGTCGACCATGAACGCGCTGATGCCGTCCGAGCCCGGCGCGTCGCTGGTGCGGGCGAACAGCAATAGAAAGTGAGCGTTGCCGCCCCATGTGATCCAGCTTTTCTGACCATTGATGACATAGCTGTCGCCGTCACGTACGGCACGGGTGCGCAGTGACGAGACGTCGGAGCCGGTCTGCGGCTCGGTAATGCCGATCGCCGAGACCAAGCGCCCCTCGGCAGCCAACGGCAACCAGCGCTGTTTCTGTTCTTCGGTGCCATAATGCAGGATCGGCAGCACGAAGGAGATCGAGTTATTGCCGCACAACGTGGCGGCTGCCAGGGATACCTTGGCAATTTCTTCCTTGGCAATGCAGACCGTGGTCAGATCGCCTCCCGGACCGCCGTATTCCTCGGGCAGCCACAACTGCAGCAACCCCATGTCACCAAAGATCGTGACCAGCTCATCAGGAAAGCGATCGGTGCCCTCCATGGACGGCACCAGGGGTGCGACGTCCCTTTCAACCATGCGCCGTATCGATTCCCGGAGCATCTGGTGTTCTTCATTGACGGGCATGATGCGCCCTCCTCTTATTGTTATCGGGTGCACAGGGTCAATAGCTGGGGAAAGACAGTCCGCCGTTGATGCTCAAGGTAGAACCGGAGACCTGATCCGAGTCCGGGCTTGCGAGGAACAGGATGTATTGCGCCAGATCTTCGGCGGTATTGAGGCGAAACTTCACGCGCTGCTCGGCCTTGGTGAACGCCTTGACGATGACTTCCTGTGAACCTTGATCTCTGGCGGACAGGAACCGGTCATGGGCTGGGGTGCCGGTGGTCAGGGTGGTCGCGACAGCATTGACACGAATCCCCAGATTGGCCAGTTCCGCTGCCAGAGAGCGGGTCAGAAACATGATCGAAGCGCCGGCAGCTCCGATCATCGATTCGCTGGGTGTCGGAATCCGCGCGGCATCGGTGGTGATCAGCACCACCTTCCCGTAGCCCTGATCCTTCATGTACTTGACTGCCGCATGCAGGGCGTTGAGCCGTGGCATCAGGCGGCTTTGCAACGTGGCAATACCCTCCTCCGGCGTCATGTCGACGAACAGTTTGGGCCGTGGTTCGCTCGGGCCACCGCTGCCCACCACCACATCGACTTTGCCAAAGCGTTCCTTGGCGAACCCCACTGCCTGATCAACCCCGTCGTACGTCAGCAAGTCACTCTGAACGAAAAGACGCTCTCCGGGATAAGCGACACACTCATCGATCAGACGCTGCGCCGCCTGCGCGTCACGCCCCTGGATGATTACACTGGCTCCGCTTTGCGCCATTTTGCGCACACTTTCGCGACCGATGCCCTTGGTACCACCCAGCACCACGGCAACCATTCCCGTCATATCAGTGATCATGGACTGTCCTCACTTCGATTCGGCTGAGGCGCCCGGGCCCTTCTGCCCCGCACCTGCCTCGTAATGGTTCTCACGGGCGTGAGCGGCCTGGGTCGTGCCTTTGTTCTTGCGCTCTTTCATGAAGTTGACTTCATCGGACTCGTAACGAATGTTGGTCCCCAGGGCATGTCCGATGTAGCCATGCACGAACTGAGACGTCATACCCAGGGAGTCCATGGCCAGGTGTGTGGCGGCCTTGCCGATCGCGATGGCGTCACGCGGCAGGCGTACGATGCGCTCGGCCCACTCTTCACCTGCATCGAGCAGTTCCTCAGGCGGCACGGCCTTGTTGATCAGGCCGATGCGCGCGGCCTCATTGCCATCGATGACCTCGCCCAGCAGCAACATTTCCCGCGCCTTGCGCGGCCCCATGGCAAGGATGTTCCAACTGGTCAGATACGCCGCTCCGGCCAGCCCCATCTTCTGCTCCGGATGACCGATCCTGGCGTCGCTGGCGGCAATCGCCAGATCACTGGCCTCGACGATGTAGAGCCCGGCCCCTACACACCAGCCCTGCACCAGAGAGATCGTGGGTTTGACGCAGTAGAAGATCTGCCGGAATTGCTCGACATGACGCTTATCGAAATGCAGACGCGCTCGCTGGCTGGGGCGGCGTGCACCAGGATCCTTGGAGAACCCGTATTCGGCACCACCCACCTGCGCCAGATCGTGGCCGGTGGAGAAATCCCGTCCTTCGCTTTTGAAAATGATGACGCGCACGTCATCGTCCCGTTCAGCGCGCTCGATGTGCTCAATGAGGCGATCGAACATTTCATAGGTCAGCGCGTTACGTTTTTCGTCACGGCAGAACGTGATGTACGCGCGACCACCGCGCGCCTCGTAACGCACCAGGTCACGAAGATCCTGTTGGTCTTGTTGTGATTCCATGACTGACTCCGCTTTTTGGATCATTGGATGAACCATTGAAATAATGAGTTGGCATTTTTTCTTTGTCAAGCGCCCTCCTTCAAGTGGTCGTGTCACCTGGAGCGAGCCCAGCCACCCTTGCATACGGGCGCAGGAACGCCCCACGCGGTATTCAGCACGGAGCGATTCGAATAAAGGCCAGATAAAGGAAACCGCGCCTGCACCTTGAATGCTCAAGGTGCAGGCAGCGTGGCTGGTGAAAGCGTCAATGAACCTGCGCTATCAGGCGCTTCCTACCACGCTCAATGCCGGCGCCTCTCCCAGATAGCTCTGATGCAATGAAGGGCTGGCGAGCAGATCCGGTGCAGCCCCCTGCGCGGTAATTGAGCCGGTGTTCATGACATAACCGTATTGGGCAAGACGCAGCGACTCTTCGGCATGCTGCTCCACCAGCAGCATGGTCAGACCGCTATCGCGCAACTTGCCCAATACGTTGAACAGAAGCTCGACAACCAGAGGCGCCAGGCCGATGGAAGGTTCGTCCAGCAACAGGACCTTGGGATCAGCCATCAATGCCCGCCCCATCGCCACCATTGACTGCTCACCTCCGCTCAGGGTGATTGCACGCTGAGCGGCGCGCTCGTGCAACCGGGGGAACAGCTCGTAAACGTAGTCCAGACGGTCCTTGAACAACCTCTTATGGCTGCTGTTGCCCCGCAGTCGATGGAATCCCAGCCTCAGGTTTTCCTCGACCGTCAGAGGCCCGAACAACTGCCGGCCTTCGGGAACCTGAACGATGCCCAGATCGACGATTTGCGGCGCGGACAAACGGGTGATGTCGACGCCGTCGAAACGTATCGTTCCGGCATGAACCTCAGTTAGCCCGCAGACGCTGTTGATGAGCGTGGATTTGCCTGCGCCATTGGGGCCCAGCACGGTGACCACTTGTCCACGCTTGACCGAAACAGAAACCGAACGAATGGCGTCCGAGCCGTTGTAGCCGGCCCGTAGATCAACGATTTCAAGCATGGCTGGCTCTCCGGCCCAGATAGGCCTCGATGACGTTTTCATCCATCTGGATCTGCTGTGGCGTCCCCTCGGCAATCAGGCTGCCGTGGTCCAGAACGGCCAAGCGATGACACAGCCCCATCATGAAATCGATGTTGTGCTCCACCAGCACGATGGTCAGCCCTTTGCCATTGAGTTTTCGCAACAACTCGCCCAGATTTCGCGTTTCCTGATCGTTCAAGCCTGCCGCCGGCTCGTCCAGCAATAGAAGGTCAGGCTCGCTGGCCAGCGCTCTGGCAATTTCCAGCAGACGCAACTGGCCATGTGGCAAGTGCTCGACTTTCTCCTCAGCCCGCTCTGCCAGTCCGACGAACGCCAACAATGCCATCCCCTGCTCGCGGATCTGGCTCTCGCGCCTGAGCACTCGCGCAGCCATGAGCATGGAGGGCAACAACCCGTCGATCAAGGTGTGATGAAACCCCATCAACACGTTGTCCAACACACTCATACCGTGAAACACGCGCACAATCTGAAACGTGCGCGCCATGCCCAGCGCGCTGCGTCGATGCAAGGGCAGCTTCGATACATCCCGCTGAGCGAACTCGATGCGCCCTGCCGTCGGCACCAGAACACCGGTGACCAGATTGAACAGCGTGGACTTGCCTGCGCCGTTTGGACCGAGCAGGCCATACACCTGACCTTTGCAGACTTGCAGCGACACGCCGTTGACCGCGACCAGGCCACCGAAACGCATGGTCGCACCACTGATGCCCAACATGAGCTGACCCGTATTAGCAGCGGGTTCCTTGAATGCATTCATGACTTGGCATCTCCATGCTTGACGACTTCGCCGGTCGCAACTTTCGTCTTGCCCCATACACCGGAGACCATTCGAGGAATCAGCCCCGAAAGGCCATGAGGCAAGAACATCAGGAACAGCAACAGGCAGATCCCGTAGATCAGGGTTTCCGATTCGCCGAATGCCGCCAAACCTTGCGGCGCGATGACAACCACACAGGCGCCCAGCAAGGCGCCGTAGCGCGTGCCAAGGCCACCGACCACAGCCACCGTGAGGATGCTGACCAGAATTGGAAACTCACTGAAGCTGGGATTGACCTGGCGGTTGACCAGTGCCGAGGCGATGCCTGCCAGCCCCGCGAGCACCGACGAGAGTATGAAAATGCGCAATTTCCAGGCCGTCACATTGACACCCAGTGACTGCGCCGCAGTTTCATCGCCACGCAGCGACATAAGGGCACGCCCCATGTGCGTGGACACGATGAAATTCTGCAGCATCAGGACCAGTGAGGTAATCGTCAGAACCGCGTAATACAGCTCCGTACGACTGACAATGTGACCGCCGAGCTTCAGGCCCGGTACCATCATCCCGGCGGTGCCGCCGGTGAACTCAATCCAGCGACTGGCCACTCCGGCGAACACCAGGCCAAAGCACAACGTAGCCATCGCCAAGTAATGACTGCGCAAACGTAACAACGGGATGCCTATCACCAGCGCAACCACGGCGCAAATCAGCAGCGCTCCGGGCAAGGCAGACCAGAACGACCAGCCACCGGCCGACATCAGCAAGGTGAACGCATAGGCGCCCAGCGCAAAGAACCCCTGCTGCCCCATGGAAATCTGCCCGGCGTAGCCGTAGAGCAAGTTGAAGCCGGTGCACAGAATCGTATAGATGCAGATGATGCTGACCAGTCTCAGGTGAAATCCGCTGGTGAGCAACAATGGCACCAGCGCACCGACCAACAGAATCAGAATCGGCCCGCCTAATATTGAACGAACCTTGTCCAGACTATTCATGCTCAGCGTCTCCCCGCTTCGAAATCGCCCAGCAGGCCATACGGCCTGAAGAACAGCATGGCGAGAATGAGTGAAAAAATGATGGGCTCGGCATAGAGGCTCGAGCCGTACCCGGCCACCAACGCCTCCACCACCGCGATCATCACGCCTCCAGCCGCAGCGGCGAACGGACTGCCCAGACCGCCGAGGATGGCTGCCATGAAACCTTTGACGGTCAGCGTCACCCCCATGCCAACCTGGCCACCGAGCAATGGTCCGATCAAAATGCCGACCGTCCCGCTGATCAATGCACTGAACACGAATCCGAAACGAACCACACGATCAGCGCGAATCCCCATCAGTGATGCCACGCGGGCGTTGACGCCAGTGGCACGAATGCACAAACCGAAAGAGGTGCGATACAGGAGGTACCAGGTCAGCAGCAGCAACCCTGCAAACACCGCGATGATGACCAGTTGCTGAGTGTTGGTGATCAGCGGCCCCAGATTGAGCGCCTCGAGCGAGAACACGTTTGGCACCGCCAATTGCAAAGGCCCCCAGATCAGCAATGCAATACCCGTTGCGATAATGGCTGCCGCCAGCGTCCCGATCATGATGGTCAGCGGCGCCGCGCCGCGCCGCTTCAATGGCCGGTAGACCCCAAGCTCGAGGATGAAGGCCGCCAGCAGAACCACCACGAGAATGGCGCCAATCGCCGCCCACACCGGAAGCTGCAGCGTGACCATGAAAAGGATCGCTGACATGACACCCAGCATGACAAACTCACCCTGGGCGAAGTTGATCACCCGGTTGGTGCCGTAGATCAGTGAAATCGACAGCCCTACCAGCCCGTACACGCTGCCATTGGTCAGCCCGGCCAATAGAATGACGCCTATCTGTTCCATGGGAATGTTCCTTTCAGAAAGACGGCCACGCGGGCGCAGCCGTCGGGGCAGGTTCAGGAGCCTGGCTTGAAGGCAGACAGATCAGCCGCCACCAGATGCTTGCCCTTGTCGGCTACCTGGACGAAGACAAACCAGTCCTGATCGGGCGGGCCATGATGGCGGTCCGGCCCGAACTGATAGGTGGCACCGGCATGTCCCTGCAGACCTTGATATTTACCATTGCGGACCAGTGCGTTACGCACTGCCACGCGGGCCTGACCCAACTCATTGGCGGCGAGCGCCTTCTGCACGTCGGGGTCGGCAATGGCCTTGAGCACCATTTTCGCTGCGTCGTATCCCAGCACCGGGTACATCGTGGGCTGCGCCTCGCCAAAACCTGCCTTGTAGCTGTCAAAGAACTTCTTGACGTCTACGCGCTGCATATCGACGGTGTTTGGCACCAGCACGCCGTCACTGGCATCGCCCGCAAGCTCGCGCAATGTATTGAGCAACGCGCTGCGCGCAACGATGCGAGGCAGACCCACGCCTTGCTGCTGCAAGGTGCGCAGCACGCGGGCACCATCGGCTGCATAGGGGAAAATCACCACCACGTCAGGGTTGGCACTGCGCAAGCGGCTGATCTGCGGCGACAGATCGGTGGCGTTGATGTCGTACGTCTGTTGTATCACCACCGGCACGCCGCTGGCCTCCAGCGCGGCCTCGGTGGCGTGGGCGCTGTCAGTGCCGAATGGCAGCGAATTGTTGATCAGCGCGACCCGCTTGAAGCCCTGCCGGGCGATCAGCTCGGCGATCGCCGCAGCGTCCTGAGAGTTGCGCGGGCCGACACGAAAGTGGAAAGGAGCCGGCATGTCGGTCAGGTTGTCGGTACCCGCCGAAAGCATCAGGTAGGGAATTTCATACTCTGCCGAGATCGGAATCATCGAAGCAGCCGGTGCCGAAGGATTGCCACCAACGATGGCTAGCGCTTCGTCGTCTTCGGCACAGCGGCTGGCGAAGGTTGCGGTGAGTTGAGGATCGGTCTTGCCATCGTAGGCCACCACCTGGACTTTCTGCCCGTTGATGCCACCTGCCTCGTTCGCCTCGTTCACGGCGATCTGAAAGCCATTGAAACTCTGAATACCGGTGTCGGCCGCAACACCACTGCGATCGTCCACATAACAGATTTTCAAAGGCTGCCCGGCCCAGGCCGCAGAACCAATAGACGCCAGCACACACAGCAGAATGGCACGCCAGGAAGTCGAAGGATTGCGGGCCAGGACCCGGCCCCCGGATTTTGTGTTGTTCATTGTGACTCCGCTTATTGTTATTGGATGCTTCACAAATGCTCAAAGGCTCATTGGATGAACCTTTGAAAAAAGAATGCGTCAGCGTATTGAGGTTGTCAACCGGCGGCTCGTCAGATCGGCATCGTTTTGCGGGCTTGCCGAAGACTGAGCCAGCTTCCAAGACCGCTGAAGGCAATCACGCTCATGCCGATCAAGGCGCCTGTGTCGGGGATGTGGTCAAAGAAAAGCGCACTGAACAGCCCGGCGAAAAGAATCTGCAAGTAGCTGAAAGGCGCGAGAATCATCGGCGAAGTGAAGCGATACGCCTGGGTCAGGAGCAGATGCCCGACTGTGGCGATCGTGCCCTGGGTTAACATCGCTGCAAGGTGTAGCGGTGTCGGAATGTCCGTCCAGAAGAACGGCACCAGCACGCTCATGCTGACCACGCCAACCGCGCCGGAAATCATGTTGCTGGTTGTAACAGCGTCCCGCGTACCGATCAGCCGTGTGATCAATTGATAGAGCGTGAAGCACAACGCAGCACCCAATGGCAGCAGCATGCCTGGCGTAAGCAACCCTCCACCCGGGCGTACGATGATCAGCACCCCTAGAAAGCCAGCCGCGACCGCCAGCCACTGACCTGGCTTTGCCCGCTCGCCAAGAATGTGACTGGACAACAATGTCACCAGCAGCGGCGCAATGAACAGCACCGCCGTCGCCTCCCCCAGCGGCAAATAGCGAGTAGCACTGATGAATAGCAGTCCGGCACCCAGCAGGCCGAGCGCGCGCAGCACCTGCAAACCCGGGCAGTTGCAATGAAATACGCGCCAGCCGGCTCGCGGGACCAGCCAGCCGGCAAGCAATACCGTGGTCACGGTGAATCGCGCCCAGATCACCACGATCGCACTGTGAAATGGGGTCAAGTACTTGGAAAGGCTGTCCAGCGAGGCAAACAGCAATACCGCCACACAGCACAAAAAAATGCCCTTGAAAGGACGAGACTCAGACATGGGTTGTCTCCTATCACGCTGCAATGGCTCAAAAGAACCAGGATTCAGGGCCGCTAATGCACTATCGTGAATCTGACGGCCAGAATACAATGGATGAACCAATGACATTTGCAAGTCGACATCGGCTTTTCCAACGAGGATTCGGACTTGAGCAGCGATCCATCACGCGCACACCCGGTTTACTTGCCGGTGCAGACCAAGCGCGCCTTTGAAGAGGTGGCGGAGCAGATTCGCGAACAACTTTCACAGGGCCTGTTGAAGCCTGGGGACCGATTGCCTTCCGAGCGGGAGCTGGCAGAGCGGTTCGGGTTGTCTCGCAACACGGTCCGCGAGGCGCTGCGGGCGCTGGAGATGTCGGGACTGCTAGAGTTGCGCAAGGGCGCGACAGGAGGCGCCTTCGTGCGCGAAGGCCAGAGCGATGCGGTCATCAGCGGCTTTACCGACCTGTTTCGGCTGGGCTACATACTGCCGGATGACCTGGCAGAAGCGCGGTTGATCGTCGGCACCGAAATCGCGAGGCTGGCGTGTCAGCGAGCAACGACGCAGGAACTGGATGCGCTGGAGGCCAATCTGGATGCCAGCGACCTGGCCTCCATCTGCGGCGATGACAGCGGTCGTCTGGAAGTGAACCTGAACTTCCATGCCCTGCTGGCAAAAGCAGCGCGCAACCCGGTGCTGATCATTCTTACAGACGCACTCAACGATGTGCATCAGCGCCTGTTGCGCGTGATGATTCCGGCACATAACACGGAAATCGTCGCCGCCCGACGCCGTATCGTTCGCCATCTTCGCGATGGAAACGAAAGCGCCGCGGTCAACGAGTTACGCGCGCACTTGGTTACTCTTCGGGCGCACTACAAGGCACAAGAGTCACCAAGCAGCGAGCCTGCGCCAGAGGCGGCTCCGCCTGCCCCCCAAGCGGATCGCTGACACCTGGCTCGGCACATCCGCGGCAACCGGACTAGGCAGCGGGAACTGTACCGCGCCTCGAATGACCACTCAATAAGAAGAAGACAACGTCATGCCAACGCCTGTCGCAACGCCGCAAGATACCGTCCTGAATGCCGCCGTGCGCCGGGTCAAGGCCCGGGTGCTGCCGCTGTTCGTGGTGATGTTCATCGTCAACTACATCGACCGGGTGAACATCGGCTTCGTGCGCCAGCATCTGGAAGTCGACCTGGGAATCGGTGCAGCCGCCTACGGTATCGGGGCCGGTGTGTTCTTTCTCGGATATGCGTTCTTCGAAGTCCCCTCCTCGATGCTGATGCAGCGCCTGGGGGCACGTGTCTGGTTGACGCGCATAATGCTGACATGGGGCCTGGCG
The DNA here is from genome assembly GCF_000935045.1 of Pseudomonas sp. 10-1B. Lineage (GTDB taxonomy): Bacteria > Pseudomonadota > Gammaproteobacteria > Pseudomonadales > Pseudomonadaceae > Aquipseudomonas. Next base: position 161,955 of record NZ_JYKS01000011.1, read on the forward strand.
GCAATGGCCATGGCGTTCGTGCGTAATGAAAACGAGTTTTACGCCTGCAGATTCATCCTTGGCGTGGCAGAGGCAGGATTCTTTCCAGGTGTCACCTACTACTTCACCCAATGGCTGCCATCGCGTGAACGGGCCAAGGCAATGGCGATTTTCATTGGCGGTTCGGCATTCGCCTCGGTGATTGCAGGCCCCGTCAGCGGGTTGCTTCTGCAGATTCGCGGCCTGGGTCTGCAAGGCTGGCAGTGGATGTTCCTGATCGAAGGTTTTGCTTCAGTGATACTCTGCCTGCTGGTCTGGAAAGTGCTGGACTCCTACCCTCGGGATGCCCATTGGCTGAGCCCCGATCAGAAGCTTGCACTGGGCCAGGTAATCGCAAGAGAGCAGCAGGAACGGGAGCAATCGCGCGGCACCCACCTGCCTGCGCTGAAGCTTTTGGCTGACAGACAAATCCTGCTGTTCTGCTTCCTGTTCTTTACCACCGCGCAAAACGTATATGGAGTGACCTTCTGGCTGCCTTCCATGATTCGCCGCCTGGGGGATCTGAGCGACATTCAGGTCGGCTTGCTGAATTCGATCCCCTGGTTGATCGCGATCGTGGCGATGTACAGCTTTGCCGTGATGGCCGGGAAATGGCTGACCCAGCCAATATGGCTGTGCATCAGTCTGCTCATCGCCGCCGCCGGGCTGTTCGCCTCAACCCTGGGCGGACCGCTGTTTAGCTTCATTTGCGTATGTTCCGCGGCAATCGGCTTCAAATCTGCTACCGCCATGTTCTGGCCCATTCCCCAGGCTTATCTCGACGCACGAGTGTCCGCTGCCGTACTGGCGCTGATCAATGCCGTCGGAACCCTCGGCGGCTTTGTCAGCCCCGCGATGTTCGGCATTCTTGAACAGAAAACCGGTTCTATTCATGGCGGAGTCTGCATCCTTGCGGCAACGTCTCTGCTGGCAGCGGGTTTGGCACTGTTCAGCAGAACCTGCCCCTCACGGACAACATTTTCGGTGCATGAATCGGCCAGCGAACCGGTTTGATATTTCAAGCTTTGTTATTGCGACAAAAACGGCTGGCTGCTCAGATGAGCGGCGAGCTGCTGAATGGCAGCTATCGGTCCAGGCTGTGTGAAAACTCCCGGATCGACTCGGATCGTGTCCCGGGAAGTGGTGTAACTCATCCTGCGGCGCTACTGAGCGTGCGCCCGCCTATGCTTGATCAGCAGAAAACCAAGATTGATCATGTAAGGATTATTCCTTACCACTCAATCAGTACATCCGGGAGAACGCTCATGCCTGCCATCCACGAAATCGCCACATTGACCTCGAAGGGGCAGGTCACAGTGCCCAAGTCCGTTCGCCAGCTTTTGGGCCTCGACACTGGTGGCAAGATCGCATTCGACGTACGCGCCGGGGAAGTCGTGGTCAGCCGCGTAGACGCCATCCATGAAGACCCTGCCATCGGTGCGTTCCTGGGTTTGCTGGAGGCTGATATCCGAAGCGGACGCAACATCACCACGCTGCCGGAGGATCTGGCGCAAACCATGCTCGCCAATGCGGGCCACGATGTAAATCTGGACGAAGATATCGACGGTGAGGTCGCGCTCTGATGCTGCGACATGGCTGGACACTGTTGTTCCATGAGGGTGTGACTTTACAGCTACGCAAATTGCAAGAAGCCGCCGCCCGGGCCGAGCAGAACGACCCGCATGGTTTTGAAAGCAACGCCAACGTCAAGCTGTTTCGGGCATTGAGCCATCTGATCATGGAGGCTGTGCCTGCCGACCCGGGCCGTGATGAGTTCCGCCAAGGCAACACGCTGGGCACCGCCTACCGACATTGGCGGCGGGCAAAAATCGGCAGGCGCTTTCGGCTGTTCTTTCGCTACGACGCAAGATCCAAGGTCATCGTCTGTGCAAGGGTCAACGACGAAAATACCCTACGGTTCGCAGGCAGCAAATCCGATCCCTACGCCGTATTCGAGAAGATGCTGGGCCGCGGCAACCCTCCTGATGACTGGGATGCGCTAATTACTGCAACCCGTAGCGACTGGGACGAGCCTAAAGCATAAGCTGCGCAAATGGGTGATGGATTGCACGTTCGGCGCCAGCCCCGCTCCGGTGCGTCCACTGTAATCCACTCGTAGCTGCTATAGAAAGGGGTAAATCTGGGGGTACAAAGCCAATTCCCCATTACCTATTCCGCTCGCTTGAGCATATCGACGAGAAAGGGAGCAGTTCGACTATCTGACTCGCTCGCGAGCTGCCGGGGCTCCCCCTCCTCTAGACGTTTCCTCCCTCGCCCGCACCGGGGAAAATTCAGAACTCCGTCTGGGCCTTGAGGCTCGCTTTGAAAGCAGATACGTCATACTCACCCAACGCCGGAACGGTGCTATCGCTTTCAGGCAGCCCTCGGGAGAACTTCACCGGAAACCCGACACTGATCGCCCGCTCCTTCGGCAACGGGCATACCGTGCCCCGTGCCTGAACATGCGGGTCGTCGAACAGCTCAGTGGCGCTAAGCAGCGGCGAGAACGGTAGGTCATACTCGGCGAGGGCGTGGGTCCATTGTTCCAGTGTGCGGCTTAGGAATATGCCTTTGAGCAGCGCATTGACTTCCTGCTTGTGGCCAAAGCGACTCATGCGGTTGGCAAAGCGCTTGTCCCTGAGTTGCGCAAACTCGTCACCCAGCACCTCGCACAGGGTCTCCCAGAATTTGTTCTCGAGAATGCCCATTGCCAGATAACGACCGTCACGCGTCTGGAAGATATCGTTTTCAGGCATCACCGTCGGTGAGGCGACCGGATTGTCTTCAAAGCCACGGGACAGCCAGGCCATGTGCGCGGTCCAGGACAAAATCGCGTCATGCACCGAGACGTCCAGATGCTGGCCAATACCTTGCTGGCGGGCACTCATGATCGCCACCGACAGCGACAAGGCGGCGTAGGCCGAGGCAGCATAGTCGGACAGCCGCACTTTGGGGCGGGCGACCTTGTCGTCGACTTGCACCGGGATCGACCAGTAGCCGGCCATAGCCAGGTAGTTGAGATCGTGGCCGGCATGCGCCGCATAGGGGCCGGTCTGGCCAAAGCCGGAAATCGAACAGAGGACAATCGCCGGGTTGACCTTGGCCAATTCCTCGTATCCCAGCCCCAGGCGCTGCATCACGCCGGGGCGAAAGCCCTCGACCACGGCATCGCAATCGCCTACCAACTCGAGGAATGTGGCTTTATCGACGGGCTCCTTGAGGTTCAGAGCAATCGAGCGCTTGCCGCGGTTGAACTGGGCAAACACCGCGTTGCCGAGGAGGCGCGAACTGTCACCGCTGCCCGGTTGTTCGACCTTGATCACGTCCGCCCCCAACTGCAACAACAGGGAGGTGGCATGGGGGCCGGGCAAGAGTTGGCTGACATCGATGATTTTGACATCGTTGAGGCAGGACCAGCCTGGTTTCATGGTGTCGCTCCTGAGGAAATGACAGGTCAAGGACGTTCAGGCTTGTGCCAGAACGGCAAACAATGTGAACGCCGCCAGCAGTGCGGTGCACAGACAGAGAGCCAGCAGTGGTCGTGGGTTGCAGGTCGGCGCTTGCCGGGCGATGCCCAGGCGCGAACACCGGTAGCAACGCCCTTGTTCAAGCAGAATCCACAGCGCCTGCCTCCCGGCTAGGGTGATGACACCGAAGGTCAGTAGCGGATGATGTTGCAGGCAGCGCAGCGCCAGACAGGCCACCAGCACCAGCAGTATGTGCGTACGTTTCCATGCCAGCGTAGTGCGCTCCGGCTGAAGTCCGCCGTCAGTCACCACAGCCCCCACAGCGCAGCGATCACCCCGCCAACGAGCAAAGCGCAGCCACCCGAGAGCAACGGCATGAGCGGCGAAACAGGAAGCGGCGCTTGCTGCCTGAGCGCGCGCTCAATGCTCAGCCAGCGCCAGAATGCGCCAACACTGACAATCAGGCTGAGCCCCACTAGGCCAACCACCAGGGCACGCTTCTCGTTCGGGTTGAACAGCCCCAAGGTGAACGCCTCTACGGCGATGCCACTGGCCAGCAACGCCAGTGCTGTGCGAATCCATGCCAGAAAGGTGCGTTCGTTGGCCAGGGTAAAACGTGGATCGGGCTCCTGCCCTTGCCCCAGCAACAACTGGCTAAGGGCAGACGAAAACGCACTTGGCAACATACCGCGAACTCCCTAAATTTCAGCGTAAGGCGTTGTAAATCAATACGCTAGCGTTGCAACAAGGACAATAAACAGGTCATATAACAACTATGGCATCATCCTATTGAGCCACTCGGTAATGCACCAATATTGTCTTTCAATACGGGCCATACCACGCCGGCATGGCCACGGAACTTCACATGACACTCAAACAACTGCGTTATCTGATTGCCATCGCCGAAGCCGGGAGTTTCTCGTCGGCCGCACGCCGCGCCTACATTGCCCAGCCGGCGCTCAGCCGCCAGATCAACCTGCTGGAAAGCGAGCTGGAGATGCAGTTGCTCGAACGCGTGCATGATGGCGTCAACCTCACCGATGCCGGCCGACGCCTGTACGAGATTGCCCGCTCGGTGGTGCAGACCATCGACACGGTCAAGGATGAGCTGGAGTCGACCAAGGGCAACCCCAAGGGACGGGTGGCGATTGCCATTCCGGTCACTGCTTCAGCCCTGCTGTTGCCGCTGATCATTACCCGCGCCAACGAGAAATTCCCTGGTATCGAGCTGACCGTGCGCGACGGCCTGAGCCAAGAAGGCGGTGAGGCCATCGAATTGGGTAAGGTGGATTTCGGCCTGGTGCCGAATGCCGAAGAGCTCGAGCATGTGCATGTCGAGCCGATTTTCACCGAAGAACTGTATTGGTTGAGTGTGCAGGCCTCGGCCTGTAGCGACGAGTGCATTACCCTGGCCAAAGCCTTGAGCCAGCCCCTGGTGATGGCGCCACGGGCCAGCTCGCACCTGCGCCGGCGGGTAGAACAGGCGGCGCTTGAAGCCGGGCTGGAGCTGAAAGTGCAGTACGAGCAGCAGACCGCCCAGGGCGTCAGCAGCCTGGTGCGCAGCGGCCTGGCGGCCACCATCGGGAATTGGCCGGCGGTGGAAGACAACCCGCAACAGCTGGCCCGGCGCATTGTCGAGCCGAGTGTGCGGCGCACCCTGTCGATCGCCTACTCGACCCACAAGCCACTGACCTTCGCCGCCTCATGCATCCGCGACCTGGTGCGCGCCCTGCTGATCGAAGTGGTGCAGTCAGGGCGCTGGAAAGGTGAACTGATCGAACGTCGGCAGGAACCTCAAGAGGTTTGAAGGCGCTGCGCTGAAGTCGTGCTTTGCAGCTGATTGCGCGAGCGCTGCGGGTTCATGGTCAGCAGGCCGACCAGCCCGGCGCTGACCAGCACCGCGCCACAGACCATGAAGCCATGGGCATAGCCGTCAGCGTTGATACCGTCGGCGTTCTGCACCAGAAAGCCGGTGATCACCGGCGCCGCCAGCCCTGCCAATGAACCACAGGCATTGCCGATGGCGAGCATGCTGCCACGCTGGCCGCTGGGCACCACTTCGGCAAGCATCGCCGGGCCAATCGAGTACATCACCAGCGCCAGGCCGCCGCTCAAGGTCAGGCAAGCAATGCGTTCAGCCAGCGACAACCCCGGCAGTACCAAGGCCGCGGCGAGGATGCCGCTGAGTACCAGGCACACCGAGACGAATACCCCACGCGCCAGCCGTGACGGCAGGCCACGGCGCAGCAAGCGTTGCGACCACCAAGCCATGATCAGGCTCAGCGGTGTGGTCACGAGTACGAACACCACGAACATCCGCCCGGCGTTCAGCGACGCCATGCCCAGGCCCTTCTCCAGATAGGCCGGAACCCAAGTCAGGGTCAACGCCAGCGACCAGTTTGCGGCGAAGTGGCCGAGGTAGTTGCCGATCACGGTCGGATCGCAGAGCAGACGCCGATACGGGATGCGCGCCTGCGCCACCGCGGCCTCGGGATTGGCCGCGGCGACATTGTCCAGCTGCCCTTCCTTGCCCAGCCGGTACCAGGCCACGCACCAGACCAGGCCGATGGCCGCGAGCACGGCAAAGTTGCTGCGCCAGCCGTAATGCACACTCATCCATGGGATCAGCAGGCCGGCCACCAGCAAGCCCATGGCGCTGCCCGAATGCAGCAACGCGACCGGCAGGCTGCGCTTGTTGTCGGGGAACCACTTGTACAGGGCGTGGGTGGCCACCGGTGAGGCCGGGCCTTCGCCGACCCCCAGCAGCACCCGGCAGGCGACGATGGTCCACAGTGACGTGGCAAACAGCATCGGCAATTGCACCAGGGCCCAGAACAGCCCCATACCGAGCAACAGGGTGCGGGTCGGCTTGTGGTTGGCGAGAAAGCCGCCAAGCACCGCCGAGAGCGAGAACAACCAGTGCAGGGCGCCGCCGATCAAGCCGAACTCTGCAGGGCTGAGCTGCAGTTCCGCCATCATCGGCACAGCGACCAGGCCAATAACCACCTTGTCGAGGAAGTTCACCAACATCATCACCGCCAACAACACCGCAATGGTCCAGGCGGCTTTCGGGCGGTAGCCAGTTTCGATGCCGAGCATGGAGTACCTCTGATTCTTGTTATAGAAAAAAGTCGCCCGCCATGACGGCGGGCGCGGTGCTGGGGCTCAGCCAGGCATGAGGATGCCCTTGGCGATAGTGTTGCGCTGGATCTCGCTGGTGCCGGTAAGGATACGCATCATGCGCGTGGCGCGGAACATCCATTCCACCGGGTTGCCACGGATCAGACCGGCGCCACCGTGCACCTGCACGGCGCGGTCAACAATCCTGAAGGCTGCCTCCGAGGCGTACAGCTTGCACATCGGCGCCTGGGTGCGGATGTCGCCGCCAGCGTCGTTGAGCGCTGCAGTGGCGTACATCATACTGCGCGCCGCGAGCAGCTCGGTGGCCATGTCGGCGATCATGTGGTTGACCGCCTGGAACATCGCGATCGGTTTGCCAAACTGGCTACGGGTGCGGGCGTAGTCGATCGACAGGTTCAGCGCCAGACCAGCCATGCCGAGCATGGTCGGGCAATGCAGCAGGCGGTTGAGGGTGATGCGCCCCATGGCCAGTTTGAAACCGGCGCCTTCGTCGCCAATGCGGTTTTCCACCGGCACCCGCACATCCGTGAGCGCGATATTGCCGTGGCTGCCAGCGCCGGACATTACCTGATAGTCCGAGTCGACCTGCACACCCTGGCCCTTGAGGTCGACGAAGAACGCCGAGATACCCGCAGCGCCCTGCCCTGGCCCGGTCACTGCCAGCAACACGGCAAAGTCAGCATAAGGCGCACCAGAGATGTAACGCTTGGCGCCGTTGAACACATAGTGATCACCATCAAGCCGTGCACTGGTTTTGATCGCGCTGGCATCGGAGCCTGCTTCGGCTTCGGTCAGGGCAAAGCACACCGCCTTCTCTGCCCGGCACACCGGCTGCAGGAACTTCTCCACCTGCACCGGGCTCGCCACCTTGAACAGGTGGCCGATGCGTGGCGGGCCGCTCAGCTCGCCCAGCACATGCGGCGCCAGCATCGAGCCAGTAAGGATCGCCGCCTCTTTGACCGCACACAGGTCGACCACGCTCAAGCCGGCACCGCCGAGGTTCTCCGGCAGCATGACATTGTAGAAACCCAGTTCGCAGGAACGCTTCCAGACATCGGCAAGCATTGCCTTGGGGTGCGCCTCCCCCCATTGCAGCTGTTCTTTCTTTTCCAGCGGGATGATTTCATCGCGGATAAAGGCTTGCATGTCAGCGATGACGCGTTTGGCTTTTTCGCTTGGTTCGATCATTTCGGTTCTGCTCCTGCGCGTCAGATCTTGCGCTGACTGTTTTTCCAGTAACCATCGCGAACCACCCGGCGCACGACTTTACCGTTGGGGTTTTTCGGCAGTTCATCGATGAAGTCGACACTGCGCGGCTTCTTGAAGCCGGCCAAATGCTCGGCACAGAAGACCATGATCTGGGCCTCGTCGAGACGGGCACCGGGCTTGAGCACTACCACCGCTTTCACCGCCTCCCCCCACTGCTCGTCCGGCACGCCGACCACCGCAGCTTCGAATACCTCCGGCAGTTGGTAGAGCACTTGTTCGACTTCGGTGGGGTAGATGTTGAAGCCGCCGGAAATGATCATTTCCTTCTTGCGATCGACGATGAACACGTAGCCCAGCTCATCGACCGTGGCCAGGTCGCCGGTAAGGTAATAGCCGTCCCTCATCACTTCGGCGGTCAGCTCCGGGGCCTGCCAGTAGCCCTGCATGATGTCGTCGCCCTTGACCACGATCTCGCCGATTTCGCCGGGCTGGATGTCCTCGAACGCCTCGTTGACCACTCGCAGGTCGGTCTCGAAATAGCAACGCCCACAGGAGGACAACAAACGGGTATCGCCGTCTTTGACCAGGTGATCCTGTTCGGTCAGCACCGTGACCAGCGAGCAGGTCTCGCCGGCACCATATCCCTGCGCCAGAATCGGCCCGAAGAGCTCGATCGCGCGTTCCACCAGGGCGGGCGCCATGGGTGCGGCGCCGTACATGACCAGGCGCAGGCTGCTCAGGTCGAAGCATTCCACGCCTTCGACATTGACCAGGCGATTGACCATCGCTGGTACCAAGAACAAACGCGTTACCCGCTCCTGCTCGATGGCACGCAGCAGCAATTCATCGTCGTAGCGTTCGATCAGCAGGTTGCAAGCACCCACCGCCAGCAGCGGCATGATCTGCATGCCACTGGCATGGGTAATGGGGCCGACGTGGGCCATGACATCGTCCGGACCGGCGCCGCGCACCGGGCTGGCCAGGCTCTTGCGCACCAGGGCCTTGCGGTTGCCGAAGGTCAGCATCGCCGCCTTGAGCACTCCGGAACTGCCCGAGGTGTAGTGCAGCACCGCCAGGTCATCGTCGTGGGGGTCGCTGTTGAGGGTGCGCTCATCGCCCATGTCGAGCACTTCGCGATACGGGATGTCACCGCCTTCATCGGCCAGCACGATGATCCATTTCAGGTACGGTAATGCCTTGCGGTTAGCCGCCAGGGCCTGGGCTGGCGCACTGCCAGTGATCACCGCGACACTGCGCGAGTCGTTGAGCACGCGCACGATCTCTTCTGGCGACAGGCGCGCATTGATCGGAACCTTGACCATCGCCGCCTTGTAAAACGCCACCTCCGCTTCGACCAGCTCGACGCGGTTCATGGCCAGGATCGCCACATGGGCGCCGGGCGCCAGGCCAAGCTTCAACAACCCCGAAGCCAGGCGGTTGCTGCGAGCTTCGAGTTGTGCGTAGGTCAGGCGCTGGCGGCTGTCGACAACCGCCTCGTTATGCGGCCAGTAACGCGCACTTCGGCTCAGTATCTTTCCGAGGTTCACTTTTATTCTCCGAAGTAGAACGGGGTGCGCCGATCTTACAAGTGGAGAAAAAAAGCCCGCCAATACAACTCTTGGGCGGTCCCCCATAACAAAATGGGATGGCCCGCCGCTACAGCCACTCCTGGATGTTGCGCTCGCAGGCTTCGTCCTGGAACAGTTCGATCAGGCGCTTGCACACCGGCGACAGATAACCGCCGGAACGGGTGATCAGGCCGATACGCCGGCGCAGATCGAGACCGCCAAGGTCCAGATTCAGCGGAACCAGGCCAGCGGCCTGGGTCATGCGCCCGCAGCGCGACAAGGTCAGCGTGGGCGTCCCGACAATCAGCGCGAACAGCGCCTCGCTGCTGAAGTCGGCTTCGATTCGCAGGGTCGGAGGTGGCAGGCCCTGCTTGATGAACGCGTTATCCAGGGCCTGGCGAATGCGAATGTGGCCTTCGGGTAACAGCCACTGCTGATCTTGAATATCACTGAGCTGCAGGCGCTTGCTGGCCGCCAGCGGGTGCCGAGCATCGGCGACTACTGCCAGGCAATCCTCATACAGCACCTGGGTGTCGAATTCTTCGGTGCCTGCCGAAATCGGCATCACCGCGACATCGATCTCTCCATTGCGCAGCAGTTCCAGCAGTTCACTGGCCAGGCGCCGGCGCATGCGCAAACGCGCCGCTGGGCGCTCACGCAACAGCCGGCGGCAACTGGCAACCACCAGGGCGTCGGGCAGCGACGGCGAATACCCCAGGCGCACGCCACCCTGTTCACCGCTGCGGATACTGCGCATCTCGGCCAGGGCATCGTCGAAGTCACGGCTCAGGCGCCGGGCACGGACCAGGAACAGCTCACCAGCCTGGGTCAGGCGCATGCCGGTGGAGGTGCGTTCGAACAGCATCACCCCCAGCAGGGTCTCGACCCGTCGCACCGCCTTGGTCAGCGAAGGCTGGGTAATGCCCAGTTGTTCCGCCGCCTTGCCCACCGTTCCACACTGCTGAACCGCGATGATGTATTCCAGGTCGCGCACGTCCATGACATTCCTCTTGGCTATGGCTCTATAGCTGTTGATGCATTGCGCACAGATATATCGCGCTCTCAGACTGAGTTCAATGTCGGCTCACCCTTGGGCTGCAATGCTGGGGATAGGCGCTCCCCTCACGCTGTAACGCCTGGAGATAACAACAATGAGTGGCATCACCGCTGAAACCGCACCCGCATTTACCCTTTGCAAACGGCTGCTGCCGGCGCTGTTGCTGGGGCTTGTCAGCACCCAGAGCCTGGCCGCCAGCGACACCAGTGACCCGGTCCGCCTGGGGGTGATGCAGGGCTTTCCCCCGGCCGCCGACAAGCGCGTGACCAAGCAGAACGCCTTCGAACTGCCTAACCTGCGCTGGGCCCTGCGCAACGCCCGGGCCATGGCGCCCACTACCGGCATCCGTCGCGCGCCCAGCCCGTTGGCGCTGCCAAGGGGTGAACCTGTCGCCCTCGACCAGTTGCGGTTCACCATCGGCGAACAATCGCTGTCGCTGCCCGAGTACCTGAGTGCGACCTTCACCGACGGCTTCATAGTCCTGCACCGTGGCAAGCTGGTGTACGAGCGCTACCTCGATTCGTTCGCACCTGAGCAAGCGCACATCTGGGCCTCGATGACCAAGTCGGTGACCGGCCTGCTCGCCGCCAGCCTGATCGCCGAAGGCAAGCTCTCGGCTGATGCCAAGCTGTCCAGCTATGTGCCAGAACTGGCCGGTACACCGTTCGGCGAGGCAACGCTGCAGCAGAACCTGGATATGCAGGTCGAAGCGGTGTACCCGGCCAAGGTACCACCGGACATTGGCCTGTTCGCCGCTGCCGGGATCGTCCCGCGCCAGGCGGGCATGCCCGACAACATCTACAGCTTCCTGCAGGCGGCAACGTTGCCCGAGCAGCCCAGCGCCACACCGATCTGGTACTACCAGAACGGTTCGCCCGAAGCAGTGGCCTGGGCCATCCGCCGGGTTACCGGCCAGAGCTGGTCGGCGCTGGTGTCGGAGCGTATCTGGTCGCAGTTTGCCGAGGATGACGCCTACAGCCAGGTCGATGCCCTGGGAACCGAGATGGCCAGCGGCGGCATGAGCAGCACCCTGCGCGATGCCGCGCGCTTTGCCGAAGCCATTCGCCAGGCCTGGAGCAAACCCACTGCCAGTTCGTCATTTGAACAAGCGGTGAAACTGGCCTTGCAACCCCACGATAACCAGGCGTTGATCGCCCAGAGCCCCAAGGCCAAAGACCGCGCCGGTTATGCCTACCGCGATTACTGGTACCAGAAGAACGATGGTGATGGCTCGATTGAAGCAGCCGGACGCTTTGGCCAGCGCATCTACATCAACCCCAAGCGTGAACTGGTGATCGTCAAGATGTCTTCGGCACCTGACATGGCGCCACGCGCCACCAGTGCTGGCGCGGCCCCGGTATCAACGCGCCAGGCGGCTGACACCACGGCCGCCTTCAACAGCATGGTCAGCGCCCTGCTCCCCGCGGTGCTGTAGCGCGTCAACACGGCCGGTCCCAGCGACCGGTCGCCACTCCCTGGTTGATTCAACAGCACTTGGCCATTGCTGGGCTTCGTGCTGCCGGTATTCCAATAACAATAACCAAGAGGCAGCCATCATGAGCTCCCCACGAGCCCATCACACAACACACAAACGTCCGTTGACGACATTCCTGCTGACGCCCTTGGCTTGCGCCCTGTGCAGCTATGCCAGTGCTGGCGAGTTCAACTGGGGTGAAGTCAGCGGTCGCTACAACGGCAGCCTGAGCATTGGTGGCCTGTGGAGTGCAGAAAAGCCCAGCGCCGACAACATCTTCCAAGGTAACGCCAATGCCATCGGCTATGGCCAACCTGGCGAATTCAATGCCAGCGGCGGACGTACCGGCGACGATGGCCGGCTGAACTTTCGCAAGCGCAATCTGGTGTCGTCCCCCGTCACCTTGCTCGGCGAAATGGAACTGAACTGGCGCAACTACGGCGCCTTCATTCGCGGTAAGGCCTGGTACGACTACACCTTGAGTAACCGTGAAGTGGACTTCGGCCACTCCTCCAACGGTTACAAGGCTGACAGCAAACTGGACGACAGCCACTTCGACGAACTGGCCAAATTCCAGGGCTTGGCCTTACTCGATGCCTACGTGTTCGGTGACTTCAATATCGCCGATCACCCGATTAACGCCCGCGCCGGCAACCAGGTGATCAACTGGGGCGAAGGTCTTTACTTTCAGAACGGCATCAACGCCATCAACCCGATTGACGTCGCCGCCTTGCGCCGGCCGGGTTCGCAAGTCAAGGAAGCGCTGCTGCCAGTGCCCATGCTGTACGGGAACTTCGGCCTTACCGACAAGCTCACCCTGGAAGCGTTCTACCAATTGCAATGGCGCCGTACGGTGCTCGAGGGTTGCGGCACTTACTTCTCGACCAACGACTACATTCCCGAAGGCTGCTTTGGCGTGCCACGGGGTGGCGCCAATGATCCGGTCAGCTTCGCCAATGACCAGATCATCCGCCGCGCTGATGACAATGAACCGTCCAATGCCGGCCAGTTCGGCCTGGCCCTGCGCTACTTTGCCGACAGCATCGGCACCGAGTTCGGCGCCTATGCGATGAACATTCACTCGCGCACTCCCTACGCCAGCATCATCACCGACCTGCGCCCGGGTCCTGGCGCCGGCTGGTTGCCCGGTCAGCAGGCCACCAATGGCCGTTACTTTGCCGACTTTCCGGAAGATATCCGCATCTTCGGCCTGAGCTTCTCGACCAACCTGTGGGGCACTTCGGTGTTCGGCGAATACAGTTTTCGCCCCAACCAACCTGTGCAACTGGCTACCGGTGACCTCATCCCAGCCTTTGCCGGCAACGCCGGCCAGCTCGGTCAGTTGATCGGCGAAGACATCACCCTTGGCCAGGACGCAATCAACGCCGCACCGGGGTCGGCCTATAACGGCTATGACCGTCGGAAGATTTCGCAAGTGTCGCTGGGGGCAATCAAATCTATCCCGCAAGTACTGGGTGCCGACAGCCTCAACCTGATCGGCGAAGCGGGCATGAAATACATGCACGATCTGCCCGGGCTCGACGAGCGACGTTACGCCAAGGGCGATACCTACGGCTCGGATCTGGCCAGCGGCAACGTCCGGGGCTGCGCACTGGGGGTCAGCGAGGACAAGTACCGCAAGCGGGGCTGCTCCAGCGATGGCTATGCCAGCAAATTCTCCTGGGGCTATCGGCTGCGCGCGCAGTTGAACTATCCAGGGCTATTTGCCGGAGTCAACTTCTCACCCTTCATCGCTTTTGGCCAGGACATCAAAGGCTGGTCATACGACGGCGTGTTCTCCGAAGACCGTCTGCAAGGTTCGGTCGGCGCCAAGTTCGACTACCTGCAGAATTACTCTGCAGAACTTTCCTGGTCCGGTAGTGGCAATACTCCGTTCGCCACCACCGACAGGGATTTTGTCTCCCTCAGCCTGCGCATGGGCTTCTAAACGTGAGGTCTACCATGAATACCACTCTGCTTCGCGCTGCTGCCTTGGGCAGCTTCCTCAGCCTGGCCAGCAACGCCGCCCTCGCCCAGCTGAGCAGTACCGACCTCGCCCGCCTGGGGCAGGACCTCACCCCCACCGGCGCCGAAAAGGCCGCCAGCGCCGACGGCAGCATTCCGGCCTGGAGCGGTGGCCTAACCCAGGCGCCTGCCGGGTTCACACCAGGTCAGGGCTATGTCGATCCGTTTGCCAGCGAGAAACCGCTGTACACCGTCACCGCCGCCAACCTTAAGCAGTACGCGGCACACCTCACCCCGGGCTACCAGGCGATCTTGCAGAAATACCCGGACTTCAGCATGCCGGTGTACCCCAGCCATCGCACTGCGGCGCTACCACAGAGCGAGTACGCGCAAATCCGCCAGGAAGCGGCCACAGTCAACTTGGTCAATGGCGGCAATGGCCTGACAGGCTATGAGAAGAGCAGCGTGCCCTTCCCCATTCCCAAATCCGGCGTAGAAGCGCTGTTCAACCACTTCGTGCGCTACCGTACCGGGGGCTATCAGTACTACCCCACCGAGATGGTGGTGCAGAGCAATGGCAGTTTCACCCCGATCCGTCGTGAAGTAAGAGCCGTCATGGCCTCGGCCATGGGTAACCCTGAGCCCAACCGTCTCTACTACTACCTGGGCAAGGTGACCTCGCCGGAAAGCGTCGCCGGTAGCCAAACCCTGATCCACGAACCCATCGATCAGACCGGCGAAGCCCGCCTGGCTTGGACCTACAACCCTGGCCAGCGCCGCGTGTTACGTGCGCCAGAAGCGGCCTATGACTCACCGCTGGGCACCTCCGACGGCTTGCGCACCTACGACACCATCGACCTGTACAACGGCGCAACGGACAAGTACGACTGGAAGCTGCTAGGCAAGAAGGAAATGCTGGTGCCTTACAACACCTACAAACTGGCCAGCCGCACCCTCAAATACAAAGACATCATCCAGGCCAACCACCTCAACCAGGATCTGCTGCGCTACGAGATGCACCGGGTCTGGGTGGTTGAAGCCACGCTGAAGCCGGGCGAGCGGCATATTTATGCCAAGCGGGTGTTCTACGTCGATGAGGACAGCTGGGGCATCCTTGGCGCCGACTTGTATGACGGCCGTGGCGAGCTGTGGCGGGTTCAAGAGGCGCACAGCCTGCAACGCTACGACGTGCTCTCGGCAATCCATGTCAGCGAAGTGGTCTACGACCTGCAAGCGCGTCGTTACGTGACCTACGGCCTGGAAAATGAAGAGCGCAGCGCCCGCTTTGGGCTGACCGCCAAACTGGCTGACTTCAACCCATCGGCCCTGCGTCGTTCGGGACGCTGATGCCGCCACTGCACCATAAGGATGGCCTTGCCGCCATCCTTCTCCGCTCTTGAGATGTGTCCGATGAAGATGCCCACCGTTGTTCGCTACGGCCTTGCTTTGAGCCTCACTTGCCTGCTGTCGCCCACCTTCGCGACGGTGTTACCGGACCGGCTGGAACGCCCTGCACGCCTGACAGCCAAGGCCCAGCATGGGCCACTGACGGATGCACAGTCCGTGGCGGGGCGCGTGGTCATGGTCGGCGCCGACGGTCATATCCTGGTGCGCCAATCGAATGGCCACGTCGACCAAGCCAAGGTTCCTGTGGACCTGCTGCTGACCGCCCTGTACTTCGTCGACGATCAGCATGGTTGGGCGGTGGGTCATGACGGCGTGGTGCTGCACAGTGACGATGCCGGCGCTTCGTGGGCCAAACAATTGGACGGCCGAACCATCAACACAATGCTGCTCAAATGGGCCCAGGACGAAGTGGACCGCCTGCAGGCGACCCCAGGCGCTGATGAAACTGCGCTGGACAACGCCCGCTTTGCCCTCGACGACATCAGCGCCGGCGCCGACGCCGGCCCCTCGCGGCCCTTGCTCGACGTCTGGTTCCGCAGTGCAAGCGAAGGCTGGGTGGTCGGCGCCTACGGAACCGTCCTGCATACCACCGATGGCGGCCAAACATGGGGCTACGTTCCAGGCCTGGACAACCCGGACCGCTTGCATCTTAACGCCGTGCTGGGTCTCTCCAACGGCGACCTTCTGATCGCTGGAGAAGGCGGCAAGGTGTATCGCCGATCCGCTGGCCAGTGGCAGTCACAGGCACTGACCCAGGCATCGCTTTACAACTTGGTGCAGCTGCGCGACGGCCAGGTCCTGGCGATGGGCTTCGGTGGCGCATTGTTCAGCAGCCAGGACGCGGGTCAACACTGGCACGCCATCACATCACCCACTGCGACCAGCCTCTATAGCGCGGTACAGCTGCCCGACAACAGTGTGCTGTTCACCGGCCAAACAGGCCTGCTGCACAGCACCGACCGGCAGCACGTGCGAGCCCTGCAACCGCGCAACAAGGCCGTATGGTTGAGTACCGCGGTGTTGCCTGACGGCTCGCTGGCACTTGTCGGCAACCGCGGATTGCGCCTGCTCGAGCGCGACGAGCTCAAGGAGTACCTGCAATGAATGTCCAGGCCAAACACGGCCCACAACTGAACAATGGTGAATCGCGCTTGCTGAACGGCCTGGAACGGGCCTTGTTCCACCATCGCGCCCCCGTGCTCCTGCTGTTTCTGCTGGCCACGCTGCTGCTGGGTTACAAAGCCTTGTCGCTCAGGGCCGATGCCAGTTTCACGCGGATGATCCCAACCAGCCACCCCTACATCCAGAACTACTTGCGGTTCGAAGAGGTGCTTCGCCCGCAAAGCAATGTGCTACGGATCATCGTCGAAAACCCCGAAGGCGATATCTTCACCCCGGCATTTCTGGAAACGCTGCGCGAGGTCACTGACAAGGTCTTCTACATACCCGGCGTCGACCGCGGCAAACTCAAGTCGTTGTGGACCCCAAACGCCGTATGGTCTGAGGTTACGACCGAGGGCGTGCGCAGCGGACGGGTGATCCCCGACGGCTATGATGGCAGCGAGCAAGCCCTGGCTCAGGTGCGGCAAAACCTGCTGCGCGCAAACCTGCTCGGCAGCTTGGTGGCCAACGACCTGCGCTCGACCATCATTCGCGTGCCACTGCTCGATAACGATCCGCAAAGCGGCCAACCCTTGGACTATGGGGTTTTCTGCCAGGCGCTTGAACAGCAGGTGCGCGAACACTTCGCCAGTAAAGGGGTCACCATTCGCGTTATCGGCTTCGCGCAGATCATCGGGGACTTGCTGGCTGCGGCGAGCAACATCGCTCTGTTCTTCGCCCTCACCGTGGTGCTGATCGGCGCGCTGCTGTTTCTCTATTGCCGCTGCTGGCGCAGCACTGCCGTCACCGTCGCGACTTGCCTGCTTACCGTCATCTGCCAGCTGGGTATCCTCAGCCTGCTCGGCTATGGCCTGGACCCCTATTCGATCCTGGTGCCGTTCCTGATCTTCGCCATTGGCATCAGCCATGCCGTGCAGAACATCAACTTGATGGTCAGTGAAGCGGCACAAGGTCATACGCCCATAGACGCCTCGCGGCGCACCTTCCGCGCGTTGTTCATTCCCGGGACCACTGCGCTGCTGGCCGATGCAGTAGGCTTCATCACGCTGTTGGTGATCGATATCGGTGTAATCAAGCAACTGGCAATCACCGCCAGCATTGGTGTATTCGTCGCTATCTTCACCAAGATGTTCTTGCTGCCCGTATTGATGTCCTATGTCGGCGTCAGCCCAACGGCCATCGCTCGGCAACACGCCCGCGCCAAGGCCTCCTGGCCGGTGTTTCGCCGCTTGGCAGTCGTGGTTGAGCCGCGCCTGGCAATACCGTTGGTCCTCGCCAGCCTGGTGCTGCTCATGGTCGGCTACCAAGCACGCAACGACCTGCAGATTGGTGATTTGGACGGCGGTGCTCCGGAGTTTCGCCCCGAAGCGCGCTATAACCAGGACAACGCCTACCTGCTCGAACACTACACCACCAGTACCGATGTCTATCTGGTAATGTTCATAACCCCGACAGAACACTGCGCCCGCTTTGCCGCCGCCGACCTTGCCAATCAGTTCGAACGTTACATGCGTGATATCGAAGGCGTGGAGTCCGTGCAGTCACTGTACGACACCATGCGTTTCAACATTCTCGCGCGCAACGAAGGCAACCCCAAATGGGCAGAACTATCGCGCGACCAGTACGTGATGAACAACGCCCGTTCAGGTGTTCCCGCCGAGCAGCTCGACAGTGACTGCAGCCTCGTGCCCATTGGCCTGTACCTCCGTGACCACAAGGCGCAAACGCTGAACCGCGTCAGCGATGCCGTCGAGCAGTTCAACCTACAGCATACCGGTAGCGACTACACGCTACTCCAGGCGGCGGGTAACGCCGGTATCGAAGCGGCGACCAACAACGTCATCAAACACTCGGAAAAAGTGATGTTGGTGTTGGTGTTCATCATCATTTCCCTGGTGGTGCTATGGGAGTTCAAATCGTTAAAAGTGACCTTTGCCCTGATGGCACCGCTGTATCTGTCGACGGTATTGTGCGAGGCCGTGATGGCCAAGATCGGCTTGGGGGTGAAAGTCGCCACCTTGCCAGTGATCGCCTTGGGTGTGGGCATTGGTGTCGATTACGGTATCTACCTCTATAGCCGCATGGAGCACTTCCTGCGTCAAGGCATGGACTTGCATCGGGCCTATTTTGAAGCACTCAAAACTACCGGCACATCCGTTGCTTTCACCGGTATCACCCTGGCAATGGGGGTGAGTACTTGGGTATTCTCATCGTTGAAATTCCAGGCCGATATGGGTGTACTGCTGGTGCTGCTGTTTGTATGGAACATGATCGGTGCATTAGTTCTAATGCCTGCGCTAGTTTCACTGCTCCAAAAGTGGAGCCCGCTGGAATTCGCGCACGATGCACACATACGTTCTTAACCTGCGGATTCCACGCTCATTCGGACAGGCAGTCGGAGCGCAGCGACGCAGGGTTGCATTGTTAGTCTGAAGGCCCTGCCACCGTCAATTTCGTCGTGCGCTTACGCATCGATTCCCCCTTCAGTTCGATTCGATAAGCGTTGTGCACCAGCCGGTCGAGGATTGCATCGCCCAAGGTCAGATCGCCGATCAGTGCATGCCATTTGTCCACCGGCATCTGGCTGGTCACCAACGACCCAAAGCAGACGCTGAAAAATAACTGGTTTCATGAGCGCGATGCGCACTCTGTGGGAGCGGGCGTGCCCGCGAACACCGGCGCAGCCGGTGCCAGGCTCCGCGTTGGATTCTTCGCGGGCACGCCCGCTCCCACAAAGATTGCTGTCCGGCTCACCGGCAGCAACGGGTCGATAGCTGCCGGTCATGGCTGACCGCTATCGACCCAAAGCTGCCACTCGTGGTAAACAGCTACGGTAGCCCCAGGAGATATAAGTACCATGTCCGTTGCATTAATCGTGTCTCTCGGCATGTGGCTATACGCGACCGGGTCACTTGTCACATTGCCGTGCAAGATCGTCGGCACCCCACCCTGCATCAACGCTGGGGTGAAAGCATACATTTCATCGGAATTTAAAATGCCAAGCTTCTTCTTTGCCGGTCTGAATAGGTCGTCATAATCATTATATTTCACGTCCATGCCGATCAAAAAGCTTTGAAGCCTTTTGTCCATCTGATCCGCAGGAATGGCGGAGGCATGGGTGATGTATCGAGAAACTATGTTGGTTGTTTTAAGGGAGGCACCTGTCGTCTCCCCCAAAAATAGAGATCTCCAAAGGCACCTCTAGCAATAAGGTGATAACAATCAAGTTCTTCAAATTCAGTGCCTTCAAGCCAAGATGACACAATCCCCTCATATTCTTGTGGGTTCACCAGCCAAAAAATACCCGCACCATCCATGCTCAGCCCAATATTCCAATAGCTGATCTGCCAGCTTTCCTCGGTAACGCTCGATACTCGACGATGGCACCTCCTGTCGGTCAAACGGAGCACCAAGTTTTTCTATGAATCTAGCAAACACTCTATCCATTAGCATCAACTTTGCTGGTTAGCCGTCGATGCTGCTTAATTGATATCCATGGTCAAGAAGAGTTCATCTTGAAATCTTAACTTTAAACTCAACTCCAAATCGCTGCGAGCCGCTTTTGCAAACGCTGGGTTACGCTTGACCGGGTTGGCGACATTTTCCAGATGCTCTTCAACTGTCAGACTGTTTAGCCCATTCTCTTGGCCTTTTAACTGACGTTCAAACTCTCCGTGCTTGGAAGCTGGCAGTTTCGGCAGCCCGATATCCCAGCAGGACACTGGCCGAACCCAAATTGCCATCCGTCGGGTACCCGCAGCGCCTGCACGCTTTCGGTATTGTGATTTTTCATCATACTCGATGCTATTCAGCACGACTTTGAGGACGCTGAGCATGTGCAAACAACTGGCTCAATTCGGCTCCGTGGTGGAGTTGACTGCTACGCTCTCGCTTGGCCCTGAAGTTGGTCAAGGGCAAACCTTAGGCAGCGTTATCACCCCCGAGTCCAGCGCGGGGCTGCTGCATGCTGAAAATGACGAGTTGGTTTTTGATCAAATCCGTTGGGGCTGGTGCCCCCGCTGGGCAAACGCCCACTCGTTGCAAGCGTTTGCCCCAGCCGACAAGGTTAGCCACAGCCCTTACTGGAAGCCCGTTTGGCAACACCGGGCCTTGTGTCCGGTTAACGGCTGGTTTGAATGGCAGAACGAAGACACGCAGGTGTATTACGTGCGACGCCGTGACCGCAACCCGTGCCTGATCGCGGCGGCGGGGCAGTACCCGCGCCAGGACCGTGGGGCGCTCCCTGGTGATGGCTTCGTTCTATTGGCGGCTGAGCACAGAGCTGCGGTGGCAGTCGAACGAGCCCATATGCCGGTCGTCCTGCCCCCAGCGCTTGCCCGGGAATGGCTCGATAGCGATACCGACCGGAATCGCGCCGAGTACATTGTGCGGGAACAGGGGGAGCCGGTCGAAACGTTCGAAGCCATCGCACTCGAGCTGGATCCTTGCTCGATGTCAATGTTCGACGTCGAATCCCTGCGTAAGCTATGAACCACGTAGAGCAGGGTTCAAACGAAACATGGCCAACTGCGCGCTCATTCACCTGAGCCATACGCGCCTTGTCAATTGGCGAGCCAAACGATTGGGTTCTACCCTCTCTTTGCACAATAACCAAACGCTGCACTAAACCGTGGTTCGGCTGGCGAATTGCGTCTCGCACGGCGAGGAAACTCGACCCTGTAGGTATCTGGCTGACTCACAAACGTCGCTGCCGCGCCCATAGGGAAGTGCTTGCATGGCCTCGAATGTTGCAACCAAGGACCAGTATCGTGCGCTTGGCCTGTCCACCCTTGCGTTCACCCTGTGTTTCGCGGTGTGGACGGTATTGTCCATCCTGGGTCTGCAGATCAAGGACGAATTCACCCTTTCCGATACTCAGCTTGGCTTGCTGATGGCCACCCCGGTGCTCACCGGGGCGATCTCACGACTCTTCCTCGGTCTGTGGACCGACCGCTATGGCGGACGCTGGGTGTTCGGCCTGTTGATGTTGCTCTCGGCGCTGTGCGTTTACCTGCTGAGCTTCGCCAACAGCTTCTTCACGCTGCTGCTCGCCGCATTGGGAGTGGGCTTGGCCGGGGGCTCGTTCAGTGTCGGCACCGCCTACACGTCCACTTGGTTCGAGCCAGGGCGCCAGGGCACGGCACTGGGCATCTTCGGAGCCGGTAACGTCGGCGCCGGCCTGACCAACTTCGCCGCACCGCTGCTGTTGCTGGCCTTGGGCTGGCGTGGCGCAGCACTGGTCTACGCGACGGTACTGGCAGGCATGGGCGTGCTGTTCATCCTGTTGGCCAAGACCGACCCGCAAAGCAGCACACGCCAAGGTCATCAGCCGGCCTTGCGCGAACAACTGTCCCCGCTGGCTGAACTTCGCGTGTGGCGCTTCTCGCTGTATTACTTTTTCGTCTTCGGGGCTTTTGTCGCCCTGGCCCTGTGGCTGCCGCACTATCTGATGCAGGTCTACGGGCTGGGGCTGACCACCGCGGGGATGGTCGCGGCGCTCTACACCGTACCGGCCTCGCTGTTTCGCATCCTGGGCGGCTGGCTGTCGGATCGCCAGGGCGCGCGGCGGGTGATGTACTGGTCCTTGGGCATCTCGACGCTATGCACCTTCGTGCTCAGCTACCCACCAACGCGCTACATCATCAGCGGCGTGCACGGCGAAATCGCGTTCAGCATGCATCTGGGCCTGGTGGGCTTTGCCGTGGCCATCATGACCCTGGGCTTTTTCATGTCACTGGGCATGGCGGCGGTGTTCAAGCACATCCCGACCTACTATCCACAGCATGTCGGTGTGGTTGGTGGCCTGGTGGGTACGGTCGGTGGCCTGGGCGGGTTTCTGCTGCCGCTGACGTTCGGCATGCTCAACGACGTGATCGGCATCTGGCAAAGCTGTTTCATGCTGCTGTTCCTGGTTGCGGCCGGGGCGTTGGCCTGGATGCACTACGCGATCCGCATGGCCGAGCGCGTCGAATGGGCGACCCGCAGCGAGGCCCGCGACCTGCCCGAGCTGTCCACCCCCAGCAGCTTCGTACTGCGCGACTGGCACCCGGAAGACCCAACGTTCTGGGCCGCCACCGGCAAGCGCATCGCCACCCGCAACCTGTGGATCTCGATCCCCAACTTGTTGCTGGGGTTCGCCATCTGGATGGTCTGGTCGGTGGTGGTGGCCAAGCTGCCGCTGGCCGGCTTCGACTACACCGCCAACCAGCTGTTCTGGCTGGCCGCCTTGCCAGGCCTGTCAGGCGCCACCCTGCGCATCTTCTACAGTTTCATGGTGCCGATCTTCGGCGGGCGGCGCTGGACCGCACTGTCCACCGCCTCACTGCTGCTGCCAGCGCTGTGGATCGGCTTTGCCGTGCAGAATCCGCAAACACCTTACCTGGTCATGCTGATCCTGGCGCTGCTGTGCGGCTTGGGTGGCGGCAACTTCTCCTCGAGCATGGCCAACATTTCGTTCTTCTTCCCCAAGCAGGCCAAGGGCGCGGCCATGGGTTTGAATGCCGGGCTGGGTAACCTGGGCGTGAGCGTCATGCAGTTCCTGGTGCCGTTGGTGATTACCGTCGGGGTGTTCGGCAGCCTCGGTGGGGCACCGCAGAGCACCACCGAAGGCACACCGCTGTGGCTGCAGAACGCCGGTTTCATCTGGGTACCGTTCATCCTCGCCGCAACGGCAGCGGCATGGTTCGGTATGAACGACATCGCCAGCGCCAAATCGTCGCTCAGCGACCAGCTGGCGATCTTCAAACGCAAGCACACCTGGCTGATGAGCGTGCTCTACACCGGCACCTTCGGCAGCTTCATCGGCTTCTCGGCCGGGTTCCCGTTGCTGGCCGGGCGCCTGTTCCCGGAGGTCGACATCCTCAGGTATGCCTTCCTTGGTCCCTTGATCGGCGCCCTGTCGCGGGCCTTTTCCGGCGGCCTGGCCGACCGCTTCGGCGGTGGCCGCATCAGCCTGTGGGTGTATGTGGCCATGGCCGCCTGCGTGGTCGGCGTGCTGGTGTCGATAGCGGCGGATTCGTTCTGGGCATTCCTGACGATGTTCCTGCTGCTGTTCCTTTTCTCTGGCGTGGGCAACGCCA
Organism: Pseudomonas sp. 10-1B; assembly: GCF_000935045.1. Lineage (GTDB taxonomy): Bacteria > Pseudomonadota > Gammaproteobacteria > Pseudomonadales > Pseudomonadaceae > Aquipseudomonas. The sequence goes on from NZ_JYKS01000011.1 coordinate 185,462, forward strand.
GTACCACGCAGATGATCCCGGCGATCTTCCGCCAACAGGCTCCACACCTGTTCCCCAACCTGCCTGCCGAAACACAGGCGCTGGTCAGCGAGAAGGAATCCGCCGCCGCCGTGGGCTTCATCTCGGCTGTGGCCGCCTACGGTGGCTTCTTCATCCCCAAGTCGTTCGGCAGCGCGTTCGACCTCAGCGGCGGCCCGGAGCCGGCGCTGTATGGGTTCATCATGTTTTACCTGCTGTGCATCGCACTGACCTGGTTCTACTACACCCGGCCTGGCGCCGAGAGTCGCTGCTGATCGCCCGCGCATCCCTCACGGAGGAAAGCCATGAGTTTCTTTATCGACCGCCTGCGCTACCTGGTCAAACGTCCGCCCGAATTCGCCAACGGCCACGGCGAAACCCGTGACGAGAGCCGCGATTGGGAGGACGGCTACCGCCAGCGCTGGCAGTACGACAAGATCGCCCGCTCCACCCATGGGGTGAACTGCACCGGCTCGTGCAGTTGGAAGGTCTACGTGAAGAACGGCCTGGTGACCTGGGAAACCCAGCAAACCGACTACCCACGCACCCGCCCCGACCTGCCCAATCACGAGCCACGCGGTTGCCCCCGAGGCGCCAGTTACTCGTGGTACCTGTACAGCGCCAACCGGCTCAAGTACCCGATGGTGCGCAAGGCGCTGATCCAGCTCTGGCGTGCAGCGCTGGCCGTCGAGCCCGACCCGGTGCGGGCCTGGGCGAGCATCGTCGAGGACCCGGACAAAGCCCGCCAGTACAAGACGATACGTGGTCGCGGCGGCTTCGTACGCAGCGATTGGGACGAGTTGCAGACCCTGATCGCCGCCGCCAACGTCTACACGGTCAAGCAGTATGGCCCCGACCGCGTCGCAGGCTTTTCGCCGATCCCGGCCATGTCGATGGTCAGCTATGCCGCTGGCACCCGCTACCTGTCGCTGATCGGCGGCGTGTGCCTGTCGTTCTATGACTGGTACTGCGACCTGCCGCCCGCCTCGCCGCAGGTATGGGGCGAGCAGACCGACGTGCCCGAGTCGGCCGACTGGTACAACTCCGGCTACATCATCGCCTGGGGCTCGAACGTGCCGCAGACCCGCACGCCCGATGCGCACTTCTTCACCGAGGTGCGCTACAAGGGCACCAAGACCATCGCCATCACCCCCGACTACGCGGAAATCGCCAAGCTCTGCGATGAGTGGATGAGCGCCAAGCAAGGCACCGACGCGGCCCTGGCCATCGCCATGGGCCATGTGATCTTCAAGGAATTCCACCTCGACAACCCCAGCGCCTACTTCACCGACTACATTCGCCGCTATACCGACATGCCGATGCTGGTCGAGCTGGAACCACGCGAAGACGGCACGCTGGTGCCTGGCAAGCAGCTGCGCGCCAGTGACTTTGCCGGCAACCTGGAGCAGGCCAACAACCCCGAATGGAAGACCCTCGCCTGGGACGAGCAGGGCGAGCGCCTGGTCGTGCCGCGAGGCTCGATCGGTTTCCGCTGGGGCGAAAGCGGCCACTGGAACCTGGAAACCGTCGAGGCCGGCGGTGGCGAAGTGCAACTGTGCCTGTCATTGCTGGGTCGCCATGACGAAGTGGCGCGGGTCGCCTTCCCTTATTTCGGCGGTATCGCCCGCGAGCATTTCACCCATGTGCCCGTACGCGACGTGCTCTACCACCATATCCCGGCCAAGCGCCTGCGTCTGGCCGACGGCCGCGAGGTGCTGGCGACCACCGTGTTCGACCTGAGCGCCGGCAACTACGGCATCGATCGCGGTCTGAGCGCCACGGTCGGCGGCACTGGCGAGGACGATGGCGCCAGCGGCTACGACCAGCTCAAGCCCTACACCCCGGCCTGGCAGCAGGCGATCACCGGGGTCAAGGCCGAGCAGATGATCCGCATCGCTCGCGAGTTCGCCAACAATGCCGACAAGACCCACGGCCGCTCCATGATCATCGTCGGTGCCGGGATGAACCACTGGTACCACATGGACATGAACTACCGCGGGCTGATCAACATGCTGATCCTCTGCGGTTGCGTCGGCAAAAGCGGCGGCGGTTGGTCGCATTACGTCGGCCAGGAAAAACTGCGCCCGCAGACCGGCTGGACGCCATTGGCCTTTGCCCTCGACTGGCACCGTCCACCCCGTCACATGAACAGCACATCATTCTTCTACAACCACTCCAGCCAGTGGCGCTACGAGAAGCTCGAGGTCAAGGAGTTGCTGTCACCGCTGGCCCGCAGCACGGATTTCAGCGGCAGCCTGGTGGACTACAACGTGCGCGCCGAGCGTATGGGTTGGCTGCCCTCGGCGCCGCAGCTGGGCATCAACCCCTTGCGCCTGGCCGCTGCTGCCCAGGCTGCCGGGCAGAGCACGGTGGACTATACCGTGGATCAGCTCAAGCGCGGCACGCTGCGATTTGCCAGCGAAGACCCGGACAATCCGCAGAACCACCCACGCAACCTGTTCGTCTGGCGCTCCAACCTGCTCGGCTCATCCGGCAAGGGCCATGAATACATGCTCAAGTACCTTTTAGGCACCCGCCATGGCGTGCTCGGCAAGGACCTTGGCGAAGCCGGCGGGAACAAGCCCGAAGAGGTGGTGTGGAAGGACGACGCCATCGAAGGCAAGCTCGACCTGGCGGTGACCCTGGACTTTCGCATGTCCACCACCTGCCTGTATTCGGACGTGGTATTGCCCACCGCTACCTGGTACGAGAAAGACGACCTCAACACCTCGGACATGCATCCGTTCATTCATCCGCTCACCGCCGCCACCGACCCGGCCTGGGAAGCGCGCAGCGACTGGCAGATCTACGACGGTATCGCCCAGGCCTTCGCCCGTGTCTGCGTTGGTCATCTGGGCGAGGAAACCGACCTGGTTACGCTCCCCCTGCAACACGACAGCCCCGCAGAACTGGCCCAACCCGAGGTGCGCGACTGGAAAAAAGGCGAGTGCCAGGCGATCCCCGGCAAGACCATGCCTTCGCTGATCGAGGTCAAGCGCAACTACCCTGAAACCTACGAGCGATTCAGTTCAGTCGGGCCGTTGCTCGACACCCTCGGCAACGGCGGCAAGGGCATCGCCTGGAACACCGAGGCGGAAGTCGACCTGCTCGGCCAGCTCAACTATCAGAAACATGAAGGGTCGGCCGCCGGTCGCCCACGCCTGGCTTCGGCGCTGGACGCTGCCGAGATGATCCTGACCCTGGCGCCCGAGACCAACGGCAATGTGGCGGTCAAAGCCTGGGAGGCGCTGTCGAAATTCACCGGCCGCGACCACAGCCACCTGGCCAAACGCAAGGAAGAAGAAAAGATCCGCTTCCGCGACCTGGTGGCGCAACCGCGCAAGATCATCTCCAGCCCCACCTGGTCAGGCCTGGAGGATGAACACGTGAGCTACAACGCCTCGTACACCAATGTCCATGAGCTGATCCCCTGGCGCACCCTCACCGGTCGCCAGCAGTTCTACCAGGACCACCCCTGGATGCGCGCGTTTGGTGAGAGCCTGATGGTCTACCGCCCGCCGATCGACACCAAGGCGGCCGCCAGCGTTGCCGCGCCGAAGAGTAACGGCAATCCGGAGATCGCCCTGAATTGGCTGACCCCGCACCAGAAATGGGGCATTCATTCCACCTACAGCGACAACCTGCTGATGCAGACCTTGTCGCGTGGTGGGCCGATCATCTGGATCAGCGAAGACGACGCCCAACGCATCGACGTGGCCGACAACGACTGGATCGAGGTGTACAACGCCAACGGCGCCATTGCCGCCCGAGCGGTAGTGAGCCAGCGCGTGCGCCCCGGCATGGCGATGATGTACCACGCCCAGGAACGCATCGTGAACATCCCCGGGTCCGAGGTCACCGGTACCCGTGGCGGCATCCACAACTCGGTGACTCGCGTATGCCCCAAGCCAACCCACATGATCGGCGGCTACGCGCAGCTGTCCTATGGGTTCAACTACTACGGCACCGTAGGCTCGAACCGCGACGAGTTCGTCATCGTGCGCAAGATGAAGCGGGTCGACTGGCTGGACGGCGAGGGCAACGACTACCAGCAGGAGACCGTGAAATGAAGATCCGTTCCCAGGTCGGCATGGTCCTGAACCTCGACAAATGCATCGGCTGCCACACCTGCTCGGTCACCTGCAAGAACGTCTGGACCAGTCGCGAAGGCGTCGAATACGCCTGGTTCAACAACGTCGAGACCAAGCCCGGTATCGGCTATCCCAAGGAGTGGGAGAACCAGAAAAAGTGGCGCGGGGGCTGGGTGCGCAACCCTGACGGCTCGATCAACCCAGGCATCGGCGGCAAGTGGCGGGTGCTGGCGAATATCTTCGCCAACCCCGACCTGCCGGAAATCGACGATTACTACGAGCCCTTCACTTTCGACTATGAGCACCTGCACACGGCCAAGAGCGGCGACCACCAGCCAGTCGCCCGGCCGCGCTCGCTGATTTCCGGGCAGCGCATGAACAAGATCGAGTGGGGCCCGAACTGGGAGGAACTGCTCGGCACCGAGTTCGCCAAGCGCCGCCGCGATGTCAACTTCGACCAGGTCCAGGCCGACATCTACGGCCAGTTCGAAAACACCTTCATGATGTACCTGCCGCGCCTGTGCGAGCACTGCCTCAACCCTGCCTGCGTCGCATCCTGCCCCAGCGGGGCGATCTACAAGCGCGAGGAGGACGGCATCGTGCTGATCGACCAGGATAAGTGCCGGGGCTGGCGCATGTGCATCAGCGGCTGCCCTTACAAGAAGATCTACTACAACTGGAAGAGCGGAAAATCGGAAAAATGCATCTTCTGCTACCCACGCATCGAAACCGGCCAGCCAACGGTCTGCTCCGAGACCTGCGTCGGGCGCATTCGCTACCTGGGTGTATTGCTGTACGACGCCGACCGTATCGAGGAGGTGGCGGCTTCGGCCGACGACCGTGACCTCTACCACCGCCAGTGCGAAATCTTTCTTGATCCGCACGACCCAGCCATCATCGAGCAGGCGCGCAAGGACGGTGTGCCCGACAGCGTCATCAGCGCGGCCCAGGCCTCGCCGGTCTACAAGCTGGCGATCGACTGGCAGTTGGCCTTACCACTGCATCCAGAGTACCGCACCCTGCCCATGGTCTGGTACGTGCCACCTCTGTCGCCGATTCAGTCCGCGGCCGAGGCCGGCCACGTCGAATTCGACGGCGTGCTGCCGAAAATAGAATCGCTGCGCATCCCGGTGCGGTACCTGGCAAACATGCTCACCGCCGGCGAAGAGGCCCCGGTGGTACTGGCCCTCAAGCGCCTGATGGCGATGCGCGTGTACATGCGGGGCAAACATGTCGACGGTACGCTGAACACGGCGGTGCTCGACCAAGTCGGGCTGAGCCAGCGCCAGGTCGAAGACATGTACCGGTACCTTGCCATTGCCAACTATGAAGACCGCTTCGTCATCCCCACCGGCCACCGTGAGCAGATACCGGACGTATTCGCCGAGCGCAGCGGCTGCGGCTTCACCTTCGGCGACGGGTGCAATGGCGGGCGCAACGAGATCAGCCTGTTCGGCGGACGCAAACAGACCACCACGCTGGTCAGGCCGGTGCAGACATTCGACCCGCTGGAGGACAGCCGTCATGAGTGAATGCATGCTGAGTCTGCGCGTGCTGGCCCGCCTGCTCGATTATCCGAGCGCCGAACTCCTGGCCGCCAGCCCCGAACTTATCGAACTCATCGAAAGCGAAACCCGCTGGCCGCAGCCGCTGCGCAAGGCCCTGACGCAGTGGTGCCGGGACCTGGCGGCGAGCGACCTGCTTGACCTCGAGGAAGCCTACGTGGAGCTGTTCGACCGTGGCCGCGCGGTGTCGCTATTGCTGTTCGAGCATGTACATGGCGAGTCGCGCGACCGGGGCCAGGCGATGGTCAACCTGCTGGCCGAATACGCGGCTGCCGGCTTCCTGCTGGATGCCCGCGAGCTGCCTGACCATCTGCCGCTGTTTCTCGAATACCTGTCCACGCGTGACCAAGCCGAGATCGGCCAATGGCTGGGCGAGATCCAGTCGATCCTGGTCTTGCTCGGGGCCCGTCTGGAAGAGCGCAACAGCCGCTACGCCCTGGTTCCCCGTGCTCTGCTGACCCTGATCGGTGCCAGCGACAGTATCGCCACACAGCGCCCGGCCGCCAGCGCTGAGCCTGCGGACAACACGCCCCAGGCCCTGGACGCCGTATGGGAAGAAGAAGCGGTGCGTTTCGAGGCCAGCTCCGACCAGGATTGCAGCCTGCAATCGGCTGAGGGGCGGCGCCTGGCCGAGCGCAAGTACGACGCCATTCCCCAAGTCATCCAGGTCATGCCGCCCAGCCCTGGCAGCGGCCAATGAACGGAGGTGCATCATGTTCAAGGAATACCTGCTCCACCTGATCTACGGCTATTACCCTTACCTGGCTGGCACGGTGTTTCTGCTCGGCAGCCTGTTCCGCTACGATCACGGGCAATACACGTGGAAGACCGGCTCCAGCCAGATGCTATCGAGCAAGCACATGCGCCTGGCGAGCAACCTGTTTCACATCGGCATCCTGGTCATCTTTTTCGGCCACCTGTTCGGCCTGCTGACGCCTCATTGGGTCTACGGCCCGTTCCTGTCCGCCGGTCATAAGCAGTTGATGGCGATCATCATCGGCGGTGCGGCCGGCGTGTTATGCGTGATTGGCGGCGCGATGCTGCTCTGGCGCCGGCTGTTCAACCCGCGCGTGCGTGCCTCGTCCAGCCTGATGGACAACGCCATTCTCATCCTGCTGCTGTTGCAGGCGTGCCTGGGGCTGATCACCATCTTCTTCTCCTACGGCCACCTGGACGGCGAGATGATGCTGACCCTGGCCAACTGGGCCCAGGCCATCGTGCTGTTCAACGGTGATGCGGCCAACTACCTGAACGACACGCCGGTCATCTTCAAGCTGCATATTTTCCTTGGGCTGACCATCATTTTGCTGTTCCCCTTCACCCGCCTGGTGCACGTGTGGAGCATTCCGCTGGGGTATTTCGGGCGCAATTATCAAATCGTGCGTCGACGTGGCTGAGGAGAGGCAGCATGGAGATGATTGCAATGCAATCCCTGCCGGCCGGGCCGGCAATGGTCATCCGGGTAGGTGATACCTTGCTCAGCGAGGCGGATATCGCTCAGGAAACACCGTTTCACCCGGCGGCATCGTTGCAAGAGGCCCAGCGCAGCGCCGCACGGGCATTGGTGGTACGTGAACTGCTTAACCAGCGGGCCGCGGTGCTGGGGTTGCCGCCGGGTGATGAAACGATAGCCCGGCTGCTGGAGCGTGAGCTGAACGTGCCGGAGGCGAACGAAGCCGACAGCAAGCGCTACTTCGAAAGCCATCGTGAGCATTTCTGCAAGCCGGCGTTGATGAAAGTCCGGCATATCCTGCTACCGGCCGCCCCGGAGGATGCCCGGGCGCGAGACACCCACTACCGCCTGGGTGAGCGGTTGCTGACGCAACTGGTTGAACGCCCCGAACGCTTCACCGAATTGGCCCAGCGCCATTCGGCGTGCCCCTCGAAGGACCAAGGCGGCGAACTGGGCTGGGTAAGCACAGGTCAGACCGTGCCCGAGCTCGACCAGGCCCTGCAACGCCTGTCAGTCGGATTGCACGACCGGCCGCTGGCATCGCGGTATGGTTGGCATGTGCTGCAGGTGGACGAGCGGGTGGAGCGTGAGCAGTTGTCTTATGAGCAGGTCACCGGGCGGGTGCGCCAGTACTTGCGGGAGGAGGCGACGCGCCGGGCATTGCGGGAGTATCTGTTGGCCCTGGAAGCAGAGTTCGGCGTTGAGGGGTTCAGCTTGGACAGCTCTACAACCTATTAGAACTGTGGTCTCGGCCAGAAAAACTAAGAACCAAGGAAAATTGGTCGGGCAGAAAGCCCCGCTCCGACTGCAAGATATCTGGAAAATTAGCGGAGTTGAAGTGATGGCATCGAGTCCTCTGGAGTGAAAAATATCAGTCAAATCACTCAGATCATGGCCCGGCTTTCGGAGCTGCTGCGTCTTGGCAGCGAAGATGAATGGGCAGCACGTGTTGATCAGTGCCGAATGGAGCTACCGAGCGATAGTAGCCACGTCCTTTCAAAGATATTGAGGCTCTTCGGTGGAATGGGATCGCTCACTGATGTCGTTCTCTACCGCAACGGTCAACCACTGCTCAGTGAAAATAATGAGCTTGCCGAACTGCGTACTAAATTGTACGAGCTCTGCATGGTCGCTTAGAGGCACTCCGAATATTGCCTGGCTCATCCATTAGCGCCTGCAATGGGTCGAAAACAGCCGATCGCGGTTGACCGCTAACGACCCGTTGCTGCCGGTGAGCCGAACAGCAATCTTTGTGGGAGCGGGCGTGCCCGCGAAGAATCCAACGCGGAGCCTGGCACCGGCTGCGCCGGTGTTCGCGGGCACGCCCGCTCCCACAGAGTGCGCATCGCGCTCACGAAACCAGTTATTTTTCAGTGTCTGCAATGGGTCGATTGCGGTCACTCGCGAGTGACAACTATCGACCCATAGCGGCGGTTGCGTCTGTCAGCGGACCTTGTGGGAGCGGGTTCACCCGCGAACACCGGCAAAGCCGGTGCCATCCACCGCGTCGTCTGCTTCGCGGGTAAACCCGCTCCCACAGAGTGCGTGTCGCATTTGCAAAATCCGCTATCGTTCAGCGGCTGCAATGGGTCCGATGCGGACATCCTCGGGGGCAGTCGAGCGCTCTTGCCTGGCGTGACCAGCCAGCCGTCGTCATGTGACATCCGCCCCACTCGTTGTTCATTCGGATGCAAACGACGGTCGTTCCGCGAACCATGCCACCGCCAACTCCTTGAACGCCTCAGCCGAAGGCGTCAGCGGATAACGCTGATCATGCGCCAGTACGATGCTATGCGTTGGCAATTTCTCCAGAGTCGGCCGACATACCAGCGCTTGACCATCATAACTACGGTCACCAAATGGCCGGGTATAAATCAGCGCCACTCCAAACCCATTGGCGACGAGGCTACGCTGCAACTCGAAAGTGCGCACGCGGTGCACAACGGCGGGTGAAAGATCGTAAAAGCTGAACAGATCCAACACATGCTGCCAACTGTGGACCTGGTCGGTGACTACCAGGGTGTATTCGGATAGCGCTTTGAGACTGACGCGCGACTCCTTGGCCAACGGGTGATCGGCCGACAGCAGTACCTGGGCGGTCAGCTGACACAGCTGAGTGCATTGAGTGTTCGGAGGTAAACCTAGATCGTAAGTGATTGCCAACTCTATCGCCCCCTCGCCAAGCCGCTTGCCAACATAATCGAAGCTGCCTTCGCGCATATCGACAGTGACCCTTGGGCAGGACTCCTGCATCCGTCGCACAATTTGTGGCAGGCAATAGGGCGCCAGATCTTCAAAGCATCCGACCACCAATTCTCCAACACACTCTCCTGCATTGGCATTGATCTCGGCAAAGGTCCGAGCCTCTGTCAGAACGCGACGGGCCTGGACCATGACGGTACGACCGAATGGGGTCAGCGATATACCGAGGCCACGCTGGCGTATGAAGATTGATTGACCCAGCACCTCCTCCAGTTCGGTGATGGCCGCCGAGATGGACGGTTGTGAAACATGAAGCTCCATGGCGGCAGTGGTCAGGTTTCCGTGCTTGGCCGCTGCGAGCGCGTAGCGAAGCTGTCGCAGTGTGAACTTCATAGGTTTTTCCGTGGTGATGCATCAGGACTTATTATTTTATCCTTTTTTGAGGTTGTGAAATATTTCTCCCGCGCAGTGATCATCTTGTTTGGGAGCGTCACAATGAAAATTACAAAGGCTCTGCTGACCACGACACTTTCTTTCGGGCTCCTGGCGTCCGCTGGGGCCAGCCAGGCGGCCGGTTGGTGCGAGTCTGGCAAACCGGTGAAATTCGCAGGTTTGAACTGGGAAAGCGGGATGCTGCTCACTGACGTGATGCAGTTCGTGCTGAAACATGGCTATGGCTGTGATACCGATAGCCTGCCGGGTAACTCCATCTCCATGGAAAACGCCCTGAGCAGCAACGATATTCAGGTTTTTGCCGAAGAGTGGGTGGGGCGCAGCAAGGTCTGGAACAAGGCGGCGGCTGCCGGCAAGGTCGTTGGCGTCGGCTCGCCAGTCGTTGGCGCGGTCGAAGGCTGGTATGTGCCGCGTTATGTGATCGAAGGCGATGCCAAGCGCAAACTCGAAGCCAAGGCACCGAACCTCAAGACCATCGCCGATCTGGGGCAGTACGCCCAGGTGTTCAAGGATCCGGAAGAGCCGGACAAGGGGCGCTTCTACAATTGCCCGGCCGGCTGGACCTGCGAGTTGGACAACAGCGAGATGCTCAAGAGCTACGGCCTGGAGAGCACCTATACCAACTTCCGCCCGGGCACCGGCCCGGCACTGGATGCCGCCGTATTATCGAGCTACAAGCGTGGCGAGCCGATCCTTTTCTACTACTGGTCGCCAACCCCGCTGATGGGCCAGGCCGACCTGGTCAAGCTGGACGAGAAGCCAGGCGTGGATAAATCCGTGACCATCAAGGTAGGTGTGTCGAAGACCTTCCATGAGCAGGCGCCGGAACTGGTGGCGGTGCTGGAAAAGGTCAGCCTGCCGATCGATCTGCTGAACCAGAACCTGGCGCGCATGAGCAAGGAGCGTATCGAGTCGCCGGAACTGGCCAGGTTGTTCCTCAAGGAGCACCCCGAAGTCTGGCACAGCTGGGTCATCGAAGACGCAGCCAAAAAGGTAGACGCGGCACTCTGAGCCGTGGACTCGTCCGGCTTCTGCCGGATAAGCCACACGACAGTCCGCTTCATACACTTGCTCGAGATAATTCCATGTTTCCCAAAAACTTCACGTTTTCCATTGCCGACTGGGTCAATGGCTGGGTCGATGCGCTGGTAACCAACTACGGTGACGTGTTCCGACATATCTCCGACACCCTGCTGTGGGCCATCGTCAACCTCGAAGGCCTGTTGCGAGCAATACCCTGGTGGCTGATGCTGGCCATCGTCGCTGGTATTGCCTGGCACGCCACCCGCAAAGTCGTGACCACTGCAGTGATCGTCGGCTTGCTCTTCCTGGTCGGTGCGGTCGGTCTCTGGGACAAGCTGATGCAGACCCTGGCACTGATGCTGGTAGCAACGCTGATATCGGTGCTGGTCGGCATTCCGCTGGGTATCCTGTCGGCACGCAGCGATCGCCTGCGGACGGTGTTGATGCCGCTACTCGACATCATGCAAACCATGCCCAGCTTCGTGTACCTGATTCCGGTACTGATGCTGTTCGGCCTGGGCAAGGTGCCGGCGATCTTTGCCACCGTCATCTATGCCGCCCCGCCGCTGATTCGCCTTACCGACCTGGGCATTCGCCAAGTGGATGGTGAGGTCATGGAGGCGATCAATGCATTCGGTGCCAATCGCATGCAACAACTGTTCGGCGTGCAACTGCCACTGGCGTTGCCGAGCATCATGGCCGGTATCAACCAGACCACCATGATGTCCCTGTCGATGGTGGTCATCGCGTCGATGATTGGTGCCCGTGGCTTGGGTGAAGACGTCCTGGTCGGTATCCAGACCCTGAATGTGGGCCGCGGCCTCGAAGCGGGCCTGGCCATTGTGATTCTGGCGGTTGTGATCGACCGCATTACTCAGGCCTATGGCCGGCCACGGCATGGGGTGGGCAAATGAGCGCCAAGCAGACGATGAACAAGATCGAAGTCAAAAATGTCTTCAAGATATTCGGTGCTCGCGCCGAAGATGCCCTGAAATTGATCCGCCAGAAAAAAACCAAAGATCAGGTCCGGGCCGAAACCGGCTGCGTGGTCGGGGTCAACAATCTGTCGTTGTCCATCGGCAGCGGTGAGATCTTCGTGATCATGGGGCTGTCGGGTTCTGGCAAGTCGACCCTGGTGCGTCACTTCAACCGCCTGATCGACCCGAGCAGCGGCGAGATACTGGTCGATGGCGAGGACATTCTGCAATACGACATGGAAGCCCTGCGCGAATTCCGCCGGCACAAGATCAGCATGGTGTTCCAGAGCTTCGGCCTGTTGCCACACCGCACCGTGCTGGACAACGTCGCTTACGGCCTGAAAGTCCGTGGCGAGAGCAAGGCCATGTGCGCCGAACGTGCCCTGCACTGGATCAACACCGTGGGCCTCAAGGGTTACGAAAAATCGTACCCGCACCAGTTGTCGGGCGGCATGCGTCAGCGCGTCGGCCTGGCCCGTGCTTTGGCTGCCGACACCGACATCATCCTCATGGACGAGGCCTTCAGTGCGCTCGACCCGCTGATTCGTACCGAAATGCAGGACCAGTTGCTGGAACTGCAAAAAACCCTGCACAAGACCATCGTCTTCATCACTCACGACCTGGACGAAGCAGTGCGTATCGGCAACCGAATTGCCATTCTCAAGGACGGTCGCCTGATCCAGGTCGGCACGCCGAAAGAAATCCTCTACCAGCCTGCGGACGAATACGTAGATCGCTTCGTGCAGCGCCGCGTAGCTTCGCTTTAAGGAGCCGGGTGTATGTCGTTTGCCAAAAAAATCATCATCGCCGAGGCGCCAGTTCGTTGGCAGGACGTGGTGGCCGTGGCCCGGCATGGGGCGGAGCTTGAGCTGGCTCCATCGGCCTGGGCGCGAATCGAGAACGCCCAGGCGATTGTCCAGCGCATCGTTTCCAGCGGTGAACGCGCCTATGGCGTCAACACCGGGCTTGGCGCCTTGTGCAATGTCTCGTTGCAGGACGAACAACTCAGCCGACTGTCGCACAACACCTTGCTTAGCCATGCCTGTGGCGTGGGTACAGTGCTATCAGACGAACAGACCCGAGCGATAATATGCGCGGCGATCATCAATTTCTGCCAGGGACGTTCCGGCCTTCAGCGCAAGGTGGTCGAAGCGCTGCTGACCTTGCTCAACCAGCACATCACCCCGCAGGTCCCGAAACAGGGGTCGGTAGGGTATCTGACCCACATGGCCCATATCAGCATCAGCTTGCTGGGAGTCGGCCAGGTCAGCTATCGCGGCCAGATCGTGCCGGCACAGCAAGCCTTGGCCGAGATCGGCCTGGCGCCGGTCAAACTGGGTGCCAAGGATGGTCTGTGCCTGGTCAACGGTACCCCTTGCATGACCGGTCTGAGCTGCCTGTCTTTGGACGACGCCACTCGGTTGAGCCAATGGGCGGACGTTATCGGCGCCATGAGCTTCGAGGCCCTGCGCGGCCAACTCGATGCCTTCGACCCTGAAGTCATCGCGATGAAACCGCACCCTGGCATGCAGCGCGTGGGCAGCAACTTGCGGCGCCTGCTCGACGGCAGCGAAATCATTGCCAGCAGCCATGGCATTCGCACCCAGGACGCCTTGAGCATTCGCTCGATTCCGCAGGTTCATGGCGCCGCGCGCGATCAGTTGGAGCATGCTGCGCGGCAGATCGAAACCGAACTCAACTCCACGACCGACAACCCGATGTTGCTGGGCACACCCGAGTCGTATCGGGTGGTTTCCCAGGCGAATCCGCACGGCCAGTCCGTGGCCATGGCGGCCGACTTGCTGGCAATCGCCGTGGCCGAGATCGGGGCGATTGCCGAGCGTCGTATCGATCGCCTGATCAACCCGTTGGTCAGCGGTTTGCCGGCCTTCCTGGTCAGTCAACCGGGTGTGAATTCGGGCATGATGATCGTCCAATACGTGGCCGCTTCACTGTGTGCAGAAAACCGTCAGCTGGCACAACCGGCAGTCATCGACAACTACGTCACCTCCGGTCTGCAGGAGGATCATCTGAGCATGGGCACCAATGCCGGGTTGAAGCTGCACCGCGCCCTGGAAAACTGTACGCAGATCCTCGCCATCGAATACCTGTTGGCGGCCCAGGCCTTCGAGTTCCTCAAGGAGCAGCGCTTTGGCGCAGGTACCAACGTTGCCTGGCGATTGTTGCGCGAACGAGTCCCGGCCTATGCCCAAGACCGTTGGCTGGCCCCGGATATCGCCAGCAGTGCATCGATCCTGAAGGATCCCGGCCTGCTTGGCGCTGCCTTCCCCGAGCTGCTATGACAATTGCACAACTCATTCAAACGCCGGCCATGATCCATTGGAATAGCCACAGACAAGTTGCAGGCTGAACACAATCCCTCTTTGAAACCCGGCCACCGCGCCCAATGCCAGTCAGTTAAGCAATTTGCGGCCCATCGCTGGCAAGCTCCCACAGGTACCGCGCAGAGTTCAGAAATTGCGCGATCCCTGTAGGAGATCACCCAGCCCTGCAGGGCTGCGCTGTCGCGCAGAGAACAGGGGGCATTGTGGGAGCGGGCTTGTCCCGCGAAGCAGGCGACGCAATTTATGGCACCGGCTTTGCCGGTGTTCGCGGGACAAGCCCGCCCCACACAACCATAGTAAAATCAATAAGTTAAAGCTTTTTCTATGGAGATGGCTGGACACTGTTGTTCCATGAAGGTGTGACTTTACAGCTACGCAAATTGCAAGAAGCCGCCGCCCGGGCCGAGCAGAACGGCCCGCAAGGTTTTGAAAGCAACGCCAACGTGAAGCTGTTTCGGGCATTGAGCCATCTGATCATGGAGTAAGAACCCGGTCATTCTCGCTGTAGTCCACCAGGCAAGCGCGGTGCGCTGACGTCGGTTTGGCCGGTGGCCAGCAAGGCGCCACGAACAAACCCACTATGCAGCTGGCGCTCGACGTAATCGCGCACATAGGCAGCCGCATGCCGGCGGCCACGGGGCACTGCCATGGCCTGGCGGATCGCGGTGAATGCGCCATCCAGGACGCGGTAGCGCGCATCGCTGTCTGCCACTTTCTGCAGCGGCTGACGAACGCCAGCAGCAGCGTCCAGGCGTTGCTCGATGAACAGGTCGACGGCACCGGCGGAGGTGTCGGCCCGCACCAGTTCAGCATTCTCGAGGGTACGGCTCAGGTACAGGTCATAGGCGGCGCCTTTGCCGACGGCCAGGCGCAGGCAGGCCTGATCCAGTTCCTCAACGCGCTGGTACGGGGCGTCGTGGTTGACCAGGTAGGTACCTTCGATCAGCACATAGGGTTCGCTGAAGGCGATCTGCGCTTCACGAACCGGCTCAATGGCCAGGAAGGCCAGGTTCCAGGCGCCCTCCTCCAAGGCGGCGAACACCTTGCCGGCGGCGTCGAAGGTGCGCATTTCAATGCTGACGCCCAGTTCTTCGGCTAGAGCCTTGGCCAGAGCGACCGAAACGCCCAGAGGTTCGCCGTCGGGGCCACGCTGGGCAAGGACCGGGTTGCCAAGGTTGATGGCGACCTGCAGGATGCCATTGGGAGCGAGTTCGGCCAGCACTTGCTGCGAGATTGCATTTGACATGAGTTTTTCCATTGTCTGGGCGGGCTTGTCCGCGAATGGGCCTTACCAGATAGGCAAGGTGTAGGAAATGATCAGGCGGTTCTCGTCGGCACCGCGAGCGAAGTTGGAACGGTACGCCGCATTACGCCAGCGGATGCCGACGTTTTTCAAGGGCCCGGCCTGGATCACATAGGCGATATCGGTGTTGCGTTCCCATTCACGGCCTTCGCCTGCCAAGGTGGCGGCGTCAGCATGGTCGCCCTTGACGTAGCGGCTCATGAAGCTCAGGCCAGGGAGGCCCAGCGCGGCGAAGTCGTAGTCATAACGCAGTTGCCATGAACGTTCGCCTGGCTCGGCGAAGTCGTTGATCTGGATGTAGTTGGCCAGATATGGATCGGTGCCGTTGAGGAACGGCATCGAGGTGTCGCCGTTCATCTTCTGCAGGCCCAGACCCAGCGAGTGGCCGCCCAGGCTGTAGGTGAACATCCCGCTCAGCGCGCCGCTATCGATGGCGCCGCCACGAGCCGCGCCGTTGTCATCGCTGAGCATGTAGCGCAGGTCGCTTTTGAGCTTGCCGGGCCCGACGCTCCAGACATGGTTGAGGCCGAAGAAGCTCTGTCGGTACACGTCCTGCAGCTGGGCATACTGGTAGCTCAGGGTCAGCTGCTTGCCGAACGCATAGTCTGCGCCGCCAACCCAATAGTCGTCGCCTTCAACCACTCCGGCGAAACGGCGGTTCTTGTTGTTCAGGGTGATCTTCGCAGCATCGGTGGAGTCGCGGTCGGTCATGCGGTTGAAGCGTGCGCCGGTGAGGGTCAGGCCATCGACCTCCTTGACCGTCAGCAAGCCGCCATCGAAGGTCTGCGGCAGGATGCGCCCGGTATTGGCTTGCACAGTCGGCAGCTTGGGAATCAGCGTGCCGTATTTCAGCTCGCTGTTGGAGACTTTGACCTTGGCGGTCAGGCCCAAGCGGCTGAATTCATCGGCGGCACGACCATCGTCGTGGACAGGCAGCAGCCCAGAGCCGGCTCGGTCGGGGCTGGAGTCCAGCTTGAGGCCGAGCAGGCCCAGCACGTCGACACCAAAACCGACCGTGCCAGGGGTGTAGCCGGAGCGGAAATCGAAGAGAAAGCCCTGGGCCCACTCCTCACGTTTCGACTGGCCGGCGCCATCGCGAAAGTCGCGGTTGAAATAATAGTTCTGTAGTTGCAGGCTGCCTTTGCTGTCCTCGAAAAACCCTTCGGCACTGGCAGTGCCGGCGGCCAGGAAAAGCGACAGGGCGATCAGGGTACGCAGGATATTCTTGTTGTTATGCATCTGGCGGTTCCGTTTTTCGGGCAAGGGTTCGCCGGGCCTGGGCGAGATGCCAGGCCAGAGCGGGCGTGATTGAAGCGGGGAAATCAGTGAGCGGAGGCGGCCAACGGTTGGCCCGGTTCCTTGTTGTGCACGCGCATGAACAGTGTCATCAGGAAAGCCACCAGCAACAGCGCGCTAAGGAACATCAACCCGGTAGCGGCGCTGCCACTCTCGCCTTTGACCACGCCAATCATCGACGGGCCGACGAAGCCGCCCAGGTTGCCGATGGAGTTGATCACGGCGATCGACACGGCTGCAGTGGCGCGGTCCAGGAACAGTGTCGGCAGCGCCCAGAACGGCGACTTGAAGCTGTACAACCCGGACAGCGCGACACAGATCATCGCCATTGACGCCATCGCCCCCGGCAGCATGCCGGCACCGACCAGGCCGATGGCGGCCACCGCCAGTGGAATCGCCGAGTGCAGCTTGCGTTCATTGCGCCGGTCGGAGCTACGCGACCAGATCACCATGGCCACGGTGGCCACAATGTACGGCAGCATGGCGATCAGGCCGATCTGGGTGTGGGTCAGATCGCTGGAGAAGCCCTTGATGATTTGCGGCATCCAGTAGCCGACGCCGAGGCTGCCGCACTGGTAGACGAAATAGATGAATGCCAGGTACAGAACCTTGGGGTTGATCATGGTCTTGAACACGCCCAGGCGCTTTACGTTCTTGCGGCTCTGGCGGTCGCGTTCGAGTTCGGCCAGCAGCCATTCTTTCTCGGCGTGGGTGAGCCATTTGGCCTGCTCGGGCTTGTCGGTCAGGAAGAAGAAGCAGGCCACTCCGAGGAACACGGCCGGCACCCCTTCGAGGAACAGCATCCAGCGCCATCCGCTCCAGTCCAGCCATTTGATGTTGTCCATGATCCAGGTGGAAAGCGGCGCACCGATGATGTAGCTGACCGGAATTGCGGCGGTGAACAGCGCGACAGTGGTCGCCAGCTCTTTGGAACGGAACCAGTAAGTCAGGTAGACGATCACGCCCGGGAAGAAGCCGGCCTCGGCCACCCCAAGGAAGAAGCGCAACACATACAGCTGGTTGGCAGTCTGGGCAAAGGCGGTAGCCGCCGCGATCAGGCCCCAGGTCACCAGGATCCGGGCAATCCACACTCGGGCGCCGTACTTGTTGAGCATGACGTTGCTCGGCACTTCGAACAGGAAGTAGCCGATGAAGAAGATTCCGGAGATAAAGCCGAACGCCTCGCTGGTCAGGGCCAGCTCCTTGTTCATCTCCAGCGCCGCGTAGCCGATGTTGGCGCGGTCCAGGTAAGACACGATGTAGAGCAGGAACATGAAGGGGATGATGCGCAGGGTGACCTTGCGGACCGTAGCCTGTTCATCGACAGTCTTGTTGTTGTTCATGGCGACCTCACTGTGAAGCGGACCTTGGCCCGCCCCTTTTCATTGTTATCGGTACAACTGGTTTCAGGCAGAAAAAACCATGCAGACCGGACTGCCGGTCGACACCGAGAAGCCCGTCTTGCTCAAGCGTCCGTGCTGCGCATCGACAGCCAGGGCCACGATGCTGTCGCTGTCTTCATTCAGAGCGAAGACGAAGCGTTGATTGGGAGTCAGCGCGAAGAAGCGCGGTGTGCAGCCACCGCTCGGCGCCACGTCGACCAGTGACAGCAGGCCGCTGTGCAGGTCGATAGCGAACACCGCGATGCTGTCGTAACCCCGGTTGGAGGCATAGACGAAGCGCCCGTCGCGGCTAACTTCGATTTCCGAGGCGCGGCTGTTGCCGGTGTAGGTCGAGGGCAGCGACGACACCACCTGCAACGGCTGGAGTGCCCCGGTCCCGGTATCGAGGCGATAGCTGGTCACGCTGGAATCCAGCTCGTTGATCACGAACGCGTAGGGCGCAGCAGGGTGCAGCGCGATATGCCGCGGCCCGGCGCCTTCGCGGCTGGCCACGAACGGTTGCGCACACGGGTGCAGCCTGCCGTCGGCGAAACGGAAGCTGAACACCCGGTCCAGGCCCTTGTCGGGCACCAGCACGAACTGCCCGCTGACGTCGAACGGGTTGAAATGCGGCTTGGCGAAGGGCTGTTCAACCCGGTGCGGGCCCACCGGTCCTTCCAGCGACACCAATTGCGAGACATCGCCCAGGCGACCGTCAATTTCCACGTCCATCACCGCCAGGGTGCCGGTGATGTGATTGGACACCACCAGGTGCCGTTCGCTCGGGTCCAACGCCAGGTGCACCGGGTTGCGCCCTTCGCAGCTGCGGGTATTGAGCAGGCTGAGGGTGCCGTCTTCGCGGTTCACGCAAAAAGCGCTGACTTCACCCAAGTCGCCGTGCACGGTGTACAAGCGGTCACCGGCGCGGTTCATGGCCAGGAACGATGGGTTGACCAGGTCGCCGACCACTTGGATACGCTCCAGGGTGCCGGCCTCCTGATCCACCTCATAAACTGTGATGCCGTCGCCCCGGGCGTTCCGCTCG
Source organism: Pseudomonas sp. 10-1B (assembly GCF_000935045.1). Lineage (GTDB taxonomy): Bacteria > Pseudomonadota > Gammaproteobacteria > Pseudomonadales > Pseudomonadaceae > Aquipseudomonas. Next base: position 204,615 of record NZ_JYKS01000011.1, read on the forward strand.
CGGGTCGTACGTGATCCGACATAGGCATACATAATGTGGAGCTCTCCCGTTCTCAGGTTCGATTGAAAGCGGGGGTCAGCCGCGGGTGCGCTTGACCACTTTGCGGATTACGTACGGCAGCACACCGCCGTTGGTGAGGTAGCGAATCTCCTGCAACGAGTCGATCCGGGCAACCAGCTGCACCTCATCGCGAAGGCCGTCTTCGCGGCGGATCACCAAGCCGATGGCGTTGTCGCCCACGGTCAACTCGTCCAAGCCAACGAAGTCGAACTGCTCGCTGCCGTCCAGGTTCAGGTCATCCACACCCTGCCCTTCAACGAACAGCAGCGGCAGCACGCCCATGCCGATCAGGTTGCTGCGGTGAATGCGCTCGATGCTGCGCGCCACCACGGCACGCACGCCTAGCAGGGCTTGGGCCTTGGCAGCCCAGTCGCGGCTGGAACCGGCCCCGTAGTTGATGCCGGCGAAGATCACCATCGGCGTGCCGGCGTAACTGGCAGCCGCGTCGTAGAGCGGTTGGCACTGGCTGTGATCGGCGCTCCAAGCCCACGCGCCCGGGCCGGGTTGCTGCTCGCCGAGCAAGCGATTCCTGACCGACTTGTTGGTAAAGGCGCCGCGCAGCATCACTTCGTGGTTGCTGCGGCGCGTGGAGTACTGGTTCAGGTCCTGTGGGTCTTCGCCGCGCGCCAGCAGCCACTCCCCCGCCTGGCTGGCAGCCGGAATGGCGCCAGCGGGCGAAATGTGGTCGGTGGTGACGTTATCGCCCAGCACCATCAGCGGCCGTGCGCCCTGAATCGCCAGGCTGGCTTTGGGCTCGGCCTGGATATCGGCCAGGTATTGTGGGCGACGCAGGTAGGTCGAGCGCGGGTCCCAGGGGAACTGCACGCTGCCTTCGGCCGACAGGGCCTGCCAGTGGTGGGTACCGTCCCATACCGTGGCCATCCGCTGCTGGAAGAACTCGGGTTTGACCACCCGCGCCGCCATGGCTGCCACCTCTTCGTCGCTGGGCATCAGGTCGTGGAGGAACACCGGGTTGCCCGCGCGATCCTCGCCAAGCGCCTCACGTACAAGGTCGACTTCGATCGTACCGGCAATGGCGAAGGCCACGCACAAGGCGGGCGACGCCAGGTAGCCGGCCGGAACCTTCGGGTTCACCCGGCCTTCGAAATTGCGATTGCCCGAGAGCACGACCACGCCTTTGAGGCCTTGGTCGGCAAAGGCCTCGACGTGCTCTTCGAGCTTGCCGGAGTTGCCGATACAGGTCATGCAGCCAAACCCGGCCAGCTCGAAGCCCAGTGCAGAAAAGTCTTGCAGCAGGTCGGCTGCGGCCAGGTAATCGGCCACCACCTGGGAGCCAGGCGACAGCGAGGTCTTCACCCAAGGCTTGCGCTGCAGGCCCAGGCGCCTGGCGTTACGCGCCAGCAGGCCGGCCTGGATCATCTGCGCCGGGTTGGCGGTGTTGGTGCAGCTGGTGATTGCCGAGATGACCACCGCGCCATGGCGTATCGGCTCACCGAACGACGGCTCGAAGTACTCCTCGGCCTTCGGCCCGGTGATTAGGTTGCCACCGCCCAGCACCTCGTCGCGGAACGAGGGGCCCGACTGCGACAGCGGCCGGCGCTGGTGCGGCTGGTAAGGGCCGGCGACGCTCGGCTCGATGCTCGCCAGGTCCAATTCGATCAGCTCGTCGAACACTGGCTCCGGCAAGTCGTCCCAACGATGCAGGCCTTGGGTGCACATGTAGCTTGCGGCCTGCCGGCACAGTTCCGGGGAGCGGCCGGTGAGTTTCAGATAATCCAGCGTCTGGTCATCGAACGGGAAGAACACTACGGTCGCGCCGTACTCAGGCGCCATGTTCGACACAGTGCCGCGGGCTGCCCAACTCAAGGTGGTCAGGCCAGGCCCGGTGAATTCGACGAACTTGCCCACCACCGAGCGCTTGCGCAGGATCTCGGCGACGTGCAACGAAAGGTCGGTGGCGGTAACGCCGGGACGCAGCGCGTTGGTGACACGAAAACCGATCACCTGCGGGAAATTGATCGGCACCGGCTCGCCGACCATCGCCGCCTGCCCTTCCAGGCCGCCGACGCCCCAGCCGAGCACGCCAATGGCATTGATCATCGGCGTATGGCTGTCGGTGGCAACCATATCGTCCGGGTGCAGCAGGCGCCGGCCGTCCTCGGTACGGCTTTCCCACACCACCTTGGCCAATGCTTCCATGTTCATCTGATGGATGATGCCGGTGCCCGGCGGGATCACGCCGAAGTTGTTCAGGCTCTTCTGCGCCCATTTGATGAAGCGATAGCGTTCGCTGTTACGCCGAAAGTCGATGTCCAGGTTCTGCTCGACCGCCTCAGGCTCGGCGTAGCGCTCGACGATCACCGAATGATCGATGGTCAGCACCGCCGGAATCTGCGGGTTCATCGCCGCAGGGTCGCCCCCCAGCTCGGCGACCACGTCGCGCATGCCGGCAAAATCAGCCAGTGCCGGCAGGCAGGTGGTGTCGTGAAACATCAGGCGGTTGGGCTGAAACGGCACTTCGCAGTCAGGGCCCTGGCCGATGGCGCGGGCCAACACCGGCTCGAGGGCTTCGGGGGTACAACGCGCCACGTTCTCCAGCAGGATACGGATCGAATAAGGCAAGCGCTGCAGCTGACTCGGGTTCAGCAGCTTCTTCAGGTCGACGTAGGCAAAACTTACCTGGTCGATCTCCAGGGTGCTCATCAGGTCACGGACAGTCTCGGTCATGCTCGTATCGCTCGGCTTTTTATAGTGTTCACAGCCTGAAAAAAGGCAATCAGCGCTGTAGATGTGCCGATAGTAAGAGCAACCTGAAAGGATGAAAATTGGTCAATTACCACAGCAGCGTTCTCCGAACGAGAACGCTTGCCCGAGGCTCTACTCCGGTAATTTCAGGTGGTCGATGAAAGTTTTCAGGGTCGGCGAGGCACCGTCGTATTTACGCAACGCCAGCAGCAGCGTGCGCTGGGCCCACGGTTCGGCGAGGGTCACTGCCTTGAGCTTGTGGCTGCGCAGGTACTGGTCGATCACGCTGCGCGGCAGCACGGCGATACCCAGTCCGTTGGACACCATCCTGCACATGCAGTCGAAGCTGCTGATGCGGATGCGCAGCTTGAGGCTCATGTCGAGCTTCGCCGCCTCGCGGGTGAGCAAGGTGTGCATCGAGCTTTCCAGGTGCGGGCCAACCATCTCGTGCGCCAGCACCTCCTTGAAGTTGACACTCTTGCACGCAGCCAGCTCATGGCCACCGGGCACCACCAGAGTCAGCTCGTCGTGCCGGTACGGGTAGGTTTCCAGCCCCTGTGCCGGCGTCTGTACGGCGATGATGCCCAGATCCGCACGGCCATCGGCCACCGCACGCACCACCGCCGACCCCACCCGCTCCTCGATGTCGAACTTGATCTGCGGATAGGAGCGAGCAAAATCGGCAAGGTCCTGCGGCAGGAACTGGGACAGCGCGGAGGTGATCGCGTGAATCCGTATATGACCCTTCACCCCGCTCGCATAACCGCTCAGCTCAGTGTCGAGCTGGGCCATGGTCTGTTTGAGCTGCCGGGCATAAAACAGCAACGATTGCCCAGCCGGGGTCAGCTCGACCCCGCGGGCATTGCGCAGCAACAGGGGTGAACCGATCTGGGCTTCGAGCTCGGTGATGCGCTTGCTGATCGCCGACACGGCCACGTGCTTGATCCGGCTGGCGCGGGTGAGGTTGCGCTCCTGCGCAACGGTGATGAAAAGGTCCAGGCTGATTAGGTCGTAGCGCACTGAGAAAGTCCTGAAAGGCTGGAGCCGGGGCGTTCGGCGAACGCCCCGGTGTCAATGATCAGCCAGCACTCCATGGGAACAGACCGAAGCCCATGGCCACGAACATGATCACCATGCACAGGGCGAAGGCCCATTTCAACGTGTACTTCTGGTGGTCACTGAACTCTACCCCAGCCAGGCCGCACAACAAGTAGGTGGACGCCACCAGTGGGCTTAGCAAGTGGATGGGCTGGCCGACCAGCGAAGCGCGGCCGATTTCAGCGTGGGTGATGCCATACACCTCGGCGGCCTTGGCCAGCACCGGCAGCACGCCGTAGTAAAAGGCATCGTTGGACATGAAGAAGGTGCCGGGGATGCTCGCCAACGCGGTGATCGGCGCCATGTACGGCCCCCAGGTTTCCGGGAGCATGTCGAGGAAGCTCCTGGACATCGCGTCGACCATGCCGGTACCGGAAAGGATCCCGGCCAGGATGCCGGCGGCGAGGAAGATCGCGATCTGGTTCAGCGCCGTCGGCGCGTGGGCCGAGATGCGCCGGCGCTGGTCCTGCATGTGCGGGTAGTTGATCACCAGGGCGATGGAAAACGCGACCATGAACAGAATCGCCAGCGGCAGTACTTCCAGCACCAGCCCGGTCATCAGCGCGATGGTCAGGCCGGCGTTAAGCCAGAACAGCTTCGGTCGGCGCAGTTCGGCGTTCTCTTCCGAGAGCGAGGGGGTGGCTTCGTTGTCGGCGTCGTCGAACACGGTGGCCGCGGCGCCCAGCGACTGAGGCAAGGTGCCCAGGCGCTGGCGTTCACGTACACCGATGAACCAGGCCAGCAGCAATACACCCAGGAAACTGATGATCAGGGTGGGAATCAGCGGCAGGAACAGCTCCGAGGTTTCCACCTGCAACGAAGCGGCGGCACGGGCCAGCGGGCCGCCCCACGGCAGCAGGTTGGTCACGCTGGCGGCGAGGATCACCACGCAGGTCAGCGCCAGCGGGTCCAGACGCATGCGCTTGAACAGCGGCAACATGGCCGTGACAGTGATCATGTAGGTGGTCGAGCCGTCGCCATCGAGCGACACCAGGCCGGCCAGCAGCGCGGCGAATACCACCGCCTTCATCGGGTCGCCGCCGATCAGCTTGATGAACTTCTTGATGATCGGGTCGAACAGCCCGGTATCGAACATCACCCCAAAGTAGAGAATGGCGAACATCACCATGATCGCGGTCGGCGCCACCTTGCGCAGCCCCTCGATCATCATGCCGCCCATGTCCGGGCCGAAACCGGCGAGCAAGGCGAAGACGATCGGTACGGTGGTCATCGCCACCAGCGGCGACAGGCGTTTGGTCATGATCAGGGCCATGAAGGTCACGATCATGCCGTATCCAAGAATTGACAGCATTTGTATCACCTTGACGTAAAGTACAATTGTTTTTATGAGTCAGCGCCGGGGCGCATCAAGGTAGTGCTACAGCCGGAGCAGCCGTCAGCTCATGTGCAGGCCGCCATTGAGCGAGAAATCGGCCCCGTTTGCATAGCCCGATTCGTCGGATGCCAGCCACGCGCAGATGGCGGCGATCTCGTCCGGGGTGCCCAGGCGGCGCGCTGGGATGTCCTGGATGATGCGGTCCATCACCGCGCTGCTGGTCACCGAACGCAGCTTGGGGGTAGTGATGAAGCCTGGCGACACGGTGTTCACCGTTACCCCGCGCGAGCCCACCTCGCGGGCCAGTGCGCGGGTAAAGCCGCGGATCGCCGACTTGGCGGTGGAATAGTTGACCTGCCCGACCTGGCCGATCTGGGCGTTGACCGAGGAGATGTTGATCACCCGGCCCCAGCCGCGCGAGACCATGTCATCGACCACCTGACGGGTGACGTTGAACAGGGAATTGAGGTTGGTGTCGATCACGGTGCTCCAGTCGCTGGGCTGCATGTCGCGGAACACCACGTTGATTGCCGTGCCGGCATTGTTCACCAACACGTCCACCGGCCCAATGTCCTGTTTGATCCGGGCAAAAGCTTCCTGGCAGGACGCCCAGTCCGCCACATTGCCTTCGGAGGCGACGAATTCGAAGCCGCGGCGCTTTTGCTCAGCCAGCCATTCGTCCTTGTGCGGCGAGGCTGGGCCGCAGCCGACCACGACCGTGAAGCCGTCGCGGGCCAGGCGCTGGCAAATGGCGGTGCCCAGGGCGCCCATCCCTGCCGTGACATAGGCGATACGTTTGCTCATGTGTGTACTCCAATTATGTTTTTGTGGGGAGCATTGCCGGGCCACTGGCCGTGGCGGCTGCCGACTACTAAACGCCATCGCAAATTGTTTTGCAAGACAACAAAGTACAATTACACGACAAAAAACGAGATTTCCGACTTACCCCTAGCATTGCACTTTTAAAATCATATAGCCGATTACAACAGCAGGCGGCGAAGCTTCTGCACGGCGCTGTCCGGTGTGGTCAGCACGGTTCGCCCGCTGGCCTGGCCTACCGCTGGTGCGGCCGAAGTCATGGAAAACTGCGAGAAACACAGCACCTCACATCCCTGCACCTGCTCCGCCAGCGCCGCGATCAACCGGTCATGCCCGGCCGCATCGCCGGCATGCAAGGCTTCGAGCGCTTGCGGGCAGGCCCCTGACACAATCTCCAGCTCGACACCGCGCGCCTGGGCGGCGTGCTGGAATTCCGCCGTCATTGAAGCGATGGAAGGCTCGAAGGTCGCCAGGATCCCGACCTTGCGCGCCTGCTCAAGTGCCTGCTCGATCATCGCCTCGTTCGGCTTGAGCACCGGGATATCCAGCTCACCGCGGCTCAGCTCGATCGCCTCGCCAAACGCCGAGCAGGTGAATAGCACCGCATCGGCGCCGGCATCGCAGGCATAGCGCGCCAGGGTGCGAAAGCGCCGCTTCAGGTCGTCGGTAAGGCCACCAGCGCTGCGCAGGTCTCGCGAGAGCGAATCTTCCAGCAGATTGCACAATTGCGCCTCGGGCCAGAGACGGGCGAAGGCCTCGGCGATCGGGGCCATGGCCACGGGCGTGGCGTGAATCAGAAAAATACGTTTGGTGCTGGTCATGTGTACTCCGTGATGCAAACATTGTGGCTTCTCGCGGCGTGCCGCCCGATGCTCGAAGCGTTAGAAGATGACAACCAAGAAAAGACCCGACCTCGCAGGCCAACTCGCTCCCAAGATCCTCGACATGGCCCGGGCACGCTCGATGCGTGCTGGCGACCCGCTGCGCGAGGAAGCCTTCGCCAAGGAGCTGGGCGTGTCCCGTTCCCCAGTACGGCGCGGCTTCGCCCTGCTCGAAGAGCTCGGCCTGGCGGTCAAGGAACCAAACCGCGGCTACTTCCTCACCACCGACGCGCGCAGCATCGACACCCGCAAGCTGCCGCTGGATGTCGACACTTCTGAAGACTTCTACCTGCGTGTGGTCGACGATGTGCTGGCCGGCGAGATCAGCACTTCGTTCTTCGAAGCTGAGTTGCTGCGCAAGTACGATGTGCCGCGGGGCCAGTTGCTCAAGGTGCTCAACCGCCTGGCCAACGAAGGCATGATCGAACGCAACCCCGGCCAGGGCTGGAGCATCAACAGCTTCCTGCACGACTCCGAGGCGCATATCCAGAGTTACCGCTTTCGCATGGCCATCGAGCCTGCGGCACTGCTCGAACCCGGTTACAAGGTGGACACGGTCGCGTTCGCCAAGGCCCGGCGCATCCAGCAGGAACTGCTCGACGGCGACATCTTCACGCTGTCGCGCTCGCAGCTGTTCCAGATCGGCTCGCACCTGCACGAACTGATCGTGCGCTGCTCGGGCAACGCCTTCTTCCTGGAGGCCATCCGCCGTCAGAACCAATTGCGCCGCTTCATGGCCTACCAGTCCAACGTCGACCGCCCACGGCTGATCAGCCAGTGCAAGGAACACATCCAGTTGCTCGACCTGATCGAGGAAGGACGTCGTGAAGAAGCTGCCGTCTTTCTGCGCGAGCACCTGGATGTGGTCAGCCGCCTGAAAGCGGCGCGCGAGGCCCAGGACGCCAAAGATCTCAAACATGCACTAGCCGTCGCCGACCTGGGTTAAGCGCGCGGGGCGTCAAGCACGACGACACCATCGTCGTCGCCGTACAGCAGGTCGCCGCTGGCGATGGTCTGGCCGGCGAACGTCACGTCCAGGCCGACCTGGCCTTCGTTACGCTTGACCGACTTGGCCGGCGTGACGCCCAGCGCCTTGATGGCCATCGGCAACCCTCTGAGCACCGCCTTGTCGCGCACGTAGCCGTACACCAGCACACCGGCCCAGCCATTGCATACCAAGTCCTCGGCGATATGGTCGCCGAACAGCGCGCAGCGCTCGCTGCCACCGCCGTCGATCACCAGCACCCTGCCCTCGCCCGCCTGCCCGCTCAGTTCCTTGATGCGTGAATTGTCTTCGAAGCATTTGACGGTAACCGCAGGCCCCTGGAAGTCGGCCCTGCCGCCCAGGTCCATGAACAGCGGCGCCAGTACCCTGGCCTGCTGGGGCTTCTCATCGCACAGATCGGTAGTCTTGATCACTGCGGTCTCCTTCGGGACGAGCAAAAGTCGAAATGTAAAACAAATGTTGCATAGATTGGTTTTGCATGCAATAAAGTGCAAACGCGATCACGAGGGTTCCGCCGCTCGCTGGTGCCGGCACGGTATCGACGATTGGCCAACGAAGTTTCATTATTGTATTTCATACCAATGACATACATTTTAACGCGACACCGCTCGAGCGCTTCAGTCCCGAATAAAAATGGTTAGGAGAGTGTGATGCGAATTCTGGTTCTTCCCTGCGATGGTATCGGCCCTGAGATTGTCGAGTCCTCGATGTCGGCCCTGCATGCCGCCAACAACAAGTTCGACCTGGGCCTGTCGTTCGATTACGACGACGTCGGCTTCGTCAGCCTCGAAAAGCACGGCACCACGCTGCGCGACGAAGTGCTGGAAAAAGCCAAGACCTATGACGGCATCATCCTCGGCACCCAGTCCCACGCCGATTACCCGGCCCCGGAACAAGGCGGCCGCAACGTCTCGGCAGGCTTCCGTATCGGCCTGGACCTGTATGCCAACGTGCGCCCGGCACGCACCCGCTCCTTCCTCGAGTCGAACATGAAGCCGGGCAAAAGCATGGACCTGGTGATCATGCGCGAGGCCACCGAAGGCTTCTATCCGGACCGCAACATGTCTCGCGGCTGGGGTGAAGTGATGCCCTCGCCGGACATGGCCCTGTCGACCCGCAAGATCACCCGCCACTGCAGCGAGCGTATCGCCCGCCGCGCCTTCGAGCTGGCGATGAAGCGCAACCGCAAGGTCACCGCGATCCACAAGGCCAACAGCTTCCACATGACCGATGGCCTGTTCCTGGAGTGCGTGCGCAACGTGGCCAAGGACTTCCCGGAAGTGCAGCTCGACGATCTGCTGGTCGACGCATCCACCGCCCACCTGGTGCGTAGCCCCGAGCGCTTCGACGTGCTGGTGGCCACCAACTTCTACGGCGACATCATCAGCGACCTGGCCAGCGAGCTGTCGGGCAGCCTAGGCCTGGCGGGCTCGATGATGGCCAGCGACATCCACTGCTGCGCCCAGGCCCAGCACGGCTCGGCGCCCGACATCGCCGGCCAGGACAAGGCCAACCCGGTGTCGATGATCCTGTCGGTGGCCATGCTGCTGCAGTGGATGGGTGAGCACCACGGCAAGCCGGCGCTGTTCGAAGCGGGCAAGGCCATGGAAAGCGCCGTGGACGCGGTGCTGGAAGATCCGGCCAAGCGCACCGCCGACCTCGGCGGCCAGCTGGGCTGCAAGGCCTTCGGCGAAGCCGTGGCCCAGGTCATCGCAGGCTGATCCGGCCGGCGGCGCGCTGCGGCGTGCCGCCTTTGCTCCCCTTCACTCACGAGGAACTGGCCGTGAGCCAACCGTTACTGGGCTGCATTGCAGACGACTTCACCGGCGGCACGGACCTCGCCAGCATGCTGGTGCGTGGCGGCATGCGCACGTTGCAGGTGATCGGCGTACCCACTGGGCCGATCGATGCCGATGTCGATGCCGTGGTCATTGCCCTCAAGACCCGCACCCTGCCCGCCGAGCAGGCGGTGCAAGAATCCCTCGCCGCACTGGCCTGGCTCAAGGCCGCGGGCTGTCGGCAATACTTCTTCAAATACTGCTCCACCTTCGACTCCACAGCGCAGGGCAACATCGGCCCGGTGGCCGACGCCCTGCTCGACGCGCTGGGCGCCCCGTTCGTTCTGGCGTGTCCGGCCTTCCCGGAGAACCAGCGCACCCTGTTCAACGGCCACCTGTTCGTCGGCGATACCCTGCTCAGCGAGTCGGGCATGCGCCATCACCCGCTCACGTCGATGACCGACGCCAACCTGGTCCGCGTCCTGCAGCAGCAGACCCCACACACGGTCAGCCTGGTGCGGCATGCGGCCGTCAGCTGCGGCGCCGACGCGGTTCGCCAGGCCTTTGCCCAAGTTCAGGCAGACGGCGCTCGCTACGCGATCGTTGATGCCATCAGCAATGCCGACCTCCAGGTGATCGGTGAGGCGGCCAGTGAGCATCTGCTGATCACCGGTGGTTCCGGGGTCGCTCTGGGCTTGCCGGACAACTTCAAGCGGGCCGGCCTTTTGCCGGAGGCCGACTGCGCGGCGGACCTGGAGCCTGTCGAGGGGCTGACCGCCGTGCTCTCTGGCAGTTGCTCGGTGGCCACCAATGGCCAAGTCGCCCACTGGCGCGACAGCGGGCGCCCGGCGCTCAGCCTCGACCCGCTGCGCCTGGCCGACGGCGACGACCTGGTCGGCGAAGCGTTGCGCTGGGCCCAACCGCTGTTGGCCGACGGCCCGGTGCTGATCTATGCCAGTGCACCGCCGGACTCGGTCAAGGCAGTGCAGGCTCGGCTGGGTGTGGAAGCGGCCGGCGCGCTGGTCGAACGGGCACTGTCGCACATCGCCGTGGGTTTGCGCGAACTCGGCGTAAACACATTCGTCGTGGCCGGGGGTGAAACCTCCGGCGCGGTGGTCAAGGCGCTCGGCGTCGAGGCGTTGCGCATCGGCGCCTCGATCGCGCCGGGTGTCCCATGGACACTCGGCCAGGGGCCGGGCCGCGTGGCCCTGGCGCTCAAGTCCGGCAATTTCGGTGGCCCCGACTTCTTCACCCGCGCCCTGGAGCTGGCCCCATGAACGAGAACAAGCAGCGGGAAGAGATCGTGTTGCTGGGCAAGTCGATGTACGACCGCGGGCTGACCCATGGCGGCACCGGCAACATCAGCGTGCGCCTGGACGACGGTTGGCTGCTGACGCCGACCGGCTCGTCACTGGGCCGGCTGGACCCGGCGCGGCTGACCAAGCTGGACTGGGAGGGCCGGCATATCAGTGGTGACAAGCCGTCCAAGGAACTGATGCTGCACCTGGCCATGTACCAGGAGCGGCCCACCAGTGGCGCGGTGGTGCATTTGCACTCGACGCATTCGGTGGCGGTGTCGGTGCTCGAGGGGCTGGACCCGGACGATCTGCTGCCGGCGATAACCGCCTACTACGCCATGCGCGTGGGCAAGTTGCCGCTGGTGCCGTATTACGCGCCGGGTGACCCGGCGCTGGCCGAGGCGGTGCGTACGTTCTCGGGCAAGCACCATGCGATGCTGCTGGCGCACCACGGGCCGGTGGTGGCCGGCAATGACCTGCATGCGGCGGTGGATGCCACTGAGGAGCTGGAGGCCACGGCGCAGCTGTTCCTGCTGATTTTCCAGCACAAGTTCCGCACCCTGACCCCGGAGCAGATTGCCGATTTGCGGCGGCGGTATCCGGTCTGACGGATCGGCGATGAGGCCAAAGGAGGTCCAATGCTGAAAACCCTACGCACCTGGTGGGCGACTCCGCTGGTGGGCATCGGCGGCGTCCTGCTCGCCAGAGCCGCGAACTGGCCGCTGCCCTGGATCATCGGCGCCATGCTCGCGGTCATCCTGGTGCGCTGCAGCGGCTGGACCATCGCCGAGATCCCCAACGGCCGCAAGTCCGGCCAATGGTTGATCGCAACCTCCATCGGCCTGCACTTCACCCCGGCCGTGCTGCAGGAAATCGCCGCACATTTCCCTCTGATGCTCGGCGCCGCTTTGCTCACCCTGCTGCTCGCCCTGGCCGGCATCGCCTTCATGCGTCGCCAAGGCATGGACCTGACCACCGCCTACCTCGCCTTCATGCCGGCCAACTTCGCCGAGATGATCCAGCTGGGCATGCGCTACCAGGCCAATGTCAGCCAGATCGCCGCCGCCCATAGCGTCCGCCTGGTACTGATCGTGCTGAGCGTGCCGCCCGGCATGTTCCTGCTGATGCACATCGCCCCCGGCGCCGCGCCAGCACGGCCACCGGCAGACTGGCTTTGGCTGGGGCCGATGCTCGCCGGCGGTGTGCTGGTGGCGGCCCTGTGGAAACGCGTGGGCCTGCCCAACCCCTGGATGTTCGGGCCAATGGCTCTGTGCGGGGCCGTCACGGCCGCCTTCGACCTGCACATGGCACTGCCGGTGGAATTGAGCCATTACGGCCAGCTGATGATCGGCTGCGCCCTGGGCAGCTTCTTCGACCGGAGCTTCTTCCGCCGCTCGCCGGCCTACCTGCTGAAGGTCGTGATCTTCACCCTGTCGATGATCGCCTCCACCTTCGCCTTCGCCTGGGGCTTCGCCACGCTGTCCGGCTCGGCCCTGCTGACGCTGGTCCTGGGCATGATGCCCGGCAGTACCACGGAAATGTACCTGACCGCCGAGGCGCTCAACCTCGGCGCCGGCATGGTGACGGCCATGCAGATCATGCGCCTGGTGGTGGTGATGCTCTGTGCCGAACCCCTGCTCAAGTGCTGGCTGGCCAGGAGCCCGGCGCTTGAAGAGGAGCCTTGAGGCCTAATGCCAGTCAGTTAAGCCTTAGTGGCAGCCATTGGGGCTGCTTTGCAGCCCATCGCCGGCAAGCCGGGCTCTCATAGAACAACACATAACTGATTGATTTAACAGGATCTTTGTGGGAGCGGGCGTGCCCGCGAACACCGGCGCAGCCGGTGCCACCCACCGCGTTGGATTCTTCGCGGGCACGCCCGCTCCCACAGAGGCCGCGTCGCGCTTACGAATTGAGTTCTCTGCGCGACAGCGCAGCCCATAGGGCTGGGTGATCTCCCACAGGAACAGTGCAGACCTCAAGCTTTGCGCGGTCCCTGTGGGAGCTGGCTTGCCGTGGCGACGAACCGCGTCGATGGGCCGCGCAGCGGCCCCAAATGGCTTAACTGACTGGCATTAGCCTTGAGGCCTAGATTTCCGCGACGGTGCGGCGCAACTCCAGGATCGGCGACTTGCGCGCGAACGAGCCGCTCAGGTGGCGCTTCATCAGGTGGGCGGCTTCCAGGTTGTTGCCCTCCTCCACCAACTCGACCATCCGCAGGTGCTCGGCGCATTGGGTATACAAGCGCTTGCGGTCGATCATCGAGCGGTACTCGATCAGCCGGCGCATGTTGTTCAGTTGCCGCAGCATCATCAGGTACAGCGGGTTGCCTGAAAGCTTGATCAGCTCTTCATGGAAGCGGATACCGGACCTGAGCAGCATGTCGGCCGGCAAGGTGTCGATCCCCCCCGCCAGCAGGTCGCTCTGTTCCTTCTTGAGGCTGCGCAGCACCTCCAGGTCGCAGATAAAACTGCTTTCCAGCAAGGCCGCCGGTTCGATCAGCGAGCGCACACGGTAGATCTGCTCCAGCGCCTCCGGCGTTTTCGCCACGTCCAGCAAGCGCCAACCGTACCCTGGCTTGGGCTCGGCCCAACCGACCTTGGCAGCGCGATTGAGGATGTCGATGACCTGAAACTTGGTGAGATCGTAACGCTCGCGCAGGTACTTCTCCGTGACCTCGGCGGGAATGGCATCGTTCAGCCAGTCTTCCGAGAGGCGGTAGTACTCGGGCGGTTCTTCCAGCGAAGTGATCTCGTCGGCGTCGACCTGCAGGTCTGCCGGAGTTTCCAGCACGAAGAACCCCCGGTTCGGGATCTGCTCCAGCAGCTTCTGGTCGGCCAGCACCGTCAGCGCCTCTCGCGCCGGCGAGCGGGATACCTGGAACTGGTCGGCGACCTTCTGGGCGCTGAGGTGCGCGCCCGTGCTCAGTTCGCCCAGCTGAATCTTCTGGCGGATTTCAGAAACGATTCTCTGGACTAGGGTGCTGGATGCCATGGACCTTAACCATTGAAAAAAAAGTAATTGCAATCTGCACGACAGTATACGCGAGCGTAGGGGGCGCGCGATTCGCTTAATGAACGCCGATACGGAAATGTCGCACCTGGCCGTTGAGTTCCAGCGCCAATCGGGAAAGCGCCTGACCGGCCGCGCCGCCTCCCACGACGACGTGGCCGGCCGGGGCACGTATCAGAAGATATTGATCGGGTATTCGACGATGAACCGCACTTCATCGATGTTGCCTTCACCCTGGGCTTCATTGGCGCGGTGGGTGGCGTGGCGCAGGCGCAACGACAGGTCCTTCGCGGCGCCCGACTGCACGACATAGCGCAGGTCGACGTTGCGCTCCCAATGCTCGCCGCCCTTGCCTTGCAGCCCGGCATAGCCACCCAGCGGATCGGCCCGGGTGCCATCGATACCTTCACCCTTGACGTAACGGGTGCTGAACTTCAGGCCCGCAACCCCGTAGGCAGCGAAGTCCAGGTCGTAGCGAAGTTGCCAGGAGCGTTCGTTGGCGCCGTTGAAATCCGAGTAGTTCACCGCATTGGCCAGGAAGATCGAGTCGCCGCCTACATAGTCGAACGGCGTGTCGCCGCGCACCTTCTGGTACGCCGCCGTCAGCTTGTGCTGGCCGAAGGCATAGCCGAGCGAAAGGCTGTAGGTGGTGTTGTCGATCTCGCCCTGCAGCGCCTTGCCGGTGTCCTGGGTGTCGTACAGGTTGAAGTCGACGTCCAGCGCCTGGGTATCGCTCAAGGGCAAGGTGTATTGCAGGTTGCCGTAGTACTGGCGCCAGGTATCGTCGAAGTCGGCGGCATAGAGGCTGGCCGTCAACTGTTTGCTCAGGGCGTAGGTCGCGCCGAGGAAGTCGATCGCCTTGCCAATTTTCCCTTCGCCGTAGTTCAGGTAAAGGTCTTCATCCTGGTTACTGGCGTCGCGCAGCTTGTAGGCCGTGAAGTGCCCTGCAGCCAATGCCAGATCTTCGATTTCCTGGCTGTTCAGCAGCCAGCCGGTCGCGGTCTCGGGCAGCAGCCGCGAATCGCCAGTGGCGAACACCGGCGCCTCGGTGCGCAGGTTGCCGTAACGCAACTCGGTGCTCGACAGCCGCACTTTCACGGCCGCGCCCGCGCTGCCGTAGCTGTCTTCGGGGCGGTCATCGCTGTCGACCGGCAACAGGTCGGCGCCCGACCGGCCACGACCGCTGTCCAGCTTCAGGCCGACCAGGCCGTGGGCGTCGACGCCAAAACCGACCGTCCCTTGGGTGAAGCCTGAACGGTAGAACGCCATCAGCCCTTGCGCCCACTCCTCCCGATAGCTCTGGTCACCGGGATCGGCGTCGCGAAAGTCGCGATTGAAATAGAAGTTGCGCGTGAGCAGGCGAAGGCTGCTGCCTTCGATGAAGCCTTCGGCCTCGTCCTGTCCGGCGGCCTGTGCAGTCAGGCTGGGAAGGCTGAGGGCAAGCGCGGTGAAACCCAGTGTCGCTGCGTGCATGGTGAAGAAGTCCTGGTTTAGAGGTTATTGGCCGCACCGGGGGTGCTGGCTTTTGTTGTTGTATTTCTAAACGACGGCGTCGTTGCACCGCCAAAATAACATTGCATTTTTGCGTGTAAATATGCCAATCTTTATTTGGCCAATCCGAACAATACCGCCATGCATCGAGCATTCCCTGTACGTGAACGCTCAAACATCCAATCAGGAACTCCCTCATGCAGCGAAGAACAAAAATAGTTGCCACCTTGGGCCCGGCCACCGAATCACTGGAGGCCATCGAGGGGCTGGTGCGCGCGGGCGTCGACGTGGTACGCCTGAACTTCTCCCATGGCGCGGCCGAGGAACACATGGCACGGGCCGAGCGGGTGCGGCAGATGGCGGCACGGCACGGGCGCTTCGTGGCGATCCTGGCCGACCTGCAGGGCCCGAAAATCCGCATCGCACGCTTCGCCGAAGGCAAGGTGCTGCTGCACAAGGGGCAGCGCTTCGTGCTCGATGCTCTGCTCGATAAACAGGGCGGTGGCGTCGAGGCCGTTGGCATCGACTATGAAGCGCTGATCAGCGACAGCCGCCTGGGTGACATCCTGCTGCTGGACGACGGCCGCGTTGAAATGCAGGTGGTCGAGGTCCAGAGCAACCGGCTGATCTGCGAAGTGCTGGTGGGCGGCCCGCTCTCGAACAACAAGGGGATCAACCGCAAGGGTGGCGGCCTCTCTGCCAGCGCGCTGACCGCCAAGGACCGTGAAGACATCCTCACTGCCGCCCGCATGCAGGTGGACTACCTCGCCGTCTCCTTCCCGCGGGATGCGGCCGACATGCACCTGGCCCGCCAACTGCTGCACGAAGCCGGTGGCGAAGCGGGTCTGATCGCCAAGATCGAACGGGCCGAGACCGTGGCAGACCGCGCCGTACTCGACGGCATCATCGAAGCCAGCGAAGGGGTGATGGTGGCCAGAGGCGACCTGGGGGTGGAGATTGGCGATGCCGAGCTGGTCGCCGTGCAGAAGCTGATCATCGACCGCACACGCACCCTCAACCGCGTGGTGATCACCGCGACGCAGATGATGGAAACCATGATCACCCAGTCGATGCCCACCCGTGCCGAGGTATTCGACGTGGCCAACGCCGTGCTCGACGGTACCGACGCGGTCATGCTTTCAGCCGAGACGGCGGCGGGCGCCTACCCTATTCAGACCGTCGAAGCCATGGTGCGGATCATCGTCGGCGCCGAGCGTCATCCCCAGGCGCAACGCTCCAAGCACCGCATGGACGAAGTGTTCCAGCGCATCGACGAAACCATCGCGCTGTCGGCGATGTACGCCGCCAACCACCTCGATGGCGTCAAGGCCATCATCAGCCTGACGGAGACGGGTGACACGCCGCGCCTGATGTCGCGTATTCGCTCGCACCTGCCGATCTACGCCTGCTCCGGCAACCTGCGCACCCAGCGCCGGGTGGCGCTGTTCCGTGGCGTGCAGACCTTGCCCTTCAGCACCGACGAAATGCCCCTGGACGAAGTAAACCAGCGCGCCGTCGAAGCGTTGCTGCAACGCGGGGTGGTCAGCCACGGCGATTGCGTGCTGATCACCCGCGGGGATCACGCCCATGACCAGGGCGGTACCAACACCCTGCGAATCGTGCGTGTTGGCGAAGTCATCCGCTGAATGAACGAGAGAACGCATATGAACGAAAAAATTGTCATCGCCAACTGGAAGATGCACGGCACCCGCGTCAGCAACCACAAGCTGATCAACGATCTGCTGCCCGCGCTGCAGGGGATGGACGGGGTCAAGGTGGCCATCTGTCCGCCCATGCCCTACCTCGCGCAACTGGCCGATTTGCTGGGTGATACGACCATCGCGCTGGGGGCGCAGAACATCAGCGAACGTGCGCAGGGTGCGTTCACCGGTGAAGTCAGCGGCCAGATGCTGGCCGACTTGGGTTGCGGCTACGCGCTGGTCGGCCACTCCGAGCGCCGCAGCCTGTATGGCGAGACCGATGCCCAGGTGGCGATGAAGTTCGAGGCCGCGCTGCGGGCCGGCTTGATACCGGTGCTGTGCCTGGGCGAAACCATCTACCAGCGCCGCGCGGGTAACACCAACGCAGTGATTGGCTCGCAACTGAAGGCAGTACTGGAACAGGTCGGCATCGAGCAACTGGCCAAGGGCGTGATCGCCTATGAGCCGGTGTGGGCCATCGGCACGGGTGAAACCGCCAGCCCCGAGCAGGCCCAGGCGGTGCACCAGCATATCCGCCATTCGCTGGCCGCGAAAAACCCCAGGCTGGCAGCGCGGATGCCGCTGCTGTACGGCGGCAGCGTCAAGGCCGAGAACGCCGCCCAACTGTTCGCGCAAAAGGACATCGATGGTGGCCTGATCGGCGGTGCGTCGCTCGACGCTGACGCCTTCGGCACCATCTGCCAGGCCGCCCGCATCTGAGCCTTTACAGACAACAATTTCAACAAGGAATCTGCATGACCACCGAATCGCGCCTGTACCACCTTTTCCCTACTCCAGAACAGATTCCACCGGCCTTCCGCTTGGGCGAATCGATCGAACAACGAGAATACCTGGTCGATGGCCGTTTGCAGCATTGGGCCGGCCCGGTCGCCACCGTACGCAGCCCGGTGCAACTGGCCAGTGCCGACGGCGACCGGCCCGTCATCCTGGGCAGCGCCCCCTTGCTCGACGCCGAAGCCGCGCTGGGTGCGCTGGACGCTGCCGTGCGTGCCTACGACAATGGCCAGGGCCCCTGGCCGACCTTGCGTGTGGCCGAGCGTATCGGCCATGTCGAGGCCTTCCTCGGACGCATGCGTGAGCAGCGCGAGGCGGTGGTGAAGCTGCTGATGTGGGAGATAGGCAAGAACCTCAAGGACTCGGAGAAAGAGTTCGACCGGACCTGCGACTACATCGTCGATACCATCAACGCGCTCAAGGACCTGGACCGCAGCTCCAGCCGCTTCGAGCTGGAACAGGGCACACTGGGACAGATCCGCCGCGTACCGCTGGGCGTCACCCTGTGCATGGGCCCCTACAACTACCCGCTCAATGAAACCTTCACCACGCTGATCCCAGCGCTGATCATGGGCAACACCGTGGTGTTCAAGCCCGCCAAGTTCGGCGTGCTGCTGGTCCGCCCGCTGCTCGAAGCCTTCCGCGACAGCTTCCCGGCCGGGGTGATCAACGTGATCTACGGCAGTGGCCGGGAAACCGTCAGCGCCCTGATGGCCAGCGGGAAAGTCGATGTGTTCGCCTTCATAGGCACGCACAAGGCCGCCAGTGATCTGAAGAAGCTGCATCCGCGCCCGCACCGCTTGCGCGCGGCACTGGGGCTGGACGCGAAAAACCCGGGCGTGATCCTGCCGGTCGTGGACCTGGACAATGCCGTCAGCGAGGCGGTCACCGGTGCGCTGTCGTTCAACGGCCAGCGCTGCACCGCGCTGAAGATTCTGTTCGTTCACGAAAACCTGGCCGAAGCGTTCATCGACAAGCTGAACCAGAAGATCGCCGCGCTGAAGCCGGGCATGCCTTGGGAGGCAGGCGTTGCGCTGACGCCTCTGCCGGAAGCTGGCAAGACCGATTACCTGGCCACCCTGGTGGCAGACGCCGAGGCCAAAGGCGCCCGGGTGGTCAACGCCGGCGGCGGTGAAGTGCGCGGTTCGTTTTTCTACCCAGCCGTGCTGTACCCGGTGAGCGCAGCCATGCGCGTGTACCACGAGGAACAATTCGGCCCGGTGATCCCGGTGGTGCCCTACCGCGACCTGCAGACCGTCATCGACTACGTGCTCGATTCCGACTTCGGCCAGCAGGCGAGCATCTTCGGCAACGACAGCGCCCAGGTCGGCCGGCTGGTCGACGCCTTCGCCAACCAGGTCGGGCGCATCAACGTCAATGCCCAGTGCCAGCGCGGCCCGGACACCTTCCCGTTCAACGGTCGCAAGAACAGCGCCGAAGGCACGTTGTCGGTGCATGACGCGCTGCGGGTGTTCTCGATTCGTACGCTGGTGGCCACCAAGTACCAGGCCGACAACAAGGCGCTGTTCAGCGACATCATCCAGCGCAGGGAGTCCAGCTTCCTCACCACTGACTACATCTTCTGAGGGCACGCCGATGACCACACGAGCACTGATCATCCTCGACGGCATCGGCCTGCGGGCGGTCGAGGACGCCAATGCCCTTGCCGCCGCCCGTACGCCAACGCTGGACAGCCTGCTGGCCAACTATCCGAACAGCAGGATCGCCACCTCAGGGCTGGCCGTCGGGTTGCACGCCGCCGCTGATATGGCTCAATACGCGTAACGCAAGGTTGTCATGAAGTTACGTGGCGCTCCGTACAGTCCCCCGGCGGTGGTGGTCAGGTATTCCTTGTCGAACAGGTTGTTGACGTTCACTGTCGCCGACAGCGTTGGCGAAATCTGATAGCGCGCCATCAGGCTGGTCACTGCATAGCTGCTCTGGGTGGTGGCGTAGCTCAGGGCATAACCCGACTCGCTCTGCCAGTTCACTCCGCCACCCACGGTCCACTTGTCCAGTTCGCCTGGCAGGCGGTAGGTGGTGAAAAGTTTGACGCTGTTACGTGGGATTTCAGTGACGATGCGCTGGTCGTCGTCATTGAAACTAACGTTATAGGAGTATCCACCGGTGACCTGCCAGCCTTCAGCAAGCTCGCCATTGACCTCCAACTCGACGCCTTCACTGGTGGTGCCGCTCTCGGCCCGGTAGGCCTGATAACCGTTAGGCTGCAGGCGGTTACCGTCGGCCACGGCCAGGTTGTCCTGTTCGACCCGGAATAATGCCAGGCTGGCGTTCAAGCGGCTGTCGAGAAAGGCCGCTTTAAGACCGACCTCATAACCAGTACCTTCCAACGGGTCGAGCGGCGAGCCGTTGACGTCGCGGATTCGATCGCCTTGCGGGTTGAAGATCTGGGTATAACTGGCGTAAGCGGTCCAGGTGTCATCCAGGTCGTAGACGAAACCGGCGTAGGGAATGACAATACCGCTCTCGGTGCGCTCTGCCTTCGTGGTCGCGCCAGTGCTGTACAGCCAGCTTTTGTTCTCACGGTTCCAATCCACCACCCGCGTCCCCAGGATCAGGCTGGCTGCATCGGTCAGGTGCCAGCGCGATGTGAGATAAGCGGCGTACTGAGTTTCGGTCATGTCGCTAGCGCCGATCTTGTTGAACACCGGTTTGGGCGAATGACCATTCCACGTGAAGATATTGTCGATGGCATCGTCGTACCCGGTCCACGAACCCTGCCAGCCACCGTAGTTCGGCGTACCGCGCTCTTCGATGCGGGACAGAGTGGCGCCGGTGATCAACTCATGCTCCCTACCCAGCAACGAGAACGAGCCGGTGGCGTAAGCATCGAGGTTGTCTTGGGTCGGCGCGGCCTGCCAACGTGTCGGCATGATGGTAGCGCCGCTTCCTGTCACGGGGTCGATCGCGCCATCCACGTAAGCGACCACTGAGTCATAGTCGTTGCGCGAATGGCTGTACTCGACCTTGCCGCTCCAGCCATTGGCAAAGTGTTGCTCGATAGAGGCGAACAAGGTGCTCTGTTCGCGATCATAGTAGCTCCAGTCCGGGGAGGTGTTGAACGAGCGCTTGAAGTCAGTCCTTTCGCCCGTAGTGGTGAACAGCGGAAACCCCGTGCGCATCGGAGCATTGCTGTGGGTAACCTGGTGGCTGAAGCCCATGGTGAGCAAGGTCGAATCACTCAGGTCCAGTTCGGTAATACCGTAGAGTGTGGACAGTTCCTGGCTGAATCGGTCGATCCAGGCATGCTGGTCCTTGTGGTCTGCGACGAAGCGCCCGCGAATATTGCCAGCGTCGTTCAACGCACCGCCCACGTCCACGCTCAAGCCATAGCGATCCCAATTGCCTGCCTCGGCCGACAGCAGCACCTGCTGGTCAGTGGTCGGCCGCTTGCGGATAAGGTTGATGGTCGCCGACGGGTTGCCCAGCCCGCTGATCAGGCCTGTGGCGCCGCGCACCACTTCCACCCGGTCATACATAGCAGTGTTCTGGGTATAGTTGTCCATGTTTGCCGAGGTCGGTACTCCGTCGATCTCGAAGTTGCGGATGGCGAAACCACGGGACATGTAGGTCGTGCTGTCGGCACCCAGGCTCTCACGAATCACCGTCACACCCGGGGTGGCATCGAGGGCATCGGTGAGGTTATCGAGCTTCTGGTCTTCTAGCCGCTGACGCGTCAACACGGTGATCGACTGGGGGGTTTCCTTCAGCGACAGGTTCAGGCGAGTCGAGCTACTGGATGACTCGGTGGTGTAGGACCCCGAACCCTCGGTTGTGGAGCCAGGCGCCTTACCGGAAATGCTCAGCGCGGTCAGTTCCACCGCGGTGTCGCCTACTGCGGCCTTGGGCATCAGCAGGTAACCACCGTTGCTTTCGCGGCGCACCTGCAAGTCGCTACCTTCCAGCAAGCGTGACAGGCCTCCCTCCAGGGTGTATTCACCGCGCAGACCTGGTGAGGTCAGGCCCTCGGTCTGTTCGCTGGCGAACGACAGCGTGATACCGGCGCGATTGGCGAATTGCCCCAGCACGAAGCCCAGTGGTCCCGGTGCAATGTCGAAGCGCGCGGCCTGTTGCTGGGCAGTGGCAATTCCTGGCAGTACCACACAAGGGATGGCGGCGAACCCCAACAAAGCCAAGTGGATTGCGCGAGCCAGGGGGCTCGCCGCTTGCAGCATAAGACGGGACATACGGATTTCCTTCGATTGGCGTGGCAAAAGCGCGGCAGTGATCGCCGCTTCACTGCTTGGCCGTATGAGAATGGAAATCGGTAACCCCTGGAACGAAATTTTTCACACGCCGTCGATACGCACCCAGTAACGGGTCAGATAACGCACGCGGATTGGCAAGGCGTCTGCGAGGTTTTCCAGCACGGTATCGATGTCATCCAGGCGGAACGATCCCGTCACCCGCAAACCGGAGACCGCATCGCTACAGGTCAGATAACCAGGGCGGTAGCGACTGATTTCACGCACCACTTCCCCCAAACGCCAGTCCAGCGCCATAAGCATGCCTTGGGTCCAGGAATCGCTGGCCGGGGGCAGCGTGCTGACTGGGTCGAAACGAGATTGATCGAAGCCCGATTGCTGCCCGGCCTCCAGGCGCAGCATGGCGCTAAGCGCCTGCGCCGGGCGCAACTCCACTGCATGCTCGAACACCCGCACGTCACTGCGACCACCGTGGCTGTATACACTGAAGCGAGTACCGAGGGCGCGCACGCTGCCTTCAGGGGTGTGGACTACCAACGGGCGTCGCGAAGAGTCTTTGGCGGTCTCTAACAACACTTCACCCCGATAGAGGCAGATTTCCCTCAGGCTGTGGTTGAAGTGCACATCTATTGCACTGTCGGTGTTGACCAACATGCGGGTGCCGTCACTCAACTGTACATCGCGGCGCTCGCCCTTGCCGGTGCGATGCTGTGCCATACGCGAATGCAAGGGCTCCACCGCATAAAAACCGACACCCGCCCCCCCTGCGGCAAGAAGTACGGCGAGCACCTTCGAAACCGCCCGGCGCCGGGCGCGAACACCCGCCAATGCAGGCAAGGCCACCTCTGGTGAAAGTACCGCGAACTGGCGCTGCAGCTTTTCCACTTGTCGCCATGCCTCGGCATGCCGGGCATCCTTCGCCAACCAAGCCTGCCAGGCCACCCGTTCGTGCTGGTCACCAGGCGCTGCGCTGAGTTGCACATACCAGGTGGCCGCTGCTTCAAGAACGTCTCGATCTAGCACAGCATCAACCTTGAGCCAACAACAGGCAGTTGGTGATGGCACGAATCATGTGTTTTTTCACGGTGGTCACCGACACGCCAAAGCGCTCACCCGCCGCTACGTAACTCAGGCCTTCCAATTGCACGGCAAGGAAGATCATACGGGTACGTTCGCCGAGGTTGTCGAGCATAGCGTCCACTTCGGTGAGGGTTTCAATGATCAGCAGGCGGGTTTCCGGCGAAATATCCATCGGCTCGGGGCGCAGCGCCAGCACATCCAGATAGGCCTGCTCCACCGCCTGGCGGCGAAAGCGGTCGATCATCAGCGCTCGAGCGATGGAGCTAAGGTAGGTCCGCGGCTCACGAATCGCCTCGACATTGCGCGCTGCCAGCACCCGCAGGAAGGTATCCTGAGCGAGGTCTGCAGCATCAGCGGCATTGCCCAGCCGCGTGCGCAACCAGATTTTCAGCCAGCCGCTGTGCGCCTGGTACAGCTGATGAAGAGGGGTCGAATCGAGAGCGGACATGGCGGCCTGCACATGAGAATGCTTCTCTATATTTTTTGCGAAAAGCTGCGGGGATGGCAAGGAATTTCAGGTAGCAAACTTCGCCCTCCTTCTAAGCAAAGGCCTTCGCCATCAACCGCTCCAGGGTGTCTTGGTCCAAGAGGCCGGTTTCGGCAAGGCCTTCCGTTTCCTGGAAACGGATCAGCGCCGAAAAGGTGCGGCGGCCACGGATGCCATCGATCGGGCCAGGGTCCATGCCAAGGTA
This sequence comes from Pseudomonas sp. 10-1B, assembly GCF_000935045.1. GTDB lineage: Bacteria > Pseudomonadota > Gammaproteobacteria > Pseudomonadales > Pseudomonadaceae > Aquipseudomonas. Next base: position 228,590 of record NZ_JYKS01000011.1, read on the forward strand.
TTGAAGCGCGGCCTGGGCGGTACGCAGACTAAGGTCGGGCAATGTCACCTTGAACTTGGCATGAGCAGCGGCCAGGCGCGTGTCGTACTCATTGCGCTTGAATTCCTCGCCGTTGTAAGTGCGAGCAAAGGACACCCAATTGTTACGCTGCAGAGCTCCGGCCAGATTGTTACCCTTGATGAAATTCGCCATGGCCTGTAGCTGCGAGTTCTCGTTCTTGACCATGGCTGCCACCAGCTTATCGGTCGAGGTGAAGCCGGCCACCTTGAAATTGAAACCCATGACCTGGCCAATCCCCCAGGACGCACTTTGCAGCGCAGCGGTCTTGTCCAATTGCATGGCCTTTTCCAGCCTTCCATACTCGCCGGCACCACCGATGTAACCACCGGCCTTGGATTTGCTGATATCGGCATTACCGTCATGCACACCTTGGGTCAGCCGATGGAAAACATGCCGTTCGAAAAGGATCTGTGGGCGCCGGTCTGCAAGAAAGCCAAAGCCGCGTGTCTCGACTGTTAGCACCGCCCATATTTCCGACTCGGATACGCCCAGCGTGTCGCACACCTCGTTCATGCCTTCGTCGCTCAAAGGACTGCCTTTGCCTTGGAAGTTCATGTCAGCCTCCTATCGACCAAGGTTCGTGGTGTACACCTGAGCGAACTTGGTACCGGGTAAGTAACTGGTACGCGTCCTTTTACCTGCGCCTCAGACGTAGACGGCGTGGCCTGCCGCTTTGCGCCTGCGAAGCTCCGCCAACATGCTCCTTTCGCTCATGCCATTGGCCCAGGTCGGGCGCAGCTGGAAATGTGGTTGATCGACGATGCTTTTCCAATTACCTCCCCACTCCAGACCCAGCTCCTTACCCAGCACACCAACAGCCTTGTACTTCGGCGAGTCGTCCAGGTACTTGCTGCCCTCGAACACGCCAATGTCGAAAGCGATGCCAAAATTGTGGTTGGACTCGCCGCCTTGGGCGTTGGTGACGATCGACGTGTTGGGAATCGTTCTTCCTTTGGCATACAAACGGTTCTGTTCCTCGTAGGTGCGCAGGCCACTGATGATCTTGATGCGAATGCCCGCAGCCGCAGCTTTAAATAGCAACTCGCGAGCGTAGGGACGAACTTCCGGCAGCAATGTGTTGATCACGCCCTCGCTGCGCGAGTCGACGGCTGAGTCGTCACCCTCCTCGACCTCTATCCTGAGTGGGCCAACGATACGTTCATAAATCGCCCCCCAGGTCTGTGGGCCGGCGCGCCCATCCACGTCGATGAGCAATGCCTTTTGTACCGCAGTGATCATCTTCTCCATGTCCATCTGCCTCCCTCCTTCTTCAGCATGGCTAAGGCAAAGCGCCTAATGTCGGCACTTCTCGTAGGGAATGGTCAGTTCGACCCACAAGCCGTCATCGGCATGTGCGAATATCGATGCATGATGCATTGCTTGGGACCTGCGGCGAGAATGAACGGTTATAGATACAAGAGCACCCGCTTCGGTTCAAAGTCCATACTATAAATAGTCAAGAGCGAGTCATGACCAATTTCAAAGCTCTGAGATAGAAGATTTCGCTATGCGCTTTATTGCTGGAGGAAGCAGCAGCCCACTCGCCGGACCGCTTGGCTAAGTTCATACCGCCACTAGACTGACTTTAAATCACCAGGGTTTTTCCGATCAAGTCAGCACAGGCCGGGTAGCCGGTGCTGACTTGTTCGGAGTTTCCCTGGCCGTTTTTCATGCTTGGCAATCAGCCATCCATGTTCTACGCTCAGGCGAGCTGAAGGATCAGCACCCGTCGCAAAAAGCCCGCCATCCGTGCGGGCTTTTTGCTATCCAATGCACCTCCAAGGGCCAGTAGACCCTATTGTTCAGATACTGCGCTTGCGTCAATACCTCGGCGCAATTTGTTCGAGACTGGTCGAAACATCAGGAAATTGGTACGTCGCTCAAGTGCTCAACGAAATAACTTATTCAAGATAAATTCTCTTACCGCATATGCTGTTGGTTTTTTGACGATTCCAGCGGGATGGATAGTTATTCTTGATTGGCACAAACAGCCTGAGACGTTTAAATCAATCCAGTCACTAGTAATTATATTGATTTGGCGGGACTGGTATGCGAGTCATCACTGCTCTCTGTACTATCGTCGCATTATGTGTTTCGACCTCCGGGCTGACCAAGGAGACGAGAGATGAAGCTGCCATAATTGCAGATTGCAAAGATTCCGTTAAGTTCTCCGAATTTGTAGACTGTGGCTGTTTTGCTAAGGAGTATTTGAGCGCACAGGCTGAACTTGATGGCGACGGAAACTCCGGCCTGCTTTATGATCGACTAACTCTGATTAAACGGGTGTGCCCTAATAATGCTGGATTAGAACAATACGCCAAGAAGAAATGTGTGGAACACACGAATTACTATGCTGCAGGCTCAAATAATGGTGCGACGTGTGATTGCGTGGCGAATAAGTTTGTTGAATCTTACCTGGGAGATAAAAAGCTAAATTATAGGAATTCCGACAGGCTGATCTACGCTCATCTTAAGCGTTGTAAATAGCTTTGAAGCGCTGACAGAGGGCGAAAGAGGTGTTATATGGCTTACTTTACACACAAAGCTATTCTTCTTGTCGTCATGCTGATTGGAAGTGCTGAGGCTTTGGCTATGCCAGAGCAACGCCTAAAGCTCTTGGCGTCCAATACTGGCGTTCTAGAAAAATGTGGTGACCCGGATATATGGCGTCCCAAAATTTTTTCGATGACAGCCGCCACGATGTCACAAGCAGAAACTGATCGGCTCATGCAGCTCTATGATGAACTGAAAGTGAAGTTTGGAAATGGAGTAAGCAAGGGCAGTAGTGCTTGTACGTCCCGTGAGGCACGACGCCAGGATGTTGAGAGATATCTTAAAGGGTATTCCAATGAGCTTTCTCAAAGCCAAAAAAGTAAGAAAGCTGCAACAACGGGAGGGTTAGGTACCATTCCAACATCACCTACACCTCTTCCTCCGGGGGCTATTGGTGGTAAGACCATACCGGTTAATGTCGGGGGGAAAGCTCCCACCTCGCAAACGGAAAACCAAGAGGTTAATATTGATATTCCCGGTGTTGGTGGCGTAAAAATGAAAGTCCCCAAAATCTCCATCGGCATATTTGGAAATGAGTCCAACGACAACGATTAACGAATGTTGATCCGCTGTACTGAGAGCGGGGTATACTCTAGGCTCTGTACGAAATCCCGAGAAACCCAATTGACGCCCCTTGAACGCTGAGATTTTGTAGAGTCACCCGCCATCAACGGAAAGGAATTCTGTGATGGCAAAGCGTTACGAACTCTCGGACGAGGCTTGGGATGTGGTCTCCGATCTGTTCATCGAAACCCACGGTCGGGGGCGGCCTCGCTTGAACGACCGACTGATGCTTGATGGTGTGCTCTGGGTGCTCTGCTCCGGTGCTGCGTGGCGAGATATGCCGGAGCGCTTTGGCCCGTGGTCAACGGTGTATCAACGGTTTCGGGGCTGGCGAAATCAGGGGGCGTTCGATCAGATGCTCAAACGCTTGCACCTGAGGTTGAATGAAAAAGGCTTGATCGATTTGCAAACCTGGATGATCGACTCAACCGCAGTACGCGCAACCCGAGCCTCATCTGGCGCTCGGAAAAAGGGGGCCTGACGAACCTGCCGATCACGCTCTAGGCCGCAGTCGCGGTGGCCTGACGACCAAAATCCACATGCTCTGCGACGCCAACGGGATACCGTTGCGCTTCCTCCTCTCTGGCGGTCAAGCCAGTGATATCAGATATGCCCAACCATTGCTGGACGAGGTCAGCATTCCGTCGAGCCAACGTGGCCGCCCGCGCAAGCGCTGTAAATGGCTGCTTGCCGACAAGGGCTACGACGCCGAAGCGCTACGCCGCTACTGCGACCAATATCGAATGCAACCCGTCATCCCGCAACGCTCGATGAAGCGCAAACCAAGCCAGGCTTGCCCAGGCTGTTTGATCGGCCCAAGTATCGACAGCGTAATATCATCGAGCGCATGTTTGGTTGGCTGAAAGAGAACCGCCGCATCGTGACACGCTTCGACAAACTCGCGAAAAGCTATGCCGCTATGGTCTCTCTGGCTTGTTCCATGCGGTGTTTGCGACATCTCTTTTCGTACAGAGCCTAGTGTGGTGTTTCACAAATACCGCTGAAAATCTGAGCTAGGCTCTGTAGAAGCCAACTCTC
>NZ_JYKS01000012.1 GCF_000935045.1 Pseudomonas sp. 10-1B
CTGGTAAAGGCCTCTTAAATAAAACCTTATAAAACAATGACTTATGTTTTGTTTGATAGGAGCCGGCTTGCCGGCGATGGGCTGCATAGCAGCCCCTCAGGTCAACGGATCAGTGACGGTGACGGTGGCGTTTTTTACCGCTGCGGTGGTCGTCGCCCAGATGGTTGCCGATGGCACCGCCGGCCGCACCACCCAGGCCAGCACCTACGGTCGAACCGGTCTTGCCGCCCACCGCGCCGCCAAGCAGCGAACCGCCGGCCGAACCCAGGCCACCGCCGATGGCGGCTTCGGTACGGTTGCCCTTGCGTGCACCTACCGCACTGCCGGCTGCGCCGCCGAGGCCAGCGCCGATGGCCGCCCCCGTCTTGCCGCCCATCTGTTGACCGACAACGTTACCCAGGGCACCACCCAGGCCGCCGCCAATGGCGGCAGTACCGTCACCGGCGAAAGCGCCCTGGCACAGCAACAGGCCGAGGGCAAGGGAAGGCAGAGTCAGACGCATGGTACGAACCTCAAAGGAATCATCAAGTTAAGGTGCCGCGTAATGGACGGCGGGTAAGGGTTGCAAAGACGCTTCAGCGGTAGTAGCGGTCACCGCGGTATCGACGATCGTCATCGTCGCGGTCATGCCGATGGTGGTGACGATGGCCACGGTCGCGGTCACGCCAGCCATCGTCGTCATGGTAGCGATGGCTATGGCAACCTGCGGTCAACAGGGCAACGGCGATCAGCGAAAGGCTTGCAAGACGGGATATCACGGTATAGGTCCTTGATCCGCAAAGGTTTACGGGGCACTTGCTGAGACTGGGGATGATCCATTTGGTTTCCTGGGCGGGCAAAAATTTGTGCTGCAGCGACAGGTGGCGTGCCTGTGGGTTGCTGTTCTGTCCCGCTCGGTCATGGCCGAGCGCTTGGCGCGGCTCTAGACTGCACGCTAAGCCGCAGCCAAGATGGCAATCTGCCACACGGTGAATCATGATGATCGCCCACACCCCCACGTTGTTCGCCGCCGTTGCCCTGGTGGCTACCATCCTCGCTTTTTGCCTGTTGCTGGTCGGCAGCAACCGCCGAGACAACCTGATGCTCACCGGTTGTGGGCTGCTGGTGCATGCGCTGGCGTATGTCTGCTACACCGTGTATGCCCAGGCCCCGTTGTGGCTCAGCTATGGCGTGGGCAACAGCCTGTTGTCGCTGGCGTTGGCCTTCTATACGGCCAGCCTGTTCCGGGTGCGCGAGCAGGTGGTGCCCTGGCGCATCGTCTTCGTTATCCCTGCCTGCATGCTGGTGGGGCTGATGCTGCTGCTCGACACGCTGGAGCCGCGCATGCTCCTGGCGACGCTGGTGTTGATGCTGCAATGCTCGATGATCCTGTACTGGGCGCGGCGCCATGCCGAGCGGCCGGGCAGGGCCCACCTGCTGCTGGAGATCGGCGCGCTGATCAGCCTGGTCGGCCTGGGCATGCGCGTGGTGGCGGTGGCCAATGGCACTGCGGTGGAAATGCGTTATGACACCAGCAACCTCAAGCAGAGCATTTCCGTGGCGATCGGCACGGCCACGGTGATGATGTATTCGATCGGGCTGGTGCTGATGGCCAAGGAGCGCAGCGAGTCGCGCCTGCAACAACTGGCCCTGCGTGATGTGCTGACGGGCACCTATAACCGTCGGGCGATTCTGGAGCGGTTCGCCGTAGAGCTGGAGCGTGCTCGTGCACAACAGGGCAGCCTGGCCGTGGCGATGATCGACATTGACCATTTCAAGCGTATCAACGACCTGTATGGGCACCTGGCCGGCGACGAGGTGCTGTGCCATTGCGTGCGCCAGTTGCAGCAGCGCCTGCGCCAGGCTGACAGCCTTGGCCGTTATGGCGGCGAGGAGTTCCTGCTATTGCTGCCGGGCACTGACCGTAGCGGCGCAATGGCTGCGCTGCAAGGGCTGCGCGAGGCCATTGAGCGCAGCCCGGCACGTTTTGCCGGTGACCAGATCGAGTTGCGCTTCAGCGTCGGCCTGTGGTGTGGCGTGCCGGGGCCGGAGGACAGTACTGCCAGCCTGCTGGCCCAGGCCGATGCCGCGCTTTACCAGGCCAAGGCCGCCGGGCGCAACACGGTGCACATGGCGGCTTTGTTCGAGGCAGGCTGCATCAGGACGCCGACTGGATCGCCAGCACCACGCCATTGGTGATCTGTACCAGTACGTAGTGCTCGCCCATGCGCACCCAGTGGCTTTCCTTTTCCGGCGCTGGCAGGCCTTTGGCTTTCCAGTCCTTGATGGCCTGGTCGTCGCGCTTGTACTGGTCAGGGGCCTTGTCGCCGACCTTCAGCTCACGATTGTGGGTTTCCGGCGCTGTGACGCTTTCTTCGCTGGAGGGGGCGGCGGTGACGACGAGGGGCAGGCAGGGCAAGGCGGCGAATAGCAGGTAGTGCAGTTTCATGGCGGTCTCCTTGTGATGTCATGCATTGACTGCGACAGCGGCTGGTGCATGACAATTCACTCGCGATGCCCGCCAGTGCTAGAGTCGCTTTCTTTTTCGATACCCTGAGGATGGAACATGCGTGCGATTCTGCCGATGGCCGCGGCGCTGATGCTGGTCGGTTGTGCTTCTGCGACCATGGAGACGGCTCGCGGCGGCAAGCCGACAGCGCAGCTCGACTCGCACAAGGCGCCAGAGCTGGTTGCCCAGTGCATCCAGTTCAGTTGGCAGGAAGAGAAGGTGTTCGGCGACGACGCCAGTGGCTACCTGGAGCCGCGCAAGCAGGGCGGGTTCACCGTGTATACCCGTGAGGCCGAGGCATTCGTGGACGTTTACCCGCAAGCGGGTGGGGCGCGGGTGGATTACTACGCGCAGAAGAACGACAGCGTGGCGCTGCAGCGCCGGGCTGCGGCGGCGACTTGCCTGTAAGGCCTGGAAAATGGGCAGAAAGCGAGCCCATGTGGGGCTAATGCCAGGCAGTTAAGCCTATGAGGCACATTGGAGCTGCTGTGCAGCCCATCGCCGCGGTTCGTCGCCACGGCAAGCCAGCTCCCACAGGGACTGCGCAAAGCTTGAGATCTGCGCGGTACCTGTGGGAGCTGGCTTGCCGGCGATGAGGCCAGTCCAGGCAGTACAAGACAGTTGCTCCCACAAAGACCGCGCGCATTACAATTTTTAGCAAGGCCGCTGTGTCGCAGCGGAGCAGGTGGCGGCTAGCATGAGGCTCCACCACTCAAGGACGACACCATGGACCGCTCCCTGCAACTCAACCGCGCCAGCTGGGACGAACGCGCCCCGCTGCACGCCGCCTCCAAAGACTACGAAGTCGAGCAACTCTTCCAGCACTGTGGGCACCTTTCCGAAACCGTACGCTTCGACCTGCCCTTGCTCGGCGATATCGACGGGCTCAACGCCGTCCACCTGCAATGCCACATCGGCACCGATACCCTCTCGCTGGCGCGTCTTGGCGCCAAGGTCTGCGGCCTGGACTATTCTGCGGCTTCGCTGGCCGAGGCGCGGGCACTGGCCAGGCGCTGCGCGGTGTCTATCGAGTATGTTGAGGCTGACGTCTATGCCGCCGACCAAGTGCTGCCGGTAGGCACTTTCGACCTGGTCTACACCGGCATTGGCGCGCTCTGCTGGCTACCTCGCATCGAACCATGGGCACGCACCGTGGCGGCCCTGCTGAAGCCGGGTGGGCGGCTATTCCTGCGCGATGGGCACCCGATGCTGATGGCCGTCAACGAAGACCACCAGGACCGTCTGCAGCTCGAATACCCCTACTTCGAGCACGAGGAGCCGACGGTGTGGCACAACGACCAGACCTACGTCGAAACCGAGCGACGGCTGGCTCACACCGAAACCCACGAATGGAACCACGGCCTGGGCGAGGTGATCACCGCGATGCTGGCTAACGGGTTGCAACTGACGGCTCTGGTCGAGCACCAGAGCCTCCCTTGGGAGGCGCTACCGGGGCAGATGGTCAGGGGCAACGACGGCGAATGGCGCTTGCGCGACCAGCCTGCACGCCTGCCCCTGAGCTACACCCTGATGGCGGTAAAAGCCTGATCAGGACAGGTAGCCGCCGTCGACATTGAGCGCGGTGCCGGTGGTGTAGCTGGAGGCATCGCTGGCCAGGTACAGCACCGCGCCGGCCATTTCCTTGGGGTCGGCCACGCGCTTGAGCGGAATCTGCTGCAGCGCGGCGTTGAGGATGGCGTCGTTCTTCACCAGGGCCGAGGCGAACTTGGTGTCGGTCAGGCCCGGCAGCAGGGCGTTGCAGCGGATGCCGAACGGCGCGCATTCCTTGGCGAAGACCTTGGTCATGTTGATGACCGCCGCCTTGGTCACCGAATAGATGCCCTGGAAGTGGCCCGGCGAAACACCATTGATCGATGCCACGTTGATGATGCTGCCGCCGCCGTGCTCGCGCATCAGCTTGCCGGCCTCCACCGACATGAAGAAGTAGCCGCGGATGTTCACGTCCACGGTCTTCTGGAACGCGCTCGGGTCGGTATCCAGCACGTTGCAGAACTGCGGGTTGGTGGCCGCATTGTTGACCAAAATGTCCAGGCGCCCGAACTGTTCACGGATGCTAGCGAATACCTGTTGGATCTGTTCCAGCTCGCCAATGTGGCAGGCCACGGCAGTCGCCTTGCCACCGGCGGCGATAATGGCCTCGGCTACCTGCTGGCAACCATCGAGTTTGCGACTGGAAACGATCACATGGGCGCCTTGCTGCGCCAGCAGGTGGGCGATGGCTTCGCCGATGCCGCGGCTGGCGCCGGAAACGAAGGCGATCTTGCCGTCGAGGTCGAACAGGTGGGTCTTGGACATGCTGTTTTCCTTGTTATCCGTCGTCGTGGTCGGTGCTCAGAGGCTGGACTTGGCGATGACCTGCAGGGTCATCTGCTCCAGCAAGCGGTTCATGTGGATGAACTGGGCGAAGCGCTTGTCCTGGGTCTGGCCGTGGTAATAGCGGTAGTAGATCTGCTGGACGATGCCGGCCAGGCGGAACAGGCCGTAACAATAGTAGTAATCGAAGTTGTCCAGGCGGATACCGGCGCGCTCGGCGTAGTAATCGACGAACTGGCGGCGGCTGAGCATGCCTGGCGCATTGCTCGGCTGGCGGCGCATCAGCTGTACCGGCGCCGGGTCGTCGGCCTCGATCCAGTAGGCCAGGCTGTTACCCAGGTCCATCAGCGGGTCGCCCAGGGTGGCCATTTCCCAGTCCAGCACACCGATGATGCGCATGGGGTTGTCGGCATCGAGGATCACATTGTCGAAACGGTAGTCGTTGTGCACGATGCCTGGCCGTGGATGGTCGGCGGGCATCTTCGCGTGGAGCCAGGCGGTCACCTTTTCCCAGCGCGGGGCGTCGGGGGTGAGCGCTTTTTCGTAGCGGCTGGTCCAGCCCTCGACCTGGCGCTGCACATAGCCTTCCGGTTTGCCAAGGTCCGCCAGGCCGCAGGCGTTGTAGTCCACTTGGTGCAACTCGACCAGGCGGTCGATGAAGCTCTTGCACAGCGCCTCGGTGCGGCTGGCGTCGAGGTTCAGCTCGGCTGGGATATCCGAGCGCAGGATGATGCCCTTGACCCGCTCCATCACGTAGAACTCGCCACCGATCAGGCTGCTGTCGGTGCAGTGCACATAGGCCTTGGGGCAGTAGGGGAAGCCGCTGTTCAGCTGGTTGAGGATACGAAATTCGCGGCCCATGTCGTGGGCCGATTTGGCCTTCTGGCCGAACGGCGGGCGGCGCAGCACGAAGTCGCGGCCCGGGTAGCTGACCAGATAGGTGAGGTTGGAGGCGCCGCCGGGGAACTGGCTGATACTCGGCAGGCCATCCAGGCCGGGGATATTGGCCTTGAGGTAAGGGTCGATGACGGCCGCGTCGAGTTCTTCGCCGGGGCGTACCTGGGTGGACTGGTCGGTGAGCATCATGCGTTTTCCTTATTCTCGATCGCAAGGACTATTGGCTAATCTAATGGCCTGCCGAGGTTGGAACAAGCGTGCCAGGTGCCATATAGGTGAGGGTGTTGCTGCCTGATCAACTGCTTTGATAGCGCTCGACTTGGTTTTTGTGGGAGCGGCCTTGTATCGCGAAAGGGCCGCACAGGCCAGATGAATGTGTGCCAGACAGGCAAAAAAAAACCGAAGCCATTCAGGCTTCGGTTTTTCGATCATCCGCTACTTCCAGCCCTCAGGACGGGAACAGCTCGCTGAGCTTCATCGACAGCATCATGTCGCCTTCAACGCGCAGCTTACCGCCCATGAAGGCCTGCATGCCGTCGGTTTCGCCACTGACGATACCCTTCAGGGTCTCGCTGTCCATCACCAGGGTGCAGTTGGCATCCGGGTTTTCGCCTTCCTGCAGGTTGCAGGTGCCGTCCTTGACGATCAGGGCGTAGTGCTTGTCTTCGTCGGTGATGTTGAAGCCGAACACCAGGTCCAGGCCGGTGGCCGCGGATGGGTTGAACTTCTCTTGCATCTTTTTCACGGCATCAGCTACGGAGGTCATGGCGCATTCCTTATAGAGTGATTTACACGTCCCGCAGGGACACAACAAGCCGGGCTCATCGATAGGTGACAAGCTCCGGCGCCCTCAACAGCTGCACATGGGCCTGGCTGTTGAAGGAAGCCAGTGCCACGTCGCGGCCGCGGAACTTCAGCTGGCTGAGCGACGTGTTGATGATCTGCCAGTTCAGCGCGAACGCCTGGCCGGGGGTGATACGGGTTACCAGGTGGAGCAGGGCGGCAATGGTGCCGCCCGAGGTGAAGATGGCGATATTGTCGCCGCTGCCGGCAGCATCGAGTACGCGCTGCAGGCCACCTTGCACGCGGGCGGTGAAGGCTTGCCAGGTTTCCAGGCCGTCGTCGGCATGCTCGCCATCGTGCCAGCGCTGCACCATCAGTGCGAACAGGCGCTGGAACTCGCTGCGATGCTGCGCGCCATTGCGCAGGATGTGCAGGGCATCGGGCTCTTCCGGCAGCAGCCCGGGCAACAGGGCACGGATCACGCCATCGGCATCGAACTCATTGAACGCCGCGTCGGTCTCAACAGCCGGCACTGGGCAGCCATTGGCGTGCAATGCCGCCAGTGTCAAATGCGCGGTATCCTGCTGGCGGCGCAGGTCGCCAGCCACGCAGCGGTCCAGCCGCACACCGAGCTGGGCCAGGTGTTCACCCAGCGCTTGGCTTTGGCGCACGCCCAAGGGCGAAAGGACGTCGTAGTCATCGGCACCGAAAGAGGCTTGGCCATGTCGAATCAGGTAGAGGTTGCCCACGAAAGGTTCCGGCCTGTTGGAGGTTGCTGCGAGGTTAGGATGCGGCACACGGGCTGTCAACGAAAAAACATACAAGCGTTTGAAAAGGTTGTTTGAAAGATGTTGCCAGCGTTTACACCGGCTGGCAGCACCTCAGGCGCAACGGTATGCTTGCAACAGTTACGCGCCGTAGTGGCGCTGGTCTTTAAGGAGTCAACGTGGAGTTTCTTGCTGAATACGCAAGCTTTCTCGCCAAAACCGCCACCCTGGTCATCGCCATCCTGGTGGTACTGTCGGCCATCGCCGGGCTGCGTGGCAAAGGGCGACGCAAACCGGGTGGGCAATTGCAGGTCACCCGCCTGAACGATTTCTACAAGGACCTGCGCGAGCGCCTGGAGTCGGGCCTGCTCGACAAGGCCCAGCTCAAGGCCCTGCGCAAGCAGCAGGCCAAGGCAGAGAAACAGCAGAAGAAAGGCAAGGCCGAAGAAAAGGGCCGGGTCTTCGTGCTGGACTTCGATGGTGACATCAAAGCCTCGGCCACAGAAAGCCTGCGCAACGAAATTACTGCCTTGCTGACCCTCGCCACCCCCCGTGACGAAGTGGTGCTGCGCCTGGAAAGCGGCGGTGGCCTGGTGCACAGCTACGGCCTGGCCGCTTCGCAACTGGCGCGCATTCGCCAGGCTGGCATCCCATTGACCGTTTGCATCGACAAGGTGGCTGCCAGCGGTGGTTACATGATGGCCTGCATCGGCGAGAAGATCGTCAGTGCGCCATTCGCCGTGCTGGGGTCGATCGGTGTGGTGGCGCAGTTGCCCAACGTCAACCGCCTGTTGAAGAAGCACGACATCGATTTCGAAGTGCTGACCGCAGGTGAGTACAAGCGCACCCTGACCGTGTTCGGCGAGAACACCGAGAAAGGCAGGGAGAAGTTCCAGGAAGACCTGGACATCACCCACCAGTTGTTCAAGGATTTCGTCGCCCGCTATCGCCCGCAACTGCACATCGATGAAGTGGCCACCGGCGAAGTCTGGCTGGGTGTCGCGGCACTCAACCGCAAACTGGTGGACGCGCTGCAGACCAGCGACGAATACCTCAGCGAGCGGGCCCGCAACGCCAACCTGTTCCACCTGCACTATGCCGAACGCAAGAGCCTGCAGGAGCGCATCGGTATGGCTGCCAGCGGCGCGATGGAGAACACCGTGGTGGGCTTGTGGAGTAAACTTGGCCGCTTGCGCTAACACCTTGAACCCGTTGAAATTTTTTTTCGTTCAGGGGGTTGCAAGGTTAGAAGAATGACGACATAATGGCGCCCATCGAAACGCAGCAAACTTTGAAAAAAGTTCAGCGTTTCAAGGAGATAGCGAAGCGAAAGCTGCTAGATCCGAACTTTGAGGCCGAGTAGCAAAGTGGTTATGCTCCGGATTGCAAATCCGTCTACGCCGGTTCGATTCCGACCTCGGCCTCCACCATTCGAAAGCCCCGCAGATTAACGTCTGCGGGGTTTTTCTTTGGGCGATAGAAAACCTGATTGTTTCCGCATAATCATGCATCGTTTCCGCATCAGGGACTAAACAGGCTCTCCTGGAGCTGATGGCGTGGGCTGGGATCGAGGAGCAGGGCGAGGCGATGACGCTGATGAATCATCACCTGCATGGGCTGGGTCCTGGCGTTGCACTGCCACTTCTGAGTAGATGGTTGATATCCCAGTCTAAGCTTTTTCCGAAGCTGTACGAGCAGAACGGGCATCCAGAATGCTCATCCGTACTCAGCCTGACCGTGTGTTTGACGCTAGATAAATCCATTCATATCTCCCGAGCCGGCCCCATGCCGGCTACCCGTAGTACCCCATCCCGAACCAAATTGCCACCATGCCAAAGGTCAGTCCGGCGAGCTTTTTGGGGAGTGGAACGGCGCGAAGGTCATTCCGAAAAACCAACCTCCGATCATTGCCAGCCATATCGACTTGTACCCGTCGACGTTATAGGCAAGCCAGTAGTTGGCCGCCGTAATGACAGCGAACACTGAGAAAAACTGCTTGCGGGAATACCTGCTCAGGTAGCGGGTTGCTGCGGCTTCGAGGTCTTTGAGCTTCTTCACTGCAATTCATCCTTGAAAAAACCCGTAATCCTACCCTATAGCCTAATGCCAGTCAGTTAAGGTTTCTGCAGCCCTTCGCGGGCACGCCCGCTCCCACAGGTTTGGCGCTGAGCTTTGGAAATGTGCGGTCCCTGTGGGAGCGGGCGTGCCCGCGAAGGGCCGCAAAGCGGCCCCAAATTGCTTAACTGACTGGCATTACCCTATAGCCCCACTTTGACACCATGCCGCATCCGGCCACGGAGGGCGATGCAGGCCTGATGACGCGCGGCAAGGCCCCGGCATTCTGCGATCCGGGCGACATGGTGTACCGGGTGACCGCCGAAGGGCAGAAGTTTGATCTGTCCAGGCTTCCGTCACCACCCCCTCGAAAGTACACAAAGTTCAATGCCTACCTCGACAAGTGCGAGTGTTACACGGATTCGCTCACTTCCTCGGCATCAACATGCCGCTGTAGGCAGCGCGGCGAGTGGCGGGATCGCGAATACTGGATGGTCCGCTACCCCGTGTGAGTGTGTACCGCCAGTATCGGCGCCACTATAGCTTCACCAAGTGCTCAACTTTCGAAGTCGATCACCATCCGGCCTTTGATTTTCCCCTCGAGCATTTCGTCGAAGATCTGGTTTATATCCTCGATCGGCCGCAGGGTCACCTTCGGCACCACTTTCCCTTCCGCTGCAAACTGGAAAGCTTCCTGCAAGTCCTGGCGGGTTCCCACCAGCGAGCCGACCACTTCGATACCATCCAGTACCAGGCGGGGGATATTCAGGTTCATGGATTCCGACGGCAGCCCGACGGCGACCAGGCGCCCACCGGCGCGCAGTGCGTCGACAGCCGAGTTGAACGCGGCCTTGGCTACTGCGGTAACTACGGCGGCATGTGCGCCGCCAGTCTGGGCCTGGATGACTTTCGCCGCGTCCTGCGTGCGTGAATTGATAACCAGGTCCGCACCCATCTCGCTGGCGAAGCGCAGTTGTTCGTCGTTGACGTCAATGGCGATCACTTTGGCGTTGAAGACGTTCTTGGCATATTGCAGGGCCAGGTTGCCCAGGCCGCCGAGGCCGTAAATGGCAATCCATTGGCCGGGGCGGATGTTGGAAATTTTCACCGCTTTGTAGGTCGTCACGCCGGCGCAGGTGATGCTGCTGGCGGCAGCGGAGTCGAGCCCGTCGGGCACCTTGACCGAGTAATCGGCTTTGACGATGCAGGCTTCGGCCATGCCGCCGTCCACGGTGTACCCGGAGTTCTTCACTTCGCGGCACAGGGTTTCGTTGCCGCTGTTGCAATACTCGCAATGCCCACAGCCCTGGTAGAACCATGCAACGCTGGCGCGGTCACCTGGCTTGAGCGAGGTGACACCCGGTCCTACCGCCTGGACCACGCCGATGCCTTCATGGCCTAGCACAACACCGGTCTTGTCGCCGAAGTCGCCATTTTTCACGTGCAGGTCGGTGTGACACACACCGCAGCATTGCATCCTCAGCAGCGCTTCGCCGTGTTCGAGAGGGCGCAGGTCTTTTTCCACCACATCCACGCGACCGCCTGGTGCAACAACAGCAGCTTTCATACGAGCCTCCATGTCTATCTGAGTGAGCTTGGGTTAGCGCTGGGTTAGCATAGCCCTTGCCTGGCCAGGCAAAACTGCCTCAGGTCATGGTCTCAAGCATCGGCGCAAGTGGCGCGATGCCTGGAAGAGCAGCGCATGTCACGCGGATGGCTTGTAGGCGAGCAAAAAGAAAAGCCCGCGGCAATGATGCGGCGGGCTGCAAGAACATACGGAGCAGGTTTAGTGTGCCTATCCAGATGTCAGTATTTCGTGAAGGTCAGGTCACCAGGTTGTCATGTATGTGCTTGTCTGACCTGGCCCTATCGCCAGACGCAGCCATGAAAAAAGCCCGCCATGAAAGGCGGGCAAGCGACGTTTGAAGGGAGAGCCTGCAGATTGGACCTGGCCGGTTAACCGAGGATTAAGCGCAATGCATTGACCTGCGAACCTGATCAGCCTATACAGGCCTGCCATTCGCTCAGGAGCCAGCATGCACGACGAAGACGACCTGCACGAACCCGAGCACGATCACCTGCTTGATCACGAATTTCTCTACGACGATGTGGAGCCCGAGGCGGATGCCCAGGGCGCCGAGGATGAGCTGGAGGAAGATGAGGAAACGCGGGATGACTTCGATGACGAAGAGCGTGATCACCCCGCCTGGTTCGACGACTGCGAAGACGATTGATTCAGCGCCCGTCCACCGAGAAGCGCCCGGGGCCGCTCACGGCCAGCAACAGCAGGCCGCCCATGATGCTGAGGTTTTTCAGAAACTGCGTCATGTTGGCGCTGCGCTCGGGGTCGACCATATTCCAGAACGGGTGGCCCAGTAGCGCCGTGCCGAGCACGAACAGCGCGAACAGGAAGGCCAGCGGGCGTGTGTAGAAACCCAGGATCAGCAGGATGGCCACGACGAACTCCATGAGCACGGCAATCGCTGCTGCCAGCATCGGGGCAGGGGCGCCCAGTGAGGTCATGTAGCCGACCGTGCCGTCGAAGCCGGTCAGCTTGGCCCAGCCAGACAAGACGAACAGGATCATCAGCAGCACGCGGGCAATCAGGATAATGATGTCGCGTTGACCATCGAACAGGGAGTAGCGCATGGTGGCGTTCCAGTGGACGGGTTCAAGCTCCACTCTAGCAGCTGCGCCAAATATTGCTGCCAGGTAGCAAAAAGGCGCCGCAAGGGCGCCTTTTCAAGGAAGTTTGGTGCGAGTGGCGGGACTCGAACCCGCAAGGCTCACGCCGACAGAGTTGGGTCGCCTGCCAGGGTCTCAGAGAGAACATCCAACAGGCTCCCACCGAACCGGACGTGCAACTTTCATAGCATCCGGCTCTCCAGCATGCGATTTACGCCATCACTGAGGCACGTACGCAAGTGAAGACAATTTGAGGTCGTCGTACTTGCCAGCGTGGATCTTGTCGTGGCAGCCCTGACAAACTGGGAGCTGCTTCCGATTGATGGCACTCATTATCTTGTTGAAACCACTCGTGATATTTTTGTTACCTTTGCGGAGGGCTCGGATGTGATGCATTTCCACACCAGTACTGTTGCCACAAACCGCGCAAGGGTTACCAAGGTGGCTGCGGGTTAACCTGGCAGTTTGTGCCATAAGAACATCAAGCTCTAATGGCTTCTGCGGCACCGCGAATGGCTGGCGCCATTGTGGTGGCTTCCAGAACCCTACGGTGATGGTTTCACCCTTCGCTGATCTGTAACTGGCCTGTGGGAAGACGCCGTACCGTTGAATCGCTCTAGGAACCCTAATCCTGTGCTTATGACTTAGAGTCATGAGGCAAGAATATTGAAGGATGTACATGACCCAGCTGAGCGTGTAGGCGTTGTTACACACGCAGTAGTAGTTGTAGATTCCTCTCCAGATCGAGTTGAATCGCATGATGATTTCATGGTCTTCAAGGCTCACGAAGAGCCTTTTCGATCTAGGGAAGAACTCCTTTCCTCTCAGTGTGTGGCAAAATCCTGATACATTCAGCTTGGTGATCAGCGTTTTCGCTGAGACATCAACCCTTGGTTTCCATCCGGTCACGCGCTTGATCGAGGATCGTCGGCCTTCGGCTTTAACTCGCAGGCGTTTTACCGACCCTCCAATGGAGAGCTGGTAGCCTAAGAATGAGGCCTGTTCCGACTTCGCGTGAGTGATTAACGTCTTCTCCGCAGAGAGTTCCAGTTTCAGTTGAGTTGCTAGGAATGTGGAGGCGCGGGACTTAATATCCTCAGCCAGTTCCTTGCTACCTGTGACGCCGATCATCCAGTCGTCCGCGTAGCGGACGTAGAACACCCGACAAAAGTCGGGGTCGTCGACTAGCACCGTCGGTAGGAGCGATGCTGCGTGCTCCAACTCCTTCACAACTTCAGAATCCTTGGTAGCTTGCCCCTTCGAAATCAGGTAGTCCTTCTTCCGTATGAGCTTTCGCCACTCCGGATTTGGTTTCCTCTTCGTCCCTTTGGTGAGTTCCGTGCGGAGGTCATCGACCCAGCTGTCGAACTCATGCAGGTAGATATTCGCGAGGATAGGGCTGATGACCCCTCCCTGCGGTGTCCCCAGCTTGTTGGACGACAGTGAGCCGTCCACTTCCCGGATATCCGCACGAAGGAATGTCCAGATGAGATTGATGAACCTCTCATCTTTGATCCGCTTGCGCAGCAAGGAGATCAGAACATGATGGTCGATGTTGTCGAAGAACCCTTTAATGTCCCCTTCGACCAACCATGTCACGCCGTTCCATTTAGTAAACTCTTGAATTGCCGTATGGCAGCCCAAATTCGGCCTGAATCCATGGCTATGGCTGGAGAACGAGGGTGAGGTCGCGCTGTCGTAGATTGATTCGAGAATCTCCCGAATCATTTCTTGGACGATCTTGTCTCTTGGGGAGGGAATCCCTAGAGGGCGGGTCTTCCCATTGGCCTTGGGTATGAATTTCCTGCGGACAGGTCTGGGCTGGTACGAACCGTTTCGGATCGACTCACACAGTTTCCAAGTGCTTCTGAGGAGATGTGATCAAGCGTAACTCCATCGTCGCCCGCAGTCATATTGCCTGGGTTTGACTTAATCCGCTCATAGGCAAGAGTTGCCAGTTGCGGAGAGCACACTAATCTGAAGATGTTGTCGTTTTCCCACTTGGGATCGCAATTCAACTTTCTGAGAGTTTCTAGTCGTTCAATGATCTTCATGAGCCATCCAACTCAACCATTTTCGAACTAGGTAACGCATGCCTGTAACCCTTCTGAGATCATCCCCCTCGCGGGATGAGATCCCCTTCCTTGTTAGGGAATAATGGTACCCCGGGTCGGACTCGAACCGACACGTTCAAAGAACGAGGCATTTTAAGTGCCTTGCGTCTACCATTTCGCCACCGGGGCCACACTCTACTACGATTACTCCGTAGCCATATCGCTCGCACGACTTAGGCCATCCCCGCGTTAACGGCGGAACGTTGCACTGGACTTAGGTACCCCTTTCGTCATTTGGCCCCTCGCTGGGGTTGAGCCTTGGAGGTGAACTACGGGAGGCCTTAAAATCTTGCCTTCCGTCACCAAGAAATGGGGCGTCGGTATCCTTTCCCCATCGACGCCGTCGAGTCGCTCTCTGACTAGGGTTCGAGCAGTATAGCCCTTACCATATCCATTCTACCTGCCTCGCCAGGGGAGCGGATACTACCCCATTTGAGACTTTTCACACCATGCTACAGTCCCTTGCGGGGTTTCCCCCTCCGGTAAGGTGCTGGTTTAGCCACATTATTCACAGTGGCAACGTATGCCTACGTTATCGATCCGCCGCCCTCTACGGGCGCACTTTTAAGTCTGCTGTGTATACCAATTCCACCACACTCGCACGCTTGAAGGGGTCGCAATGACCAGCTCGCTTCTAAGCAGAAGGGCTTCGCAATCAAGCGCGCTTTATAACCCATTGTTATAGTTGAGTCAACTGCAGCACCTATGATCAACAGAATGAAGGGCCGATCGAATGGGCAATTGACACCTTGCTGTCATTACGCCACTGTTCCCCCTTTATTGGATCCAAGAGTATGCAGCGATGACCGAGTCCAAGGCTTCCGGGCGTATCGTGCGCCCGCGGCTGTTCTGGCGGCTGCTGTTCGCGCAGGTGGTCGTGCTGGGGGCGTTTCTCTACCTCAGCTTGTTGAGCCTGGGTGGTTACCTGCTGGTGCTGGGTTTCGGTGCCGAGCACCCGCAGCCACAGCGGCTGATGGCCCTGGCCGGGGGCGGGGGGATCGTGCTGGTAGCCCTATGGCTGCTGAAAGTGGCAATGCCACGGCGTATCAGCCCGGTGCTCGTCGAGCCTGAGCGCTGACCCTCGGATAGCCACGCGGGCGTTCACAGGGCACTCTTGGCTAAGCTCATTTCGTCCTTCCTGCTGTGCCGGTGGAGTTTGCATGGTTTCAGCTGATTGCCTTGGCCACCCCGTCATGCCTGCCCACCGCTATGAACAGCTGGTTCAGTCGGTGGTGGATTACGCCATCTATATGCTCGACCCGTCTGGCCATGTGGTGTCATGGAATGCCGGTGCACAACGAATCAAGGGCTACCGTGCCGATGAAGTGATTGGCCAGCATTTTTCATTGTTCTTCACCCCGCAGGATTGTGCCGAGGGGCGCCCCGAACGCTTGCTGCGTCAGGCGCTGGAGCAAGGCGTGGCGCAGGATGAAGGCTGGCGCGTGCGCAAGGATGGCACGCAGTTCTGGGCCTTGGCAGCGCTGGACGTGATCCGCGATGACCAAGGCCAGATTGTCGGCCTGGCCAAGGTGACCCGGGACATCACCGACCGCCGCGAGTCGGCGCTGCAACTGGATGCTGTGCGCGCCCAGTTGTTCCAGGCGCAGAAGCTTGAAGCCCTCGGCCAGTTGACTGGTGGCCTGGCTCATGACTTCAACAACATGCTGACCATCATCATCAGCTCGGCGCGCCTGGCGCTGGCGACCCAGGACCCGGCGCGTGTCCAGCGCATGCTGCAGCACATCCTCGATGCCGGGCAGCGGGGTACCGAACTGACCCAGCAATTGCTCAGCTTTGCCCGCCATCGCAAGCTCGATGTGGCCTGCGTCGCCCCGACGGACCTTATTGCCACCACCCGTGGTCTACTGGAACATGCACTGCCCAGCTCGACTGAGCTGAAAGTGCTGTTGCAAGCGGACCTGCCCCTGATCGAGGTGGATGCCGGGCAGTTGCAGATGGTGCTGCTCAACCTGCTGTTCAATGCCCGCGATGCTATCGCAGGGCAGGGCCAGATCTGCATGGCGGTCGATGTGGTCGAGCTGGCAGGTGAAGTGGAAGGGCTGTGTGGCAGTTTCGTGCGTTTCCAGGTGGAGGACGACGGTGAAGGGATTGCGCCGGCGGTATTGCCGCGCATCTTCGAGCCGTTCTTCACTACCAAGCCATTTGGCAAGGGTACTGGCCTGGGCCTTAGCCAGGTTTATGGCTTCGCCAGGCAGAGCGGTGGTGCCATCTGCGTCGATAGCGAACTCGGCCGTGGTACATGCATGCAGCTTTACTTGCCAACCTATCAGGACCAGACGGACAGCCAACTCGACAGGTAGACACCATGGCACAGGCACTCACGCGGCTGGTGACGGGGATCGAAGGGCTCGATGCGCTGCTCAAGGGCGGCCTTGTGGCTGGTGCGTCCTACATCATTCAGGGGCCGCCGGGTGCCGGCAAGACCATCCTGGCCAATCAGCTGGCTTGCGAGCACGTGCGCGTCGGTGGCCGGGTGTTGGTGGCCACCTTGCTGAGCGAATCGCACGAGCGGCTGTTCCAGTACCTGGCCACCCTGGAGTTCTTCGACCCGGCGCTGGTCGGCGACCAGATCCAGTTCGTCAGTGCCTTCGACACCCTGGAGCAGGAAGGGCTGGACGCCGTGGTGCGGCTGCTGCGCCAGGAAATCGCCCGGCAGCAGGCCAGCCTGCTGATCGTCGATGGTGTGCTCAATGCCCGGGTGCGGGCGGAAACCACGCTGGACACCAAGAAGTTCGTCTCCGAACTGCAAGGCCATGCGGCCTTTGCCGGCTGCACCGTGCTGTTGCTGACCAGTGCACGGCTGGAGGAGGGCAGCCCGGAGCACACCATGGTTGATGGCGTGATCGAGCTGGGTGAGCTACTGGTGGGCAGCCGCGCCGTGCGCCATGTCCAGTTGCGCAAGACGCGGGGCAGTGCAGCGCTGTCGGGGCGCCACGAATGCCTCATCGATGAAGCAGGCATGCACATCTACCCGCGCCTGGAAGCGTTGTTCAGCCATCCCAGCCAGTTGGGCTGCGCAACCCTGGAACGTATCAGCAGCGGTGTGGCAGACCTGGACGAAATGCTCGACGGCGGCTTGGCCACGGGCTCGGTCAGCCTTCTGATCGGGCCCTCGGGTATCGGTAAGACGTCATTGGGCCTGGCCTTTCTCGGCGCCAGTACCACGCAGGCGCCGGGGCTGCATTTCGGTTTTTACGAAACGCCTGAACGCCTGCGCATCAAGGCCGCGTCGCTGGGTTACGATTTTGCCGCGATGGAGCAGGGCGGCAGCCTGCAATTGTGCTGGCAGCCAACCACCGAGGGCCTGCTGGATCAGGTCGGGGCGCGCTTGCTCGAGCGTGTCGAGGTACAGGGCAGCAAGCGTGTGCTGATCGACAGTCTCGGGGCGTTCAGCCGCCTGGCTACCGACCCGGCGCGGCTCAATGCGTTTTTCCGTGCGCTGACCGGCGAGCTGCGCGCACGCCACGTCAGCGTGATGCTGACCTGGGAAATGCGCGACATCTTCGGCGCGGAAATCAGCGCGCCGGCACCGGACCTGTCGAGCATCGTCGACAACCTGATGCTGATGCGCTTCGTCGAACAGGATTCGCAACTGCGGCGCATGCTGTCGATTCTCAAGGTGCGTGACAGCCACCATGACCCTGCCTTGCACGAGCTGCTGATCGGGCCGCAGGGCATTACCTTGCGCAAGGCGTTCGAAGGCGCCTGTGGTGTGCTCTCGGGAACGCCGGTGCCGCAGGGGAGCGGGTGACGAGGCGGGCAGATGAACACCATCCTGATCGTCGATGACGAGTACCTGATCGCCGACATCCTCGGTTTTGCCCTGGAGGACGAAGGCTTCCAGGTGGAAAAGGCGAGCAACGGCTGCAAGGCGCTGGAGGCGCTGAAGGAAAAGCGTGTTCAACTGGTGATCACCGACTACATGATGCCGGTGCTCAACGGTGAGGAGCTGGTTCGCTCGATGCGTGAAGACCCGGCCTTGAGCGAGTTGCCGGTCATCCTCATGAGTGGCGCGCAGGCCAACCAGGGATGCCCGGAACTGTTCGCCGCGGTGTTCGACAAACCGTTCGACATGGACTGTATGATCGCCAAGGTGCGCGAACTGCTGGACACCTGAGGCGCGGGGCGGTCAAGCGCGTCCGTGCGGCTTGAGGCAGGTCGCTCAGTGCGAGTCGTCGTGTTTTTCCGGGGCCGGGCTGCCTGCCTGGATGCGCTTGAAGATCTCTTCGCGATGAACCTGGACATCTTTCGGTGCGTCGATACCGATTCTCACCTGCATCCCTTTGACGCCCAGAATGGTGACTTTGATGTCGTCGTTGATGACGATGCTTTCGCCAACCTTGCGCGTGAGTATCAGCATGTAGTTCTCCTTGGTGATATAAAAGTCCGCCGGGCCAATTGCCGTGGCGGTGGGAGCTCGTCCCTCTTCCTTCTCATTAAAGACGCTTTCGGCGGATAGTAATTCCCCGACAGACAAATTCTGTTGCGTGTCTTCAGTCGCAGGTGCCGAAACAAACCGCCAGCAGTTTGTCGGCCAAGGTGCTCGGTGCCAAGGATAGGGCGCTTGGCCGCCAATGGGAAATTTCTTCGCATCATGGGCTGAATAGACCGGGTCAATGGTCGTCCTGTTCCTCGAGTGCCTGAAGAAATAACAGCAAAGTCACTTCCTCGCGGTCCAAGCCCTTGCGTACGCGGTTTTTCGGCAAACTGGCCAGCCTGCCCAAGGCATAGTGTTCAAGGACGGCCGGGTGGATGTAGCAGCGCCTGCACACTGCTGGTGTATTGCCCAGGCGTGCGGCGACCTGGCGGACCATGGCGGCGACTTGGCGCTTAGCTTCGTCCTCGGGTTCCCAGGCCAGCGGTCTGAGCAGGTCCAGGGCCAGGCTGCTGCCGGCCCAGGTGCGGTAGTCCTTGGCGGTGAAGTCGGCACCGGTCAGCTCCTGCAGGAACTGGTTGACCTCGCTGGAGCCGATGCTGTGGCGCTGGCCGTTTTCATCCAGGTACTGGAACAACGCCTGCCCGGGCAGCTCCATGCAGCGCTTGATCAGGTTGGCCAGGCGCCTGTCATTGAGGGTAACGTTGTGCTCGACGCCGCGCTTGCCACGGAACTGGAAACGGATACTGCTGCCCTTCACCTCGACGTGGCGGTTGCGCAGGGTGGTCAGTCCATAGGACTGGTTGTCACGCAGGTAGCGCTGGTTGCCAATGCGGATCAGGGTATGGTCAAGCAGGCTCACCACCAGCGCCATCACTTTTTCCCGGTCCAGGCCAGGCCGTGCGAGGTGGGCTTGCAACTGCGCGCGCAGCTTCGGCAAGGCCTGGGCAAAGGCCAGCATGCGCCCGTACTTGTGCTGGTCGCGCACTTCGCGCCACTGCGCGTGGTAGCGGTATTGCTTGCGGCCTCTGGCATCACGGCCGGTGGCTTGCAGATGGCCCTGCGGGTCGGCGCAGATCCACACATCGGTGTAGGCCGGGGGGATCACCAGCGCGGCAATGCGTGCGAGGGTGTCACTGTCGCGCACCCGCTGGCCATCGGCATCCAGATAGATGAAGCGGCCCCGCCAGCGCTGCCGGGTCAGGCCCGGCTGGCTGTCGTCAACGTAATGCAGGGTGCGCGGCAGGGGGCAGTCGAGCATGGGCGGCAGGCCTCGATCAGGTCACTGAGCAATGGACAACCGCCACCCTGGTATTGCTCAGCCCAACAAGGCCACCGACTTGATCTGGGCGAACAACGCCTGGCCCGGGTGCAGGCCAAGCTGATCCGCCGAGAAGCGGGTGATGCGCGCGAGCAAGGCATTGCCACCGGCATCCAGGCTGACCAGTACATGGGCCGGGTTGTCGGCCGGGCGGCTTTCGCGCACTCGCACTGGCAGGCGGTTGAGGATGCTCGAGGTGCTGTCGGCCGCCAGTGCCAGGCTGACGTCACGAGCCAGCACCTTGACCCGCAGGGTGCTGCCCATCACGTGGGCCGGGTGGGCGATGCGCAGTAGCGGCCCAGTGCTGCCGGGCAGGCGCAGGTCGAGCAGGTCGTAGTGCGGGTCGTGGCCAACCACCAGGCCCTCGAACACCACGCCGGCATCCTCGCCCTGGGCTAGCGACAGGTCGAGGCGGGCCAGGGTTTCGCCAATCGGGCCACTGGCCACCGCCTGGCCTTGCTCCAGCAACACCAAGTGGTCGGCCAGCCGCGCCACTTCGTCCTGGGCATGGCTGACATACACCAGCGGGATGTCCAGTTCGTCGTGCAGGCGCTCCAGGTACGGCAGGATCTCGCGCTTGCGCGGCCCGTCGAGCGCAGCCAACGGCTCGTCCATCAGCAGCAGGCGCGGGCTGCTGAGCAGGGCGCGGGCAATCCCCACACGCTGCGCTTCGCCGCCCGACAGCGTCGCGGGCCTGCGTGCCAGCAAGTGGCCGATGCCCAGCAGCTGGCAGGCCTGGTCGAGGCTGACCTTGCGTTCGCCAGGGGCTACCCGGCGCCAGCCGAACTCCAGGTTGCCGCGCACCGACAGGTGCGGGAACAGGCTGGCCTCCTGAAACACATAGCCCACCGGGCGCAGGTGCGGGGCCTGGAAGTAGTCGTGGGCGCTGTCTTCCCAGACTTCGCCGTTGACTTCGATATAGGCGCTGGCGGCCCGTTCCAGGCCAGCCAGGCAGCGCAGGCAACTGGTCTTGCCGGAGCCCGAGTGGCCGAACAGCGCACTGATGCCGCGCCCGGGCAGGTGCAGGTCGACATCCAGGGTGAAGTCGTCGCGCGCCAGTTTCAGGCGCGCCACAATCGATGTGGTCATCTCAGCTCCAGCCGGCTTTGCCGCGGCGTCCAGCGTACAGCAGGAGCAGCACCAGGAAAGAGAACACCAGCATGGCACCGGCCAGCCAGTGTGCTTGCGAATAGGCCATGGCCTCGACATGGTCGAAGATCTGCACCGAGACCACGCGTGTCTTGTTGGGGATGTTGCCGCCGATCATCAGCACCACGCCGAACTCGCCCACGGTGTGGGCGAAGCCGAGGATGCTGGCAGTGATGAAGCCCGGGCGGGCCAGCGGCAGCACCACATGGACGAAGGTGTCCCAAGGGCTGGCACGCAGTGTTGCGGCCACTTCCAGCGGGCGCTGGCCGATGGCGCCGAAGGCA
The DNA here is from genome assembly GCF_000935045.1 of Pseudomonas sp. 10-1B. Classification (GTDB taxonomy): domain Bacteria; phylum Pseudomonadota; class Gammaproteobacteria; order Pseudomonadales; family Pseudomonadaceae; genus Aquipseudomonas. The sequence continues at coordinate 21,274 of NZ_JYKS01000012.1, forward strand.
TTCTGCAGTGGCTGGACCACGAACGGCATGGAGTAGATCACCGAGCCGATCACCAGGCCCGTGAAGCTGAACACCACACTGCCCAAACCCAGCGCCTGGGTCGCCTGGCCCAGCCAGCCATGCGGGCCGAGGGCGATCAGCAGGTAGAAGCCGATCACCGTGGGTGGCAGCACCAGTGGCAAGGCCACCACCGCGCCCACCGGCCCGCGCAGCCATGAGCGCGTGCGCGCCAGCCACCAGGCGATGGGCGTGCCGACGACCAGCAGGATCAGGGTGGTCAGGCTGGCCAGTTTGATGGTCAGCCAGATAGCACCTAGGTCACTGGCATCCAGTGGCATCAGATTTCATAACCGTAGGACTTGATCACGGCGGCGGCTTTCGGGCCTTTGAGGTAGTCGACCAGAGCCTTGGCGGCAGGGTTGTCCTTGCCTTTTTCAAGGATCACCGCGTCCTGGCGGATGGGCTCGTGCATGGAGGACGGGACGATCCAGGCAGAGCCGCTTTCGACTTTGCCGTCCTTGTAGATTTGCGACAGGGCGACGAAGCCCAGCTCGGCGTTGCCGGTGGAAACGAACTGGAACGCCTGGGTGATGTTCTGCCCTTCGACCAGCTTGGGCTTGGTGGCTTCGGTCAGCTTCAGTTTTTCCAGCACTTGGGTGGCGGCCAGGCCGTACGGTGCGGTTTTCGGGTTGGCGATGGACAGGTGCTTGTATTCGTTTTTCTTCAGCACGTCGCCTTTGTCGTCGACATAGCCAGGCGTTGCCGACCACAGGGCCAAGGTGCCGGTGGCATAGGTGAAGCGCGAACCCGGGACAGTGGCTTTTTCTTCTTCGAGCTTGGCCGGGGTGCTGTCGTCGGCGGCGAGGAACACCTCGAACGGCGCGCCGTTCTTGATCTGTGCGTAGAACTGCCCGGTGGCGCCGTAGGCGGCGACCAGCTTGTGGCCGGTGTCTTTCTCGAAGTCCTTGGCGATGGCCTGGATCGGAGCTGTGAAGTTCGCTGCGACCGCGACCTGGACTTCATCGGCCCAGGCGGTGTTGAAGGCGAACAGGCTGGCCAGGGCGGTGGCGGCCAGGTGGAATGGGCGGATACGCATGAAGACAGCTCCTTGGGGTTTTCGTTATGTCTTCAACTATATAGCGATAGGCCATTTGCCGGGAAGGGGCTGTTGAAGCAATCATAGGCTCGGCCCTATCGCCGGCAAGCCAGCTCCCACAGGGACCGCACTGGTTTCGAATGTTGTGCAGGTACCTGTGGGAGCTGGCTTGCCGGCGATAGGGCCGAGCCTGCTTCAAACGATGCCTAACGGCCGACCACGATCAGCGCCTTTGCGGCAATCTCCCGGGTCAACTCCCCAGCCGGCATATGCCGCCCCAACCGCAAGGCCTGCCCCGACCACAAGTTGCTGAAGTCACTGTTGCCCTGCGGGTCGGTGATCGCGCGCAAGGGCATCAATGCCCCACCAGCCAGCGGGAAATGCGGCGCCAGCGCGCTCATCGGCCCCAGCTCGCGCATGATGCGGTTGTTGATGCCGCGTGCTGGGCGGCCGGTGAACAGGTTGGTCAGCGCCGTGTCACTGGCAGGCGCGCTGTCCAGCGCCTGGCGATGTGCCGGCGAAACCTTGGCCTCGGGGCAGAACAGGTAAGCCGTGCCGATCTGCACGGCAGATGCGCCCAAGGCCAGCGCGGCCACCAGGCCGCGGTAGTCGCCGATGCCGCCAGCGGCAATCACCGGCACGCTGACCGCATCGGCCACCTGCGGCACCAGGGCGAAGGTGCCGATCTGGCTAGTGATGTCGTCGCTGAGGAACATGCCGCGATGGCCGCCGGCTTCATAGCCCATGGCAATGATCGCGTCACATCCGTGGCGTTCCAGCCACCGTGCTTCCTCCACGGTGGTGGCGCTGGAAAGCACCTTGGCACCGCTGGCCTTGACCCGTTGCAGCAGGTCGGCTTGGGGCAGGCCGAAATGGAAGCTCACCACCTCCGGGCGCAGTTGCTCGACCAGCAGGCAGCTCTGTTCGTCGAAAGGCGCTCGGTTGGACACCGGCGTGGGGGCCGTGAAGTCGGCGCCGACTTCGGCATAGTAGGGCGCAAGGGCCTGCTTCCAGCGCGCGTCGCGCTCGGCATCCGGCGCGGGTGGCTGGTGGCAGAAGAAATTCAGGTTCAGCGGGCGGCCCGGGCAGCCGCTACGGAAGGCGGCGATTTGCGCGCGTACCTGCTCGCCCGTGAGCATGGCGCAGGGCAGGGCGCCCAGCCCGCCTGCCAGGCCCACGGCAATGGCCATGGGCGCCCCGGTCGCACCGGCCATGGGCGCCTGGAGAATGGGCAACTCGATGCCCAGCAGGTCGAGGATGCGGCGGTCGGGCCAGTGGCTCATGCGATTCTCCTTGCGCGGGGCGAACGGTGCGGCGGGGGTTTTGGCGGGTCCTACAAGGCTTTGCTGACCTGGATGTCGCTGATCTTCTCGGCGTCTTCGCCGTGGATCTTGCGCAGGGCTTCCAGGGCTTGCCCGTGGGAGGCATCGGGCATCAGGGCGAAGTCCCAGCGGCGCTGGCCGTCGAGCTTGTATTTGATGACGTACTTGATGGTCTGGGTCATGGCGGCCTTATCTGAGTTTCGACGACGAACGACGGATGATCTTGATCTTGTGGCTCAAGGTTGGCTTGCGGGTCACCGAGATCGGGCGGGTGGTCACGGTATCGATGGTGATGTTCCAGAAGCCGGTGCTGGGCACGGTGATCTTCGCCGGGAACTTGTCGAAATGGCCACCGTGGTAGGTGTGACGGCCGCCGTTCTTGAAGCTGCGGAAGTTGGCGTCGTTCATCAGGCGGATATTGCAGCGCTGGGAGCACTCGATGACGACGATGTCGTCCTCGTTGAGGTGCTCGCGCTGGTGTACGAATTTCATGTGATGCTCCGCAAGGATTGGTTCTGCAAAGGCAAAAGATACCACGATGTGCGCTTGCGCTGCCGCGCTGTTCGCCACGCTGGGATAAATCTGCCAGGGCAGGGAGCAAAACCGCCTGGTCGTGGTCGAAGGGGTTCGTGATGGCAGAGGTGTTGCAAATGAAGTGGATGGTGGCGGCGTTGTCGATGACGCTGGGTGGCTGTGTCAGCGTCGCGGAGCTGGAACAATCGCGGGAAACGCTGGATGTGATTTCTGGCAAGACTCCGCGTGCCTATGCCGACTGCGTCAAGCAGAAGCTCGCTGATACTCGCGGCCCGCTGGCGGAAGAACAGCGCGGCGATGGCCTGCGGCTGATCGTGCCGCAGAAGATCAGCTCGGGCGTGGGGCCGGCGGCGCTGGTGGATATCGGCAAGCGCGGCAGCGGCAGCAGCATCAAGCTGCACGAGCGGCTGAACAACTTCCCGCTGCGCCTGGGGGATGTACGTACGGCAGCCACCCAGTGCATCTCTGGGAGTTGATCCAAGGCAACTGATCACGCTCCATTTGCTTATATGTTTTAGGCTTAAGCATATAACAATAGAAATGGAGATTCGTGATGACACCGTTGAGTCGCGTCGTGATCGGCAGCTTGCTGATCCTGGCCTGGCCCACGGCGCATGCCGCCGATGGCCAGAAAGTCTTCACCCAGGGCGGGGCGAACCCCGCCGCCATGGCCTGCCTGGGCTGCCATGGCCCGGACGCCAAGGGTATCGCTGCTGCCGGCTTCCCGCGGTTGGCTGGGCTACCGGCCGGTTACCTCAGCAAGCAATTGCATGACTGGCGCAGCGGCAGCCGTAGGCAGCCGGTGATGGAGCCGCTGGCCAAGGCCCTGACCGAGGATGAAATCAAGGCAGTCAGCGCCTACCTGGCCAGCTTGCCGGCAGACCCCGCAGGTGACCTGCGCCGGCAGCAGATCGCCAATGACCCCACCACCCGCATGGCCCTGTATGGCGACTGGAACCGACAGATTCCCGGTTGCGTGCAATGCCATGGCCCGGGCGGTGGTGGTGTTGGCGAGCACTTCCCGCCCTTGGCCGGCCAGCCCGCCAATTACCTGGTGGCGCAGCTCAATGCCTGGCGCGACGGTAGCCGCAGCAATGACCCCAACCAACTGATGGTGGGCGTGGCCAAGGCCATGACCGATGACGAAATCAAGGCAATCGCCGAGTTCTTCGCCCGCCCCGCCAGCCAGGAGGTCATGCCATGAAGCCGATGATTCCAGCCCTGTTGCTGTTGGCCGTGGGCAATACCCAGGCTGCCCCGATCGTCATGGAGGACCAGTCGCAGCTGAAAGTGCCCGGTGTGCAGGCTGTGCCGCAGTTCGTGCCGCCAGCGGAAAGCGACTTGCCCGACAACGCCTTTGGCAAGATGGTGCGTGAGGGCCATGCCTTGTTCGTCGACACCCGCCGGCTGATGCCCGAGGCCGTGGGCAATGGCATGAACTGCAGCAACTGCCACCTCGACCAGGGGCGGCTGGCGCATTCCGCACCGATGTGGGGCGCGTACCCGATGTACCCGGCGTACCGCAAGAAAAACGACAAGGTCAATACCTACGCCGAGCGCATCCAGGGCTGTTTCCAATTCAGCATGAACGGCAAGCCGCCTGCCGCCGACAGCCCGCAGATGACGGCGCTGGCGGTGTATTCCTACTGGCTGTCGACCAAGGCACCGAGCGGCGTGGAAATGGCCGGGCGCGGCTACCCGGAGGTGCCGCAGCCCAAGGGCGGCTATGACTTCAAGCGCGGCCAGCAGGTATACCGGGAGCAATGTGGGATCTGCCATGGCGATAATGGCGAAGGGCAAAAAGTAGCTGGCGAGTATGTGATGCCGCCGCTGTGGGGCAAGGACAGCTACAACTGGGGTGCCGGGATGCACCGCATCAACACGGCGGCGTCGTTCATCAAGTACAACATGCCGCTGGGCAAGCCGGGCAGCCTGAGCGATCAGCAGGCCTGGGACGTGGCTGCGTGGATCAACCGTCATGAGCGGCCGCAGGACCCGCGCCTGGTGGAGGGTTCCATCGAAAAGACGCGGGTGAAGTTCCATGCCAATGATGGTGTGAACCTGTATGGGCAGGAGGTGGATGGGGTGCTGATCGGGCAGGGCACCGGTAGTTGATTGCCTGCCAGGGCCCTATCGCCGGCAAGCCAGCTCCCACAGGTACCGCGCAGAATTCAGGAATTGCGCGATCCCTGTGGGAGCTGGCTTGCCGGCGATAGGGCCGCTGCAGGCAGCCGTGATCAGCTGTCATCCAATGGTCATGTATGACCGTAATATTTACGATCCCCCGGAACTAACTACACTGGGTTATCTCTATCATCCCACCGGTCGGCCTCAGGCGGGGGCATTGTAAGGTGACTGCCGCCTGATTAGACTGCGCCGAATCCCACAGGCCTAGCCTTTTGTAAGGACGTATATGATCAAAAAATGCTTGTTCCCGGCAGCCGGTTACGGCACCCGCTTCCTGCCCGCTACCAAAGCCATGCCCAAGGAAATGCTGCCGGTGGTCAACAAGCCACTGATCCAGTATGGCGTTGAAGAGGCACTGGATGCCGGTCTGAACGAGATCTCCATCGTGACCGGGCGTGGCAAGCGTGCCCTGGAAGACCACTTCGACATCAGCTACGAGCTGGAAACTCAGATCAAGGGCACCGACAAGGAAAAATACCTGGTTGGTATCCGTCGCCTGCTCGACGAGTGTTCGTTCTCCTACACTCGCCAGACCGAAATGAAAGGCCTGGGCCACGCCATCCTCACTGGTCGCCCGCTGATCGGCGACGAGCCGTTCGCCGTGGTGCTGGCGGACGACCTGTGCGTCAACCCGGAAGGTGACGGCGTGCTGACCCAGATGGTCAAGCTGTACAATCAGTTCCGCTGCTCGATCGTCGCCATTCAGGAAGTCGACCCGCAGGAAACCAACAAGTATGGCGTGATCGCCGGCGACATGATCCGTGACGACATTTTCCGCGTCACCAACATGGTCGAGAAGCCCAAGCCCGAAGACGCCCCGTCGAACCTGGCGATCATCGGCCGCTACATCCTGACCCCGGACATCTTCGACATCATTGCCAGCACCGAGCCGGGCAAGGGTGGCGAGATCCAGATCACCGACGCGCTGATGCAACAGGCGCAGAACGGCTGCGTGATCGCCTACAAGTTCAAGGGCAAGCGTTTCGACTGCGGTGGCGCCGAAGGCTACATCGACGCGACCAACTTCTGCTTCGAGAACTACTACAAGACCGGCAAGGCTTACTGATAAGTCCTGCTGGCCTGAAAGCCACCCCTCCGGGTGGCTTTTTTGTTTGCGGCGGCTGACGGCGTTATGCTGGGCGCCTGCCTAGGAGACTGAATACATGGCCTACGATTTTGATCTGTTCGTGATTGGCGCCGGGTCCGGCGGTGTGCGCGCGGCGCGGTTCGCCGCCGGCTTCGGCGCAAAAGTGGCAGTGGCCGAGAGCCGCTACCTGGGCGGTACCTGCGTCAACGTCGGCTGCGTGCCGAAAAAACTGCTGGTCTATGGCGCGCACGTCGCCGACGAGCTGGAGCAGGCCGCAGGTTTCGGCTGGACCCTGGAAGAAGGGCATTTCGACTGGGGTACCCTGATCGCCAACAAGAACCGGGAAATCGAACGCCTGAACGGCATCTACCGCAACCTGCTGGTCAATAGCGGCGTCACCCTGCTGCAGGGGCATGCACGTCTGACCGGTGCCAATGAAGTGGAAGTGGAAGGCCAGCGCTACACCGCCGAGCACATCCTCATCGCCACCGGTGGCTGGCCGCAGGTGCCGGATATCCCGGGCAAGGAACTGGCCATCACCTCCAACGAAGCCTTCTACCTCAAGGCCCTGCCACGCCGGGTGCTGGTGGTGGGCGGTGGCTATATCGCCGTCGAGTTCGCCGGCATCTTCCAGGGCCTGGGGGCCGATACCACGCTGCTTTACCGTGGCGATCTGTTCCTGCGCGGCTTCGACGGCTCGGTGCGCACGCACCTGAAGGAAGAACTGGAAAAGCGCGGCCTGAACCTGCAGTTCAATGCAGATATCCAGCGTATCGACAAGCTCGATGACGGCAGCCTCAAAGCCACCCTCAAGGATGGCCGCGAGCTGGTTGCCGATTGCGTGTTCTACGCCACCGGCCGGCGTCCGATGCTGGACAACCTGGGCCTGGAAAACACCGGTGTAGAGCTGGATGCGCGCGGTTACATTCGCGTTGACCCGCAATACCAGACCACCGCCCCATCGATCCTGGCCATTGGCGACGTGATCGGCCGCGTGCAGCTAACCCCGGTGGCCCTGGCCGAAGGCATGGCCGTGGCGCGGCGCTTGTTCAAGCCCGAGCAATACCGCCCGGTGGATTACCAGAACATCCCCACTGCGGTGTTCAGCCAGCCGCCCATCGGCACCGTTGGCCTGACCGAGGAGCAGGCGCTGGAGGCCGGGCACAAGGTGCAGGTCTTCGAAAGCCGCTTCCGTGCCATGAAGCTGACCCTGACCGATATCCAGGAAAAGACCCTGATGAAGCTGGTGGTCGATGCCGAGACCGATAAGGTGCTGGGTTGCCACATGGTCGGCCCTGACGCCGGCGAGATCATCCAGGGCTTGGGCATTGCCCTGAAGGCCGGCGCGACCAAGCAGCAGTTCGACGAAACCATCGGCGTGCACCCGACGGCGGCCGAAGAGTTCGTCACCATGCGTACTGTCACCCGCTGATGCCACTGGCCGCATCGCCGGCAAGCCAGCTCCCACAGGTACAGCACAGGTCTCTGGCCATGTGCTGTACCTGTGGGAGCTGGCTTGCCGGCGATGAGGCCCTTGAATGTTGCGCAATCCTTTGCTCAGCCCATTCCCTTCTATTAATAAACCCCGGTTATAGCCAAAACCAATCACAAGCATGAGCTTTGCCAATGAGCCTTTAGTGGGATGAACGGTTAGGATTCTCTCCGTCAACTGATTTCAACCCCATGAAGGAGCGTCTCTCATGCCTATCATCAACAGCCAGGTCAAACCGTTCAACGCCACCGCCTACCACAAGGGCGAGTTCGTCCAGGTCAGCGAAGCCGACCTGAAAGGCAAGTGGTCTGTCGTGTTCTTCTACCCGGCCGACTTCACCTTCGTCTGCCCGACCGAACTGGGTGACCTTGCTGACAACTACGCCGAGTTCCAGAAGCTGGGCGTGGAAATCTACGGCGTGTCCACCGACACCCACTTCACCCACAAAGCCTGGCACGACACTTCGGACACCATCGGCAAGATCGAATACCCGCTGATCGGTGACCCGACCCACATCATCTCGCGCAACTTCGACGTGCTGATCGAAGAAGCCGGCCTGGCCGACCGCGGTACCTTCGTGATCAACCCAGAAGGCCAGATCAAGATCGTCGAACTGAACGACGGTGGTGTAGGCCGCGATGCTGCCGAGCTGCTGCGTAAAGTGAAGGCTGCCCAGTACGTTGCCGCTCACCCAGGCGAAGTTTGCCCGGCCAAGTGGAAAGAAGGCGAAGCCACTCTGGCGCCATCCCTGGACCTGGTCGGCAAGATCTAAGTCCATGTGCAAGTCGCGGGCGGTGGACAGCCGCCAAAGCTGAAGTACCTACCGCCCCGTAAAAACGCCCGGGCGACCTCGCCTGGGCGTTTTTGTATCCGAGTTTTGAAAAAGGAATCGCCCCGTATGTTGGACGCCACGCTTAAATCGCAACTGAAAACCTACCTGGAGCGGGTCACCCAGCCGATCGAGATCGTTGCTTCCCTCGACGACGGCGCGAAGTCCCGCGAATTGCACGACCTGCTGGTGGAAATCGCCGGCCTGTCGAACCTCATTACCCTGCGCGCGGATGGTGATGACGCCCGTCGTCCATCGTTCTCGCTCAACCGCCCGAATGGCGAGATCAGCCTGCGTTTCGCCGGCATCCCCATGGGCCACGAATTCACCTCGCTGGTGCTTGCGCTGTTGCAAGTCGGTGGCCACCCGAGCAAGGCCAGTGCCGAAGTGATCGAGCAGATCCAGGCGCTGGAAGGCGAATTCACCTTCGAAACCTACTTCTCGCTGTCGTGCCAGAACTGCCCGGACGTGGTCCAGGCGCTGAACCTGATGGCGGTACTCAACCCCAACGTGCGCCACGTGGCCATTGATGGTGCGCTGTTCCAGGCTGAAGTCGAATCGCGCAAGATCATGGCGGTGCCGAGCATCTACCTGAACGGCGAAGTGTTCGGCCAGGGCCGCATGGGCCTGGAGGAAATCCTCGGCAAGATCGACACCAACGCCGGTGCCCGCCAGGCCGAGAAGATCAACGCCAAGGGCGCCTTCGATGTGCTGGTGGTCGGTGGTGGCCCCGCCGGCGCCGCGGCCGCCATCTACGCTGCGCGTAAAGGCATTCGCACCGGTGTCGCTGCCGAGCGCTTCGGCGGTCAGGTACTCGATACCCTGGCCATCGAGAACTTCATCTCGGTACAGGAAACCGAAGGGCCGAAGCTGGCCACGGCGCTGGAAGAACACGTCAAGCAGTACGACGTCGACATCATGAACCTGCAGCGCGGCGAAGCGCTGATTCCGGCCACCGATGGCGGCCTGCACGAAGTGCGCCTGGCCGGCGGTGCCTCGCTCAAGGCCAAGACCGTGATCCTGGCCACCGGTGCCCGCTGGCGCGAAATGAACGTGCCGGGCGAACAGGAATACCGCGCCCGTGGCGTGGCTTACTGCCCACACTGTGACGGCCCGCTGTTCAAGGGCAAGCGCGTGGCGGTGATCGGCGGTGGCAACTCGGGCGTGGAAGCGGCCATCGACCTGGCCGGCATCGTTGCTCAGGTGACGCTGATCGAGTTCGACAGCCAACTGCGGGCCGATGCGGTGTTGCAGCGCAAGCTGCACAGCCTGCCGAACGTGAAAGTGATCACCAGTGCACTGACCACCGAGGTGCTGGGCAATGGCGAGAAAGTGACCGGCCTGCGCTACCAGGACCGCACCACGGACCAGCAGCACGAGGTGGCGCTGGAAGGCATCTTCGTGCAGATCGGCCTGTTGCCGAACACCGACTGGCTGAAGGGTACCGTCGAGCTGTCGCCACGTGGCGAGATCATCGTCGACGCCAAGGGCCAGACCAGCATCCCGGGTGTGTTTGCGGCGGGTGACGTGACCACCGTGCCGTACAAGCAGATCGTGATTGCGGTGGGTGAGGGGGCCAAGGCTTCGCTGGCGGCCTTCGACCACCTGATTCGCACTTCGGCGCCGGCGTAAGCCTGTATCGGCCCTTTCGCGGCTAAAGCCGCTCCTACAACGAACTGCACAGGTTTTGAAAGCTGTGCAGTTCGTTGTAGGAGCGGCTTTAGCCGCGAAAGGGCCAGCACAAGCAAAGCACCAACCTGAAGGTGTCTATGCTTACGGCAGACCCTTCAGGAATCACCTTCATGACCCTGATCAGCCGCGAACCCTGGTGGCTAGTCCCGCCAAAGCCCGGGCAGACAGAGCAGGACCTGCACTGGGGCTACCTGGAAATCTACGCTGACGGCCGCACGGTGTTCGTCGACCAGCGCCCCAGTGACCGGGAGCTGGCCGAGCGCAAGAGCTGTCGCAACTTCCCCGACCCCGAGCCGTGATGGCTTAGCCTTCCAGCTCGGCCAGGCGTGCCTCCAGGGCTGCGATACGGGCTTCCAGGGCTTCGATTCGTTCCTCCGATACATTGCCGCCACTGCTGCGGGCGCCACCTTCCTGCTGCCGTGCGGCCAGGATTGCCTCGATTTCTGCTGGGTCGCCCAGGGCGTGGGTGTAGCGGTCCTCACGCTGGCCAGCCTGGCGTGGCAGGTGCAGGGCCAGGCCGCGCGAGATCAGGCGCTCCAGCTGGTGCTGGATCTGCTCGGTGTCGTCGAAGTCGTGCAGGCGGTTGCTGCGGGTCAGCAGTTCGTTGAGGGTTTGTGGCCCGCGCAGGAACATCAGGCCCATCAGCACCAGTTGCGCTGGCACCAGCTCCAGGGCCTTGTCCACCCGCTGTTCCCAGCGATCGGCGCGGCTGCCCATCTGCAGGCGGGTCATGTCCTGCCCTTCGAGGGCGCGCAAGGCCTGACCGACCTGGCCTTGGGTAAGGTTCATCACCGGCTCGCGGCTGGTCTTCTGGTTGCAGGCCAGGACCAGGGCGTTGAGGGTCAGCGGGTAGCTTTCCGGGCTGGTGGCCTGCTTCTCGATCAACGAGCCGAGAATGCGGATCTCGATGCTGTTGAAGCGGCCTTCACCTGCGGTTTCGTGTTCTGACATGGCCCTGTCTCATTGCTGGGGAAAGGCCACTAGCCTAGGTAAAGCGCCTGGCTTAAGCAATCGCTGGCAGCATCGCCGGCAAGCCGGCCCCCACAGGGATAGCACCAACCTGGCGGTCTGCGCTGTACCTGTGGGAGCAACTGTCTTGTATTGCCTGGACTGGCCTCATCGCCGGCAAGCCAGCTCCCACAGGTACTGCACAGGGCTTGAGGCCCATGCGCTCGAGGTGGGAGCTGGCTTGCCGGCGATGGGCCGCAAGCGGCCCTGACAATCTCAACCGTTACGCCGCTCTTCGGCCTGGCACGCCGCTGCGGTAAACAACACATCGGTCGACGAATTCAGCGCCGTCTCGGCCGAGTCCTGCAGTACCCCGATGATGAAGCCCACCGCCACCACCTGCATGGCAATCTCGCTGGGGATGCCGAACAGGCTGCACGCCAGCGGAATCAGCAGTAGCGAGCCCCCGGCTACACCCGAAGCGCCGCAGGCGCATACCGCGGCCACCACGCTCAGTAGCACTGCCGTCGGCAGGTCCACCGGGATACCCAGGGTATGCACTGCCGCCAGGGTCAGCACGGTAATGGTGATGGCTGCACCGGCCATGTTGATGGTCGCGCCCAGTGGGATCGACACCGAGTAGGTGTCTTCATGCAGGCCAAGGCGCTCCGACAGCGCCAGGTTGACCGGGATGTTGGCCGCCGAGCTGCGGGTGAAGAACGCGGTGATGCCACTTTCGCGCAGGCACAGCAGGGTCAGCGGGTAAGGGTTGCGGCGGATTTTCCAGAACACGATCAGCGGGTTCATCACCAGCGCCACGAACAGCATGCAGCCGATCAGCACCGCCAGCAGGTGCAGGTAGCCAAGCAGGGCGTCCAGGCCCGACTGGGCGAGGGTGGCGCTGACCAGGCCGAAGATGCCCAGCGGGGCGAAGCGGATGACCACGCGCACGATCAGGGTCACGCCGTTGGACAGGTCGTCGACCACGGCGCGAGTGGTTTCGCCAGCGTGCCGCAAGGCCACGCCCAAGCCGATGGCCCAGGTCAGGATACCGATGAAGTTAGCGTTCAGCAGGGCATTTATCGGGTTGTCCACGGCGCTCAGCACCAGGTTCTGCAACACTTCGGCAATACCACCCGGCGCGCTGAGCGTGGCCTCGCCCGTACTCAGGGCCAGGGTCGAAGGGAACAGCATGCTGGCGACCACAGCCACCACCGACGCGGCGAAGGTACCCAGCAGGTACAGCCAGAGGATCGGGCGGATGTGGGTTTCCTGGCCGTGGCGGTGGTTGGCGATCGAGGCCATGACCAGGATGAACACCAGCACGGGCGCTACCGCCTTGAGGGCGCTGACGAACACCTTGCCGAGGAAGGCCAGGTCGCGGGCGATGGCGGGTGCGAGCAGGGCCAGGGCGATACCGGCGAGCAGGCCGATGACGATCTGCGTCACCAGGCTGGTGCGGTTGAGGAAGCGGAGGACGGGGGTCATGTGCAGCGATATCCCAGCATTTTCAGAAAGGGCGCGACTTTACCATAGACCTATGTTGGGCAGGGCCGGCCTCTTCGCGGGCATGCCCGCTCCCACCTCGACCGCATAGGCCTCAAGCTCTGTGCAGTACCTGTGGGAGCGGGCGTGCCCGCGAAGAGGCCGCCACGGTCACCAATGAAACAACTCCCGCCGCGCCCCTTCGGTAATCGCCACGATGCCCGGGTGCTTGACCTTGCGCTCCACCGAAATGGCGTAGAACGACTCATGCACGGCCTCGGTCTGGCCAATCAACTGCACGCCATATTGGCGGCACACTTCTTCGGCGATCACGCTGGGGGCAACGAATATGCCGCTGCCTGACTGCCCGAACGCCTGCATCAAGGCGCTGTCATCGAACTCGCCAACGATCCGTGGCTGCACCTGTTGCTCGCCCAGCCAGCGCAGCAAGCGGCTGCGCACCACGGTTTCCTGGCCGGGAATCAGCAGTGGCGCGTCCTGCAGGCAGGCAGGGAAGGGGCCCTTGTGAAGCTGTGCCAATGTTGGGGTAGCAAAGAAGCTCAGCCCGCATTCGCCGAGTTTCTGGCTGTAGCCCTTGATGTCCAGGTGGCTGGGCATGGGGCTGTCGGAAATGACCAGGTCCAGGCGCTGGATCGCCAGATCGCCCAGCAATCGCTCCAGTTTGTCTTCGCGGCAGTTGATGCGCAGCACGTCTTCCAGCTCCATGGTTGGCGCCAGCAGGCGGTAGACGATGGACTTGGGCACCACGTCGGCCACCCCCACGCGGAACAGGATCTGCCCCTGCGGGCCGGCACGCAGCATGGCTTCCAGTTCGCCACCGAGCTGGAACATCTGCTCGGCATAGATCAGCGCCTGGCGCCCGGTTTCGGTCAGCTCCAGTTGCCGCCCCACGCGCTGGAACAGCTCAAGGCCGTAGGTCTGCTCGAACAGGCTGATCTGCCCACTGATGGTTTGCGGTGTCAGGTTCAACTGCTGGCTGGCACGGGCGATGCTGCCGGTCTTGGCCACGGCCCAGAAGTAATGCAATTGCCGATAGTTGAGCATCGGTTTTTTCCCGATTCGTAAAAACCGAAGTATAAGCGTTGGAAATGCGAATTTTCCTGATGTATTGCCGTCTCTAGAATGCCACTCCATCAGGCGCGCTATGCGCCGCCGGCACATCGACAAGCGAGGAATCCATGCTGCACTTGAAATCCATCGGTACGCCGCTGGTATTGGCCCTGGCCCTGTTCACCCTGGCGGGGTGCGACCAGGCCGAAAAATCCGCCCAGCAGATGCTCGACCAGGCCGCGCAATCGGCCAAGCAGGCCATCGACGACACCAACAAGGCTGCCCAGCAGGCCTTGAGCGAGGCCCTCGGCAGCGAAGGGCGCAAGCCCGAGGGCGCCGACAAGAAAGACACCCAGGAAATCTGACCCCAACCGCCGCTGCAGGATTTAACCAATGGAATACTTGCTGGAACTCGCCGCTAGCCCTACCGCCTGGGTTGCCCTGGCTACGCTGGTGGCCATGGAAGTTGTACTGGGCATCGACAACCTGATCTTCATCTCCATCCTGACCAACAAACTGCCCGTGGAGTATCGCTCCAAGGCACGACGTATCGGGATCAGTATGGCCCTGGTCATGCGCCTGGCCTTGCTCAGCACGGTGGCGTGGATCGTACAGCTGACCGACCCGGTATTCGAAGTGTTCGGCAACGCCTTCTCCTGGAAGGATGTAATCCTGATTGCCGGTGGCCTGTTCCTGTTGTGGAAGGCGACCAAGGAAATCCATGAAAACGTCGACCCACACGGTGCCAAGGAAGAGGCCAAAGTCGCTTCGACGGTTACCTTGGGCTTTGCTGCAGCGATCTTCCAGATCCTGCTGTTGGACATCGTCTTCTCGGTCGACAGTATCATCACCGCCGTGGGCATGACCGAGCACTTGCCGATCATGATCATTGCCGTGATCACCGCGGTAATCGTCATGATGGTGGCAGCCGACCCGTTGGCCAACTTCATCAACGACAACCCGACCGTGGTCATGCTGGCCCTGGGCTTCCTGATCATGATCGGCATGACGCTGATCGCCGAAGGTTTTGGTGCCCATGTACCGAAGGGTTATGTCTACGCGGCCATGGCTTTCTCGACCGTGATCGAGATCCTCAATATCCTGGCGCGCCGGGCGCGGCTCAAGCGTGAGGCGGCTGAGGGGTGATGCAAGAGTGGGGCGCTTAGCGCCCCATTCGCGGGCAAGCCCGCTCCCACAGGGATCGCGTCAGCCAGATGACTGTGCGGTCCCTGCGGGCTTGTCCGCGAATGGCTCTATGTCGATGCTGAAATCTTAATGCACCCCGGCATGCCGTCGCGCCCGGCGTACAGGCTGTGGCTTGGCAAGGGCCTGCGGTGGCAAGTGGTGATGTTGTGAGTGACGCCGCACGATACGCAGTACACCCCATAGCATGGCGGCTGCGACGCTCAGCCACATACCCACCAGCATGAGGATTGCCATGGTCAGGCTCATCTGTGCCTCCATCTCTACGGCAAACGCGGTCAGCCGCCGCTCGCCTTCCAGACACTGCTTTAGTCTAGCTCGGCGCCCATGACGTTCCATTGACCAAAGGTCTATTGCTTGGTCCGATTCGTTCCAAGCGGGTGTCGGACTATACCCGCGCAGCTGTCCGACCTATGATCGGTGGCCAGAGCCGGGCGCTGCCTGCCTGGCGTTGGAACAAGCGAGTGTCCATGGAGCAAGATTCCTTCAAGTCGGCAATCACCACCCCGCGCCGGTTGCTGCTGGCCTGCCTGGTGGCGGCCAGCCTGGCCGGCTGTGCCAGTGCGCCGCCCGCCAACCTCAAAGGCCTGCCGCAGCGGGTCGAGATCAGTAGCGTGCCGTTCTACCGCGGCAACGCCAACCACAGTGGGGCCATGGCCTTGGCGGCAGTGCTGTCGCAACAGGGCGCGCCGATCACCCCGGGCCTGCTGGACAAACCGTTGAACCTGCCCCAGGGCGCGGAGGCGCTGGACACCGCTATCCCACGGGTGGCACGTGACTACGGCATGGTGGTGTATCCGCTGGACAAGCAACTGGACGCGTTGTTGATCCAGGTGGCGGCGGGCAACCCGGTGCTGTTGCGTTACGACGAGGGTTCGGCCTGGTGGAGCGAGCCACGTTATGCCGTGCTGATTGGCTATGACCGTTACAAGCAGCGGGTGCTGTTGCGCTCGGGCATGCACCGGCGCCAGGTGATGGCATTCGATGAGTTTGCCTCGGCGTGGGCGAAGCAGGGGAGTTGGGCGGTGCTGGTGCAGCCTCCGCGGCAACTACCGGCCCAGGTGGATCGTCAGCGCTGGTTGCAGGCGGCAGATGAACTGGCGCGGGCGGGGCAGGAAGTTGCGGCGAAACAGGCTGTGCGTAGCCTGAATAAATAGCTTTACCTGCACCGGCCCTTTCGCGGGCATGCCCGCTCCCACAGGATTTGTGTCATGGCACAGTACCTTGTGGGAGCGGGTTTACCCGCGAAGAGGCCTGGCCTGCTTACATCAGAAGCCCAGGCGATCGCGCAGGCTGTAGTACCAGGCACCAATGGCGCTGAACGGTACGCGCAGCATCTGCCCACCCGGGAACGGGTAGTGCGGCAGGCCGGCGAAGGCGTCGAAACGCTCGGCCTGGCCACGCAGGGCTTCGGCCAGCACCTTGCCCGCCAGGTGGGTGTAGGTCACGCCGTGGCCCGAGCAACCTTGGGAGTAGTAGATGTTGTCACCGATACGGCCAACCTGCGGCAGGCGCGACAGGGTCAGCAGGAAGTTGCCGGTCCAGGCGTAGTCGATCTTCACGTTCTTCAACTGCGGGAAGGCCTTGAGCATCTTCGGACGGATGATCGCCTCGATGTTGGCCGGGTCGCGCGCGCCATAGACCACGCCACCACCGAAGATCAGGCGCTTGTCGCTGGTCAGGCGGTAGTAGTCGAGCAGGTAGTTGCAGTCCTCGACGCAGTAGTCCTGCGGCAGCAGGGTGCGCGCCAGTTCCTCGCCCAGTGGCTCGGTGGTGATCACCTGGGTGCCGCATGGCATGGACTTGGCGGCCAGCTCCGGCACCAGGTTGCCCAGGTAGGCGTTACCGGCAACGATGATGAACTTGGCGCGGACCTTGCCCTGTGGGGTGTGCACGACCGGGTTGGCGCCACGCTCGATGCGCACGGCCGGGGTCTGCTCATAGATGATGCCGCCCAGCGACTCGACTGCGGCCGCTTCGCCCAGGGCCAGGTTCAGCGGGTGGATGTGGCCGCCGCTCATGTCCAGCATGCCGCCGATATAGTTGTCGCAGGCGACCACTTCGCGGATGCGCTTCTGGT
This sequence comes from Pseudomonas sp. 10-1B, assembly GCF_000935045.1. Classification (GTDB taxonomy): domain Bacteria; phylum Pseudomonadota; class Gammaproteobacteria; order Pseudomonadales; family Pseudomonadaceae; genus Aquipseudomonas. Next base: position 38,300 of record NZ_JYKS01000012.1, read on the forward strand.
CCATCAGCTCCAGCTGGTTGTGGCCGAAGCGTTCCCACAGGCGTTTTTGCGACTCCAGGTGGCCCATCTGCTTGCTGGTGAGGGCAGCGAATACGCCACCGTCTTTCAGGTCGCACTGGATGTTGTACTTGGCCACGCGCTCACGAATGATGCGCCCGCCTTCGAAGGCCATATGGCCCAGCAGTTGTGCCTGTTTGGGGCCGACGGTGCGTTCGATGACGTCGATGTCGCGGCTGTAGCTGTTGACGATCTGGCCACCGTTGCGGCCCGACGCGCCGAAGCCGACCTTGGCCGCTTCGACGATGCTCACCTTGAAGCCGTTCTCCAGCAGGAACAGGGCGCTGGACAGGCCGGTGTAGCCGGCACCGATGATGCACACATCGGTTTCCACCTCACCCTGCAGCGCCGGACGTGGCGGCACCGGGTTGGCCGAGGCGGCGTAGTAGGACTGGGGGTAGGGGGTGTTAGCCATGCTGCAGGAACCTCGTGTTTTATATTTTTAACGAATGTACCGATGCTATCAATAATAATAAACACCCGCTAGTCGTCTGTTGAAAATCCTTTACTCGAGCCCCGCCGACGCTTCTCTATAAAGAGGTTAAGATTCAGTAGCTTAGCGCGAAAAAAAGTGTTGACAGGGTTTTTGGAATGGGTAGAATGCGCACCACACGACAGGCACATAGCTCAGTTGGTTAGAGCACCACCTTGACATGGTGGGGGTCGTTGGTTCGAGTCCAATTGTGCCTACCAAACGAAAGCCCCGGGTTTCCGGGCACGAGAAGGGCGATCCGAAAGGGTCGCCCTTTTTGCATTTGCAAAAAGTTAAGCCTTAGTGGCAGCCATTGGGGCTGCTTTGCAGCCCATCGCCGGCAAGCCAGCTCCCACAGCGACCGCGCAAAACTTGAGGCCTGCACTGTTCCTGTGGGAGCCCGGCTTGCCGGCGATGGGCCGCAAAGCGGCCCCAGTAAAGTCTGCAGAAACCTTAACTGACTGGCATTAGCCCGAAGGCTGCAATCCCGAAAGTTTTTGATTTCTCTCAAAAAAAAGCTTTACAGGTACGCATTCGATCACTAATATGCGCACCACACGACAGGCACATAGCTCAGTTGGTTAGAGCACCACCTTGACATGGTGGGGGTCGTTGGTTCGAGTCCAATTGTGCCTACCAAATAAAGTCCCGGTTTTCCGGGCATGAAAAGGGCGCTCCGAAAGGGGCGCCCTTTTTGCTTTTGCGGCAAAGTCATCGCTGAGGGCAATTTCACGCGTTGCAGGCTGTCCCGATAGCTGTATGGCGAATTGTGACTATAGTGAGTCTCTAGCAATAGGTTCAGAGATGCGGCTATGCCTTCGATTGATGTGTCGCCTCCCTTGAGCCTGCGCAGACGGGCCATATGGGCCAGCGCGTTAAATCTTCTTGCTGTCTTCGCTTCACAGGCCATGCGGCTAGGCGGCAATCTGGTGATCACTCGCCTGCTCGTGCCAGAAATGTTCGGCATAATGGCCATTGCGACCACCGTGTCGGTGCTGCTGCAAATGCTGTCCGATGTCGGGCTACGGCCAAACGTCATTCAAAGTTCGCGAGGCGACGAACCGCTGTTTCTCGATACTGTGTGGACCGTGCAAATCATCCGTGGGTTTGTGCTGTTCCTGCTGACGTTGCTATTGGCCCTGGGGGCTCAGTTCACGCAGTACATCCAACTGTGGCCGGCCCACTCCACCTATGCCGCACCAGAGCTGCCGATGGTGCTGGCTTTGTCAGGCATCGCCGCGATCATCTATGGCTTCCAGTCACCCAAAGTCGATGTAGCCATCCGGGTCTTCCAGCAGAAGAAGGTGGTGGTCGCCGAACTGATTTCGCAGTTTGTCGGCTTGGTGGTGATGCTCGTGGCTGGCTACCTCACCCGCTCCATCTGGTCATTGGTGGCAGCGGGCCTGGTGGGCACATTGGTTTTCACCGCCCTCAGTCACTTGATCTTCCAGGGCCCGCGCAACCGCCTGCGATGGGACCCGGCCGCACTGCGCGAGGTGTTCGATTACGGACGCTGGATCCTGTTGTCGTCCTCGGTAGGGGTCCTGGCGATGCAGGGCGACCGGATCTGGTTTGGCGGCAGTATGTCGGCCACGGAACTGGGGGTGTACTCCATCGCCATCGCCATCCTCGGCGCCATTCAGTCGGTCCTGCAACGGCTGGCAGGGGCGGTCGCCTTGCCGGCCTTCAGTGAGGCGACGAGAGGTGGCGACAAAGAACGGGTTCGCAACCTCTACTACCGCTCCAGAATGCTGTTCGACCTTAGCTCGCTGTTCGCTTGCGGCTTTCTGCTGACTGCCAGCCCGCTGATGATCGGGTGGCTCTATGACGCCCGTTATGCCGGCGCCGGCAATACCATCGCCATTCTCTCGCTGTCGCTTTTCACCTTGCGCTTCACGCTGGCGCATCAGCTTTGGCTGGCCCTGGGGCTGACCAAGTACGTGGCGATGGACAACGTCATCCGGGTCGTTTCGCTGTTCGTCCTGCTGCCGGTGCTTATGGCCATGGGTGGCGTGACCTATGCCATTTGGGGCGTGGCCCTGCATACCTACTTCACGCTGTTCCTGATTTTCAAGGTCAACCGCCAGCTGGGGTTGCTGGACCTGAAACGCGAACTTGTCGTACTGCCTGCCCTGCTGATCGGCGTTTTGTTCGGCGAAATGATAACCAAGCTGTTCGCCTGAGTGAGCCGTCAAGGCGCGGGCAGGTGAGCGCGTGGCCGGGTAGAAACACTGTGCTGTGAGTGAACAAGGTAAGACAGCATGATCTATAGAGCGATAGTGAAAAGCGTGTTTGTCCTGCATCCTGGCTATTCGCTGCGGGCCTTGCGCAACAAGCTCCGGCTGACGTTGCTCATCATTCGTAACTGGCCCGGGCTCAAAGGTTACTTGGAGCGCCTGCGCAACACGCTTGGCCGCGAACGATTCCAGCGCCTGGGGGAGGACTGCATCGGCATCGTCCAGTGGCCCTACATCAGCAAGTCGTGGGCAGCGCAGACCCGTTTCGATGCACTGGCTTCGCACTACGAGGTGGTCACTCAATATTGCCAGCCGCTGTTGCTCCTGGGCCGGGACGATACCTTGCTGCTGGCCGACCTCACCCAGCATGCCCCAAACTGCACCCTGGTGCTGGACCGGGCGTCATGGTTCATGCGTGAGGGGGAACTGGTACTGAACCTGTTCCAGGGTGAGCTGCGCGTCGCCTCGCTGGCTTTCACTCTGTCGCGCTCTGGGGAGGGGGTGTGCCTGTTCATCGGTGCGGTACAGGGCATTCACAAGGGCGTGGATAGCGAAACATCGCTGAATATCTACCGGGCATTGACCAAGGACTTCGAAGGGCTACGCCCCAGGAGCCTGCTGATCGAGGTCGTCAGGCATATCGCTCACGGGCTTGGGGTGACCAGGCTCTACGCTATCGGCGACGGCTACCGTCACCACCGCCATCCCTATTTCGGCAGGGAGAAGTCCCAGGAGTTGCTGGCCAATTATGATGTCATCTGGCAAGAACACGGGGCGATGGCGTCCGAACGTGAAGACTTCTTCAGCATCCCTGCGGTCGTTCCCCGGCCGCCCCTCGAGCAGATAGCTGCCAAGAAACGCGCGATGTATCGCCGCCGCTATGAGCTGCTGGATGGAATATTCGCGCAACTGGACAGCGCCGTGCGGCATCAGCTGGCAACCCGTGGCGAAGAGGGCCGAGAGCGCTGACGGGGTGGGTGGAAAACACGGTACTCAGGTAAGCCGTTGGCACATTTCGCTATATCCACGAAGAAAAATTGGCGCCATAAAACATACGCTTATCCACGCGTAATCACTGAATAATCAATGACTAAGCGTGTCTTGACAGATCATTTTCGCCCATCTTTAATCAATTTGTATCTGTTTGTGTCTGTCAGCCCAAAGCATTTAGGTGCTGAAGGTGATGGGATGTGTTTATTCGACAGCGCTCGCTACCTTTTACCCGGGTAAACTCCAAGGATATAAAATGAGAGAGCACATAAGAAAGCTCATAACACCGTCGATGCGCTTCGAAATAAGAAAGTTCTTTACTTGGGCCCAGGATATAACTGAGCGTGCGTGTTTATGGCGCTGGGAAATCACCAGGTTTCGGCTACAGACAAGTAACGACTACGAAGTCCTGTATGTCGGCAGAAAGAGCCGCAAGGAAATGGCCAAGCTGCTCATCGGCGGTAAACCCGAGGCCGACGCCAAACCCGGCGATGGCACGCAGCAACCTGCCGGTGCGTCCCATGTGGTGCTGATCAGCGAGATGCCCAGCGCCGGTGCCCTGTATGTGCCCCATTACCTGAGTGCAATCATCCCCCTGGGGCGCCCGCTGGAGGAGATCGTCGCACGTTACGATGGTGAACTGCGCCGTAACATCCGCAAGTGTCGGCCGCTGTACCGCATGCAACAAGTGCTGACGGACGAGGAGATCGGCAAGGCCGACCGGGAGATGCTACAGCCTTATGCCCAGGCGCGGCATGGCCTGTATGCCAAGCAATTCGACTCGCAAGAACTGTTGCGCATCGCCAAGACGGTTGGCCGGCTCGACCTGATAATGAAAGGCGATGAGGTCGTCGCCTGTCATTTTGGCTGCGTGATAACCCGGGCTGGGAAGCGCTACTGGAGCACGTTGCGCTTTGGTTACCCGGAGGCCGTCTTCAACGACCCCAAACGACTGCGCGAGGTCAACTCGATCACTACCTTCATGGCCCTGGAGTGGGCCATCGAACAGGGTTTCGATTACTACGATATCGGCCAATGCCTGGCACGTCCGGACGATGGACTTTTGAAATGGAAACGCCGACGCGGCGGTGACGTGGACACCCTGGGCAACCAGGCCTATATGTTCGTCCGGCTACCAAAGACCGGCATCGCCAAGTTCCTCTGGGAGTTCCCGTTGTTCGCCGTAGAGGGCAAGAACCTCACACTTCACCTGGGCTTGCCGGATGGGCCAAGTGACGAGGAAATCGTCGACCGCTACCGCGAGATGGTCTTCGGCGGTTTGTTCAAGATATACCTTCATTGTGCAAAAGCGCCTGGCGAATTATTGCTGGAAAACCTGCGCAATCGATATGCCCACTTCCAGTCTCCGCCCATTCTGGAAAAAGTGTCCTCCAACTGAGCGTGAAAGATAGTCTTTCAATGAGAGCTCTTCATGAAGAACGATATTTCGGATCTAGACACGAAAGGCGCCGGCCGAAAAAGCTGGAGCTTGGCCGCATACAAGTACCTTGCCAGAAAGCGGCTGGGACGAAAGCAATCGGAAAACTTGAAGAGCCTAGCGGTCAAAACCTGGGATATCGCGGCGGCTGAGGTCACCCCGGCGCCGCCTGCTTTCTTTCTGCCGAATCAGTTGGAGCGAGTGACCGGCTGGGAGGCGACACGTTTCTTTCCCTTCGAACATCCGCGCCGGACCATGGAGGGGCTGGGTAGTGTGGAACAACGTCCTACCAAGGGCTATCTGATCAAGGACGTCATGCTGATCGATGGGGCGCTGTACAAAGATACTGCCAGTTTCTGGCTGTCTGATCGGCCCAGTCGGTTGCCGCGAATTGTCGTGGAACAAGAGATCGAGCGGGGGGCCGCTTATTGTTCACGTTACGGCAACCGTTGGTTTGGTACATGGCTGGCCGAGGACTGCGTCACGTATGCATTGGCCTGTAACGAAGGGGTGCCGGTGACCACCGCGCCCTCGGGCAGGTTCCCTCTTTTCTCCCAGGCCCCGGCGTACGAAGATTGGCTCGGCATGCATCCGCTTCGGCTGCGCAGTGCGTACTTTCGAGAGTTGGTGCTGTTCGATGACGCCAGCCACAACACCAACCAGTCAGCGCGATACCGCGCCATGGGCCAGAAGTTGTTAGCGCGGGTGAATTACCAGTCGCACCCAGGGGTTTTCATCTTGCGGGGCTACGCCGGAGATCTGCGCCTGCTGCACAATGAACTGGAGATCGCCGAACACCTGCAAAAACATCGCGGCTTTCGCATCCTTGACCCTTTGAAGAGCGACCTGTCGACCATCGTCGAAACCTGTGCCGGGGCGAGGGTAGTGTTGGGCGTGGAGGGCAGTCAGCTCATCCACGGTGTCAATGTGCTGGCGCCCGGAGCTTCGGTGGTCACCCTGCAGCCACCCAATCGCTTTGTCTGCTTCTACAAATACCTGACCGATCGTGACCAGCAGCATTTCGCCTTCGTGGTCGGCATACCAAACGGAAACAACTTCCGCATCGACCTCAATGAACTCGAACGGACCTTGGACCTGCTGCCCTCGTGACCAAGCGCAGCATGCCCTGACTGTCTGAGGCGCAGGGCCATTTGTTGCACGGTGTAACGTATGGTCGCGGTCCTTGCCCGGGGCCGGCGTGCTAGAATCCGCGCCTTCGAATCTGGAGGTACACGCGTGCGCAAACTGGCTGTGGTAATGGCAGTGCTCGCCCTGGCGGGCTGTGAGAACGAGGTCGAAGGCGTGCACAAACAGGTGGCCGAACACCTGCACAACCCCAAGACCGCCAAGTTCGGCAACGTGCGGATCGACACTCAAGGCACCATCTGCGGCCAGGTCCGCGGCAAGGATGATGCCGGGCAGTACGAGGCCTACCGCAGCTACGTGGCGATCAAGCGCGATGGCCAATACCAAATCATCGTCGACGATACCGGCAACAACCTGCGCATCCGCGAGATGTGTGGTGGCGCCGACCTGCAGCGTCGCGCCGAGGCGCTGGCTGACCAGCCGGCACCGCAAGGCTGGGATGTGGAAGTGATCCAGGGCGCCAACATGGGTGCGCTGAGCGACATGACCGCGCGCCTGATCGAAAAGGGCATTCCGTCCTCGGTGGAGTACCGCGACGGCAAGCCGGTGGTGTTGATGGGGCCGTTCCCTACCCGTGAGGAGGCCGAAGCACGCAAGGCCGAGGTGATGGCCAAGCTGGGCACCGATTCGGTGGTCATCCAGCACGGCGTAGCTCGCTAAGCCTGTAGCAGAAGCCTTATGTGGGGCAGCTGTCTTGTATTGCCTGGGCTGGCCTCATCGCCGGCAAGCCAGCTCCCACCTCGACCGCATAGGCCTCAAGCCCTGTGCAGTACCTGTGGGAGCCGGCTTGCCGGCGATGAGGCCAGCCCAGGCAATACAAGACAGTTGCTCCCAAAGGGCTATGCAGCACGGCTCTCCCTTGCGCTAGACATTGTTCACCCAAGTTTGGCTATGCTTGGTTGGAAGAAACTGAGCGGGGAGGGCCTCATGTCTACACTGGAGCGGGCCATTGCCGTGGCCGCCAGGGCACATGAAGGGCAGTACGACAAGGGTGGGGCAGCTTATATCCTTCATCCACTACGCGTGATGATGCGGGTCTCCACACCCGAGCAACGGATTGTCGCGGTGCTTCACGATGTGATCGAAGACACCCCGCTGACCCTGTCCGATCTGGCGCGCGAGGGCTTCGCGCTGAAAATCCTTGCCGCCTTGCTGGCGCTCAGCAGGCGCGAGGGCGAGGCCTACCAGGACTTCGTGGTGCGCTTGGGCGATGACCCGCTGGCGCGCACCGTCAAGCTGGCCGACCTGGCCGACAACAGTGACCTGTCGCGTATCCCCTGCCCAGGCCCGGCCGACCTGGCGCGGCTGGCCCGTTATCGGGAAGCACGCGCCTACCTGGAGACGCTGGCCTGACTTTCAGCCACATGCCTTGAGGTTGACCGGCCCGACGAACGCGTTTCGGCCAGGCTGCCGCGAAAAGCGAAGCTCTCATGCGCGGTCAGTCTTCCTTCGGTACTGTCCAGAAGATCTGCACGCCGCCATCGTCGCGGTGGGCGAGGGTGACGTTGTCGTTTTCGGCGATTTCCTCGAGCAGGCTGTCCCAATCTTCCGGGGTTTCCTGTTCCAGACGGAAGATCAACGCCGCGCGGCTGCGCTGGGCGGTGGGGCTGTTGATGATTTTCTGGATGCGCATACCCAGTTGTTCATAGCTGCTTGGGGTGGCGGAGGCGGTACTGGACACAGGCATTTCCTTGTTTTGCTGTATGTACATACAGTATTTCACTGTAAGTAAATTCGCAACAGCTTGTCGGGAAAACATCTATGCCAGTACCGGTTTTTCGTCGCTTGCCGGCAAGGTCTGTCAGGCGATAGACATGCGAGCCGTCAGGTTCTGCTGCATGTAGTCGAGGAACCGGCGCTGGAACAGCATGGTGTGTTCGTGCGCGGCGGCTTCGGCAGCGTCGGCGTCGCGAGCGGCGATGGCCGCGATGATTTCATCGTGGTCGCGGCCAAGGCGGTGGGTGCTGGCGGAACTGACCACATGATCGAAGTGCAGGTGCAGCAAGCGCTGGCCTTCGCCCAGCAGGCGCTCGTAGTAGTTGATGAAATAAGGGTTGCGTCCAGCATGGGCAATGGCCATGTGGAAGGCTTTGTTCAGCTCGGACATGGCCTGGAAGTCGCCAGTGGTCACGGCCTTGAGGTAGGCGGCGTCGGCCTTGCGGATGGCCTCAAGGTCTTCTTCGCGATGCTGGGTGGCGGCCAGGCGGGTGACGGCGCGCTGGATCAGGTCCAGGGCGGAGATGTAGTTGGGGAATTCCTCGATCTCGAACGGCGTCACCAGCGTGGTGCGGTTCGGCAGGATCACCACCAGGCCTTCGGTGATCAGGCGGGCGAGGGCATCGCGTACTGGCGAGCGGGACAGCCCGAACTGCGCAGCCAGCGACACTTCGTCCAGTTGCACGCCGGGTTTGAGCTTGAGGGTGAGGATCTGTTTGCGCAGCTCTTCGTATATGTAGCGGCCGCTGTGGCGTCGTGGCGCGCCTTCGGTGTCGGTATCTTTGGCCATCATCAGGTCTCGGTTGGGCTCGGTCGTATCATACAGGCCGGCCCTTGTAATTTTCATCCCAGGCTGATCCGGGCCCCCGGCAACCTACGCGGCGACATCGAAGCGCTCGAAGCGGTAGGGCGTCGGGTCGATAAGCGGGTCGGATTGGGACACCAGGTCCGCCGCCAAGGTAAGGGGAATGTCGTGGGCGTGGCGGTTGGTCTTGCGCACCCAGCCCAGGTTGCCCGATGACTGCTCGCCGGCGATGCGCCCCTTTTCTAGCACCACCACTGGTATGTTGCGTTGGCGAGGGTCAGTGCGGCGGTGAGGCCGATGATGCCGCCGCCGATGCTCACCACGGTGGTGCTGGCGGGTGGCGGGTGCTGGTTTGCACAGGGGCGATCGTGGGGGGACATTGTTTTACTCGATGCGGTTCGGATAGAGGGCGTGCTCGCGGACTGCCCTTAATGCCAGTCAGTTAAGCCTATAAGGCACATTGGGGCTGCTGTGCAGCCCATCGCAGGCAAGCCAGCTCCCACAGGTACCGCGCAGGTCTCAAGCTTTGCGTATCCCCTGTGGGAGCTGGCTTGCCTGCGATGGGCCGCAACGCGGCCCCAGGGGCGTAGGTACGCTGACCGAAACGCCCCCGATCATTTGAAGAACTGACTCGGTGTAGTGCCGAACTGGCGCTTGAACATGCTGGCAAAGGCACTTGGGCTGTCATACCCCAGCATGCCTGCCACATCGATGATCCGCTCGCCCAGGGCGATCCGTTCCAGCGCCTGCATCAGCCGAGCCTGCTGGCGCCACTGGCCGAAGGTCATGCCGGTTTCCTTGCGGAACAGGCGCTGGATGGTCTTTTCGTCCACCCCCAGCCGCACGCCCCAGTCGGCCACGGTGGCGTTATCGTCAGGCCGGTCATGCAACGCCGAGCAGATTGCCTGCAGGCGCTTGTCGCTGGGCTGCGATAGCTTCAGCGGCAAGGTTGGCAGCACGCAGATCTCGTCGAGGATCAGGCGCATCACCCGGGCTTCGCGCGAGTCTTCGGCAAACGGCGCGGCAAAGCCCACGGAGGCCTTGATCAGTTCACTGAGCAACGGCGAGATGCTGATGGCCTTGCTCTGCAACGGCAGGCCGGCTGCGGCGTCGGTGCGCACGAACACGCTGCGCATCTTCACATCGCCGACACAGCGGATCGCATGCACCTGGCCACAGGGCATCCATACGCCGCGGCTGGGTGGCACGGTCCAGCGTTCGTTCCTGGACTCGACGATCATCAGGCCTTTGATGGCATAGATCAGTTGATGCTTGGCATGGCTGTGGGGTTCGATGAACCAGTCGGGCGGGTAGTCCGTCGCGCGGCTACCCACCTCCCAGGTCCACTCGTCAACTTCCACCAGCAATTCATGTTGCGGCTTTACCATCGACACCTCGTCTACAGCCTCCCCCTGGCAGGGCCACTTTAGCAGCAACGGCTGGGGCGGGCTTGCGAGCGCGTGGCCGGCAGTAGCGCGGTGGCCAGCCCGAGCAGCGGCAGGAACGCGATGGCCTGGTACACCCACTCGATGCCATGCCGGTCGGCCAGTTCGCCGAGCCCGGCGGCACCGATGCCGCTGATGCCGAACATCAGCCCGAACATCACCCCCGACACCATGCCGACCCGGCCTGGCACCGCTTCCTGGGCATACACCACCAGGGCGGCGAAGGCCGAGGACATCACCAGGCCGATGGCCACCGCCAGTACCGCTGTCCAGGCCAGGTTGGCATAGGGCAGGGCGAGGGCGAAGGGCGCTACGCCGAGGAACGAGACCCAGATCACCGCCTTGCGCCCGATGCGGTCACCCACCGGGCCGCCGGCGAAGGTGCCCAGTGCCACGGCCGCGAGGAACACGAACAGGTACAACTGGCTGTGCTGCACGCTCAGGCCGAAATGCTCGATCAGGTAGAAGGTGAAGTAGTTGGTGAACGAGGCGATGTACACGAACTTGGCGAACATCAGCACGGCGATCACCCCCACCGCGCGCCACATGGCGCCACGGGACAGTCCCGGAGCCTGCTGGCCGGCGAAGGTCTTGAGCCGGGCCTGGCCGTGGCGCACGCTCCAGCCGGTCACACGCAACAGCACGAACACTGCCAGCGCGGCGGCCAGCATGAACCAGGCAATGGCAGGTTGGCCGTGTGGAATGACGATGGCGGCGGTAAGCAGCGGGCCGAGGGCCGAGCCGGTGTTGCCGCCGACCTGAAAGGTCGACTGCGCGGTGCCGAAGCGCCCGCCGGAGGCCATCCGGGCTACCCGCGAGGCTTCTGGGTGGAAGGTCGCCGATCCTACGCCAACCACTGCGGCGGCCACCAGCAGCATTTCATAGCTGCCAGCGAAGGCGAGCAGGGCGATACCCACCAGCGTGACCAGCATGCCGGCGGGCAGCAAGTAAGGCTGCGGATGCTTGTCGGTGAACAGGCCAACCCAGGGTTGCAGCAGGGATGCGGTCACCTGGTAGACCAGGGCGATCCAGCCGATCTGGGCAAAGCTCAGCGCGAAGTCACTCTTGAGCATCGGGTAGATCGATGGCAGCACGGCCTGGATCAGGTCGTTGAGCAGGTGGGCGAAGGCGGCAGCGCCGACGATGCGGACCAGAAAGCCCTGGGGTTGGTCGGCTGGCGTCGTGGCGGCCAGAGAGGCGGCGGGAGTCGTCATGGGCGAATTTCTTCTGTCGAGGGGAACAAGGCATTGCCCAAGGAGGGTAGCCAGTGCCCGGGTTGCCTGTCTCACGCCGAACAGGCAGCCACTGTCGCGTTTCGGGCATCCGTGCCCAGAAGGCCCTATCGCCAGCAAGCCAGGGTTATGCTGCCGTGGGGCTGATCAGAGCCCCAGCTCGCTGAGCCCTGGGTGATCATCCGGGCGCCGCCCCAGCGGCCAGCGGAACTTGCGCTCGGTTTCGCTGATGGGGTGCTCGTTGATGCTCGAGTGGCGGTTCTGCATCAGCCCGTCATCGGCAAACTCCCAGTTTTCGTTGCCATAGGCGCGGTACCACTGGCCGCTGTCGTCGTGGTACTCGTAGGCATAGCGCACGGCAATACGGTTGCCGGTGAACGCCCAGAGCTCCTTGATCAGGCGGTATTCGAGCTCATGGTTCCATTTGCGCGTCAGGAAGGCCTCGACCTGCGCACGGCCACGGGGGAATTCGACGCGGTTACGCCAGACGGTGTCGGCGGTATAGGCAAGCGCGACCTTGGCAGGGTCACGGCTGTTCCAGCCATCCTCGGCCAGGCGGACCTTTTCGATGGCGCTTTCGCGGGTGAAGGGCGGAACGGGTGGGCGGGGCATCGGGCTACTCCTCGGGTCGATTGGCTTGTAGGAGATTAGTAGCCGATGCCCGAACAGAGAATGGACGTGTCGGGCACTTCTTAATTTCAGTGCATGGAACAATACCGATTCCGCGGTAAACCGTTTCTACCGAGCGCCCCGCCACCTGTCATGTGCTGCCTGTCCTGGCCCTATCGCCGGCAAGCCAGCTCCCACCTCGACCGCATGGGCCTCAAGCCCTGTGCAGTACCTGTGGGAGCTGGCTTGCCAGCGATGAGGCCAGTCCAGGCAATACAAGACAGTTGCTCCCACAAGGGTGCGCATGGCCTCAGGTCAATGCGGTCGAGTTGGGAGCAATTGCCTTGAACCAATCCCCCGACCGTCCCTTCAGGTCGGTGCCCCCTGTGGGTGTGCCCGCGAAGGGCCGCAAAGCGGCCCCAAATTGCTTAACTGACTGGCATTACGGTAAGCCGGCGATCAGGCGATATGGGACGCGGCTTTTCCTGCTGCCTTGCTGCGCCCGCCCAGCCACACCAGCAGCAGCCCGGCAGCCGCCAGCAGACCCCCGGCCATCGGCACGGCGGCATAACCCAGGTCCAGGCTGATTACCGCCCCACCCAGCGCCGCGCCCACGGCATTACCCAGGTTGAACGCGCCAACGTTGATCGACGAGGCCAGCCCCGGTGCTTCGATGGCGGCGATCATCACCCGCATCTGCAGCGGAGGGACCACGGCGAAAGTGAACATGCCCCACACCAGCAAGGCGATGGCAGCGCCGATGTGGCTGCCCAGCACCAGCGGCATCAGCAGCATGATCAGCGCCAGGGCAGCGAGGAAGATTCGCGCCGCGCCATCCAGCGACCAGTCGGCCAGGCGGCCACCCAGGCTGTTGCCCAGGGTGAAACCAACGCCGATCAACACCAGGCCCAGGGTGACGAAGCTGTCCGAGGCGCCGGTCAGTTCGGCCAGCACCGGCGCTACGTAGGTGTACAAGGTGAACATGGCGCCGGCACCGAGCACGGTGGTGGCCATCGCCAGCAGCACGCTGGGGCGGGCGATCACCGCCAGTTCCTTGCGTACATGCGGCACGCTACCGCGTTCACCCTTGGGCAGCGCGTACCACAGCGCGGCCATGGCCAGCAGGCCAAGCGCGGCGGTACCGGCAAAGGCCATGCGCCAGCCGACCTGCTGGCCGACCCAGGTGGCGGCCGGCACGCCACCGATGTTGGCGATGGTCAGGCCCATGAACATGGTGGCCACGGCACTGGCCTGTTTCTCCTTGGGCACCACGCTGGCTGCCACCACTGCCCCCAGGCCGAAGAACGCGCCGTGGTTGAGGCTGGTGACCAGCCGCGAGGCGAGCAGGGTGTAATAGTCTGGCGACACCGACGACAGCAGGTTGCCGAGGGTGAAGATGGCCATCAGCGCCATCAGTGCGGCGCGCTTGCCGAAACGGCTGAACAACAGGGTCATGATCGGCGCGCCGACCATCACGCCGATGGCATAGGCGGTAATCAGCATGCCCGCGCTGGGGATGCTCACATCGACACCTTGGGCGATCACCGGCAGCAGGCCCATGGGGGTGAATTCGGTGGTGCCGATGCCGAAGGCGCCGATCGCCAGGGCGAACAGCACCCGTTTGGGGGAAAGTGTGCTCATCAGGAGTTCCGCAATGAATATGGAGGAGGGCCGCCTGATCAGTCCCAGACCGGCGCCAGGCCATCCGGGCTGACTTCACGGCCATTGCGCTCGAGCGCGGCAATGCGCGCCAGGTCGTCGGCATCCAGGCGCAGGTCGCGAGCGAGCAGGTTGCTGGCCAGGTTCTCGCGCTTGGTCGAGGACGGGATCACCGCATAGCCCGATTGCAGCGCCCAGGCCAGGGCAACCTGGGCGACGGTGGCCTTGTGCTTGGCGGCGATGTCGGCAAGTACTGGGTCCTTCAGCACCTTGCCGTAGGCCAGGGTCATGTAGGAGGTGACGGTAATGCCTTGTTCCTTGAGGAACGCGGCCAGCTTGCTGTTCTGCAGGTACGGGCTGAGTTCTATCTGGTTGGTGGCGATTTCGCCTTTGCCTACCACGTCGATGGCCTGGCGGGTCAGCTCGATATTGAAGTTGGATACACCGATCTGGCGGGTCAGGCCCAGCTGCTTGGCTTCTGCCAGCGCGGTCATGTACTCGCGCAGTTCAACGCCGTTGCCTGGGGCTGGCCAGTGGATCAGCAGCAGGTCGACGTAGTCGGTGCGCAGTTTCTGCAGGCTTTCCCGCAGGCTGGGAACCAGCTTGTCGGCCGCGTAGTTGTCGACCCAGATCTTGGTGGTGATGAACAGCTCGCTGCGCGGCACGCCGCTTTCGGCGATGGCCTGGCCAACGTCGGCTTCGTTCTGGTAGATCTGTGCGGTGTCGATGACTCGGTAGCCCAGTTCCAGGGCCGACTTGACCGAATCGATGACAGCTTGGCCGGTGAGGCGGAAGGTACCGAGGCCGAAGGATGGAATGTTCATGGGGCTGCTCCTGGTGAGTGAGGGGAGCAGTGTGCAGGGTTGAGGGAGATTGATTAAGGTGGGGTGGGGCCAAGGTCATTTGCGTCATGGTCAAGAATTGGCGGCCAAGTTGTGACGCTGTTGCTGGAGTATCGGTTATATCCTGTACCGGCCTCTTCGCGGGTAAACCCGCTCCCACAGGGCCGGCACAGCAGGAACGAAACGGCCCGCCAAGAGGCGGGCCGTCAGGTATTGCAGGGTGACGATCAGCGGCGGCGGAACAGCGGCAGCGGCTCGTCGGTGGCGGCCTGGTAGGTCACCGAGAAGTCCTTCAGGCTTTGCAGTGCGTCTTCCGGGTCCTTGTCGGCACGGATGGCGAACGCGTCGAAGCCGCAACGGGCCATGAAGAACAGCTGGTCGCGCAGTACGTCGCCAATGGCGCGCAGCTCGCCCTTGAACTTGTAGCGGTCACGCAGCAGGCGCGCATTGGAATAGCTGCGCCCATCGGTGAACGCCGGGAAGTTCAGCGCGATGACCTGGAAGTGCTGTACGTCCTCGCCGATTTCCTCGGCTTCTTCGTCGCTGTCCAGCCACACGCCCAGGCCGCCGTCGCGGGCCTTGAGCACGTGGGCATGGTCACGCCACATCTGCAACGGGACGATGTAGTCGTCGCAGTTGGTCAGTTCGTCGAACGAGGTTTCCTTGGGCAGCAGGTGCCAGGTTTCGTCGACGATCTGGTTGTTCTTAATGATTCGCTGCATAGACGCGTTCCTTGAAGGGGTCGATGCCGATACGCTGGTAGGTGTCGATGAAACGCTCTTCCTCGGTACGTTGCTCGACGTACACGGCGATCAGCTTCTCGATCACATCGGCCATGTCATCCTGGGCGAAGGACGGGCCGAGGATCTTGCCCAGGCTCGCACCGCGCGCGGCGTTACCGCCCAGCGACACCTGGTAGAACTCTTCACCCTTCTTGTCCACGCCGAGGATGCCGATGTGGCCTACGTGGTGGTGGCCGCAGGCGTTCATGCAGCCGGAGATGTTCAGGTCGATTTCGCCGATGTCGAACAGGTAGTCCAGGTCGTCGAAGCGGCGCTGGATGGATTCGGCGATCGGGATCGACTTGGCGTTGGCCAGCGAGCAGTAGTCACCGCCCGGGCAGCAGATGATGTCGGTCAGCAGGCCGATGTTCGGCGTGGCGAAGCCGCCCTCGCGCAGTTCCAGCCACAGGGCGTGCAGCTGGCGCTGCTCGACGTCGGCGAGGATGATGTTCTGTTCGTGCGAGGTGCGCAGGAAGCCGAAGCTGTAGCGCTCGGCCAGGTCGGCCACGGCGTCCAGCTGCTTGTCGGTCAGGTCGCCCGGGGCAACGCCAGTGGGCTTGAGCGACAGGGTCACGGCCACGTAGCCAGGGCGCTTGTGGGCGCGGGTGTTGCGCGAGCGCCAGCGGGCGAAGCCTGGGTACTCGGCGTCCAGGGCGGCGTAGTCGACGTTGTCGAGGGCCAGGTACTCCGGGTCGACGAAGTGGCGCGACACGCGCTGCACTTCGGCTTCGGTCAGGGTGGTGCTGCCGCCCCGCAGGTGGACCATTTCGGCCTCGACCTTCTCGGCGAACACTTCCGGAGTGAGGGCCTTGACCAGGATCTTGATCCGCGCCTTGTACTTGTTGTCACGGCGACCGTAACGGTTGTACACACGCAGGATGGCGTCCAGGTAGCTGATCAGGTCTTGCCACGGCAGGAACTCGTTGATGAACGAGCCTACTACCGGGGTCCGGCCCAGGCCGCCACCGACCAGGACACGGAAGCCCAGTTCGCCAGCGTCGTTGCGCACCGGTTCCAGGCCGATGTCATGCACTTCGATGGCGGCGCGGTCTTCCTGCGAGCCGTTGATGGCAATCTTGAACTTGCGCGGCAGGTAGGCGAATTCCGGGTGGAAGGTGGTCCACTGGCGGACGATTTCGCACCACGGGCGCGGGTCGATGATTTCGTCTGCGGCGACACCGGCGAACTGGTCGGTAGTGGTGTTGCGCAGGCAGTTGCCGCTGGTCTGGATCGCGTGCATCTGCACGGTGGCCAGCTCGGCGAGGATGTCCGGGATGTCTTCCAGCGCCGGCCAGTTGTACTGCACGTTCTGGCGGGTGGAGATGTGGGCGTAGCCCTTGTCGTAGTCGCGGGCGATCTTGGCCAGGGTGCGGACCTGGCGGGCGCTCAGTTGGCCGTAGGGCACCGCGACTCGCAGCATCGGCGCGAAACGTTGGATATAAAGGCCGTTCTGCAGGCGCAGAGGGCGGAATTCTTCCTCGCTCAGCTCACCGGCCAGGTAGCGGCGGGTCTGATCACGGAACTGCTTGACGCGGTCCTCGATGATCCGCTGATCGTACTCGTCGTATACGTACATAAAAGTCCTGTCTCAGGCATGCAGCTATTCGCGCGCACGGCCGCGCACTCCGCTTCGGAGCCGGGGAACGATAGCAGGTTGCGTTTATGCGCTAAAGTGATGTTTTTGCATATGAAAAGAACCAAATGGACTATGTGAGACTGACTGGCATTTGTGCGCTGGGCAAGGCCTGGCGTTTATAATCCGCGGTTTGCTTCGCAGAGAGTGACCCCATGCTCAAGGCCCTGTGCCAAAGCTTGTGTCTTGCCCTGCCGCTGGCGGCAAGCGCGCAGCCTGCTTCGGTGGTTTTCCTCAACCCGGGGCTGTCCACCGAGACATTCTGGACCAGCTACACCCGCTTCATGCAGGCCGCCGCGGACGAGCTGGGCATGACCCTGCACGTGGAATACAGCGAGCGCCGCGCCGACCTGACACTGACCCAGGCCAGGGCGATCCTGAGCGGGCCGCAACGGCCGGACTACCTGGTGCTGGTCAACGAGCAGTACGTGGCACCGGAAATCATGCGCCTGTCGCGTGGCACCGGGGTCAAGCTGTTACTGGTCAACAATGGCCTCACCGTCAGCCAGGCGCGCAGTATCGAGGCCCAGCCCGACAAGTATGCCGAACCACTGAGCACCTTGATGACCAACGACGAGCAGGCGGGTTTCCAAATGTTGCGCCAGATGGTCGCGCAATTGCCCCGCGACAGCGGGCCGGTGGACCTAGTGGCCTTTGCCGCGATCAAGACCACCCCTGCTTCGCAGTTGCGCGAGCAAGGCATGCGCCGCGCCTTGGCGGACTTCCCCCAGGTGCGTTTGCGCCAGGTGGTGTACGGCGGCTGGAGCCGCCAGCGTGCCTACGAGCAGGCACAACTGCTGCTGGAGCGCTACCCGGCTACCCGCCTGGTGTGGTCGGCCAATGACGAGATGGCCTTTGGGGCCATGCAGGCGTTCGAGGAGGCGGGGCGCAAGCCGGGGCGCGATGTGCTGTTCAGCGCCATCAACAGTTCGCCCGAGGCCTTGCGCGCGCGTATCGATGGGCGCCTGAGCGTGCTGCTGGGCGGGCATTTCACCTTAGGTGGCTGGGCCATGGTGATGCTCCACGATGATGCCCAGGGGCTGGCGGTGAACCGCGACGGCCTGCGCGAGCACCGCATGCCGGTGCTGCAACCGATCGACCAGGCCAAGGCCAGGCGTTGGCTGAAACTGCTGGAACGGGCTGACTATGGCGTCGATTTCCGGCATTACAGCGCCGAAGGGCGATCGGCCAGCTACCAGTACCCGTTTCTGACGTCACCGGTCGAATATTGAAAGACCCTGCTTGAGGGAAGGGCATTGCTCGTCTTAACTGCTGATGGTGAAGTGCATTCCCATAACCACTACAAGAGGCAATGCAATGGGAAACTCAACCAAGGTCCGCAAAGCTGACAGCAGCGTCGATGCCTGGGCGATCCTGTGCCTGATCGTCCTGGTGGTGGTCACTGCCGTGTATTGGGTCAGCCACCAGTAGACTTGTCTTTCTAGACCGTGATGTAGCCAGGGCGCCTGCGGGAGGGAATCCCGCAGACGCTTTTATTTTGCCGGTTCCGGCCCTTTCGCGGGCAAGCCCGCTCCTACAAGGGTTGCGCGGACCGTGTAGGAGCGGGCTTGCCCGCGAAGGGGCCGGAACAGGCTAGCGGGTAAGATGCAGGGCCAACTGCACCAGGCCGATCAATACGGCGATGAACACCAGGGTAAACAACGTCCCCAGCGCAATGAAATGGCTAGCCTTGCCGTGGGTGAAGTCGCGGGCGCGGTTCTTGCCGCTTTGCACGCCGAAGGCGGCAGCGAGGATGCTCTGCAGCATCTGCCAGAAGGTCGGGGGTTTGCCCTGGCTGGAATCGTCCATGCTGGCTCCTGAAGAAATCAGAGGCAATCAGGGACAGTGTAGGCAATGGTTGTGAGGTTGCCTGTGATGGCCTCTTCGCGGGCTTGCCCGCTCCCACAGGTACAGCACAAACCTCAAGGGCGGTGATTTACCTGTGGGAGCGGGCAAGCCCGCGAAGAAGCCAATGCGCTCTTAGCTGTCGTAACCCAGGTTAGGCGCCAGCCAGCGCTCGCTAACACTCACATCCTGACCTTTACGTGCGCTGTAGTTCTCGATCTGGTCCTTGTCGACCTTGCCCACGGCAAAATACTGCGCCTGCGGATGGGCGAAGTACCAGCCGCTGACCGCCGCCGCCGGGAACATCGCGAAGTGCTCGGTGAGGAACACGCCGCTCGGCCCGGTTTCGCCAATGGCAGTGCCATCGAGCAGGCGGAACAGGGTTTCCTTCTCGGTGTGGTCGGGGCAGGCCGGGTAGCCCGGGGCCGGGCGAATGCCGCGGTATTGCTCCTTGATCAGCGCCTCGTTGTCCAGCTGCTCGTCGTGGGCATAGCCCCAGTGTTCTTTACGCACCTGTTCGTGCAGCCACTCGGCACAGGCTTCGGCCAGGCGGTCGGCCAGGGCCTTGACCATGATCGAGCTGTAGTCGTCGCCCTTGTCCTGGTAGGCCTTGGCCACTTCCTCGGCACCGATGCCGGCGGTGGTGATGAAGCCACCGACATAGTCGCTGACGCCGCTGGCCTTCGGCGCGACGAAGTCGGCCAGCGACCAGTTGGGCTTGCCGTCCGGTTTGATGGTCTGCTGGCGCAGGTGGTGCAGGGTGGCCAGGGCCTGGCCGTCTGGGCCGTAGACTTCGATGTCGTCATCGGCCACCTGGTTGGCCGGCCAGAAGCCGAACACCGCGCGGGCGCTGATCAGCTTCTCGTCGATCAGCTTGTCGAGCATCTCGCGGGCATCCTTGTACAACGCCGTGGCGGCCTCGCCGACCACTTCGTCGCTGAGGATGCGCGGGAACTTGCCGGCCAGGTCCCAGGAGATGAAGAACGGGGTCCAGTCGATGTATTCGGCCAGGGTGCGCAGGTCGATGTCTTCCAGCACCTTGACGCCGGTGAAGGAGGGCACTGCAGGCTGGTAGCCGGCCCAGTCGTACTGCGGCTTGGCGGCGATGGCCTGGGCGTAGCTCAGGCGCTCGGTGCGGGCACTGCGGTTGGCGGTGCGCTCGCGTACTTCCACGTATTCCTGGCGGGTCTTCTCGATGAAGCCCGGTTTGAGTTCCTTGGACAGCAGCTGGGTGGCCACGCCGACCGCACGCGAGGCGTCGGTGACGTAGACCACGGCATCGTTGCTGTACTTCGGTTCGATCTTGACCGCAGTGTGCGCTTTGGACGTGGTGGCACCGCCGATCATCAGCGGCAGTTCGAAGTTCTGGCGCTGCATTTCGCGGGCGACGTGGACCATCTCGTCCAGCGACGGCGTGATCAGGCCGGACAGGCCGATGATGTCGCACTTTTCGTCGCGGGCGGTTTGCAGAATTTTCTCGGCCGGCACCATCACGCCAAGGTCGACGATGTCGTAGCCGTTACAGCCCAGCACCACGCCGACGATGTTCTTGCCGATGTCGTGCACGTCGCCTTTCACCGTGGCCATCAGGATCTTGCCCTTGGCTTCCGGCTTGTCGCCTTTCTCGGCCTCGATGAACGGGATCAGGTGCGCCACCGCCTGCTTCATCACGCGGGCTGACTTGACCACCTGGGGCAGGAACATCTTGCCCGCGCCGAACAGGTCGCCGACCACGTTCATGCCGTTCATCAGCGGGCCTTCGATCACTTCGATGGGGCGCGCGCACTGCTGGCGGCATTCTTCGGTGTCTTCGACGATGAACGCGGTGATGCCCTTGACCAGCGCATGCTCCAGGCGTTTTTCCACCGGCAGCGAGCGCCACTCTTCGTTTTCCACTTCCTTGGTGGCGCCACCGCCGCGGTAGTCGTCAGCAATCGCCAGCAGGGCGTCGGTGCCGTGCGGGGTGCGGTTGAGCACCACGTCCTCGACCTTTTCGCGCAGTGCAGCGGGGATCTCGTCGTAGATTTCCAGCTGGCCGGCGTTGACGATACCCATGGTCAGGCCGTTCTGGATCGCGTGGTAGAGGAACACCGAGTGGATCGCCTCACGCACCGGGTTGTTGCCACGGAACGAGAACGACACGTTGGACACGCCGCCCGAACTCAGCGCGTGCGGTAGGTGGTCGCGAATGTAGGCACAGGCCTCGATGAAGTCGACGGCATAGTTGTTGTGCTCTTCGATACCGGTGGCCACGGCGAAGATGTTCGGGTCGAAGATGATGTCTTCCGGCGGGAAGCCCACTTCGTTGACCAGAATGTCGTAGCTGCGCTGGCAGATTTCCTTCTTGCGTGCGGCGGTGTCGGCCTGGCCGACCTCGTCGAAGGCCATCACCACCACCGCGGCGCCGTAGCGTTTGCACAGGCGGGCGTGGTGCTTGAACTGTTCGACGCCTTCTTTCATGGAGATCGAGTTGACGATGCCCTTGCCCTGGATGCACTTCAGGCCCGCTTCGATCACTTCCCACTTGGAGGAGTCGATCATGATCGGCACGCGCGAGATGTCCGGCTCACCGGCGATCAGGTTGAGGAAACGGACCATGGCGGCCTGGGAGTCGAGCATCCCTTCGTCCATGTTGATGTCGATCACCTGGGCGCCGGCCTCGACCTGCTGCAGGGCGACTTCCAGGGCCTCGGTGTAGTTCTCTTCACGGATCAGCCGGGCGAACTTGGCGGAACCGGTGATGTTGGTGCGCTCGCCGACGTTGACGAACAGCGACTGGCGATCGATGGTGAACGGCTCCAGGCCCGACAGGCGGCAGGCCTTGGCGATTTCCGGGATTTCCCGTGGCGGGTACTTGGCCACGGCCTCGGCGATGGCCTGGATGTGGCCCGGGGTGGTGCCGCAGCAACCGCCGATGATGTTGAGGAAGCCGCTGGCGGCGAACTCTTCGACCACCGCAGCCATTTCGGCCGGGGTTTCGTCGTATTCACCGAAGGCGTTCGGCAGGCCGGCGTTGGGGTGCGCCGAAACGTGGGTGTCGGCCTTGGTCGACAGCTCTTCCAGGTACGGGCGCAGGTCCTTGGCGCCGAGGGCGCAGTTCAGGCCTACGGAAATCGGCTTGGCGTGGCGCACCGAGTTCCAGAACGCTTCGGTGGTCTGGCCCGACAGAGTACGGCCGGAGGCGTCGGTGATGGTGCCGGAGATCATGATCGGCAGTTCGATGCCGTCGTCCTCGAACACCTGCTGCACGGCGAAGATCGCCGCCTTGGCGTTGAGGGTGTCGAAGATGGTCTCGATC
This sequence comes from Pseudomonas sp. 10-1B, assembly GCF_000935045.1. Lineage (GTDB taxonomy): Bacteria > Pseudomonadota > Gammaproteobacteria > Pseudomonadales > Pseudomonadaceae > Aquipseudomonas. Next base: position 60,506 of record NZ_JYKS01000012.1, read on the forward strand.
AGGATCAGGTCGGCGCCGCCTTCGATCAGGCCACGGGTGGCCTCGACATAGTTCGTTACCAGCTCGTCGAAGCTGACGTTGCGGTAGCCAGGGTCGTTGACGTCCGGGGAAATCGAGCAGGTGCGGCTGGTAGGGCCGAGCACGCCGGCGACGAAGCGCGGCTTGTCGGGTGTTTCCAGGGTCTTGGCATCGGCCACCTGGCGGGCGATGCGCGCGCCTTCGACGTTCAGCTCGTAGACCAGCGACTCCATGCCGTAGTCGGCCTGGGAAATCTGCGTGGCGTTGAAGGTGTTGGTTTCGAGGATATCGGCGCCGGCATCCAGGTAGGCCTTCTCGATGGCGGCGATCACGTCCGGGCGGCTGAGCAGCAACAGGTCGTTGTTACCCTTGACATCGCTTGGCCAATCGGCGAAACGCGTGCCACGATAGTCGTGTTCCTCGAGGCGGTAACTTTGGATCATAGTACCCATGCCGCCGTCGAGAATCAGGATGCGCTCTTTGAGTGCGTGCTGGAGTGCTTGGAGACGAGCGCTGCGGTCGGACATAGGAACTACCTGGTCGGGCAAAAATCAGAAGGTGCGGAATCATAACAAAGCTGCGCGGTTTTTAGGCGCATTGCCCATTTTCATGAAAACTGCTCATGTTGGCGGCAAAGCCCCGGCACCCAAGGACGACCAGGCAAAAAATCGTGATGGCTTTCAATACCCAGGACTTTCCGCACATGGTGCATCGTATTCTTGTCGGCGCCTTCGCCCTGTTCATCAGCGGCGCGGTGTTCGGGCAAGCCCCCCAGTCGAGCCCGGCTATTTCCTACAGCCGGGACATTCAACCGATCTTCACCGAGAAATGCGTGGCCTGCCACGCCTGCAACGACGCCGCCTGCCAGCTGAAGCTGGAAAGCCCCGAAGGCGCGGTGCGCGGGGCCAGCAAGGTCCCGGTGTACCAGGGCGACCGCAGCAAGGCGGTGCCCACCACGCGGTTGTTCTACGACGCCCACAGCGAGGGCGAATGGCGCAAGAAGGGCTTCTACTCGGTGCTCGACAACCAGGGCAGCCAGGCCGCGCTGATGGCGCGCATGCTGGAGCTGGGGCACAAGACCCCGCTCACGCCCAATGCCAAGCTGCCTGACGAGATCGTCCTGGGCCTGAACCGCAATAACATGTGCCCCTTGCCCCATGAGTTCGACGCCTACGCCGGCGCCCATCCCAAGGAGGGCATGCCACTGGCGGTCACCGGCCTGACCGACAAGGAATACGACACCATGCGCCGCTGGTTGGCGGCCGGTGCGCCGGTCGAGTACCAGCCGATACAGCCGAGCGCGGTCGAGGCCAAGCAGATCGCCGACTGGGAAGAACTGCTCAACCGCCCGGGCTCCACCGAGGCGTTGGTCGGCCGCTGGCTGTACGAGCATCTGTTCCTGGCGCACATCCACTTCGTCGGTGGTGAGCAGGGCCACTTCTTCCAGTGGGTGCGTTCGCGCACGCCCAGCGGCCAGCCGGTCGACATCATTGCCACGCGTCGCCCCAATGACCCGCCCGGTACCGACTTCTATTATCGCCTGACCCCGGTGCAGGGCGTGATCGTGCACAAGACCCACATCACCTACCCGATGGGGCCGCAGAAGCTCAAGCGCGTGAAGCAGCTGTTCTATGCGGGGGACTGGCACGCGACCTCGTTGCCGGGCTACGGCCCACGCCACCGGGCCAACCCGTTCGAAACCTTCGAGGCGATCCCGGCGGTAGCGCGTTACCAGTTCATGCTGGATAACGCCGAGTACTTCGTGCGTACCTTCATCCGTGGCCCGGTATGCCGTGGGCAGATCGCCACCGATGTGATCCGCGACAATTTCTGGGCGCTGTTCCAGGAGCCGGCCTTCGATCGCTACATCACCGATGCCAAGTACCGGGGCGAGGCCACGCCGCTGCTGGCCATGCCCGGGCAGATCGATGATGTGGGCAGTGTGCTGAGCTTGTGGCACGCCTACCGGGACAAGCGCAACGAGTACGAGAAACTGCGCCGCGAAGCCTATGCCGACATGCCGGCGCCGGGCTGGGCGACCCTGTGGGCCGGTAACGACAACGCCCTGCTGAGCATCTTCCGCCACTTCGACAGCGCCTCGGTGAGCAAGGGCCTGATTGGGGACGTGCCGCTGACCGTGTGGCTGTTCGACTACCCGTTGTTCGAACGCACCTATTACCAACTGGCGGTCAACTTCGACGTGTTCGGCAACGTGTCGCACCAGTTGCAGACACGCCTGTACTTCGACCTGATCCGCAACGGTGCCGAGGTCAACTTCCTGCGCCTGATGCCAGCCGACCAGCGCAAGGCGATTCTCAGCGACTGGTACCAGAACAGCGGCAAGGTGAAGATGTGGTTGGACTACGAGGACATCGACAGCGATACCCCGAGCGGTATCAAGCTCGACCCGCGCAACCCCAAGCGCGACTTCGGCCTGAAACTGTTGCAGCGCACCGGCAGCCTGAATGCCGCGCCCGACCCGATCAACCGCTGCCAGGGGGCGTTCTGCTCACGGCCGCAAATGAGCGAAGAGTTCCGCAATGCCGAGCAGTCGCTCAGCCGACTGGTGTCGCGCCCGGCTGCCGGGCTGAAGGTGATCGACCAGTTGCCCGAGGCGACCATGTTGCGCATTGAAGGGCAGGGCGGCCAGCGCCAAGTCTACAGCCTGCTGCGCAACCGCGCGCACAGCAACGTGGCGTTCCTGCTGGGCGAGGCCGCGCGCTATCAGCCGGGGCTGGATACCCTGACCCTGTACCCGGGGATACTCAGCAGCTACCCGAACTTCATCTTCAATATCCCGACCAAGGATGTGCCGGAGTTCGTCGAGGACATGGAGTACGCCAAGGATGATCCGGCAAAGTTCGAGCGCATCGTCATGCGCTGGGGCGTGCGCCGCAGTCACCCTGAGTTCTGGCGCTACTTCCATGACCTGAACAGTTTCATCAAGGAGACCCAACCGGTCGAGGCGGGCGTGCTGGACATGAACCGCTACGAGAACCTCTGATCGGGTTGGCTGACCTTTCCGATTAGCCTGCGGTCGGAAAGAGCAGGTGGTCCGGGGGCTGCTTGGCAGCCCAATCGCCGGCAAGCCAGCTCCCACAGGTCTGCGTTGTCTTCGGGTTTACGCGGTCCCTGTGGGAGCTGGCTTGCCGGCGATGGAGCGCACAGCGCTCCCAACGGCCTCAATGCACCGGCAATCGCAGGGTACTCCATGCTGTATTCGCTTCAGGCACTGCGGGCGTTCGCCGCCTGGGTGGTGGTCTGCCACCATTTCATGCAGATCTTCTTCGACTTCCATGCCACCGGCCCCATCGGCCAACTGCTCACCGACCGCGGCGCGGTAGGCGTCGACATCTTCTTCGTCATCAGCGGGCTGGTCATCTACCTCTCGACCCGCGACAAACCCATCGAACCGCGCCAGTTCCTGCTCAACCGGGCACTGCGTATCGTCCCGGCCTACTGGTTCTATACGGCGCTGATGGCTGCGCTACTGTTGGCCTTCAGCCGATGGATGCCGCACCAGGTGTTCACCTGGCAGCACTTGCTGCTGTCGCTGCTGTTCATCCCGGCGGAAAACCCCGGTGGCTATGGCCTGTACCCGACCCTGAACGTGGGCTGGACGCTGAACTTCGAGATGTTCTTCTATCTGCTGTTCGGCCTGGCCTTCCTGGTACGGCAACGGCATCACCTGCTGCTGCTCACCGCTGTGCTGTTGCTGGTCAGCGAGGTGCTGGGCCGGCTGGGTGTGCTCAGCCGCTTCTACAACAACGACATCATCTACGAGTTCCTGCTCGGCATCGGCCTGGGGGTGTTGTACCGTCGTGGGCTGATCCGCCAGGGGCGGTGGCTGCCGCTGGTGTTGCTGGGCGTGGCAGGCCTGGCCATCTACCACCTGGACGCTTCCCTGCGCCTGCTGCACTGGGGCGTGCCGAGCGCAATGATCGTGCTGGCCTTCGTTGCTTTGGAACCACTGTTCCAGGGCAACCGGCTGCTCAAGGCCTTGGGCGACTGTTCGTATTCGGTGTACCTGATCCATGTGCTGGTGCTGTACGCCGGTTGGTTCGCCAGCCAACGCCTGCAGTGGAACCCGTACCTGGTATTCGCCCTGTGCGTACCGTCCATTGGACTAATGTCGTGGTTCAGCTACCAGTGGCTGGAGCGCGGCCTGTACCGGCGAATGCAGGCCTGGCTGGTGGCGCCACGGCAGCCGGCCCCTGAATATGCGCTTTCCCGAGTCAAATGCTAGGACTTTGTTCGAAGGCCGGGTTGGCGTACACTTGGCCGCAAGTCTGTGAGGAACTTACATGAGCGCTATAACCATTACCGACGCCGCCCATGACTACCTGGCCGATCTGCTTTCCAAGCAGAACACGCCTGGCATCGGCATCCGCATTTTCATTACCCAGCCGGGCACCCAGTACGCCGAGACGTGCATTGCCTATTGCAAGCCGGGCGAAGAGAAGCCTGACGACACCGCCGTGGGTCTGAAGAGCTTCACCGCTTACCTGGACGCGGTCAGCGTGCCGTTCCTGGAAGACGCACTGGTCGACTACGCCACCGACCGCATGGGTGGCCAGCTGACCATCAAGGCGCCGAACGCCAAGGTGCCGATGGTCAACGAAGACAGCCCGATCAACGAGCGCATCAACTACTACCTGCAGACCGAGATCAACCCCGGCCTGGCCAGCCACGGCGGCCAGGTGAGCCTGGTGGACGTGGTCGACGACGGCATCGCGGTGCTGCAGTTCGGTGGTGGTTGCCAGGGTTGTGGCCAGGCCGACGTGACCCTGAAGGAAGGCATCGAGCGCACGCTGCTCGAGCGGGTTCCCGAGTTGAAGGGTGTGCGTGACGTGACTGACCACAGCCAGAAAGAGAACGCTTACTACTAAGGTTGACGCGGTCGTTGTATGTGGGAGCGCCTGCCTTGTATTGCCTGGGCTGGCCTCATCGCCGGCAAGCCACAGGTACTGCACAGTGCTTGAGGCGTATGCGGTCGCTCCCACAAGTCGGCTCTCATAGCAACAAAGTGTTACGGTTTCAACCCCTGCGACAACAGGCCGCAGCCCGTATTCAAAGGGCTGCAGGCCATCCCCGCCTTGGTCGGGTAGAACCCCTTGGGGTGTCATGCCAGAATGCCCCGGTTTTTCGGCCGGCCCGTCCCGAGGGCCGGCACCTTCCCTGTAAAGGATGGTTCCATGAATGATCTGTATACCCGGCGCGCAGTTGTCGCTGGGATGGGCGTTCTCGGGCTTGGCCTGCTGGCAGGCTGCAGCCCGGCCCGGGGGCTCGAGTTCAAGTACGGCAAGAACATGAGCAACGAAATCCTCGGGCGCAAGTTCAGCCTCAAGGACCCCCAAGGCAATGTGCGCACCCTGTCGAGCTTCTACGGCAGCATGCCGATGATCTTCTTCGGTTTCACCCAGTGCCCGGCGGTCTGCCCGACCACCCTGGCGCGCGCGGCGCAAATCAGGAAGCTGCTGCGGGGCCGCGACCGCGACCTGTTCCAGGTGGTGTTCATCACCCTCGACCCGGAGCGCGATACCCCCGAAGTGCTCGACGCCTACGTCAAGGCCTTCGATCCGTCGTTCACCGCCCTGACCGGTACCCCCGAGGAAATCGCCGCGGTGGCCAAGGAATTCAAGGTGTTCTACGAGAAAGTCCCGGCCGGCGACACCTATACCATTTCTCACTCGTCCACCAGCTACGTTTACGATACACGTGGCACCCTGCGCCTGAGCCTGGGCCATTCCCTGAACGCCAAGGAATGCGCCGAAGACCTGGTCACCCTGATGGAGATCTGCTGAATGTCGATGCAACCGATCAAACGCGGTCTGGCCGCCCTGGTACTGATGGGCCTGGCCTTGCCGGCCCTGGCCCAGACCACCGTGAGCGACGCCTGGGTGCGTGCCAGTGTACCGCACCAGCAGTCTACCGGGGCCTTCATGACCCTGACCGCCAGCAGCGACAGCAAGCTGGTGAGCGTGGCTTCGCCAGTGGCCAAGACCGTGCAGGTGCACGAGATGACCATGAACGGTGACGTGATGGGCATGCGTGAGGTGAAGGCTGTCGAATTGCCGGCCGGCAAAGCCGTGACCCTGGACCCGAATGGCCTGCATGTGATGCTGATGGGCTTGAACAACCAGGTGAAGGAAGGCGACAAGGTACCGTTGACCCTGACCATCGAAGATGGCAAAGGCGCCAAGGAAACCGTCGAGGTAGAGGCAGAAGTGCGTCCGCTCAACGCCGAGACCGGCGGTGGGCATGATCACATGCACATGAACCACTGACCGATACAGCGTCTGCCTTAGCGGCTGATGCTCGGCAGTTAATGACAAAGGGGCTACTGCGCAGCCCATCGCAGGCAAGCCAGCTCCTACAGGTACCGTGCAAATCTCAAGGATTGCGCCGTCCGTGTGGGAGCTGGCTTGCCTGCGATGGGCCGCGCAGCGGCCCCAATTATTTGACTGACAGCACCACTTATTAGCTACGGAAGCGTGGCAGCGGCCTTTCAAGGGTCAGCGAGGTCAGGGTCTTGCGGACCTGGGCCTCATCAGCCTCCAGCGCCTTGAGGCTCGCGCGGATCTTGCCCGCAGCGGGCACATCGCCCTGGCGGTCGATCCAGTCGGCAATCTCCTTGCAGGCACTGCTCAGGCAGGCCTGGCGCTGGTTCATCAGCGATATCAGGGTGGTGAGCTCTCTTTCGGACATGGCAGGATCCTCCATTCAGCCTTGTCAGTGTAGCAGTGGCTGGCCGGCTTGCCTGAGGCCGGGTGACGCAGTTCAAGCCGAAAGGCAGGCGTTGCGATAAGCCCCTGGCGTCACCCCGTAAGCTTGCTTGAACTGCCGGCTCAAATGGCTCTGGTCGGCAAAACCCAGGTCGAACGCCACCTCCGAAGCGACCAGGCCGCTCTTCAGCATTTCCCGGGCGCGGGCCAGGCGCCGCTGTTTCAGCCAGGCATGCGGCGGCAGGCCCGTGGCCTGGCGGAACACGCGGGCAAAGTGGAACGGCGACAGGTTCACCGCCGCTGCCAGGGCTTCCAGCGAGGGCGGGTCGGCCAGTTGGCTTTCCAGCAGTTCGCGGGCGCGGGCTACCGCCAGTGGTTCGTGGCCGGGGGCCGCAGGTGCGGCGCATTGCCCGTGCCGTTGCACCAGGGCCAGCACCGCCTGACGCCAGGCGGTCTGTTGCTGCAGGGCACTGGCGCCGGCTTCGGACAGCTGGTGCAGCTGGCTGAAGGCGATGGCCAGGGCTGGGTCATGGATCACGCTGTCCTTGAAGCTGGGCATGCCGTGGCGGCCCAGTTCCAGTTCGTCGAGCACGCCGGTGACGCGCTCGTGTTCGGGGTAGAAGCCGCGATAGCGCCAGCCCGCTTCGTGGGCGGTGGCGCCAGTGTGCAGTTCGTCGGGGTTGATCAGCACCATGCTGCCGACCGGCGCCAGGTGCTCGCTGCCACGGTGCCAGAAGCGCTGGGCGCCCGATTCGATCACGGTGAACACATAGCCTTCGTGCACATGCGGGGCGAAGCGCTGCTGGAAGAAGCGCGCATGCAGCATCTCGACGTCGCCCAGGGCCGGCGCCTGCCAGAGGTGTGTCTGTTCGCGCAAGGGCGTGCTCATGCCAGCCAGTTGCGCAGGAAGAAGAAGATCAACATGCTCACCAGCATGCTCAGCAACACGCTGCGGGTCAACAACACCAGGGCGACGGCCACCAGCGAGCCCAGCAGGTAAGGGTTGAGCAGGCTCAGATCGAGTTGCTGCTCGGGCATGAAGATGATCGGGCCGCAAATGGCGGTGAGCATGCCCGGCACGGCAAAGCCGAGGAACTGCCGGGCGTTGGAGCTCAGGCGCAGGGGCAGGCGCGGCTCCAGGAACGCGTAGCGGTTGAGGAACACGATGGCGCCCATGGCGAAAATCAGGATCCAGGTCATGCGCGGGCTCCGGTGAACTTCTGGCAGATGAACCCGGCGCTCATGCCCAGCAGGCCTGCGGCCACCAGGGCGGTCTCCCAGTGCCAGTAGCTGAACAGTACCGAGCAGAACAGCGACACCGCCACGCACACCAGCGTCGCCAGGTTGCGCACCAGCGGTGCGATCAGGGCGACGAAGGTAGCGACGATGGAAAAGTCCAGGCCGAGTTGGTCCAGGTGTGGAATGTTCTGGCCCAGCAGGATGCCGGCCAGGGTGAACAGGTTCCAGGCGACGTAGAAGGTCAGGCCCACGCCCAGGGCGTACCAGCGGTTGAACTGTTGTTGGTCGTACTGGCTGGTCAGGGCGAAGAACTCGTCGGTCAGCAGAAAGCCCAGGCCCAGCCGCCAGCGCAGCGGCTGGTTGGACAGCACCGGGCGCATCGACAGGCCATACAGCAGGTGCTGCGAGGTCAGCAGCAGGGTGGTGAGCAGGATCGACGCCAGGTTGGCGCCGCCCTTGAGCATACCAATGGCCACCAGTTGCGCGGCGCCGGCGAAGACGATGGCCGACAGCCCTTGGCCCTGCCAGGCGCTGAGGTTGGCCTCGATGGCCATGGAGCCGGCAAGCAGGCCCCAGGGGGCGACGGCCAGGGACAAGGGGAGAATGGCGATGGCGCCGTGGAGAAAGGCTTGGCGGGCGATATGGGGCATGGTGGCTGCAACGCGTGTACAAGGTAGAGCAGCATGCCAGACGGGGCAGGGGATGGCTTGAACGATCTTGCTGGTCTACCCCTGTCCGGGCCCTATCGCCGGCAAGCCAGCTCCCACCTCGACCGCATAGCTCTCAAGCCCTGTGTAGTACCTGTGGGAGCTGGCTTGCCGGCGATAGGGCCCGGACTAGCCGCTACGGATGCCGGGTCAGACGCTGCTGCGCCGTCACGCAGCCGTTGATGTCCACGGCTTTCTGCAACAGGCTCTGGCGGTGTTGCGGGTCGAGGTCGCCGAGCAAGCGGTACACTTCGGCCTGGTAGTCACGCTGGTGCCCCCACTGCATTTCCAGGCCTTGTGGCTGGCTGCGGTTGCAGGCCAGGCGTGTGGCCGGTTGCGGGTAATAGGGAGCGTACACGGTGGCCATGCTGGGAATGGCTTCCAGCGCAGTGCGGTATTCGCGACTGACGTTGTAGGGCGGGCACCAGGTAGCAATGGCCGGCGCGGGTGCCGCAAAACCCTGCTTGAGGCTGGCTTCGAGCAGGGGGCAGGCGGCATCCGGGATCTGCGCAGCGGGCAGGTAGGTCATGTAGTACAGCGCCAGGCGGTACTGCGCGACGGGGTGGCCGAGCTCCACGGACTTTTTCAACAGGGTAACCGCTGTCGGCAAGGTATGGGCCATGGCCTGACCCTGGCGGCTGAGTTCCGGGTCGCTGCCCACGGCCGTGCGCAACGTGCTGGCACCGTCGTCCTGGCCATCGGCCTGTTCCAGCAGGGGCAGGGCCTGACGGTAGAGCAGGTCGGCATGGGGGTCGATACTCACCTCCAGCGCGTGTGCAGCCAGCGGCATCAGGGCGAGCAACAGCGGGTGCAGACGTAGCAGGCGGCTCACAGGCAAGCCCCACGGGATGCCAGGTACTGATGGGCGGCTTCGATGTTCATGGCGGTCAAGCGTGCGCCTCGGGCAAATCGGAACGACGAGGTATTCTAGCCACCCAAGGGGTTGGCCGGAAGACCAACAGGCAACTGTCAGACGAGCTTGATGGGGGGAACCTTGCGTTGGCCGTGTTTTTCCTGGGCCAGGCCAAGCTTGGCGGTGATGACCTTGGCCAGGGCATTGTTGCCCAGGTCGTTCAGGTGCAGGCGGTCGATGAACAGGTTGGCCCCGAACACCGGCGAGCTGCTGAGCATGCAGTTCATGTCGTAGCAGGGGACCGGGTCGGCCTGGCTCTTGATACGGCGGAAAAACGCCGAGTGCAGCTGGCTGTCGAATGCGCCATCCAGCAGTCGGTCGAAATTCGCCGGTTGCCGCTCCAGCGCGGCCAGCATGGCCTGCTCGCCATCGGGCAGGGTATCCCGGCACCAGGGCAGCAACGGTTGCAGGATGAAGGTGAGGGTGGCGTGGCTGTCTGCCAGCAGGCGGTCCCATTGGCGCAAGGTACGGCCAATGTTGTCGGCAGCACGTGCCAGGCGCTTTTCCGGGGACGACAGTGGCCAGGGCGCAGAGGCTTCGACAGGGGGCGCAGTAAAGGCCTGGCCGATACGCTGCCACAGCGACGGCCGGCGGGGGCGCGTGGTGGGCTGCATGCCTTCGCTGAAACTGTTGAGAAAATCCTGGTACGCCTTCGCGTGCTGCGGGTCGTGCTGGCTGGCGAGGACTTCGCAAAGGGCTTCGTGGGCCAGGCTGTTGAGGCCACTGAGCACCACCACATGGCCCAGCTGGCCAAGACGATACTGATGGGTCAGGAACATCAACAGCTCCTGGCTGGCATTGAGCCCGCAACCGGCCAAGCTCAGCCAGACTTCGCCGGTGAGCATCGACAGGTGCGAAGCCACCGTGTGTTCGTCGGAGCTGGCGCCAATGCCCAGGGCGGTGGAACCACCGACCAACAGGTTGATGCGCGCCGCGCCGCCGCGCTCGGCCGCCGAAAAGCGCTTGCCGGCGCAATGGCTGTAGCGCAGGCCCAGGGCATCGGTGTTGATGGTGCCGGAGCGGTAGTCGGTTTCATGTACGTGCACGGTGTGGGGGGCACGGCGGCTGCCCAGCAGCAGAAAACGCTGGTAGTCCTGTTGCAACGGTGAAGGAGACGGGCTCGTATCAGTCGCGGTCATGCTCTGTCCTTCTATTGCACCTTGCTCTTCGCATCGACTTCAGGCCGCCAGTTCTTTGAGGTTGTACAGCAGGCCGCCGGCGGCGATCAGCAGCAGGGCGATGCCCGAGGCCAGGCTGATCAGGCGGTTGCTGCGCTGCGAGGCGATCTTGCCAATGGCGAAGATGTAGAGGCTGAGCACGGCGAAATCGATGAGCACCCACAGCAGCGACAGCACCACCATGCTTTTGCCGAACGATTCGGTGATCTGGATGAACTGCGGGAAGAAGGCGATGAAGAAGATGATGTCCTTCGGGTTGGAGATGCCCACCATGAAGCCTTGCAGCAGGCCGCCACGCCCAGGTTTGGCGGCTTCGTTCGCTGCTTCTGGTGCCGGTGCCTGCAGGGCGTCCTTCAGCGTGCTCACGGCGATGTAGCCTATGAACAGGCAGCCCAGCAGGCTCATGGTGCTGAGCCAGGCCTTGTCGATGGCTGCGCTGGTGAGGATGATCCAGGCCGCTGCGCCAATCAGCACCAGTGACGCCCAGTTGGTGCCTATGGCGGTGAACATGGCCTTGCGCGAGCCGGAGGCGGCCGCGGTGTTGATGATCAGTGCCACCACCGGACCGGGGGTGGCTATCAGCAGCAGGACGGTGAGGGCATAGGTGGCGGTGAGTGCGGTATTCACGGTCAGTTCTCGATCAGTATGTCGGGTGTCGTCTGATGTACGGCGTGGGCGTGGAACGGGCAGCGCGACGGGTTGAGCGACCCTGCCTCCTGCAGTTGGTACTGCTTCCACTCATAGTTGTCGGCGTCGCCGAAGAAGCCAAGGGTGTCGGGCATGACCCCGTCGTTGTAGTGGCGCACGCGCTCGCGAATGCGTTCGCGGATACGTTGGCCACTTTCGGTGTTGGCGTTGGCCACTTCGTCGAAGTTCTCTCGAGGGTTGATGACGAAGGTGATGTGTTGCCCCAGGTTGCGGCTTTTCATCTGCTGGTGGCCGGGGAAATTCATGTTGATGAACAGCGGCATGCCGGCATAGCAGAACGACCAGCCGTTGTCGTCGGGATTGGTCGGGATGCCCTGCGGCCAAGGGTGCGGGTCGCGTGCATGGACGCCACGCAGCACCTTCCAGGCCAGGGCCTGTTGCTCGGCCAGGTTGTAGTCGGCGGCGGTTTCGAGAAACACCACCAGTGGGCTGCCGATACGTTGCTTGGGTTTGATCGGTGCGACGGTGCGCACATAGTCGGCCAGGCCCTGGGCGATGTCATCGGCCAGTTGCTCGGCACGGGCGAAGAGAATGTGGCAGGTTTCGCCGTTTACGGCTTTGCGGCCGAACAGGCAAGGGAAGTCGGGGTTGGCAAGAATACTGCGAAACTGTTCTATGGTTTTGCAGGTCCAGTGTTGTGTGTTCCGGACATGTTCAGTGGCCAGCTCTAGCGCATCCAGGCGATAGCAAGTTCCATAACCCGTAAACATGATTTCCCCAGGCGTTAATTTAAGTGAACGTTCCAGTCATATGCAGGCAGGATCTTGGTTATGTTTATTGTTTACTTGCATTTTCCGAGACGCTCCGGACGTTGTAAAACGCGTGGTACTATGACCTACTATTAGTCTCATTCATGCTCGGGACATCGCCATGTCGGAACGGATTCAGGCCTTGCACGCACTGCGTGCCTTCGAGGTGGCCTCTCGCTATGGCTCCTTTACCCGTGCCGCGGAAGAACTGGCCCTGACCCAGGGGGCCGTCAGCCACCACATCAAAACCCTCGAAACCATGTTCGGCTGCGATCTGTTCGAACGGCGTGGCCCGAAACTGAGCCTTACCGAGCACGGACGGCTGCTGGCGCAAGAGCTGAAGGTGGGCTTCAAGATCATCGAAAATGCCTGTGCCCTGTTGCGCCAGGACCGCTACGGCCTGCGGCTGAAGGCCCCGTCCACGCTTACCATGCGCTGGTTGCTGCGGGCGCTGGATGCCTTCAAGAAGAACGAGGACAACTGCAGCGTGCAGCTGTCCAGCGTGTGGATGGACATCGACAGCGTGGACTTCTATTCCGAGCCTTACGACTGCGCCATCCTGTTGGCCAGCGGGCGTTTTCCCGCCGATATCGAGAGTTTCAAGCTGTTCGATGAATGGCTGATCCCGGTGTGCCACCCGGATTACATGACGCAGGCGCAACCGGACCTGGCCGACCTGACGCGGTGCGAGTTCCTGCACCCGTCCCCCGACCGGCGTGACTGGCGGCGCTGGCTGGCACGCATGGACGCGTTGGACATCAGCATCGACCAGGGGCAGGTGTTCGATACCCTCGACCAGGGCATCTCGGCCGCCCAGCAAGGCTTGGGTATTTCGGTGGTCGATCTGGTGCTGGCCAGTGCCGATCTGGCGGCCGGACGGCTGGTTACGCCGTTCAAGCATGCGGTGGCCACTGGTGATGGTTATTACATGACCTGGCTCAAGGCCAGCCCCAAGGCGCGGCAAATGCACAAGCTGCGTGACTTCTTGCTTGGCCAGGTACCGCCGCTGGCCTACAAGGACATCAACTACCTGTACGGTTGAGCTTGTGCAGTGTTGCAGGCGGCAAACCTCTCATGACAGGCCTGACAAAGGTAGAATCCTCTTTCTACAGACGATCCAGAGGTCACCGCGGTGGAGTTGCAGCAGGGCTTTGTCCTGACCCGGCATTGGCATGACACGCCCGAAGGCACCTGCGTGGAGTTTTGGCTGGCCACCGACCAGGGGCCTCGGCAGCTGCGCCTGGCGCCGCAGGAGTCGGTGGCGTTCATCCCGCAGGCGCAGGCCGAGCACGCTCGTGTGCTGTTGGCCAAGGAGCCTGGGGTACAGCTCAAACCACTGCGGCTGAAAGCCTTCGACCAGCGCCCGGTGCTGGGTTTGTATTGCCGGCAGCACCGGCAACTGATGCAGTTGGAGCAACGCCTGCGCAGCGCCGGCATCGAGGTGTTCGAAGCCGATATCCGCCCGCCCGAGCGCTACCTGATGGAGCGCTTCATCACCGCCCCAGTGCAGTTCACCGGCCAGCCGGACGCCCAGGGTGTGTTGTGCGATGCCCAGCTCAAACCCTTGCCGGGCTATCGCCCGCCGCTGCGCCTGGTGTCGCTGGATATCGAAACCAGCGAGCGGGGCGAGTTGTACAGCATCGCCCTGGAAGGCTGTGGCCAGCGCCAGGTGTACATGCTCGGCCCGGCCAACGGCACGGCCGATGGCCTCGACTTCGACTTGCACTACTGCGCCGACCGCGCCGCGCTGCTGATTTGCCTCAACCAGTGGATGGCCGAGCATGACCCGGATGCAATCATCGGCTGGAACCTGGTCCAGTTCGACCTGCGCCTGCTGCATGAGCACGCCAAGTCACTGCAGGTGCCGCTGGCCCTGGGGCGCAATGGCGCGCCCATGACCTTGCGCAGCCATGCCGGTGGCGGCCACGTCTTTGCCGATGCCCCGGGGCGGCTGCTGATCGACGGTATCGAGGCGCTGCGCTCGGCGACCTGGAGCTTCCCGTCGTTCAGCCTCGAGAGTGTCGCCCAGAGCTTGCTCGGTGAAGGCAAGGCCATCGACACGCCGTACCAGCGCATGGACGAAATCAACCGCCGCTTCGCCGAGGACAAACCGGCCCTGGCGCGTTACAACCTCAAGGACTGTGAACTGGTCACACGTATCTTCGCCCACACCCACCTGCTCGAATTTCTCCTCGAGCGTGCGTCGGTCACGGGATTGGCCGTGGACCGCAGCGGAGGTTCGGTCGCTGCGTTCTGCCATTTGTACATCCCGCAGATGCACCGCCTGGGCTTCGTCGCCCCTAACCTCGGCAGCCGCCCCGACGAAGCCAGCCCCGGGGGCTTCGTCATGGATTCGCGCCCAGGCCTGTACGACTCGGTGCTGGTTCTGGACTACAAGAGCCTGTACCCGTCGATCATTCGGACCTTCCTGATCGACCCGGTGGGGCTGGTCGAGGGCTTGCGCCTGCCTGACGACGAGCATTCGGTGGAGGGCTTCCGGGGAGGGCGTTTTTCGCGCAGCCAGCATTGCCTGCCGGCCATCGTCGAGCGCGTTTGGCAGGGCCGGGAGGCGGCCAAGCGGGAGGGCAACGCGCCGTTGTCGCAGGCGCTGAAGATCATCATGAATGCCTTCTACGGGGTGCTGGGCTCGAGCGGCTGCCGTTTCTTCGACCCGCGCCTGGCCTCGTCGATCACCATGCGCGGTCACCAGATCATGCGCCAGACCCGTGCGCTGATCGAAGCCAAGGGCTACGAGGTGATCTATGGCGATACCGACTCCACCTTCGTCTGGCTGAAAGGGGCCCACGGCGAAGCGGCGGCGGCGCAGATCGGCCGCGAACTGGTGGCCCAGGTCAACCAGTGGTGGCGCGAGCACCTGCGCGAACAGATGAATCTGGAGAGTGCCCTCGAGCTGCAGTTCGAAGTGCATTACCGGCGTTTTCTGATGCCGACCATCCGCGGTGCCGATGAGGGCAGCAAGAAGCGCTACGCCGGGCTGGTGCAACGGGCTGACGGCCGTGAAGAAATGGTCTACAAGGGCCTGGAATCGGTGCGTACCGACTGGTCGCCGCTGGCTCGGCAGTTCCAGCAGGAGCTGTACGGACGCATCTTCCGCGGGCAGCCGTATCGCGACTACGTGCGCCAGTACGTGCAGCAGACCCTGGCAGGCGAACTCGACAGCCTGCTGGTGTACCGCAAGCGCCTGCGCCGGCCGCTGGCCGACTACCAACGCAACGTGCCGCCGCACGTGCGCGCCGCGCGCCTGGCGGATGACTACAACCGCCGCCTGGGCCGGCCACAGCAGTACCAGCGGGGCGGCTGGATCAGCTACCTGATCACCACAGCCGGCCCAGAGCCGCTGGAAAACCAGCAGACGCCGATCGATTACGAGCACTACCTGAGCCGCCAGCTGCAGCCTGTGGCCGATGCCATACTGCCTTTCGTTGGCGATGATTTCGGCGCCCTCACGGACCGCCAGCTGTTGTTGTTCTGAGAGGCGTTTCAGGCTGTTTCATCGTTAACGTTGCCTACTCGCAGCTCGAACTCCATGGGCAGTGGCGTTGGACTATGCTCTGCTCAGGCTTGAGTGGTTGCGCAGCCACTTGGGGCTGATTGGGAGATGATCCGGTAATGGCAAGTTACCTTTAGCCGAACCATCTGTTGCGTCAGGTGGTTTAGGCTCGCATGTAGGATCTTTCTCCATGATCTGTAGTCTTTGTTTTATCGAGAGAATAAGGAGATACGCATGCTCGTCCGGTCACTGACCCTCGCCACCCTGCTCGCTGTCGCAGGCCCCCTGTTAGCCGCAGACAGTGATGCGCCGCTGGCCAAGGAACTGGGCAAGGCCAGGCCATTGGTGATTATCGCCCCGAGCAGTGCCGACCCTACCTTGCGCGGGCTGAACAAGGCCCTCGAAGACCCGGCCACCCAGGCGGCTTTCAAGGAGCGCAACCTGGTGCTGTACAGCGTTGCCAACATGATCGGCAAGCGCGAGGACAAGAACCTCGAGCAGCAGACCACCATGGCCCTGATCCGTGAGTTGAAGCTGGGCGCGAGCAAGGGCACCAAGGTGATCCTGGTAGGCAAGGACGGTGAGCGGCACATGCTCAAGGACGACGACAGCGGCGAGGCCATCGATCCGCAGGTGATCCTCAAGGCTGTCGATGAGCTGCCCGCCAGCGAAAAGGCCGTGACGGCGCCCGAGCCGGTGGCGGCGGCAGCGGAGGCCAAGGCCAAGGACAGCAAGCCGGCCAAGCCTGCCAAGCCGGCCGCTCCGCCCAAGCCGCTGGAAGACTGACCCGCCGCAACGGCCCCGGCGCACTCCGGGGCCGTGTATCCCATTGTATCTGGCCGCGCTGCAGACCCATTGCCATACAAAACCGCGGCCTGCGCGATACATCTACGACATAGCGCAAAGGCCTAATGGCTCCACTTCCCAACCACAGTGGAGCAACACCATGACTCAAGTACGAAGCACCCTTGGCCTGCTCGGTGCCGCCTTGATCGGCAGCATGGCATTGAGCAGCAGCGCCTTTGCCGTCGAACCGTTGGCCCAGGGTTACCAGCTGGCTTCGGCCAAGGCGGCCGGCGAGGGCAAGTGTGGTGAAGGCAAGTGCGGCGGCAGCGGCAAGGCCACCCAGAGCGAAGGCAAATGCGGTGAGGGCAAGTGTGGCGCCAGCGCCAAGGCCGGGGCTGAGGGCAAGTGTGGCGAAGGCAAGTGCGGTGATGCCTCGTTTGCCAAGACCGACAGCGACCACGACGGCAAGGTCTCGCGGGACGAGTTTCTGGCGGTGGCCAAGGAACGTGCCGGCGATTTCGACAAGATCGACCGTAACCATGACGGCTATATCTCCGAACAGGAAGCCGCGGATCATCTCAAGGCGATCTACCAGGCCAATGGCAAAAGCATGCCCGACGGCCTGTTCAGCCACCTGACCGGCAAGCCCTGAGCTTCCCCCTGGAAACGCCACAACGCCCCTCCTGCTGGTCAGGCGGGGCGTTGTGCCTGTTGCGGAGACCTGTTCATGCACCCTGTACCTTTGTCCCCTCTACCTTTACAGACAGGGCTTGGCCTACGCCGCGGCCTGTTACCAGAGCTGCTGGCCATGGAGGCCGGTGCTGTGGATTTTCTCGAGTGCGCACCGGAAAACTGGATTGCCGTGGGCGGTGCCTATGGCAAGGGCCTGGCACAGCTGGCCGAGCGTTTTCCCATCGCCTGCCATGGGTTGTCGTTGTCACTGGGTGGCAGCGAGCCGCTGGACTGCCAGTTCCTCGACCAGACCCGTCGGTTTCTCGATCAGCATCAGGTGCGCCTGTACAGCGAGCACCTGAGCTACTGCAGCGATGACGGGCATCTGTACGACCTGATGCCGATTCCCTTCACCGACGAGGCCGTGCGCCATGTGGCGGTGCGGATACGCCAGGCCCAGGAGCACCTGCAACGGCGCATTGCCGTGGAGAACATCAGTTACTACGCCGCACCGTACCAGGCGATGAGCGAGCTCGATTTCATTCGGGCGGTGCTCGAGGAAGCCGACTGCGACCTGCTGCTGGACGTCAACAACGTCTTCGTCAACGCCTGCAACCATGCTTACGACGCCCGCGAATTCCTGGCAGGCTTGCCCACGGCGCGGGTTACCGGCATGCATGTGGCCGGCCATTACGATGAAGCGCCAGACCTCAAGGTCGATACGCATGGGGCCGCGGTGAAGGAAGATGTGTGGGCGCTGTACGCCATCGCCTGTGCGCGATTCGGCATTCAACCGACAGTGCTCGAACGTGACTTCAACTACCCACCACTGGCCGAGTTGCTGGCCGAGACGGCGCGTATTCGCGCTGTACAGCGTGCTTCGGGAGGGCAAGCGGATGAATGAGACCTTGCGCGAACAGCAGTACATCCTGGCCCGGCACCTGCGCGACCCACAGCGTCATCCCCCGCCCCCTGGCGTGGAGGCGCGGCGCCTGAAGGTGTACCGCGAGTTGTTCTATGGCGCCATCGAAGGCTTGCTGGCCGGCAGCTTCCCGGTGATGCGCCAGGCGTTGGGCGAACAGCGCTGGCATGCTCGCGTGCGTGACTTCTACGCCAATTACCGAAGCCAGACGCCATTGTTCACCGAGCTTGCCGAAGCGTTCGTCGATTACTTGCAAGGTATTGAACTGGATGCACCCTGGCAGTTGGAGCTGGCGCACTATGAGTGGATCGAGGCGCAGCTGTACTTGAGCGATGCCGAAGACCCGGTGCATGACCCTGCGGGTGACCTGCTGGCAGGTGAGCCGCTGCTGTCTTGCCTGGCGCGGGTGCTGGCCTATCGCTGGCCGGTAGAGCGTATCGGTGCCGCATACCAGCCAACGGTTGCGCCAGAGGCACCCACCTTGCTGCTGGTGTATCGCGATGCAGGGTTGCAGGTGCGCTTCGCGCGCCTGGCGCCGATGGTGTATCGGTTGCTGGCGCTGGAGCAGGGCAGCGGGCGGGCGCGGTTGCAGGCGTTGGGGGGTGATATGCAAGAGGGGCTGGCGCTGCTGGAAGGGTTGCGCGAGCAGGGTGTCATCATCGGTACATGTTGAGGCGTTGCGCCCCATCGCCGGCAAGCCGGCTCCCACAGGTGAAGCGCATGCCTTGAAACCTGCGCAGTACCTGTGGGAGCCGGCTTGCCGGCGATGGGCTGCGAAGCAGCCCCGAGTCATCACCTGCAGAATCGCGCCTTGAGCCAATGATCCAGGCTCAGCCGCCCAGCCCCGTTGAGCAGCAGTGGCACCAACGCCACCAGGTAGATCAGCGGCAACTTGAAGTTGCCAAAACCCTGGTCGGTAATGGCATAGCCCTGGGCCAGCTCGGCCAGGGTCGACCAATGCGCTGGCCAGTGCACCGCAGCTATCGCCACCACGGTCAGCATCATCAACCCCGCCGAAGCCAGCCTTGTACCCAGGCCTAGCAACAGCAGCAACGGCAGGATCAGCTCTGCCCACATCGACAGCTGCCAGTTCACCTGGGCGGGCAGCAGGTCGAAGGGAAACGGGAAGCTGGACTGCAAGTCAGAGAACCAGTTGTTGCCATTGAACTTCTCCCAGCCGGATTCGAAAAACTCCCAGGCCAGGAACAGCCGTAGCGGTAGGTCGGCGCTCCAGGTGCCGATGCGGTCGAAGGTGGTCATGGTGAAGGCTTTCATCGAGGAGGCTCCCGGGTGTGATGGTGTGATCGGGAGTGTGGGGCGGTGGGGTATCTGCAGTGTGTCGGTGGGGCAGGGGTTGTGTATCGGATTGTACTGAGAGGTTGCCTGAGTAGGCCCCATCGCCGGCAAGCCATGTGCAATTTCTGTGGGAGCCGGCTTGCCGGCGATGACGTCAGTTGCCGTTCATTTCAGCTCGATCTGTGCGCACAGCCCGCCGCTGTCGCGGTTGCTCAAGGTCAGCCGCCCGCCCATGGCCTGGATCAGCTGGTGGGCGATGGCCAGCCCCAGCCCGGTGCCGCCGGTGCTGCGGTTGCGTGAGCCTTCCACCCGGTAGAACGGCTTGAGCACTTCATCCAGTTCGCCACTGGGTATCCCTGGGCCGTTGTCGAGCACGCGGATCACGGTCATGCTGCCCTCGCGGCAGACTTCCAGCTGGGCCGCGCCGGCGAACTTGAGGGCGTTGTCCACCAGGTTCACCAGCACCCGGCGCAGGGCATGCGGGCGAGTTTCCAGCAGGCTGCCGGTGCTGCCACGGCGTTCGACCTGGGCGCCGCTGTCCTGGTAGTCGAACACCAGGCTGTCGAGGAAGGCGTCCAGGTTGACCCGGCAGGGCGGCTCGGTGCTGGTGTCCATGCTGCGCGCATAGGTCACGCCCTCGCGCACCAGGTGCTCCATCTCGCCCAGGTCGCTCCACAGCTTGTCTTTCTCGACCCCGTCGTCCATCACTTCGACACGCAGCTTCATGCGCGTGATCGGCGTTTGCAGATCGTGGGAAATGGCGGCCAGCAACTGCATGCGCTCCTTGAGGTGGGCGGCGATACGTGCTTGCAGGGCGTTGAAGGCCACGGCGGCGTAGCGCACTTCGCGCGGGCCGCTTTCGTCCAGTTGCACCCCGGGTTTGTCCGGGTCGAGGTTGTCCACCGCCCGCGCCAGGCGGGTGAGGGGGCCGATGGCCAGGCGCACCGCCAGCCAAGTGCACAGCAACAGCACGGTCAACTGGATCAGCAATACCACAGGCAGCCAGCGGGCCACCGGGACCGGCGACGGGGTTACGTCGATGGTCAGTGGTGCTCCGTCGGCCAGATTCAGGTGTGCCTGGAAGTGCGCGTGCGGACCGGGGATTTCCTGGAAGGTCAGGCGGTAGTCGGCGCCGATGGCCTTGACGATCGAATCAGCGGCCATGGGCGGGTCGCTGCTGGGCATGGCTTCGCCCGCCAGGCCCTGGTCCAGGCGGTAGCGGTAGGTACGCCGCTCCAGACGCGGCAGCCAGGCGGCACGTTCGGCCGCGGGCAGGTGGTCGAGGATGGCGACCGAGGTGGCCACGTCCTGCTCCAGGGTGCTGAGCATCATCGAGCGGCTGCTGATGTAGCGCTCGTAGGCCTGCAGGCCGAACGACAGGCCATAGGCCAGCACCAGGCCGGTGAAGAAGATCAGCGCCAGGCGCGAAGCCAGGGTACGTGGCCACTTCATAACGGCGACTCGAGCAGTTGCACCGGCAACGAGAACACATAGCCCTCGCTACGCACGGTCTTGATGCAGGCGGGTTCGCGGGCGTCGTCACCCAGGCGCTGGCGCAGGCGACTGACCAGCAGGTCGATGGAGCGGTCGAAGATGTCGGCTTCACGGCCCTGGGTCAGGTTGAGCAACTGTTCGCGGCTGAGCACCCGTTGCGGATGGTCGAGAAACACCCGCAGCAGGCGGTATTCAGCGCCACTCAAGGCCACCAGGGTGCCTTCGCTGTCGAGCAGGTGGCGCGCGGTGGTGTCCAGCCGCCACTGGCCGAAGCCGAGCAGGCGGCTGCTTTCGCTGATGGTCAGGTTGGGCGGCAGCATGCGCGTGCGGCGCAGCACGGCATTGATACGGGCAAGCAGTTCGCGGGCCGAGAACGGTTTGGTCAGGTAGTCGTCGGCGCCCATTTCCAGGCCGATGATGCGGTCGGTTTCGTCGTTGCGGGCGGTCAGCATCAACACCGGCGTGTTGCGGTGCTTGCCGGCGCGCAGTTCGCGGCACAGCAGCAGGCCGTCATCGCCGGGCATCATGATGTCGAGGACGATCAGGTCGACGCTGTTGGCTTCGAGAAAGGCGCGCATCTGTCGGCCATCGGCGACGATGCTGGTGCGCAGGCCGTTTTTCTTCAGGTAGTTGCCGACCAGTTCGCGGATCTCGCGGTCGTCGTCGACGATCAGGATGTGATCGACGTGTTCCATGAGCTGCGTTCCTGTGCAAGAGGGGGATGGGCGCAGTGTACCGAGCGCGCTCGCGCTTGCCTGCGGGCTTTTGTATTGCAGTGTATCTGGCGCTGGCACTGATACAGGAAGAAGCACATCACCGCCTTGGGCGACACATACGGGATACCTGGCGGGCGTGAAATGGCTCTCGACCGGGGAGCAGCACTCCCCACACCCAAGCGTTACACAGGAGAGATGCCATGAACGTCAAGACCTTTGTCAGTGCCAGCCTGTTCGCCGTGCTCAGCTTCGGTGCCATCGCCGCCCAGGCCGCCACGGCCCCGATGAACGATGCCGGGGTCATGCAATATCGCTACGGCGACCACCTGGATGTGAAGAAGGTACTTTCGGTACAGGATGACCAGAGCAACGCCTGCGGCCTGGTGAACACCCGCATGGACTACCTCGATTCCAAGGGGCAGCAGCAAAGTGTGCAGTACCGCAGCTATGCCACCGGCGGTTGCCATGAGAATTGATCGCCGCTCGATGTTGAAGGTGGGCGGCATTGCCTTGGCGCTGATCGGCGTGGGCCTGGCCGGGCACTTGGCAGCCCGCGACAGCTACGGCGCCATGCCGTCGCTGTCGGGCGCCAGCCAGTGGCTGAATTCCGCGCCACTGGATGCTCCGGGGCTCAAGGGCAAGGTGGTGCTGGTGGACTTCTGGACCTGGGATTGCATCAACTGCCAACGCAGCCTGCCCCATGTGAACGACTGGGCGAGGCGTTATGCCGACCAAGGGTTGGTGGTGGTCGGCGTGCATACGCCAGAGTACGACTACGAGCACGACGTTGGCACCTTGCGTGACAAGGTCGCCAGGCTGGGTATCGGTTACCCGGTGGCGGTGGATAACGACTACAAAGTGTGGAATGCCTGGGGCAACCAGTTCTGGCCAGCGCATTACTTTGTCGACCGCAAGGGGCAGGTGCGCCATGTGCACTTTGGCGAAGGGGATTATGGCGGGCAGGAGAGGGTGATACAGGCGTTGCTGGATGAGAAAGGGTGAGTTGCCTGCATGGATTATTGTGGGAGCGGCCTTGTGTCGCGAAAGGGTTGCGCAGCAGCCCCAGGTTTCAGCTGTAATGCGCAAATCCCTGGGGCTGCTGTGCAGCCCTTTCGCGACACAAGGCCGCTCCCACAGTTACAGCGCAGGCTTTTGGGGCGGTGCGATCTATCAGGTGAAACTGGCGAAATGCGCCTGCATCCGCGCCGCATCCGCCTGCCGCCCGCTGAACAGCTCGAACGCTTTCACCGCCTGGAACACCGCCATGTTGCTGCCATCCAGCGTCCGGCAACCCAGTGCCCGGGCGGCGCGCAGCAGTTCGGTTTCCAGCGGGAAGTAGATGATCTCCGCTACCCACAGGCGCGCATGCAGCAGCTCGACTGGCAGCGGCGTGCCCGGCAGCTTGGCCATGCCGACGGGTGTGGTGTTGACCAGCCCATCCGCCTCGGCCAAGGCCGTGGCCAGGTTGCTGCCGACCACGGCGCGACCAGCGCCAAAATGGGCATTCAGGTTATCTACCAGCGCCTGCGCGCGGGCCGTATCCACTTCGAACAACACCAACCGCTCGACCCCTTCACCCAGCAGGGCGTGGGCCACGGCCGAACCTGCACCACCGGCACCCATCTGCACCACCTGGCGTCGTGCCACGTCTGGCAGACCGCGGCGCATACCTTCGGCAAAACCCAGGCAGTCGGTATTGTGGCCAACCCGCTTGCCGTCCTTGAGCACTACGGTGTTCACCGCGCCGATACCGCGGGCTTCGTCTGAAAGTTCGTCGAGCAGCGGCAGGATCGCCTGCTTGAACGGGTAGGTGATGTTGAGCCCGGTGAAGCCGGTGTGTTGTGCCGCATCGAGCAGGTCGGGCAGGGCACTGTCGTCCAGTTGCAGCTGGTCGGCGTCGATCAGCCGGTACAGATAGCGCAGGGCCTGGGCATCACCTTCGTGTTCATGCAGGGCAGGGGTACGCGACAGTTGGATGCCGCGGCCGATCAGGCCGGCGAGGATGGCGTGCCGGCTCATGCTGTGCGCTCCTGGAGCATTTCGGCGAAGTGGCTCAAGGCCATGCGGTAGCCATGGCTGCCCAGGCCGCAGATGACGCCCACGGCGATGGACGAAACGAACGACAGGTGACGGAACGGTTCGCGCTTGTGCACGTTGGACAGGTGCACTTCGATAACGGGCAGTTCGCTGGCTACCAAGGCGTCGCGGATGGCGACCGAGGTGTGGGTCCAGGCACCGGGGTTGATCACGATACCGGCGCAGCGGCCGCGGGCGGCGTGGATCCAGTCGATCAGTTCACCTTCGTGGTTGGTCTGGCGGAATTCGATTTCCAAGCCTTGGGCATGGGCGCTATCGGCACAACT
Source organism: Pseudomonas sp. 10-1B (assembly GCF_000935045.1). Lineage (GTDB taxonomy): Bacteria > Pseudomonadota > Gammaproteobacteria > Pseudomonadales > Pseudomonadaceae > Aquipseudomonas. The sequence continues at coordinate 84,503 of NZ_JYKS01000012.1, forward strand.
CTGGGCCAGGTCAGCGAGGGTTTCGTGGCCATATTGGGCAGGCTCGCGGGTGCCCAGCATGTTCAGGTTGGGGCCGTTGAGCACGAGAATAAGGGGCTTCATGACTGGCATCGCTTTGTTGTTGTTGGATGCGTCTAGTTTTGTACCGCCTGGTTAGTTTAGTCAATTTGACTGAGCCTCCATGTTGGGAAAGTGGGCGATTATCGAACTTTATGTGGTCTGTTCCGGCCCTTTCGCGGGCAAGCCCGCTCCCACAGCGACAGCACTGGCGATAACTGTGTAGGAGCGGGCTTGCCCGCGAAAGGGCTGAAACAGACGGTCACAAGCTTGATTACAGAATTGTAATCTTGCCGCCACCGCCCCGATAACCAGGCTTCCCTACAGTCCCTCGCCAACGCTCGTCGACGAGGACCTGTTTCGTGCCCATCCCCCGCAAGATCATCTTGCTCTGCCTATTGCTGGCCGGCGCCCCCAGCGCCCAGGCTGGCCAGAGCCTGAGCCTGCCCCAGGCGCTTGCCGCTGCCTTTGCCCAGAACCCGGAGCTGGCCGCTGCCGGCCGTGAAATCGGCATCGCCGATGGTGAGCGGCGCCAGGCCGGGCTGATCCCCAATCCGGAACTGTCCTGGGAGGTCGAGGACACTCGCCGTGACACCAGCACCACCACTGTCACCCTCAGCCAGCCCTTGGAACTGGGCGGCAAGCGTGGGGCACGTATCAGCGTGGCCGGTGCCGGCCAGGCCATTGCCCAACTTGACCTGGAGCGCCAGCGCAATAGCCTGCGCGCTGATGTGGTACAGGCTTTTCACGCAGCCCTGCGCGCGCAGACCGCGCTGGAGCTGGCGTATCAATCGCAGGCATTGACCGAGCGTGGGTTGCGGGTGGTGCAGGGGCGGGTGAGCGCCGGCCAATCCTCGCCAGTGGAAGCTACCCGGGCCCAGGTGCAACTGGCCCAGGCCCAGGCCGAAGTGCGTCGTGCGCAAACCCTGCGTAGCGTGGCCTACCAGGCCCTGGCACGGCTCACCGGCAGCCCGTTGGCAAGCTTCGACCAGTTACAAGCTGCCAACCTCTCCCCTGGCGATGCTCCCCGCGCGCAAGCCTTGCTCGACCAGGTCGAACAGACTGTCGAATGGCGTCTGGCCGCCGCCCAGGTCGAGCGCGGTGACGCGGCCCTGGGGTCGGAAAAGGCCCAGCGTATTCCCAACCTCACCGTCAGCCTTGGTAGCCAGTACAGCCGCGAAGAGCGCGAGCGCGTGAATGTGGTGGGCTTGTCCATGCCGTTGCCGCTGTTCGACCGCAACCAGGGCAACGTGCTGGCGGCCGCGCGCCGTGCCGACCAGGCGCGTGACCTGCGCAACGCCGTCGAACTGCGCCTGCGCAGTGAAACCCGCAGCGCCCTCAGCCAGTGGGCCACGGCCATGCAGGAAGTGCAGGCCTATGACCGCACTATCCTGCCCGCTGCGCAACAGGCGGTGGATACCGCCACCCGCGGTTTCGAAATGGGCAAGTTCGCCTTCCTCGACGTACTCGACGCCCAGCGCACGCTGATCGAGGCACGCGGGCAGTACCTCGAGGCATTGGCCCAGGCGACCGACGCGCGTGCGCAAGTCGAGCGGATCTACGGCGACCTCGGTTCCCGGTGACGACCGATGGCCGCGGCGCAGGACATTTGCATTCAACAGCAGGAGCAACAATGAACAACCCACGCAAGCTCGCCCTCCTGGCCGTGGCCGTTGCCGCCATTGGCCTTGGTGGCCTGGCCTGGACCGGTAACCTCGGCCAGGCATCGAGCACTGAAGCCCACCACGACGACCATGGCGAGGACAGCCATGGCCATGGCGAGGAGCAGGCCGACGAAGGCCATGCCGAAGAAGAGGGCGAGCTGCACCTGTCCAGCGCCCAGATCGCAGCCGCCGGTGTGCAGTTGGCCACCGCTGGCCCGCGTGAGCTGGGCACCGCCATCAGCTTCCCGGGGGAAATCCGCTTTGACGAAGACCGTACCGCCCACGTCGTGCCGCGCGTGCCCGGTGTTGTCGAGGCGGTGCAGGCCGAGCTTGGCCAGGCGGTCCAGCGTGGCCAGGTGCTGGCGGTGATCGCCAGCCAGCGGATTTCCGACCTGCGCAGTGAGCAGCAGGCCGCCCAGCGCCGCCTGGCGTTGGCGCAACTGACCTTCCAGCGTGAACAGCAGCTGTGGCAGGAGCGCATCAGCGCCGAGCAGGACTACCTGCAGGCCCGCCAGGCGCTGCAGGAGGCCGAGATTGCCGTGGCCAACGCCCGGCAGAAGGTTGCCGCCGTGGGCCCGGCCGGTGTCGGCAACCGCTATGAGCTGCGCGCACCGTTCGATGCGGTGGTGGTGGAAAAGCACCTGACCGTGGGCGAGGTGGTCGATGAGACCAGCAATGCCTTCACTCTGTCCGACCTGAGCCGGGTGTGGGCCAGCTTCGCCGTTGCCCCGCGGGACCTGGACAAGGTGGTGACCGGCCGCAATGTCACAGTCAGCGCGCCGGACCTGGGTGCCCAGGTCGAGGGCAAGGTCAATTACGTTGGCAGCCTGCTCGGCGAGCAGAACCGCGCCGCTACTGTCCGTGCCACCCTGGCCAACCCCAACGGCGCCTGGCGTCCCGGCTTGTTCGTCAATATCGCGGTCAGCGTCGAGCGCTTCAATGCCGCCGTGGTGGTGCCGGAAAGCGCCCTGCAAACCTGGGAAGAGCAGACGGTGGTATTCGTCCGCACCGAAGCAGGCTTCGAGGCCCGCCCGGTGCAGACCGGCCGGCGCGACGCCGGCCAGGTGGAGGTCATCAGCGGCCTTGCCGCCGGTACTCAGGTGGCGACTGCTGGCAGCTTCGTCCTCAAGTCGGAGCTGGGCAAGGGCTCGGCCGAGCACAGCCATTGATCACGGGGACGCCTGTATGTTCGAACGCCTGATCCAATTCGCCATCGAGCAGCGCCTGGTGGTGATGCTGGCCGTGGTCCTGATGGCCGCGGTGGGTATCCACAGTTACCAGAAACTGCCGATCGACGCTGTACCGGACATCACCAATGTCCAGGTGCAGATCAATACCGCCGCGCCCGGGTATTCCCCGCTGGAGACCGAACAGCGCATCACCTTCGCCATCGAGACCGCCATGGCCGGCCTGCCCGGGCTCAAGCAGACACGCTCGCTATCGCGCTCGGGGCTGTCGCAGGTCACGGTCATTTTCGATGACGGCACTGATATCTTCTTCGCCCGCCAGCTGGTCAACGAGCGCCTGCAAGTGGCGCGTGAGCAGTTGCCCGAAGGGATCGAGGCGGGCATGGGGCCGATTTCCACGGGGTTGGGCGAGATCTTCCTGTGGACCGTGGAGGCTGAGCAAGGCGCGCTGAAGGAAGACGGCACACCTTACACCCTGACCGACCTGCGGGTGATCCAGGACTGGATCATCAAGCCGCAGTTGCGCAATGTGCCGGGGGTGGCCGAGGTCAACAGCATCGGCGGCCATGCCAAGCAGTACCTGATTGCGCCGGAGCCCAAGCGCCTGGCCGCCTACAAACTCACCCTCAACGACCTGATCGCGGCGTTGGAGCGTAACAACGCCAACGTTGGCGCCGGCTATATCGAGCGCAATGGCGAGCAGTTGCTGATTCGCGCGCCGGGCCAGGTGGTGTCTGCCGCGGACATCGCCAGCATCGTCATCGCCAGCGTTGACGGTACGCCGATCCGTGTCAGCCATGTCGCCGAGGTTGGCCTGGGCGAAGAATTGCGCTCGGGTGCGGCCACCGAAAACGGCCGGGAAGTGGTGCTGGGCACGGTGTTCATGCTGATTGGCGAGAACAGCCGCACGGTATCCCAGGCGGTCGCCGCCAAGCTGGTCGAGATCAACCGCAACCTGCCCAAGGGCGTGGTCGCGGTGACGGTGTACGACCGCACCAACCTGGTGGAAAAAGCCATCGCCACGGTGAAGAAGAACCTGGTCGAAGGCGCCATCCTGGTTATCGCCGTGCTGTTTCTGTTCCTGGGTAACATCCGCGCCGCGTTGATCACTGCCATGGTCATCCCGTTGTCGATGCTGTTCACCTTCACTGGCATGTTCAGCAACAAGGTCAGCGCCAACCTGATGAGCCTTGGCGCGCTGGACTTCGGCATCATCGTCGACGGTGCGGTGGTGATCGTGGAAAACGCCATTCGCCGCCTGGCCCATGCCCAGCAACGTCACGGCCGCATGCTGAGCCGTGCCGAGCGCTTCCACGAAGTGTTCGCCGCCGCCCGCGAGGCGCGCCGACCGCTGATCTACGGGCAACTGATCATCATGGTGGTATACCTGCCGATCTTTGCCCTGACTGGGGTGGAGGGCAAGATGTTCCACCCCATGGCCTTCACCGTGGTCATCGCTCTGCTTGGCGCCATGATCCTCTCGGTCACCTTCGTGCCGGCAGCCATTGCCCTGTTCGTCACCGGCAAGGTCAAGGAAGAGGAAGGCCTGGTGATGCGCACGGCGCGCCGGCGCTATGCCCCGGTGCTGGCGTGGGTACTGGGCCGGCGCAAGCTGGCGTTCGCCGCCGCCAGCATGCTGGTGTTGATGTCCGGGGTGATGGCCAGCCGCATGGGTAGCGAGTTCATCCCCAGCCTCAGCGAGGGCGACTTCGCCCTGCAGGCCCTGCGCGTGCCGGGTACCAGCCTGACGCAATCGGTGGACATGCAGCAGCGCCTGGAGCAGGCGATCATCGCCCAGGTACCGGAAGTGCAGCGGGTGTTCGCCCGCACCGGCACCGCCGAGATCGCCTCCGACCCGATGCCGCCGAACATTTCCGATGCCTATGTGATGTTGCGCCCGCGCGAGCAATGGCGTGACCCGGGCAAGCCGCGTGACGCACTGATTGCCGAAGTGCAGCGTGCCGCAGCCAGTGTGCCGGGCAGCAACTACGAGCTGTCGCAACCGATCCAGCTGCGCTTCAACGAGCTGATTTCCGGGGTACGCAGTGATGTGGCGGTGAAACTGTTCGGTGATGACATGGATGTGCTCAACCGCACCGCCGCGCAAATCGCCAGCAGCCTGCAGGGTGTGCCGGGAGCGTCCGAAGTGAAGGTCGAGCAGACCAGCGGCCTGCCGGTGCTGACCATCGACATCGACCGCGACAAGGCGGCCCGCCATGGCCTGAACGTGGGCGATGTGCAGGATGCCATCGCCATTGCCGTCGGTGGCCGCACGGCCGGCACCTTGTATGAAGGCGACCGCCGTTTCGACATGGTGGTGCGCCTGTCGGAAACCTTGCGCACCGATGTCGACGGGCTGGCCAGCCTGCTGATTCCGGTACCGGCCAGTGCCGCTGCGGGCGCAGGGCAAATCGGCTTCATCCCGCTGTCGCAGGTGGCCACGCTGAACCTGCAGTTGGGGCCGAACCAGGTCAGCCGCGAGGATGGCAAGCGAGTGGTGGTGGTCAGTGCCAACGTGCGTGGGCGCGACCTGGGGTCGTTCGTCGAGGAAGCCGAACAGGCCCTGATCGGTCAGGTACAGATTCCGCCGGGCTACTGGACGCGCTGGGGTGGCCAGTTCGAGCAACTGCAGTCGGCGGCCGAGCGCCTGCAGGTGGTGGTGCCGGTGGCCTTGCTGCTGGTCATGGCGCTGTTGCTGATGATGTTCAACAACCTCAGGGATGGCCTGCTGGTGTTCACCGGCATTCCGTTTGCCCTCACCGGCGGGGTGCTGGCGCTGTGGTTGCGGGACATACCGCTGTCCATTTCTGCCGGGGTGGGGTTCATTGCCCTGTCGGGGGTGGCGGTGCTCAATGGGCTGGTGATGATTGCCTTTATCCGTGGCTTGCGTGAAGAAGGCCGCACGCTGCGGGCAGCGGTCGAGGAGGGGGCGCTGACGCGTTTGCGGCCGGTGCTGATGACGGCGCTGGTGGCGTCGCTGGGGTTCATACCGATGGCTTTGGCCACGGGGACCGGGGCTGAGGTACAGCGGCCGCTGGCGACGGTGGTGATTGGCGGGATCCTGTCGTCCACCGCGCTGACCTTGCTGGTGTTGCCGGCGTTGTATCAGTGGGTGTATCGGCGGGAAGAGCTGCAGGAGGGCTGAGAACCTGGGGCCGCTTTGCGGCCCATCGCGACACAAGGCCGCTCCCACAGGGGAACGCACAATCCTGTGGGAGCGGCCTTGTGTCGCGATGGGCTGCGCAGCAGCCCCCAAATCTCAAACGGTACGACGAACTCCAGGCCGCTCGCCGCCCGCTCCCAGCTCATCATGCAACGAAATCCGCGAAGTCTCCGGCAACGCCAACCCGCCCACCAACGCCACCAGCGCAATCACCACCAGATAGAACGCCGGTGCCAGGCTGCTGCCGGTCTGCCCGATCAGCCAGGTCGCCACCAGCGGCGCGGTGCCGCCAAACAGCGTGTAGGCCACGTTGTAGGTAATCGCCGAGGCGGTATAGCGGGTGCGGGTAGGGAAGCTCTCCGACAGCAAGGCCGCCGTCACCACGCCACTGCACAACGCCCCCACCGCCAGCAATATCACCCCCAGCAGGGCACCGGACATCGAGCCGGAGCTGGCCAGCCAGTACGCAGGGAACACGCACAGCATCACCCACAGGCAGGTAAAACCGATGGTCTTGCGCCGCCCGACCCGGTCCGAGAATGCCCCGGCCAGCGGGCAGCCAACGGCGGCGAACAGCAGGGCCACGGTAGTTACCAGCAGCGACTGCGCACGGCTCAGGTTGCCGACCAGTTGCAGATAGGTGGCGAAGTAGGTGGTGAACATGTAGAACGACAGCGCGGTCAGCGAGATGAATGCCCCCAGGTTGCGAATCGCCCGTCCATGGTGGCGCAGGGTTTCCTTGAGCGGCGAATGTTCATGCTCCTTGCCCTGGGCGATGGCTTCGCGGAACGCCGGAGTTTCCTCCATGCGCCAGCGCAGGTACAGGCCGACTAGCCCCAGCGGTGCGGCGATCAGGAACGGGATGCGCCAGCCCCAGGCATTCATCGCCTCGCTCGACAGGCTGGCTTCCAGGCCATAGGCAATTACCGCCGCGCAAGCAAAGGCGGAAAAGGTCGAGACCGGCACGAAACTGCCGTAGAAGGCACGCTTGTCGCTGGGCGCGTGTTCCATCAGGTAGGCGCAGGCACCGGCGTATTCACCGCCGGCGGAAAAGCCTTGCAGGCAGCGCGCCAGGGTCAGCAGCGCGGGGGCTGCCAGGCCGATGCTGGCGTAGGTCGGCAGCAGGCCGATCAGGGTGGTGGAGCCGGCCATCAGCAAGATGGTCAGCGACAGGATGCGCTTGCGCCCCAGGCGGTCGCCCAGGGCGCCGAACACGATGCCGCCCAAGGGGCGCAGGGCGAAGGCCACGGCGAACACCGCGAAGGTCTTGAGCAAGGCCACGCTGGCGTCTTCGCTGGCGAAAAACTGGCTGGCGATCAGGGTGGCAAGAAAACCGTAGACGGCAAAATCGAACCACTCGACGAAATTGCCGATGGCCGAGGCGGCGATCACCTTGCGCAGGGTGGCGGGGGATACCTCATGAGGTGCGGACATGCGGGGGCTCTCCGGTTCCATTGGCAGCCATGATGAAAGTGGCGCGGTCTGGGCCGCGCCATCATTTTTGTGCTGCCAGTAGATAGCCGGGCGCTGCAAGGCGCTTTGTCGAGGGCGACCTCGGGATACCTGATTCAACCGAAAGTGCCGGGCTGATCATGATGGCCCCAGCGCCGGCGTGGTTCATTGCCGGCCGACTTTCCATGGGGCGTATTCCAACTCGCTGTAACCCTTGGCTACACCATCGGTGTCGACCTTGAAGCCCGGCAGGCTGTGCAGGTCAAGCGCCATGCAGCGGCGGTTGAGTTCGGCCTGCAGTTGGCCATCGAGACGGAAGTCATCCGGCCGGTTCGGGTGGGGATATATTTGCACCAGGCAGCCTTGGACCTTGCCCTGTGCATTTGCCTCATAGTAGAGCGAGGCCCTGCCGATACTGTTTACCGGCTGGTCGCGCAGCAGCTGCTGCCAGAAGAATTCGCGTTGCGCATTGGCTTGCCGCCGAGCGCTATCAGGTGCCTGGGCGAAAGCGGGCAGCACCACGAACAGCGGGGCGCGTACTTCCACTGTACCGTTCTCTTCGCGCAGCGACTTGGGCACCGCCGGGTAGATGGTCTTCCAGCATTGCGCCTCGACCATGCTGGCCAACGCCTTGAAGTCCGAGCGTTGCAGGTCGGTGGGCAGTACTGTTTCGTACTTGATCGGAGCCTTGCTGGCTTTGCAACTGATGGGTGCGGAGTTCTGGTCGAGGGTGACATCGAGCATGACCACGCCGATTTGCTTGTCGGTATCTGCCGTAGCGATGCCCAGCCTCAGCGCTTGTTGCATGTCGCTGACGAATGTTTTACGCGCCTGCTTGTCCTCCTCGGATGCAGGCCGATTCTGGCAACCCGCCAAGACAATGAGTGCGGCGGCCACGATTGCCGGAGACAACGATCTGAACACAGAAACTTCCTTGATGTGATGGAGCCGGCTTCATTCCGGCATGAGTGAGAACCGACATTATCACTCGGAATGCTTGAAGACTTTGTGTGGTTTGTGTGTGGGAAATGTCCTGTTTAGCGGTATCGGCGCCATGGCCGATACCGCCCCTTCCATCAGAAACGCATATCCAGCGCCAGCTCGAAGGTGCGCGGCGGCCCCATGTAGTACTGGCTGTTGTAGGCTTGCTTGGCATACACCTCGTCGGTCAGGTTGCGCACCCGCCCGGTGAGCGCGGTGTGCTCATCCAGCCGGTAGCGGGCGAACGCGCCGAACAGGGTGTACGCCGGTGCCTTGAGGCTGTTGGCGTTGTCGGCATACACCGAGCCCACGTAACGCCCGTCCGCCCCCACCGACCACGCCGGGGACAGGCTATAGGTCAGCCACAGGTTGGCGACGTTGGCCGGTACGTTCACCGGTGCATTGCCCTTGCGCGACACCGACACGCCGTTGACCGCCTCGTTGAACTCATCGTATTGCGCATCGACATAGGCATAGTTGGCCTCGGCCAGCAGCTTCGGCGTTACCTGCAGGCGCCCGGACAGCTCGACGCCGCGCGAGGTCTGCTGCCCCGCCTGGACCGTGAGGTTGGCGTCGTTCGAGTCGCGCACGGCAAAGTCCTTGCGCACGATCTGGTACAGCGCCAGCGTGGCCGCGCCGCGGCCGTCGAGAAAGTCGAACTTGCTGCCCACTTCCCACTGCTCGCCCTTGGACAGGTCGAACAGCCCGACGTTGGAGTAGGTCGCTGCCGCCAGCGAACCGGCCGGCAGGTCGGCGGAGGTGCTGTATTGCGCGTAGAGGCTGGCCGAGTCGGTCAGCGCATAGGTCAGGCCGATGCGACCGGAAAGCGGTTCCCAGCGCCGTTCGAAGAACGCCGGTGAGGTTGGTGTCACTGCGCCGTAGTTGGTCACCTCCATGTCCAGGTAGTCGTAGCGCAGGGCTGTCAGCAGGGCCAGGCGCTCGGTGAGTTGCAGGCGGTTTTCGGCAAACAGCGCACGGTTGATTACCTCGTGGCGGCGTTGTTTGCTCAGGCCGGCGTTCACCCCGGGGATGTCATCGAAACTACCAGGGTCGAAGTGCTCGGCATCGACCACGTCGCTCCAACTGCCCGAGGTGGGGTAGAGGGTCTGGCGCATGCGCGAGTATTCCAGCCCCAGCGACCACTGGCTGGCCAGGCCCAACAGCTGGTTGTCGTGGCGCAGTTCGATACGGTCGCCCAGCAGGTTCTGGTCGTGGCGCTGCAGGTAGGGGCTGCTGCGCTGCACCTGGCTATTGCTGGTATAGGCGTAGCGTTCGAGGTTGCGGTAGTCGCGCTGGGCGTTGTAGTGGTACAGCGTGTTCTGCAGGCTGGTGCTGTCGCTGAGCTGGTAGTCGAGGATCGAGCGCAGCCAGCGTACCCGTTGCTCGTAGCGGCCGTCGCCGACGTTGTAGTTTTCGAAGCGGCGGCTATTGTCGATTTTCATCGTGCTGCGCCCGGGCAGGATCGGCGAGCCCCAGTAGGGGCTGTCTTCACGGTCTTCCTGGTACTCCAGCGCCAGGGTGTGGGTGAGGTTGGGCGCCAGGTCGCTGAGCAGTGAGAAGGCCAGGCTGTCGGTGTGTCGCTCGTTGCGGTCGACGTAGCCATTGCCATGCCCACGGCTGAAGTCCAGGCGCATGAAATGGCGGGCGTCGGCGGGGTTGCTGGCCAGCGCCTGGTTGATGCCGAACGCCACCTCGCTATCGTCGAAACTGCCATAGCGTATACGGCCGTCGATGATCTGCGGGTCGCGGCTGGCCAGCTTGGTGATGTAGTTGATCGAACCGCCCACTGCTCCTGCGCCATGCAGGAACGAGGACGGCCCGCCGATCAGTTCGACGCGGTCCAGCACCCAGGCATCCACCGGCCGCGTGGCGCTGCTGTAGCCGAGGTTGATGCCGTTGTACAACTGGGTGACCTGGTTCTGGGTGAAGCCGCGGTAGGCGACGAAGCCGCCAAAACCGGGGTTGGCCGAGGCGTTGACGCCGGTCATTGCGTTGATCACGTCCTGGCTGTCCTTGGCACCGCGTTCTTCGATCAGGCGACGGTCAGAGACGCTGACCGAGGCGGGCGTTTCCCGCGCGGTGAGGCCCAGGCGTGAGCCGGTGCGGATCGGCTCGTCCAGTTGCACGCCGGTGGCGGCGTCGCGGTCGCCATCGATGGTGGTGGCGCTGAGTTCCACGGGGACGCTGTCGGCCCAGGCAAAGCTGCAGGTGCCCATGAGGAGCACCAGGGAGGTATGGCGGAGCATGTTGGTTGGTCTTCCACGCAAAGGTCATGGCTGAGCTGAGCACGGGCGTAGCGGCACGCAGGCAGGCGCGCCCGGCTGAGGTCAGGCGAAATGAAATACGGCTGCGGGGAAAGCGGCGGGGGAGGCGCGGGGGTTGAGGGCGGGGCGTTGATAGCGCGGCGGCGGTTGCGCCCAGCTGCGCACGACGATGGGCGAGGTGGCCACGGCTTGCGCCGGGCTGAACGACCAGCCGCCGCTGCTGAGCGGCACGGCAAGGCCGAACGAGGAACACACCGGGCAGTCGAGCTGGGCCATGTGCTGGTCGCCGCCAGCGCCATCGAGGTCGATGGCCACGCCGTGCTCGCTGTTGATCGAGCAGAAACCACCCTCCAGCCCGGCCAGGCGCAGGCCACCCATCTGGCCATGGTGCAGGCCACATAGCAACAGGCTGAACAGGACGCTGGCATAGAGCGTCCAGGCGGTCAGCGTGCGGGTGTGCCGGGAGGTTTTCATGGCGGCGAATCTACCACCCCGACAAGCGGTCGGGTAGTGCTTTGCTTCAGGATTTTGGGGCTGCTTTGCAGCCCATCGCGACACAAGGCCGCTCCTACAAGCGGTCGCATTCCTTTGTAGGAGCGGCCTTGTGTCGCGAAAGGGGCGCAAAGCGCCCCCGGGTTCTGTCAGGCCGCGCGCTCGAGCACATCCAGCAGGTCGACGAACTCCAGCGCCAGTTTGTGGCGTGGCGCCAGGTGCACCAAGGGCACCGACGCCTGGTGCGATTCCCGCATCTTGATCGAACTGCTCAGGTACACCGGCAGCACGGGCATGCCTTCGCTGCGCAATTGGTCGACCAGGGTCTGGTGCAGCGCGGTGCGCCCGGCGAACTGGTTGACCACTACCCCCTCCACTTGCAACGCTGGGTTGTGGTCCTGACGCAACTCTTCGACCTCGGCCATGACGCTGTGCAGGGCCTGGCGTGAGAAACTGTCGCAGTCGAACGGGATCAGCAGCCGCTCGGCCGCCACCAGCGCGCTGAAGGTGTAGAAATTGAGCGCGGGCGGGGTATCGATGTAGATCCGCTCGTAGTCCTCGCCCAGTTCCACCAGCAGCTTGCGCAGTTTGTTGATCTTGAACTTGCTCTCCAGCTTGCTCTGCAGGTCGCTGAGGTCGGGGCTGGCGGTGACCAGGTGCAGGTTGTTGTAGCGGGTTTCGGTGATCGCCACGCGGTGCTTCTTGCCGGCGGCGGTGACGGGCGTCAAGGTCTGGCGGAAGAAGTCGGCGATGCCGGAAGGAATGCCGTCATTGACCAGGCCGGTCAGGTAATAGGTGGCATTGGCTTGCGGGTCGAGGTCGACCAGCAAGGTCCGGTAGCCCTCGGCGGCACTGGCTGCGGCGAGGTTGCAGGCGATGCTGGATTTGCCGACGCCACCTTTCTGATTGAAAACCACACGACGCATGAGACGCTCATCCATGAAATGAAAATGTCAGGTTGGGGTCAATCCTATGACTGAAACACGACAGTTTTATGACAAGGTTTGTTACAACCTGCACTTTCATCTTCATCTCTACCGGCCCTTTCGCGGGTAAACCCGCTCCCACACAGGCTGTGTGAAAACCTGAAATTTTGAGCCAGCTCCTGCAAAATGCCCCGCATCAACGATGCGGGGCATTTTTCATGGCGTACATTCAGGGCGAACCACGGAATCAGACCAGCCTGTTTCCAGTCTCGATTGATGAGCTTATCCCGGCCGATCATCTGGTGCGCGTCATTGATGCGTACGTTGCCCGAATTGATCTGAAGGTGCTGGGCTTCGACAAGGCCGAGCCCAAAGTGAATGGACGCCCGCCTTACAACCCCGCGCTTACAACCCCGCTGATTTGCTCAAGCTGTACCTATACGGCTACTTCTACCAGATCCGTTCTTCCCGTCGCCTTGAAGCCGAATGTCAGCGCAATGTCGAGGTCATGTGGTTGCTCAACCGTCTTGCTCCTGACTTCAAAACCATCGCTGATTTCCGTAGAGACAACACTGTGGCGTTTTCAGCCACCTGCCGTGCTTTTGTGCAGTTCTGTCGAAGTGCGGGCTTGGTCAAGGGGGATCTCGTCGCAATTGATGGCAGCAAATTCAGAGCCGTAGCTTCCAATCGCCGTCATATCAGCACCAAACATCTCAAGCGGGACCTGGAAAAGTTGGATCAACGTATTGCTCGTTACCTGGCGACCCTGGATGAGTCGGATCAGAGTGAAAGTGCCG
>NZ_JYKS01000013.1 GCF_000935045.1 Pseudomonas sp. 10-1B
GTATTTGCCCATAGGTCCCCCAAGGGTTGGATTTTTTGTCCAACTTCTTGGGGGCAGTCCAGGTTTCCTGACAAGGGCTGCAATCTGTGAGGTCCCTGCATGGAGCTCCTACACGGCCCCGTGGTATTCAACCTTGTCCTGGAACCTGTGGGAGCGGGTTCACCCGCGAAGAGGCCGGTGCAGGTTCACTGTGACATCCCTTCAATCACTTGCTTCAATGAAGCCGGCAACATAGGCCCATGCCCCAGCCCTTCGAACCGCTCGAAGCGCACCTGCAACCCTGGCACCCTGGCCAGTTCCGCCACCAGCTCGCGGGCTGGCCGCTCCACATCCCCGCGCACCGGCATGCGCGGGTTCGCCGGCTCCTCGCTGCCGCGCATCAGCAACAACCGAGGCTGGCTGTTGCCCAAGCGCTGCTCCAGCCCCTGCGCCTCCCGCACGATCGCCCCGTCATGCCACCACAGCGAAGGGCTGGCCGCCGCGTAGTCACTGAACGCCTCTGGCCGGGTGAACAGCGCATGCAGCACAGCCAACCCACCATAGGAATGCCCCCACAACGTCTGGCGCCGCAGGTCGATCGGCGCCACGCCGGCCACCATCGGCCGCATGCGCTCGGTCAGCAGATCCAGGAACGCATCCACACCGCCACTGGCGGCGCCGGTCAGCGGGTCACGCTGTTCGGCCTGGCCGGGCAGTGCCGGGGTGTAGTCATAGGTACGTCCGGCCCGTTCGATCCGCTGTTCGGTCTGGTAACCCACGGCCACCAGCAACGGCGCCTGGCCTGCGGCAAGTTTGCCCAGTTGCTGGCTATCCAATGCACCCAGCGCAGCATTGCCATCGAGCATCCATAACACCGGGTACCCCGCCGCCGGCGCCGGGCGGTTCGGCGTGCCGACCCACAAGCGGTAATGACGCTGGCCATCGGCCGAGTCCAGGTCGAGCTGGTTGAAGCGGTAGGCCAGGTCCTGGCGCTGCAGCAGTGAGGTGTCCATCTTCTGCTCGCGCTCCGGTTGCGCCAGGGCGACAGGGGCGGTGAGGGCCAGCGTCAAAGCCAGGTACAGCGGCATCTTGCTCATCAGGCAATCTCGTCAGGGTTTCAGAATGACGCGGTCAGGTTGGTGTAAAAAGTACGGTCTGGTTCGCTGTCGGTGGCGGCGCCGCTTGCGCAGGCATGCACGGCGAGGCCTTGATGAGAAACTATTGCAATTACGAATCATCCCACTGCCGGGACCGTCACGGCAATGGCTGGTCGCCGGTATTTCGTCGCAGGTGGTTATACCTGCGTGGCATGGAACAACGCTCGCGTTCCTGGGTGGCTCCAGCAGCGTGCCGGAATTGGTCCTAAAAAGTTCTGCACCCCCGGAAGACACTGCGTAGGCAGCCAGATTCGCTCCCCATATCCAAGGAACGATACCCGGCCGCTTCTCTACTGCCTTTCAACCTAAAACAATAACGAATGGGGTGAGCAGCATGTCCGTACCTCAACAAAACCGCCCGGAGCACTCCAACGGCGGTCTGCAATCTGGACTCAAGCAACGTCACATGGCCATGATCGCCTTGGGTGGTGTCATCGGTGCCGGCCTGTTCGTCGGTAGTGGTGTGGTCATCCAGTCTGCGGGCCCCGCAGCCCTGCTTTCCTTTCTGGTCACAGGTGTACTGGTCATATTGATCATGCGCATGCTCGGAGAAATGGCCTGCGCCATACCCGCCGTCGGATCTTTCTACGAATATGCGCGCATGGCATGGGCCGATCATCCGCAAACGAGCCAGCTGGCGGGGTTTCTCACTGGCTGGATGTATTGGTATTTCTGGGTGATCGTCGTCGCGGTGGAGGCCGTGGCCGGCGCCTCGCTGATTCAGTTCTGGCTGCCGGATGTCCCGGCCTGGGCCATCAGCCTGACGCTGATGATCATCCTGACCCTCACCAACCTGGCCTCGGTCGCTTCCTTCGGCGAGTTCGAGTTCTGGTTTTCCTCGATCAAGGTCGCAGCGATCCTGGTGTTCCTGCTTCTGGGCGGGCTGTATTTGCTGGGCATGTGGCCGACCGAAACCCAGCACGGGCTGAGTTCGATGCTGGATCACGGCGGCTTCATGCCCAACGGCATCGGCCCGGTGTTGACGGGGGCGGTGGCTGCGACCGGGTTCTATTTCGGTGCGGAGATCGTCACCGTGGCCGCCGCCGAATCCTCCGACCCCGTGCGCTCTGTCGCGCGGGCGACCAACTCGGTGATCACCCGCGTTCTGTTCTTCTATGTCGGCTCGATCCTCCTGGTGGTCACCCTCGTCCCGTGGAACTCCCCTGCCATGCTCACGCCGTACTCCAGCGCCCTGGCAGCCATGGGTTTCGACTGGGTCGCGCATGTGATGAACGCGATCGTGCTGACTGCCGTACTGTCCTGCCTCAACTCGGGCATCTATGCGTCTTCGCGCATGCTGTTCGCACTGACCAAGCGTGGCGATGCACCGCGCAGCCTGGCCAAGTTGTCCGCACGCGGCGTACCGCGCCGAGCGATCTTCTTCGGCACGATATTCGGCTACCTGTCGGTGATCATGTCGTATGTTTCGCCGGACACTATCTTCGCCTTCCTGGTCAACTCCTACGGCACCGTGGCGATCTTCGTCTATGTGCTGATCGCCCTGTCCCAGCTGCGTTTGCGTGCGAAGCTGGAACGTGAAGCGCCAGAGAGGCTAAAGGTACGGATGTGGTGCTACCCCTACCTGACCTATGTCGCCATCCTTGGGATGCTCGGTATTGTCGCCGGCATGGCCTTCATACCCGAGCAGCGCATGCCGTTGGCGCTGGGCGTGGTCAGCCTTGCGATTCTGGTGTTGGCGTTCATCACGCGCAGTATCTGGCGGCGTCTCAAAGGCCTGCCCACCGTCATACCGGTGAGCAGCTAATCGTTGCCATACGCTTAGTACGATGTCTTGGTGGCCTATGCGGTCAATTCGAACAAGCGAATTGACCGCACAGGCCACCAAGTGTTTTTCAGCCGAGGCACTTCAGCCAAGCTCGCCAGGCACTCAATGCCGACAAGCCCACAGGTTCGGCGCTGAGTTCAGGAAATGTGCGATCTCTGTGGGAGCGGGCTTGCCCGCGAAGGGCTGCAAAGCAGCCCCAGTAAAGGCTGTATCATCGGGGGTCAGTTGCGGCCGTTGAGCAGGCGCAGGATCTCGTCGAATACGGCATTGTCCAAGCAGCGCGACAAATCCAGCTCCAGGCTCTGGCGATAATAGGCGCTCAGGTCCAGGCCGACGCCGAGCGCATACAACTCGATGCGGCCCGCTTGCTCGATCTGTCGGGTTACTTGCTTGAGGTGTAGGTCGAGGATGTCTTGCTGGTTGGTCTGCTGGGTGGCGCTGTCCATTGGGCAACCGTCGCAGATGACGATCAGGATGCGCCGGCGTGCATCGCGCTGCAGAAGCCGCTGGCTCGCCCAAAGGAGCGCCTCGCCATCGATGCCTTCGCGAAAAAGGTCGGCCTTGAGCAGCGCGGCGATGTTGGGCCGGGCGCGGCGCCAGGGTGTTTCTGCATCCTTGTAGACCAGATGGCTAAGTTCGTTGAGCCTTCCCGGGTTGGCAGGTTGGCCCAGACCGCGCCAACGCTTCAAAAGACGCCCGCCATTCCATTGGCCGGTGGTGAAGCCGAGTATTTCACTGCGAGCACCGGCCAGTTCCAGGGCACGGCTGAAGGCGTCAGCCAGCAGGGCGATGCTTTCGATGTGGTTGCGCATGGAACCGGAGTTGTCGATCAGCAGGCTGACCAGGCAATCACTGTGCGGGCGTTCGCGCTCATGGCGAAAGATCTCGCGTTGCTCAGGGCTGATGATCAGTCGGCTGAGGCGGCCGGCATCGATCTGCCCGTCACTCTGGGCGAACGCCCAGCCATCTCGGCGAGGCACTGCCAGCAGGGCACTCAGGCGCTTGGCCAGGCGTGGTACGTTCAGGCCCTGGCCCGCCAGGCGACGGTCCAGGCGCTGGCGCAATTCACGCAACGTTTCGGGCCGCACCAGGCTGGCGGCGTTATGTTCGCAATCGTAGTCGCGGCTGAATACCTGGTAAGTGAAAGCGTTATTGCCGCCTCGTGGATTACCTGGGGCGGCACCGCCATCACTGATATCGCCCTCACCATCCTGATCTACATCCAGCAGCAGGGCGAAGGCCAGGCGAGCCTTCTTGTCGGCTTCAGCGACGTCGTTCTGGTCGTCATCGAATCGTTCGCTATCCAGGTGCTCGATCAGCTCTTGCACCTTGGCGGCGATCAGCAAGGCATGCTCGGTGAACGCGGCCTGATCGTGGCGACAGCGGCGCAGCAGGCCGAAGGCCGCGCCAAAATGGCCGAGCAGGCTCAGGCGTGGTGCTTCGATGAGCATCTGTGTCTGCTCCCCGGCGTGGCCGCCACACAGCAGGATCCAGCTCATCTGCGCCAAGGTGAAAAGCAGCAGGCCGATGTGCCCCTCGGTGTGCCCTGCGTCGAGAAACTGCTGACTCCATTGTTCGAAGCGCCGCACCAGATTGCGCTGTACGCCCGGATGGCTGTCGGCCACCAACGATTCGACGCGCAGTTGCTCCAGCAGTTCGAACACCAAGCGCTCGATAGGTTGGGCTGGGAGAACCTGGTGGACCAGCGCTTGGTCGCTGTACTTCAAGCGCAGTGCCAGGCTATCGGCCACCCCGCGCCAGGCGTGGCTCTCGTCGTGTTCGGGGTCGGGGTGCAGGTGCGGCGCACGCACCGGAAAGTGCCGTTCACGCACTTCCAGCAGGCCACCGCGGTAGCGTACACGCTGTTCACCGGATAGTGCGCGCAGTGTCGCCGCGCAGAGCTCCTCGAGTTGTTGTTGGCGTTTCTCGCGACGTGGCGGTGGGGGCATGGGGGCCTCTCATAGAACAACACTGCGCGACAGCGCAGCCCAAAGGACTGGGCAATCTCCTGTGAGGGGTCAGGCCAGTGCCAGCAGAGGGAACGCCGATTCGGCCAGCTCGTGGTCGAAACAACGTTGGTAGTATTCGGCGACGATTGGCCGCTCGGTTTCGTCGCATTTGTTGAGGAACGTCAGGCGGAAGGCCAGCGCCGGGTCGCTGAAGATCTCCATGTTTTCCGCCCAGGAAATGACACTGCGCGGCGACATCAGGGTCGACAGGTCGCCTGCGGCGAAGCCTTGGCGGGTCAGGTCGGCCACCGCAACCATCTGCTCGAGCAATCGCTCGCCCTGCTGGGCAACCAATTGCGGCACTCGCGCGGCGACGATCGCGACCTCTTCGGCCTGGGGCAGGTAGTTCAGGGTGGCGACGATGTTCCATCGATCCAGTTGCGCCTGGTTGAGTACTTGTGTGCCGTTGTAAAGCCCGTTCAGGTTGCCCAGTCCCACAGTGTTGGCGGTGGCGAACAAGCGGAACGAAGGGTGCGGATGGATCACCTGGTTCTGGTCGAGCAGGTTGAGCTTGCCGTCGCGTTCGAGGATGCGCTGGATGACGAACATGACGTCCGGACGGCCTGCGTCGTATTCGTCGAAGATCAGCGCCATAGGGCGGCGCAGTGCCCAGGGCAAGATGCCTTCCTGGAATTCGGTGACCTGTTTACCTTCACGCAGCACGATGCCGTCTTTGCCGATCAGGTCCAGGCGGCTGATATGGCCGTCCAGGTTGACGCGCGTGCAAGGCCAGTTGAGCCGCGCGGCGATTTGTTCGATATGTGTGGATTTGCCGCTACCATGCAAGCCCTGCAGCATCACCCGGCGATTACGCGTGAAGCCGGCGAGAATCGCCAGTGTGACTTCCGGGTTGAAACGATAGGCCGCATCGCTCTCCGGCACCAGCTCGTTTGGCGTGAGAAGCACCGGTACGCGCATGCTGGAGTCGATGCCGAACAACTCCCGGACAGGGACCAGACGGCTTGCAGGTTCGATGTTCAGGTCGGTCATGGGTATCGTCTCGGGCCGCAGGGAAGTCTTGATTCTAGGGGCGGGGCCGAGGCTGGGGAGGGGCCAGTTGCGGACACCCGATGCGGCCAGTGGCGCCTGGTGCCACGTTCGAGCGGAAACTGGCTCTATGGGTTGAAGGTGAGGGCGACCAAGGATGGTCGCGCTGGTAAAACGCCTGGCGGTTGCCGCCGAACAATGTTGAGAGGTCAATCAGATGTCCGCCGATACCCTGACGATCAAGCTGGACCCGGAGCTCCTCGCGCTCTTTCGCCGCTACGAGAAACATACGCAGGTCACGCCGGCGTATTACATCGACGAGTTGCTGGCCAAGACCCGGCCGACCCTGCAGGCTGTGGTCGAGGCGTTGGACGAAGCTGCGGGCGACCCCGAGGCGTTGGCTCGGTTGTTTGGCAGCAAGATGGCTAGCCTGATGCAGCCGACCGATAAGGCCACGACCTGAGATCCGCCCATCATCTACAAGAACATGCCGCTCAACGGCGAGGAGGCATCTCCGCTCAGCCGGCGCGGCATGCGCCCTGCCAGGTAGGCTTCGCGGCCGGCCTCGACCGCTTTGCGCATCGCCGAGGCCATGCGGATCGGTTCGCGGGCGCGGGCAATCGCGGTGTTCATCAGCACGCCGTCGCAGCCTAGCTCCATGGCGATGGCCGCATCGGAAGCGGTGCCGACACCCGCATCGACGATCACCGGGACCTTGGCGTTTTCCACGATCAAGCGGATGTTGTAAGGGTTGCGGATGCCCAGCCCGGAGCCGATCGGCGCGCCCAAGGGCATCACCGCCGCGCAGCCAAGCGCCTCCAGGCGTCGGGCCACCAGCGGATCGTCACTGGTGTAGGCCATCACCTTGAAACCCAGATCGACCAGCTGCCGAGCGGCAACCAGGGTTTCACCAATGTCTGGGTAGAGGGTCTGGCTGTCACCCAGCACTTCGAGTTTGACCAGGTCATGGCCATCCAGCAGCTCGCGTGCCAGCAGGCAGGTGCGCACGGCATCCTTGGCCGTGTAGCAGCCTGCGGTATTGGGCAGCAAGGTGTAGCGCTGTGGGCTGATCACCTCGAGCAGGTTGGGCTGCTGGGCATCTTGCCCGAGGTTGCTGCGGCGCACCGCGAAGGTGACGATCTGCGCATGGCTGGCCTCGGCTGCCGCGCCCGTCTCGGTCAGGTCGGCATAATGCCCGGTGCCGACCAACAGGCGTGAGGCATAGGCGTGGCCGGCAATGATGAGCGGGTCGCAGGTTGTGTTCGCGATTGTCATGAAGGCTCCTGTGAGAGGGGGCGGGGGGCGATCAGCCACCGCCGATGGCATGCACGATTTCCACGCGGTCGCCCTGCTGCAGGCACAGCCCGGCGTACTCGCTGCGCGGCACTATGTCGAGGTTGTGTTCAATGGCGACGCGCCGCCCTTGCAACTGCAGATGGGCGAGCAACTGCGCCAGGTCGATACCGGCCGGCAACAGCTGGGCCTCCCCGTTGATCGTGACTTCAATCATTCAGGTTCTCCTGTCGATGACGGCGATCGTGCCCGCAGGGTGAGGGCACCGGGGTTGTACTTGAAGGGCCAGTCACGGCTGTGACGTGAGTCCAGTGTGGCGATTGCACGGCTGGCATCATCCATGGCCAATAACTGGTTCTAACTGCGCGCGCTGCTTGTTCTTAGTTTCATCTCCAGGGGTGGATCGGGTAGTGCTGCATTGCGATGCCGAGTACTGCTCCTTCATGTATCGGCGCCTGGCGTTCGTCTCCTGCCCGGTGACCAATAACAACAATGCACCAGTCGAGAGGTAAGCATGAAAGCAACTGCGCACGAGTACGATGCAGCCCAGGCGTTGGCCAGCGACCGCGCTCACGTCTGGCATCACCTGTCCCAGCACAAGCCGCTGGAGCAGAGCGATCCGCTGATGATCGTCGAAGGTAAGGGTATGCGGGTCTGGGATGCCAAGGGCAACGAATACCTGGATGCGGTGTCTGGTGGCGTATGGACCGTCAACGTTGGCTACGGCCGCGAGAGTATCGCTGACGCGGTGCGCGACCAGCTGGTGAAGGTGAACTTTTTCGCCAACTCCGCAGGCAACATTCCAGCGGCTTTGTTCGCCCAGAAACTGATCGAGAAAATGCCAGGCCTGAGCCGGGTGTACTACTCCAACTCCGGTTCCGAGGCCAACGAAAAGGCCTACAAGATCGTGCGGCAGATTGCGCACAAGAAGTACGGTGGCAAGAAACACAAGATCCTGTTCCGCGAGCGTGACTATCACGGCACTACCATCACCGCGCTGAGTTCGACCGGCCAGTTCGAGCGCAAGAACCAGTACGGTCCCTTCACCCCCGGGTTCGTCGAGTTTCCGCATTGCTGCCAATACCGCTCGCAGTTCGGTGACATACCCGACTATGGCGTGCGCGCTGCCTTGCAGATGGAGCGTGTGATCCTCGCGGAGGGGCCCGATACCGTGGGGGCGGTGGTGCTTGAGCCGATTACCGCAGGTGGGGGCGTCATCACGCCGCCGGAGGGGTACTGGGAGACCATTCAGGCGATCTGCAAGAAGTACGACATCCTCCTGCACATCGACGAAGTGGTTTGCGGCCTGGGTCGTACCGGTAAGTGGTTTGGCTACCAGCATTACGGCATCAAGCCGGACATCGTCACCATGGCCAAGGGGGTGGCCAGCGGTTATGCGGCGATCTCCTGCACCGTGACCACCGAGGAGGTATTCGAAGCGTTCAAGGGGGAGGCAGATGACCGCATGGGTTACTTCCGCGACATCAGCACCTTCGGCGGCTGCACCGCTGGCCCGGCGGCAGCCCTGGAGAACATGCGAATCATCGAGGACGAGGGTTTGCTGGAGAACGTCACCCACATGGGCGAGTACTTCATGGGCCGCCTGCGCGAGTTGCAGGACAAGTATCCCGTCATTGGCGATGTACGCGGCAAAGGCTTGTTCTGCGGCATGGAACTGGTCAAGGACCGCAAGACCAAGGACCCGGTGCCGGAGAGCGTGCCGATTGCCATCGTCGCTGACTGCATGCGCCAAGGCGTGATGATCGGCCGTACCAACCGAAGCTTCGAGCAGTTCAACAACACGCTGTGCTTCAGCCCGGCGTTGATCGCCACGCGAACGGAGCTGGATGAGATTATCGCCGCCCTGGATGGCGCCCTTGGCCGCGTTGCAATCTGATCGATAGGTTTTACCAGTTGACCGGTCCTTCGGCTTTGTCGAGAGGCCGGTCCTTTGTGTCTCTGCGACGTTAATATGTCGAGCGCTGGATAGTCTTGCCGAGGTGTTGTTGCTAGTCTGCGTGAGGATCGCCGCGCTGGTACTGGGCTGGCGAGCGCATTCTTGAGCGACTGGCCGAGTGCTGTGCGGTACCAGCGCTTATCGTTCGTTCAGTCGAGGCCGCCATGTTCCAGCTGTTCCATTTGTCTGCCGATAAATCCACCAATCTGCAACAGCAGCTGCGCGAGCAAATCGCCCAAGTGATACTCAACGGCAATATACCGCCCGACAGCCCGTTACCTTCCAGTCGCAAGCTGGCCAAGCAACTCAACATCGCGCGCAACACCGTGGTCTTGGCCTACGAGCACCTGCTCGACGATGGCTACTTGATCGCGCGTGAGCGCAGCGGCTACTACGTCAATCCCGATATCCTGGCTCACAAGGTCGAAGCACCGCGTGCGGACCAGGACGAGGTCGCCGCCACCACGCTGGACTGGTCGCAACGGCTGGTGATGCAGCCCTCGCAGCAACGCAACATGAGAAAACCACGGGATTGGCAAAGTTACAGATACCCCTTCATCTACGGGCAATTCGACCCAGCCCTGTTTCCGACCGCCAACTGGCGTGGATGCTGCCGCGACGCGGTCAGTATCCCGGCGATCCGTGACTGGGCTTCGGACCGTTTCGATAACGACGACCCCTTGTTGATGGAGCAGATCAGGACGCGCCTGTTGCCGCGTCGTGGCGTCTGGGCTTCGCCTGAACAGATCCTGGTCACGGTGGGTGCACAGCATGCGTTGTACATGCTGGCGCGCCTGTTGTTACGCCCCGACAGTCTGATGGGTATCGAAGAGCCGGGCTACGTCGACATCCGTAACATCGCCATGCTCAACCCCTCGCGCGTTCAACCGCTGGCGGTGGACAACCAGGGGCTGATACTGAGCGACAAACTCAATGACTGCGACCTTATCTACACCACGCCCAGCCATCAGTGCCCGAGCACCGTGACCATGCCCCTGGAGCGCCGCTACGAACTGCTACGGCGTGCCAACGAGCACGATTTTCTGATCATCGAGGACGACTACGAAAGCGAGACCAACTTCAAGGGCAACCCGATCCCGGCGCTCAAGAGCCTGGACAAGAATGATCGAGTGCTTTACGTCGGTAGCCTGTCAAAAACGCTGGCGCCCGGCTTGCGGGTTGGCTACCTGGTCGGTCCCGAAGCCTTGATCCGCGAGGCGCGGGCGTTGCGTCGACTGATGGTGCGTCATCCGGCAGCGAACAATCAGCGTTCGGTAGCGCTGTTCCTCGAACGCGGTTATCACGATGCGTTGATCCTGAGCCTGATGCGCGCCTACGAGGAGCGTCATCAGCAGATGGGCGATGCCCTGCGTGAGTACCTGCCGGAGTCTTCCAGGGAGCCGAGCTTCGGCGGTTCCTGCTATTGGGTGAAGGGGCCGGACGGCCTGGATGCGCGACGTTTGCAGGAGGAGGCCGCCAACCACGGCATCCTGATCGAGCCCGGCGATATTCATTTCTTCGGTGAGCACCCGCCGCTCAACTACTTCCGTCTGGGCTACTCGTCCATTCCGGCCGAGCGTATCCGCCCGGGGATCAAGTTGCTCGCCGAACTTATCGAGCGGCTTTGCTAATTACTTTCATGGAATTGCACATAACTAATTGATTTAGCAGGGGCTCTGTGGGAGCGGGCGCGCCCGCGAACACCGGCGCAGCCGGTGCCAGCCACCCCCTCGGGCATGCAGTGTCGAGTACGCATTTCGGCGCTGCCTGCTGGCTTAACAGGTAGTCCCCAACTGGTTCTATCGGCCACTTCCTCCGCCCTCCTACTCTAGCCCCAGGGCAACCGGTCCTCGCTTCCAAGTGACCGAGGGACGGCTCGCTCGACTTGCCCCAAGACTCCATCAAAACAACAACAGGAGAGTTCGGCATGCGTAAAGGCGCCGCACCGAGCAAGCACCACAAGTCCCCGCACCGCCTCCCTGTACCTGTCCTGATGCGTATCCCCCTGTGCCTATGCTGCTGAAAGGCTGAGCCCGAGTAGTTGGCGGCATACCTTAAGTAACGAGAGGAGTATCGATATGCCACGCATGACCCCCAGCGAAGCAATGGTTGAAACACTGGTTGCCAATGGCGTGACCGACATCTTTGGCATCATGGGTTCGGCTTTCATGGATGCGATGGATATCTTCGCTCCGGCGGGTATCCGTTTTATCCCGGTGGTCCACGAGCAGGGCGCAGGCCACATGGCCGATGGTTACGCACGGGTCAGCGGCCGTCACGGCGTGTGCATCGCGCAGAACGGCCCAGGCATCACCAACTTCGTCACCGCCATCGCCGCTGCCTACTGGGCACACAGCCCGGTGGTGGTGATCACGCCGGAAACCGGCTCGATGAGCCAAGGCCTTGGCGGTTTCCAGGAAGCCCAGCAACTGCCGTTCTTCGAGACCATCACCAAGTACCAGGCCCATGTGCCTAACCCGGCGCGGATGGCCGAACTGACCGGCCGTTGCTTCGATCGGGCGATGCAGGAAAACGGTCCGACCCAGCTGAACATTCCGCGTGACTTCTTCTATGGCGATATCAACGTCGAGATTCCTGCACCGATTCGCATCGAGCGCAGCGCCGGTGGCGAGCAAAGCCTGACCGAAGCCGCCCAGATCCTGGCGGCAGCGAAGAACCCGGTGATCATCTCTGGCGGGGGCGTGGTCATGGGCGACGCCGTCGAGGCCTGTAAAGCGCTGGCTGAATACCTCGGCGCCCCGGTGGTCAACAGCTACCTGCACAACGACTCCTTCCCGGCCAGCCACCCGCTGTGGTGTGGCCCGTTGGGTTACCAAGGCTCCAAGGCGGCCATGAAACTCCTGTCGCGTGCCGACGTGGTCCTGGCCCTGGGTACCCGCCTGGGCCCATTCGGTACCCTGCCGCAACACGGCCTCGACTACTGGCCGAAGCAGGCGAAAGTCATCCAGGTCGACTGCGACTCGAAGATGCTCGGCCTGGTGAAGAAGATCACCGTCGGTATCTGCGGTGATGCCAAGGCCGCTGCGTTCAACCTGCTCGGCCGCCTGGAGAACCTCGATGTGCAGTGCCTGGCAAGCAAAGGTGCACGTGCCGAAGAAATCGCCAAGGAAAAAGCCGACTGGGAAACCGAGCTGGACGCCTGGATCCACGAGAAGGACGAATACTCTCTGGAGATGATCGAGGAGCAAAGCGGCGAGCCTGGCAATTACCTGCACCCGCGCCAGGTCTTGCGTGAACTGGAGAAAGCCATGCCTGCCGATGCCATGGTCTCCACCGACATCGGCAACATCAACTCGGTCTCCAACAGCTACCTGCGTTTCGAGAAACCACGCTCGTTCTTCGCTGCCATGAGCTTCGGCAACTGCGGCTACGCGCTGCCGACCATCATCGGTGCCAAGGTCGCGGCGCCACACCGTACGGCCATCTCCTATGCCGGTGACGGCGCCTGGGGTATGTCGATGATGGAAATCATGACCTGCGTGCGCGAAAACATCCCGGTCACCTCGATCGTCTTCCATAACCGTCAGTGGGGCGCGGAGAAGAAGAACCAGGTGGACTTCTACAACCGCCGCTTCGTTGCCGGTGACCTGGAGAACCAGAGCTTCGCCGGCATTGCCCGCTCGATGGGGGCCGAAGGTGTCACCGTCGATCGCCTGGAGGACATTGGCCCGGCGCTCATGGCGGCTTGCGAGGCGCAGAAGGCAGGCAAGACCACGGTGATCGAGATCATGTGCACCCGCGAACTGGGCGACCCGTTCCGCCGCGATGCGCTTTCCAAGCCAGTGCGCTTCCTCGAGAAGTACAGGGACTACGTCTGAGGCACTTGGCGTCAATGGCCTGTGTGGCGGGCTTGGCCAGCCGCACAGGCATCGGGAATACGGCAATGGCGTCTTTGGGCGCTGTTGCAGCTTCGATCATGAACACAGGAGTCCAAGCATGTTGAGCACCCTTGCACCGGAGTGTCCGGCGTTTTGGCTCGATCGGGCCAAGGCCTTGCCGCGTGTGGTCACAGCGGTGGTCAACCCGGTCAATCCGCTGAGCTTGAGCAGTGCCAAGCGGGCTTGTGACGAAGGGCTTATCGAGCCTGTGCTGGTCGGTGACCAGCTGAAGATCCGCAGCCTGGCTGAAGAGCTCGACTGGGACCTGCAAGACCTGCGCGTGCTGCATGCCAGTGATGAGCAACAGTGCGCCGAAGTCGCCTGCATGCAGGCTGGAGGCGGTAGCGCAGAGGCGATCATGAAAGGGCACCTGCACACCGATACCTTGTTGCGTGCGGTGCTCAAGCGCGAAGTCGGGCTGCGCACTGCCAGCCGTCTTAGCCATGTGTTTCACATGACACTGCCGGGGAGCGACAAGGCCTTGTCTATTACCGATGCGGTGATCAACGTGCAGCCTACGATCATCGACAAGATTCATATCGCCCGCAACGCCATCGAGATGATGCATGCCTTGGGCTATGAGAAGCCGCGCATGGCGGTGCTGTCGGGTACCGAGGAAGTGACGCGCAGCATGCCCTCGAGTCAGGATGCCGCCGAACTGGCCAAGCTGGCGGTGCTCGGTATCCTGGGGGAGGCCTGCATCGAAGGCCCACTGGCCTTCGACAACGCGGTGTCGCTGGAAGCGGCGCGCATCAAGGGCATTGGCGGCGAAGTAGCAGGCAATGCCGATATCCTGCTGGTGCCCAACCTGGAAGCGGGTAATTTCCTGTTCAAGCAGATGGTTTATTTCATGGGCGCCACGGCTGCCGGTCTGGTGCTGGGCGCGCGGGTGCCGATCATGCTCACCTCGCGTGCCGACCCGGTGGAGGCGCGGTTGGCATCCTGCGCGCTGGCGTCCATCGTCATCGACCATAATCGGCGAGCGCGCAGGCGTGTTGCGTAAAAACCAAGCAATCTCGAAACAAGGAAAACCACGATGGCTGTGCAACGTTATGGCTTTATTTTCAAGGCGCCTGGCATGCAGTTCCTCACTCACAATGGCAGCCTGGAATCGGATACCTTCAACGCGACCGTGTGCGGCGTAGCCAGCGTCGCGGAGGCGCAGATCGTGGCGCAGGAACTGTTGACCCGGCATGTGCAATTGATCGAGCTGTGCGGGGCCTTCACCGAGACCGAAGTCGAGCAGGTTCGCACCGCCATTGGCGACCGGGTTCCAGTGGCTGCCGTGCAGTACAGCCCTGAGACTCGCCAACGCTTGCAGCAATTGTGCGACTGAGCGAAGGGCTGCAAGCCAGCTCCCACAGGGACCGCGCAAAGCTTGAGGTCTGCACTGTTCCTGTGGGAGCCCGGCTTGCCGGCGATGGGCCGCGCAGCGGCCCCAAATGGCTTAACTGACTGGCATTAGCCTTTGGGCCTGTCTTCAGAGGGCGCAGCATGCGTGAGCCATTTCAGCCTGCCTGGCGGACAACACCCGCCGCCCCCACCAGTCACTCCCTTCGACCAGTTGGCGGATCAGCGCCTGTTGCTGCGCATTACCGGCAAACTGCTGCGGACGCGGTAAGGGGGGAAGCGTGCAGAACAGGGCCTGGTAGTGTTCTGCATTTTGCGCAGGATCCCCGGGGCAGGGTAGGAACGGCAAGTGTGGGCACAGATAGAACAACACCTGCTGGGTTGCCGCTTGCAGGCGTTCGCTGGCGAACAACGCGCCGTTGCAGGCTTCGAGCAGCTCTGAGGCCAACGACAAGCCTTCGCTGCCGCCGCTTGCGATGACTTGTCCCCAGCGTGGAGCCAACGCCTGGCGAATGAAACCGTCCAGGCGGGCCGCCAGTTCATCCTCGCCAAAGCCATGAAAGTCCAGGCCGAAACAGGCCTTCAGAATGCGCAGATAGGTCTTGTCGACTAGGGTGCGGCCGGCGTTCTGCCAGCCTAGGCCGCTGGCTTTGACCAGGTTGCCATGGAACTGCAAGAGCAGGGCGTTCTCGCTGCTACGCGTGTCCATGCCAGAGGCGAATGCCGGGTGTGGCCGTGACCAAGCCTGCCGCAGGTGTTCTGCGAGCTGGACGAGGTGCAGGCGATCCTGGGTCATAAGGGTTCTCCGCAAAGCAGGTATTTAGCGCTCATGACTATAGGCGGGAACATCAAGGTGTATTAGCACCAGCCAGCGATTGTGCCCTGGGCCACCACACCGCTGTCGCCTGGCCCCTAACAGCGCCTTGACGTGGTTCTAATGGAGGCGCGGCGCTTTCTCTAGCATCCCAGTGCAGTGATTCCCTAACCACAGACTGGAGCTGAGAACATGACAATAAAACAGCACCACACCATTCCTCCCGTGCCTGGCCGGGCGCTCGACACGACCAAGTCATCGTCCTCCTGGTTGATACGTCGCCAGCAGAAGCTCAAGCTATTGCTGCCGGGCATCATCGCCGCGATGGTCGTTGCCGCCAGTGCTTCTTTTCTTTCCGAGCATTACGGCGCACCGGTGATGTTGATGGCCTTGTTGCTGGGCATGGCACTGGGCTTTCTCTCCGAGGAGGGGCGTGCAGTCGCCGGCATTCGCTTCACCTCCAGCACCCTCCTGCGGTGCGGCGTGGCGCTGCTGGGCATGCGCATCACCGTCGAGCAGATTCTCTCGCTGGGGGGAACGCTGATGGCGGTGGTGATCGGTGCGGTAATCCTGACCGTCAGCTTTGGCATCGTCCTGTCTCGGCTACTCGGCCAGTCACGGGATTTCGGCATTCTCAGCGGCGGCAGCGTGGGTATTTGTGGCGCGTCCGCGGCGCTGGCCATTTCCGCGGTGCTGCCCCAAGACAAGGACAGCGAGCGCAATATCATTTTCACGGTGATCAGCGTGACGGCGTTGAGCACCATCGCGATGATCGCCTATCCGCCGATCGCCCAATGGATCGGCCTGGATGCCCGGCAAGCGGGGATATTCCTTGGCGCGACCATTCACGATGTGGCGCAGGTGGTCGGTGCTGGCTACAGCATGTCGAATGAAACTGGCGATACCGCGACCGTGGTCAAGCTGTTGCGTGTGGCCATGCTGGTGCCGATAGTCTTCAGCCTGTCGTTGCTGCTGCGCAAGCGTAAGGAGAATGGGCCGCGCGCGGCACTGCCATTGCCCTTGTTCATCATCTTCTTCGTGTTGTTCGTTGCCATCAACAGCAGCGGCATGGCGCCGCTACAGGTGCAGGAGCTGGTCGGCGATGTGTCGCGCTGGTGTCTGGTCACCGCTATCGCCGCCCTGGGCATGAAAACCTCGCTGAAGGCGCTGCTGGAGGTGGGGTGGCGCCCAGCGACCCTATTGGTCAGCGAGACGGTGTTTCTCGCGGCATTGATTCTGATCGCGGTGAAATGCCTGGGATAAGCCAGCGCCATGGGGTGAGTCGTCTCGCTCCCGCCCGATCGATAGACGGCTGCCGACACGTGGCATGTACGGCGGCTGTCTGGTTCAACCCGTAATCGAGGTGGTATGAGCGTACAAGTGCATCTGATCTTTCTGTGTTGCGTGGCGTTGGCCTCCCTCGCCCAGAGCCTTACCGGCTTTGCCTTCGGCTTGATCCTGATGGGCTTGATCGCATCCCTGCACATGGTGCCGCTGAGTGAGGTGGCTGTGGTGATCAGTATCCTCACCCTAGGTAACGCCATAGGGACCTTGGGCGGGCCGAAACCGCAGTTGGATCGCGCGGTGCTGATGCCGGTGTTGCTCAGCAGCCTGCTGGGGGTCAGCCTCGGCGTGTGGGGGCTTGATGCGTTGAGCGGCAGCTTGATCATCTGGCTTCGCCTTCTGCTTGGTATTCTGATAGTCGCCGCCAGCCTCATGCTCGTGGTGCAAAACAAAGCGAAAGCGCAGCTCTCCCGGCAGCCGTCATTCTGGCTGGCCGGTGGCCTTTGCGGCCTGCTCAACGGTTTGTTCTCCAGCGGCGGGCCGCCGATCGCGTATCACCTGTATCGTCAGCCTTTGGGCTACGAGATCATCCGCAACACCCTGATCACGGTGTTTTCCGCCAATGCGGCGGCGCGCCTTGGCCTGGTCGTCGCACAAGGGCAGATGCAACTGTCCACCTTGTTGTTGAGTGCCGAAGCATTGCCGTTGGTGTTGCTGGTCAGCTGGCTGGTCCGTCGTTATCCGCCGAAGTTGTCACTGCGTACGATACGTTGGCTGGTGTTCGCGCTGATGATACTTGCCGGCGTGAGCTTGATCTTGGATTCAGTGCCAGGGCTTTTGGCTGCAACCTCGGCATGACCTGTAGGCGCTACGGGCCTTGCTCGAGTTGGCACTGATTCAGGTGCAGATGCGCAATGAGCCTTGGATTTTGCACTGAGGCTTGAGTGATGCGTTGCCATGGCCTGACAGGTTCGGTACGTTGCAACAACTGCAACTGCCTTTGAAAACTGTGGTAACCCTGTGGGGGTTACCCGCGAAAGGGCCTTCACGGGCATTCCATGCAAAGACGCTCGTTCAACGGCTTATAAACACCTGCCTGCCATTCTGCCGAACTTGCAGCCCGTAGGTCTGCGCCAGCATGGCCAAGGCCAGTGGCAGGTCATCGACAGGGAACGTGCCAGACACCCGCAGCTCGTCCAGGACGGGGTCGCACTCCAGATGCTGGTCGGCATAGCGCATCAACTCTTGTGTCCACTGGCGCAGCGGCATGTCGTCGGCCACCAGCAAGCCGCGCTGCCACGCCAGGGTGGTTTCCCGCACCGGCTCGATATTGCCCAGGCGCTCGCGGTTGAAGCGTACTTGTTGCCCGGCACGGATGATGTTCTCGCCCGACGCCACGCTGGCACGTTCGGGGCGTACCTGCACGGCGCCTTCGTACACGGCGAGCAGGGTTTCATCGGCCAGTTGGCGCACGCTGAACCGCGTGCCGAGGGCGAGCAGTTGGCCCTGCTGGGTCTGTGCCGTGAGCGGGCGTGGATCGGTAGCGGTAACGATGTACACCTCGCCACGGTGCAGGTGCAGCAAGCGTTGGGCGCTATCGAAAAGCACGTCCATGGCACTATCGCTATTGAGGGTGATCTGCGTGCCATCGGCGAGCCGTGCGTGCTGGCGCTCGCCCACGGACGTCTGGTAGTCGCTGGCGAAACCTGCGCGCCATGCCTGCGAGCGCCATGCCCACCAACTGACTGGTGCGGCACCGATCAGCAGCAGCAAGCCGTGCAATACCGCGCGCCTGCCTGTCGGCCGATCCAGGGTCTGCTTTGCCAGCGTTGGGGGGAGGCTGCCCAAACGTTTGAGCAGGCGCTGCGCCCTTTTCCACGCCCGCTCGTGCTCAGCACTGGCAAGCCGCCAGCGCTGCAGTTCGAGCTGTTGGGCCGGCAGCAGCGGCCCTTCCTGCATCAGCATCAGCCATGAGGCCGCCTGGGCAAGCACTTGCTGGGGGATGGCATCGTCAAGCGAGGTTGTGCCCGGTTCGCGATTATTCATCGGGCATCTGCGTCAGGCAGGCCAGGTAGGCCTCGTGGATGTACTTCTTGACCGTCGGCAGTGCGATGTTCAGGGCCACGGCGATGTCCTTCTGCTTCATGCCGTCCAGTGTCGCCATCAGGAATGCCTGCCTCACGCGCGGGCGCAGCATATCGAGCATCGCGTCGATCTCGTGCAGGGTCTCGAGGATCACATATTGCAGTTCAGGTGAAGGATGCTCGGGCTCTGGCAGCAACAGCAGCGCTTCGAGCCAGGCCTGCTCCAGCGACTGCCTACGCCGCCAGCTGACCAGCACGCAGTT
Organism: Pseudomonas sp. 10-1B; assembly: GCF_000935045.1. Lineage (GTDB taxonomy): Bacteria > Pseudomonadota > Gammaproteobacteria > Pseudomonadales > Pseudomonadaceae > Aquipseudomonas. The sequence continues at coordinate 18,863 of NZ_JYKS01000013.1, forward strand.
GGCGATACGGGTCAGATAGGCGCGCGGCTGACGGATCGGTTCGGCCCGTGTGCTCTCTCGACTGGTAAGCACACGCAGGAAAATATCCTGCGCTAGATCGTCGGCTACCCCGCGTCCCCATGACCTCAGCCGGTAGGCGAGCCAGTTGCGCAGCCAGGCGTGATTCTCTATGTACAACGTCTCGACGCTGCATGGCTCGGGAATGTTCGGCGGGGAGAAGGGCGCATTCATCGTCGGTTGAATCGGTACAAGACTGTCGCAAATGAAAACCATTATCACTAGAATTGCACAGATCACAAGGCCGAATCGGTAAATTCAGCCGGTGTCCGTACCCACATATCCTTTTTTCGATCTCGTGCGACAGAGGAGGTAACAGCCCGCAGCCAGTGGTGGGCGCAAACCCTACGAGCGAGAAAAGCATGCTCCCAGTACGTTGTCCTTCACCTGCTTCGCGCCCTCGATCTTGCCTGTCGCCAATCACCTTCGCCCTGCGCTGCACGATGATCAGCTGCTGCGGCACCGGTCTGCTGCACAACGGCATTGCCCTGGCCCAGGACAGCGGCACGGCCGCGGTCGCGGCTACCCGCCTGGACGATGCCACACTGCGTTACTACAACATTGCCCAAGGCCCGCTGAGCGCAGCCCTCGGCAGTTTTACCAGCCAGTCTGGGCTACTGCTGTCCTACGATCCTGACTTGACCCGTGGGCGTACGGCACCAGCCTTGAAGGGGCGCTATACGGTCAGCGAGGGCATGCAGCGGTTGCTGGCCAACACCGGGCTGCAGCTGGTGCCGAGTTCGACAGGGAGCTACGTGCTGACGGTGCAGCGCTCTGCGACGAATGCTGCGGCAGAGTTATCGCCGACGATGGTCGAGGCCGCCGCCCAGGGGCCACAAGAGGAAACCTACAGAGCGCCACGCTCTTCGGTGCACCTGACCGGCGAACAGATCGACCGCTTCGGCCGGGTTTCCGTGGGTGACCTGCTTAACGGCATACCCGGTGTGCAGGTCGGTGACACCCGCAATGGCGGCGCCCTGGACGTCAACATCCGCGGTATCCAGGGGCAGAGCCGGGTAGCGGTCAAGGTCGATGGTTCGGAGCAGGCCCTGGATGTCTACCGTGGCTATGGCGGCACCCAGCAACGCAGCTACATCGACCCCGACCTGATCAGCAGCCTGACCGTGAACAAAGGGCCGTCGACCAGGTCTGGGGCGATTGGCGGCACGGTGGAGATGCAGACGATCGGCGTGCAGGACATTCTGGTCGACGGCAACCAGGTTGGCGTGCGCCTCAAGGGCGACTTCTGGGACAACGGCGTAGCCCCTGTTCACCGCAGCGCCAGTTCCAAGGATGAAGACCTGAGCACGCCGCCACGCGACAACCGTGGCAGCCTGTTCGGCTCCGAGGCCGAATCCGGCAGTGCTGCCTTTGCCTTCACCAGCGAGCGGCTGGACGTGGTGGCGGCATATGCGCACCGCAATCAAGGCAACTACTTCTCTGGCAAGAAAGGCCAGGACCGCTACCGCATTCATGACGAATACGGCAGCGAAGAGCCCAGCGTGGCGATGACTTACAACGCCGGCGAGGAAGTACTCAATTCCTCATCGAAAACCGACTCGTACCTGCTCAAGGCGACCTGGCGGATAGCTGACGATCACACCCTGGACTTGGGCTACCGCCGCTACGACGGGCGCAGCGCCGAGATCATGCCTTCTGACATCTACCGCTTCGGCACCGCTGGCATCTACCAATACCCCTTGGGCGAAGTGAAGATCGATACCTACACCGCGCGCTACCACTACCTGCCTGCGGGCAACCCATGGGTCGACCTGACCAGCAACCTGTGGATGACCGACGCCAAGACCAGCTCCTTGAGTTCGGCCTGGACGGCGCCGGTTTCGCAGTTGTTTCGTTCTGATCGCAGCTGGACACGCCAGGACAACCGCCGTATTGGTGGCGACCTGAACAACGTCTCCAGGTTCGAGACCGCCCATGGCGACTTCAAGCTGGACCTGGGCGGCTCGTTCCAGCTTGAAGACCTGCAACCGCAGAAAAGTGTGCTCATCACCCAGCACGACATCGATGCCAACCGTACCCTGCGCGATGCTTCCAGGCAGGAGTTCAGCTTCAACGGCAAGCTTGAGTACCAGCCAATAGAGCAACTGACCCTGTGGGGCGGTGGCCGTTACAGCCACTTCCGCACCAAGGACCATACCGTGCTGTCGACTGCCCGGCGCGAAGATCGCGAAGTGCGCTATATCTCAGCGAGTGGCCCCAAGGGCTGGGGCAGCATGACCTGGTTCCCCGACCAGAACGGCCAGTACACCGACGCCACCGACCCCCGGCTGAACAACGGCATTGTCTTCGGCAACAGCAACGAGCCATTCAACGGCGTGCGCTTCAACGACTTCGGTGCGACCAGCGTCGAGGTCCACCCCGAAGGCATCAGCAGGGTGGTCACAGGCTACGACCATACCCCGCAGGGCAGCAGCAGCGGCGGCGGCTTCTCGCCGGCGTTCGGCATCAATGTCGAGCTGATCCCCGACACGTTCTTCTATGTCAGCTATACCCAAGGCCTGCGCCTGCCATCTCTGTTCGAGACCAGCCAGGGTACTCAGCAAGTTACCCCGGGCAAAAGCCTCAAGCCCGAACGCTCGCAAAGCTGGGAGGTTGGTGTCAGCGCCTTGCGCGACAACCTGTTTACCGAGCACGACTCGGCCGCGATCAAACTTGCCTACTTCGACAACAAGATCAACAACTACATCACCCGCTACTACGACCCAAGCCCCGGGCTATGGGGCCTGATGACCTTCAGCAATACCGACAGCTTCAGCACCCGCGGCCTCGAGCTGCAATCACACTACGACGCCGGCCGCGTGTTCGCCGACCTGTCGGCCACCTACTACCTCAAGACCGAGACCTGCGACGCGGACTTTGCCGGCAAACTGCGCGCCACCGCCAACCCGTACCAGAAAACCCAGGACACGCCCAATTGCACACCCGGCAGCTTCATGGGCTCGTATACCAACACCCAGAACCCACCGCGGTTTTCAGCCAACCTGACCACCGGCCTGCGCTTTTTCGACGAGGCGTTGACGCTGGGCGGGCGCGTGACCTACACCTCCGGGCCGACCAATACCCTCGACAAACCCTGGCAGACCGGCGCTACCACGCCGCAGATCGAGTACCGCTCGGTGGCGTTGTTCGATCTGTTCCTCAAGTACAAGTTGCTTGAGAACACCGAGGTGAATGCCTCGCTGCAGAACCTGACCGATCGCTACTATCTGGACCCGCTGGCGCAAAGCTTCATGCCGGCACCGGGGCGTACGCTGCGGATGGGGGTAGTGACGCGGTTCTAATGCTTTTTGGGTTATTTCAGGGCATCCTCATGGGGTCCTGAATTTTCCTACAAAAACAAGGAGCCCCAGATGTTCGGCCTGTGGCTAATGCCAGTCAGTTAAGCGACTGGCATCAGGCTTATGGCTGGCTTTTGAGAAGTTGACCTGCTCGCTTTAGATATCAGGGCTATAACGCAACGTCAGCATCAAGTTGCGCGGGTCGCCAAAGCTGTTGGCGCCCCAGCTGTTGCTGATGTTCTGGTAGTAATGTTTGTCGAAGGCGTTGTTCAGGTTGGCCTGCACCTGCCATTGCGCCGACGGCCTATAAGCCACCATGAAGTCGCTGACACTGTAGCCGCCCTGCTTTACCCCAAAGCTTGTGTAGGCACTGCTCTGAGTGCGCCAGCCACCACCCACTGTCCAACGCTCCAGTTCCCCCGGCAGGCGATAGGTGGTGAACACTTTGAACAGGTTATACGGCGTATCACTGTCGAACCGCTCGCCCTTCTCTACCGAGTTGGTGGACTTGGTGTATTCCGCACCCGCGTAGGTATAGCCGGCCGACATCTGCCAGCCCGGCGCCAGCTCGCCGCCCAGCTCCAGTTCCACGCCACGGGTGCGCACCTCGCCGCTGGCCTCATAGCAGGCGCTGACGCCGGGTGAACACAGCGCGGATGGCAACGACTTGGCGAGATTCTCCTGCACCAGCTGGAACACTGCCGCGCTGGCATTGAGTGCACCGCCGAAGTATTCGCCTTTGATGCCGGCTTCATAGTTGGTGCCGGTGACTGGGTCCAGCAAGCTGCCGCTGGCGCTTTGTGCTGCCTGGGGTTTGAAGATGCGCGTCCAACTGGCGTAGACCGAATAGGTGTCGTTCAAATCGTAGATCACGCCGGCATAGGGGGTGAATTCCCGAGTAGCCTTGTAATCGTCACCGAAGCTGTATTCGCCGGAATGGGTAAGCTGCGCGTACTCGTACCAGTCCAGCCGCGTGCCAAGGATAAGCCGCAGATCGTCGCGCAGGTTGAAGCGCACCGTGGCGTAGGTACTCGATTGCTCCTCGTGCCCGCCACGCGACCAGTTGTTGTCGATGGCCGGTTTGGGATAGGCCTTGGGGTCGAAATGCTGCGGGTCGATGATCACGTCCGAACCAATGCCTGGGCCGCCAGGGCCATCGTCGGTCTCGTCACGCCGCCAGCTGGCGCCGACGACCAGCTCGTGGGTGGCGCCGAAGAGGCTGAAAGGCCCTGAGGCGTAAGTGTCGATGCTCTTCTGGGTATGCTGGTAGGTATAGCGGCCAATGTTCAGATGGTAGGCGTTGTTCTCGTCGGTATAGACGCTGCCGCCGAGCATATCCATGTCACCACGTAGCCAGGTTGTGTTCAGGCGCAGCTTCCAGTCATTGTTGAAGCGGTGTTCCATCTCGGCGAACACACTGCGGTTCTTCTTGTTCCAGTAGGTCCAATCGGGTGCCGTGCGCGCCGAGCGCGGCAAGTCGAAAAAGCTGCCGTCAGGGCGGGTAGGCAGGCCGTTCCAGTCCGCGCCTGGGTTGTCTTCGCGGTTGTACCAGGCGCCAAGCGTAAGAGTGGTGGCAGGGTCTAGGTCATACTCGGTAATGCCATAGAACAACTGCCGCGTGTTGCCATAGGCATCGACGAAACTGTTGCGATCCTGGTAGGCGCCGACAAAGCGGCCGCGCAAGCTGCCGCTGTCGTTCAGCTTGCCACTGGCATCGACCTCCCCGCGATAGTCGTCCCACCGTCCAGCGCTACCGGTCAGGGACAACTGCGGTACCAGGGTCGGGCGCTTGCGCACCAGGTTGAGCGTGCCAGAGGGGTTGCCGGCGCCCACCATCAAGCCCGAAGCGCCACGTACCACTTCCACGTGGTCATACATGGCCAGCGTCGAAGTGCCGAGGGTATCGCTGTCATAGGCCACCGGCAGGCCGTCGATCATGATGTTGTCGATGGCCGCACCACGGGAGTAGAACTCCGGGCGTTCGCCGCCAGTCTTGCGCAAGGTCAGGCCTGGGGTATACGTGGCGATGTCTTCGAGCTTCTGCAGGTTCTGGTCATCCATGCGCTGCCGAGTGACCACGGTGACAGACTGCGGCGTTTCCCGCAGTGACATCGGCAACTTGGTGGCGGTGGATGCGCGGCCCGTCGTGTAGGCGCCGGTACCCTCCGTCATATCGCCCAGCCCCTGGCCGGAAATGGTCGTGCTGCCCAGGGTCACCGTACCCGCCGCGGTTTGCGCCTGGCGCAGCAGCTGGAATTCCTGCTCGCCGGTGCGCACCGCCTCCACGCCACTGCCTGCCAGCATTTGCGCCAACGCCTGTTCCACGCTGGAAGCGTGCACCGCCTGGCTTTGCTTGTGGGCAGTGAGCGCGGCATCGCCACCGATCAACAACCCGGCCTGGCTGGCCAGCAAGTTTAGTTGTCGCGCCAGTGGCCCAGCTGGGATTTCAAATGCCAAACTTTGAGCGGCAGCACGGTGGTTATCAGCCTGCGCGGTGGCAACAGGGCTGCCAAGGGCAAGAAGGATGGCCAGGGCCAGCGGATGACGGCGTGAAGCAGCAGAGTCGCGAAGCTGCATGGATAAGTCCTATCGGAAGTGGGATGAAGTAGCGTCATCCCACCAAGCGAACGAGCAGCGCAAAACCAGAAAAACAATTTTGAAATTATTCAGCGGGGTTCGATGGAGACCCACCACGGCAAGATGCGCACCACCCGAACAGGCAGTGCCCGCTCGAGCATGGCCAACGCCCGATCAGTATCGAGCAACGGGTAGGTGCCGACGGCGCGCAAGCTGCCAAGCGCGGGGTCCATACCCAGGTGTCCATAGCGGTAATCGCGCAGGGTGTCGATAACCTGGCCCAGCGGCATGTCCTCGGCCACCAGCACCCCGCGGCTCCAGTCCTGGCGCAACGCCTGGGCATCTGTCACGGTACCGCCGTACTGTGCGTCGAAAACCATCATCTGCCCGGCGCCCAGCGTAGTTTGCCGGCCACTGTCAGCGCAGGTAGCCTGCACGGCGCCGTCAAACACGCTCAGGGTGGTTTGCAGCCCTTGGTCTTTCACGCTGAAACGCGTGCCGAGCGGCTGCATCCGCCCAGCCCGTGTCGCCACCAACAATGGCCGAGGATCCTTGCCGGTCTCGATCAGGATCTCGCCGCGATACAGCCGCAGTTGTCGCACGTCGTCATCGAAATGCACGTCCAGCGCCGTCTGGCCGTTGAGCCACAGCTGGCTGCCATCGGCTAGCGTGAGCGGCCGCACTTCACCGAGGCCGGTGCGGTAAGTGGCGAACCAGGCGCGTGGCGAATTGACCCAACCACGTTGCCAGCCGCCCCAGCCCAGCAAACCGGCGGCACTGGCGACACAGAGGCTGCCGAGCACCGCCCGGCGCGATTGCTGGCCACGGCGCACAGTGTCGAACACTTGTCGCGCATGCTCCGCCTGGCTGTCCAGGCTACCAAAGCGCTGGTTGATGTTTTCCACATAGGACCAGGCCAGGCGATGCCGGGCATCTTCATTCAACCAGGCCTGCCACTGAGCTGTGGCTGCTGGGTCATTCTGCGCGCCATGCAGCCGGGCAAACCATGTCGCTGCCGCCTGTAGCACAGCGTGGTCGAGTGGCGCACTGCTCATGCCAGTGAGCCGTCCAGGTCGGCTTCCAGCAGTAGGCACTGGAACATCGCTTGCGCCAGGTAAGTGTTCACGCTGCGTTCGCTCACGCCCAGATGCTCAGCGATTTCGCGTTGCTTCATACCCTGTAACTGCGCCATGCAAAACGCCTCGGCCACACGCTTAGGCATGCGTTCCAGCATCGCCTGCAGTTGTCCCAAGGTTTCGAGGATGATGGCCTGATACTCCAGCGAGGGTACGTTTTGCTCAGGTTGGGTGGCCAGCACTTCCAGGTAGGCTTGCTCGATACGCCTGCGTCGCCAGAAATCTATACAGGCGTTGCGTGACATACGGCCCAGATAGGCGCGGGCGTGCTCGTGGTCGTTGAAGGCGCGCGGTTTGGATAACAGACGCACGAATACATCCTGCGCCAATTCCGCCGCGTCGTGGGCATTGCCGAGCTTGCGCTGAAGCCACTGGCGGATCCAGCCGTGGTGGCAACGGTAGAGGACCTCCAGTTCGAAACCAGAGCCTGGAAGACTGGGCGGAGCATTCATGGAGAACGGCCATTATGCTAATAGGAATTATTAGCAATGGTAGCTTGGATCAACGAGCCTCGACAATTGGGGCGCGTACCAGTCACGAACGTTCGGGTATCAACCAGTAATGAGTCCACTCGCTAATACACGCTAAGTAAATCAAGGCGTTCAGAAATTAAAAAGCCGGCTTGTGGCCGGCTTCTCGGGGACGCTTCCGACTAATTTATGGTAAGCCGCAATCGCCTTAACTGTGTGGCCAGCAAGGGCCTGAAAGAGTTGGCCAATACCCGTGTGGGATATCGCCGAGCCCTCTGGACTGCGGCCTGCGCCGGTCGGGGCTGAATGTGCGGCGTAGCATACAAGGGCGGGGTCAGGATGCCCAGCAAAAAATGGCACACATTGTTTCAATCGGGCCGTTGCTGGCGGAAATGTGACCAGTGGAACACCCAACCGAGGATTTCCAGGCCCTGCGCCTGGCGCTGGGCGGGAGTGTAGCGTTCAACCGCGTAGTTGTGCCGGTCATGGCTGTGCAGGTACAGCGTGCCGTGCTGGCCGAGGCTGAGGTTGTGCACCCGGAGCGTGCCATCATGCAGCAGGGCATAGGTTTCGCCCTCGACCACCTGGGTCATGCCCAGGTCGACAGCCAGGGTGGCCTCCAGCGGAATCAGCGGGGCCATGTTGCTGGCGGGCATGGCCAGGCAGATGACGTTATTTGCGCATACGCCCAAGGTTTTCAAGGCTTGCGCGGGCAGGCGCAGGTGTTTGCTGGGCAGCGGGGAAAGCAGGCCGTTACGCAGTTCATGGAAGGGCACCTTGAGCAGCCGGCCGCCTTGCGCCGACAGCGAGGCGGGTGGGGTGGCAGGCGCCGGCTCTGGTGGGCCGTTGCGCAGGATCGGGTTGGGGTGCTTGGGGCCTTCGCCCGTGCGCAGCCAGCGACGGTGTACGCAGAACAGGTCGGCCATTTCGTCCAGCCGGGCCAGAGGCACACCGCGTTTGAACCAATTGTTGACGTGCTGCGAGGTGACGCTGCGTTGGGCAGCGAAATCGGAAGGGGTCAGGCCACACTCGTGGAGAAGGGCTTTGAGGCGGTCGCCGGATGTGTTCATGGCGCGAGTGTAGCGGCGCTATGCCAGCAAGGATAGAACCGGGTGTTGACGGTATCTGTGCGAAAAGCACCTGTTTGTAGGGCGTTGGAGTAAGACAGCGTAGGATTTATTACCGGTAGTGACCGCATCGCCCGTTCGGGCATAAAAAACCCCGCCGAGGCGGGGTTCTTTGTGCAACCGGTATCAGCCCTTGTAGGCGGCAACCGATTTGGTGATCTCGGCGCGAGCGGCGTCAGCGCCTTCCCAGCCTTTGATCTTGACCCACTTGCCTTTTTCGAGGTCTTTGTAGTTCTCGAAGAAGTGCTTGATCTGCTCCAGCAGCAGTGCTGGCAGGTCGGTGTATTCCTTCACGTCGACGTACAGCTGGCTCAGCTTGTCGTGCGGAACGGCCAGGACCTTGGCATCGCCACCGCTTTCGTCGTCCATGTGCAGGACGCCGACCGGGCGGGCGCGAATCACCGAGCCAGGGGCGACCGGGTACGGGGTAACGACCAGTACGTCCAGCGGATCACCGTCGTCGGCCAGGGTGTTGGGGATGTAGCCGTAGTTGGCTGGGTAGAACATCGGGGTAGCCATGAAACGGTCGACGAACAGGGTGTCGCTGTCCTTGTCGATCTCGTATTTGATCGGCGCGTGGTTGGCCGGGATCTCGATGGCGACGTAGATGTCGTTCGGCAGGTCTTTGCCCGCCGGAATCTTGCTGTAGCTCATTGGGCAGTGCCCCCGTGTTTGACCAAAAAAGTGGCGGCGATTATAGGCACATTCTGCCTGGGCACGCCACGCCTGGCCTGATGTGCGGCCCCGTCAGGCGTGGCCTTCGCGGTACTCGGGGTGCTCGGCCTGCAGCCGGCACAGGCGCGCCAGCGGGTCCTGGCGATAGAACAGCGACAACTGCCGGTAGACTTGTGGATAAGCCTGCTGCAGCAAGTCGGGGGCGCTGAAGAAATATTCGCTGGTGACGGCAAAGAACTCCGCGGGGTTTTCCGCGGCGTATGGGTCAATGGCGGTTTCGGCGTCGGGGTCGTTGTCCAGCTGGCGGTTGAGGTCGTCGTAGGCCTGCTGCATGGCGCTTGCCCATTCATCCACAGGCATGCCGCCATGCAGCGGTGGCAGGCCGTTGGCATCGCCATTGAGCATATCGAGCTTGTGCGCCAGTTCATGGATGACCAGGTTGTAGGCCTCCCAGCCACCGCTGGCCAGCACGCCGTTCCAGGCGAGGATGACCGGGCCCTGTTGCCAGGCCTCGCCGCTGTGCTCGCCATCCCACACATGCTCTACGCCGCTGGCATCGCGATGGCGCTGGGGGCTCTTGAAGTCATCGGGGTAGAGGATGATTTCGTGGAAGCCCTGGTACCAGTTCAGGTCGCCCAGGTGCAGCAGCGGCAACTGGGCCTGGGCGGCCAGCAACAGGCGCTGCTCGTCGTCCAGTTCGACGCCGGGCAGGCAGGTGAGATGCTTGTCGTGCAGGAACAGGATGCAGGCTTCGCGCAGCCAGCGCTCCTCTTCATCACTGATGCCATCCAGCATGGGCAGGCGCTCGCGCACGGCCTGCCATTGCCGTGGCTCGATGGGGTAGCGCGCCAAAGTGCGCTTGCGCCGCCAGGTGCTGAACGACCACATGCCTGTTGTTCTGTGAGTGCTCAGTGAGCCTTTGCCGTGCGGCCCAGGCGGCCACGCAGCAGGCCGAGGATCATCGGCACCAGCGACAGCACGATGATGCCGAGCACCATCAGCGACAGGTGCTGCTTGATGAATGGCACGTTGCCGAAGAAGTAGCCCAGGGTGACCAGGCCGCCTACCCAAAGCAGCGAACCGGCGACGCTGAAACCGAGGAAGCGCGGGTAATGCATGTGGGCGATGCCGGCGACGAACGGTGCGAAGGTGCGCAGGATGGGCAGGAAGCGCGCCATGGTCACGGTCTTGCCACCGTGGCGTTCATAGAAGTCGTGGGTGCGCTGCAGGTAGTCGCGGCGGAAGATTTTCGAGTTGGGGTTGTTGAACAACCGCTCGCCGGCCGTTCGACCGATCACATAGTTGGTGCTATCGCCCAGGATCGCGGCGGCCATCAGCAGGCCAGCCAGCAGTACCGGGTCCATGCCGCCGCCAGCGGCCACGGCACCGGCGATGAACAGCAGCGAATCGCCCGGCAGGAAGGGCATGACCACCAGCCCTGTTTCACAGAAGATCACGGTGAACAGGATGGCGTAGATCCAGGGACCGTAATTGTTGACCAGCAGATCGAGATAGGCATCGAGATGCAGGATAAGGTCCAGCGGGTTGAAATCCATGTACAGCACCTGTGTTCTTGGGCGTAGGCTCGGTTACCGGGGGATGGGTAAATTTTCACACATGACAGGTGGGCCATTATACGGCGATGTGAGGAACATGCCCGGGGAGTTTGTAGCGGGGGGTTACGGCAGGGGTATTCCTGTGCCGGCCTCTTCGCGGGCACGCCCGCTCCCACAGGTACAGCACAGCCCTTAAGGTTGATGATGTCTCTGTGGGAGCAGGCGTGCCCGCGAAGAGGCCGGACAGGTCAATCCTGGTTGATCGGCAGGATATAGCTCTTGAACTCGGTATCTTCGCGAAAACCGATGGACTCGTAGGTCTTGTGCGCCACTTCGTTGTCGCTGCTGGTCGAAACCCGCATGCGCACGGCGTTGGTGTCCTTGGCCATTTTCTTCGCCTCGCGCATCAGGTGGTCGGCCACCAGCATGCGTCGCGAGTCTTCGGCCACGTAGATATCGTTGAGAATCCACACCCGCTTGAGCGACAGCGACGAATAGCTCGGGTACAGCTGGCAGAAGCCCAGCAGCTTGCCGTCATCATCATCTGGCAGCGCCAGGTAGATTACCGATTCATCTCGCTTCAGGCGTTTTTCCAGGAAGCTGCGCGAGCTGTCGGGGTAGGGTAACTGCCCATAGAATTCACGGTATTTGACGAACATCGGGGTGAGCAGTTCGAGGTGTTCCAGGGTTGCCTTGATGATGCGCATGTGCGGCCCTCAGAGTCCATTAGGGGAAACAACGGATTGCCAGCAGCTTCAAGGGCATGCTGCCCAATACGCGGCGCAAGTGCAATCCGCCTTCCATGACAGGTTTTTTACCCTTTGCCGAGCAGGAAGTTACCTTTCTGGCTGGTGGCATTTTCACTCTCCAGGCTATGGACCTCGGCCTCATCCTTCAGATTCACTCCGGAAAGCTGGCGCCGGCAAGCTTCGCGCATCAAGTACAGCAGGCGGTGCGCCGCCATGCCATAGCTCAGCCCCTCCAGGCGGATGTTGGAAATGCAGTTGCGGTAGGCATCGGTCAGGCCGACCCGCGGTGCGTAGGTGAAATACAGGCCCAGGCTGTCGGGCGAGCTGAGCCCCGGGCGTTCGCCGATCAGCATCACCGTCATGCGTGCACCCAGCAGCTCGCCGACCTCGTCGGCCACCGCCACGCGGCCCTGCTGCACCAGTACCACCGGGGCGCTGGTCCAGCCGTCGGCCGCAGCCTGCTCCTCGAAGCGGGCCAGGAACGGCAGGGTATGCCGGTGTACGGCCAGGGCCGAAAGACCGTCGGCGACCACGATCGCCAGGTCGACGCCGCCGGGGTTGGCCTGGGCGTGCTGGCGCAGCGTGGCAATCGACTCTTCGTTCAGGCGTCGGCCCAGGTCCGGGCGCTGCAGGTATTGGTGGCGGTCGCTGGCGGCGCTGTGCAGCACCAGGCTTTCGCGCCCACGGTCACTCAGTTGGGCGGCCAGGCCGGCATGGTCGAATGCCAGGTGCACGGCATCACGGGCCTGGGCATGGGCGAACTGGAAGTCCAGCTGCGCTCCGGTCGGCAGGCTGGTGCCGGCGCGGCCCAGGGCGATGCGTGCCGGGGTCAGGTTGCGCAGGGCCAGCCAGGGGTTGTCGGGGGTAGGCGTGCGATGGTCCATGGTCATCCCTATGCAAGCTGTGCCAAGGCCTGGCGGAAGGCCGGCGGCAGGTTGTCACCGAAGCGTACCCGGCCATCGGCCTGGGTGAAGATGCCGGTGCGGGCCAGCCACGCCTCGAATTCCGGCCCGGGCTTCAGGCCCAGGGTCTGGCGCGCGTACAGCGCATCGTGGAACGAGGTGGTCTGGTAGTTGAGCATGATGTCGTCGGAGCCGGGGATGCCCATGATGAAGTTGATCCCCGCCACCCCCAGCAGGGTCAGCAGGGTGTCCATGTCGTCCTGGTCGGCTTCGGCGTGGTTGGTGTAGCAGATGTCGCAGCCCATCGGCACACCCAGCAGCTTGCCGCAGAAGTGGTCTTCGAGGCCGGCGCGGATGATCTGCTTGCCGTTGTACAGGTACTCCGGGCCGATGAAACCGACCACGGTGTTGACCAGGAACGGTTTGAAATGGCGGGCCACGGCATAGGCGCGGGTTTCACAGGTTTGCTGGTCGACGCCATGGTGGGCGTTGGCCGACAGGGCACTGCCCTGGCCGGTTTCGAAGTACATCAGGTTGTGCCCGAGGGTGCCACGCTGCAGCGACAGGCCGGCTTCGTAACCTTCCTGCAGCACATTCAGGTTGATGCCGAACCCGGCGTTGGCCGCCTCGGTGCCGGCAATCGACTGGAACACCAGGTCCAGCGGCACGCCGCGGTTGATCGCCTCGATCGAGGTGGTGACGTGGGTCAGCACGCAGGCCTGGGTGGGGATGTCGTAGCGCTGGATGATGGCGTCGAGCATTTCCAGCAGGGCGCAGATCGAGGCGATGCTGTCGGTGGCCGGGTTGATGCCGATCATGGCGTCGCCGTTGCCGTACAGCAGGCCGTCGAGAATGCTGGCGGCGATACCGGCCGGCTCGTCGGTCGGGTGGTTGGGCTGCAAGCGGGTCGACAGGCGCCCGCGCAGGCCCATGGTGCCGCGAAAACGGGTGACCACGCGGATCTTTTGCGCGACCAGCACCAAGTCCTGCACGCGCATGATCTTCGACACCGCCGCGGCCATTTCCGGGGTCAGCCCGGGCGCCAGGGCGCGCAGGCTGTCTTCGTTGGCCTCTTCGCTCAGCAACCAGTCGCGCAGGCCGCCCACGGTCAGGTGGCTGACCGGGGCAAAGGCCTGGGTATCGTGGCTGTCGATGATAAGGCGCGTGACCTCGTCTTCTTCGTAAGGGATCAGCGCTTCATTCAGGAAATGCGTCAGCGGGATATTGGCCAGGGCCATCTGTGCGGCGACGCGCTCGCCGTCATTGCTGGCTGCGACGCCCGCCAGGTAGTCCCCGGAGCGTGCGGGGCTGGCCTTGGCCATCACTTCCTTGAGGCTGTCGAAGCGGTAGACCAGGTGGCCTACCGTGTGTACGAAACTTGCCATACAGACTCTCCAGAGCCGCGGGCTGGCCCGCGGCGGGTGGCGGCGATCAGTGTAGGGCCTCTTCGGCTTTCTGGATCGCGGCGAATTCCTCTTCCGGTGTGCCCGCAACCAGGTGGTGGCGGCTGTAGAAAGCAAAGTAGGCAATTAATACCGCATAGATCACTGCGGCGCCAATCACCACCCGTGGGTCGACCAGGAAACCGGCGACCACGGCGATGCACGCCAGCACCAGGGCCAGGCCCGAGGTGAAGATGCCGCCGGGGGTGCGATACGGCCGCTCCATCTTCGGCCGGCGGATACGCAGGGTGATGTGCGCGGCCATCATCAGCACGTACGACAGGGTAGCGCCGAACACTGCCACCAGGATCAGCAGGTCACCCTGGCCGGTCAGCGACAGGGCAAAGCCGATGATGCCGGGGATGACCAGGGCCAGTACCGGTGCCTTGCTCTTGTTGGTTTCCGACAGCTTGCGCGGCAGGTAGCCGGCGCGAGACAGGGCGAAGATCTGCCGCGAGTAGGCGTAGATGATCGAGAAGAAGCTGGCGATCAGCCCGGCCAGGCCGACCAGGTTGACGAAGCTGCCCATCCAGGTGCTACCGCCGTAGGCCTTGGCCAGCGCTTCGACCAGCGGGTTGCCAGAGGCTTTCAGCGCTTCGGAGCCTGCCCCGCCGGGGCCGACCACCAGGATCAGCAGGGCGAAGGCCAGCAGCACCAGCATCGCGCCGATCAGCCCGCGAGGCAGGTCACGCTTGGGGTTCTTGGTTTCTTCGGCGGCCAGCGGCACGCCTTCGACCGCGAGGAAGAACCAGATGGCATAGGGGATGGCCGCCCACACGCCGACATAGCCGAACGGCAGGAAGCTGCTGGCACCAGCGGCGTCCGTTTTGGCGATGTCGAACAGGTTGGCTGCATCGAAATGGGGCACCATGGCCACCAGGAACACCGCCAGGGCGATGGCGGCGACGGCGGTAATGATGAACATCAGCTTCAGCGCTTCACCTACGCCGAAAATGTGAATGCCGATGAAGACCACGTAGAACGCCAGGTAGATCATCCAGCCGCCGATGCCGAACAACGACTGGCAATAGGCACCGATGAAGGTGGCGATGGCGGCGGGGGCGATGGCGTATTCGATGAGGATCGCCGTACCGGTCAGAAAGCCGCCCCACGGGCCGAAGGCGCTGCGGGCAAAGCCGTAGCCGCCACCTGCGGTGGGGATCATCGACGACAGTTCGGCCAGTGAGAAGCACATGCACAGGTACATGGTGGCCATCAGCAGGGTGGCGAGGAACATGCCGCCCCAGCCGCCCTGGGCCAGGCCGAAGTTCCAGCCGGCGTAGTCGCCGGAGATGACGTAGGCCACGCCCAGGCCGACCAGCAGCACCCAACCGGCGGCGCCTTTTTTCAGTTCACGTTGCTGGAAATAGTCCGAGCCAACCTTTTCGAAGTCGACGGAAGATCCTGCCGGCGCGCCGGCGGTATGATCGCTTGGCATAGTTTCACCTGTTGTTTTTCTTGGTGGCCGGAAGGGTTCCGGGCCGCTGGTGATGGGTGTTGCAGAAAGCGAGCCAGAGCGGTTGGTGCACGTTGGCCGCTCTGGGTTTTTGTAATGCAGGCCCGGCCTCTTCGCGGGCTTGCCCGCTCCCACAGGTACTGCACCGGTTTCGGAAACAACGGTGAACCTGTGGGAGCGGGCGAGCCCGCGAAGGCCGCGACGCGGTTTTAGAAGAAGCCCAACGGATTGATGTCGTAGCTCACCAGCAGGTTCTTGGTCTGCTGATAGTGATCCAGCATCATCTTGTGCGTCTCACGCCCAACCCCGGACTTCTTGTAGCCACCGAACGCCGCATGCGCCGGGTACAGGTGGTAGCAGTTGGTCCACACCCGCCCGGCCTTGATGCCACGGCCCATGCGGTAGGCACGGTTGATGTCGCGGGTCCACACGCCGGCACCCAGGCCGAACTCGGTGTCGTTGGCAATGGCCAGCGCTTCGGCTTCGTCCTTGAAGGTGGTGACGCTGACCACCGGGCCGAAGATTTCTTCCTGGAACACGCGCATCTTGTTGTTGCCCTTGAGCAGGGTTGGCTGGATGTAGTAACCGGTGGCCAGCGAGCCTTCCAGTTTTTCCACCTTGCCGCCGGTCAGCAGCTCGGCGCCTTCGTCCTGGGCAATCTGCAGGTACGAGAGGATCTTCTCGAACTGCTGCTGCGAGGCCTGGGCGCCGACCATGGTGTCGGTGTCCAGCGGGTCGCCGCGCTTGATCTGCAGCACCTTCTTCATCACCACTTCCATGAACTGCGGGTAGATCGACTCCTGCACCAGTGCGCGCGACGGGCAGGTGCACACCTCGCCCTGGTTGAAGAACGCCAGCACCATGCCTTCGGCGGCCTTCTCGATGAAGCTCGGTTCGGCCTGCATGATGTCTTCGAAGTACACGTTCGGCGACTTGCCGCCCAGCTCCACGGTCGACGGGATGATGTTCTCGGCGGCGCATTTCATGATGTGCGAACCGACCGGGGTGGAGCCGGTGAAGGCGATCTTGGCGATGCGCTTGCTGGTGGCCAGGGCTTCACCGGCTTCACGGCCATAGCCTTGCACCACGTTGAGCACGCCCGGTGGCAGCAGGTCGCCGACCAGCTCGACCAGCACGGTGATGCCCAGTGGGGTTTGTTCGGCCGGCTTGAGTACCACGCAGTTGCCGGCGGCCAGGGCCGGGGCGAGCTTCCAGGCGGCCATCAGGATCGGGAAGTTCCACGGGATGATCTGCCCGACCACGCCTAGCGGCTCGTGGATGTGGTAGGCCACGGTGCCTTCGTTGATTTCCGCGGCGCCGCCTTCCTGGGCGCGGATGCAGCCGGCGAAGTAGCGGAAGTGGTCTACCGCCAGCGGGATGTCGGCATTGAGGGTTTCGCGGATCGGCTTGCCGTTGTCCCAGGTCTCGGTAATGGCCAGCACTTCGAGGTTCTGTTCGATACGGTCGGCGATTTTCAGCAGGACGTTGGAGCGGTCCTGCACCGAGGTACGGCCCCAGGCGTCGGCGGCGGCGTGGGCGGCGTCGAGCGCCTTGTCGATATCTTCGGCAGTGGAACGGGGGAATTCGGCGATCAGCTTGCCATTCACCGGGGACGTGTTCTCGAAGTACTGCCCCTTGACCGGAGCTACGAACTCGCCACCGATGTAGTTGCCGTAGCGGCTCTTGAAGGAAACCTTCGCGCCCTCGGTACCGGGATGTGCGTAACGCATGGTGTGTCTCCTGGGTCTTGTGTTTGTTAGGGAGTTGAAAAGCGTAGAGCAAAGGTCGGGCCAGCGTTTCGAGCACCAGGTAAATCAATGACTTGGGTCAGCTTCCGGGCCTGGAGCGGCGGCCGCCGTGCCAGCTCCGGTACGCGCTGGGTGACACTTTGTACCGTTTGCGACACGCAACAGGAGGGTGCATTGCAAAGCCTTCCCGGGTGGAGGATGCTGACGGGACTCTCTATCTGCGGAGAACTACAACAAATGCAGAGCAATCATTTCACTCGCCATGCCCAGCAAGTCCATACCGTTGCCCATGGTGGGGCCGGGGAGGGCGGTAGTGATCCGTCCATCGCCCGCTCCTGGCTGCGCTGCCTGGAGGACTACCACCTCGACCCTTCGGTGATCGAGGCCCCCGTGGTGCTCGAGCACGGGCGCCTGCTGGAAAGCCGCGAGCGCCTGCGCCAGGTGCTGCAAATTGCCGATCATGAAATGAACAGCCTGCACCAGCAGCTTTCCGGGGCCGGCCACGCGGTGCTGCTGACCGACGCGCGCGGGGTGATCCTCAATTGCGTCAGTGCGCCCACCGAGCGGCGCAGCTTCGAGCGTGCGGGGTTATGGCTGGGCGCCGACTGGAGCGAGGCGCGCGAGGGCACCAACGGTATCGGCACCTGCCTGGTCGAGCGCCAGGCGCTGACCATCCACCAGAACGAGCACTTCCGTGGCCGCCACACCGGCCTGACCTGCTCGGCCAGCCCGGTGTTCGACCCACATGGCGAGTTGCTGGCGGTGCTCGATGTGTCCTCGGCGCGCCCCGACGTTTCGCGGCAGAGCCAGTTCCACACCATGGCCCTGGTCAATCTGTCGGCGAAAATGATCGAGAGCTGCTACTTCCTGCGCCATTTCGAACGCCAGTGGTTGCTGCGTTTCCACCTGCAGGCCGAGTCGGTCGGCCTGTTCAGCGAAGGCCTGCTGGCCTTCGACGGTGACGGACACATCTGCGCCGCCAACCAGAGCGCACTGAACCTGCTGGGCACCGTGCGCGGTGGTGTGCTGGGCAAGCCCGTGGAACGCTTTTTCGCCTGCAGCCACGACGAACTGTTCAGCCGCGCCACGCCGGCCGGCAGCACGGTCTGGCCGCTGCACACCCTTGACGGGCGCCAGGTATTCGCCAGCCTGCGTGGCCAGGCTCGGGCGCCGGTGTGGTCGGTGCCGGTTGGCCAGCCACGGCCTGCGCGCGAAGTGGAACCGCTTATCTGCCTGCTCGACCCAGCCCTGCAAAACGATTTCCGCCGCAGCGTGCGCGTGTTCGAGCGTGATGTGCCGCTGCTGCTGCGTGGCGAGACCGGCTGCGGCAAAGAGGCCTTCGCCCAGGCTGTGCACCAGGCCAGCGAGCGGCGTGGCAAGCCGTTTATAGCGATCAACTGCGCCTCGATCCCGGAGAGCCTGATCGAGAGCGAGCTGTTCGGTTACCGCGGCGGCAGTTTTACCGGTGCGCGCAAGGAAGGCATGCGCGGCAAGTTGCTGCAGGCCGATGGCGGCACCTTGCTGCTGGACGAGATCGGCGACATGCCACTGGCCTTGCAAACCCGCCTGCTGCGCGTGCTGGAGGAGCGCCAGGTGGTGCCGATCGGTGGCGAGCCGCAGGCGGTGGACGTGCGCATTGTCAGCGCCACCCACCGCGACCTGCTGGAGCGGGTGGAGCAGGGCAGTTTCCGCGAGGACCTGTATTACCGCCTGAATGGCCTGGAAGTGGCGTTGCCGGCGGTGCGTGAGCGCAGTGACAAGGCACAGTTGCTGGACTTCCTGCTGCGCCAGGAGGCGCAGGGGCAACCGATCGACCTCGAGCCCAGGGCGCGGCAGGCACTGCTCGACTTTGCCTGGCCGGGCAACGTGCGGCAGATGCGCAATGTGCTGCGGACCTTGGTGGCACTTTGCGAAGAGTCCTACATTGCATTTTCGGATCTCCCAACGATTGTCCGTGGCAGCGCCAATCCTGTGGGAGCGGGCGCGCCCGCGAAGACGGCCGACCAGGCAATACAGGGCGAGGGCGTTGCCCTCGTTCGCGGGCACGCCCGCTCCCACAGGTCCTGCGTTGATCGAGAAATTGATGATGAACCCGTGGGTACGGAGGTTTTGCAAGACGCGGAACGGCAAGCGTTAATGGAGATCCTGCAGGCAAAACACTGGCACCTCACCCGTGTCGCCGAGCACTTAGGGATAAGCCGCAATACCTTGTATCGAAAACTGCGCAAACACGGCATTGCCAGGGCCGACTGAGCGAAACAGCGAGTGCGATTTGTCGCGCCCTGGGCTACCCTGCCTCGATGTTTTGCGAGGTCGACCATGCATATTCACATTCTCGGTATTTGCGGCACTTTCATGGGTTCGCTGGCGGTGCTGGCCAAGGAACTTGGCCACCGCGTCACCGGTTCGGACGCCAACGTCTACCCCCCGATGAGCACCCAGCTCGAAGCCCAGGGCATCGAACTGACCCAGGGCTATGACCCGGCCCAGCTGGACCCGGCGCCAGACCTGGTGGTCATCGGCAACGCCATGTCGCGCGGCAACCCGGCGGTGGAGTACGTGCTGAACAAGGGCCTGCCCTATGTCTCCGGGCCACAGTGGCTGGCCGATCACGTGCTGCAAGGCCGCTGGGTGCTGGCGGTTGCCGGTACCCACGGCAAAACCACCACCAGCAGCATGCTGGCCTGGGTGCTGGAGCACGCCGGCATGAGCCCGGGCTTCCTGATTGGCGGTGTGCCACAGAACTTCTCGGTGTCGGCCCGTTTGGGTGACACGCCGTTCTTCGTGGTCGAAGCTGACGAGTACGACAGCGCCTTCTTCGACAAGCGCTCGAAGTTCGTCCACTACCACCCA
The DNA here is from genome assembly GCF_000935045.1 of Pseudomonas sp. 10-1B. GTDB lineage: Bacteria > Pseudomonadota > Gammaproteobacteria > Pseudomonadales > Pseudomonadaceae > Aquipseudomonas. The sequence goes on from NZ_JYKS01000013.1 coordinate 38,910, forward strand.
CGCACCGCGATCCTCAACAATCTTGAGTTCGATCATGCGGACATTTTCCCGGACCTGGCCTCGATCGAGCGACAGTTCCATCACCTGGTACGCACCATCCCCAGCGAAGGCCTGGTCATCCACCCGACCACCGAGCAGGCGCTGGAGCGGGTAATCGGCATGGGTTGCTGGACCCCGGTGCAGACCACCGGGGCGGGTGGTCAGTGGCAAGCCCGCCTGCTCAGCGCCGACGGTTCGCGCTTCGAAGTGCTGTTCGAAGGCGAAGCGCAAGGTGTGGTGGACTGGGCGCTGACCGGCCAGCATAACGTCGCCAACGCCCTGGCCACCCTGGCGGCGGCCCGCCATGTAGGCGTAGTGCCGGCCATGGCCATCGACGGCCTGAGTGCCTTCAAGAGCGTCAAGCGGCGCATGGAGAAGGTCGCCGAGGTGCAGGGCGTGACCATCTACGATGACTTCGCTCACCACCCGACCGCCATCGCCACCACCCTCGACGGCTTGCGCAAGCGCGTTGGCGAGGCCCCGGTAATCGCGGTGATCGAGCCGCGCTCCAACTCGATGAAGCTGGGCGCCCACCGTGACGGCCTGCCGGAAAGCGTCAACGACGCCGACCAGGTGATCTGGTACGCGCCGGCCAACCTGGGCTGGGACCTGGCCGCCACCGCCGCGCAGTGCAAAGTGCCGAGCGTGGTCGCCGACAGCCTCGAAGCGATCATCGAGCGGGTCAAGGGCCAGGCTCGGCCCGGCACCCACGTGGTGATCATGAGCAACGGCGGCTTCGGCGGCCTGCACGGCAAGCTGGCCGAGGCGCTGAAGTGAGCGGGCCGGAGCGCATCACCCTGGCCATGACGGGCGCCTCGGGCGCCCAGTATGGCCTGCGCCTGCTCGATTGCCTGGTGCGTGAGGACCGCGAGGTGCACTTCCTGATCTCCAAGGCCGCGCAACTGGTGATGGCCACCGAGACCGACGTGGTGCTGCCGGCCAAGCCTCAGGCGATGCAGGCCTTCCTCACCGAATACACCGGCGCCGCCGACGGGCAGATCCGTGTGTATGGCAAGGAAGACTGGATGTCGCCGGTAGCCTCGGGGTCTGGCGCCCCGGCGGCGATGGTGGTGGTGCCGTGTTCCACCGGTACGCTGTCGGCGATTGCCACCGGTGCCTGCAACAACCTGATCGAACGCGCCGCCGACGTCACCCTCAAGGAACGTCGGCAACTGATCCTGGTGCCACGCGAAGCGCCGTTCTCCACCATCCACCTGGAGAACATGCTCAAGCTGTCGCAGATGGGCGCGGTGATCCTGCCGGCGGCACCGGGCTTCTATCACCAGCCGCAGACCATCGACGACCTGGTCGACTTCGTCGTGGCGCGTATTCTCAACCTGCTGAACATACCCCAGGACATGTTGCCGCGTTGGGGGGAGCATCACTTCGGGGTGGATGATTGAAGCGAGCGCTGGCGGGTTTGCTGGCGCTGTTGTTGCTTAGTGGCTGCGCCACGGTGCGCACGCTGGATGCCAACAAGCCTGGGGCGCCGGTGGTATACGCCGGTACCCGGTTGGACTTGTACGTGATCAATGGCGGGTGTTGCCCGCGGGATCATTACGGGACTGATGCGCCGGCGTACCCAGGGTTGGACCTGCCCGGGAGCATGTTGCTCGATACCCTGTTGTTGCCGTTGTCATTGCTTACAGCAGCAGGGGTGGGTTTCCAGGCTACTGGTGGCCTGTGAGGGCCCTTTCGCGGGTAAACCCGCTCCTACGGGGATTTGCGCCGCTCTCAGCCCTGATGATTTACCTGTGGGAGCGGGCATGCCCGCGAAGAGGCCATCACAGGTAAAGCCTATTTCTTGCCCAACCTGCGCAACTCATCCGACTCCACAATCCGCACCCCATCCTCTTCCTCCAGCGCCAGCCGCCACAGCGCCCGGGCCAGGGTGCAGGCCTCGATCCCCCGGTACTTACCGGGTAACAACCTGGAAAACGGCGAAGCCAACTTTTCACTCAGCCGCGGCTCGATCCGCTCGCCCAGCAGCAAAGACGGCCGCACGATGGTCAACTGCGGCCAGTCCTGGGCCTTGAGCGCTTCTTCCATCTCGCCCTTGACCCGGTTGTAGAAAATCGACGATTCAGGGTCGGCACCCACCGCACTGACCACCAGCAGATGCCGTGCGCCCAACTCCCTGGCACGCTTGCTGAACGCCACCACCATGTCCAGGTCCACCGCCCGGAAGGCCGATTCGGAGCCGGCCTGCTTCAGCGTGGTGCCCAGGCAGCAATAAGCGATATCGACCCGCCCGGCCAGCTGCGGGAGAAACACCGCCGGGTCGCCTACCGGGTTTTCCAGGTGCGGGTGCTCGGCCAGCGGCCGGCGGGTAGGCGCCAGTACGCGGGTGATGGTGGGCTCGTTGAGCAGGCGGTCGAGCAGGTGTTCACCTGTCAGACCGGTGGCACCGGCAAGCAGGACATGCTGAGGCGTCAAATACATGATGTCTCTCCCTTGTTACACACAAGCTTAGTGGCTGCCGGGCGTTTTTGCCTGTTCCTCCACGTTGGCCTGTGCGGCATTACGCAACGCTTCTTCGGCCTGTTGCCGGCGCAGGTGCTGCCAGTGTTCAAGCACGTCCGGCGGCGCCCACAACTGCGGCTCGGAAGCCTCGAAACCTTCCCTTCGTTCTCTTTCGGCAACGCTGGCGCGCGCCAGTTCAAACGCCTGTTTGAGGTCGTCGGTCTGGTTCAGCGCCTCGGCGAACAGAGCATCGCCAAAGTAGGTGAAGTCCGCTTCTTCCGAGCAACCGAAGGAGACACGATCGGCACGGGCGGCGGTCATGATCACGGTGCGCTGATCCTTGAGCGGTGCGATATAGCCACCTGAATAGCAGGCAGAGATGACGATTATCTTGTCGCGGTCTTTCAAGGGCGCCAGGGCGCTGGCCAGTTCGTCGGCCGACAGGTCGGCCAGTTGCAGGCGCGGTTGGTCGAGCACCAGTTGGTGGTCGTGGCTGCCATGGCTGGTGAGATAGATGAACACCAGGTCTTCGGGGCCGCTGCGCTCGGCCAGGGTGCGGGCGGCGCGGCTGAGGTTCTCGCGGGTGGCCATGGGGCGGCTGGCCATGTGGTCGCGGTGGTTGACCAAGGTGACCTGGCCACGGGCGCCAAAGCGCACCTTGAGCATGTTGCTGACGTAGTCGGCTTCACGCAGGAACACACTCTGCTGGCCATCACCGGCCACCACCAGGCTGTACAGCTGGATCGGCGGCGCCGAGCGCGGTACCCGGGCCAGCGCCTCCTCCAGCAGCCGGCCCTGGTTGAGTAAGGCCAGGTCCAGTGGGTCGGGCAGCAGCTTGCCTTTGTGGTCGCGCACGCGCACGCCGTTGGCCCAGACGCCGCTTTCGACCTTGCCGTTGGCCAGGATCAGCCGCCCCTTGCCATGGTAGGCGTCGTTCAGGAAGCTGCCGATGTACCTGCTGCCGTCGGCCAGTTGCAGGCTGCCCTGGCCCGACAGGCGCCAGTCGGCGAAGTTGCCTTTGTAGTGGCTGCCGTCGCTGCCCAGCAGCTCGCCTTCGCCAATCAGCGAGCCGTCCTTGAATTCGCCGATCCACACATCGCCATCGGCGCTTTCGTAGCGGCCACGTCCCTCCAGGCGGTTGTCCTTGAACTCGCCGATGTATTGTTCGCCGTCGATGCTTTCATAGGTGCCGCTGCCTTGCAGTTGGCCGTTGACGAAGCGGCCGCTGAACTGGTTGCCGCTGGCATCGCTGCGCACTCCGGCACCGTTGGGCTGGCCCTTGGCGAACAGGCCCTGGTAGCGGCTGCCGTCGGCCAGTTCCAGCTCGCCCGCGCCTTCGTACAGGTCGTCCTTGAATTGGCCGCGGTAGGTCTGGTCGGCCTGCTTGAGGGTGCCTTCGCCGTCACGGCGGCCGTGGCTGAAGGTGCCGGCATAGTGGCTGCCCGGGGTAGTCAGGTCGCCCAGGCCCTGGAACAGCCCCTTGGCGAACTGGCCGCGGTACACCTCGCCGTTGCGGCCATGCCACTCGCCCTGGCCGTGCCACTGGCCGTTCTTGAAGCTGCCGGCGTACCAGCTGCCGTTGGGGTAGTCGATGCGCCCCTCGCCCTGCAGCAGGCCATCGACCACCTCGCCCCGGTAACGCCCGCCGTCGGGCAGGCGCGCGTCCGGCGGCAGCAGCGATTCGCCATCGCCACAGGCGGCGAGCAGCAGGACCAGGGTAATGGGTAGCAGTGGACGCATGGTGAAGACCGGGCAATAGGTCTGCCGAGTATGACGCAGAATGTGGGGCTGAGACAGATATGGCATAAGCAGATGGGGCATGCGCCTGTGGGAGCGGGCGTGCCCGCGAACATCGGCGAAGCCGGTGCCATCCACCGAGTCGCCTGCTTCGCGGGCATGCCCGCTCCCACAGGATTTGTGCTGCCCTGGGGGCTTGTGCAGTACCTGTGGGAGTTGGCTTGCCGGCGATGCGCCGCGCGGGCGGCGCTCGATCTCACAGGCGCTGCAAAAGCCAAGGCATGCACTTCTATGCCTCAACGCCACCCCAAGTCATGCACCTCATCCTTTCAGTGCCCCCGCAGAAACTCCACCATCCTCCGATTCACCTCTTCAGCCGCCTCCATCTGCACCATATGCCCAGCTTCCGCCAGCACCAGCACCTCAGCCTCCAAACCTTCGGCATGGCTGGCCGGGATGATCGCGTCCTTGCCGCCCCACATCACCAGCACCGGGTGCTGCCCCAGTACCTCGCGCAGGTCGTGGCGCTGCTGGTCGCCGTCGGCGAGCGCCGATGCCAGCTGTTGCAGGGCCTGGTCCACACCTTCCAGGCGCTTGAACTTGAGCATGTCCTCCAGCATCTGCCGGGTGACCAGCGCCGGGTCGGCGAACAGCTGTACCATCTGCGGCTTGAGCGCATTGCGGTTGGCGGCGGCGACGAAACCTTGCAGGTACTGCCCGTTGATCGCCTCGCCCAGGCCGGCACTAGCCACCAAGCTCAGGCTGGCCACCCGTTGCGGCGCCAGGCGCGCCACGTTCAGGCTCACCGCGCCGCCCATGGAATGGCCCGCCAGGTGCGCCTTGGCGATGCCCAGGTGGTCGAGCAGGGCCAGTACGGCTTCGCTCAACTCATCCAGGTCACCGCGCTGCAGGACCTTGGCCGACTCGCCGTGCCCCGGCAGGTCGAGGGCGATCACGCGGCGCTCGGCCGCCAGCGCCGGGTGATTGAACAGCCAGTTGTTCAGGTCGCCGCCAAAGCCGTGCACCAGCACTAGCGGGGTGTCGCCTTCGCCCAGTTCGAACCAGCGCAGCAGGCGGCCGTCTACTTCAGCCTTCTGCGGGGCTGGCCCCTGGGCCTGGTCGGCGCCACCTTCGGCAATGAATTCGGCCTGGAAGCGCTGCACCACGGCATCGATTTCAGCATCTGTGGCTTCGCCTTCCACCACCACCGCCAGCAGTGCGCCGACCGGCAGGGTTTCATCCGGCTTGGCTACCTGGCGGCGCAGCACCCCGCTGAACGGCGCTTCGACGCTGCTGCTGATCTTGTCGGTCTCGACGTCCAGCACCTCGTCGCCCTTGTCGATTTCGTCACCTTCCTGCTTCAGCCAGGTGTCCACCCGGCCCTCGGTCATCGACAGGCCCCATTTGGGCATGGTCAGGGTATGGATCTGGCTCATGCGGCACTCCTTGCGGCGTTGATCACCTTGCGCACGGCGGCCTCGATCTTCGCCGCATCAGGGATGTACAGGTCTTCCAGGGCATCGGAGAACGGCACCGGGGTGTGCGGTGCGGTGACCATTTCGATAGGGCCCTTGAGCGCGCCGAAAGCCTTCTGCGCCACCAGCGCACTGATGTCGGTGGCGATGGAGCAGCGCGGGTTGGCTTCGTCGATCACCACCAGGCGGCCGGTCTTTTCCACACTTTCCAGAATGCTGTCCTCATCCAGCGGGCTGGTGGTGCGCAGGTCCAGCACTTCGCAGTCGATGCCTTGGCGGGCCAGGTTGTTGGCGGCCTCCAGCGCCACATGCACCATGCGCCCGTAGGTGACCAGGGTCACGTCGTCGCCATCGCGCAGGAAGTTGGCTTCGCCGAACGGTACGCTGTACACCTCTTCCGGCACCTCGCCCTGCATGCTGTACAGCAACTTGTGCTCGCAGAAGATCACCGGGTCGTTGTCGCGGATAGCCTGGATCAGCAGGCCCTTGGCATCGTAAGGGGAGGACGGGCAGACCACCTTCAGGCCGGGGATGTGCGTCCACAACGAGGTGAGCATCTGCGAGTGCTGGGCCGCTGCGCGCAGGCCGGCGCCGTACATGGTGCGCATCACCAGCGGGGTGACCGCCTTGCCGCCGAACATGTAGCGGAACTTGGCCGCCTGGTTGAGGATCTGGTCCAGGCAGCAGCCGGCGAAGTCGACGAACATCAGTTCGCACACCGGGCGCAGGCCCTGGGTGGCGGCACCAACGGCAGCGCCCACGTAACCGATTTCCGACAGCGGCGCGTCGAGCACGCGGCCCGGGAACTGGTGATACAGGCCTTTGGTCACGCCCAGCACGCCACCCCAGGCGTCATCCTCGCCGGGTGCGCCGGCACCGCCGGCCACGTCCTCACCAATGATGAACACCGTGCTGTCGCGGCGCATTTCCTGGGCCAGGGCTTCGTTGATGGCCTGCTGGTAGCTGATCTTTCTTGCCATGGTGGTTCTCCTGTTGTTCTTGTAATCCGCGGCTCAGGGGTAGGTGACGTAGACGTCGGTGAGCAGGTCGGCGGGCTGTGGCTTGGGATCGGACTTGGCGCGGCGCACGGCGTCTTCGATCAGGTCCTCGACGCGGGCGTCGATGGCATCCAGTTGCTCGGCGCTGAGCAGGCCGGCACGGGTGGTCTTGTTGCGGAACTGCAGCAGGCAGTCGCGGGACTCGCGCAGGTTCTTCACTTCATCGGGCGCGCGGTAGGTTTGCGCATCGCCTTCGAAGTGGCCGTAGTAGCGGCTGAGCTTGACCTCGATCAGCGACGGCCCTTGCCCGGCGCGGGCGCGTTCGATGGCGGCGCCGGCGGCCTCATGCACGGCAAAGAAGTCGAAGCCGTCGATGGTCACCCCCGGCATGCCAAAGCCAGCGGCGCGGTCGGCGATATGGTCGCAAGCCACCGACCAGGTCGAGGCGGTGGCCTCGGCATAGCCGTTGTTCTCGGCGACGAAGATGCACGGCAGGTTCATGATCGACGCCAGGTTCATGGCCTCGAACACCGCGCCTTCGTTGGAGGCGCCATCGCCAAAGAAGGCCACCGACACGTCGTCGCGGCCCTTGATCTTGGCCGCCAGAGCGGCCCCGGCCACCAGCGGTGCGCCGGCACCGACGATGCCGTTGGCGCCGAGCATGCCTTTTTCCAGGTCAGCAATGTGCATCGAGCCGCCTTTGCCGCCGCACACGCCAGTCTTCTTGCCGTAGATCTCGGCCATCATGCCGTACACGTCTACACCCTTGGCGATGCAGTGGCCGTGGCCGCGGTGGGTCGAGGCGATGCAGTCGCTGTCGCGCAAGTGGGCCATGACCCCGGCGGCGGAGGCTTCTTCGCCGGCATACAGGTGGACGAAGCCAGGGATCTCGCCGGTGGCGAACTCCACGTGCAGGCGTTCTTCGAAGGCGCGGATGGTGCGCATCACTTCATAGGCATGCAGCAGTTGTTCGGTACTGAGTTGATTGGACATCTTGTTGTTCTCCAGGGTTGTCTCAACACGGGTTTGCAGGGTGCAGTCGGTGGCCACGCGGGACGGCCAGCAGGTGATGGCGGGCGGCATGCGCCAGCACGGCCTCGACGTCCACGCTCAAGGGGCCTTGGTGGTCGAGGGTGACGGTGGGTGTGTCGTGCTCGGCAAATTCGATTTCGCGTTCACCGTCCAGGGCCAGGGTGCCGCTGGCCAGGCTCAGGCGATGGGCGACGCCGGGCGTCAGTGGGCCGCTGGCCGTGATGCCGCAGCCTTGCAGCAGGCCGGGCGCCAATGGCGCGAGCAGCGCCTGTTCGGCACCGGGGTTCAGGCGTACCCAGGCGCCGTGCGGGTCCTGGCGCGAAACCGGGCACCACAGGCCGCACAGGGCCGACAGGCCGATGGCATGCGGCTCGGCAAAACAGGCGAAGACTTCGCTGAGGTCCTCGCTGCGGCTGAGCGCCCGGGCGCCGATGAAGCGCTGGGGCGACACTGCCACCTCCACCAAGGCCCACTCGGCAAGCTGTTGCTCGGGCACCTTCACCAACAGGCGCTTGTTGCGGCGCAGGCCGATACTGGCCGGCACCTGGCCGCTGGCGAGCAAGCCACCCGCCAGGCCGGCGCTGGTGGCTTCGCGCAGTTCGGGGAAGGCATTGTTGGTGCCGGTGGACAGGGTCAGCAGCGGCACGTCCCCGGCTTCGGCGGCGACTGCCTTGTGCGTGCCGTCGCCGCCGAGCACGGCGATCATCGCCACGCCGCGTTCGACCATGCGCCGGGTGGCCAGGCGGGTATCGGCAACGGTCTGAGTCAGTGGCAGGTCGAGTATCTCGATGGCCGGCCAGTGCTGGTCACGGGCAACCGGGCCCTGGCTGCCCTTGAGCACGGCGGCGGCGATGCCGGTCATGTCGCTGGGCAGCAGCACCTGGCCGATGCCGGTGGCACCGAAGGCGGCGAGCAGGCGCTGGATCGCCGAGGCCTTGTCGGTGCTCGAATAGAGCCCGGCATTGGCGGTCAGGCGGCGCAGGTCGCGGCCAGAGGCAGGGTTGGCGATGATGCCGACGGTCGGCGCGGGTAGCGGCATGGCGCACCTCGTATTTTTGTTTGCCAAGGCAGGAGCAAGCGCGGTGCCAGCTTTCTTCTTGCTGGCTGAAGTGCGCGCGCCAGAGCGGTTTGCTTGCGCTCAGGCAAGCAAACCTGGCAGCGCTGGCGAGACGCTGGGTGCCAGCGCGGAGCCGACGTTGTCGAGACATTGAGACGCTGCGTCTCAAGCCAGCCGGTAATCACACAGTGCTTGTCGGGGCATGCGCGGAAGCGCTTAATGGCCGGACAACGATAAAAACAGCAACGAGAACCGGAGGGCCTGAATGCTTGCCGCGAACTCCCGAGCCCATGTCGACTGCGTCAGCAGGGTGTTGAAAAATGCCGACCGCCTGCCGCAGGCGCCGGTGCCACCGCTGATCCTCGATTCATGGCGCCGTTCCATGGAGCTGTACCGTCTCGACCCCGGGTCCCAGCAGGGGCCACGCATCCTGTCGCAAAGCCTGCTCAACGAATGCCGCGAACGCGCCGAGCTGTTCCTGCGCATCGCCAGCGATGCCGTGGCGCGCCTGCACGAGCGGGTGCGCGCTGCCGATTACTGCGTACTGCTCACCGATGCCCAGGGGCGCACCATCGACTACCGGGTCGAGTCGGCCATTCGCAACGACTGCCGCAAGGCCGGGCTGTACCTGGGTACTTGCTGGTCGGAAGGCGAGGAGGGTACTTGCGGCGTGGCAGCGGTGCTGACCAGCAAGGCGCCAGTCACGGTGCACAAGCGCGATCACTTTCGTGCTGCGTTCATCGGCTTGACCTGCACTGCCGCACCGGTGTTCGACCCGCTGGGTGAGCTATTGGGCGTGGTCGATGTGTCGGCCTTGCAGTCACCGGACGACCGCCGCAGCCAGCACCTGATCCGCCAGCTGGTCGAGCAGACTGCGCGCGAGATCGAAAACGCCTTTTTCATGCACAGCGCCCAGGGCCACTGGGTGATGCGTGCCCATGGCACGCCGGGCTATGTGGAAAGCCAGCCCGACTACCTGCTGGCCTGGGATGCCGATGGTCGCCTGCAGGCGATCAACAGCCTGGCGCGGCAGCGTCTGGTGGAGCGCCTGGGGCGTTTGCCCGAGCATATTGGCGAACTGCTCGACATCGACCAGCTGCGCCGGGTGAGCACGTCGTCGGCCCAGCGCCTGCCCGGTCTGGGCGGGCTGTATGGCCGGGTCAGCGCACCGCAGCAACGCCCGCACGCGCAGCCCTTGCGCCAGGCCCAGGATGCCCGTATCGAGCAACACCTGCGCTTGGCCACGCGGGTCAAGGACTGCAACCTGGCGGTGTTGGTGCAGGGCGAGACCGGCGCTGGCAAAGAGGTGTTCGCCCGCCAGTTGCACCAGCAGAGCCAGCGCCGCGACGGCCCGTTCGTAACCCTGAACTGTGCGGCCATCCCGGAAAGCCTGATCGAGAGCGAGCTGTTCGGCTATGTGGCCGGGGCGTTTACCGGGGCTTCCAGCAAAGGCATGCAGGGGCTGTTGCAGCAGGCTGATGGCGGCACGCTGTTCCTCGACGAGATCGGCGATATGCCGTTGAACCTGCAGACCCGCCTGTTGCGGGTGCTGGCCGAGGGCGAAGTGGCGCCACTGGGGGCGGCGCGGCGGGAGCGGGTGGATATCCAGGTGATCTGCGCCACTCACCGCGATCTGGCGGCGATGGTAGCGGATGGGCGTTTTCGTGAGGACTTGTACTTCCGCCTGGCCAATGCCCGCTTCGAGTTGCCGCCACTGCGCGAGCGCGAGGACCGGTTGGGGCTGATTCAGCAGTTGTTGGCTGAAGAGGCCGAGGCCTGCGGGGTAGAAGTGCTGTTGGCAGATGATGCGCTGCAGGCGCTGCTGGTTTATCGCTGGCCGGGCAATCTGCGCCAACTGCGGCAAGTATTGCGCTATGCCTGTGCGGTGAGTGAGGGTGAGCAGGTGCGGCTGCAGGACTTGCCGCAGGAGGTGCGGGGCGAGGTGGTTGCTGCGAGTGACAGCGGGGTGTCGTGCCCGGCCCGGCAGTTGTTGCTGGATGCGCTGATTCGCCATCGCTGGAAGCCGGCCGATGCGGCGCGGGCGCTGGGGATTTCGCGGGCCACCCTGTATCGGCGGGTGCATGAGCATCGCATCGAGATGCCGCGGATGAAGGGATAGGGCCTGGGGCTGCTTTGCAGCCCAATCGCCGGCAAGCCAGCTCCCACCCCGACCGCATCGACCTCAAGTCATGTGCAGTACCTGTGGGAGCTGGCTTGCCGGCGATGAGGCCCTGACAGGCAATAAAAAACCCCGGAACAAGTCCGGGGTTCTGCTACATCACACTACACGATCACTCCTGGTTGGCCAGTTTGTGCTCGAGGTAGTGAATGTTGACGCCGCCTTTGCAGAAACCGTCATCACGCACCAGGTCGCGGTGCAGCGGGATGTTGGTCTTGATGCCGTCGACGACGATCTCGTCCAGGGCATTGCGCATGCGCGCCATGGCTTCGTCGCGGTCCTTGCCGTAGGTGATCAGCTTGCCGATCAGCGAGTCGTAGTTCGGCGGAACCGAATAACCGCTGTACAGGTGCGAATCGACGCGCACGCCGTTGCCGCCTGGAGCGTGGAAGTGCTTCACCGTGCCTGGGCTCGGGATGAACTTCTTCGGGTCTTCGGCGTTGATCCGGCACTCCAGCGAGTGGCCGCGGATCACTACGTCTTCCTGGCGGAACGACAGCTTGTTGCCAGCGGCGATGCTCAGCATCTCCTTGACGATGTCGATGCCAGTGACCATCTCCGACACCGGGTGCTCAACCTGCACACGAGTGTTCATCTCGATGAAGTAGAAGCGGCCGTTTTCGTACAGGAACTCGAAAGTACCCGCACCACGGTAGCCGATCTCGATGCACGCATCGACGCAGCGCTTGAACACTTCCTGACGGGCGTTCTCGTCGATGCCCGGGGCTGGTGCTTCTTCCAGCACCTTCTGGTGACGGCGCTGCAGCGAGCAGTCACGGTCGCCCAGGTGGATGGCGTTGCCCTGGCCGTCGGACAGAACCTGCACTTCCACGTGGCGTGGGTTGGTCAGGAACTTCTCCAGGTAGACCATCGGGTTGCCGAAGGCAGCACCGGCCTCGGTACGGGTGAGCTTGGCCGAGGCGATCAGGTCCTCTTCCTTGTGCACCACGCGCATGCCGCGACCACCACCGCCACCGGCGGCCTTGATGATCACCGGGTAGCCGACGTCACGGGCAATCGCCAGGGCGACTTCTTCGTCTTCCGGCAGCGGGCCGTCGGAGCCCGGTACGGTCGGTACGCCCGACTTGATCATCGCGTCCTTGGCCGAAACCTTGTCGCCCATCAGGCGAATGGTGTCGGCTTTCGGGCCGATGAAGGCGAAACCGGATTTTTCCACCTGCTCGGCGAAATCGGCGTTTTCCGCCAGGAAGCCGTAACCCGGGTGGATCGCGGTGGCGCCGGTCACTTCGGCGGCAGCGATGATCGCCGGGATATGCAGGTAGGAATCCTTGGACGATGCAGGGCCGATGCAGACCGACTCGTCTGCCAGGCCCAGGTGCATCAGTTCACGGTCGGCAGTGGAGTGCACGGCGACGGTCTTGATACCCAGCTCTTTGCAGGCACGCAGGATCCGCAGGGCAATTTCCCCGCGGTTGGCGATCAGGACTTTTTCGAGCTTCCCAGACATCGTTGGCTCTCCGCGATTCAAACGATGGTGAACAGCGGCTGGTCGAACTCAACCGGCTGGCCGTCTTCTACCAGGATGGCGTCGATGACACCGCCAATATCGGCTTCGATGTGGTTCATCATCTTCATGGCTTCGACGATGCACAGGGTGTCGCCTTTCTTCACGGTCTGGCCCACTTCAGCGAAGTTCGGCGAGGTCGGCGAAGGCTTGCGGTAGAAGGTACCGACCATTGGCGAACGGACCACGGTGCCTTTCAGGGCCGGGGCGGCGGCAGCGGCTTCGGCAGCCGGGGCAGCAGCGGCAACCGGGGCGGCAACAGGAGCAGCAGCTACTGGAGCCGGTGCGAAGTACTGTTGGGCAGCTGGGGTTTTGCTGTGACGGCTGATACGGACCGACTCTTCGCCTTCCTTGATCTCCAGTTCGTCGATGCCAGACTCTTCCAGCAGCTCGATCAGTTTCTTGACTTTACGGATATCCATTAATCATCAACTCCCAAAGGTTCGGTCAGGGGGCGAAATACAAAAAAACGTAACTGAACGTTTCTCTCGAACCCTGGCCCACTGAGGCCAGGGTTTTCATCATTTGGGCTGTGCGTTGGCAGCCAGTTGTTCCAGCGCGGACTCCAGGGCCAGGCGATAACCGCTGGCGCCCAGGCCGCAGATCACCCCTACGGCGACATCGGAAAAGTAGGAGTGGTGACGGAACGGTTCGCGTTTGTGCACGTTGGACAGGTGCACTTCGATGAATGGGATGCTCACCGCAAGCAATGCGTCACGTAATGCGACGCTTGTATGGGTGAAAGCAGCCGGATTGATCAGGATGAAGTCCACACCCTCGTTGCGTGCGGCGTGAATGCGGTCGATCAGTTCGTATTCGGCGTTGCTCTGCAGGTACTGCAGATGGTGGCCTGCGGCGCGGGCACGTTGCTCCAGGTCCTGGTTGATCTGGGCCAGGGTCACGGCGCCGTAGTGGCCAGGCTCGCGGGTGCCGAGCAGGTTGAGGTTGGGGCCGTGGAGCACCAGTAGCGTTGCCATCTGCGGATTCCTTGGATTTGTAGGGCAATTCGACACAGCGCGGCGAGTGTGCCGTAAAGCGACGGCAAGTGTCCAGTTCCCGGCAATAGCCAGCACGATGTCCGAGGTTCGCGCGAAGTATGTGACCAAATAATTAAATCTGGTCACTCAGGCGAGGATTTTTCACGGTTAGCGGGAAGTTATAGACCGACTTTGCCGCGCACGCGCGTCAGAATGTGCGCAAATTCACCGGCGTTTATCTCGCCAATGACCCGATCAGCGGTTATTTCGCTGCCGTTCGCAGCAAAGAACAGCAGCGCGGGCGGACCGAACAGCTGGTAGCGGTCGAGCAGGCTGCGTTGCTCGGCATTGCTTTCGGTGATGTCGAAACGCAGCAGTTTGAAGCCTGCCAGCTGCGCTTGCACCTGCGGCGCGTTGAGCACTTCGCGCTCGATCACCTTGCAACTGATGCACCAGTCGGCGTACCAGTCCAGCAGCACCGGTTGGCTGGCCGCCTTGGCCTGGGCCAGGGCGGCGTCCAGCGCGGCAGGGGTGGTGATGGTCTGCCAGGTATCTGCCTGGGCCGCCGAGCTGTTGCCGGCGGCGGCAAGCGTTGCGGTCGGCAGCGGGCGCAGCGGATCGCCCTGGCCACTCAGGGCGCCGTACCAGCAGGCCAGGGCGTACACCAGCAAGGCCAGGCCGAGCAGTTGCGCCAGGCGCTGGCGCGCGGTCTTGACGACGAACTCCAGGGCGCCGAGGAACAGCGCTACACCCGCGGCGAGGAAACCGACCAGCAGCAGGGTCACCGGGCCTGGCAATACACGGCTGAGCAAGCCGATGGCCAGCCCCAGCAGCAGTACACCGATAGCGTTCTTTACCGTGTTCAGCCAAGGGCCGCTTTTCGGCAGCCAGGCGGCGCCGCCGGTGGCCACCAACAGCAGCGGTGCTCCCATGCCCAAGCCCAGGGCGAACAGCTTGAGCGCACCGCCCCAGGCATCGCCGCTGGCGCTGATATACAGCAGGGCACCGGCCAGCGGCGCCGACACACACGGCGAAACCAGCAGGCTGGAGAGCACGCCCAGCACCGCTGCGCCCAACAGCGAGCCGCCCCTGGTGTGGTTGGCGACGTTGTTCAGGCGGTTGCTCAAGGCCTGTGGCAGCTTGAGTTCGAACAGGCCGAACATGGCCAGGGCGAACACCACGAAGAACAGTGCGAAAGGCACCAACACCCAGGCCGACTGCAGGCGTGCCTGCAGGTTCAGGCCCGCGCCGAACAGGCCCATCAGGGCGCCGAGCACCGCGAAGCTGGCCGCCATCGGCAGCACGTAGGCCAGCGACAGCGCCAGCCCGCGCAGGCCGCCGACCTGGCCGCGCAGCACCACGCCAGACAGGATCGGCAGCATCGGCAGCACGCAGGGGGTGAAGGTCAGGCCGACCCCGGCGAGGAAGAACAGCAGCAGCGATTTCCAGTTCCAGCTGTGCTCGGCAGCAGCTGTCGTGCTTGCGCCGCCTTCGCCATCGATACTCAGGCGTGCGGTTTCCGGCGGGTAGCACAGGCCCTTGTCGGCGCAGCCCTGGTAGCCCACCAGCAGGGTGAAGGCACGTGGGTCGTTGCGTGGCAGTTCGATGTCGAGCACGCCGTGGTACACCTCGACATCGCCGAAGAACTCATCGTGCTTGGCTTCGCCCTTGGGGATGTTCGGCGTGCCGAGGGCGATGTCGGCCGGTTCCGTGCGCAACTGCAAGCGGTGGCGGTAGAGGTAGTAGCCATCGCTGGCGACGAAGCGCAGCTTGATGGTCTGGGCATCGGCCTGGACCAGGCTGAGCTTGAAGGCCTCGTGCACCGGCAGGAAGTCGGCGTTGTTGGCCAGCGAAGCGGCGCCGAGGGTGGCGCTGGGGCGGTTGTCGAGCAGGCCCGTGGCGAAGGCAGGGCTGGCCAGCAGCAGGAACAGCAGGAAAAACAGGCGGCGCATGGCGGACTCGCGAGGTGGAACGTGCGGGCATGATAGCGGAACTGTTGTGGATTGGCCTCCGTCATCATGAAGGCGTACACCTGCCTTGTGGGAGCGGCCTTGTGTCGCGAAAGGGGTGCAAAGCGCCCCCAGGATATGTGTAGCACCGCTGATATCGCCGGGGCCGCGTTGCGGCCCTTTCGCGACGCAAGGCCGCTCCCACAGGTGTTGTGCAGGCCCGATCAGACTCTGAACGCCCGCACCGCCCGGTTCAGCTCACCGCCCAGACTCAGCAACTGCTCACCTTGCTCGCGCCCCTCGCCAATGCGCTGCAAATTGTCTTCACCCAGTTCATGAATCCGCTCGCTATGGTCACGAATCTCACTCACCGCGCCACTCTGCTGCGCCGTGACATCGGCAATCCGCACGGCGGTATCGGAGATGGTCCGAATGGCACAGACAATCTCATCCAGCGCCCCATCCGCCGCCTGGGCCTGGTTGGCCGTGGCTTCGGCATGCTCGAGCTGCGCACGCATGCCGGCCACCGAGCTTCTGGCCGCCTGCTGCAAGCGGTCGATCAATGCCTGAATCTCACCGGTAGCCCCCGTGGTGCGTTGCGCCAGCGAACGCACCTCATCCGCCACCACGGCAAAGCCACGGCCCATTTCACCGGCACGGGCGGCTTCGATCGCGGCGTTCAGGGCCAGCAGGTTGGTCTGTTCGGCAATCGAGCGGATCACTGTCAGTACCCCGCCGATGGTCGCCGACTCTTCCGCCAGTTGTTCGATCATGAGGGCGTTGCCCTGCACTTCCTCGACCAGCTCGCGCAAGCCTGACAAGCTTTGGCCGATCACCGTCTGGCCTTGCTCCACCGCGCGCCCGGCATCGCGGCTGGCATCGGCGGCGGCACTGGCATCGCCGGCCACCTGCTGGATGGTCGCCTCCAGCTCGCCCAGGGCATCGCGGATCTGCCCGGTATCGCCGGCCTGGCGTTCGGCGCCGTGGTGCAGGGCGGCGCTCATGCCGGCCAGGGCGTGGCTGCTGCCGGCCACTTGCTCGGCGTTGTGGCGGATGGTGCCGACCAGCTCCACCAGGTACTGGCGCAGGCGGTTGAGCGATTCCTGGATGTCGTGCAGTTCGCGGTTGGTCTTGCCCAGGGCAATGGCCTGGGCGAAATCACCTTCGGCCCAGCGCGACAGCGCCGGAGCCAGGCCGGTCAGGGTGCGTGCCAGGCGGCGCTGCAAGGTGTCGATCAGCAGGGCGATGAGCAGGATCAGGCCGATCATCAGGCCCTGGATGATGCGCACCTCGGCGGCAATCTTCGCGTGCTGGCCACGTACCTCGGGTTCCAGCGCCGCGATGGCCTGCTGTACCGCCTCCAGGCGCTGGCCAGTGCTGGCAGCCAAGGCGGCGCGGCGCTCGATCTGTTCGCGGGTGCGTTGCAGCTCGGCCGGGTAGCGGCTGAGCAGGCTTTGCAGTTCACGCTTGAGGCCAACGGCAATGTCTTCCTGCTGGGCACTGGCCTGGGTTTCCAGGCCCATCATGGCGGCGAAGTCGTCGGCACCGGATTCGGCCGCGCGGGTCACGCCCAGCAACGGCAGGCCGTCGATGGCCTGGGCCTGGGCGCGGATCAGTTGCAGCTCGCGCTCCACTTCGTCGGCCAGCTCTGGCCGGCCACTGCTGACCAGCTTGTCCCGGGCTAGCGACAGGCGGCCCAGGTGCACGGTGGCATCGAGCAATGGCAGCAAGTAGCGGTGGGCGTCGGCGCTGTCACTGTCGCGGGCGTAGCCGGCCAGTTGCTCGAAGTTGGCCCCCAGTTCCCGCTCGGCCTGCAGCAGCAGGGCTTGTGGGTCGCCGGCCAGTTTGCCAGCGGCCAGCAGTTCGTTGGCGGTGAAGGCCTGCAGGCTGTCCAGGCTAGGGCGCAGCTTGCCGGCCAATTCGTCAGTCCACACGGACAAGGCGGCTTGCAACTGCTGGTTAGCCTCCATGGCTGCAGCATGGCGCAGGGCATCGCCGCTGCCCAGATAAGCCTGGATGTTGCGTGCTGCCTGGTTCTGGAACTGTTGGGACAGGCCCAGGTAGCGCTCCATCATCTGGTAGGGGCGCTCCAGGGCACGCTGCGACCACCACAAGGTGGCGCCCAGGGCGATGCAGACGGTCACTAGCAACAGGGTGTTGAAATTGGTCAGCCACTTCAGGCGCATAGCCGCGAACTTCCTGCGGGAGGGGAGTGGGGAGATAGGTGCCTGAAGTTATTGCGATTTTGTGACGAGGTGATGACGACAAGGGATGTGGCGCCAGAAAAAAGTGGCACAGTGCCTCTATTGGGTGGCCTGCACTGGCCTCTTCGCGGGCTTGCCCGCTCCCACAGGTTTACCTTCAGTCTCAGGAGTGTGGAATTCCTGTGGGAGCGGGCAAGCCCGCGAAGAGGCCAGTACAGGAATAAGAAGCTCAGGGCTCCACACGCACCACACAATTACGCCCCGCATGCTTGGCCCGGTACAGCGCTTCGTCCGCAGCACTGGCCATGGTCAGTGCATCCAGCCCCTCGTCCAGCTGCACCACCCCGGCACTGAAGGTGCACTGCAAATCCCGTGGCTGCGCCGGGTAGAGAATCTCGGCAAAGCGCCGGCGAATCTCGTCCAGTACCCTGTGTGCCGCATCCAGCGCGGTATTGGGCATGACGATGGCGAATTCCTCGCCGCCATAGCGGCCAATGAAATCGGTCTTGCGCAAGCGCTGCTTGAGGAACAGCGCCAGGCTCTTGATCACCCGGTCGCCCATGGGGTGGCCGTGGCGGTCGTTGATCTTCTTGAAGTGGTCGATGTCGAGCATGGCAAAGCTCAACGGCTGCTGTTCACGGCGGGCGCGGAAGCTGCAGTCTTCGAGCAGTTGCAGGATGTGGGTGTGGTTGTACAGGCCGGTCAGGCTGTCCCGCACCATGCGCGCCTTCAGATGCCGGGCGCGGGCGGCGCGGTTGCGCACGGTAGTGATCAGGTGGCGTGAGCGAAACGGCTTGGTCAAGAAATCATCACCACCTTCGCTCATGGCATCCAGCTGTTTGTCCAGGTCGTCCTCGGCAGACAGGTAGATGATCGGCACGCTCATATAACGGTCGCTGTGGCGGATCACCTTGGCCAGCTCTGGGCCGGTGCAGGCGGGCATGTACAGGTCGAGGATGATCAGGTCAGGCTGGAAGTCGGCCAGTTCGGCCATGGTGCGGATCGGGTCGGTGAGGCTGCGGGTGACCATGCCGGCGCTGGCCAGCACGCGCTCGGTGTGCAGGGCCTGGGTGCGCGAGTCGTCGATGATCAGCACGCGCAGCGGGTCGTGCTGGGCGGTATTGGTCAGCAGTTCGACCTTTTCCAGCAGGCTGGAAGCCTCCAAGCTGCCGGTGAGGAAGTCCTGGCCCCCGGCGCGCACGGCGGCCAGGCGGGTCGGGGTATCGGCTTCGTGATGGCTGAAGAACAGCAGCGGAATAGGTTGCGCCAAGCCCTGCTGCACCCGGGCGGCCAGCAGCAGGCCCTGGCCGGCACCGGTGAAATCGACATCCATGATGATGGCCGAGGGCGGGTATTCGCTGATCGAGGCGTAAAACGCCGCCGCACTGGGCAGCGCCTGCACCACCAGGCCAAAGAATTCCAGTTGCTGAGCCAGGCGCTGGGCACGCTCGTGGTCCTGCAGCAGGATGTACACCGGCTTGCGCACGGGTAGCAGTACCTGGTCAAGTGGGTCGTCCTTGCGCAGGCCGCTACGCGACAGATGCGGGTCGGGGCACTGCGGGCTTGGCTCGACTGCTTGGCTCATGTCCGGCTACTTATAGGTTGGGATATGCAGGGGCAATGATGGCTCTATGCTAGCAGTTCTTTTCCCATGCATAAGTGCGCTGTATCAACAATGCGTTCCGAACGAATATTCAGTTGCTGACTGCTTGGTCGCTTATGCGTAAGGCAGTGTCTGCTTTATAGTGCTGCCACACGGGCTTGCCGTGGCACCCTGGCGCAGGCCTGTGGTCCAAGCCCCTGAACCGTCGTGACTGATTAAGGACAAAGCCATGCTGGACTGGAAAAACCGCGAGGCCAAAGCCGAGCCTCGTGAGCGTGTCGACGGCCGCGCCGCCGCCGCCCGTAGCTACCTTGGCGGCCTCTGGAGCCGTGCCCTGGGGACCCTGATCGGGTTGTACCTGCTGGTGTGTATCGGCCTGGGCTGGTACTGGAGCCAGGAGCCGGACTTGTTCCCGGTGCAGCAGAACGCTCAGGCTGCCGCCGAGCGCACCGGCCAGCAGATGGTGGTGGGCTATACCACCATCGAAACCCTCAAGACCGTGGCCGACACCTTGCTGAACAAGCCAGGCGGCTACATTTCCAACGACCGCTTCCCGCCAGGGCTGTGGATGGACAACATGCCGAGCTGGGAATATGGCGTGCTGGTCCAGGTACGCGACCTGTCCCGCGCCCTGCGCAAGGACTTCGCCCGTTCGCAGTCGCAGTCCACCGAAGACGCCGACCTGGCCAAGGCCGAACCGCGCTTCAACTTCGACAACAAGAGCTGGATCCTGCCATCGAGCGAGTCGGAGTTCGAAGAGGGCATCAAGTCGTTGACCCGTTACCAGAGCCGTCTGACTGCTGGCGACAAGGGCGCGATCTTCTATACCCGTGCCGACAACCTGAACAACTGGCTGGGTGACGTGGCTACCCGCCTGGGTTCACTGTCGCAGCGCCTGTCGGCCAGCGTTGGCCGGGTCAAGCTCAATTCCACGCTGAAGACCGAGTCGGTGGTGGCTGGCGAGGCGCCGCAGGTGGACGAGGAACTGGTGGAAACCCCATGGCTGCAGATCGACAACGTGTTCTACGAAGCCCGTGGCCAGGCCTGGGCACTGTCGCACCTGCTGCGCGCCATCGAGGTGGACTTTGCCGACGTGCTGGCGAAGAAGAACGCCACGGTCAGCGTGCGCCAGATCATCCGTGAGCTGGAAGCCTCGCAAGAAGCGCTGTGGAGCCCGATGGTGCTCAACGGCAGTGGCTTTGGCATGTGGGCCAACCACTCGCTGGTCATGGCCAACTACATTTCCCGGGCCAACGCCGCGGTCATCGACCTGCGTCAGCTGCTGTCGCAGGGTTGATGATGGCCATCAGCCCGAACGAAGCCGCTCATCGAGCGGCTTCCGACCGCGAACTGGTCGCCTGGGTGGACGAAGCCGACCAGGTGCTGGGCGCGTTGCCCCGCGCCGAACTGCGCGAGCGTGGCCTGATCGGCCGTTGTACGTTCATTCTGCTGTTCAACAGCGCCGGTGAGTTGTGCGTGCACCGGCGTACCTTGAGCAAGGCGCTGTACCCGGGGTACTGGGATGTGGCAGCGGGTGGCATGGTCACGGCGGGCGAGGCGTATGCCGATTCGGCGGCGCGTGAGCTGGCCGAGGAACTGGGCATCGAGGGCGCCGCGCTGCGCTTTCATGAGCGGTTCTATTTTGACCAGCCGGACAACCGCTTGTGGTGTGCGGTGTATTCGGCGGTGTCGGATGCGCCGTTGCGCTTGCAGCCGGAAGAGGTGAGCGAGGCGCGGTTCATTGGGCTGGAGCAGGCTGAGCAGGAGAGCCTGAGCATGCCGTATTGTCCGGACTCGTTGGCGGCATTGCAGCGATATAGAGCTACTTTGTAGAAGCGGGCTTGCCCGCGAAATACTGGCCCAGACACCCGCGTCGCATGGCAAGGGCTGTGCCCTTGTTCGCGGGTAAACCCGCTCCTACACAACAGCCGGATTTATCGTTACACTGCGCGCCCTTTTCGGGCTGCCGCAATTCTTGCAGCAGTAGCGCCGCCCCTGCCAGAGTGGGGCTTCGCGGTCGGCCTCAACCCCTGGGCCCGACCAGTTTTTGTCCTCAGCACAGAGGAACAAAAGTGGCCAAGAAAGCTTCTTCCTTCGCCGCCCTTGGCGGTCTCGTTTACTCCACCGACGCCGGTCGGCACTGCCCCGACTGTGGCCAGCCGGTGGATGCCTGTACCTGCAAGCAAAATGTCATCCCCGAAGGCGACGGTATTGCCCGTGTGCGCCGCGAAAGCAAAGGCCGTGGCGGCAAGACCGTGACTACCGTTACCGGCGTGCCGCTGCCGCTCGAGCAGCTCAAGGAGCTGGCCTCTACCCTCAAGCGCCGCTGCGGTACCGGTGGCGCGCTGAAGGATGGGGTCATCGAGATCCAGGGCGACCATGTCGAGCTGCTGATCGGTGAGCTGAGCAAACAGGGTTTCAAGGCGAAAAAGTCCGGCGGTTGATACGCCCGCGCGCTTTTTTGCCCAGTGCTTTCTAAACTCGTTGCCGTGACCAGGGTCTACCCCTGGGCATGGACGAATCGTCATTTTTGGCTTTTACACTGCGCCCGCCTCCTTGCGGGGCAGTGTCTTCGACTTATCTATAGGGGACTTGAATGTCCGTACGACGCACACGCAAAGACGATGGTAGCCAATGGACCGTGGCCGACAGCCGCAGTGTTTATGGCATCCGCCATTGGGGCGCTGGTTATTTCGCCATCAATGAAGCCGGGCGCGTCGAAGTGCGCCCCAACGGCCCCGGCAGCGCGCCGATCGACCTGTTCGAGCAGGTCGACGAACTGCGCCAGAGCGGCCTTTCGCTGCCCTTGCTGGTGCGCTTCCCCGACATTCTGCAGGACCGCGTGCGCCAACTGACCGGCGCGTTCGACGCCAACATCGCGCGCCTGGAATACCAGAGCACGTACACCGCGCTGTACCCGATCAAGGTCAACCAGCAGGAAGCGGTGGTGGAAAACATCATCGCCACGCAAAACGTCTCCATCGGCCTGGAAGCCGGCTCCAAGCCCGAGCTGCTGGCGGTGCTGGCGCTGGCGCCGAAAGGTGGCACCATCGTCTGCAACGGTTACAAGGACCGTGAGTTCATCCGCCTGGCGCTGATGGGTCAGAAGCTTGGCCACAACGTGTTCATCGTCATCGAGAAAGAGTCGGAAGTGGCCCTGGTGATCGACGAGGCCGCCGAGCTCAAGGTCAAGCCGCAGGTTGGCCTGCGCGTGCGCCTGTCGTCGCTGGCTTCGAGCAAGTGGGCCGACACCGGCGGCGAGAAGTCCAAGTTCGGGTTGTCTGCTGCCCAGCTGATTTCGGTGGTGCAGCGCTTCCGCGATGCCGGCCTGGACCAGGGTATCCGCCTGCTGCACTTCCACATGGGGTCGCAGATCGCCAACCTGGCCGACTACCAGCACGGTTTCAAGGAAGCCATTCGTTATTACGGCGAACTGCGTGCACTGGGCCTGCCAGTCGACCACATCGACGTTGGCGGTGGCCTGGGCGTGGACTACGACGGTACCCACTCGCGCAATGCCAGTTCGATCAACTACGACATGGACGACTACGCCGGCGTGGTGGTGGGCATGCTCAAGGAGTTCTGCGACGCACAGGGCCTGCCGCACCCGCACATCTTCTCCGAGAGCGGCCGTTCGCTGACGGCGCACCACGCCATGCTGGTGATCCAGGTGACCGACGTCGAGAAGCACAACGACGACGTGCCGACCATCGAGAACAAGCAAGCTCTGCCCGAGACCGTGCAGTGGCTGGCCGACCTGCTCGGCCCGACCGATATCGAGATGGTGACCGAGACTTACTGGCGCGCCACCCACTACATGGGTGACGTGGCGGCGCAGTATGCCGATGGCAAGATCAGCCTGGCCGAGAAAGCCCTGGCCGAGCAGTGCTACTTCGCCGTGTGCCGCCGCCTGCACAACTCGCTGAAAGCCCGCCAGCGCTCGCACCGCCAGGTGCTGGACGAGCTGAACGACAAGCTGGCCGACAAGTACATCTGCAACTTCTCGGTGTTCCAGAGCCTGCCGGACACCTGGGCCATTGGCCAGGTACTGCCGATCATCCCGCTGCACCGCCTGGACGAAGAACCGATGCGTCGAGCGGTGCTGCAGGACCTGACCTGCGACTCCGACGGCAAGATCAACCAGTACGTCGACGAGCAGAGCATCGAGACCAGCATGCCGGTGCATGCGCTGAAGGAGGGCGAGGACTACCTGCTGGGCGTGTTCCTGGTCGGTGCCTATCAGGAAATCCTCGGTGACATGCACAACCTGTTCGGTGATACCGACTCGGTGAACATCTACCAGAACGCCGATGGCAGCGTATACCA
This sequence comes from Pseudomonas sp. 10-1B, assembly GCF_000935045.1. Taxonomy (GTDB): domain Bacteria; phylum Pseudomonadota; class Gammaproteobacteria; order Pseudomonadales; family Pseudomonadaceae; genus Aquipseudomonas. The sequence continues at coordinate 62,474 of NZ_JYKS01000013.1, forward strand.
CGCCGGTATCGAGACCCACGACACCATCGAGGACATGCTGCGCTACGTGCACCTGTCGCCGGAGGAGTTGATGACTCATTACCGCGACAAGGTGGCCAGCGCCAAGATCACTGCGCGTGAGCGCACGCAGTACCTGGATGCCTTGCGCCTTGGGTTGACCCGGTCTTCGTACCTGTCGTCGTGATTGCCGGGGGCCGCTCCCGCTTTTTTGTGGGAGCGGCCTTGCGTCGCGATATGAGGGCGCAGCCCTCACCGACGTCACACCCGGTAAAAAACCTGTCCTCATCCGTCGGAACAGCGCCGCTACCTTTGAATGCAATGTTCAAAGGAGGATGACATGGAAAGTCCAGGTTCCCATCGTTTACGTAGCGGTCGAGTGTCCGAGCCAGGACGCCTCTACCTGCTCACCACCACCACCCGAAACCGAACGCCATTGTTCAAAGACTTTCGCTTTGCCAGAACCGTGATACAGCAATTGCGATTCTGTGAAGAGTGCAAGGTTTGTCGATCTTTGGCGTGGGTCTTGATGCCGGATCATCTTCATTGGCTTATCGAGCTTGGGCCGTCGAGCCTGGGCGAGCTGATGTGTGGATTCAAGTCCAGAAGCAGTTGTGCGTTGTACAAGGTGGGTGCTGAAAGGCGGCATATCTGGCAGACCAGCTTTCATGACCGGGCTTTGCGTCGTGAGGAGGATATGAAGGCGGTTGCCCGTTACATCATCGCCAACCCGATTAGGGCTGGCCTGGTACGACGGGCTGGCGCGTATCCACATTGGGATTGTGTTTGGCTGTGAGTCCGCAGGTGAGGGCTTCGCCCTCATTTCGCGACACAAGGCCGCTCCCACATTGATCGGCGTACACAGGACCTCGGGAAATATCCAATTTGATCGGCATTCACAGGGCCTTGTGGGAGCGGCCTTGCGTCGCGATGGGCCGCAAAGCGGCCCCAATCAGCCTACCCAGAGATTTTTCTGCTGCAACCGCCACCCCATCCACCCCAACGTCACCGCCCGCAGCCCCATGAACCCGAGAAAGGCCAACCACAATCCATGGTTGCCAAGCCCACTCATGAGCACGCCCAATGGCAGCGCAATCACCACCGAAACCAACATCGCATTACGCATTTCCCGTGCCCGCGTCGCACCAATGAACAACCCGTCCAGCAAGTAACTCCACACCGCAATCAACGGCAGCAAGGCCAGGTACGGCAAGTACGGATAAGCCGCTGCCCGCACACTCTCGATGTCGGTCTGCAAGTTGATGAACAGGTGTCCGCCCAGCAGGAACAACCCGGCAAATCCAAGGCTGGTGATCAACGACCAGCCACAGGCCACCACCAGCGAGCGGCGCAAGGTGTCGCGGTCACGGGCGCCGATGGCGTGGCCGCACAGGGCCTCTACCGCATGCGCCAGCCCGTCGAGGGCGTAGGCAGTCAGCAGCAGGCCGTTGAGCAACAGGGCGTTGGCCGCCACGGTGGCTTCGCCCAGGCGGGCGCCTTGGACGGCAATCAGCAGGAACACCAGTTGCAGCGCCAGGCTGCGCAGGAAAATATCGCGGTTCACCGCCAGCAGTGGCCGCCAGGCCTGCCAGCGCTTGAGCGCCACCCAGGCGATCTGCCCCGGGTAAGCGCGCAGGGCCGGGCGGGTCAGGGCCAGGCCGAGCAAGGCAGCGCTCCATTCGGCGATCACCGACGCTCGTGCCGAACCCAGCACGCCCCAGTTCAGACCCAGCACGAACCACAGGTTCAAGGCGATGTTCAGTAGGTTGGTGGTCAGCAGGATGGCCAGCGGTGCCCTGGCGTTTTGCGTGCCGAGGAACCAGCCGACCAGTGCATAGCTGGCCAGTGCCGCAGGCAGGCCGAGCAGGCGGGTATGGAAGAAGTCTTCGGTGGATTGCTGCAGGGCCGCGCTCGGTTGCATCGCGTGCAGCGCCAATTGGCTGAAGGGCAGGGCCAGCAGGCCGATCAGCAGGGCGAAGCCGACCGCCAGCAGCAACCCTTGCACCAGCACCTGGCGCAACGCCGCGCCGTCGCCACGGCCGGCGGCCTGGGCGGCGAAGCCGGTGGAGCCCATGCGCAGGAAACCCATCAGGCCGACCATGAAGGTGAAAAGCGTAGCGCCCACGGCCACGGCGCCGAGTTGGTGGGCATGGGGGAGGTGGCCGATGACGGTGCTGTCAACCAGGGCTACCAGGGGGACGGAGATGTTGGACAGGATCATCGGCGCCGCCAGGGCCCAGACCTTGTGGTGGGTGGGGCGGTGGCGCCAGTCGGTGGTCAGTGAGGTCATCGGGTGTCCTGGAGAATCTGGGGCTGCTTTGCAGCCCTTTCGCGACACAAGGCCGCTCCCACATTGATCGGCGTACGCAGGCCTTTTGTGGGAGCGGCCTTGCGTCGCGATAGGGGCGCAAAGCGCCCCCGGCTGTTCTGAATGGGCACAGTGTAACGGCCAGGCAACCAAATCGCGCGAACATGGTCTCAGCCAGCTATAGTTGCTGCCCTCACGTACACGCTGCCAAAGAGTTCCTACTCCATGTTCAACAAAGGATTGTTGCTGGCCTGCGCGCTGGCTTTGCTCAGTGCCTGTGACTCTTCCACGCCGGACAAACCGGCACCGGCCGAGAAACCGGTGGCCACCGCGCCCGCCGAAGCCCCCGCCGCCAAACGCGAAGACCCGGCCGTACTGGCCAAGCGCTACGAGGGCCGAGAGCTCACGGTGCTGGATGTTTCCGAAGTGCAGCTCGACGGCGCTGCCACGCTGTCGATCAGCTTCTCCGCGCCGCTGGATGCCAAGCAGGACTTCACCAACAAGGTCCACCTGGTCGATACCGTCAAAGGCAAGCTCGACGGCGCCTGGGAGCTCTCCGACAACCAGATGGAGCTGCGCCTGCGTCACCTGGAGCCGCAGCGCAAGCTGGTGCTGACCGTCGACAAGGGCCTGCTGGCGGTCAACGGCAAGCAGTTGGATAGCGAGTCGATCACCCGCCTGAAAACCCGCGACATGCAGCCGACCATCGGCTTCGCCAGCCGCGGCTCGCTGCTGCCCACGCGCCTGGCCGAGGGCCTGCCGGTAATCGCCCTGAACGTCGACAAGGTCGATGTCGAATTCTTCCGCGTCAAGCCGGACATGCTCTCGACCTTCCTGGTCAACTGGGGGCGCAACAGCAGCCTGTACTACTACCAGTCCAAGGAAACGCTGGACATGGCCGAGCTGGTCTACAGCGGCCGTTTCGACCTCAACCCGGCGCGCAACACCCGCGAGACTGTGCTGCTGCCGATCGCCGGTATCAAGCCGTTGCAGGAGCCCGGTGTGTACCTGGCGGTGATGCGTGCCTCGGGCACCTACGACTACTCGCAACCAGCAACCCTGTTCACCCTCAGCGACATCGGTGTGTCTGCGCACCGCTACCGTGATCGCCTCGATGTGTTTGCCCAGGCCCTGGAAGGCGGCAAGGCAATGAACGGCGTCAACCTGGAAATCCATGACGACAAGGGCAAGCTGCTGGCCCAGGCCACTACCGATGGCAAGGGCCATGCCCAACTGCCGATCACGCCCAAGGCCGATACCCTGATCGCCACCCAGGGCGTGCACACCACGCTGCTGCGCCTGAACACGGCAGCGCTGGACCTGGCCGAATTCGACATCACCGGGCCCCAGGCCAACCCGCTGCAGTTCTTCATCTTCGGTCCTCGTGACTTGTATCGCCCCGGCGAGACGGTGCTGCTCAACGGCTTGCTGCGCGACCAGGATGGCAAACCGGTCAAGGCTCTGCCAGTGAGTGTGGAAGTGCGCCGCCCAGACGAGCAGGTCAGCCGCAAGTTCGTCTGGGAAGCCGATACCAATGGCCTGTACCAATACCAGTTGCAGTTGGCAGGCGAGGCGCCGACCGGCCGCTGGCAACTGCTGCTCGACCTGGGTGGCGGGCGCAAACAGGTATACGAATTCCTCGTCGAAGACTTCCTGCCCGAGCGCCTGGCGCTGGAACTCAAGGGCAGCAGCAAGCCGCTTTCACCTGACGAGGATGCGCGAATCCAGGTCAATGGCCGTTACCTCTACGGCGCCCCGGCCGCCGGCAACCGCTTGAGCGGCCAGGCCTATGTGCGCCCGTTGCGCGAGGCAGTGCCGGCGCTGCCTGGCTACCAGTTCGGCTCGGTCACCGAAACCGAGCTGAACCAGGACCTGGAACTGGACGAAGTCACCCTCGACCAGGCCGGCAAGGCGGTGATCGATATCGAAAGCCGCTGGGCCGAAGCCCGCTCCCCGTTGCAACTGACCGTGCAGGCCAGCCTGCAGGAGTCCGGTGGCCGGCCGATCACTCGGCGCCTGGAGCAACCGATCTGGCCAGCCGAGCGACTGCCAGGCCTGCGTGGCTTGTTCGATGGCGAGGAAACCGACAGCGATGGGCCGGTGGAATTCGAGTTGCTGGTGGCCGACCGTGACGGCAACAAGCTGGCGGCCAACGACCTCAAGGTGCGGCTGATCCGCGAGCGCCGCGACTATTACTGGAACTACTCGCAGAGCGATGGCTGGAGCTACGCCTACAACGAGAAATTCCTCACCCAGAGCGAAGAGACCGTCAGCGTCAAGGCTGGCGCCACTGCCAAGCTGAGCTTCCAGGTGGAATGGGGCCCGTACCGCGTCGAGTTGGAAGACCCGCAGACCGGCCTGGTGTCCAGCGAGCGCTTCTGGGCCGGCTACCGCGCCCAGGACAACGCCGAAGGCGGCGCGGTGCGCCCGGACCAGGTCAAGTTGGCGCTGGACAAACCGTCCTACGCCGACGGCGCGACTGCCAGGGTCACCGTCACCCCGCCCGCCGGCGGCAGCGGCTACTTGATGATCGAGTCCAGCGATGGCCCGCTGTGGTGGCAGGAGATCGACGTACCCGCCGAGGGCAAGACCTTCGATGTGCAATTGGACAAGGCCTGGGCCCGCCACGACCTGTACCTCAGTGCGCTGGTGATCCGCCCCGGTGAACGCAAGGCCAACGCCACGCCCAAGCGTGCAGTAGGCGTGCTGCACCTGCCGCTGGACCGCGCCGAGCGCAAGCTGGCGCTGAGCCTGCAGGCACCGGAGAAGATGCGCCCGAAACAACCGTTGACCGTGAAGGTCAAGGCAGCCAATGCCGATGGCAGTGTGCCCAAACAGGTGCATGTGCTGTTGTCGGCGGTGGACGTGGGCATCCTCAACATTACCGATTTCAAAACCCCCGACCCGTTCGCCAGCCTGTTCGGACGCAAGGCCTACGGTGCCGACCAGCTGGACATTTACGGCCAGCTGATCGAAGCCGGCCAGGGCCGCCTGGCCAGCCTGGCGTTCGGCGGCGATGCGGCCATGGCCAAGGGCGGCAAGCGCCCCAACACCTCGGTGACCATCGTCGCCCAGCAGAGCCTGCCGGTGACCCTGGACGACAAGGGTGAGGGCCAGGCCACGGTCGATATCCCCGACTTCAATGGCGAGCTGCGGCTGATGGCCCAGGCCTGGACCGAAGAGCACTTCGGCATGGCCGAAGGCAAGACCGTGGTCGCCGCGCCGTTGATCGCCGAGCTGTCGGCGCCACGCTTCCTGGCCGGTGGCGACCGCACCAGCCTGGCGCTGGACCTGGCCAACCTGTCGGACCGTGCCCAGCAACTGAATGTCGAGATCAGTACCGAAGGGCAAGTTAGCCTGGCGGCCAATGCCATGCACAACGTTGCTTTGGTCGAAGGCCAGCGCTCGACGCTGATGATTCCGGTGCAGGCCCAGGGCGGCTTGGGGCAGGGCAAGGTGCATGTGCGGGTCACGGGCTTGCAATTGCCGAACGAGCCGACCACTGCGTTCGAGCGTGAGTGGACGCTGGGTGTGCGCCCGGCCTACCCGGCAATGCTCAAGCACTACCGCGTGGCCTTGAAGGACCAGCCATGGACCCTGCCCGAAGCAGACCTGGCCGCCTTCGAACCTGCCGGCCTGGAAGCCAGCCTGGCCTTGTCGAGCCGGCCGCCGCTGAACCTGGCCGAGCAGATCCGCGCCCTGGAAGCCTACCCCTACGGTTGCCTGGAGCAGACCACCAGCGGCCTCTACCCGTCGCTGTACGCCGATGCCGACAGCCTCAAGCGCCTGGGCATCAAGGGTGAGCCGGCGGATGTGCGCAAGCGCAAGATCGAAATGGGTATCGAGCACCTGCTGGGCATGCAGCGCTACAACGGCAGTTTTGGCCTGTGGAGTTCGGACAGCGAAGAAGAGTACTGGCTGACGGCCTATGTCACCGACTTCCTCTTGCGTGCCCGTGACCAGGGTTATGGCGTGCCGGCCGAGGCAGTGAAGAAGGCCAGCGAGCGCCTGCTGCGCTACCTGCAGGAGCGCAACCTGATCGAAGTCGACTACAGCGAGAACGCCGACCACACCCGTTTCGCCGTGCAGGCTTATGCGGCGCTGGTGCTGTCGCGCAGCCAGCAGGCGCCGTTGGGTGCCTTGCGTGGCTTGTTCGAGCGCCGCGCCGATGCCCGCTCTGGCCTGCCGCTGGTACAACTGGCAGTGGCGCTGGACAAGATGGGTGACAAACCGCGTGCCGAGCAGGCCTTGCAGGCAGGCTTGGGCATCAGCCGCGGCAAAGGCTGGCTGGCCGACTACGGCAGCGCCTTGCGCGACCAGGCGCTGATCCTGGCGCTGCTGCAGGAGAGCAACCTGGCCAGCAGCCAGGTCGACCAGCGCCTGTTCGCCTTGTCGGATGAGCTGGCGGCCAACCGCTGGCTGTCGACCCAGGAGCGCAATGCCCTGTTCCTCGCCGGCCGTGGCCTGCTGGGCAAGCCGGAAGGCAAGTGGCAGGCACGCCTGGACAGTGCCGGCGAGGTGCGCGAATTCAACAACGCCGAGTCTGGCATGAAGCTGGAAGGCCCGTTGCTGGTCTCGCCGCTGACTGTGCAGAATGAGGGCAGCGAAACGCTGTACCAGCAACTGACCTTGTCGGGGTACCCACGCCAGGCGCCTGTGGCCAGTGGCAACGGCATGCAGATCCGTCGCGAGTATCTGGGCATGAATGGCCAGCCGCTGGACCTGCACAACTTGCGCAGTGGTGACCTGGTGCTGGTGCATCTGGCGCTCAAGGCCGAGAACCGCGTACCGGATGCGCTGGTGGTGGACTTGCTGCCGGCAGGCCTGGAGCTGGAAAACCAGAACCTGGCGCAAAGTGCCGCCAGCCTGGACAACGCCAGCAGCGCGGTGAAGGAATGGCGCGAGTCGATGCAGAACGCCAGCGTGGTGCATCAGGAGTACCGCGATGACCGGTATGTCGCTGCGCTCAAGCTCGACGGCTACGGCACCACCCACCTGCTGTACCTGGCGCGGGCGGTGACCCCAGGCACTTACCGTGTGCCACCGCCACAGGTCGAGTCGATGTACCGGCCGAACCTGCAGGCCGTGGGGGATGGGCAGGGGGAGATGACTGTAAAGGCCCGCTAAATCCCTGCTGTGCGCGGACTATGTGGGAGCGGCCTTGTGTCGCGAAAGGGCCGCAAAGCGGCCCCAGCGATTCAAGCAGCGGAGCTGAAAATCTGGGGCTGCTGCGCAGCCCTTTCGCGACACAAGGCCGCTCCCACAGGTCCGCGCTGGCCGTTCAATGTCAATGAATCACCCAACTCATCACCCACAACCCCAGCACCAGCCAGATGATCCCGAGAATGATCGAGGCGCGCATGAACGCGCGGATCGCCGAGTACAGCAGCATCAGACCGATGATCAAGGCCAGGATGCTGACCAGCGAGGTGTCCATGCCCAAGGTGCGCGCCAGGCCGTCGATGAAATTGCCACCGGCATTGGCCAGCAGGTTGAACAACCCGCTCAATGCGTCGACGATGAAGCGGATCAACGACCCCAGTGCCTGGCCCAGCCACTCGAAAAAACCTTCTACATGCATAGTTGCTTCCTGATGAACGAATCGGCGCGCTTGCCGTTCCCAAGCCTTTGGCCATCGATTGGCCAGATCGGTTCCCGATGCCAAGCTTAGCGCGGCCACGCACGCGTGCAGGCAAGCTGTTGCGTGCCACCGTGGCCGGCATGCTGGTGCTGTTCGGCCTGCTATGGCTGGCCGACCGCCTGTGGCCGTTGCCCATGCCCGGTGACGACCTGGCCCGGGTGGTGCTGGCCGAGGACGGCACGCCATTGTGGCGCTTTGCCGATAGCGACGGGGTATGGCGCTATCCAGTCAGCCCCGACGAGGTTTCGCCGCTGTACCTGCAGGCCCTGCTGACCTACGAGGACCGCTGGTTCTACAGCCACCCAGGGGTCAATCCACTGGCCCTGGCCCGCGCTGCCTGGCTGAACCTGCGGGATGGGCGGGTGGTGTCGGGCGGCAGCACGCTGTCGATGCAGGTGGCCCGCCTGCTCGACCCGCATGACCGCACCCTAGCCGGCAAACTGCGCCAGCTCTGGCGCACGGCGCAGCTGGAATGGCATCTGTCCAAGCGCGAAATCCTGCAGATCTACCTGGACCGTGCACCGTTCGGCGGCACCCTGCAGGGCGTAGCAGCCGCAAGTTGGGCGTACCTGGGCAAGTCGCCCATGCATCTGACGCCGGCCGAAGCGGCGTTGCTGGCGGTGCTGCCTCAGGCACCCAGCCGGCTGCGCCCGGACCGCCATCCCGCGCGCGCCCAGCGTGCCCGCGACAAGGTGCTGCAACGCCTGGCCGAATACCAGGTATGGCCTGCCCGGCAAATCCGCGAGGCTGCCGAGGAACCGCTGCTGCTGGCACCACGCCAGGAGCCGGCCCTGGCACCCCTGCTGGCCCGGCGCCTGAACAGTGCCAACAGCCCGCCGCTGATCCTTACCACGCTCGATGCTGCGCTGCAGCGGCGCCTCGAAGACTTGCTGCTGGGCTGGCGTGCGCGGCTGCCAGAACGCACCTCCGCAGCCATTCTGGTGGTTGAGGCGCAGAGCATGGCGGTGCGTGCCTACCTGGGTTCGATCGACCTGGCTGACGAGCGCCGCTTCGGGCATGTGGACATGGTGCGCTCGCTGCGCTCGCCCGGCTCCACCCTCAAACCGTTCCTCTACGGCATGGCGCTGGACGATGGCCTGATTCATTCCGAATCGTTGCTGCAAGATGTGCCACGCCGCTATGGCGACTATCGCCCCGGCAACTTCTCCATGGGCTTCAGCGGGCCAGTGTCGGCCAGTTCGGCACTGGCCCTGTCGCTCAACCTGCCGGCGGTGCAGTTGCTCGAGGCCTATGGCCCGAAGCGCTTCGCCGCGCAGCTGCGTATGGCGGGCATGCCACTGATACTGCCGCCCCTGGCCGAGCCCAACCTGTCGTTGATCCTCGGTGGTGCTGGCAGCCGCCTGGAGGACCTGGTGGGCGGCTACGCGGCGCTGGCGCGGGGTGGCAACAGTGCGCGGATGCGCCTGCAACCGCAGGACCCGCTGGTCGAACGTCGTCTGCTGTCGCCGGGGGCCGCGTGGATCATCCGGCGCATCCTCAGCGGTCAGGCGCGGCCCGACCGCGACCCGCATGCCGAGTTGGTGCAGCGCCCGCAACTGGCCTGGAAGACTGGCACCAGCTATGGCTTTCGTGATGCCTGGTCGATCGGCGTGGGCCCGCGGTACCTGATCGGCGTATGGATCGGTCGCCCCGATGGCACGCCGGTGCCCGGCCAGTTCGGCCTGGCCTCGGCAGCGCCGCTGATGCTGCAGGTACACGACCTGCTGAGTAACCGTGACAGCCAGCGTGGCATCAGCGTGCCGGTGGAGCGGGTGCCGGGGAATGTCGGGGTGGCAGCGATCTGTTGGCCGCTGGGCCAGCCGATGAACAAGCAGGACCCCAACTGCCGGCGCCAGCGCTTCGCCTGGACCCTGGACGGCACCACGCCGCCGACCCTGCAGGCCGCCGATCAGCCGCTGGGCCTGGGTTTGCGCGAAAGCGTGTGGGTCAATGACCAGGGGCTGCGAGTGGATGGCGCTTGCCCGGGCGCCAAGGCCCGCGACATTGCCCTGTGGCCGGCGCCGCTGGAGCCTTGGCTGCCCCGCGTCGAGCGGCGTGCAGCGCGCCTGCCGGCCATCGACCCGGCCTGCCCGCCGCAGGTGCCAGCCAGTGCGCCACCGCTGTCGATCGTGGGCGTGCGTCCGGGTGACCACCTGCGCCGTCCGGCCACCAGCAGCGAGCCGCTGCAGCTGCATGTGTCGGCCTTGGGCGGTGGTGGGCGGCGCTGGTGGTTCCTCAATGGCCAGCCATTGGGTGAAACCCAGGGGCAGGACAGCCTGCTGGTGCGCTTCCAGCAGGTTGGGCAGGCCGAGCTCAGCGCGCTGGATGAAAGTGGCGAGACGGCGCGGGTGGCGTTCCAGGTCAGTGAGTAGCGGTTCGACGGCGGCCGGGCCAGCACCTACGCTTGCAAGTGACGGGTGTGACCGGCTGGTGCCCCGCGAACCAAGGGAACATGGAGCGCCCTATGCGTCCTCTGGCCGTGCCCCTGTTGTTGCTGCCTTGGGCGCTTGCGGCCCATGCCGAGCCATTGCCGGGCTTTCTCGACAGCCATGAGTACGAACGGCGCCTGCTCAGCGCCAACCTGCCGATAGACGCCTACCGCCCCGTCAGCCCAGCCCTGCGCCTGGCCGCGCCGACTGCCGACAGCATTGGCTGGGAGCCTGCGGATACCCGCCTGGTACTGCATAAAGTGCGCTTCGAAGGCGGCACGGTATTCCCCTTGAGCGACCTGCGTGAACACTACCAGCCGCTGATTGGGCGCGAGATCACCCTAGGCGAGCTGCAGCGGTACACCCAGCGCTTGACCCAGCGCTATCGGCAGGAAGGGTACCTGCTGTCGTATGCCTACCTGCCACCTCAGGATTTGGCCGATGGTTGGGTCGATGTGGTACTGGTCGAGGGCTATATCCATGATTACCGGTTGGACGGCGACATCGGCTCGGCCAGTTCCTATCTGCAGCAGTTGTTGGCGCGCCTTGAAGCCGAGCGGCCGCTGACCCGGGCAACGCTGGAGCGCTACCTGGGGCTCGCCGAGCGCATGCCTGGTGTGGCAATCGCTGCCGAGCTGGGTATGGCGCAGGCCGCTGATGGTGCCGCCCGGCTGACCGTGCATGCGCGCCGCAAGCCGCTCAGCGCCGCTGTTACCGTGGCCGATGGCAACCATGACGACGCGCAGGGGCTGTTCACGGTAACCAGCAACGCCCAGACCCGCTTTGCCGAACAGCTCAAGGCCAGCCTGCTGCTGCCCCCAGGGGATGACCAGGTCCATTACCAGCGGTTTGACTACAGCCAATACCTGGACGCTGCCGGCAGCCAACTGCTGCTGTCGGCTTCACGTTATCGCAGCGAGCCCGGCACGCGTATTCGCCTGGACGATGGCAGTGACATCACCCGCAAGCGCGACAGCCAGCGCTATGCCATCGGCCTGCGCCGGCCGGTGATCGTCAGGCCGGATGAATGGATGGCGGTACAGGGGCACTTGTATTCGGTCAGCGAGCACTCCGATGTCCAGCTGGACGGGCAACCATCGTTGCGGGATGACGATACTTACGTGCGCGCGCTGTCATTCGAAGGCGACTGGCGCAAGGTGGACGGTCGTCGTCTGCGTATTGTCAGTGCCGGGGTCTATCAGGGCCTGGATTACCTGGGGGCACGTAGCGATGCGGACTACGATCTGGATTTTCTGCGGCTGCGGCTTTCCGGGTTGCAGAGCGACAGGCTGTCGGGCAACTGGCAGGGGATGGTGTCTGGCGCGTTGTACTGGAGCGATGACCGGCTGCCTGACAGCGAGCGGGCGGGGTTTGGCGGGCAGAGTTTCGGGCGTGGCTATCCGCGTGACCAGGCGGACGGGGACAAGGGGTGGGGCGTGGCTTACGAGTTGAGCTACAGCATGCGGGATAGCTGGCTGGCGCTGGTGCAGCCCTATGCAGTAGTGGACACGGCACAGGCCTGGCACAACCGGGGGCCGGTGGAGGACGCCCATTTGGCCTCGGTGGCGCTAGGGCTGCGGTTGGGGGACGGGCGCTTGTTCAATGTGGCGCTGGAGGTGGCCAAGCCGCTGGCGGATGTGGCGTTGGATAGCCGGGACCGTGGCCCACGGTTGACGTTGACTGTTGGCGTTCAAATGTAGGGGGCGCAGCCCAGATCCCTGTGGGAGCAACTGTCTTGTATTGCCTGGACTGGCCTCATCGCCAGCAAGTCGGATCGCCGCACCGCAGCTCCCACAGGTACTGCACAGGGCTTGAGGCCTATGCGGTCGAGGTGGGAGCTGGCTTGCCGGCGATCACCGGCGCAGCCGGTGCCATATACCGCGTCGTCTGCTTCGCGGGCTTGCCCGCTCCCACAGGGACCGCATAATGCCGGGCTTGTGCGATCTCTGTGGGAGCGGCCTTGTGTCGCGATGGGCTGCGAAGCAGCCCCAGAATCTTGGAACCACTCGCTCAATGGGTAGTGAACCGCTGATGCACCGGCGACGAGCTGGGCGTCAGCGCCAGTGCCAGCTGGGTGCGGTTGTGCATGTGGGTCAGGCGCAGTACCTGTGACACATACAGCTTCACGGTGTTTTCGGTAATGCCCAGTTCACAGGCGATCTGGTAATTGGTCTTGCCCTTGCCCACCAGGCGCGCCACTTCCAGTTGGCGTGGCGACAGTTTCTCGAAGGCTGCAGGCAGCTCGCTTTCACTCTCTTCCACATCGCTGGCACGCCGGTGGGTACCCTGGCCACGGGCTTTTTCCAGCTCCTGGTAAAGCTCGTCCACCGACTCGGCCAGCTCGTGCAAACGCTGGTTCAATCCGCCCAGGGCGCGGAAGTTGCGTTGGCGCTCTTGCAAGGCTTCTTCCTGGCGGCGCACGCCCTCGAGCAGTTCATCGAGGTCCATGGGTTTTTGGTAATAATCGGCAAAGCCCTCGCGCAGTGCCCGGATCACGTCCTGTTTTTCGGCACGGCCGGTCAGCATGATCGCTTCGAACATGCGTTGCCCGGCGATTTCCTTGAGGGCGCGGACCAGCTCGATGCCATCGCGCCCGGGCATATGCAGGTCGCAGATGATCAGGCCAATGGCCTCGTCGGCCAGGAAGCGTTCGATGGCTGCGTCGGCGGAATGGGCGGGCAGGCAGTGGTAACCCTGGGTTTCGAGAAATTCACACAGCTGTTCGACGATCAATGGTTGGTCATCGACCACCAATACCTTTACTTCACTGAATGGTCTGGACACGATCAACTCCCTGTTCGTATGCGGCCCTGCTCCCGGGCGAGACGCTCTGGCAGGTTAAAAATAGTCGCACTCGGGAACATGTACAAAGTATCGGACCACAGGGGTGTTCATTGGATCCATACAGCGGTGAGAAGAAAACCGGTGAGTACATAGGGGACGAAAGCCTGCTTGTCACCCATCTCTTCGGTCAGGGCCTGCAGACGCTTCTTCACCTTGGGGTTGAGCAGGGTCCACAGGCGCCGGCGGGTGAGCAGCCACACCAGTACAGTGACACCCGCGCCGATGAAGGTGCCAAGCACGTATTGTGGGCTGGTGGCCAGCGCCAGGGCGCCCATCAGCTTGACGTCGTCGGCGCCGAAACGGCCGAGCATGTAGCCGGGCAGGGTTAGCAGCATGACGATGGCCAGCGCCCAGCCGGCATCGCTGGCATCGGCGCCGATCCAGCTGTGGCCGGTGACGAACAGCCAGACCAGGGCGCAGGTGGCCATGCCCAGGGTGAGCATGTTGGATATCTGGCGTTGACGCACATCCTGTTCGGAGCACAAGGCAAGCCACAGCAGGAGAACAATGCTTTGCATTGGCAGGTCACCCTTCCCAAATGTTGAACACTTCTACCCGGTCAGTCAGGTTTCCTTAAGTGAAGATAGACGGGAACGTGCGGGCAAGTGGGCTGGGAAGGGCAAAAAGGCGTGCTTGGAACGGGATTTGTCGCAGCTGGCATCAGCCTATCAGGGCCCTATCGCCGGCAAGCCAGCTCCCACCTCGACCGCATAGGCCTCAAGCCCTGTGCAGTACCTGTGGGAGCCGGCTTGCCGGCGATGGGAGCTGAGTGGTTATTGCCTGCTGCCTGGCGGGTAGTTGGCCAACACCTTGGCCACGGTATTGCGGATGGCGCTGTTGCGTTCTTCCGGGCTTGGCGGGTAGTTGTTCATGATCTGCTCGGCACTGCCGCGCCACACCAGCTTGCCGTCACGCCCATCGAACATGTCGACCTGAATGGTGGCGACCTTGTAGTCGACACTGCGGGTTTCGTTGTACATCGGCCCACCCCAATAGCCGCCCCAGTAGCCTCCCCAGCCACCGCCGTAGTTGGTGGTGATCTGTTGCTGGCGCTGCTCGACGATCAGGTAGGCGCGCACGCCCAGGTCAGGCCGTGCACCACCTTGTACCGGGCGCAGGCCGCGCTGGTCGAGCTGGTCGGCGACCGCCTGGCGAATACGCTGCTCGGTGAGGTCGCTCTTGATCCGTGGGTCGTCCGGACGGTACTGCAAGCCCGGCTCCTGCCACGCCCAGCTACGGTAGGCGGCAAAGTCGCGGCTGGCATCGAAATCCTGCTGGACGTTGCTGCTGGAGCAGGCGGCGAGCAATAGCGCGAATGACAGTAGAACGAGACGGCGCAACATGGTGGTTCTCCGTTAGACGTTAACTAGGAGGATAGCCGCTGAGTGCTTTGTGCACAGAGTCGCGCAGGGCGCTTTCGCGTTCGCGCGGCGAGTCCTTGTCGCTGCCGCTTTCGGCGCTGGCGCTCCATACCGGTTGGCCGTCGCGGGCGTCGTACAGGTCGATGCGCACCACCATCACCTCCACTTCGTAGGTGCGCACGATGGGCACGCTGGCATAGCCCCCATAGCCATGGCGGTAGCCGCCATAGCCGACACCGCCGTAGGGGTACGGGCCGTAGTAGGGGTCGTAGCTGTCGTAGTCACGCACCTGGCGCAAGCGCTTTTCCAGGCGCATGTCGGCGCTGACCAGCAAGTCGCCGGGGCCACCCCGGGCGGGGCGCAGGCCATGCTGGTCGAGCGCGCTGCTGACGGCATCGGCCAATTGCATTGGGTCGGCATTGGCCGAGCCACTGGGCAACTGGCCGTTGCGCCAGCTCCAGCTGCGGTAGTGCCCGTAATCACGGGCAGGTGCCGGATAGGCACTGGCATCGAAGGTGCTGGCCGCCTGGGCAGGGGCCGGTGGTAACGGGCGGCTGCTGGCCACATACGGGTTGCTGCCCTGGCAGGCGGCCAGGGCCAGCGGCAACAGGGCCAGGCACAATAGACGGTACGGCATGTATTCCTCCCGGCGGGCGGGTCAGCGGGGGCGGCAGACCCAGTGCAGGTAGCGGCCGAGCCCGGCGAAGCTGGGGTGGCGACGGTAGGCCAGTTCCATTTCCAGCAGGTCGAGCAGCTCGGCCTTGCCCTGGAATTCCTTGGGCATATAGTCGTGGAACACCCTGACGCCACTTTCACTTTCGACCTGCCACATAGGACCAAGTTGCGCCTTGAGCTCGCGTGGATCAAGCGGTTTCTGCGGGGTCAGGCTCTGCTTTTCACCTTCCAGCCGGTTGCTGCGCAACTTGCGGAAATGGCCCTTGAGCAGGTTGCGATAGACCAGTGCGTCGCGGTTGTAGAAGGCCAGCGACAACCACCCGGAGGGGGCCGTGAGTTGGTGCAGCACTGGCAGGATGCTTTCGGGTTCGGCCAGCCATTCGAGTACGGCGTGGCACAGCACCAGGTCGTAGGGTTCGGTCAGCTGGCCGAGCAGGTCTTGCCAGGGCGCCTGGATGAAAGTGGCGGTTTGGCCGGCTTCGGCAAAGCGCGCCCGCGCGCCGTCGAGCATCGGTGCGGCGGGTTCGGCCAGGGTCAGCTGATGGCCGCGCTGGGCCAGCCACAAAGCCATGTGGCCCAGTCCGGCACCGATGTCGAGGATGCGCAGCGGGCGGTCGGGCAGGGCCTCGGCCAGGTCGGCCTGCAGCACGGCCAGGCGGATAGCGCCCTTGGCACCGCCGTAGATCTTCTCGGCAAAGCGGGTGGCCAGCTCATCGAAATGACGGTCGTTCATCGAGCGAAGCGCCTCTCGCTGTCGGCCAGCTTGGCCCGCACCACCTGGTCCATGTCCAGGCCCAGCTCGCTGCACAGCAGCAACAGATAAAGCACCACATCGCCGATTTCCTGGCCTGCGTGGGCTAGCTTGTCGGCGGGCAGTTGGCGCGATTCGTCTTCGCTCAGCCACTGGAAGATTTCCACCAGTTCGGCCATTTCGACGCTGGCGGCCATGGTCAGGTTCTTCGGGCTGTGGAAGCCGCGCCAGTCGTTGTTGTCGCGGATCTGGTGCAGGCGTTGGGTGAGTTCTTGCAGGTTCATCGGGGTCTCCTAATGCTGCATAGCTTCTGCGCAGGGCCGATGCAAAGCAAGGGGGCCGCTTTGCGGCCCATCGCGACGCAAGGCCGCTCCCACAGGGTGGCACCAGCATCAAGCCTGGCGCGGTACCTGTGGGAGCGGCCTTGTGTCGCGAAAAGGCTGCGCAGCAGCCTCACGATCTACAGGGGACCCCAGCGCCCGACCATATGCAGCACCCCACCATGCCCATCCAGCCTCAGTTCACCCTCGGGCCCCGCCGCACTGGCGCTGAGCACCACCTCCGACGGCAACCGCACCGGCTTGCGGAAGTCCACCTCGAAGGCATAGCCACTGTGCGGCAGGTGCCCGCGCAATGCGGCCAAAGCCATGGCCTTGGTCCACATGCCATGGGCAATGGCCGTAGGGAAGCCGAACAACCGTGCACTGACCGCGCTGAGGTGGATCGGGTTGTAATCCCCGCAAACCTTGGCATAACGCCGGCCGATATCACTGTCGGCGTACCAGCGGGTCGCTTCCGGCAATGAGTCCGGCTCAACTTCGCCAGGCAGCTCTGGCGCGCCTTCCAGCTTCAGCCCCCTCACCAACATGCGGCTGGTTTCGCGCCAGAGCAGGCCGATGCCGTCTTCGGCCTCGGTGACCAGGTCGAAGGTGCCGCCCTTGGCATGCGGCTGCAGGTTGTGCGCATACACCGCAAAGCGCAGCCCTTCGATAGCGCCGAGCGGGCGCAGCACTTCGATGCGGTTGTGCAGGTGTACCAGGCCGAGCAGCGGGAAGGGGAAATCGTGGGCAGTCATCAACTGCAGCTGCAGGGTAAATGCCATGACATGGGGATATGTGCCCGGCAGGCGGCCATCGTCGGGGAAGTGGCAAAGCCGTCGATAGGCGCCCAGGTTATCCGGTTGCACCTGGATAAAGCAGCGCAGGCCGTCCTCCGGCAGCCGGTCGCCGCTGATCGAGCGCTTGCTCGCCGCACGCAGGTACAGGCTGGCGCGGGAAGCTGGGCTGTGCAGGTCGTGCCAGGGTCGGTTCATGCTCAAGCCCCCATCAATGCTTGGCCGCACACCCGCAGCACCTGGCCGTTGACCGCCCCGGAACCGGGTTGGCTGAGCCAGGCGATGGCCTCGGCGACGTCCTGCGGGCGACCGCCCTGGCCCAGCGAACTCAAGCGCCGCCCGGCCTCGCGCAGGCCCATGGGCATGGCGGCGGTCATGTGCGTTTCGATGAAGCCGGGGGCCACGGCATTGATGCTGCCGCCCCGTTCGGCAAGCCGTGGCGCCCAGGCCTGGGCCAGGCCGATCAACCCGGCCTTGCTCGCAGCATAGTTGGCCTGCCCGCGGTTGCCGGCGATGCCGCTGACCGAAGCCAGCAGGGTGATGCGCGCGTCTTCCCCCAGCGCACCGTTGTCATACAGCGCCTGGGTCAGCACCTGGGGCGCCTTGAGGTTGACCGCCAGTACCGCGTCCCAGTATTCCGGGGTCATGTTGGCCAGGGTCTTGTCGCGGGTGATGCCGGCATTGTGCACCACGATGTCGATGCCGTCCGGCAGGGCTGCGAGCAGTTGCGCTGGCGCGTCGCTGGCGCAGATATCCAGTGGCAATGCCTTGCCGCCGAGGCGCTCGGCGAGGGCGTCGAGGTCCTGGCTGGCCTGCGGCACGTCGAGCAGCAGCACGTCGGCGCCGTCCCGCGCCAGGGTTTCGGCGATGGCTGCGCCGATGCCGCGCGCGGCGCCGGTGACCAGGGCGCGACGGCCAGCCAGCGGGCGGGTCCAGTCCTCGACCTGGCTGGCGCAGGCTTCCAGGCGCAGTACCTGGCCGGAGATGAAGGCACTTTTAGGCGAGAGGAAGAAGCGCAGGGCACCTTCCAGCTGGTCTTCCGCACCGGGGCCGACATACAGCAACTGTGCGGTGGCGCCATTGCGCAATTCCTTGGCCAGCGAGCGGCTGAAGCCTTCGAGGGCGCGCTGGGCAATGCTGGCCAATGGGTTGTCGAGGCTTTCTGGTGCGCGGCCCAGCAGCAGTACATGAGCGCACGGCGCCAGGCTGCGTAGCAGTGGCTGGAAAAATTCGCGCAACTGCTTCAGTGCATCGCTGTCGGACAGATGACTGGCATCGAATACCACGGCTTTGATTTTCGGCCCCAGGCCTGCCACCCAGGCTTCGGCCTGCAGGTTGTCGGCATTGAAGCTGTAAACCTCGTCGGTCAGACGCGGGGCGATGGCTTCGACCTGGCTGGCCAGTGGCCCGCCACCCAGTACCAGGGCCCCTTCCACCGGGCGCAGGCGGCCGGCCTGCCAGCGCTCCAGCGGCGCCGGGCGTGGCAGGCCAAGGGCGTCCACAAGGCGGCGGCCGAGGTTGGAGTTGGCAAAACCGAGGTAGCGATCGCTCATGAGTGGGTCTCCCGAAAGGCAAGCTTGAAAGTGTGGACCAACTTTGTGGCAAGGTCGTTCGAACGCGGTAAAAACACCTAGGCTGTACCAATCAAATTTGTTACAGGAGGAACCAGCGCATGCGTTCACCTTGCCGGGTCGCGATCCTGGGCGGCAACCGAATCCCTTTCGCCCGTTCCAATGGTGCCTACGCCACGGCCAGCAACCAGGCGATGCTCACCGCCGCCCTCGAAGGGTTGGTTGAACGCTATCGCCTGCATGGGCTGCGCTTGGGTGAGGTGGTGGCCGGTGCAGTGCTCAAGCACTCGCGCGACATGAACCTGACCCGTGAATGCGTGCTGGGTTCGCGCCTGGCGCCGCAGACCCCGGCCTATGACATCCAGCAAGCCTGTGGCACGGGCCTGGAGGCGGCGCTGCTGGTGGCCAACAAGATTGCCCTGGGGCAGATCGACTGCGGCATCGCCGGGGGCGTGGACACTACCTCCGATGCGCCGATAGCGGTCAACGAAGGCTTGCGCCACATCCTGCTACAGGCCAACCGTGGCAAAAGCCTGGGCGAGCGGCTCAAGCCGTTCCTCAAGCTGCGCCCGCACCACTTGAAACCCGAGTTGCCACGCAACGGCGAACCGCGCACAGGGCTATCGATGGGCGAGCATTGCGAGCGCATGGCCCAGGCCTGGCACATTGGCCGGGTCGAGCAGGACGAGTTGGCGTTGCTCAGCCACCAGAAGCTGGCTGCCGCGTATGCCGAGGCTTGGCAGGATGACCTACTGACACCGTTCTTGTCGTTGACCCGCGACAACAACCTGCGCCCCGACCTGACCCTCGAGCAGTTGGCCAAGCTCAAACCGGCCTTCGATCGCAGCGGCCAGGGCACGTTGACGGCGGGCAATTCCACGCCGCTGACCGACGGCGCTTCGCTGGTGTTGCTGGGCAGTGAAGAGTGGGCCGCGCAGCAGGGGCTGCCGGTGCTGGCCTACCTGGTCGATGGCGAGACCGCTGCGGTGGATTTCGTCACTGGCCGCGAAGGGCTGTTGATGGCGCCGGTGTATGCGGTGCCGCGTTTGCTGGCGCGCAATGGCCTGACATTGCAGGACTTTGACTATTACGAAATCCACGAAGCCTTTGCCGCCCAGGTGTTATGCACGCTCAAGGCCTGGGAGGATGCTGATTACTGCCGCGAGCGGTTGGGGCTGGATGCGCCGCTGGGGGCGATCGACCGCAGCAAGCTCAACGTCAAGGGCAGCTCGCTGGCGGCCGGGCATCCCTTCGCGGCCACCGGGGGGCGGATATTGGCCAACCTGGCGAAGTTGCTGGCAACGGCGGGGAAGGGGCGGGGACTGATTTCGATCTGTGCGGCGGGTGGGCAGGGGGTGACCGTGATCGTCGAGCGATAGGTACTTGTAAAAATTGCATTGGCTTCTTCGCGGGCTTGCCCGCTCCCACAGGCAAAGCGCAGCTTTCGGATGCGGTAATTTACCTGTGGGAGCGGGCGGGCCCGCGAAGAAGGCAGCACAGATGTCACGGTCATCGCCCTCAGCTGTTAGGCTTGTCTGGTCAGAACTACAAGAAACCGTCATGCCGATCATCGGACATCCCCGTGCCATCCCGGCGCTGGACCACTTGCCCAGGCCCCTCTATGCCCGTGCCGAAAGCCTCGGTGCCGGCTCCTGGACCACTCGCCACCAGCACGACTGGGTGCAGTTCTCCTACGCCATCAGCGGCGTACTCGGCGTGTATACCCGCGACGGCAGCTACTTCGCGCCACCGCAATGGGGGGTGTGGATCCCTGCCGATGCCGAACACGAAGTGGTGACCTCGATGCAGGCCGAGATGCGCAGCCTGTACGTGCGCCGGGATGCCTGCCCGTGGGCGCCGGAGCAATGCCGGGTGCTGGAGGTGACCCCACTGGCGCGCGAGCTGATCAAGCAGTTTTGCCTGTTCCCTGCGGATTACCCGGAGGGTGACAGCGCCGAGGCGCGCCTGGTGGCAGTGCTGCTCGACCAGTTGCGCACCTTGCCCGAGGTCGGGTTTTCGCTGCCGTTGCCGCGCCACCCAGGCTTGTTGGCGCTGTGCAATGGCTTGATCGCCGCACCAGACCAGCCGCAGACCTTGCAGCAATGGGCGCGGCAGCTGGGCTGCTCGGAGAAGACGCTGATGCGGCTGTTCCAGCGGGAGACCGGTTTGAGTTTCCGTAACTGGCGCCAGCGCATGCGGCTGTTGTCGTCGCTGGCGTTGCTGGAGGCGGGGGAGAATGTGACCGAGGCGGCGCTGGGCTGTGGATATGATTCCACTTCGGCCTACATTGCGGCGTTCAAGCAGTTGTTCGGGGCTACTCCGGGGGAGTTGAAGCTTTAGTGATTGGTTGCCTGTACCGGCCCTATCGCCGGCAAGCCAGCTCCCACAGGTATTGCACAGACCCTGAGGGCTGCAGAGTCTAGTGGGAGCAACAGTCTTGTATTGCCTGGACTGGCCTCATCGCCAGCAAGCCAGCCCCCACAGGTACTGCACAGGGCTTGAGGCCTATGCGATCGAGGTGGGAGCTGGCTTGCCGGCGATAGGGCCGGTACAGGCAAAGTGGCAATCAGGTACGGAACCTGCGCACCAGCGCATCCAGTTCATTGGACAACCCGGCCAGGCTCTCCGAGTCCACGCGCGCCGCCTGGGCCAGTTCGGCCACCAGTTGTGCATCCCCGTGAATCTGGCTGATGTGCCGGTTGATGTCCTCGGCCACCTGGTGCTGTTCCTCGGCTGCTGTGGCGATCTGCGTGTTCATGTCGCGGATCACGTCCACCGACTCACGAATCTGCCCGAAGCTGTCGCGGGCCAGGCCGATGCGGCTCACCGATTGCTGCGAAACCTCCAGGCTGGCGTGCATCTGCGTGGCCACTTCGGCGGTGCGGCTGGCCAGGTTGCCCAGCAGGCCGTCGATTTCGGCGGTGGAGTCGGCCGTGCGCTTGGCCAGCGCCCGCACTTCGTCGGCCACCACGGCAAAGCCACGGCCCTGTTCGCCGGCGCGGGCCGCTTCGATGGCGGCGTTGAGGGCCAGCAGGTTGGTCTGTTCGGCAATCGAGCGGATGGTGCCGAGGATCGACTGGATGGCGTTGCTGTCACGCTCCAGCTGCTGGATCGACTGCGCCGATTGTTCGATCTCCTGGCTCAGGCGATCAACGCTGTGCACGGCGGCATCGATCTGCTGCTGGCCTTCGCGGGCCTGTTGCTGGCCACTGTCGGCCGACTGCGCCGCCTGGCTGCAGGAGCGCGCCACTTCGTTGGCGGTGGCGACCATTTCGTGGAAGGCGGTGGAGACCATATCCACTGCTTCGCGCTGGCGGCCTGCGGCTTCGGCCATGTCGCTGGAAACCCGGGTCGAGCTGCTGGAGGTGCTGAGGATCTTGCTGGCGGCAGCGCCGATGTGCTGGATCAGGCTGCGAATGGCACCGAGGAACTGGTTGAACCAGCTGGCCAGTTGCGCGGTTTCGTCGCGGCCGCGGATTTCCAGGTTGCGGGTCAGGTCACCCTCGCCCTGGGCGATATCTTCCAGACCGTTGGTAACGCTGTTGATCGGGCGCACGATCAGCTTGGCGAAGGCTGCACCAACCACGGCGAACAGCGCGGCCAGCACCACGGCGATGGCCCCGATCAGCCAGGTCAGCTGGGTGGTGGTCTGCATCACTTCGCTTTGCTCGATCAGGCCGATGAAGGTCCAGCCCAGTTGCTCGTCGGGGAAGACGTTGGCCATGTAGCGCACGCCATTGAGCTCGACCTCGACCAGGCCTTTGCCGGCCTTGGCCAGTTCGGCATAACCGTCACCAAAACTGGCCAGCTGCTTGAAGTTGTGGCTGGCGTCGCGTGGGTCGACCATCACGTTGCCGTTGCTTTCAACCAGCATCAGGTAGCCGCTTTCGCCCAGCTTGATCTGCTTGACGATCTCGGTCAGGCCCTTGAGCGACACATCGATGTTGACCACGCCGCCGGGGTTGCCAAGCTGGTTGGCCACGGCCCGCACGGTGCTGATCAGCACGGCGTCGTCGGCGGCCCAGTAGTAGGCGCCGGTACGCACGGTCTTGCCCGGGTTGGCCATGGCCAGCTGGTACCACGGGCGTGGGCGAGGGTCGTAGTTGACGAACTTCTGCCCGGCTGGCCAGCCGACGTAACCGCCGTCACTGACCCCGTAGGAAACGTAGGCATAGCTAGGGTGGGAGTCTGCCAGACGGGTGAAGAAATCCAGCAGTTGCTTGTCCTGGTCGCCCAGCTCGTAGGACGGGGTGGCGCTCATGAACTTGTTGAGGTTGCTGCCGGTGGCGGCGACCATGGGTTGTGCAGCCAGGTACTCGACGTTCTGGTTGATGCCCTGGAAGAAGATGTTCATCGCGTTGCCGACCTGGCGGATTTCCCGGCTGCTGCCGTCGAGGAATTCGTCGCGGGCTTCGCCACGCAGGTTGAGGACCACCAGGGTGGCCACGAGGACGATGGGCAAGCCGGCGATGACCGCGAATGCCCAGGTCAGTTTCTGTTTGATGTTCATCGACGCTCCCGGAATTTTTTGTTGTCGACACGCGAGGCAGGTAGCCATTGCATCGGCAGCATCCGGGTTTTATGAAGCCCAAACCCCTGTATTTATTGGATGAAGTCGTGGTTGGCGACTATTCGGTCGTGTTTGGACGTATATGGCATACCAAATCGCTGAAAGCGCTCAGTGACAGCAACTACCCGCAGCGCCATTGGCCAGGTCCTTGAGGATCGGGCAGTCCGGGCGATCATCCCCCTGGCAGTGCGAGACCAGCTCGCCGAGGGTGTCGCGCAGGTTCACCAGCTCCTCGATGCGCCGGTTCAGTTCATCGATATGCTGCATGGCCAGGGCCTTCACATCGGCGCTGGCGCGTTGGCGGTCTTGCCACAGGGTCAGCAGCTTGCCGACCTCTTCCAGGGAAAAGCCCAGGTCGCGAGAGCGCTTGATGAAGGCCAGGCTGTGCAAGTCTTCCGCCTGGTACAGGCGGTAGCCGCTGTCGCTGCGGGTAGCAGGCTTGAGCAGGCCGATGGACTCGTAGTAACGGATCATCTTGGTGCTGAGCCCGCTGCGGCGGGCGGCCTGGCCGATGTTCATGGGGCCTCCTGGGTGGTGCTGGTGGGTTTCCAGGCCTTGAGCCACAGCGCGTTGCTCACCACGCTGACGCTGGACAGGGCCATCGCGGCGCCGGCCAGTACCGGGTTGAGGTAACCCAGCGCGGCCAACGGGATGCCGATCAGGTTGTAGATGAACGCCCAGAACAGGTTCTGGCGGATCTTGGCGTAGGTCTTGCGGCTGATCTCCAGGGCGGCCGGCACCAGGCCTGGGTCGCCGCGCATCAGGGTGATGCCTGCGGCCTGCATGGCCACGTCGGTGCCGCCACCCATGGCAATGCCGATATCGGCGGCGGCTAGCGCCGGTGCATCGTTGATGCCATCGCCGACCATGGCGACCACGCCATCGCGCTTGAGCGCGGCCACGGTCGCGGCCTTGTCGGCTGGCAGCACTTCGGCATGCACATCGTCGATGCCCAGGGCGTCGGCAACCACTTTGGCGCTGCCACGGTTGTCGCCGGTCAGCAGGTGGCTGCTGATGCGTTGCGCGTGCAGGGTGTCGATCGCCTGCGCGGCGCCGGGCTTGAGGCTGTCACCAAAGGCGAACAGGCCCAGCACACGGGGTTGCGTGCCGCGCTCGATCAGCCACGACAGGGTACGCCCCTCGGCTTCCCAGGCCTGGGCCTTGGCGGCCAGCTCACCGGGCTGCAGGGCGCTTTCGTCGAGCAGGCGGCGGTTACCCAGGGCCAGCTCACGGCCTTCCACGCGCCCGGCGATGCCACGCCCGGTCAGCGACTGGCTGTCGGCGACGGCAGGCACGTCCAGCCCCTGTTCGGCACAGGCATCCAGCACCGCCTTGGCCAACGGGTGTTCGCTGCCGCGTTGCAGGGCACCGGCCAGGCGATGCAGGTCGGCGTCGCTACAAGCCTGCGCCTGGCTGTGGACAACCCGGGGGCTGCCGGAGGTGAGGGTGCCGGTCTTGTCGAAGACCACGCGGTTGACTGCATGGGCGCGTTCCAGGGCCTCGGCGTCCTTGATCAGGATGCCGTGGCGGGCGGCGACCCCGGTGCCGGCCATGATCGCCGCTGGGGTGGCCAGGCCGAGGGCACAGGGACAGGCGATCACCAGCACGGCGACGGCATTGATCAGCGCGGTTTCCAGCGGTGCGCCGGCCAGCCACCAGCCGCCCAGGGTGAGCAGTGCCAGTACCAGCACGGCCGGGACGAATACCTGACTGACCCGGTCGACCAGCTTCTGGATCGGGGCCTTGGCGGCCTGGGCGTCTTCCACCAGGCGGATGATGCGGGCCAGCACGGTCTCGGTGCCCAGCGCCTGGGTGCGCACCAGCAGGCGGCCTTCGCCATTGATGGCACCGCCGGTGACGCTGTCGCCCGGTTGCTTGGGCACCGGCAGGCTCTCGCCGCTGATCAACGCTTCATCGGCATGGCTGCTGCCATCCTCGACTGTGCCATCGACCGGGAAGCGCTCGCCGGGCTTGACCAGCACCAGGTCGCCGAGGCGCAACTGAGCAATGGCCACGTCTTCTTCCCGGCCGTCGACCACACGTACGGCGCGTTCCGGGCGCAGCGCCTCAAGGGCACGGATGGCGCTGGCGGTCTGGCGCTTGGCGCGGCTTTCCAGATACTTGCCCAGCAGTACCAGGGCGATCACCACGGCCGAGGCCTCGAAGTACAGGTGCGGGGCCATGCCGGCGGGCGCCTGCGCCCATTGGTACAGGCTCAGGCCGTAACCGGCGCTGGTGCCCAGGGCTACCAGCAGGTCCATGTTGCCGACACCGGCACGAACGGCCTTCCAGGCGGCCACGTAGAACCGCGCGCCGAGCATGAACTGCACCGGTGTCGCCAGCATGAACTGCGCCCATGCCGGCAACATCCAGTGCAGGCCGAACGGCTGCAGCAGCATTGGCAACACCAGCGGCAGGGCCAGCAACAGGGCCGCGCCGACCGCCAGGCGCTCATTGCGCAGGCGGCGTTGGGCAGCGCTTTGGTCATCCTTGGTGGTTTGCGGCAGGCTGGCGCTGTAACCGGCCTTTTCTACCGCCTCGATCAGCAGGTTGTCGTCCAGGGCAGCGAGCACTTCGAGGTGCGCGCGCT
Source organism: Pseudomonas sp. 10-1B (assembly GCF_000935045.1). GTDB lineage: Bacteria > Pseudomonadota > Gammaproteobacteria > Pseudomonadales > Pseudomonadaceae > Aquipseudomonas. The sequence goes on from NZ_JYKS01000013.1 coordinate 88,325, forward strand.
CGCTGGCCAGGTTGACGCTGACCTGTTCGACCCCGGGCAGTTTGCCGAGGGCGCGCTCTACGCGGCCGACGCAACTGGCGCAGGTCATGTCGCCGATCTGCAGTTCGACGGTGCGGGTGGGCACGCCATAGCCGGCTTCGCGTACGGCATCGACCAGGGCGGGCAGGCTGTTGGCCGGGGCCTGGACCCGGGCCTGTTCGGTGGCGAGGTTGACGCTGACCTGTTCAGCGCCGGTGACCTTGCGCAGGGCGCGCTCGACCCGGCCAGCACAGCTGGCGCAGGTCATGCCGGAGATCGGCAGGTCGAATGTGGTGGATGCGGGCATGGCTCTCCTCCTTGGACAGGCCTCCAGCATCAACCTTGCCATGCAGGTAAGGTCAATAGCCCAGGCCGGCTCGCTTCAACTCCAGCCCATATTGCCCCATGGCAATGCGGTATTTGTTGATCTGGCCCGCCTGCAGGTTCAATCGCGTGCTGCGCTGGTCCTCGATACCTGCCGCACAGCCAGGCATTTGCCCGGGCAGCACGCGCAGGCGCACGTCCACGGGCCCGGGTGGCAGGTTGAACGAAGTGGACTGCTCCTGGAACACGCGCCCCGACAGCTGATCGTTGAGGTAGACGCCGATCTCGCAATGGGTAGCCACTTCCAGGCGTTCCCGGGAAATGATCAGTACGCTGTAGTCCGAGTTGCCCTCGGCGCTGGCTGGTGGCGCCGCAGCCAGCGCGCTCAATAGCCCGACGACGCCCAATGCTGCCCTGAACATGAAAAATCTCCTGCTTGCCTGATCATCAAAGGCGCAGCTTGGCCGACGCGGGCGCGGATTTCCACCCCGGCTGTTGCAGGCAGGCCTTGACCTTGCCCCGATGGCAAGCTTGAGACTCGTTGAAAACCTGAAGGAGGTATCCCATGCAAGTGTTCAATGTACAAGGCATGACCTGTGGCCATTGCGCGAAAGCCGTGACCCGTGCGGTGCAGGAGCAGGATGCCGCGGCCAAGGTGGAAGTCGACCTGGCGGGCAAGCAGGTACGTGTGCAGAGTGAGTTGGCGCAGGAGCAGATTCTTACAGCCATTCGGGATGAAGGGTATCAGGCCGAACTTGCCTGAGCACTTACCTGTGGGAGCGGGCCAGCCGGTGCCGTCCACCGCGTCGCCTGATTCGCGGGCACGCCCGCTCCCACAGGGGCCGCGTCGGCCCTTGGGTTTGTTGCAAATGTTTTCATCCCGTCGGGGTCCACTGTAGGTAGAATGAGCTACTTGCTTAGCCTGCTATGGATTCCTGATGAACCTGCGAATGGTGCTCATCCTGGGCGCACTCAGTGCGTTCGGGCCCTTGGCGATCGACTTCTACCTGCCCGCCTTCCCGGCCATGGCGAAGGCGTTCGCCACCGATGAAAAACACGTCCAGGCCACCTTGGCCGCCTACTTCCTCGGCCTGTCCATTGGCCAACTGGCCTACGGCCCGGTGGCCGACCGCTTTGGCCGACGCAAACCGCTGATGTTCGGGGTGACCTTGTTCACCCTGGCGTCGTTGGCCTGTGCCTATGCCCCCAACCTCGATACCCTGGTGTTGGCGCGTTTCGTCCAGGCCCTGGGCGGCTGCGCCGGGATGGTGCTGTCGCGGGCCATCGTCAGTGACAAGTGCGACCCGGTGGCCTCGGCCAAGGTGTTCTCGCAGCTGATGCTGGTCATGGGCCTGGCACCGATCCTGGCACCGATGCTGGGTGGGGTGCTGGTGAACCTGGCCGGCTGGCAGTCGATCTTCCTTGCCCTGAGCTTGTTCAGTGCAGGCTGCTTGCTGGCGGTTAGCCTGGGCCTGCCAGAAAGCCTGCCTGCGCACATACCGCGCCAGCCACTGTCTGGTGCCTTGCGCCAGTACCGGCGCCTGCTCGCTGACCGGGTTTTCCTCGGCCATGCCTTGACCGGCGGTATCGCCATTGCCGGCATGTTTGCCTACATCGCCGGTTCGCCTTTCGTGTTCATCCAGCTCTACGACGTACCGGCCGAGCATTACGGCTGGTTGTTCGGCACCAATGCCGCGGGTTTTATCCTGGTGGCGCAGGTGAATGCACGTTTGCTGGCCAAACATGGGCCGGCATTCCTGTTGGCGCGGGCGGTATGGCTGTACCTGGCGGCAGGCCTGGTACTGTTGGGCGTGGCGGCAATGCGGCCGGCCCAGCTGTGGCCGCTGCTGGTGCCACTGTTCGTGTGCATTGCCAGCCTGGGCTGCATCATCCCCAACGCCTCTGCTTGCGCCATGAGTGGGCAGGGCGCGCGGGCCGGCAGCGCCTCGGCCTTGATGGGCTGCCTGCAGTTCAGCGTCGCCGCAGGCGCTGCGGCGCTGGTCGGGCTGCTGCATGATGGCAGTGCGGTGCCGATGGCGCTGGTGATCAGCCTGTGTGGGGCACTGGCGGTCAGTGTCGCGCTGTTGACTCGTGGCTTGCAGGCCAGGCGTCCCGCATGAGCGGGTGAGGTGCCTGCAGGCGGGTTTCCAGCGTGGCGACGAAGGCTCGTGCCTCGGCCTCGCTGCGGAAACTGACCACGTGTTGATCGAGCTGGACCTGCCAGGGGCAGGCGGGATTCCGGCTCGATGCACTGACGACAATTTTCATCGCGGCATACCTCCAAAAGGGGGAGCGGATGAAGTGTAGCGCTGGCTTCCGTGCTTGCCATGACACGGCATCGCTGTCCTGACTGACGGTCGTCAGTTCCCTGCTTTGGGCGCAATGCCTGCAAGCATGTAGATCCTTCGCTTTGGCTCGCGCTATTTGTGGAAGTTGGCTGTCGGCCGTGTCCGAAGTTGCAGCAGGTGTTTTTTCCTCATGACGTTGCTGTGCCCCTGGCAACGTGTGTCGGGGTGTTTATTCACGTGGTTCCGGGAGGCTGGCTGAGCCGTTTCACTGCTTGCCATGGGTAGGCATACCCAGTGGCTTTTCGGCACAGGTTCGCTGACGCGGCGCAGCGTGGATGGGGTTTTCTGCGGCTTATACTGGCGAGCCAGGGCAGTGCCAGCGATAGGTGCTTCCCTGTCGGTGCCGGCCATGGGCGGGCAGGCGATTCGTATTGCCAGGGTTGGCCATTGCAGCCACACAGTGAACTTGCAGGGAGTTACAGGGACATGAATGCAGTCAGCAGTATCAGCCAGATCGCCAGCCTGATGGCCGACCCCAAGCGCAGTGCCATGTTGTGGGCACTGATCGATGGCACGCCACGGCAGGCCAATGAGCTTGCGGTAATGACCGGCCTGACCTCGTCGTCGGCGTGCGCTCACCTCTCGTTGCTGTCGTCGGCCGGTTTGCTCAGGCATGAAGCGCGGGGCCGCAAGCGCTATTTCCGCCTGGCAACGCCGCAGGTCGGGGCGGCAGTCGAGGCCTTGGCCAGCGTACAACTGGAAAGCGCCAGGGGGGAGCGGGCCAAGGCGCCGGTATCAGCGCTGCCCATGTCGATACGCCGGGCTCGCCGCTGCGGTGATCATCTGGGCGGGGAGCTGGCCGGTGAGCTGTATCACCGCCTGGTGGTAGCCGGCTGGCTGGAGGGCAGCGGCCGCCAGCTGATGGTGAGCGAGGAGGGGCGAGCGCAGCTGGCGCGGGTTGGGGTCTACATCGATGCCCTGGCGCCGCACCAGCACCGCGGCTGCGTGATTTGCCGCTGTACCGAGTGGGGCGACCAGGGGCCGCACCTGGGCGGGGTGCTGGGCCAGGCCTTGTTCAGGCTGTTCCTGCAATCTGGCTGGATGCGTGAGGCCGAGGACACGCGGGCATTGCATATTTCGGCGCTGGGTATCCAGCAGATCAATCGCATTGCCCGCGTGCCGACGTTGCAGGTTGGTTGATCGCAACGCCGTCATGCGCGTCAGACCAGCCGGGCATCCAGGCTGTTCTGGGCCAGGCGACGGGCCTGCTCTTCGGTCATGCCCAGGTGGGTGTGCAGGGCGTGGAAGTTTTCTGTGACATAGCCGCCGAAGTAGGCTGGGTCGTCCGAGTTGACCGTGACTTTGACGCCGCGCTCGAGCATGTCGAGGATGTTGTGCTGGCTCATGTGATCGAACACGCAGAGCTTGGTGTTCGACAGCGGGCATACCGTGAGCGGGATCTGCTCATCGATGATGCGCTGCATCAGGCGTTCGTCCTCGATGGCGCGAACGCCGTGGTCGATACGCTTGATCTTCAGCAGGTCCAGGGCTTCCCAGATGTATTCGGGCGGGCCTTCCTCGCCGGCATGGGCAACGGCGACGAAGCCTTCGCTGCGGGCGCGGTCGAAGACACGCTGGAACTTGCTTGGTGGGTGGCCCATTTCCGAGCTGTCCAGGCCAACGGCGATGAACGCATCGCGGTACGGCAGGGCCTGGTCGAGGGTCTTGTGCGCTTCCTCTTCACTGAGATGGCGCAGGAAGCTCAGGATCAGGCCACTGCTGATACCCAGTTGTTCGCGGCCGTCCTTGAGCGCCTGGTTGATGCCATTGAGTACCACTTCGAAGGGGATGCCGCGGTCGGTGTGGGTCTGCGGATCGAAGAACGGTTCGGTGTGGATCACGTTCTGCGCCTTGCAGCGCTGCAGGTAGGCCCAGGTCAGGTCGTAGAAGTCCTGCTCGGTGCGCAGCACGTCGGCGCCCTGGTAATACAGGTCGAGGAACTCCTGCAGGTTGTTGAAGGCGTAGGCACCGCGCAAGCTCTCCACATCGGCCCAGGGCAGGGCGATCTTGTTGCGCTCCGCCAGGGCGAACAGCAGTTCGGGTTCCAGCGAGCCCTCCAGGTGCAGGTGCAGTTCGGCCTTGGGCAGGGCGTTCAGCCAGTCATACATAGTGGGATATCTCGATCAGGTACGGTTGCCGCCATTCTACAGGGCCCGGCCAGGCAATGCGCCCGGGCCGGGCTGCGACCCAGTGAATCACCAGACCAGGGGTTCGCCCTTGTAGTTGATGAAACGCAAGCCGCCGTTGCCGCTTTGTGCCTTGATCTGTTCGAGCATACCGCGGGTGCTGGTCAGTACGTCGATTTCGGCGTTCTCCCCGCCCATGTCGGTCTTCACCCAGCCCGGGTGCATGGCCAGCACGCACAGGTCAGGGCGCTGTTGTTCGACGACGAAGCTGTTGATCATCGAGTTCAGCGCCGCCTTGCTGGCCTTGTACAGGCAGATTTCGCCGCCGTCCGGGATGGTCACGCTACCCAGGATCGAGCTCATGAAGGCCAGCACGCCGCTGCCCTGGCGGACTTGGCCGACCAGGCGACGGGCCACGCGGATCGGCGCCACGGCATTGGTCATGAACAGCTCGCCGATGTCGTTGTTGTGCACAGCTTCCAAGTCTTGAGGCAGTGGGCCCATGACACCAGCGTTGACGAACACCAGGTCGAACACCTGGCCTTGCAGGCGTTGCTTCAGGCCGTCGAGCTGGGCGGTGTCGTTCATTTCCAGCTGTTCGATACGCACGCCGGGCACATCCGCCAGGGCGCCGGGCTGCTGCGGGTTGCGCACGGTGGCGGTGATGTTCCAGCCATCTTCGTGCAGGCGTTGCACCAAGCCCAGGCCCAGGCCGCGCGATGCGCCGATGACGAGGGCGGTTCTTGAATTAGCCATATGAACATTCCTTTATCGGTGCAGGAAAAGGAATTTAGGATAATGCACTGGGGCAGCTTTGCGGCAATCTCAAGCCTTGCCCGGTGTTTGGTTAAAAAATAATCAGTTGTGTCTTGCCCGTGTGGGGCCGGGCGCCTCGCCTGTTGGCGCACGGGTTATCCACAGGCTGGTCCACAGTTGTTGTGGGCAACGTTCAGCGCGCCTCGAGCAGAATGCGCCCGCGGCTCAGGTCGGCCAGTTGCCGCTGCAGTGGCGCCAGGTGGGCGTCACCGAGCGCAATCAGCAGGTCCACGCCATTGGCGGTGAACTGTTCATCCAGTACCAGGCCATCAACCTCTGCCAGGCGCAGCTTTACCAGCGCCAGTTCGCTGAAACTGCAACTGCAGGTGAATTCGCTGCGCTGTACCAGCTCCCGCTTGGGCGCCTGTTGCAGGCACTTGTTGGCGCCGCCGCCATAGGCCCTGGCCAAGCCGCCGGTGCCCAGCTGGATGCCCCCGTACCAGCGGATCACCAGCACCACCACCTGGTCGCAGTCCTGGGCTTCGATGGCCGCCAGGATCGGTCGCCCCGCGGTGCCGCCGGGTTCGCCGTCATCGCTGCTGCGGTACTGGGCGCCGAGCTTCCAGGCCCAGCAGTTGTGGGTTGCGGCCAGGTCGCTGTGGCGTTCGATGAAACTCATCGCTTCAGCACCACTGCTGATCGGCCCGGCGAGGGTGATGAAGCGGCTTTTGCGGATTTCCTCGCGGTATTCGCAGAGGTCGAGCAAGGTAGAAGGCATAAATGACGGTCAGGCAGTCGGCTTGACGCCGCAGCCCTTGAGAATGATGTGGATAAGGTTGTTGCTCGCGTCTTCCATGTCCTGTTTGGTCAGGCGGCTGCGGCCGGTGACCTGGCAGATCTGGGTGGCGAAGTCGGCGTAATGCTGGGTGCTGCCCCAGAGCAGGAAGATCAGGTGCACCGGGTCGACTGGGTCCATCTTGCCGGCTTCGATCCAGGCCTGGAACACCGCGGCCCGGCCGCGGAACCATTCACGGTAGTCGGCACTGAAGTATTCGGTCAGGCAGGTGCCGCCACTGATCACTTCCATGGCGAAAATCCGCGAGGCTTGGGGGTTGCGCCGGGAGAACTCCATCTTGGTGCGGATATACTGGCTCAGGGCTTCCCCCGGGTCGTCCTCGACGCTCAAGGCATTGAAGGTGCTGTCCCACAACTCGATGATGTTGCTGAGCACGGCAATGTATAGGCCCAGCTTGTTGGTGAAGTAGTAATGCAGGTTGGCCTTGGGCAACCCCGCCTTGAGGGCGATGGTATTCATGCTGGTGCCCTTGAAACCATGGCGGGCGAACTCGTCTTCGGCGGCCTGGATGATGGCCTGTTCGTTCTTCTGGCGGATGCGGCCTGCGGGCTTGCCCGAGGCAGAGAGGCGATGCGCAGGGACTTCTAGGGTCATGGACGATTCCGTACGGGTCAGTGGCTGCGGCTGTCGGACAAGATTACCTGCCTGTGCCGAAGTGACAAGCATTTGCGGCAGAGACTGGCATCAGCGTGTCGCAGCCAGGCTCTCGAGGAAGCTTTCCAGCACCAGGTTTGGCCGCCGGCCCTTGCGCGTTACCCAGCTGAGGCTCAAGTCATAGAAGCGCTGCTGGGGTTTGAGGGCACGCAAGCGGCCTTGCTGCACCCAGAACGTGGCGTAGTGGTCTGGCAGGTAGCCGATGTAGCGCCCGGTGAGGATGAGAAACGCCATGCCCTCGCGGTCCGAGGCACTGGCCGTGCAGTTCAGCGCCTGGTAATGCGCCTGTATGTCGGCCGGCAGGCGGAAGGTCGGGGTGATGGCTTCCTGGCTGTTGAGGCGTTCGTCGTCGATCTGCTGGTCATCGGCATAGAACAGTGGGTGGCCGACCGCGCAGTACAGCAGCGAACGTTCGCTGTACAACGGCTGGTATTCCAAGCCTGACAGCGGGCTGGTCTGTGGCACCACGCCGACATGCAGGCTGCCGTCGAGCACGCCATGCTCGACCTGGCTGGGCGCGATCATGCGGATCTGGATGCGCACGTCGGGGCCGCGGTCCTTGAGCTCGGCCAGGGCATGGGTGATGCGCATGTGGGGCAGGGTAACCAGGTTGTCGGTCAGGCCAATGTTCAGCTCGCCACGCAAATGCTGGTGCAGGCCATTGACCTCGGTGCGGAAGCTTTCCAGGGCGCTGAGCAGTTGCAGCGCCGAATGGTAGACCTCGCGGCCTTCTTCGGTCAGCGAAAAACCCGCACGGCCGCGTTGGCAAAGGCGCAGGCCAAGGCGTTGCTCGAGGTCGTTCATCTGCTGGCTGATGGCCGAACGGCCAATGCCCAGCACGTTTTCGGCGGCCGAGAAGCCGCCGCACTCGACTACGCTGCGGTAGATCTTCAGCAGGCGGATGTCGAAATCGCTGACTTGGGCGAGTGGATCGGGGCGTCGGCTCATTAGTTTAGTCGTGGCCTGTCTGAAGATTAGAAATGTAGGCTTTTTCAGACTTTATCGCCGTGCCAATTTAGCTGCAACAACATCCATCGTTGCCTAATCGTCTTTCGAGGAACCGCCGATGAACCTGCCCGAAACCGCTACCGCCGGTATCGCCAGCCAGCTCAAGCTGGATGCCCACTGGATGCCCTACACCGCCAACCGCAATTTCCAGCGCGACCCGCGCCTGATCGTGGCGGCCGAAGGCAGCTACCTGGTCGACGACCAGGGGCGCAAGATCTTCGATGCCCTGTCCGGCTTGTGGACTTGCGGCGCCGGGCACACCCGCAAGGAAATCACCGAAGCGGTGGCCCGCCAGGTCGGCACCCTGGACTATTCCCCGGCCTTCCAGTTCGGCCACCCGCTGTCGTTCCAGCTGGCCGAGAAGATCGCCGAGCTGACCCCGGGCGACCTGAACCACGTGTTCTATACCAACTCCGGTTCCGAGTGTGCCGACACCGCGCTGAAGATGGTGCGTGCTTACTGGCGCCTGAAAGGCCAGGCGACCAAGACCAAGATCATTGGCCGTGCCCGTGGTTACCACGGTGTGAACATTGCCGGCACCAGCCTGGGCGGCGTCAATGGTAACCGCAAGATGTTCGGTCAGTTGCTGGATGTCGACCACCTGCCGCACACCGTGCTGCCGGTGAACGCCTTCTCCAAGGGCATGCCGGAAGAGGGTGGTATCGCCCTGGCCGATGAAATGCTCAAGCTGATCGAACTGCACGATGCCTCCAACATCGCCGCGGTGATCGTCGAGCCGCTGGCGGGTTCGGCCGGCGTACTGCCGCCGCCGAAGGGTTACCTGAAGCGCCTGCGTGAAATCTGCACCCAGCACAACATCCTGCTGATCTTCGACGAAGTGATCACCGGCTTCGGCCGCATGGGCGCGATGACTGGCTCCGAAGCCTTCGGCGTTACCCCGGACCTGATGTGCATCGCCAAGCAGGTGACCAACGGTGCCATCCCGATGGGTGCGGTGATCGCCAGCAGCGAGATCTACCAGACCTTCATGAACCAGCCGACCCCGGAATACGCCGTGGAATTCCCGCACGGCTATACCTACTCGGCCCACCCGGTGGCCTGTGCCGCCGGTATCGCCGCGCTGGACCTGCTGCAGAAGGAAAGCCTGGTGCAGGCCGCCGCCGAGCTGGCGCCGCACTTCGAGAAGCTGCTGCATGGCGTGAAGGGCACCAAGAACATCGTCGATATCCGCAACTACGGCCTGGCCGGCGCCATCCAGATCGCCGCCCGTGACGGCGATGCCATCGTCCGTCCGTACGAAGCGGCGATGAAACTGTGGAAGGCGGGCTTCTATGTGCGCTTCGGTGGCGACACCCTGCAGTTCGGCCCAACCTTCAACACCAAGCCGCAGGAACTGGACCGCCTGTTCGATGCAGTGGGCGAAACCCTGAACCTGATCGACTGATCTTTCCGCTTCTGACGCACGGCGCGTGAGTAGATCGCGCGCCGGCCTCAACCTTCTTTATCTGGAGTTTTGCATGAGCATTGTTCAGCACCTGATCCACGGCGAACTGGTTACCAAGGGTGAGCGCACCGCCGATGTCTTCAATCCGTCCACCGGCCAGGCCGTGCGCAAGGTCGAGCTGGCCAGCCGCGCGACTGTGCAGGAAGCGATCGATTCGGCCAAGGCGGCCTTCCCGGCCTGGCGCAATACCCCACCGGCCAAGCGCGCCCAGGTGATGTTCCGCTTCAAGCAGTTGCTGGAGCAGAACGAAGCGCGCATTTCGCAAATGATCAGCGAAGAGCACGGCAAGACCTTGGAAGACGCCGCTGGTGAGCTGAAGCGTGGTATCGAGAACGTGGAGTTTGCCTGTGCCGCGCCGGAAGTACTGAAAGGCGAGTACAGCCGCAACGTCGGCCCGAACATCGATGCCTGGTCCGACTTCCAGCCGCTGGGCGTGGTTGCTGGCATTACCCCGTTCAACTTCCCGGCCATGGTGCCGCTGTGGATGTACCCGCTGGCCATCGCCTGCGGTAACGCCTTCATCCTCAAGCCTTCCGAGCGCGATCCGAGCTCGACTTTGTTCATTGCCCAGTTGCTGCTGGAGGCCGGCCTGCCGAAGGGCATCCTCAACGTGGTGCACGGTGACAAGGAAGCGGTGGATGCGCTGATCGAAGCACCGGAAGTGAAGGCGCTGAGCTTCGTCGGTTCGACCCCGATCGCCGAGTACATTTATGCCGAAGGCACCAAGCGCGGCAAGCGCGTGCAAGCGCTGGGTGGAGCGAAGAACCACGCGGTGCTGATGCCGGATGCCGACCTGGACAACGCGGTCAGTGCACTGATGGGGGCGGCCTACGGTTCGTGCGGCGAACGTTGCATGGCCATTTCGGTGGCAGTGTGCGTCGGCGACCAGGTAGCCGATGCCCTGATCGCCAAGCTGGAGCCGCAGATCAAGGCGCTGAAGATTGGTGCTGGTACCTCGTGTGGCCTGGACATGGGCCCGCTGGTGACTGCTGCTGCCCGCGACAAGGTAGTGGGTTACATCGATGACGGTGTTGCTGCTGGCGCCAAGCTGGTGGTGGATGGCCGTGGCTTCCGTGTGGCGGGTAATGAAGATGGCTACTTCGTTGGTGGCACCCTGTTCGACAAGGTGACCCCGGAGATGCGCATCTATAAGGAAGAGATCTTCGGCCCGGTGCTGTGCGTGGTGCGGGTGAACAGCCTGGAGCAGGCCATGCAGCTGATCAACGATCACGAGTATGGCAACGGTACCTGCATCTTCACTCGTGACGGTGAAGCAGCGCGGCTGTTCTGCGATGAGATCGAAGTGGGCATGGTTGGCGTTAACGTGCCGCTGCCGGTGCCGGTGGCTTACCACAGCTTTGGTGGCTGGAAGCGTTCGCTGTTTGGTGACCTGCATGCTTATGGGCCGGACGGGGTGCGTTTCTATACCCGTCGCAAGGCGATTACCCAGCGCTGGCCGCAGCGGGCCAGCCATGAGGCATCGCAGTTTGCTTTCCCTAGCTTGTAAGGGGTGAGGAAGAAGCGGGGAGGCCGGTAGGCCTCCCCGTTTTGTTTTTGGGGTTTGGGTTTGGTGGTTGCTGTTGCTGTAGTGGGCATCAGGGCGGCCATAGGCCTGCCTTGAGATGGCATTGGCTCTGAGAGGTGCCTGCCTTGGGTTCTCTGGCGCCTACAAGATCGAGCGCCGCCCGCGCGGCGCATCGCCGGCAAGCCGGCTCCCACATTTGTTTCGGGCCAATGTGTCCTGTGTCGCCGGCGCGCGCCCCCTCGTCGTTCCAACTCGCTATAGAAGGCGGGCACCAAGGGGCCGAGTGCCTCGGCCCCAGGAGTAACTGGCCCGAAACAGATGTGGGAGCCGGCTTGCCGGCGATGCGCCGCGCGGGCGG
>NZ_JYKS01000014.1 GCF_000935045.1 Pseudomonas sp. 10-1B
GCAGTCCCTGTGGGAGCTGGCTTGCCGGCGATGAGGCCAGTCCAGGCAATACAAGACCTTTGTGGGAGCGGCCTTGTGTCGCGATGGGCTGCAAAGCAGCCCCCAAGGCCATCACAGTGCGCCGAAGACCTTCTTGGCCAGGCTGGTAGCCGCTTCAGCCGGGTTCTGGCGAATGCTCTGCTCCTGCTTGGCAATCATCTCGAACAGACCATCCAGCGCCTTCTCGGTCACGTAGTTCTCGATATTGGCGTCATCCTTGACCAGCCCCAGGCCTTTGGCCTGGGCAGCGAAGGCATTGTACTGCTGGGCCACGCCGACCTTGTCGGTGGCCTGCTTGACGATAGGCAGGAACTTGGCGCGGATCTGCTCGCGGCTGCTCTTGTTCAGGTACTGGGTAGCCGAGTCGTCGCCGCCGCTGAGAATACCCTTGGCATCGGTCACGCTCATGTTCTTCACGGCATCCAGCAGAATCGCCTGGGCCTGCGGCACGGCCGCCTCGGCGGCCTTGTTCATGCTGGTTTCCAGGGCTTCGACCTGTTCGCCCTTGCCGAACATCTTCATTGCCTTGGCGGCCTTGCCCAGGTTGCCCGGCAGTTCGATGCGCACGTCCGGGTTGTTGCTGAAACCGCCCGGGGTGCTCAGTTGCTTGACGGCCAGTTGCGCGCCTTGGGTCAGGGCATCTTTCAGGCCGCCGGTGGCGTCTTTCTGGGTCAGGTCGCCCAGCGACAGGGCCAGGGCACTGGCCGACAGCAGCAGGCCGGCGCACAGGGTAGTGAAGCGCAGGGAGGTGCGGATCATGGAGCTTTCCTTGTAAACAGGTGAATACGGATATCAGCGAACCTGGTCGACTTTGACGCGCACGGGCTGCGGGTCACTACCGTCGAGCATGACGCCGTGGTGTTCGGTGTTGATGAACAGCAGCTTGCCGTCCAGCTCGATGCGCGCGCTCAGCGCATAGCGGTGGCCAGGCTTGACCTGGGTTGGGTCATAGGTGAGATGGAACGGCAGCGGTACGTTGCCTTTGACCGGGCCGGCCTGGCGGGCCAGGGTCACGGCTGGGGCGTCCATCAGCGAGACGTCCTGCAACTCCACACTCAGGGTGGCGGCCGGTGGCAGAGCAATGCGCTGCAGGTAGTAGACTTCACCCTCCAGGCTGGCCTGGTTGGACGGCGTTTGGCTGGAACAGGCTGCGAGCAAAGATGCGCAACACAGCATAAAGAGCTTTTTCATGGAATCTCCGGTGTCCTTGGCGTTGGCTTGTGGCCAACCCCAGGGACTTTAGCGGATTTTCCTCGATCAATCAGCGGCGTGGCCTGCGCAACACAATCATGGACAGGTTGGGTGGGTTGGAAAGGTCCAGGTTCTTGAGCACGTTGCCTGCGAAGATCACCTTGCGCTCCAGGTCGTACAACCCCAGATGCAGCTTGGTGTGGAGGCCTTCCGGCACTGTAGCGGCGTCAATGAACAACGAGAACGGTGCACCGTCGCCTTTCAGATACAAGGAGTGTTCGGCAAGGTTGCTGGTGTAACGGTTGCTATGGCCATCTTCCTGAACGACCAGCAATGTGGCATCCAGGTAGGCCGCCTGCTGGCACAACTCAGGTGGAACACTCACTCGTCCGCTCAGCTCGATGACATTCGGTTGCATGGGGTGTTTTCCCGGAACCTGGGAGGCGCTGTCCACCGCCTCCAGGTCCAGTTCCAGAGAGATACCTTGCACGGCATCGGCAATGGATACGGTCTGCGTCGTGCGGGCTAGCATGGCATCCGCACCTATGCCTGCCGTGCAGTTAGCTTCCAGGGTGACTTCGGCCATGTCACCCAAGTTCAGGCGGTCAAGGTGCAGGCGAAAGGGGAGCGGTGATCCAGTGGCCAGTGCACTGCATGTGGCGAGCAACTGCTCGTGGCCTTCCAGCAGGCCTGTCACGGTCACGCTAAGGCGTGTCGAGCTTTCGGCGAACTCGGGGACGAAGGGGGCAGTGAGGGTACCGGTGATTTCCAGGGTATCGCGCATATTGTCGCTCCAGGTGCGGGGGATGGGATCGCTTGCAGCGTACGATCCTGGCCCCCTGAGGCATCCTGGTGTAGCTGGAAACCTACCCTTGCGTGACATCCGCTGGTTCATCACGGTGCAGGGCCACCTGGCGGATCGACAGGCGCAGCTCGGCCGACAGCACCCGCTTGGCCACGCCTTCGGCCAGTTCGCCAAGCTTGTCGTGATAACCCAGCTTGCCGTTACCATCCGGGCGTAGCACGCCTTGTTCGACCAAGGTCTGGATGAAGTGGCGGAACAGCGTCTTGTCGAAGAACTCAGGGGCGTTCAAACCATGCAGGATCGACAGGCGCTGGGCCATCATCACGCACAAATCTTCCAGCTCTTCGGCGCTGAGGCTGTTCTGCCCGCTGTTGAGCAGCAGCGAGGTGGCCATGTAGAAGCGCTGCAGGGTCTGGGTGATGGTGCGGGCGAGCAGGGTCAGCAGCACGAACTGCCGCGAGCTGGGTGGCGGGCGCACGTACACATCGTTGTCCTGGCGCAACAGCCCCTGTTCGACCAGTGCGGCCAGCCATTGGTCGATCACCTCGTCCAACTGCTGCTGCGACCAGCGCAGGAACAGTTCGGCCTGCAAGTACGGGTACAGCGCATGCACGTACTGGCCCAGCAGTTCGCGGCTCATGCGCGAGCTGCTGAGGAAGAAGCTGGCCAGCAGCGCCGGCAGGGCGAAGATGTGCAGCACGTTGTTGCGGTAGTAGGTCATCAGTACCGCGTTGCCTTCGTCCAGGTACAGGATGCGGCCCAGGGCATCCTTTTGCTCGGCTACCAGGTTCATGCTGCGCACGTGTTCGATCAGCGCCTGGCCGTCACCCTCGGGCAGGGTGATGTGCGGCGAATAGGGCACCTGGCGCAGCAGGGCCAGGTACAGGTCGAGCACGCGGGTCAGGGCGCGTTCGTCCAGGGCCAGGCGACTGGTGGACAGCAGCGCCAGGGCCACCAGGTTGACCGGGTTGATCGCTGCCGCCTCGTTGAGGTGGCGGGCCACGGTCTCGCCCAGGCGGGTGGTGGTGGCGTTGAGCCAATCCGGGCGGTACTGCGGGCCGTGGTCCTGTTCACGCCAGCCGGGTTGCTGCTGGTCGAGGAAGCCGGCCAGGCGGATCGGTTCGCCGAAGTTGACGTAGACCTGGCCAAAGCGCTGCTTGAGCGCGCCGAATACCTTGAAGATGTCGAATACCGACTCTTTCTTCTTGCTGGCGCCGCGCAGCTCGCCGAGGTAGGTTCGGCCTTCGAGCACGCGCTCGTAGCCGATGTAGACCGGCACGAACACGACTGGCGTGCGCGACGAGCGCAGGAAGCTGCGCAGGGTGATGGCCAGCATCCCGGTGCGCGGCTGCAGCATGCGCCCGGTACGCGAACGGCCGCCTTCGACGAAGTACTCGACCGGGAAACCCTTGGTGTACAGGGTGTGCAGGTACTCGTTGAACACGGCGGTGTACAGCGGGTTGCCCTTGAACGTGCGGCGCATGAAGAATGCGCCGCCCCGGCGCAGCAGGTTGCCTACCACCGGCATGTTGAGGTTGATGCCCGCGGCCACGTGCGGCGGGGTGAGGCCGTTGCGGAACAGCAGGTAGGACAGCAGCAGGTAGTCGATGTGGCTGCGGTGGCACGGCACGTAGATCACTTCGTGGCCGGGGGCGATACCTTGCACCTGCTCGATGTGGTTGACCTTGATGCCATCGTAGATCTTGTTCCAAAACCAGCTGAGCACCACTTCGAGGAAGCGGATGGCGGTATAGGTGTAGTCCGAGGCGATCTCGTTGCCGTAGCGCAGTGCCTGGGCTTCGGCCTTGGCCAACGGCAGGTTCTGGCGTTGCGCTTCGTCGGCAATGGCCTGGCGCACCTGTGGTGCGTGGACCAGGCCCTTGACCAGGTTGCGCCGGTGCGAGATGTCCGGGCCGATGACGGCAGTCTTGAGGTTGCGAAAATGCACGCGCATCAGGCGCTGGGCCATGCGCACGGTACGCTCGTGGCCCTTGTTGTGCTGCACCAGTTCGCGCAGGTGGATGGGGGCGGAGAACTGCACGCGGGTCTTGCGCCCCAAGGCCAGCACGGTCAGCAGCCGGCGCAGGCGCCCGGTAACGGCCCAGCTGTCGGCGAACAACAGCTTCCACGGGCTGGATTCGCTGGCTGGCGTCTGGCCCCAGAACACGCTGACCGGAATGATCTGCGCATCTTCCTCGGCGTGCTGGCTGACCGCGGCGACCAGGCGTTCCAGGGTGGGTGGGGCACCGCGCTTGTCGTGGCGGCCCAGCCAATCCGGCTCTGGGGTCAGGTAGAAGAACGCGGCCGGCTCCTGCAGCGGGCCGACCGCCACCGGTAGCACCGGGCGCGGCAGCCCTGCCTTGGTGCACTCGTGGTCGAGCACGGCCAGGTCGGTGAGCGCCGGTGAAGGCAAGGCATAGAACACTGGCCGGCTACGGTCCAGGTTCAACGACATGGAAGACTGGTTGATGGTCTCGGAGCGCACCCACAGGTACAACAGGCGACGCAGGGCGCCGAAGATCAGGCGGCGCAGGGGGGAACGGGTCATGGGGTGTGTGCCCTGGGTGTGATTTGAAAGGTTGAAGCTTGCAGCAAAAAACGGCAAACGGCAGGACCGTCATCAAATTTTTTTGTTCTGTGTCATATACTCGGCCTGCCACTTGCAGGATATTTGCGCAAGCGGCGTCGGCACGGGGCGGTGGTCTCGTGTCTACAAGGCGATCTTCACAATAAAAATCCGGAGTAGTTCAGATGTCGTCTCGTGAGACTGGGAATGTAAAGTGGTTCAACGATGCCAAGGGTTATGGCTTCATTCAGCGCGAAGGTGGTGCGGATGTATTCGTCCACTATCGGGCGATCCGCGGTGAGGGGCATCGTACCCTGGTCGAAGGGCAGCGGGTGGAGTACGCCTGCGTGCAGGGCCAGAAAGGCCTGCAAGCCGAGGACGTAGTGGGCCTCTGAGCCTCTGGTTTCAAGCCGTAGGAGCGGGCTTGCCCGCGAATCAGCCACCACGGTGGCTGGCACGGGCATAGCCCGTGTTCGCGGGCAAGCCCGCTCCTACAGAAACGAGCAAGGCTTTGGTTTCACGATGTACGCCAAGTGATTTCCTCTTCACCGTCGGCGCTGATGCGCACCCAGCGATCGGCATCTTCTTCGCCGTCTTCCTCCACCCAGCCACCCGGCGCGCAGCGCACTTCCACACCCAGTGCGGCGAACGCGGCGCGGGCGCAGGCGACGTCATCGGCCCACGGCGTCTGGTCGCTTTCCAGGTACAGGCTGTTCCATTTCCCTACAGCTTTGGGTAACCAGGTGACCGGAATGTTACCGGCCTGGCATTTGAAGGTCTGGCCTTTCTGCTTCCACTCGCTGCAGGGGCCGATCGCCTGGGCGAGCCACTCGGCAATCTGCTTGTGGTCGACGTCGGCATCCTTCAGGTAGATCTCGATATCAGGTTGGCGCATAAGGGCTCCGGTGTGCTCAGTCTTGGCGCACGAAATAGTCATAACGCATGGAAACCGTGACTTCGAACGGTTCGGGCTGGTCGATCACCCGGGCACGTTTTTCGGCACTGGCGCGCCAGCCGTGCGGGGTCATGGCCAGCAGGTCGGCGCGGGCCTTGGGCGCAGCCAGGCTCAGGCGGAACTCCAGGGTTTCGCTGTGGGCGTGGGCCATGCCTTGGGGGACCAGGGCCAGGTGCTTGTCGTCGGCGTAAGGGCGTACTTCATCGTAGAGCTCTTCGCGCAGCTCCATCAGGTGGCCGCTGGTCGGGCCGACCCGCATCAGGCCACCGCCGGGGCTGAGCAGGCGCTTGGCCTCGGCCCAGTCCAGCGGGCTGAACACGCTGGCGATGAACTGGCAGCTAGCGTCGGCCAGGGGCACGCGGGCCATGCTGGCGACCATCCAGGTCACCTGCGGCGCACGGCGACAGGCGCGCTTGACTGCCTCGCGAGAGATGTCCAGGGCATAACCGTCGGCGGCCGGCAGGGCCTGGGCGAGCTGCGCGGTGTAGTAACCCTCGCCGCAGCCGATGTCCAGCCAGGCGCCAGGCTGGCGCTCGGCGGCAAGCTCGGCCAGGCGTCGGGCCACCGGCGCGTAGTGGCCAGCGTCGAGGAAGTCGCGGCGGGCCTCGACCATGGCCTGGTTGTCACCCGGGTCGCGGCTGTTCTTGTGCTGCACCGGCAGCAGGTTCAGGTAACCCTGGCGGGCGCGGTCGAAGCGGTGGCCGGCCGGGCACACCACACCGTTGTCGAGCCGGCTCAGGGGCGCCTGGCAAAGAGGGCAGGCGAGCATCAGGCGAGCAACCGGACCAGGGTCTGGTAGTAGATTTCAGTCAGCAGGTCGAGGTCGCTGGCCAGGATCCGCTCGTCGACCTGGTGGATGGTGGCATTGACCGGGCCAAGTTCGACCACCTGGGTGCCCATGGTGGCGATGAAGCGGCCATCGGAGGTGCCGCCGCTGGTGGACGGCTGGGTATCGCGGCCGGTGACGCCCTTGATGCTGGCCGAGACGGCGTCGAGCAGTTCGCCAGGTTCGGTGAGGAACGGCAGGCCCGACAGCGCCCAGTCGATCGACCAGTCCAGTTCATGCTTGTCGAGGATCGCCGATACCCGCGCCTGCAGGCCTTCGACGGTCGACTCGGTAGAGAAGCGGAAGTTGAACAGCGCGGTCAGCTCGCCCGGAACCACGTTGGTGGCGCCGGTACCGGAATTGAGGTTGGAAATCTGGAAGCTGGTCGGCGGGAAGAACGCATTGCCTTCGTCCCAGTGTTCGGCCGCCAGTTCCGCCAGGGCCGGTGCGGCCAGGTGGATCGGGTTGCGCGCCAGGTGTGGGTAGGCCACATGGCCCTGCTTGCCACGCACGGTCAGCTTGGCGCCGAGCGAGCCACGGCGGCCGTTCTTGACCACGTCGCCCAGCAGGGTGGTGCTGGACGGCTCGCCGACGATGCACCAGTCCAGGCGTTCGTTGCGCGCTTTCAGGCGCTCGACCACGGCCTTGGTGCCGTGGTGGGCCGGGCCTTCCTCGTCGCTGGTGATCAGGAAGGCGACCTTGCCGCGGTGGTCGGGGTAGTCGTGCACGAAGCGCTCGCTGGCGACCACCATGGCGGCCAGGCTGCCTTTCATGTCGGCAGCGCCACGGCCGCAGAGCATGCCGTCGGCGTCGATCAACGCTTCGAACGGCTCATGCTGCCACTGCTGCACCGGGCCGGTGGGAACCACGTCGGTGTGGCCGGCGAAGCACAGTACCGGGCCGTCCTGGGTGCCATGGGTGGCCCAGAAGTTGTCGACGTCCTCGATGCGCATCGGTTCGAGCTGGAAACCGACGGCGCCCAGGCGGTTCATCATCTGCGCCTGGCAGTCGGCGTCGACGGGGGTGACCGACGGGCGACGGATCAGGTCGCAGGCCAGTCGTAGGGTAGGCGAGAGCTCGGCAGGGGCCGTCATGGGGGACTCCGGGGCAAGGCAAGGCGGGGAAATCTGAGGGGCGTTATCTTATATCAAATGGTTTCAGGCGGCACGGCCCATTCGCGGGCACGCCCGCTCCCACAGGTACTGCACCGCTCTGAATGTCTGTGACGGACCTGTGGGAGCGGGCGTGCCCGCGAATGGGCTGCAAGGCAGCCCCGGCAATCTCAGGCCTGTTGTGTCTCGGCAACCTTCTCTACCGGCTTGGGCAGCGACGACAGCAAGGCCATCACCAACGCCGCCACATAAGGCAACGACTGCACCAGCAACATCGCCACCCAGAAGCGCATGTCCGAGCTCGGCAGCCCTTGCACCAGGTAGATACCCAGTGCCGCGCCCCACAGCAGCAACATGATGAACAGCTCCTCTCGCGCCTCGGAAATCGCCACCAGCAAGCCATGGCTGTCGGCATGCTTCGGCGTGCGGATGAACGGCATGCTGCTGGTGAAGAAGCCATACAGCACCGCCTTGGCGATGGTGTGCGACAGCGCCAGCCCGGCCAGCGCCGCGGCGAAGGCGTCCTTGAGGTTGACCCCCACCGCTCGGCGGTAAAGGAAGATGATCTTGCCGACCTTGAAGAAGAACAGCGCCAGCGGAGGGATGGCGAAGATCATCAACGGCGGGTCGACCCGGTGCGGCACAATGATCATCGCCGCCGACCACAGCAACGCGCCGATGGTGAAGAAGATGTTCATGCCATCGGCGATCCACGGCAGCCAGCCGGCCAGGAAATGGTAACGCTGGCCACGGGTCAGCTCGCTGCCCTTGCCGCGCAACAGGGCTCTGGCGTGGTGCTTGATGATCTGGATGGCGCCGTAGGCCCAGCGGAAGCGCTGCTTCTTGAAGTCGATGAAAGTGTCGGGCATCAAACCCTTGCCGTAGCTGTTGTGGGCGTAGGCGGCCGACAGGCCCTTCTCGAACACGCGCAGGCCCAGTTCGGCGTCCTCGCAGATGCACCACTCGGCCCAGCCCAGTTCTTGCAGCACGCTACGCCGGGTCATGGTCATGGTGCCGTGCTGGATGATCGCGTCACGGTCGTTGCGGGTGACCATGCCGATATGGAAGAAGCCCTTGTACTCGCTGTAGCACAGCTTCTTGAAGGCGCTTTCGTGCTGGTCGCGGTAGTCCTGCGGCGACTGCACCACGGCAATTTTCGGGTCGGCGAAGTGCGGCACCATGTGCTTGAGCCAGTTGCGGTCGACGCAGTAGTCCGAGTCGATCACCGCGATCACTTCGGCGTCCTTGGCGGTGTGCGGGATCAGGTAGTTCAGCGCGCCGCCCTTGAAGCCGGCCAGGGGCGCGACGTGGAAGAACTTGAAGCGCTCGCCGAGCTTTTCGCAGTGGGCCTTGAGCGGCTCCCACACGGCCGGGTCCTTGGTGTTGTTGTCGATCACCAGCACTTCGTAGTCGGGGTAGTCCAGCGCGGCCAGGGCATCGAGGGTCTGCTTCACCATCTCCGGCGGCTCGTTGTAGCACGGCACATGCACCGACACCTTGGGCCGGTAGGCGCTGTCGGCCTGCACCGGCAGGAACTCGCGGCGGCGCTTGTGTATCCATACCGCCTCGGCCAGTTCGTGGGCCTCGGTGAGCAGGACGATGAACACGCCCAGCGCGCCCAGGGCCAGCAGTACGCCCACGGTCAGGCTGAACCAGGTGCTGTATTGCTGGCTGTAGTCGTAGGCGATCCACACCAGTACCGACCCACACAGGAAGGTGATGAAGGTGAGGAAGGTGCGGCCACGCTGGCGCAAGGCCGAGCCATCGATGAACAGCACCATCAGGGCAATCATTGCCAGCACCACCGAGGCCACCGCCAGGGCACGCCACTGCGGAATCGCCACCACCGGCCCCTCGAAGTTGAACTTCTGCTGGCGTTCGGCGTTGTATACGCCCCAGTAGGCGCCTACCGAGCCTTCGTCGCTGGCCTTCCACGGCTGGTCATAGGCTTCGATGACGAAATAGTTGTAGCCGCGGCGGTTGAGGGTGTTGACCAAGGTCCGCAGGTAGATGGCCTGGTCGGCCTGGGTGGCATCGGCACCCCCGCGCATGCGGCCGTTGCTCGGCCAGCCGACCTCCGAGAGCAGCAGGGGTTTACGTGGGAACTGCTGCTTCAGTTCCCGAGCCCGGTCGAGCACGAACTCGACCGCATCGTCCATCGGCACGAACTCCCAGTAGGGCAGGATGTGCGCGGCAATCAGGTCGACGTGCTTGGCAAGCTCGGGGTTTTCCTTCCAGATGTGCCATTGCTCACTGGTGGTCACCGGCACCTTCACCGCTGCACGTACCCGGTCCAGGTAGTTGATCAGGTTTTCCGGCGTGACTTCTTCACGGAACAGCGCTTCGTTGCCGACCACTACCCGTACCACGCTGCGCGACGTGTTGGCCAGCTGGATGGCCGTGGCGATTTCGCGCTCGTTGCGCTCCAGGTCCGGGCTGATCCAGATCCCCAGCGTCACCCGCAGGCCGAGTTCCTCGGCCAGGCGCGGGATATCTGCCTGGGTGCCCTCCACGGTGTAGATACGGATGCTGTCGGTCAGTTTGCTCAACTGCTCCAGGTCCTGGCGCATTTGCTCGTCGCTGGGGTACTGGCCCTTCTGCGGGCTTTGGCCCAGGCGGAACGGTGAATACGAGAAACCAGAGATCTGCTCTGGCCAGGCAGGGGCGGAAACCGGGCGGTTGATCAGTGCCCAGAACCCGGTGAACAACGCGGCGATGGCCAGGACCACGACCAGGTTCAGGCCGAATTTACGTGAAGACATTGTCGTCCATTTGTGTCGAAGTGATGGGACATTAAAACAGGGTTGGTAGTTTCTTTCCTAACGATGCAGGCCATGGGCTCGCTGGCATATAATGCGCGCCGGTTTTTTGGGGTATGAACATGAGCACAGAAGATCCTCGCTTCGCTGGCGTTGCCCGGCTGTACGGTGACCACGGGCTGCAACGCCTGGGCCAGGCCCACGTGGCCGTGGTCGGTATTGGCGGGGTGGGTTCGTGGGCGGCCGAAGCACTGGCCCGTAGCGGCGTGGGTGAGATCACCCTGTTCGACCTGGACGATGTCTGCGTCAGCAACACCAACCGCCAGGCCC
This sequence comes from Pseudomonas sp. 10-1B, assembly GCF_000935045.1. Classification (GTDB taxonomy): domain Bacteria; phylum Pseudomonadota; class Gammaproteobacteria; order Pseudomonadales; family Pseudomonadaceae; genus Aquipseudomonas. Next base: position 10,584 of record NZ_JYKS01000014.1, read on the forward strand.
ACGCCCTGGAAGGGCAGGTGGGGCGGCCCAAGGTCGAGGTCATGGCCGAGCGCCTGCGGGCGATCAACCCCGCGTGCACGGTGCATGCGGTGGCCGACTTCGTCACCCGCGACACTATGGTCGAGTACATCACCGAGAACCTGGACTGCGTGATCGACTGCATCGACAGCGTCATGGCCAAGGCCGCGCTGATTGCCTGGTGCCGGCGGCGCAAGATCGCCATCGTCACCACCGGCGGCGCCGGTGGCCAGATCGACCCGACGCAGATCCAGATCGCCGACCTGAACAAGACCTTCAACGACCCGCTGGCCTCGCGGGTGCGCTCCACCCTGCGCCGCGACTACAACTTCTCGCGCAATGTCAGCCGCAACTATGGCGTGCCGTGCGTGTTTTCCAGCGAACAGCTGCGTTATCCCAAAGGTGATGGCAGCGTTTGCCTGCAGAAAAGTTTCGTCGGCGAAGGCGTGCGGCTGGACTGCTCCGGTGGCTTTGGCGCGGTGATGATGGTGACCGCGAGCTTTGGCATGGTGGCGGGGAGCAAGGCGATAGAAAAGCTGGTGGCGGGCGCGCGGCGGCCGTCGGAACGGGCCAAGGCGGAATAGACTGCGTGGGTTTCTTCGCGGGCTCGCCCGCTCCCACAGGGTACTCATACTTCTTGAGAGAGATGCAGTACCTGTGGGAGCGGGCAAGCCCGCGAAGAAGCCAGTGCCGACTCAGCGGCTGGACGCCAGCTCCGCCATCCGCTGCAGCACCGCATGCAGCCCGTTGCTGCGCGACGGCGACAATTGGCGTTCCAACCCCAGCTGAGTGAACCACTCACGCAGATCGAGCTCGACCAACTCGTCACTGGCCAACCCCTGCACCCGCACCAGCAGCAACGCCAGCAGCCCGCGCAACAAGCGGGCATCGCTACTGGCCTTGAACCGCCACAATCCCTCAACCTGCTCGGCCACCAACCACACCAGGCTTTCGCAGCCGTGCACCCGGTTGGCCTCGGTCTTTTCGGTGTCCGCCAGCGGCTCCAGGCGGTCGCCCCACTGCATCAGCAGCCGCGCGCGCTGCTCCCAGCCCTTGCCCTGTTCAAAAGCCTCCAGCGCCAGGCGCGCCTGTTCCGGCAGGCTCATCGCAACAACTCCAGGCCTTGATCCAGTGCAGCGAAGAAACGCTGCAGGTCATCGCTGTCGTTGTACAGCCCCAGCGACACACGGATCGCGCCCTCCAGCCCCAGCCCCTTCAGCAAGGGCATGGCGCAGTGATGCCCTGCCCGCACGGCAATGCCCTGTTCGGTGAGCAGGTGGGCGATATCGGCATTGTGCACCCCGTCGATGACGAAGCTGGCCAAGGCCGCCTGTGGCGTACCGAGCAGGCGCACGCCGTCGCGGTCGGCCAGGCCTCGTAGCAGGTGCTGGTGCAGGCTGGCTTCATGGGCTTCGACAGCCTGGGTATCGAGGCTGGCCAGGTAGTCCAGGGTCGCGCCCAGGCCAATCACCCCGGCAATCGGCGGGGTCCCCGCCTCGAACCCCAGCGGTGCCGGGCGGAAGCTGGCGCCCTGGTACTCGGCCAGTTGCACCATCTCGCCACCGAACTGCCAGTGGTGCAGCAGCCCCAGCGCCTGGCTGCGACCGTACAGCACGCCGACGCCTTCCGGGCCGTACAGCTTGTGGCTGGAGAATACATAGAAATCGCAGCCCAGTTGCTGCACATCATGGCGGCCATGCACCACGCCCTGGGCACCATCGACCACGGTCAATGCGCCTTGTGCACGGGCATGGGCCAGCAGCGCCGGCAGCGGTTGCCAGGTGCCCAGCACGTTGGACAGCTGGCTGACCGCCAGCACCCGGGTGCGCGGGCCGATCAGTTGCAGTGCCTGGTCCAGATCGATGCGGCCGTGGGCATCCAGCGGCAGTACCACCAGGCGCAGGTCGCGCCGGCGCGCCAGCTGTTGCCAGGGCAGCAGGTTGGCATGGTGCTCCAGGGCGCTGATGGCAATTTCGTCACCGGCCTCGAAGCGGTGTTCCAGGCCATAGGCCAGCAGGTTCAGCGCCGAAGTGGCGCCGTGGGTGAAGATGATCTGCCTTGAGTCTGCCGCATTGAGCCAGGCGGCGACCTTGTCGCGGCTGGTTTCGAAGGCCTGGGTCGCCAGTGCGCCGGGCAAGTGCTGGGCACGGTGCACGTTGGCCGCGCCATGGCCGTAGTAATGGCTCAGGGCATCGAGCAGGGCTTGCGGCTTCTGGGTGGTGGCGGCGCTGTCCAGGTAGGTCTGGTGCTGCCGTTGCAGGGCGGCGATGGCGGGGAAATCGGCACGCCAGGGGGAGGGCTGGAACATGTTCGCGGGGCCTGGAATGAAAATCGGGTCTGGCGTGGTGCCAGACCCGATCTTAACATTTCACGCGCTGTGCGTACGCTGTTCGCGAGCAAGCTCGCTCCTACAGGGCTGAAGGATTCTCAGTTGTGGGCGTGCAGCGCCTCGTTCAGCTCGATGGCCGACTTGTGGGTCTTGCACTCCACCGCGCCGTTCAGCGAGTTGCGACGGAACAGCAGGTCGGTCTGGCCAGCCAGGTCGCGGGCCTTGACCACTTTCACCAGCTCGTTGTTCTCGTCCAGCAGGTTCACCTTGGTACCGGCGGTGATGTACAGACCGGCTTCGACGGTGTTGCGGTCACCCAGCGGAATGCCGATACCGGCGTTGGCGCCGATCAGGCAGCCTTCGCCGACCTTGATGACGATGTTGCCGCCACCGGACAGGGTGCCCATGGTCGAGCAGCCGCCGCCCAGGTCCGAGCCCTTGCCGACGAACACGCCAGCGGAAACGCGGCCTTCGATCATGCCCGGGCCTTCGGTGCCAGCGTTAAAGTTGACGAAGCCTTCGTGCATGATGGTGGTGCCTTCGCCGATGTAGGCGCCCAGGCGCACACGGGCGGTGTCGGCGATACGCACGCCAGCCGGGACCACGTAGTCGGTCATTTTCGGGAACTTGTCCACCGAGAACACTTCCAGCAGCTCGCCCTTCAGGCGCGCTTCCAGTTGCAGTTCGGCCAGTTCGGCCAGGTCGACCGCGCCCTGGTTGGTCCAGGCCACGTTCGGCAGCAGCGGGAAGATGCCGGCCAGGCTCACGCCATGCGGTTTGACCAGGCGGTGCGACAGCAGGTGCAGCTTGAGGTAGGCCTCTGGGGTCGAGGTCAGCGCCGCGTCTTCGGCCAGCACGGTGGCGACCAGCGGCTTGTGGCTCTCGGCCAGGCGGGTCAACAGCGCGGCCTGGGCGGCATCCACACCTTTCAGGGCTTCGGCCAGTTGCGCGGCCTGGGCGTTGCTGAAGGCGATGGCCTGGTTGCCACCTTCGTAACCGAGAACCGGGGCTACCGCGGCAACCAGTTCGGCGCTCGGGTTTAGCAGCGGTTGTGCGTAGAACACTTCCAGCCAGGCGCCCTGGCGGTTCTGGGAGCCGACACCGAAGGCCAGGCTGAACAGGGTATTGGACATGTGATTACCTCGTGCGAAATAGGGTAGGGGCTCAGGCCAGGGCAGCGGCATACAAGTCGGGCTTGAAGCCGACCAGGGTACGCGCGCCAAGGTCGAGCACCGGACGCTTGATCATCGACGGCTGGGCCAGCATCAGTTCGACGGCCTTGGCCTGGTCGAGATCGGCCTTGCTGGCGTCGTCCAGCTTGCGGAAGGTGGTACCGGCACGGTTGAGGATGACTTCCCAGCCGTGTTCGTCGCACCAGCGGTTCAGGCTGTCACGGTCGATGCCTTGGGTTTTGTAATCGTGGAATTCGTAGGCGATGGTCTGGTCTTCGAGCCAGGTACGTGCCTTTTTCATGGTGTCACAGGCTTTGATGCCGTAGAGCGTGTAGGTCATTGTGTGCATTGGGATCACAGGTTGCCCCAATCTCTCCGTTTTCCGATGTCAGTCGCGGGATTATGCGGGAACCATGGTTTGAGCGCCACGGGTGTGCATGCCTTGAGTCTTTTTGTGCCTGTGAGATCGAGCGCCGCCCGCGCGGCGCATCGCCGGCAAGCCAGCTCCCACATCTGTTTCGGGCCAGTCTCTCCTGTGCCTTTGGCGCGCGAACCCCTAGGTGCATGGCTGGGGATAGGTGAAAAGCAGCAGCGAAATCTTCGATATCGAAGGGGACATGCAAGGCGGGCAGCGATGACCTCACAGGAGGGATTGGCCCGAAACAGATGTGGGAGCTGGCTTGCCGGCGATGCGCCGCGCGGGCGGCGCTCGATCTCCGACACACTGCAAACCTCAAGGCATGCACCCTGGGCAATACATGGCCCATCCTGCCCCACCACCAAAATCGAAGTATCATCATGTTACATATTCATCCGTCACCTGCGACTATCGTGCAGCGGCCCCGGTTCGCCGATCGCCGCTAACATATTGTTTCAATGGCGATGTTTCGCCCTGTTGTCGTTTCTGGTTCACAAAGGAAGCCTTACCGGATGCAGTCCGCCTATACCGTCCTCATCCTGCTGACACTGGTCAGCGTGTCGAAGCTGGTCGGCCGCATGATTCCGCTACCCTTGCCGCTGGTGCAGATTGCCGCTGGCGCCTTGCTGGCGTGGCCGACGCTGGGCCTGCATGTGGCCCTGGACCCCGAGTTGTTCCTGTTCCTGTTCCTGCCACCTTTGCTGTTCGCCGATGGCTGGCGTATCCCCAAGCGTGAGCTGTGGCGCATCCGTGGGCCGGTGGTGGCACTGGCCGTGGGCCTGGTGCTGTTCACCGTGGTCGGTGCTGGTTACTTCATTCACTGGCTGCTGCCGAGCATCCCGCTGCCGGTGGCTTTCGCCCTGGCCGCGGTATTGTCGCCGACGGACGCCGTAGCCGTTTCGGCCATTACCCAGGACCGCCTGCCCACCCCGCTGATGCACATACTGCAGGGCGAGGCCCTGATGAACGACGCGTCAGGCCTGGTGACCTTCAAGTTCGCCCTGGCAGCAGCGATCACCGGCGTGTTCTCGCTGACCGACGCAAGCTTGAGCTTCGTCCTGGTCGCCCTCGGCGGCCTCGCGGTGGGCGTGGCCCTGAGCTGGTTGATCGGTCGCCTGCGCATGTGGATGATCACCCGGGGCTGGGACGATCCAGCCACCCATGTGGTGTTCATGTTGCTGCTGCCGTTTGCGGCTTATGTGCTGGCCGAGCGCCTGGGCGTTTCGGGCATTCTCTCGGCGGTGGCGGCCGGCATGATGCAGAGCTGGCTCGACCTGTTGCCACGGCAGACCAGTACCCGCTTGCTCAACCGCAGCGTCTGGTCGCTGCTGGAATTTGCCTTCAATGGCCTGATCTTCCTGCTGCTGGGGCTGCAACTGCCCGACATCATCAAAGCGGTGGTCAGCCACGAAGCCACGGTCTGGCCGACCCTGGCCTGGCGCTGCCTGGATGTGCTGGCGATCTTTGCCGTGCTGATCTTGCTGCGGTTCATCTGGGTGCAGAGCATCTGGCGCTCGAGCGCTATGGTACGCCGCTGGCGCGGCAAGCCGGCGCTGGTGCTGATGCCCACGGCGCGTTCCTGCTGGCTGCTGACCCTGGGCGGGGTGCGCGGTGCGGTGACCCTGGCCGGTGTGATGTCGGTGCCCTTGCTGCTGGGGGCGGGCAATGCCTTCCCGGAGCGTGACCTGCTGATTTTCATCGCGGCCGGGGTGATCCTGTTGTCGTTGATCGGTGCCTGTATCGCCTTGCCGCTGTTATTGCGTGGGGTGACCAAAAGCCCGGACGAGCGTTTGCAGCAGGAGGTGCAGGAAGCCTGGCGGCGCACGGCAGAGGCGGCGATCCATGCCCTGGAGGCAGAGGAAGTGGTCGACAGCAATGCCCCGCAGGATGCCGCGCAGGCGGCCATGGCGACCGAACTGAAGGCGCGCTTGATGGCGGAATACCGGGATGAGCTGGACAGCTATAACGACACTGCCGAAGCCAAGGCCCTGGCCGAGCAGATGGACTTGCTGGAGCGGCGTTTGCGCGTGCGTGCGCTAAAGGCCCAGCGGCTGGAGCTGTACAGCCTGCATCGCCAGCACCTGGTGGGGGATGAGGTGGTGCGGCAGGTGCTGGGGGAGCTGGATATGAGTGAGGCGAACCTGGGGCAAGTCAAGTAGATTGCAGGGGGCTGCTTTGCAGCCCTTTCGCCGGCAAGCCAGCTCCCACAGGGATCGCATCAGGGCTTGAGACCTATGTGGTCGAGGTGGAAGCAACTGTCTTGCTCAACGATTGGGGCCGCTTTGCGGCCCATCGCCGGCAAGCCGGGCTCCCACAGGAGCAGTGCAGACCTCAAGCTTTTCGCGGTCCCTGTGGGAGCTGGCTTGCCGGCGAAAGGGGCGCAAAGCGCCCCCAGATCCAGTCAGCGGTTCTGCAGGAATGCGCGAATCCGCTCCGCCGCCTCGATGCACTCGGCCAGCGGTGCAACCAGTGCCATGCGCACGCGCCCGGCACCAGGGTTGACTCCATCCACCTCCCGCGACAGGTACGAGCCCGGTACCACCGTCACATGTTGGGCCTCGAACAGGTCACGGGTGAATTCGGCATCGTCACCCGGTACTTTGGCCCACAGGTAGAAGCTGCCGTCCGGGCGTTGCACGTCCAGCACTGGCTGCAGGATGTCCAGCACGGCATCGTACTTGGCGCGGTACTGGTCACGGTTCTCGCGCACATGCGCCTCGTCTTGCCAGGCAGCGATGCTGGCCAGCTGGGTTTGTACCGGCATGGCGCAGCCGTGGTAGGTGCGGTACAGCAGGAACGGCTTGATGATCGCCGCGTCACCAGCCACGAAGCCCGAACGCAGGCCCGGCAGGTTGGAACGTTTGGACAGGCTGTGGAACACCACGCAGCGCGCGAAATCGCTGCGGCCCAGTTCGGCGCAGGCGCTCAGCAGGCCCGATGGCGGCGCGTCTTCGTCGAAGTACAGCTCGCTGTAGCACTCGTCGGCAGCGATCACGAAGTCATGCTCGTCAGCCAGGGCAATCAGCTTCTTCAGGGTGTCCATCGGCACCAGGGCACCGGTGGGGTTGCCCGGCGAGCACAGGAACAAAATCTGGCAACGCTGCCACACTTCGGCCGGCACGGCGTCGAAGTCGGGGTTGAAGCCGTTGCTTTCCAGGCACGGCAGGTAGTGCGGGGTAGCACCGGCCAGCAGGGCTGCGCCTTCATAGATCTGGTAGAACGGGTTGGGGCTGACCACCAGGCCGTCATCGGCGCGGTTGACCACGGCCTGGGTGAAGGCGAACAGCGCTTCACGGGTGCCGTTGACCGGCAGGATGTGCCGCTCGGCGTCCAGCCAGCCGGCCGGCACACCGAAACGCCGCTCACACCACTGGCCGATGGCCTGGCGCAGGGCCGGCAGGCCGATGGTGCTGGGGTACACCGCCAGCTTGTCGAGGTTGTCAGCCATGGCCTGGGCGACGAACGCCGGCGATGCGTGCTTCGGCTCACCGATCGACAGGGCGATGGCGCGCTTGTCCGCCGCAGGCGCAACGCTGCCCAGCAGGGCGCGGAGTTTCTCGAACGGGTAGGGCTGAAGCTGGGTCAAGGCATGGTTCATCGGCGCAAGTCTCGTCAATCGTCTAGTCGTTAAAAGGTCACGCGGGTAGGGCTGGCATCGCTGGCCTGGCCGGCTTGCAGCTGCTGGATGATGGCCTCCTGCAGGCGGCTGCACAGCTGCGGGTCGGACAGCGGCTGGTTGTCGGCATCGGTGATGAAGAACACGTCCTCGACCCGCTCGCCGAGGGTGGCGATCTTGGCGTTCTGCAGCGACAGGTCGAACTCCAGGAAGATCCGCCCCAGCCGGGCCAGCAGGCCGGGGCGGTCGGGCGCGGTGATTTCGAGGATGGTCACCGGCCGCTGGGCATCGTTGAGGATGGTCACCTGCGGCGGGAAGTCGAAGTGCTTGAGCTGGCGCGGCACCCGGCGCTGGATGATGGTCGGGTAATCCTCTGGGTTGCGCAGGGCCTCGGTCAGGCCGTCGCGAATCTGCTTGACCCGCTGCGGGTTGTCGCCGATCGAGCCGCCGTCGTTGTCCAGCACGATGTAGGTGTCGAGGGTGAACTGGCTGCTCGAGGTGATGATCCGGGCATCATGGATATTCAGGTTCAGCTGCGACATGGCCGCCACCGTCACGGCGAAGAAGTCATGCTGGTCGGGGGCGTAGATGAAGATCTGCGTGCCACCCTCGAACTCGCGCTGGGTGGTTTCCTTGATCAGCACCAGTGGCCCGCCATCGGCAGGCTGCTGCAGGATCGCGTCACTGTGCCAGGCCACGTCGGCGGCGGTGTGCTTGAGGAAATAGTCATCGCCCAACTGCGACCACAACTGCTCGACGTCGTCCGGGTCGGTGCCCTCGCGCACGAGGATGTCCAGCGCCGCGGACTGGGTCTGGCGAATCTGCTCTTCGCGGTCCAGCGGGTTTTCCAGGCCCCGGCGCAGGGCACGCTTGGTCTCGCTGTACAGCTGGCGCAGCAGGCTGGCCCGCCACGAGTTCCACAGGCTGGGGTTGGTGGCGTTGATGTCGGCCACGGTCAGCACGTACAGGTAGTCCAGGCGCGTTTCGTCGCCTACGTGCAGGGCAAAATCGTTGATCACCTGCGGGTCGGACAGGTCCTTGCGCTGGGCGGTGGTCGACATCACCAAGTGGTTCTGCACCAGCCAGACAATCAGCCGGCTGTCCCAGGCCGGCAGTTGGTGGCGTTCGCAGAACTTCTGCGCATCCACCGCGCCCAGCTCGGAATGGTCGCCCTGGCGGCCCTTGCCGATATCGTGGTACAGGCCGGCCAGGTAGATCAGCTCGGGCTTGGGCAGGCGCCCCATGAGCTTGCTGGCCAGCGGGAATTTCTCCGACACCGGCGTGTACTGCAGCTTGCGCAGGTGCTTGATGAGGTTGAGGGTGTGCGCGTCGACCGTATAGATGTGGAACAGGTCGTGCTGCATCTGCCCGACGATCAGGCCGAACTCCGGCAGGTAGCGGCCAAGGATGCCGTAGCGGTTCATCCGCCGCAGGTTGCGGTGGATGCCGATTTCGCACTTGAACAGCTCGATGAACAGGCTGGTATTACGGATATCGGTGCGGAAGGTGTCGTCGATCAGGTGCCGATGCTCGCGCAGCAGGCGCACGGTGTCGGCGCGCACACCCTTGATCTCGGGGTGCTGGGCCATCAGCACGAAGATTTCCAGCATGGCGAACGGCGTGCGCTTGAACACGTTCGGGTTGGCGGCTTCTATATAGCCGTCATGCAGGCGGAAGCGCGCATTCAGCGGTTGGGTGGTACCGCTGTCATCGTCGGCGAGGATGACCTCCTCGAAATGCTGGATGATCAGGTCGCACAACTGGCTGATGCTCATCACCACCCGGTAGTACTGCTGCATGAACTGCTCGATCGCCCGCTTGGGGTTATCGTCGCTGTAGCCCAGTAGCGCGGCGATACTGCGCTGGTGGTCGAACAGCAGGCGGTCCTCGGCGCGCCCGGCCAGCATGTGCAGGGCGTAGCGTACCTTCCACAGGAAGTCCTGGGACGAGGCCAGCAGCTCGTTCTCGCTCTCCAGCAAGAAGCCCTCGCCGGCCAGCGCGTGCAGGTTGAGGGTGCCGTACTGGCGGCGGGCCACCCACAGTACCGTCTGGATGTCACGCAGGCCACCGGGCGAGCCCTTGACGTTGGGTTCGAGGTTGTACTCGGTGTCGTTGTACTTGTGGTGGCGGGCCTTGAGCTCGGCGCGCTTGGCCAGGAAGAACTCCTTGCTCGGCCACATGTGCGCGGTGCTGGTCACCTCCAGCATGCGCTGGCGCAGGGGCTCGGGGCCGGCAATGGTGCGGCTTTCCATCAGGTTGGTGATCACCGTCAGGTCGGCGCGGGCCTGTTCGGCGCACTCGTCGACGGTACGCACGCTCTGGCCCACTTCCAGGCCAATGTCCCACAGCAGGGTGAGGAAGCGCTCGATGGCGTCGCGGTACTGCTCGTGCTCGGCGGCGCCCAGCAGGATCAGCAGGTCGATGTCCGAGTGCGGGTGCAGTTCGCCGCGCCCGTAACCGCCCACCGCGACCAGGGCGATGCCGCTGTGGTCGCCCCAGCTGAACTGGTTCCAGGCCTGCTGCAGGATGTTGTCGACGAGCCAGGCGCGGGCTTCGATCAGCGGGCGGATTTCGCCACCCGCGCGGAAACGCTTGTCGAGCACCTCGCCGGCCTGGCGGATGGCTTTCTTGAAGGCGGCGATGGGGCTCGCCTTGAGGGCCAGTTCCGCCTGGAACTGGCCGCGGTCGAACAGCTCGGGGTCCACCTGGGGCATCGCGTCACGTTCCTGTCGAGGGGTGGCCTATCGGAGTGCGGTCAGGCCGAGGTGCGCGGGATGGTGTCGTCCTTGCGCAGGGTGAAGATCTCGTAGCCGGTCGCGGTCACCACCAGGGTGTGTTCCCACTGGGCCGAGAGCTTGCGGTCCTTGGTGATGGCGGTCCAGCCGTCGCCCAGCACCTTGGTGTCGGCCTTGCCCTGGTTGATCATCGGCTCGATGGTGAAGGTCATGCCTTCCTTCAGCTCCATGCCGGTGCCGGCACGGCCGTAGTGGAGGATCTGCGGTTCTTCGTGGAACACCTTGCCGATGCCATGGCCGCAGAACTCGCGCACCACCGAGAAGCCGTTCTTTTCCGCGTGCTTCTGGATCACTTCGCCGATGTCGCCCAGGCGGCAGCCCGGCTTGACCAGCTCGATGGCCTTGTACATGCACTCCTGGGTGACCCTGGACAGGCGCTCGGCCCACACCGGCACCGTGCCAACGTGGAACATGCGGCTGGTGTCGCCGTGGTAGCCATCCTTGATCACGGTGATGTCGATGTTCAGCGTGTCACCATCCTTGAGCGGCTTGTCGTTGGGGATGCCGTGGCAGACGACATGGTTGATCGAGGTGCAGATCGACTTCGGGTAGCCCTTGTAGTTGAGCGGCGCCGGGATGGCCTGCTGGACGTTGACGATATAGTCGTGGCACAGGCGGTCGAGCTCTTCGGTGGTGACGCCGGGCTTGACGTATTCTTCGATCATTTCCAGCACGTCGGCGGCCAGGCGGCCAGCGATGCGCATCTTTTCGATGTCTTCTGCGGTCTTGATGGTGACGGTCATTACAGGCTCTCTACGGCGCCGTACACGGCGCGAACAAACGGGAAAGGCCGGATTCTAGCAGAGCAGGGCGCCGATCGGTCGGGATACCGATGGAGAATTGGGGCTGCTGTGCAGCCCATCGCAGGCAAGCCAGCTCCCACAGGAATCGCGTTACCCTTGTGGGAGCTGGCTTGCCTGCGATGGGGCGCGCAGCGGCCCCAGTTACCCTGAATGCTGCTTTCTACAGGGGCATTCTGGCCTGTTTGGCGGGGTGCTGCAAAAACCGCTGACGGACGCAACAGTATCCGGGTTCCGTTCGGCCGCGGTCTGTGGTATAAAATGCGCCGCTTTCGGGGACTACCCCGTCAGCACTTAACCCACACACGTGTCGACACGATGACCTGGGTGCCCCGAGTTGCAGAATTCGCGGGTTGGTCATTGGGATACGTGGAGGCCCAACCCGACTTATCAAGGAACTATCATGTCCCAAGTCAACATGCGCGATATGCTGAAGGCCGGTGTGCACTTCGGCCACCAGACCCGTTACTGGAACCCGAAAATGGGCAAGTACATTTTCGGTGCGCGTAACAAGATTCACATCGTCAACCTGGAAAAAACCCTGCCGATGTTCAACGACGCTCTGTCGTTCGTAGAGCGCCTGGCCCAGGGCAAGAACAAGATCCTGTTCGTCGGCACCAAGCGTTCCGCCGGCAAGATCGTCGCCGAGCAAGCTGCTCGTTGCGGTTCGCCGTACGTTGACCACCGTTGGTTGGGCGGCATGCTGACCAACTACAAGACCATCCGCGCTTCGATCAAGCGTCTGCGCGACCTGGAAACCCAGGCCGAAGACGGCACTTTCGCCAAGCTGACCAAGAAAGAAGCCCTGATGCGCTCCCGCGACCTGGAAAAACTGGATCGCAGCCTGGGCGGTATCAAGGACATGGGCGGTCTGCCTGACGCTCTGTTCGTCATCGACGTTGATCACGAGCGCATCGCGATCACCGAAGCCAACAAGCTGGGCATCCCGGTTATCGGCGTTGTCGATACCAACAGCAGCCCGGAAGGTGTTGACTACATCATCCCAGGTAACGATGACGCCATCCGCGCTATCGAGCTGTACATGACTTCGATGGCTGACGCAGTCATCCGCGGCCGCAACAACGTTGCCGGCGGCACCGAAGTTTACGCTGAAGAAGCGGCTGCACCTGCTGCCGAGTAATTAGACGCTAGCGTCGACTTGGCACGCAAAAAGGGGGCTCTGCCCCCTTTTTGCCACCTTGAAATCCTGCTGTCAGCATTGGCCCCGCATCATGGGCCCGCTGAAATGAAAGCGGCGGATTTGCAGAATTGAACGCCCGTGAGCAACGGGTGGAATGGTTGAAAAACTTTCCAAGAGGATTTTGAAATGGCAGCAATTACTGCAGCGCTGGTCAAAGAACTGCGCGAGCGTACCGGCGAAGGCATGATGGATTGCAAGAAGGCCCTGGAAAAGGCCGGCGGCGACATCGAGAAAGCCATTGACGACATGCGTGCCTCGGGCGCCATCAAGGCCGCCAAAAAGGCTGGCAACGTCGCTGCTGAAGGCGCTATCGCGGTCAAGACCGACGGTAAATCCGCCGTCCTGCTGGAAGTGAACTCGCAGACCGACTTCCTGGCCCTGCAAGACGACTTCAAGAACTTCGTTGCTGAAAGCCTCGAAGAAGCCTTCGCCCAGAAGCTGACCGACGCTGCTCCGCTGATCGCCTCGCGTGAAGCGGCTCGTGAAGCCCTGGTCGCCAAGTGCGGCGAGAACGTCAACATCCGTCGCCTGGTGCGCGTTGAAGGTGACGTTGTCGGTGCCTACCTGCACGGCAACAAGATCGGCGCAGCCGTTGTCCTGAAAGGCGGCGACGTCGAGCTGGCCAAGAACATCGCCATGCACGTTGCAGCTTCGAACCCGGAATTCCTGGATTCGTCGGAAATCTCCGCCGAGGCCATCGAGCGCGAGAAGGGTGTCTTCCTGCAGCTGAACGCCGACAAGATCGCCGGCAAGCCGGAAAACATCGTCGAGAACATGATCAACGGCCGTATCACCAAGTTCAAGGCCGAGGCTTCGCTGAAAGAGCAAGCTTTCGTCATGAACCCGGAAGTCAAGGTTGGCGAGCTGGCCAAGAAAGCCGGTGCTGAAATCGTTTCCTTCACCTACTTCAAGGTCGGCGAAGGCATCGAGAAGCCAGTCGACAACTTCGCTGAAGAAGTTGCCGCTCAGGTAGCTGCTGCCAAGCAGTAAGACAGCCCCGTCTGTCGCCCCGAAGAGGCTGCCCGCTCACGCGCGCAGCCTCTTTGTCAAAACGGAGAGGGGTTTATCCGACCGCTTCTTCGCTGGCGCCGAAACGGTGCCACGCTACAGTTAGCAGGCTGTAAACAGCCCGCACGAATTTTCTAAAAGTACGCCGCAGGAGAGACTCGCAATGGCTCAGCAGGTGAGTGGTCGCCAACCTCGCTATAAACGCATTTTGCTCAAACTTAGCGGCGAGGCCCTGATGGGCTCGGAAGACTTCGGGATCGACCCGAAGGTGCTGGATCGCATGGCCCTTGAAGTTGGCCAGTTGGTAGGGATCGGGGTCCAGGTAGGCCTGGTGATCGGTGGGGGCAACCTGTTCCGCGGCGCCGCGCTCAGTGCCGCTGGCATGGACCGCGTCACCGGTGACCACATGGGCATGCTGGCCACCGTGATGAACGGCCTGGCCATGCGCGATGCACTGGAGCGCTCGAACATCCCGGCCCTGGTCATGTCGGCCATTTCCATGGTCGGTGTCACCGATCATTACGATCGTCGCAAAGCTATTCGCCACCTCAACTCCGGGGATGTGGTAATTTTCTCCGCCGGTACCGGCAACCCGTTCTTCACCACCGACTCCGCGGCCTGCCTGCGCAGCATCGAAATCGATGCCGACGTGGTGCTGAAGGCGACCAAGGTCGATGGTGTGTACACTGCCGATCCATTCAAGGACCCGCACGCCGAGAAATTCGATCACCTGACCTACGATGAGGTCCTGGATCGCAAGCTGGGTGTGATGGACCTGACCGCAATCTGCCTGTGCCGTGACCACAAGATGCCATTGCGGGTATTCAACATGAACAAGCCTGGCGCCCTGCTGAACATCGTGGTGGGTGGCGCTGAAGGTACTCTGATCGAGGAAGGCCAAGCATGATCAACGACATCAAGAAAGACGCGCAGGAGCGCATGGGCAAGTCCATCGAAGCCCTGGCCCGCAACCTGGCGGCAATTCGTACCGGTCGCGCCCACCCAAGCATCCTGGACAGCGTCAAGGTTCCGGCCTGGGGTAGCGAAATGCCGCTGAACCAGGTGGCCGCGATCACCGTCGAAGATGCCCGCACCCTGAAGATCGTCGCTCACGACAAGAACCTCAGCGCAGCCATCGAGAAGGCCATTCTCACCTCCGACCTGGGCCTGAACCCGTCCAGCGCCGGTACTACCATCCGTGTACCGATGCCGGCCCTGACCGAGGAAACCCGCAAGGGCTACACCAAGCAGGCCAGCGGCGTTGCCGAGGATGCCAAGGTGGCCGTGCGCAACGTGCGTCGCGACGCCCTGGCCGACCTGAAGAAGCTGACCAAGGACAAGGAAATCAGCGAAGACGAAGAACGTCGTGCCGCTGACGAGATCCAGAAGCTGACCGACAAGTACGTCGCTGAAGTCGATGCTGCCTTCAAAGCCAAGGAAAAGGACCTGATGGCCGTCTAAGGCCGGGGTTTTTTAATGGAAAAGACCAAGCCAGCGGTGCCGTCCTCGGTGCCGCGTCATGTCGCGATCATCATGGATGGCAACAACCGCTGGGCAAAAAGACGCCTGCTGCCCGGCGTTGCCGGGCACAAGGCGGGTGTCGATGCCGTTCGCGCGGTCATCGAAGTCTGTGCCGAGTCGGGGGTCGAGGTGCTGACCCTGTTCGCCTTCTCCAGCGAAAACTGGCAGCGCCCCGCCGAAGAGGTCGGTGCGCTGATGGAGCTGTTCTTCTCGGCCTTGCGCCGCGAGGCCAGGCGCCTCAACGAGAACAACATCAGCCTGCGCATCATCGGCGACCGTTCGCGGTTCCATCCCGAGCTGCAGGCTGCCATGCGCGAGGCCGAGGCGCTGACCGCCGGCAATAATCGCTTCATCCTGCAGATCGCGGCCAACTACGGCGGCCAGTGGGATATCGCCCAGGCAGCCCAACGGCTGGCGCGGGAAGTGCAAGCCGGGCATCTGCGCCCGGAAGACATCACCCCGGGCCTGCTGCAGACCTGCCTGGCAACCGGCGAGCTGCCGCTGCCGGACCTGTGCATCCGCACCGGTGGCGAGCACCGCATCAGCAACTTCCTGTTGTGGCAGCTGGCCTACGCCGAGTTGTACTTCTCCGACCTGTACTGGCCGGACTTCAAACACGAGGCCATGCGCAACGCCCTGGCCGATTTCGCTTCGCGCCAGCGCCGCTTCGGTAAGACCAGCGAGCAGGTCGAGGCTGGAGCTCGTGCTTAATGCTTAAACAACGCATCATTACCGCGCTGATCCTGCTGCCGATCGCGGTGGGTGGCTTCTTCCTGCTCAATGGTGGGGATTTCGCCCTGTTCATCGGCTTCGTGGTGACCCTTGGCGCCTGGGAGTGGGCGCGCCTGGCCGGGCTGATGGCCCAGCCGCAGCGCATCGCCTATGCCGCGGTCGTCGCCGGAGCGCTGATGCTGCTGTACCTCCTGCCGGAGCTGGCACCCTGGGTGCTGGGCGCTGCGGTGATCTGGTGGGCGCTGGCCACCTGGCTGGTGCTCACCTACCCGCGCAGCGGCGAGCTGTGGGCTAGCGCCGCTTGCCGGCTGCTGATCGGCCTGCTGGTGCTGCTGCCGGCCTGGCAGGGGCTGGTGCTGCTCAAGCACTGGCCGCTGGGCAACTGGCTGATCCTGTCGGTGATGGTGCTGGTGTGGGCCGCCGATATCGGCGCGTACTTCTCTGGTCGTGCTTTCGGCAAGCGCAAGCTGGCCCCGCAGGTCAGCCCGGGCAAAAGCTGGGAAGGCGTGTATGGCGGCCTGGTGGTCAGCCTGGTGATTACCCTGGCGGTCGGTATCAGCCGCGACTGGGGCATTGGCCAGATTCTGCTGGGCCTGCTGGGCGCGGCGCTGGTGGTCATGTCTTCGGTGGTCGGTGACCTGACCGAGAGCATGTTCAAGCGCCGTTCCGGCATCAAGGACAGCAGCAACCTGCTGCCCGGCCACGGTGGCGTGCTCGATCGCATCGACAGCCTGACCGCGGCGATCCCGATTTTCGCCGTGCTGCTGTGGGCTGCCGAATGGGGTGTGATGTGAGTGCGCCGCAGCGTATCACCGTACTCGGTGCCACCGGCTCCATCGGCCTGAGCACGCTGGATGTGATCGCGCGCCACCCCGAGCGTTACTCGGTGTTCGCCCTCAGCGGCTATTCGCGTGTCGAAGAGCTGCTGACCCTGTGCGTGCGCCACTGCCCGGCCTATGCCGTGGTGCCCAACGGCGAAGCGGCCACGCGCCTGCGCGACGGCCTGGCGGCTGCCGGTAGCTCCACGCAGGTGCTGGAAGG
This sequence comes from Pseudomonas sp. 10-1B, assembly GCF_000935045.1. Lineage (GTDB taxonomy): Bacteria > Pseudomonadota > Gammaproteobacteria > Pseudomonadales > Pseudomonadaceae > Aquipseudomonas. The sequence goes on from NZ_JYKS01000014.1 coordinate 27,235, forward strand.
CGAGGCGGGGCTGTGCCAGGTGGCTGCCGCGCCGGAAGTGGACGCGGTGATGGCGGCCATCGTCGGTGCCGCGGGCCTGCGCCCGACCTTGGCTGCCGTCGAGGCGGGCAAGAAGGTGCTGCTGGCCAACAAGGAGGCGCTGGTGATGTCCGGCGCGCTGTTCATCGAGGCCGTGCGGCGCAGTGGCGCCGTGCTGCTGCCGATCGACAGCGAGCACAACGCGATCTTCCAGTGCTTGCCGGGTGATTACGCTCGCGGCCTGAGCCAGGTCGGGGTGCGGCGCATCCTGCTGACCGCGTCGGGCGGCCCGTTCCGCGAAACGCCACAGGCAGCGCTTGCCGATGTCACGCCAGAGCAGGCCTGCGCGCACCCCAACTGGTCCATGGGGCGCAAGATTTCCGTGGATTCGGCCAGCATGATGAACAAGGGCCTCGAGCTCATCGAAGCGTGCTGGCTGTTCGATGCCGCGCCGGCCAAGGTCGAGGTGGTGGTGCACCCGCAGAGCGTGATCCACTCCCTGGTGGACTACGTGGACGGTTCGGTGCTGGCGCAGTTGGGCAACCCCGACATGCGCACGCCGATCGCCAACGCCCTGGCCTGGCCCGAGCGGATCGATTCCGGGGTTGCCCCTCTGGACCTGTTCGCCATCGCTCGTCTGGATTTCCAGGCGCCCGACGAACAGCGCTTCCCCTGCTTGCGCCTGGCGCGGCAGGCTGCCGAGGCCGGCAACAGTGCGCCCGCCGTGCTCAATGCGGCCAACGAGGTCGCGGTCGAGGCATTTCTCCAGCGGCGTATCCGCTTCCCGGAGATCGCGGGTATGATCGAACAGGTGCTCGACCAGGAGCCCATCGTGCCGCTGCCGTCGCTGGACGCGGTGTTCGCCGCCGACCAGCGTGCCCGGGAGCTTTCCCGTGAGTGGCTGAGGCGTCACGGTCGCTGATGCAGGCCCACCACGGTTCGTGAGGGGCTGGGCGTGAACGCCGGCCCGCTGAACATCATTCGGAGATGGACATGACTGCGCTCTACATGATTATCGGCACCCTCGTGGCCTTGGGTGTGCTGGTCACTTTCCATGAGTTCGGCCACTTCTGGGTGGCACGTCGCTGCGGCGTCAAGGTGCTGCGTTTCTCGGTGGGCTTCGGCACGCCGCTGCTGCGCTGGCACGACCGCCAGGGTACCGAGTTCGTGGTCGCGGCGATCCCGCTGGGTGGCTACGTCAAGATGCTCGACGAGCGCGAGGGAGACGTACCGCCAGCGCTGGCCGGCCAGTCGTTCAACCGCAAGTCGGTGCGCCAGCGTATCGCTATCGTCGCGGCCGGCCCGGTCGCCAACTTCCTGCTGGCCATACTGTTCTTCTGGGTGCTGGCCATGCTCGGTACCCAGCAGATCCGACCGGTGATCGGTGCGGTCGATGCTGGCAGCCTGGCAGCATCGGCCGGCTTGACCGCAGGTCAGGAAATCGTCTCCATCGATGGCAAGCCGACCAGCGGTTGGTCAGCGGTCAACCTGCAGCTGGTTCGTCGCCTGGGCGAAAGCGGCACCTTGCAGGTTGGTGTGCGGGATGAGGGCGCCAGCGCCGAGCGCCAGTTGTCGTTGAAGCTGGACAGCTGGCTCAAGGGCGCCGATGAGCCGGACCCGATTCAGTCCCTGGGGCTGCACCCCTGGCGCCCGGCGATCGTGCCGGTGTTGGCCGAGATCGATCCGAAAGGGCCGGCTGCCGCTGCAGGCCTGAAGAGCGGTGACAAGCTGCTGGCCCTCGATGGCGTGGCTGTGACCGAATGGCAGCAGGTGGTCGATGCCGTACGTGCCCGTCCACAAGCCCAGGTAGTGGTGCGTGTAGAGCGCGACGGGGCTGCCCTGGAGCTGCCGGTCACCCTGGCCCGCAAGGGCGAGGGCAAGGCTGCCGGCGGCTATCTCGGCGCGGGGGTGAAGGGTGGCGAATGGCCTGCCAACATGCTGCGTGAAGTCAGCTACGGCCCGCTGGATGCGGTGGGCGAGGGCTTGTCGCGCACCTGGAACATGAGTGTCCTGACCCTTGAATCGCTGAAGAAAATGCTGTTCGGGGAGCTCTCGGTAAAAAACTTGAGCGGACCGATAACCATTGCTAAAGTGGCGGGCGCTTCAGCCCAGTCCGGCGTGGGGGATTTCCTGAATTTCCTGGCCTACCTGAGCATAAGCCTGGGGGTTCTTAACCTGCTGCCCATCCCGGTACTGGATGGGGGGCATTTGCTGTTTTACCTGGTCGAGTGGGCGCGCGGTCGTCCGCTGTCGGATCGGGTGCAAGGTTGGGGGGTCCAGATCGGTATCAGTTTGGTCATAGGGGTGATGTTGCTCGCCCTGATCAACGATCTGGGTCGACTATAAAAGCTTCGCTCAATTGCGAACCTGCCGTTTTCTCGCGGCGGGTTGTTTATTGCCAGTTGGAATAAAAGGACTTCATGAAACGTCTGCTGCTAACTGCGGTCATGTCCGCACTGATGATCGCTGAAGTTCACGCCGAGTCCTTCACCATCTCCGATATCCGCGTCAATGGCCTGCAGCGGGTTTCCGCCGGCAGTGTCTTCGGTGCCCTGCCGCTGAACGTCGGCGACCAGGCCGATGACCGCCGCCTGGTGGAATCGACCCGCTCCCTGTTCAAGACCGGCTTCTTCCAGGACATCCAGCTGAACCGCGATGGCAATGTCCTGATCATCAACGTGGTCGAGCGCCCGTCGGTATCGAGCATCGAGATCGAAGGCAACAAGGCGATCAGCACCGAAGACCTGATGAAGGGCCTGAAACAGTCGGGCCTGGCCGAAGGCGAGATCTTCCAGCGTGCCACCCTCGAAGGCGTGCGTAACGAGCTGCAACGCCAGTACGTGGCCCAGGGCCGCTATTCGGCCGAGGTCGACGCCGAAGTGGTGCCGCAGCCGCGCAACCGTGTGGCCTTGAAGATCAAGATCAACGAAGGCACCGTCGCCGCCATCCAGCACATCAACGTCGTCGGCAACAACGTGTTCGACGACGAGACCCTGTCGCAGCTGTTCGAGCTGAAGACCACCAACTGGCTGTCGTTCTTCAAGAACGACGACAAGTACGCCCGTGAGAAACTCTCCGGTGACCTGGAGCGCCTGCGTTCCTACTACCTGGACCGCGGCTACATCAACATGGACATCGCCTCTACCCAGGTGTCCATCACCCCGGACAAGAAGCACGTCTACATCACCGTCAACATCAACGAGGGCGAGAAGTACACCGTCCGCGACGTGAAGCTGTCCGGTGACCTGAAGGTGCCGGAAGACCAGGTCAAGTCGCTGCTGCTGGTGCAGCCGGGCCAGGTGTTTTCGCGCAAGGTGATGACCACCACCTCCGACCTGATCACCCGCCGCCTGGGTAACGAAGGCTACACCTTCGCCAACGTCAACGGCGTGCCGCAGCCGAACGACCAGGACCACACGGTCGACATCATGTTCGTGGTCGACCCGGGCAAGCGTGCCTACGTCAACCGTATCAACTACCGCGGCAACACCAAGACCGAAGACGAAGTGCTGCGTCGCGAGATGCGCCAGATGGAAGGCGGCTGGGCCTCGACCTACCTGATCGACCAGTCCAAGACCCGCCTGGAACGTTTGGGCTTCTTCAAGGAGGTCAACGTCGAGACCCCGGCGGTGCCAGGCACCGACGACCAGGTCGACGTCAACTACAGCGTCGAGGAGCAAGCCTCCGGCTCGATCACCGCCAGCGTCGGTTTCGCCCAGAGCGCCGGCCTGATCCTCGGTGGCTCGATCAGCCAGAGCAACTTCCTCGGTACCGGTAACAAGGTCTCCATCGGCCTGACCCGTTCGGAATACCAGACCCGCTACAACTTCGGCTTCGTCGACCCCTACTTCACTGCCGACGGCGTGAGCCTGGGTTACAACGCCTTCTACCGCAGCACTGACTACGATGACCTTGACGTCGACGTGGCCAGCTATGCGGTGGACAGCCTCGGTGCCGGTGTCAGCCTCGGCTACCCAATCAGCGAAACTTCGCGCCTGACCTACGGCTTGAGCGTGCAGCAGGACAAACTCAAGACTGGCCGCTACACCGTGGACGAGATCTTCGATTTCGTTGAGAAGGAAGGCGATAACTTCCTGAACTTCAAGGCTTCTATCGGCTGGTCCGAGTCCACCCTGAACAAGGGCGTGCTGGCAACCCGTGGTCACTCCCAGAGCCTGACCCTGGAAACCACCATCCCGGGCAGCGACCTGTCGTTCTACAAGCTCGACTACCGTGGTCAGCTGTTCAAGCCAATCACCAGCGACTACACCCTGCGCCTGCACACCGAGCTGGGCTATGGTGATGGATTCGGTGGTACTTCGGGCCTGCCGTTCTACGAGAACTACTATGCCGGTGGCTTCAACTCCGTGCGTGGCTTCAAGGACAGCAGCCTGGGCCCACGCAGTACGCCTAGCCGTGGTGCGAGTGTGACCGGCAACGCCGGTACCGTTGCCGACCCGGATCAGGACCCGTTGCCGTTCGGTGGTAACGTGCTGGTGCAAGGTGGCGTCGAGCTGCTGTTCCCGCTGCCGTTCGTCAAGGACCAGCGTTCGCTGCGGACCTCGGTATTCTGGGATGTGGGTAACGTGTTCGACACCAACTGCGGCAGCAAGCCTGATTGCGCGAAGGTTGGTTTTTCGGACATGGCCAGCTCCGTTGGCCTGGGTGTGACCTGGATTACCGCACTGGGCCCGCTGAGCTTCAGCCTGGCGATGCCGGTCAAGAAGCCGGACGACGCCGATACCCAGGTGTTCCAATTCTCTCTGGGCCAGACCTTCTAAGGTCGGCCCCTGCTTAACGACAACGGTTTATCCAGGAGTGCATCGTGCGTAAGTTGACCCAACTGGCCGTAGTGGCCGCGGCGCTGGTCGCCACCCCGGCTTTCGCCGAAATGAAGGTTGCCGTCCTGAACTATCAGATGGCCCTGCTCGAATCGGATGCCGCCAAAAGATACGCAGTGGATGCCGAGAAGAAGTTCGGCCCGCAACTGACCAAGCTCAAGAGCCTGGAAAGCAGCGCCAAGGGTATCCAGGACCGCCTGATCAAGGGTGGCGACAAGATGCAGCAGCAGGAGCGTGAGCGCCTGGAGCTCGAGTTCAAGCAAAAGGCCCGTGACTTCCAGTTCCAGTCCAAGGAGCTGAACGAAGCCAAGGCCGTTGCCGACCGCGACATGCTCAAGCAGCTCAAGCCGAAGCTGGATGGCGCTGTCGAAGAAGTGATCAAGAAGGGTGGTTACGACCTGGTCCTCGAGCGTGGCGCGGTCATCGATGTCAAACCTCAGTACGACATCACCCGCCAGGTCATCGAGCGCATGAACCAAGCCCGTTGATATGACCGTGACCATGACGCTAGGCCAGCTGGCCGAGGCCCTCGGGGCTACCCTCAAGGGGCCCGAGGCGCTGCAGATTACCGGGCTGGCCACCTTGCAGGAGGCTGGCCCTGGTCAATTGAGCTTCCTCGCCAACCCGCAGTACCGCAAATTCCTGGATAACAGCCAGGCGGCCGCGGTGCTGCTGAAGGCGGCGGATGCCGAAGGCTTTGCTGGCAATGCACTGATCGTCGCCGATCCGTACCTGGCCTACGCGCGCATTTCCCACCTGTTCGACCCCAAACCCAAGGCTGTGGCGGGCATTCATCCCAGCGCCGTGGTGGCTGAGGACGCGCAGGTGGATGCCAGTGCCAGCATCGGGCCGTTCGCGGTCATCGAAAGCGGCGCGCGCATCGCAGCGAATGTCACCGTGGGTGCACACTGCGTGGTCGGCGCTCGTTGCGTGATCGGTGAAGGCGGTTGGCTGGCCCCGCGGGTCACCCTGTACCATGACGTGACCATCGGCAAGCGCGTGGTCATCCAGTCGGGTGCCGTGATCGGCGGCGAAGGCTTCGGCTTTGCCAACGAGAAGGGCGTGTGGCGCAAGATCGCCCAGATCGGTGGCGTGACCATCGGCGATGACGTGGAAATCGGCGTCAACACCGCGGTCGACCGGGGTGCGCTGTCGGACACGCGGATCGCTGACGGGGTCAAGCTCGACAACCAGATCCAGATCGCCCATAACGTGCAGATCGGTGAGCACACGGCCATGGCTGCCTGCGTCGGGATTTCCGGCAGCACGCGCATCGGCAAGCATTGCACCATCGCTGGCGGTGTCGGCATGGTGGGTCATATCGATGTCTGTGATAACGTTTTCGTGTCCGGGATGACCATGGTGACCCGTTCGATCACCGAAGCGGGTGCCTATTCTTCCGGCACAGCCATGCAGCCACTGGCTGAATGGCGCAAGAGCGCCGCGCGTATCCGCCACCTGGACGACATGGCCAAGCGTCTCCAGCAGCTGGAAAAACGCGTCGATACCGTGACCTCAGGTGGCCTGCCGACATCAGAAGGCTGATACCATTCCCTGAGCAAGAGTGAACAGTCGCTAGCTGGCTCCTCTTTGGATTGCAAAAGGAGCGTGTGGTCAGCACCTGCGCTCCCTATTCTTATTACAGGCTTCCCCCCCGAAATGATGGACATCAACGAGATTCGCGAATACCTGCCTCACCGTTACCCGTTCCTGTTGGTGGACCGCGTGACGGATCTGGACTTCGAGGCCCAGAGCATTCGTGCCTACAAGAATGTCAGCATCAACGAGCCGTTCTTCAATGGCCATTTCCCGGCGCACCCGATCATGCCGGGCGTCCTGATCATCGAGGCCATGGCCCAGGCGGCCGGCATCCTCGGTTTCAAGATGCTCGACGCCAAGCCGGCCGATGGCACCCTGTACTACTTCGTCGGTTCCGACAAGCTGCGTTTCCGTCAGCCAGTACTGCCGGGTGACCAGCTTGTACTGGAGGCCAGGTTCCTCAGCCGCAAGAGCATGATCTGGAAATTCGAGTGCCGTGCGCTGGTCGACGGCAAGCCGGTTTGCTCGGCAGAGATCACCTGCGCGGAACGCTCCCTATGAATTCGATTGATCCTCGGGCCATTATCGATCCATCGGCCAAGCTGGCCGATGGCGTCGAGGTCGGCCCTTGGTCGATCGTTGGCCCCGATGTGGAAATCGGGGAGGGCACCGTCATCGGCCCGCATGTTGTGCTCAAAGGGCCGACCCGCATCGGCAAGCACAACCGTATCTTTCAGTTTTCCTCGATCGGCGAAGACACCCCGGACCTCAAGTACAAGGGTGAGCCGACGCGCCTGGTGATCGGCGACCACAATGTGTTCCGCGAAGGGGTGACCATTCACCGTGGCACCGTGCAGGACCGCGCGGAAACCACCGTGGGCGACCACAACCTGATCATGGCCTATGCCCACATCGGCCACGACAGCGTCATCGGCAACCACTGCATCCTGGTCAACAACACGGCCCTCGCCGGGCATGTGCATGTGGGGGACTGGGCGATCCTGTCCGGCTACACCCTGGTGCACCAGTATTGCCATATCGGTGCCCACGCGTTTTCCGGCATGGGCACGGCGATCGGCAAGGACGTCCCGGCCTTCGTCACCGTGTTCGGCAGCCCGGCCGAAGCCCGCAGCATGAACTTCGAGGGCATGCGCCGCCGGGGTTTCAGCGACGAGGTGATCCACGTGCTGCGTCGTTGCTACAAGATTGTCTATCGCCAGGGCCTGACCGTCGAAGATGCGCTCAGGGAGCTGGACGAACCGGCCGCGAAGTATCCTGAGGTCGACTTGTTCCGTCAGTCGATCGTGAACTCCGCCCGCGGCATCACCCGCTGACATGGCCCGGCTTTGCGTAGCCTTGGTCGCAGGTGAGGCCAGCGGCGACATTCTCGGTTCGGGTTTGATGCGTGCCCTCAAGGTGCGCCACCCCGATGTACGTTTCATCGGCGTTGGCGGCCCCTTGATGGAGGCCGAAGGCCTGCAATCCTATTTCCCCATGGAACGCCTGGCCGTCATGGGCCTGGTCGAAGTGCTGGGGCGCCTGCGCGAGCTGCTCAAGCGCCGCAAGCTGCTGATCCAGACCCTGATCGCCGAAAAGCCCGATGTGTTCATCGGCATCGACGCCCCGGACTTCACCCTCAATATCGAACTGAAGTTGCGCCAGGCCGGGATCAAGACCGTGCATTACGTCAGCCCGTCGGTCTGGGCCTGGCGGCAGAAGCGCGTGCTGAAGATTCGCCAAGGCTGCGACCTGATGCTGACGCTGCTGCCGTTCGAGGCGCGGTTCTACGAGGAGCAGGGCGTGCCGGTGCGCTTTGTCGGCCACCCGTTGGCCGACACCATCCCGCTCGAAGCCGATCGCCCGGCGGCGCGTGCCGCGCTGGGCCTGGGCGAGGGGCCGGTGGTGGCACTGATGCCGGGCAGCCGGGGTGGTGAAGTAGGGCGCCTGGGGGCGTTGTTCCTCGATGCGGCCGAGCGCTTGCGTGAGCAGGTGCCGGGCGTGCGTTTCGTGTTGCCCTGCGCCAACGCCGCTCGGCGCGCCCAGGTCGAGCAGATGCTCGAAGGGCGGCAGTTGCCGCTGACCCTGCTCGATGGCCAGTCGCACCAGGCCCTGGCGGCTTGTGATGCAGTGCTGATCGCCTCGGGTACCGCCACCCTCGAAGCGCTGCTGTACAAGCGGCCAATGGTGGTGGCGTACCGCCTGGCGCCCTTGACCTACTGGATCCTCAAGCGCCTGGTGAAGAGCCCCTACGTGTCGTTGCCAAACCTGCTGGCCCAGCGCGAGCTGGTGCCCGAATTGCTGCAGGACCAGGCCACCAGCGAAGCCTTGGCCAATACCCTGGCGCCGCTGGTAGCCGATGGCAGCCAGCAAACCGAACGTTTCGACGAAATTCACCGCACCCTGCGCCGTGACGCCTCCAACCAGGCGGCCGAGGCGGTACTGGCCTTGCTCAAGGACCGCTGACATGCAAATTGGACTGGATTTCAACCTGGTCGAGGACCTGGTCGCCGGTGTCGACGAAGTCGGCCGTGGCCCGTTGTGCGGCGCTGTGGTGACGGCGGCGGTGATCCTCGACCCGGCGCGCCCGATCCTGGGTTTGAATGATTCGAAGAAGCTCACCGAAGCCAGGCGCGAGGCGCTGTTCGACGAGATCTGCGAAAAGGCCCTGAGCTTTTGCATCGCCCGCGCCGAGGTCGAGGAAATTGACCGCCTCAACATCCTGCACGCCACCATGTTGGCCATGCAGCGCGCGGTGGAAGGCCTGCACATTACCCCGAAGCTGGCCCTGATCGACGGCAACCGCTGCCCGAAGCTGGCCGTGCCGGCATCACCGGTGGTCAAGGGCGACAGCCAGGTGCCTGCCATTGCAGCTGCTTCGATCCTGGCCAAGGTCACTCGTGACCGGGAGATGAGCGCGTTCGAGCTGATCTATCCTGGGTATGGTATTGGCGGGCACAAGGGTTATCCGACGCCGGTACACCTTGAGGCCCTGGCGCGGCTTGGGCCAACGCCCATTCATCGGCGCTCCTTTGCCCCGGTGCGGGCGGCCTGGGAAGCGCGTGAAGGCATCACCGATTCCCTGATCTGAACTCGGATGCCGTACTGCGTTTCCTGTGGGAGCGGCTTTACCCGCGAACACCGGCGCAGCCGGTGCCAGCCACCGCGTCGCCTGGTTCGCGGGTAAACCCGCTCCTACAAGCAGCCCCGAAATCCCCCTCATTTAAGCTACAATCCCGCCCTTGTCGTTCAGCACAGCTACAGGATCTTCCATGTCGGTTCCCTTCGTTCACCTGCGCGTCCACTCCGAATTCTCGCTGGTCGACGGCCTGGTGCGGATCAAGCCGCTGGCCAAGGCGCTGGCGGGGATGAACATGCCGGCGGTGGCGATCACCGACCAGAGCAACATGTGCTCGCTGGTCAAGTTCTACAAGACCGCCATGGGCGCCGGCATCAAGCCGATCTGCGGCGCCGACCTGTGGCTGGCCGGTGCCGACCCGGAAGCGCCGCTGTCGCGCATCTGCTTCCTGGCCATGAACCCCCAGGGTTACCGCAACCTCACCGAGCTGATCTCGCGCGGCTGGACCGACGGCCAGCGCAACGGTCTGGTCATCCTCCAGCGTGAATGGATCGCCCCCGCCAGCGAGGGCCTGATTGCCTTGTCCGCAGGCAAGGAGGGCGACATCGGCATGGCCTTGCTGGCCGGCAGGAACGACGAAGCACAGGCCCTGTTGCAAGACTGGATGGGCATGTTCCCCGAGCGTTTCTACGTCGAAGTGCAGCGTACCAACCGCGCCCGCGACGAAGAATACGTGCACGCTGCAGTGGCCCTGGCCGACAGCCTTGGCGCGCCGTTGGTGGCCACCAACGACGTGCGTTTCATCAAGCAGACCGATTTCGACGCCCACGAAACCCGTGTTTGCATCGGCGAGGGCTGGACCCTCGACGACCCACGCCGCCCGCGTGGCTACAGCGACCAGCAGTACCTGAAGTCGGCCGAGGAAATGGCCGAGCTGTTCAGTGACCTGCCCGATGCCATTGCCAACACCGTCGAAATCGCCAAGCGCTGCAACATCCAGGTACAGCTGGGCAAGTACTTCCTGCCCGACTTCCCCACGCCCAACGGCATGGGCATCGACGATTACCTGCGCCATGTGTCCCACGAAGGCTTGGAAGAGCGCCTGGCGGTACTGTGGCCGAAAGAGACCACGCCCAATTACGAAGAGAAGCGCCAGGTTTACCTGGACCGCTTGAAGTTCGAGCTGGATATCATCATCCAGATGGGCTTCCCCGGTTACTTCCTGATCGTTATGGACTTCATCAAGTGGGCCAAGAACAACGACGTGCCGGTCGGACCGGGCCGTGGTTCGGGTGCCGGTTCGCTGGTGGCCTACGTACTGAAGATCACCGACCTCGACCCGCTGGCCTACGACCTGCTGTTCGAGCGCTTCCTCAACCCTGAACGTATTTCCATGCCCGACTTCGACGTCGACTTCTGCATGGACGGCCGTGACCGGGTGATCGACTACGTGGCCGAAGCCTATGGTCGCAACGCGGTCAGCCAGATCATCACCTTCGGTACCATGGCCGCCAAGGCGGTGGTGCGTGACGTGGCGCGGGTGCAGGGCAAGTCCTACGGCCTGGCCGACCGCCTGTCGAAGATGATCCCGTTCGAAGTGGGCATGACCCTGGAGAAGGCCTACGAGCAGGAAGAGATCCTGCGCGACTTCCTCAAGGGCGACGAAGACGCCCGCGAGATCTGGGACATGGCCCTGAAGCTCGAAGGCGTCACCCGGGGTACCGGCAAGCACGCCGGTGGCGTGGTGATCGCGCCGACCAAGCTCACCGACTTCTCGCCGATCGCCTGTGACGAAGAGGGCGGCGGCCTGGTAACCCAGTTCGACAAGGATGACGTCGAGGCCGCGGGCCTGGTGAAGTTCGACTTCCTCGGCCTGCGGACCCTGACCATCATCAAGTGGGCGATGGAGATCATCAATCGCGAGCAGGCCAAGAAGAACCTGCCCGACGTCAACATCGACTTCATCCCGCTGGACGACCGCAAGACCTACGAGCTGCTGCAGAAGGCCGAAACCACGGCGGTGTTCCAGCTTGAATCGCGAGGCATGAAGGAGCTGATCAAAAAGCTCAAGCCCGACTGCCTGGAAGACCTCATCGCACTGGTAGCGCTGTTCCGCCCCGGCCCGCTGCAGTCGGGCATGGTGGACGACTTCATCAACCGCAAGCACGGCCGTGCCGAGCTGGCCTACCCACACTCCGACTACCAGTACGAAGGCCTCAAGCCGGTACTGGCACCGACCTACGGCATCATCCTGTACCAGGAACAGGTGATGCAGATTGCCCAGGTCATGGCTGGCTATACCCTCGGCGGCGCAGACATGCTGCGCCGGGCGATGGGTAAGAAAAAGCCCGAGGAAATGGCCAAGCAGCGTGGTGGTTTCATCGAAGGTTGCGTCGCCAACAATATCGATGCCGATCTGGCGGGTAACATCTTCGACCTGGTAGAGAAGTTCGCCGGCTATGGCTTCAACAAATCCCACTCCGCCGCCTATGGCCTGGTGTCCTACCAGACCGCCTGGTTGAAAACCCATCACCCGGCGCCGTTCATGGCGGCGGTGCTGTCGGCGGATATGCACAACACCGACAAGGTGGTGGTGCTGGTCGAGGAAGTGCGCAGCATGAAGCTGCGCCTCGACGCGCCGGACGTGAACTTCTCCGACTTCAAGTTCACCGTCAATAATGACGGCCGTATCGTCTACGGCCTGGGCGCCATCAAGGGCGTCGGCGAAGGCCCGGTGGAAGCGATCGTCGAGGCCCGCGCCCAGGGTGGTCCCTTCAAGGACCTGTTCGATTTCTGTGAACGCATCGACCTCAAGCGGGTCAACAAACGCACCCTCGATGCGCTGATCCGCAGCGGCGCGCTGGACCGCCTGGGCCCGCACTTCCATGACGAGATCAAGGCCTATCACGCCAACATCGACCTCAACCGTGCCACCTTGCTATCGGCACTGGGTGAGGCCGTCAAGGCTGCCGAGCAGGCCGCGCATACCGCTGACAGTGGTCATGTCGACCTGTTCGGTGGCATGTTCGACTCGGTAGATGTCGACGTGTACGCCAACCACCGCAAGGTACGCGAACTGACCCTCAAGGAGCGGCTGAAGGGCGAGAAGGACACCCTCGGCCTGTACCTCACCGGGCACCCGATCGACGAGTACGAGACCGAGATACGCCGTTTTGCCCGCCAGCGCATCATCGACCTCAAGCCGTCGCGCGAAACCCAGACCATCGCCGGCATGATCATTGCCCTGCGGGTGATGAAGAACAAGAAGGGCGACAAGATGGGCTTTGTCACCCTGGATGACCGCTCCGGGCGCATCGAGGCATCGCTGTTCGCTGATGCCTACATCGCGGCACAGTCCTTGCTGCAGAACGATGCCATGGTGGTGGTCGAGGGCGAGGTCAGCAACGACGACTTCTCCGGTGGCCTGCGCCTGCGGGTGAAGCAGGTGATGACCATGGAGGACGCGCGCACCAAGCTGGCCGAAAGCCTGCGCCTGAAGGTGGCGCACGAAGCGCTCAAGGGCGACCGGCTGAAGTGGCTGGGCGAGTTGATCACCCGTCATCGTGGCGCTTGCCCGATCACCCTGGAGTACACCGGCAGCGACGCCAAGGCGATGCTGCAGTTCGGCGAGCAATGGGCGATTGACCCGGCCGATGGGCTGATTCAGGCGCTGCGTGACCAGTTCGGGCGTGAGAACGTCTTCCTGCAATATCGTTGAACCGACAAAAATTTAATCTCGACCTGAATGCGCCTGATCCCTTAAGGTAGGGCGCCAAACGGATCAACCGGCCGGCCGCCTGGCCGTAGACCCAAGACGGATGACTATGAACCCGAATTTTCTCGATTTCGAACAGCCGATTGCCGACCTGCAAGCCAAGATCGAAGGCCTGCGCCTGGTAGGCAACGACAACTCGCTGAACATCAGCGATGAAATTGCCCGTCTGCAAGACAAGAGCAGCACCCTGACCGAAAGCATCTTCGGCAACCTGACCAGCTGGCAGATCGCCCGTCTGGCCCGTCACCCACGTCGTCCCTACACCCTGGACTACCTGGAGCACATCTTCACCGAGTTCGAAGAACTGCACGGCGACCGCCACTTCGCCGACGACGCCGCCATCGTCGGCGGTACCGCGCGCCTGGACGGCAAACCGGTCATGGTCATCGGCCACCAGAAGGGCCGCGAAGTGCGCGAGAAGGTACGCCGCAACTTCGGCATGCCACGCCCGGAAGGCTACCGCAAGGCCTGCCGCCTGATGGAAATGGCCGAGCGCTTCAAGATGCCGATCCTGACCTTCATCGACACCCCGGGCGCCTACCCGGGCATCGACGCCGAAGAGCGTAACCAGAGCGAAGCCATCGCCTGGAACCTGCGCGTGATGGCGCGCCTGAAGACCCCGATCATCGCCACCGTGATTGGCGAGGGCGGTTCCGGCGGTGCACTGGCCATTGGCGTGTGCGACCAACTGAATATGCTGCAGTACTCCACCTACTCGGTGATCTCGCCGGAAGGTTGCGCCTCGATCCTGTGGAAGACTGCCGACAAGGCGGCTGATGCGGCCGAGGCCATGGGCATCACCGCCGAGCGCCTGAAGAGCCTGAACATCGTCGACAAGGTCATCCAGGAGCCGCTGGGCGGCGCCCACCGTGACCCGGCGAAAATGTCCGAAAGCATCCGTGCCGACCTGGTGCAGCAGCTGGACATGCTCGGCAAGTTCGACAACGACGCACTGCTGGCCCGTCGTTACGAGCGGCTGATGAGCTACGGTCTCTGATTTTGATTTGCCCGGGGGGCCGCTTTGCGGCCCATTCGCCGGCAAGCCAGCTCCCACATTGTCCGCGTTGACGCTGATCCTTGTGGGAGCCTGGCTTGCCGGCGAAAGGGGTGCACAGCACCCCCGGCGATCTCAAGCCATGTGAGGCCTTCATGATCAACCTCACCCCCTGGCTCAACGCCCCCAACTGGTACATCGCCTTCTCCGGCGGCCTCGACTCCACCGTCCTCCTGCACCTGTTGGCCGAACACGCCCGCAAGCATGCTTCGCCCCCACTGCGCGCCATTCACATCCACCACGGCCTGCAACCCGCCGCCGACGCCTGGCCCGCCCACTGCCAAGCCATCTGCGACAACCTCGGCATCGAACTCCAGGTCATCCACGTCCAGGTCTCTTCGGGTGCCAGTCTCGAACAGGCCGCCCGCGATGCCCGCTATACCGCCTTCAAGAATGCTCTCGGCCCAGGCGACATCCTGTTCACCGGCCAGCACCGCGACGACCAGGCCGAGACCCTGCTCTTTCGCCTGTTGCGCGGCGCCGGCCTGCGTGGCCTGGCGGCGATGCCGGGGCAGCGGGCGCTAGGGCTGGGCTGCCTGGTCAGGCCGTTGCTGGGGTGCTCCCGGCAGCAGTTGCAGGACTATGCCAAGGCCCACGAGCTGGTCTGGATCGAAGACCCGTCAAACGCCGATACGCACTTCGCCCGCAACTACTTGCGCGGCGAAGTGTTCCCGCAGTTACAGCAACGTTGGCCGCAGGCCAGCCAGAATCTCGCCCGCGCCGCCGAGCACCTGGGCGAGGCGCTGGGCTTGCTGGACGAACTGGCCCGGGAAGATTTGGCGCTTGCGGGGGAGGGGGCGCCCATTGCCTGGCCGGGGCTGGACTCCCTCGACCTGGCTGTCCTGATGGCGCTGTCGCCAGCCCGTCAGCGCAATGCCTTGCAATACTGGCTGAGCCAACGTACCCGCTTGCCCGATACCCGGCATTGGGCCGGCTGGATGGACTTGCGCGATGCCGCCGGCGATGCCCAACCGGTCTGGCGGCTTGCCGATGGGCAACTGCTGCGTAGCCATGGGCGCATCTGGTGGCTGAGCGGCGATTGGCTGCAGCAGCCCGCTGGCCGGCTGGCCTGGCCCGATCCTGCCGTGCCTTTGCTGTTGCCGGCTAACGGCAGTGTGCGTCTTGTTGGCGCAGCAGCGCTGGATGGGCTGCACATTGCCTACCGCCAGGGCGGCGAAAGGCTGGAAGTCCCTGGCCGTGGTCGGCGTGACCTCAAGCGCCTGCTCAACGAGCAGCAGGTGCCGTATTTCCTGCGCTCGCGCCTGCCGTTGCTGTACCACGGCGAGCACCTGCTGGCAGTGGCCAACTTGCCCGGGCTGGAGAGGGCGGATTGCCAGTTGCACTGGCAGTTGCCGACGAACGCGCAAGGTTTGAGCTGAAGGGTACATTCGGGTAGACTACCCTCCCTTCTTGATACAGCTTCTGTGGGTTCCGCGAAAACACAGGAGTTGCCGATTACCAAGCAGTTTTTTGCTGGGCTGATTCTGAAAATGACGAGCGAGCTCCATGCCGGGGATACCCCTGGTCTGTACAGACGCGACAGTTTTTCGAGATGCACTGTGATTGACGCAGGTGATCGGGGGCTTCGGCCTTCCTTCGCTTTCTCCGGCGGCGCTGGCCGCCTTAACGCAGACTTCTAGGGTTTTTCATGACGCGCTACATATTCGTCACGGGCGGTGTTGTTTCTTCATTGGGGAAAGGCATTGCCTCGGCTTCCCTGGCGGCCATCCTGGAAGCGCGGGGCCTGAAGGTCACCATGCTCAAGCTGGATCCGTACATCAACGTCGATCCGGGCACCATGAGCCCGTTCCAGCACGGTGAAGTGTTCGTCACCCACGATGGCGCCGAGACCGACCTCGACCTGGGCCACTACGAGCGGTTCATCCGCACCACCATGACCCAGAACAACAACTTCACCACCGGTCGCATCTACGAGCACGTGCTGCGTAAAGAGCGTCGTGGTGACTACCTGGGCGCGACCATCCAGGTCATCCCGCACATCACCGACGAAATCAAGCGTCGTATCATCAAGGGTGCCGGCGATGCCGACGTGGCCCTGGTGGAAATCGGCGGTACCGTCGGCGACATCGAGTCGCAGCCGTTCCTCGAGGCCATCCGCCAGCTGCGCGTCGAAGTGGGCTCCAAGCGCGCCATGCTGATGCACCTGACCCTGGTCCCGTACATCGCCACCGCTGGCGAGACCAAGACCAAGCCGACCCAGCACTCGGTCAAGGAGCTGCGCTCCATCGGCCTGCAGCCGGACGTGCTGATCTGCCGCTCCGACCACCCGGTCGATGCTTCGTCGCGTCGCAAGATCGCGCTGTTCACCAACGTCGAAGAGCGTGCGGTGATTTCGCTGGAAGACGTCGACACCATCTACAAGATCCCGGGCGTGCTGCATGCACAGGGCCTGGACGACTTCGTCGTCGAGCGCTTCGGCCTGCAATGCAACAGCGCCGACCTGTCCGAGTGGGACAAGGTAGTCGATGCCAAGCTCAACCCTGAGCAAGAAGTGACCATCGCCATGGTCGGCAAGTACATGGAGCTGCTGGACGCGTACAAGTCGCTGATCGAAGCGATGAGCCACGCCGGCATCACCAACCGCACCAAGGTAAACCTGCGCTACATCGATTCGGAAGACATCGAGAACCAGGGCACCAGCCTGCTGGAAGGCGCCGATGCCATCCTGGTCCCGGGCGGTTTCGGCCTGCGCGGCGTGGAAGGCAAGATCACCGCGGTGCAATACGCCCGTGAGAACAAGGTGCCGTACCTGGGTATCTGCCTGGGCATGCAGGTAGCCGTGATCGAATTCGCCCGTAACGTGATGGGCTGGAAGGATGCCAACTCCACCGAGTTCGACCGCAACAGCGGCCACCCGGTGGTCGGCCTGATCACCGAGTGGGCCGATGCCACCGGTGCCGTCGAGACCCGCAGCGAAGCTTCCGACCTGGGCGGCACCATGCGCCTGGGCGCACAGGACTGCCAGCTGGCCGCCGGTTCCAAGGTGCATGACTGCTACGGCAAGGACGTGATCACCGAGCGTCACCGTCACCGCTACGAAGTGAACAACAACCTGCTGCCGCAACTGGTCGATGCCGGCCTGGTGGTTTCCGGCCGTTCCGAAGACGGCGCGCTGGTAGAGGTGGTCGAGTCCAAGGACCACCCATGGTTCGTCGCCTGCCAGTTCCACCCGGAATTCACCTCGACCCCGCGTGACGGCCACCCGCTGTTCAGCGGTTTCGTCAAGGCAGCCCTGGCTCAGAAGAACAAGGCCTGATCAATGACCCAGAAGATCATTCGCGTCGGTAACATCGAGATCGCCAACGACAAGCCGTTCGTCCTGTTTGGCGGCATGAACGTCCTGGAGTCCCGTGACCTGGCCCTGAAGGTCTGCGAAGAGTACGTGCGGGTGACCGAGAAGCTCGGTATTCCGTACGTGTTCAAAGCCAGCTTCGACAAGGCCAACCGTTCGTCGGTGACGTCCTACCGTGGCCCTGGCATGGAAGAAGGCCTGAAGATCTTCGAGGAGATCAAGCGCACCTTCAACGTGCCGGTGATCACCGACGTGCACGAGCCTTACCAGGCCGAGCCGGTGGCCAAGGTCTGCGACATCATCCAGCTGCCGGCCTTCCTGTCGCGGCAGACCGACCTGGTGGTGGCCATGGCCAAGACCGGCGCGGTGATCAACATCAAGAAGGCCCAGTTCCTCGCGCCCCAGGAAATGAAACACATCCTGACCAAGTGCGAGGAGGCCGGTAACGACCAGTTGATCCTCTGCGAGCGTGGTTCGAGCTTCGGCTACAACAACCTGGTGGTGGACATGCTCGGCTTCGGCATCATGAAGCAGTTCGAGTACCCGGTGTTCTTCGACGTGACCCACGCCTTGCAGATGCCGGGTGGCCGCTCGGACTCTGCCGGTGGCCGCCGCGCCCAGGTCACCGACCTGGCCAAGGCTGGCATGAGTCAGGGCCTGGCTGGCCTGTTCCTCGAAGCACACCCTGATCCGGACAACGCCAAGTGCGATGGCCCATGCGCCCTGCGCCTGGACAAGCTGGAGCCGTTCCTGGCCCAGCTCAAGCAACTGGACGACCTGGTGAAAAGTTTTCCGACGGTAGAAACCGCGTAAAGCTCATTTCTCGGGTAAAGTACCGCCCGTTCCACCCCCTGACCTATCGGTCAGGGGCTCCCTTCGCCAGGCCTGCCCGTGCCATGTCGCCTGGTGAACGGCAAGAATTCCCAAAGCTGCGTTGTTTTCGTCAATTCTGGAGTGCTTACAACAATGGCAAAGATCGTCGACATCAAAGGTCGTGAAGTTCTCGATTCGCGTGGCAACCCCACCGTGGAAGCCGATGTGCTGCTGGACAACGGCATCATCGGCAGCGCTTGCGCGCCGTCCGGTGCTTCCACCGGCTCGCGCGAAGCGCTGGAGCTGCGTGATGGCGACAAGAGCCGTTACCTGGGCAAGGGCGTGCTGAAGGCCGTCGGCAACATCAACGGCCCTATCCGTGACCTGCTGCTGGGCAAGGACCCTGCCGACCAGAAGGCTCTGGACCGCGCCATGATCGAACTGGACGGTACCGAGAACAAGGCCAAGCTGGGCGCCAACGCCATCCTGGCCGTTTCCCTGGCTGCCGCCAAGGCCGCTGCCCAGGACCAGGACCTGCCGCTGTACGCGCACATCGCCAACCTGAACGGCACCCCGGGCCAGTACTCGATGCCGGTACCGATGATGAACATCATCAACGGTGGCGAGCACGCCGACAACAACGTCGACATCCAGGAGTTCATGGTTCAGCCGGTTGGCGCCAAGACCTTCTCTGACGGCCTGCGCATGGGCACCGAAATCTTCCACCACCTCAAAGCCGTGCTGAAGGCCCGTGGCCTGAACACTGCCGTAGGTGACGAAGGTGGCTTCGCCCCTAACCTGGCTTCCAACGAAGACGCCCTGGGTGCCATCGCCGAAGCGGTCGAGAAAGCCGGCTACAAGCTGGGTACCGACGTGACCCTGGCCCTGGACTGCGCTGCTTCCGAATTCTACGAAGACGGCAAGTACAACCTGTCCGGCGAAGGCAAGTCGTTCGACGCCGAAGGCTTCGCCGACTACCTGAAGGGCCTGACCGAGCGCTTCCCGATCATCTCGATCGAAGACGGCCTGGACGAGTCCGACTGGGCTGGCTGGAAAATCCTCACCGACAAGATTGGTGAAAAAGTCCAGTTGGTGGGTGACGACCTGTTCGTGACCAACACCAAGATCCTCAAGGAAGGCATCGAGAAGGGCATCGGTAACTCGATCCTGATCAAGTTCAACCAGATCGGCTCGCTGACCGAAACCCTGGAAGCCATCCAGATGGCCAAGGCTGCCGGCTACACCGCGGTGATCTCGCACCGTTCCGGTGAAACCGAAGACTCGACCATTGCCGACCTGGCCGTGGGTACTGCCGCGGGCCAGATCAAGACCGGTTCGCTGTGCCGCTCCGACCGCGTTTCCAAGTACAACCAGCTGCTGCGCATCGAAGAGCAACTGGGCGCCAAAGCGGTTTACCGTGGTCGTGCCGAGTTTCGCGGCTAAGCAAGAGATGGTAAAAAGACAGCAGCCGGAGCTGCAGGGACGTTCGTACTGAATGTTCCTGTGTTCCAACGGGTTTCTGTCGACGAAGCCTGGCCTCGGCCAGGCTTCGTGCTATTCGAGGCCCCGAAGTAACAAGTACGCGGCAGCCTTTTTAACCTGGATAACGTGATGCGCAGTCCCTATTGGGTGTTCCTCGTTCTGCTCCTGCTGTTGGGTGGCCTGCAGTACCGCCTGTGGGTGGGCAGCGGCAGCCTGGCGCAAGTGACCGAGCTCAAGCAGCAGATAGCCGAACAGCATGCCGAGAACGAGCGCTTGCTCGAGCGTAACCGCGTGCTCGATGCCGAAGTGCTGGAGCTGAAAAAAGGCATGGAGACCGTTGAAGAGCGGGCTCGCCATGAATTGGGGATGGTCAAAGAGGGCGAAACCCTCTTCCAGTTGCCACAGAAATGATCGATACCTTGCCGGCCTTCTGGGCCGTGATTCCTGCTGCGGGCGTTGGTGCCCGCATGGCTGCCGACCGTCCCAAGCAATACCTGGAACTGGCCGGGCAGACCCTTCTCGAGCACAGCCTCGACTGTTTTCTTGGCCACCCGGCGCTCAAGGGCGTGGTGGTCAGTATCGCCGAAGACGACCCGTACTGGCCTGGCCTGCGCTGCGCCAGCGACCCGCGCATCCAGCGCGCGGCGGGCGGGCGTGAGCGCGCTGATTCGGTGCTCAATGCCTTGCTGCTGCTGCATGCCCAAGGGGCAGCGGACGGCGATTGGGTGCTGGTGCACGATGCCGCGCGGCCGAACCTGGCGCGCAGCGACCTGGACAAGTTGTTGTCGGAGCTGGCGCACGACCCGGTGGGCGGCCTGCTGGCAGTGCCGGCGCGCGATACCCTCAAGCGTGCCGATGGCAATGGCCGGGTGAGCGCCACGGTGGACCGCAGTACCATCTGGCAGGCGTACACACCGCAGATGTTCCGCCTGGGTGCCTTGCACCGGGCGCTGGCCGAGTGCCTGGTGTCGGATATAGTGGTGACCGATGAAGCCTCGGCCATCGAATGGTCCGGCCAGGCGCCGCGGCTGGTCGAAGGGCGCAGCGACAACATCAAGGTGACCCGGCCGGAAGACCTGGAGTGGTTGCGCCAGCGTTGGGCTGGACGCCGCTGAATTTCGTATTCCTGTACCGGCCTCTTCGCGGGCTTGCCCGCTCCCACAGGGACCGCACACCTCTTCAGGTTTGCGCTGTTCCTGTGGGAGCGGGCAAGCCCGCGAAGAGGCCGGTACAGACAACACATCCCTTCAGTTGAAACGATACTCCGGCAACCCCGCCAACCCCTCCTTCAGGTAATCCACCAACCGCCGCACCTTAGGCGACAAATGCCGTTGCTGCGGATACAACGCCCAAACCGCCGTGTTCGGCGGCTGGTGCGCCTCCAGCAACGACACCAGCGCACCGCTGTGCAGATGTTCCAGCACGTAATAGTCCGGCAGCTGGCACAAGCCCATCCCCTGCAACGCCGCATCCAGCACTGCCTGGCCACTGTTGCAGCGCCAGTTGCCCTGCACCCGCTGGCTGATCTCGCGGCCGTCCTGCAGCAGTGCCCACATATCCGAACTGCCCACCAGGCAATTGTGGCGGGCCAGCTCCGACAGGCTATGCGGCCGACCATAACGCTCCAGGTAAGCCGGCGAGGCGCACAGGTACATGCGCCGAGGCGCCAGGCGGGTGGCCACCAAGCGGGAGTCAGCCAGGCGGCCCAGGCGGATGGCCAGGTCCATGCCTTCATGCAGCAGGTCCAGGGTGTGGTTGCTCAGTTCCACGTCCACCCGCAACTGCGGGTACAGCGCCATGAACCGTGTCACCAGCGGCACGATGAAGCGCTCGCCATAGGCCACCGCACAGGTCATGCGCAGTAACCCCTTGGGTTCGCTGGCCAGGTCGCCCATGGCGCGCAAGGCTTCCTCGCGGCCATCCTGCAGGCGCTGGCAGTGCTGCAGAAAGGTCTGCCCGGCCTCGCTCAGGGTTACCCGGCGGGTACTGCGGTATAGCAGGCGTGTCTGCAGGCGCTCCTCCAGCCGGGCGATTTGCCGGCTGATGTGCGATGAGGACACGCCCAGGCGTTCGGCGGCCGCAGTGAACTGGCCCGACTCGGCCACGGCGACGAACTCGTCGATGCCTTCCCAGCGGCTGCTCATGGATTATCCCTGTGTGGCAATAATGTTTTGTCTTTGGCTGGATTATTCATCAAAAGGCAGTGAATTACACTTGCCAGACCGAATCGATCCTCTGTCTGGAGACCTTTGATGATCAAGTCCCGTGCTGCCGTAGCCTTCGAAGCCAAGAAACCGTTGGAAATCGTCGAAGTCGACGTGGCCATGCCCAAGGCGGGTGAAGTGCTGCTGCGCGTGGTCGCCAGCGGTGTCTGCCACACCGACGCCTACACCCTGTCCGGTGCCGACCCGGAGGGTATCTTCCCGTCGATCCTCGGCCACGAAGGCGGCGCGATCGTCGAAGCGGTAGGCGAGGGCGTGACCTCGGTCGCCGTCGGTGACCACGTCATCCCGCTGTACACCCCCGAATGCGGCCAGTGCAAATTCTGCCGCTCCGGCAAGACCAACCTGTGCCAGGCCATCCGCGCCACCCAGGGCAAGGGCCTGATGCCGGACGGCACCACGCGCTTCTCCTACAAAGGCCAGCCACTGTTCCACTACATGGGCACCTCGACCTTCTCCGAGTACACCGTGCTGCCGGAAATTTCCGTGGCCAAGATCCAGAAAGAAGCGCCACTGGAAAAGGTCTGCCTGCTGGGTTGCGGCGTCACCACCGGTATCGGTGCGGTGCTCAACACCGCCAAGGTCAAGGCGGGTGACACCGTGGCCATCTTCGGCCTCGGCGGCATCGGCCTGTCGGCAGTGATCGGTGCAGTGAAGGCCAAGGCCTCGCGCATCATCGCCATCGACATCAACCCGGCCAAGTTCGAAATCGCCCGCCAACTGGGTGCCACCGACTGCATCAACCCGAAAGACTACGACCGCCCGATCCAGGAAGTGATCGTCGACCTTACCGATGGCGGCGTGGATTTCTCCTTCGAGTGCATCGGCAACGTCCAGCTGATGCGTGCGGCCCTGGAATGCTGCCACAAGGGCTGGGGTGAGTCGGTGATCATCGGCGTGGCCGGTGCCGGCCAGGAAATCTCCACCCGTCCGTTCCAGCTGGTCACCGGCCGGGTATGGCGTGGTTCGGCGTTCGGCGGCGTGCGCGGCCGCAGCGAGCTGCCAAGCTACGTGGAAATGTCCGAGAAGGGCGAGATCCCGCTGGATACCTTCATCACCCACACCATGGGCCTGGAGGACATCAACAAGGCCTTCGACCTGATGCATGAAGGCAAGAGCATCCGCAGCGTGATCCACTTCTGAGGTCAGCCATGAGCCTGGATAACATCTCCTGCCAGAAGAGCTTCGGCGGCTGGCACAAGCGTTACCGGCATCACTCCAAGGTGCTGGGCTGCGACATGGTGTTCGCCGTCTACCTGCCGCCGCAGGCCGAACAGGGCGAGAAGCTGCCGGTGCTGTACTGGCTAAGCGGCCTCACCTGCACCGACGAGAACTTCATGCAGAAGGCCGGCGCCCAGCGCCTGGCCGCGGAGCTTGGGTTGATCATCGTCGCCCCGGACACCAGCCCGCGTGGCGAGCAGGTGCCGGGCGACCCTGACGGCGCCTGGGACTTCGGCCTGGGAGCCGGCTTCTACCTCAACGCCACCCAGCAGCCCTGGGCCCAGCACTACCGCATGCACGATTATGTGGTGGAGGAGTTGCCGGCGCTGATCGAGGCGCACTTCCCGGCGTCGGCCGAGCGCAGCATCAGCGGCCATTCCATGGGTGGCCATGGCGCGCTGGTGTGCGCCTTGCGCAACCCGGGGCGCTACCGCTCGGTGTCGGCGTTCTCGCCGATCAGCAACCCGATGGACTGCCCGTGGGGCGAGAAGGCCTTCGGCCGCTACCTGGGTGAAGACCGTGCGCGTTGGCGGGAGTGGGATGCCAGCGTACTGCTGGCCGAGACCCCGAGCGGCGAGTGCCCGCCGTTGCTGGTGGACCAGGGCGACCGTGACGACTTCCTCGAGAAGCAGCTCAAGCCCGAGGCGCTGGAGCAGGCTGCGCGCAAAGGGGGGCATGAACTGACCCTGCGTCTGCAGCCGGGGTATGACCACAGCTATTACTTCATCGCCAGCTTCATCGAAGAGCACCTGCGCCACCATGCGGTGGCGCTGGGGCGGGTGTAAGGCATAGCTGCGGTGTTTGCCTCATCGCCGGCAAGCCAGCTCCCACAGGTACTGCACAGGCCTGATGGGCTGTGGTGATCCTGTGGGAGCTGGCTTGCCGGCGATGGGCTGCGAAGCAGCCCCAATGGCGTCTAAAGCAGGTAGAATCACGCCCTGACTCATTCAGGGCGTTTTCTTATGCGTATTGGCCACGGCTACGATGTGCACCGTTTCTGCGACGGTGATTTCATTACCCTGGGCGGGGTGCGTATCCCCCACAAGTACGGCCTGCTGGCCCATTCCGACGGCGACGTGCTGCTGCACGCCTTGAGCGATGCCTTGCTTGGCGCGGCAGCGCTGGGCGACATCGGCAAGCACTTCCCCGATACCGACCCGCAGTTCAAGGGCGCCGACAGCCGCGTGCTGCTGCGCCATGTGCTCGGTATCGTCCAGGCCAAGGGTTGGAAGGTCGGCAACGTCGACGCCACCATCGTCGCCCAGGCGCCGAAGATGGCCCCGCACATCGAGACCATGCGCCAGCTGATCGCCGAAGACCTGCAAGTCGCGCTCGACCAGGTCAACGTCAAGGCCACCACCACCGAGAAGCTGGGCTTCACCGGCCGCGAGGAGGGTATCGCCGTGCATTCGGTGGCCCTGCTGCTGCCAGCATGACCGAACTGGAATTGCTGGGCCCGCGCGCAGCGGGTGAACCACTGGGCACCGCCGTACTCAAGGCGGTGGCCGAAGACTTCCAGGTCGACGAAGTGCTGGATATCCCGCTGTCCGGCCAGGGCGAGCACTTGTGGCTATGGGTCGAGAAGCGCGACCTGAACACCGAAGAAGCTGCCCGCCGCCTGGCCCGCGCCGCCGGCGTGCCGGTACGCAGCATCAGCTACGCCGGGCTCAAGGACCGCCAGGCGCTGACCCGCCAGTGGTTCAGCCTGCACCTGCCGGGCAAGGCCGACCCGGACCTGTCGCGTGCCGAAGATGCCAGCCTGCGCGTGCTCAAGCAGGTGCGCCACCAGCGCAAGCTGCAGCGCGGTGCGCATTCGGCCAACGGCTTCACCCTGCGCCTGACCGCCCTGGCCGCTGATCATCAGGCGGTGGATGCGCGCCTGGAACAGCTCAAGCAACAAGGTGTGCCCAACTATTTCGGCACCCAGCGCTTCGGCCACGCTGGCGGCAACGTCCACGACGCCCTCGACTGGGCCGCGCGCAAGGCCCTGCCCGAACAGCGCAACGTGCGTTCGCGGCTGCTCTCGGCCGGGCGTAGCTACCTGTTCAACCAGGTGTTGGCCGCCCGGGTTGCCGAGGGCAGTTGGGCACGTGCCCAGGTGGGCGACCTGCTGGCCTTCACCGACAGCCGCAGCTTCTTTCCTGCGGGTGAGGCGGAATGCGGCGATCCGCGCCTGGCGATTCTCGACCTGCACCCGACCGGCCCGCTGTGGGGGGAGGGCGATTCGCCTGCCGCAGCTGCCACCGCGCACCTGGAGAACGCTGTCGGCGCACGGCAGCCGGCACTTTGCCAGTGGTTGGCCCAGGCGAGAATGGATCACGAACGGCGCATTCTGCGGCTCCCTATTGGCGGCCTGACGTGGCATTATCCCGAGCCTGATATCCTGCAACTGGAATTCGTCCTGCCGGCTGGATGCTTCGCCACCGTGGTGGTGCGTGAAGTCGTGGATCTGGTGTCGGCAGGGCAGACGGACAGCCCATGCGTATTCTGATTTCTAACGACGACGGTGTTACCGCACCCGGCATCGCCGCGCTGCACGCTGCGCTGGTGGATTACGCCGAGTGCGTGGTGATCGCCCCGGAGCAAGACAAGAGCGGCGCCAGCAGTTCGCTGACGCTGGACCGGCCACTGCACCCGCAGACCCTGGCCAACGGCTTCATCAGCCTCAACGGCACGCCGACCGACTGCGTGCACCTGGGGCTCAATGGGCTGTTGCCGCACACGCCGGACATGGTCGTGTCGGGGATCAACCTGGGGGCCAACCTGGGCGACGACGTGCTGTATTCGGGCACGGTCGCCGCGGCGCTGGAAGGCCGGTTCCTCGGCGGTACCTCGCTGGCGTTTTCGCTGTTGTCGCGCCAGCCGGACAACCTGCCGACCGCGGCCCATATCGCCCGCCGCCTGGTCGAGGCACAATCGCGCCTGGCACTGCCGCCACGTACCGTACTCAACGTCAACATCCCCAACCTGCCGCTGGAGCACATCCGCGGCATCCAGCTCACCCGCCTCGGTCACCGGGCGCGGGCGGCGGCGCCGACCAAGGTGGTCAACCCGCGCGGCAAGGAAGGCTACTGGATCGCCGTGGCCGGGGATGCCGAGGACGGCGGCCCGGGCACCGACTTCCACGCGGTGATGCAAGGCTACGTATCGATTACCCCGCTGCAACTCGACCGCACCTTCAGTGATGCCTTCGAGCAGCTCGACGGTTGGCTGGAGGGCCTGTTCTGATGCGCGAGGACGATATGCTGCGGCGCGGCATCGGCATGACCTCCCAGCGTACCCGGGAGCGGCTGATCCAGCGCCTGTGCGAAGAGGGTGTTTCCAACACCAAGGTGCTCGACGTGATTCGCCGTACGCCGCGCCACCTGTTCGTCGACGAGGCGCTGGCACATCGTGCCTACGAAGACACCGCCCTGCCGATCGGCCACAACCAGACCATTTCGCAACCGTTCATGGTTGCCCACATGAGCGAGCTGCTGCTCGAGGCCGGGCCACTGGACAAGGTGCTGGAAATCGGCACCGGCTCAGGTTACCAGACGGCGATCCTGGCCCAATTGGTGGAGCGGGTATTCTCGGTGGAGCGCATCAAGGTGCTGCAGGACCGGGCCAAGGAGCGCCTGGTGGAGCTGAACCTGCGCAACGTGGTGTTCCGCTGGGGCGACGGTTGCGAGGGCTGGCCGGCGCTGGCGCCGTACAACGGCATCATCGTCACTGCCGTGGCGCCGGAGGTGCCGCAGGCACTGCTCGACCAGCTGGCACCCGGTGGCCGCATGGTGATTCCGGTAGGGCCGGCCGGCGAAGTGCAGCAACTGATGCTGATCGTGCGCGAGGAGCATGGGTTCTCTCGCCGTGTGCTGGGGGCCGTGCGCTTCGTGCCGCTGCTCAATGGCCCGCTGGCCTGAGCCCCACGGGTATTTTTGCGCCAGTGGCGAATTCTTGCAGCATCGCCCTGTCTATCTGGCGAGATGACGCAGCCGCGCACAGTGCGTCTGGGCTTCGCGCCAGGCCTTTGCATCGGCCCTGCCAATGCGGGCGGGCTTGGTTATAATTGCAACAATATTGCATTTCTTGTCTTCATATCGTTTTTCGGCACCATGAGGGGAGCGCGGGTGGGTCACACAGTCATTCGGCAGCGCAAGGACGGGTCGGGTTTCAAGCTTCTGGTGATTGCACTGGCCATGGGCACGCTACTGATGGGTTGCTCGAGCAGTAGCACCAGCACCGGCGCGCGGGTGGTCGACCGCAACAACGCCGTGCCCAAGCGCCCGACGGTGACCGCCGGGCAATACATCGTCAAGCCGGGAGACACGCTGTTCTCCATCGCCTTCCGCTACGGTTGGGACTACAAGGAGCTGGCCGCACGCAACGGCATCGTGCCGCCCTATACCATCCGCCCGGGGCAAGCGATTCGTTTCAGCAGCGGCGCCACGGGGAGTACCACGGTGGTGTCCAGCCCGTCCTCGTCGAGCCGCACCACGGTCACCCGGCGCCCTGTGGGCAGCCCCCCTCCAGTGCCTGCCAGCACCAGCAAACCGGCCACGCCGGCGCCCTCCACCAAGGCCCCGGTAGCCGCCACCGTGCCCGCCGCGGAGCGCGCGGCAGGCGGCTGGACCTGGCCTGCCAACGGCGTGTTGATTGGAAAATTCGCTTCAAACGGTAGTTTGAATAAAGGCATTGATATCGCCGGTGATTTGGGACAGCCTGTTTTTGCTGCGTCTGATGGTGCAGTGGTCTACGCCGGGAGTGGCTTGAGGGGCTACGGCGAGCTGATCATCATCAAGCACAGCGATACCTACGTCAGTGCCTACGGCCACAACCGCAGGCTGTTGGTTCGGGAGGGGCAGCAGGTCAAGGCAGGGCAGTCGATTGCTGAAATGGGGTCCACGGGCACAGATCGGGTGAAGCTGCATTTCGAGATTCGCCGCCAGGGTAAACCCGTCGATCCGCTCCAGTTCCTGCCACGTCGTTGACCGTTGTACCCGGCCTGTTCCTGTGATGTAGAGGGGACAGGCTCAAGCGCTGCCAGGGATAAAGGTGACGCTCGAGTCTGAGTTCGAACTCAGCAAAGGACTATAACAATGGCTCTCAGTAAAGAAGTGCCGGAGTTTGACATCGACGATGACGTCCTCCTGATGGAGACGGGTATCGTTTTGGAAACGGATGTGGTGTCAGACGAACCTGCTGTATCTTCGGTTCGGACGAGGGCCAAGTCGGGCTCTTCGCTCAAGCAACACAAGTACATCGATTACAGCCGGGCGCTCGATGCCACCCAGCTGTATCTCAACGAGATCGGATTCTCGCCGCTGCTTTCGCCGGAAGAGGAAGTGCACTTTGCGCGCCTGTCGCAAAAGGGCGACCCTGCCGGCCGCAAGCGCATGATCGAAAGCAACCTGCGCCTGGTTGTAAAAATTGCCCGTCGTTACGTGAACCGTGGCCTGTCGCTGCTCGACCTGATCGAGGAGGGCAACCTGGGGCTGATCCGTGCGGTCGAGAAGTTCGACCCGGAGCGTGGTTTCCGTTTTTCGACCTATGCGACCTGGTGGATTCGCCAGACCATCGAACGGGCGATCATGAACCAGACCCGCACCATTCGCCTGCCGATCCACGTGGTCAAGGAACTGAACGTCTACCTGCGCGCCGCGCGCGAGCTGACCCAGAAGCTCGACCACGAACCCTCGCCAGAGGAAATCGCCACATTGCTGGAGAAGCCGGTCGCCGAGGTCAAGCGCATGCTGGGCCTGAACGAGCGGGTGTCTTCG
Organism: Pseudomonas sp. 10-1B; assembly: GCF_000935045.1. Taxonomy (GTDB): domain Bacteria; phylum Pseudomonadota; class Gammaproteobacteria; order Pseudomonadales; family Pseudomonadaceae; genus Aquipseudomonas. The sequence continues at coordinate 56,348 of NZ_JYKS01000014.1, forward strand.
GTGGATGTGTCGCTTGGCCCGGACTCGGACAAGACCCTGCTCGATACCCTGACCGACGACCGCCCGACCGACCCGTGCGAACTGTTGCAGGATGACGACCTGTCGCAGAGCATCGACCAATGGCTGGGTGAGTTGACCGACAAGCAGCGTGAAGTGGTGGTGCGTCGCTTTGGCCTGCGTGGGCATGAAAGCAGCACCCTGGAAGATGTTGGCCTGGAAATCGGCCTGACCCGTGAGCGGGTGCGGCAGATTCAGGTGGAGGGGCTCAAGCGCCTGCGTGAGATCCTCGAGAAGAACGGCCTGTCCAGTGAGTCGTTGTTCCAGTAGCGAAGGCCTGTAGCGCCAAACGCCTCGATGACCTCGGGGCGTTTTTGTATGTTTCATTCGAGATTGCTGGGGGCGCTGTGCGCCCCTTTCGCGACACAAGGCCGCTCCCACAGGGGGGCGCATACCTCCTGTGGGAGCGGCCTTGTGTCGCGAAAGGGGTGCAAAGCAGCCCCAGAAATCTGCCAGGCAAAGCAGATGTTGAATTATGTACCGCGCTACCCCAGTAACATCGCGTGTAAGCCTTTGCTTACTTGTTTTGTAAGCTATCTACGTAAGTCTTGGTAAATCATTGTCGTTTGCAGATCCTGAGTTTTCTCAACTCATTGAAAATCATGGCTTATTTGGCTGTGAGGAAATGTGTCCCCCGTAACACCTTGAGAGATTTGCTGGTTGCCCGCCCGGCTCGAGCCGCTAGTATTCGAACTGTGCACAGGGACATGCACAGGCTTTCAGGACGAAGGCCAGGGACATCGCAAGAAGCGATTTCATCAGGATGATGTTTGGGACAAGCAGGGACTACGGAAAAAATGTGGGCGGGTCAAACCGCCCCTTTTTTTTGCCTGCAGAAAAACAAAAAAGGCCCGTGGGGTAATGCCAGTCAGTTAAGCCATTTGAGGCCGCTGTGCGGCCCATCGCAGGCAAGCCAGCTCCCACAGGGACTGCGCAAAGCCTGAGATCTGCGCGGTACCTGTGGGAGCTGGCTTGCCTGCGATGGGCTGCACAGCAGCCCCAATGTGCCTTATAGGCTTAACTTGCGTGCGCTATCAGCGCTCCAGATCGGCAATCTTGCCGGTCTTGCCGTCCCACTCTTCAGCGTCCGGCAGGGCGTCCTTGCGCTCGGTGATGTTCGGCCAGATTTCCGCCAGTTCGGCGTTCAGCTCGATGAAGTTCTCCATCCCCGCAGGGATTTCGTCTTCCGAGAAGATGGCTTGCGCTGGGCATTCCGGCTCGCACAGGGCGCAGTCGATGCACTCGTCCGGGTGGATGACCAGGAAGTTCGGGCCTTCGTAGAAGCAGTCCACCGGACAGACTTCCACGCAGTCGGTGTATTTGCATTTGATGCAGTTGTCGGTGACGACGAAGGTCATTTCTAGTTCTCTCCTCAGGCGACGGCGGCGGCCCTTCCTCTCAGGGCCGCGCGGTTTACAGGTATGGCTGCAGGCCAGGCTAATAACCTGCAGCACCAGCAAACCGCGGCGGATTCTACCAGCTTGTAATGGGTGCCGTTATAACAGGTTCTTTAGTTGATATAGCATTTCGATAGCTTGACGCGGAGTCATGTCGTCCAACTGCAACTTGCCCAGCTTCTCGATGGCTGGGTGAGGCAGGCTGGCGAACAGATCGCTCTGGTGCGGCACTTGTGGCGCGTCCTTGGCTTTTGGGGCCACTGGCTGTTCATGCGGCAGGCTGGCAGTTTCCAGGCGCCCCAGGTGTTCACGGGCACGCTGGATGACCGCCGTGGGTACGCCGGCCAATTGCGCCACGGCCAGGCCGTAACTCTGGCTGGCCGGGCCAGGCAGCACGTGGTGCAGGAACACGATGCGCTCGTTGTGCTCGGTGGCGTTGAGGTGCACGTTGGCCACCAGCGGCTCGCTCTCCGGTAGCACGGTGAGTTCAAAATAGTGCGTGGCGAACAGGGTGTAGGCGCGCAGCTGGGCCAGGCGCTCGGCGGCGGCCCAGGCCAGCGACAGGCCATCGAAGGTGCTGGTACCACGGCCCACTTCGTCCATCAGCACCAGGCTGCGGTCGGTGGCGTTGTGCAGGATGTTGGCTGTTTCGCTCATCTCGACCATGAAGGTCGAGCGCCCGCCGGCCAGGTCGTCGCTGGAGCCGATACGGGTGAAGATGCGGTCGACCAGCGACAGCTCGCAGCTGGCCGCTGGCACGAAGCTGCCGATATGCGCCAGCAGCACGATCAGGGCGGTCTGGCGCATGTAGGTCGACTTACCGCCCATGTTCGGGCCGGTGATGATCAGCATGCGCGTGTTGTTGTCCAGGCCCAGGTCGTTGGCCACGAACGGTGTGGTCAATACCTGTTCCACCACCGGGTGGCGGCCCTGCTCGATGCGCAGGCACGGCTCGTCGACGAAGCGTGGGCAGTTCAGGTCGAGGTTCAGTGCACGCTCGGCCAGGTTGCTGAGCACGTCCAGTTCGGCCAGGGCGGCGGCGCTGTCCTGCAGCGGCGCCAGGTGGCTGATCAGGGTTTCCAGCAGGGCGTCGTAGAGCATCTTCTCGCGGGCCAGGGCGCGGCTCTTGGCCGACAGTGCCTTGTCCTCGAACGCCTTCAGCTCCGGAGTGATGAAGCGTTCGGCGCCTTTCAGGGTCTGGCGGCGGATGTAGTCGCCCGGTGCCTGCTCGGCTTGCTTGGTCGGCAGCTCGATAAAATAACCATGCACACGGTTGTAGCCGACTTTGAGGTTGGCCAGGCCCGTGCGGGCTTTTTCCCGGGCTTCCAGGTCGATCAGGAACTGGCCGGCGTTCTCGCTGATCGCCAGCAGTTCGTCCAGCTCGTTGTCATAGCCGGCCTTGAGCACGCCGCCGTCGCGGATCACCGCCGGCGGGTTATCGATGATCGCCCGCTCCAGCAGGCTGGCCAGCTCCGGGTAGGTGCCGGTAATGGCAGCCAGGCGCGCCAGGTGCGGTGCCTCCAGCTCGGTCATGGCGTTCTGCAGCTCGGGCAGGGCGCCAAGGGCGTCGCGCAGGCGCGCCAGGTCGCGTGGGCGAGCGTTGCGCAGGCCGATACGGGCGAGGATCCGCTCGATATCGCCAATTTCCTTGAGCTGCGGCTGTAGCTTCTCGAAGCGATAAGCGTCGAGCAGGCAGCGGATCGAGTCCTGGCGTGCCTGCAGCACCTTGAGGTCGCGCAACGGGCGGTTCAGCCAGCGGCTCAGCAAGCGGCTGGCCATGGCGGTCTGGCAGCGGTCGATCACCGACTGCAGGGTATTGTCACGGCCGCCAGCCAGGTTGATGTCCAGCTCCAGGTTGCGGCGGCTGGCGCCGTCGAGGATGACCGTGTCGTCCAGGCGTTCGTGACGCAGGCTGCGCAGGTGCGGCAGGGCGGTTCGCTGGGTTTCCTTGGCGTAGGTCAGCAGGCAGCCGGCGGCACCGATGGCCAGGGTCAGCTTGTCGCAGCCAAAGCCCTTGAGGTCCTTGGTGGCGAACTGTTGGCACAGGGCCTTGCGCGCCGAATCGCGGTCGAAGTCCCACGGCGCACGACGGCGGGCGCCCGGGCGTTTCTCGGCGGGCAGGTCGCGCGGCCAGTCGTCGGGGATCAACAGCTCGACCGGGTTCAGGCGCTCGAGCTCGGCCAGCAGGTTTTCCCAGCCCTTGATCTCCTGCACGCTGAAGTTGCCGCTGGTGATGTCCAGCACGGCCAGGCCGAACAGGCGTTCGTCACCGAGCAGTGCGGCAATCAGGTTGTCGCGGCGCTCGTCGAGCAGCGCCTCGTCACTGACCGTGCCCGGTGTGATGATGCGCACCACCTGGCGTTCCACCGGGCCCTTGCTGGTGGCGGGGTCGCCAATCTGCTCGCAGATCACCACCGATTCGCCGAGCTTGACCAGCTTGGCCAGGTAGCCTTCCAGCGAATGGAACGGAATCCCGCACATGGGGATGGACTGGCCGGCCGACTGACCGCGTGCGGTCAGGGTGATATCCAGCAGTTTCGCAGCCTTCTTCGCATCCTCGTAGAAGATCTCGTAGAAGTCGCCCATGCGGTAGAACATCAGCTGATCTGGGTGCTGGTTCTTCAGCTTCCAGTACTGTTGCATCATCGGGGTGTGTGCGGAGAAATCGGAGATTGCTTTATTCATCAATGGTTTAGAAAGTAGGTCTCAACATTGTGGGGCAAATTTGGGGCGTTCTGTGTTGCGTTCGCGACGCCGAGACCCACCGGATTTTTCAAGGTGCATAGGTTACCACGGGTGCCGGGCAGGCAGTACCTGTCAGTCAAGCAACCGCGCAGGGGGCGCCGCAGGCTTATTGACACTATGCCGCCCCTATGGAGAATTGCGTGATTTTGATCATCAGGGACGGTCTGCCTCACTCACCCGCGGTGGCACGTGGCGCAGTAAACAGTTATTGCAATCAGGTTGATTAGAGCAGTGAGCGGAATTCGTTTTGATGTCGATGCGGTATTTTGTATCTCCCTCGATACGCGGGAGGACCGGCGCACGCTGTTCCGTGAAACCATTGGGCGGCAGCTCGACAATGAGGTGGTCTTTCATGTCGTCGAGAAAAACAGCGACCCCAAGCGCGGGTGTTACGAATCGCATCAGCAACTGGCCCGCCATGCACTGGACAACGGTCTCGATAGAATTCTGATTTTCGAGGACGATGCCAAGGCTTATGAATTCGAGGGCTCGCGGGTTCGCTGGGTCAACCGTTTCATGCAGAGCCGACGGTTCGAGGCCCTGCATCTGGGCTATTCCATGGGGCGAACTTGGCTGACCTGGTTTCCGTTCATCGCCAGGGGGCGAGTCGTTGCGCTGCACGCCTACGTGCTGTCGCGCGAAGGCTGCCGGATCCTGGCAGAGACACCCTACGACGGTACGCCCGTGGATGTGGTGGTCAAGCACAAGATCCGCCAGCATTGCGTATTCCCCATGATGTTCCGCCAGCATGCCGCCGCCGTGGCCGGCAGTGACCTGGAACAGGTGGTGCGTAATGAAGATGAGTGGTGGGAGCGTAACTGGGCCAAGCACCGTCGCTCACCGCTGAAGAACATCTGGCGTACTGTGCTGCGGCTGAACTTCTGACATGTCCGATTTGCTCAAGCGCATGGTGTGCCGGCTGTTCAGGCACAAGCCTGTCGAGGTCGAGCGTGTGTTCGTCGGGGAAATTGTGGTTTCGCGACGGGAATGTTGCCGCTGTGGGTGCACGCTTCGGGATTGGGCTGAGTATCAGTGATGTGAGGGGCGATAAACCTCTCGAGGCGAGCCCGCTCACCCTCCTCAAATGGTAGGGTAGGGGGTAGCCTTCAAGGAGCCTGACATGGACCCGATCACCACGCTCGCCACTCGCCTGGGCGAACACCTGCGCCGTTTCAACGCACAGGTGACCACCGCCGAATCCTGCACCGGCGGCGGTATCGCCGAAGCCATCACCCGCGTGTCCGGCAGCTCGGCCTGGTTCGAGGCCGGCTACGTGACCTATTCCAATGTCCAGAAAACCCGCCAACTGGGTGTCCCCGAGGCCTTGTTCGGCCAGGTTGGCGCGGTCAGCCAGGAGGTGGTCGAAGCCATGGTCCGTGGTGCCCAGGCCGCCAGCGGCGCGCGCTTCGCCGTGGCGGTGAGCGGCGTGGCCGGGCCGGACGGTGGTTCGCCGGCCAAGCCAGTGGGCACCGTGTGGCTGGCTTGGGGGGACGGCAGCCAGGTGTTCAGCGAGCGCCGCCAGTTCGATGGTGACCGCGAGGCGGTGCGCCGACAGACGGTGATCGCCGCGTTAGACGGCTTGTTACAGCTTGGTGCCGAGTAAATCGACGACAGGGGTTTGCGCGAGCGCTTGCCTGTGGAATAATACTGGCTACTTATACAGTTATTCCGGCCGTCGGGGCCACGTCGAACACGTGAGGATTTCAATGGACGACAACAAGAAGCGCGCCTTGGCTGCGGCCCTGGGTCAGATCGAACGCCAATTCGGCAAGGGTGCGGTCATGCGCATGGGTGACCACGAGCGCCAGGCCATCCCAGCCATCTCCACCGGCTCGCTGGGCCTGGACATCGCCTTGGGCATCGGCGGCCTGCCAAAAGGCCGTATCGTCGAGATCTACGGCCCGGAGTCGTCGGGTAAAACCACGCTGACCCTGTCGGTCATCGCCGAAGCCCAGAAGAACGGCGCCACCTGCGCCTTCGTCGACGCCGAACACGCCCTCGACCCTGAATACGCCGGCAAGCTGGGCGTCAACGTCGACGACCTGCTAGTTTCGCAGCCGGACACCGGTGAACAGGCACTGGAAATCACCGACATGCTGGTGCGCTCCAACGCCGTTGACGTGATCATCGTCGACTCCGTGGCGGCACTGGTACCTAAGGCCGAGATCGAAGGCGAGATGGGTGACATGCACGTGGGCCTGCAGGCTCGCCTGATGTCCCAGGCGCTGCGCAAGATCACCGGTAACATCAAGAACGCCAACTGCCTGGTCATCTTCATCAACCAGATCCGTATGAAGATCGGCGTGATGTTCGGCAGCCCGGAAACCACCACCGGTGGTAACGCCCTGAAGTTCTACGCCTCGGTGCGCCTGGACATCCGCCGTACCGGCGCGGTCAAGGAAGGCGACGAAGTGGTCGGCAGCGAAACCCGCGTCAAGATCGTCAAGAACAAGGTCTCGCCACCGTTCCGTCAGGCCGAGTTCCAGATCCTCTACGGCAAGGGCATCTACCGCAACGGCGAAATCATCGACTTGGGCGTTTCCCAAGGCTTGGTCGAGAAATCCGGTGCCTGGTACAGCTACCAGGGCAACAAGATCGGCCAGGGCAAGGCCAATGCCGCCAAGTACCTGCAAGAGAACCCGGCCATCGGCACCGAGATCGAGAAGCAGATCCGCGAGAAGCTGCTGAACGCTGGTGCTGTTGCGGCAGCTGGTAAAGCGGCTGCTGCCGAGGCCGATGCCGACGACATGGCCGACGCTGACGCCGGTTATTGATTTGCGCGGTAGATAGCCGATATGTCCGCCGTACTCGACACCCCCGTCGCCATCCGGCGGACAGCCATGGACCTGCTCGCGCGACGTGAGCACGGTCGCGTCGAGCTGACGCGCAAGTTGCGTCAGCGCGGCGCTTCGGATGAGCTGATCGAGCCTGAGCTCGACCGGCTCGCCGAAGAAGGGCTGCTCAGCGAAGCCCGCTACCTCGAAAGTTTCATCAGGTACCGTTCTGGCTCCGGCTATGGCCCTGCGCGTATTCGCGAAGAGCTGGGCCAGCGTGGCCTGGCGCGTGCTGATATCGAGCAGGCATTGCGCGAGAGCGAGGTGGATTGGGGCGAGCGCATGCGTGACGTATGGCAGCGCAAATTCGCCGGCCAACGCCCACAAGATCCACGTAGCCGTGCCCAGCAGACCCGCTTCCTGGCTTATCGGGGGTTCCCCATGGACATGATCGGCCGCCTGTTGAGCGGGCGGGATCTCGACGATTACTGATCGTCGAATCTGCAGCGATCTGCAGCACCTACAGATACTGCACTTCCTTTAGGTGTAGCGCCGAGGTGACTGTCTTGTATTGCCTGGACTGGCCTCATCGCCGGCAAGCCAGCTCCCACAGGTATAGCGGGCGCCCGAAACCTGCACAGTACCTGTGGGAGCTGGCTTGCCGGCGATGGGCCGCACAGCGACCCCAAATTGCTTAACTGACTGGCATTAGGGCATGCCCGCTCCCAAAAATTGCACAAGCCTGCAGATTTTGCGCTAGACAGCTTGCCCCACAGTGCCGCAATCCCAAGCGGCGTCAACTGACCTTCAACGCCTCCCTGGCCCGCTGGGTGGTATGCATGGGCTGCGGCTTGGCCCAGTTCTCCGGCAGGTTGATGAAGTCCACCAGCTCGCGCAGGCGGCCCTGATCTCGGCCATTGAAGGCGAATGACAAGCGGGTCAGGTGGCTGTAATTGCCCACCTCATGCTCGGCACTGCTGTCCGGTTGCTGGTGATACTTGCCACTCAAGCGCAAATCCGCAAAGCCCTCCTGAATGTCATACAGTGCCGCTTCGCTCAGTGGGTGGTGCATGCGAATCACGAACTGGCTCTTCAGCCAACGGCTGGAGTGGTAGTTGCTGTAGAACTGGTTGATTTCCTCCACGGCCTCATCGGCACTGTGCACCAGGCGCAGCAGTTTCAGGTCGCTGGGCAGGATGTAGCGGTTTTCCTCCAGCTGGCGGCTGATGAAGTCCAGGCAGTCGCGCCAGAAGCTGCCACCAGGCGAGTCCAGCAGCACCACAGGTACCAGCGGGCTCTTGCCGGTCTGGATCAGGGTCAGTACCTCCAGCGCTTCATCCAGTGTGCCGAAACCGCCAGGGCACAGCACCAGGGCATCGGCTTCCTTGACGAAGAACAGCTTGCGGATGAAGAAGAAGTGGAACGGCAGCAGTTTGTCGGTGCCGTCCACTGTGGGGTTGGCGTGTTGTTCGAAGGGCAGGGTGATATTGAAGCCCAGGCTGTGTTCGCTGCCGGCGCCTTCGTGGGCGGCGGCCATGATGCCGCCACCGGCACCGGTGATGACCATCAGGTCGGAGCGCGCCAAGGTCGCCCCCAGCTCGCGAGCCAGGGCGTACATCGGGTGTTCCAGCGGGGTGCGCGCCGAGCCGAACACGGTCACCTTGCGTCGGCCCTTGTAACGCTCCAGGGTGCGGAACGACTGGTCCAGCTCACGCAGGGCCTGCAGGGTGATCTTGGCGCTCCAGCGGTCGGTGTCGTCATGGGCCATGCGCAGGATGGTCAGCATCATGTCGCGGTACAGCGGCAGGTTGGGGCTGTTCGGTGCTACCAGTTGCAGTTGTGCGTCGATGTTGCTCAAGTCGATGTTGTTGTCGCGGAAGTGGCTGAACAGCAGTTCATTCGATTGGTAAGGCATGCAACGTCTCCTTCTGCACCAATACCTCTGACCTCAATCTAGACCCTCGCGCCCATTCGTGCCGGGGTGTTTGGCACCGCCGCCCGTCGGCATGCCGCCACCGACGATGCGGGTTTGGTTAACTGGTAAGCGAAACGTGTCGATGCAGGAGGTGGCGGTATGCATCGCTTGACCATCGAAGTCGATCGGCAGCTTTACCAGCAGCTGGAAAATGCGGCCCAGATACATCACCTGAGCCTTGAGGCCGAGTGCCGTCGCCGGTTGTCGGGGCTGGAGTGCCAGTCACGCTACTTGCAGGCGCTGCTGGCAGAGATGCGCGCCGATGCCGCTGAAGGGCGGTGGCGCGCCTGTAAGGACGAAAAGGCGTAGCGCTTGAAAACCGCGGCTACTTCTTCTTGCTGCCGGCCACGCAACTGGCATTGTCGAAGGCCTGATCCATGACCGGCTGGTTGGTCTTGTACACCGTGAAGCGGTACACCATCACCGCGCCCTTGGACATCAGGTTGCGGAAGCCGCTGTTGCGGCAAACGCTGTCGCCCAGTTGGCTACGTACCTGCTCGGGGTTGGCCTGCATGCGCTCGGCGTGGTCCTGGCGCACGCTCAGGTGGTTGACCAGTGCCTTGCCTTCTACGGTATAGCCCTGGTCGAGGATGTCCTCGTTGACCGCACGCGGGGTGCCGACGCTGCTCTCTTCGGCGACCTTCTGCAGCATCTTGTTCAGGTCGTAGTCCTGCTTGGAAGCCGCCTGGGCTGCCAGGGGCAGGGCGAGCAACAGGCTCAGGGCGGGGGCGATAAGGCGCAGCATGAATCTCTCCTGGTTCGATGACTGGCGCTTTGACATGCGCAGGTCGACAGCGTTCCGTGAAATCGCGCGGGTGCGAGGCGCGTTCACGGTAAAATGTCGATTATAAGGAGCGCCTTGTCCGCTGCACAGCAATTGCCCCCCGTTCTGATAGACTGGTGCCCTTGTTTTCTCCGAGTCATCCTTGTGCCCATTTCCAACCTGTCCAGAGGCCTGCCGGCATGAGCCATGCGGTAGCGCGCCTGCGCGCCGAACGCCTGGCCCGCAGCAACAAGCCCTTCATCGCCCGTGGTTCGCGTGCCGAGCGCTGTGCCGATTGCCGGGTCATCGCCAGCCATTGCCTGTGTGCCTGGAAGCCCCGGGTGCAGGCCGAGTCTGGCGTGTGCCTGCTGATGCATGACACCGAGCCGCTGAAACCCACCAATACCGGCTGGCTGATCGCCGACCTGATTGAAGACACCTCCGCCTTCGGTTGGCTGCGCACCTCGGTCGACGAACGTCTGCTGGCCTTGCTGGAAGACCCACGCTGGCAGCCTTACATCGTCTTCCCCGGCGAATTCGTAGCCGAGCAGCGGGTGGTCGGCGAGGTGGTGCGTGAGCCGGGCAAGCGCCCACTGTTCATCCTGCTGGATGCCACCTGGACCGAAGCCCGCAAGATGTTCCGCAAAAGCCCGTACCTTGACCGCTTCCCGGTGTTGAGCCTGCAAGCCGAGCAGATGTCACGCTACCGCCTGCGGCGTTCCAAGCGCGACGATCACTTCTGTACCGCGGAAGTCGCAGCCATGTGCCTCGACCTGGCTGGGGACACCCAAGCCTCGCAGGCGCTGGATGCCTACCTGGATGTGTTCAGCCTGCATTACCTGAGCGGCAAGCGGCGCCTGCCGCTGGACGAGCAGGACGACACCCACCAGCGTTTGCATACCTTCCTATAGTCCAAGGGGCACAACCCCTGCTTTGGTTCATAATGACGGGGCTGGCAGCCAGGGCGGGCGAGACGGCAGGGCGATTGGCTTGACCACCCCAGGCCGTGCTCGGCATCCTTGGCGCCGATTCCCCGCCGGGCGCCTCCCTTACCCCCGGGCGCCTGGCACAGAACAGGATCCTTAGATCGATGGCCACTTACGAAATCCTGATTGCCGATGACCACCCGCTGTTCCGTGGCGCCCTGCGCCAGGCCGTTACCCTCGGCCTGGGCCCGGATGTACGCCTGGTCGAGGTCGCGAGCATTGCCGAACTGGAAACCCGCCTGAGCGAAAAAGCCGACTGGGACCTGGTGTTGCTGGACTTGAACATGCCGGGTGCCTACGGTTTTTCCGGGCTGGTGCTGCTGCGCGGGCAATACCCGCAGATCCCCGTGGTGATGGTTTCGGCGCAGGAAGAGGCCGCCGTGGTGGTCAAGTCCCGCGAGTTCGGCGCCAGTGGTTTCATTCCCAAGTCCAGCACCCTGGAAGTGATCCAGGATGCCGTACGCAAGGTGCTCGACGGCGACGTCTGGTGGCCGCCGCAGGCGTTCGAAAAGGTCGATGTCTCGGCCGAGGCCAAGGCCGCCAGCGAAGGCCTGGCCAGCCTCACGCCGCAGCAGTTCCGCGTGCTGACCATGGTTTGCGAAGGCCTGCTGAACAAGCAGATCGCCTATGAGCTCAACGTCTCCGAGGCGACCATCAAGGCCCACGTGACCGCGATCTTCCGCAAGCTGGGTGTGCGCACCCGGACCCAGGCGGCCTTGCTGCTGCAACAACTTGAATCGCTTGCCAGCAACTAACTGCTTGCTTGTTCACGCTTTTTTGACCCGCGCTGGACTAGTCTGCTGGCCTTTCATCGGTGAAGTGACGCACATGTCGCCATTCAAAGGCCAGACCGGCCTCAAACGCATCTTCAACGCCGCCGGCTATTCGCTGGACGGCCTGCGCGCCGCCTTCAAGGGCGAGGCCGCGTTCCGTCAACTGGTCCTGCTTAACGTGCTGCTGATCCCGACCGCCTTCTGGCTGCCGGTCAGCCGTGCGGAGCGGGCGATCATGATCGTCGTGTGCCTGCTGGGCCTGATCGTCGAGTTGTTCAACTCGGCAGTGGAGGCGGCCATCGACCGCATTTCGCTGGAGCGCCACCCGCTGTCGAAAAACGCCAAGGACATGGGCAGCGCCGCGCAACTGGTGGCACTGACCATGGTGGCGCTGGTGTGGAGCGTCATCCTGCTTTAAGCGATCGGCGGCAACACGATCTCGTCACTGCGGGTAAAGCCTGCGGTGAAGTTGCGGCATAGCTCAAGAAATTCGCGCATGGCCGAGGTCTGGTATTTCTGTTTGTGCCAGATGAAGTAGAACTGGCGCATCAGGTCCAGCTCTGGGGTTTCCACGGGCACCAGGCTGCCGCGGCGGAAGGCATCGCGCAGGGCCAGGCGGGAAATGCAGCCGATACCCAGGCCTGACTCGACCGCGCGCTTGATCGCCTCGGTGTGCTCCAGTTCCAGGCGGATGTTGAGGTTGGTGCGGTGATGGCGCATGGCCTGGTCGAAGGTCAGGCGCGTGCCTGAGCCCTGTTCGCGCAGGATCCACGCCTCCTGGGACAAGGTTTGCACATCCGCGCGGCCCAGTTTGGCCAGCGGGTGCTGCGGCGCGCAGAACACCACCAGTTCGTCTTCGACCCAGGGCTGCACTTCCAGGTCCGGGTGGTTGCAATCGCCTTCGATCAGACCCAGGTCAATTTCGTAATGCGCAACCTGTTGCACGATATGCGCCGTGTTCTGTACATGCAGCTTCACCTGGCTTTCCGGGTGTACCTGCATGAAGCTGCCGATCAGCAGGGTGGCCAGGTAATTGCCGATGGTCAGCGTGGCCCCGACCGCCAGCGAGCCGAAACCGGACTTGCCGTTGAGCAGGTCTTCGATTTCCTTGGCCTGGTCGAGCAGCGCCACGGCCTGGGGCAGCAGTTGCTGGCCCAGGGCGTTGAGGCTCAGGCGCTTGCCGGCGCGGTCGAACAGCTGGCAGCTGGACTGGCGCTCAAGCTCGGTGATAGAGGTGCTGGCGGCCGACTGCGATAGCGCCAGCACACTGGCGGCGCGCGAGACGCTCTGGTGCTGGGCCACGGCAACGAAAACCTGCAGTTGACGAAGTGTGAATCGCATATCGATATAACCGATAACACATATCTTGATAATCCAGTTAACAGATATTGTCGCTGCCCCTAAACTATCGCGCAACTGCGCGTCTTGCGCGCGCCGCGTCTTTCTTCAGGAGCAACATTAGATGAGCAACATGAACCACGAACGTGTCCTCAGTGTGCACCACTGGAACGACACCCTGTTCAGCTTCAAGTGCACCCGCGACCCGGGCCTGCGCTTCGAGAACGGTCAGTTCGTGATGATCGGCCTGCAACAGGGCAATGGCCGTCCGCTCATGCGCGCCTATTCCATCGCTTCGCCGAACTGGGAAGAGCACCTGGAGTTCTTCAGCATCAAGGTTCCGGATGGTCCGCTGACCTCGCAGCTGCAGCACCTGAAGGAAGGCGACGAGATCATCATCAGCAAGAAGCCTACCGGTACCTTGGTCCTCGACGACCTGAACCCGGGCAAGCACCTGTACCTGCTGAGCACCGGCACTGGCCTGGCGCCGTTCATGAGCGTCATCCAGGATCCGGAAACCTACGAGCGCTTCGAAAAGGTGATCCTGGTGCACGGTGTGCGCTACGTGAACGAAGTGGCCTACCGCGAGTTCATCACCGAGCACCTGCCGCAGAACGAGTTCTTCGGTGAGTCGGTGCGCGACAAGCTGATCTACTACCCGACCGTGACCCGCGAGCCGTTCGAGAACCAGGGCCGCCTGACCGACCTGATGCGCAGCGGCAAGCTGTTCAGCGACATCGGCCTGCCACCGATCAACCCGCAGGACGACCGCGCGATGATCTGCGGCAGCCCGAGCATGCTCGACGAGACCAGCGAAGTTCTGGACAGCTTCGGCCTGAAGATCTCCCCGCGTATGCGCGAGCCGGGTGACTACCTGATCGAGCGTGCCTTCGTCGAGAAGTAAGGCACAGGCTGGTACAGGAAGGCGACCCTCGGGTCGCCTTCCTTATGCCTGAAATTAAGTTATTGCCTGTTCCGGCCCTTTCGCGGGCAAGCCCGCTCCTACAGGGCAGTGCATATTTCGGGAGTTGCACGCCCCCTGTAGGAGCGGGCTTGCCCGCGAAAGGGCCGGTGCAGGTAAAACCCAATCTATTCGACCCGCGTCTCGCCGCTATACACCAATATTTGCCGGCAGCGCTTGCACAGGTAGCGCCGCCCCTGGCGCACCAGCTTGTGCCGTTGGGCGGTAAACGGGAAGTCGCTTTGCGGGCAAGGGCAGCGGTAGATATAGCGGGTCACCACGCGCCGTTGCACCTCGTAGTTGTGGCAACGATTGGGTGCAAGGTCGTACACCCCGCGCATGATCAACTGCCACTCCTCGCCATGGGCCTGAATGCTGTCGCCGAACAGCTGATGGGCAACCAGGTGCGCCACCTCATGAGCCACTGTCTGGCGCAAGAAGTCTTCCCTGTTTTCCAGATACAACTGCGGGTTGAAGCGGAGCTTGTTTTCGTGAAGATGAGCAACACCGGCTTTTTGCCCGCGCAGCCTGAAGCTGACTTCCGGGCGCGGGAAGGGGCGTTTGAAGAAGGTTTCGGCTTGCTGGTAACAGGTTTCGACGCGTTGTCTGAGCAGCTCGGGCATGGCGGGATGGTTCTCCTGACCGGGCATTATGCCGCAACTACAGGCAGCCTGCCGAGCCACCGGTCAGCGCACAGCCAGAGGCCGCCTTGCGGCGGCCCCTGGTTGATGCCCCAGTGTTGGTTGAGTCTGTTCTAGTTGGTGTAGACGGGCCCCACGCCCAATCCCCAGATAATCACCGTGGCGGCCATGATCGCCACCAAGACCACAAGGCCCACCGCCAGTACCGAGCTCGAGAACAAAAAGCCTTCGTCCGACGGTATGTTCATGAACGTCGGCAAGCCGACGTACAGCAAGTACACCGTGTAGCAGATGGCGGCGGTGCCGACCAGCATGCCCAGCCACAGGTGCGGGTAGAGCGCCGCCAGGCCGCCGATGAACAGCGGGGTGGCGGTGTAGGTGGCAAAGGCGATGCACTGCGCCATGGACGGGTTGGCATCGTAGGTGCGGGCCATCCAGTGGATGAAGGCGCCCATCACCGCCACCCCGGCGAGCATGGCCAGGTACGACATGAGGCTCATCCAGATCGCGCTTTCCATGGTCAGCATCACTGCCGGCCGGTCGCCGATCACCCAGCCGACCTGGGTGGTGCCAATGAACGCCGAAACGGCAGGGATCGCTGCCAGGATCAGGGTATGCGTCAGGTACATGTGGCTGATGGTTTCTTCTTCGCCACGAATCTCCCGCCATTCCTGGTCGGGATGGGTAAACAGCCCCACAACGTGATGAATCATGCCGGTCACTCCTCTCAATGTTGCCAAACGCCCCCCAGATGGAGCGCAAGCGGCCCGAGGCCTGAACACCGATGCAAGCGGTAATGTGGCCTTATGTCGCAGTATAGGAAGCCATTACCTGCATAAACCATGCTTTTTAGAGCAAATTGCGCTCTCAACCGTGCTGTTGATTACATTGAAGTCTTTATAGGAATGCCTACAGCGCCGCCGCGTTTGTGCGTAAAATAGCCGGCTTTTGTCACACCTCGCGGATCCAAGCGCTATGGGCACCCTCTCGGTCAACCAGAACAAACTGCAAAAACGCCTGCGTCGTCTCGCTGGCGAAGCCATCACCGACTACAACATGATCGAGGATGGCGACAAGGTCATGGTCTGCCTGTCCGGCGGCAAGGACAGCTACACCATGCTCGACGTTCTGTTGCACCTGCAGAAGGTGGCACCGATCAAGTTCGAGATCGTCGCGGTGAACATGGACCAGAAGCAGCCGGGCTTCCCCGAGCACGTGCTGCCGGCCTACCTCAAGGAACTGGGCGTCGAGTACCACATCGTCGAGAAGGATACCTACTCGGTGGTCAAGGAGCTGGTACCCGAAGGCAAGACCACCTGCTCGCTGTGCTCGCGCCTGCGCCGTGGCACCCTGTACACCTTCGCCGACGAAATCGGCGCGACCAAGATGGCTCTGGGGCACCACCGCGACGACATCGTCGAAACCTTCTTCCTCAACATGTTCTTCAACGGCGCGCTCAAGGGCATGCCGCCCAAGCTGCGTGCCGACGATGGCCGCAACGTGGTGATCCGCCCGCTGGCCTACTGCAGCGAGAAGGACATCCAGGCCTACTCGGACATGAAGGAATTCCCGATCATCCCGTGCAACCTGTGCGGCTCGCAGGAAAACCTGCAGCGCCAGGTGGTCAAGGACATGCTGGTGGAGTGGGAGCGCAAGCACCCAGGCCGTACCGAGAGCATCTTCCGCGCCCTGCAGAACGTGGCGCCGTCGCAACTGGCCGACCGCAACCTGTTCGACTTCACCAGCCTGAAGATCGACGAAAACGCCACCCCGCGTTTCCTCGACGTGCTGAACATCTAATCCATGCGTGATTACCAGTGGCTGCATGAGTACTGCCTGAACCGCTTCGGCTCGGCCCAGGCCCTGGAGGCCTTCCTGCCGCAGCCGCGCACCCCGGCGCAACTGCGCGACATCAGCGACGACCGCTACCTGTCGACCCTGGCCCTGCGCGTGTTCCGCGCCGGGCTCAAGCACAGCCTGGTGGATGCCAAGTGGCCGGCGTTCGAGCAGGTGTTCTTCGGCTTCGACCCGCAGAAAGTGGTGCTGATGGGGGCCGAGCACCTGGAGCGGCTGATGCACGACGAGCGCATCATCCGCCACCTGGGCAAGCTCAAGAGCGTGCCGCGCAATGCGCAGATGATCCTCGACGTAGCGAAGGAAAAGGGCAGTTTCGGCGCGTTCATCGCCGACTGGCCGGTGACCGACATCGTTGGCTTGTGGAAGTACCTGGCCAAGCATGGCAACCAGTTGGGCGGGTTGTCGGCGCCGCGGTTCTTGCGCATGGTGGGTAAGGACACGTTCATTCCTACCGACGACATGGCAGCGGCGTTGATTGCGCAGAAGGTGATCGACAAGCAGCCGACCAGCCAGCGCGACCTGGCCTTGGTGCAACAGGCGTTCAACCAGTGGCATGCCGAGAGCGGGCGGCCGCTGTGCCAGTTGTCGGTGATGCTGGCGCATACCGTCAACCATTGAGATTGCTGGGGCTGCTTTGCAGCCCTTTCGCCGGCAAGCCAGGCTCCCACAGGTATTGCACAGCATTCAGGATCTGTGAGCTTTCTGTGGGAGCTGGCTTGCCGGCGAAAGGGCTGCAAGGCAGCCCCTTAATTCAACTGCCTTCGCCCGCCATGCGCCGTTCATGCTGGAACTTCCAGCGCACATACAGCAGCCCGGCAATGAACAGCCCCAGGCTCACCAGCACCTCGATCCAGCCAAACACCGCCCGCGCCGGGTCGAACGCCGCCAGCACGCCCTTGATGAAATAGATATTCACCACGAAGCAGGTCCAGGCATGCGCCCGGGCACTGCCCGCCAGCATACCCGGCAGCAACAGCAGCAGCGGCACCAGCTCGATCGCCAGGACCACCTCGACCCGCGCCCCATGCAGGTTGGCGAACCACAGGTTGTTCACCACCAGCAGGGCGATCAGGCCGAAGAACAAGGCCAGGCTCAATGCCCGCGTCAGGCGCAGGCGCGGTGCCAGCCACTCCAGCGGCGGCAACACCTTGGGCTTTTTAGCCACGCGCGGCCTCCAAGGCCTTGGCCGTGGTCGCCAGGCGCTGGCCAAGGGCGCGGCACAGGGTGATCTCGTGCTGGTCGAGCTCACGCTTGCCATCGGCACCGGCGTGGTGGCTGGCGCCGTAAGGGGTGCCGCCGCCACGGGTTTCCAGCAGCGCCGATTCGCTGTACGGCAGGCCCATCACCAGCATGCCGTGGTGCATCAGTGGCAGCATCATCGACAACAGGGTGGTTTCCTGGCCGCCATGCAGGCTGGCGGTGGAGGTGAACACGCCAGCCGGCTTGCCGACCAGCTCGCCGCCCAGCCACAGGCTGCTGGTGCCGTCCAGGAAGTACTTGAGCGGCGCGGCCATGTTGCCGAAGCGGGTCGGGCTGCCCAGCACCAGGCCGGCGCAATGGCGCAGGTCATCGAGGGTGGCGTACAGCGCGCCACTGGCCGGGATGTCCGGGGCCACTGCTTCGCATTCGGTGGAAATCGCCGGCACCGTGCGCAGGCGTGCCTCCATGCCGGCCAACTCGATGCCGCGGGCGATGTGCCGGGCCATTTCGCTGGTCGAACCATGGCGGCTGTAATACAGCACCAGGATGTAGGGCGCGCTCACGGCAGGATCTCCAGCACTTTCTCTGGCGGGCGGCCGACCACGGCCTTGTCACCAGCGACCAGGATCGGCCGCTCGATCAGCTTGGGGTGCTGGGCCATGGCTTCGATCAGTTGCGCATCGGTCAGCGCCGGGTCGGCCAGGTTCAGAGCCTTGTACTCGTCCTCGCCGGAGCGCAGCAGCTGGCGTGGGGCGATGCCCAGCTTGCCGAGCAGGGCCTTGAGGGTGGCGGCGTCGGGCGGGGTCTCGAGGTAGCGCACGATGGTTGGTGCCAGGCCGCGGGCTTCGAGCAGTTCCAGTGCGCCGCGGGATTTCGAGCAGCGCGGGTTATGATAGAGCGTCAGGTCAGTCATGTCGGGTCGCATCCAGCTGGGTGTGGCGGCTATTCTAACCGCAGCGACTGACCAATTTGCTTGAAAACTCGAGAAGGATTGACCCATGGCAAGGCGTCTGGCAGCAGTACTGGCCATCACCGCGAGCCTGTTGCTCGGTGGTTGCGGTGCCGATTATGGCGTGGACCAACACGGTAATACGGTTAAGGCGGAGCAGATCGACGGGCACTGGCTGGTGCTCAACTACTGGGCCGAATGGTGCGGGCCGTGCCGTACCGAAATCCCCGAACTGAACGCGGCGGCCAAGCAGTGGGCGGCCGAGGGGGTCAAGGTGGTGGGGGTGAACTTCGATGGCTTGCAGGGGCAGGACCTGAAACAGGCCGCCGAAACCCTGGGCATCGGCTTTACCGTGCTGGCCCAGGACCCGGCCGAGCGCTATGACCTGCCGCGTAGCGAGGCGCTGCCGGTGACCTACATCATCGATGACAAGGGCAAGGTGCGTGAGCAACTGATGGGCGAGCAGACCCTGGAAGGGCTGCAGGCCAAGATCAAGGCCCTGAAAGGCGCCTGATGCAGTTGGGGCTGCTTTGCAGCCCTTCGCGGGCACGCCCGCTCCCACAGTTGACGCGACACCCTGTGGGAGCGGGCGTGCCCGCGAAGGGGCGCAAAGCGGCCCCAACGATTCTCAGCCTTCCTCAGGCCAGAAGCGCAGTGGCTTGCCTTCGGCCGGCCAGAAGCGCATCTGTTCCACCGGCGATACGTCCCAGCGTTCTACCGTTTCCAGCGCCTGCAAGAAGCGTTTTTCCTGCTCCATCAACGCCGGCGCGCATAGCTTGCGGGTCTTGCCGACCTTGCCGAAGCTCAGGTGCTCGCCGTCCAGCGTGTACGGCGCGAACCAGTGGTTGCAGCCGCCGTTGCCATAGGCACGGCCATCGCTGGCCAAGGTCAGGGTCAGGTGGCTGTAGTCGATCAGCGGACGTTCGCCAATCCACTCCAGCACGTAGCTGCGCTCCTGTTGCAGCTTGGAAGGTTGCGCAGCGCAGCCAAGCAGGCCGGTGGCAATCAGCACGCCGGTCAGCAGATTTTTCACTCGGCGCTCTCCTGGCAACGCGGGCACAGGTGCTTTTCGCCACGGCTGGCCCAGCCCAGTTCGGCGATGCGCGTGCTGGCGGCGGGCTGGCGGGCTTTCTTGCCCAGCTTGGCGTCCACCGCGAACTCGAAGTCCAGCACGGCGTCGCAGCTGTCGCACTCGACCTGCCAGGTGAGGATTTCCAGTTCGTTGAATACCGGGCCACTGGCCACGGCAACCCACTGCCCGCGCGGGTTGATCAAGTGGCGCACGCTCTCCACGGTCAGGCGCATGGACAAGTCCTTGCTGCCCTTGAGGGTGACCAGCAGGGTGTCGCCTTTGTGCATCGAACCGCCGTTGCCGGTGACCTGGTAGCGGCCTGGCACCAGGGCGCGACACTCGATCAGCGTGTGTTGCGGGTTGAAAAGGGTGTAGCGGAAATCGTGCTCGACCATGGGTCCTCCAGAAATGCCGCGTATCCTAGCACTAACCCGTTACCAGATTCTGTGGATTGCCTGCCGCCCAGCGGCTGATGTTGTCCAGCGTGGTGGTGGCGATGGCATCCAGCGCCTCGCGAGTGAGGAAGGCTTGGTGGGCGGTGACGATCACGTTGGGGAAGGTCAGCAGGCGCGCCAGTACATCGTCCTGCAGCGGCAGGTCGGAGCGGTCCTCGAAGAACAGCTGGGCCTCTTCTTCGTAGACGTCCAGGCCCAGGTAGCCGAGCTGGCCGCTTTTCAGGGCGTCGATCAGCGCCGGGGTGTCGACCAGTGCGCCACGGCCGGTGTTGATCAGCATGGCGCCGGGCTGCAACTGGGCCAGGCTCTGTGCGTTGATCAGGTGGCGGGTGTGCTCGGTCAGCGGGCAGTGCAGGCTGATGATGCGTGCTTCGCGCAGTAGCTCGGGCAATGTCAGGTAGCGGGCGCCGAGGGCCAGCAACTGCGGGTTGGGGTAGGGGTCGTAGGCCAGCAGTTGGCAGCCGAAACCGGCCATGATGCGGGCGAAGGCGGCGCCGATCTGGCCGGTGCCGACCACGCCGACGGTTTTGCCATGCAGGTCGAAGCCGGTCAGCCCGTGCAGGGTGAAGTCACCTTCGCGGGTGCGGTTGTAGGCCCGGTGCAGACGCCGGTTGAGGGCCAGGATCAGCGCCACGGCGTGCTCGGCCACGGCGTGTGGCGAGTAGGCTGGCACCCGCACCACGGCCAGGCCCAGGCGCTGGGCGGCAGCCAGGTCGACATGGTTGTAGCCGGCCGAGCGCAAAGCGACCAGGCGCGTGCCGCCTGCGGCCAGGCGCTGCAGTACCTGGGCGTCGAGTTCGTCATTGATGAAGGCGCAGACCACCTCGTAGCCATGGGCCAGGGCGGCGGTGTCGAGGGTCAGGCGGGCGGGTTGGAAATGCAGCTCCAGGGCGCTGCCGCTGGCGGCTTGGGTGAAGCTTTCCTGGTCGTAGTGCTGGCTGCTGAACAACAGGGCGCGCATGGTGGGGCTTCCTTTGGGGGGCATGACTTGGGGGGGGCAGTGCCTGTTAGATCGAGCGCCGCCCGCGCGGCGCATCGCGAGCTGGCGCTCGCTCCTACGTTTGTTTCGGGCCAATTACGCCTGTGCCTGGCGCGCGCGACCGCCTTGTTTGTACGACGCGATATCGTGGCATGCGCCAAAGCGTTCGCGCGCAAATCCCACAGAAATAATTGGCCCGAAACAAACGTAGGAGCGAGCGTCAGCTCGCGATGCGCCGCGCGGGCGGCGCTCGATCTCATAGCCACCGCAAATGCCAAGCCAGGCCCCAAAACACTCACGCGCTCAACCGCGCGTGCGCGGCCAGCCGATTGATCGCTGCATCCAGTTCATCCAGCGCCTGCTGCGCCTGCGGGTGTTCCTGCTTGAGCAAGGTCTCGCTGCGCTGGCACGCGGCGCGTAGCTGCGGCACGCCGCAATAGCGCGAGGCGCCGTTCAGGCGGTGTACCTGTTCGATCAGGCCGTTGCGGTCGTCGGCCTCGCGGGCAGCGCGTATCGCTTCGCGGTCGCTATCCAGCGAGGCCAGCAGCATGCTCAGCATGTCGGCCGCCAGGTCCGCTTTGCCTGCGGCCAGGCGCAGGCCTTCTTCGGGGTCGAGCACCTTCAGTTCATCACCGTTGACCAGTAGCTCGGCCTGAGCCTGCTGCGGCGCGCCCAGGCTCAGGCCGGTCCACTTCATCACCACCTGGGCCAGTTGCCGCTCGCTGATCGGTTTGGTCAGGTAGTCGTCCATGCCGCTGTGCAGCAATGCGCGTTTCTCGTTGGCCATGGCGTGGGCGGTGAGGGCGACGATCGGCAGCGGGTTGCCGCTTTGGGTGTTTTCCCACAGGCGGATCTGTTCGGTGCAGGCACGGCCGTCCATGCCGGGCATCTGCACGTCCATCAGCACCAGGTCGAACGGCTCGTCCTGCACGGCCTGGACCGCCGCATAACCGTTGTCGACGGCCAGCACCTCGGCGCCCAGGTCTTCGAGCAGGGTCTGCACCAGCAGCAGGTTGGCGGCATTGTCATCGACGCAGAGGATCTTCGGCTGGCGCTGGCCATTGAGGCTGCTCGCCTCGCCCAGCGGGCGGCGCGGCTGCACCAGTTCCAGCAGCAGGCGGCGCAATTTGCGCGTGCAGGTCGGCTTGGACAGCAACTGCCCATGGCCGTTGGGCAGGTACGGGTGGTACAAGGCCTGCTCGGTGGTCGGGCACAGCACCACGCACTGGCACTGGTAATGTTCGAGCTGCTGGTGGTACTGGGCCAGTTGCTCGGGTGACAGGTCGCCCAGGTTGGCTCCGAGCACGGCGAACTCGAACGCTTGGCCGGCCTGGCTGGCAGCCTGCACCGCCTGCAGCAACTGGTCGTACGAGGCGAACAGGCTGACGCTGAGGCCGCAATCTTCCAGCTGGTGCTCCAGGGCCTGGCGCGCCAGCTCGTGGCCATCGACGATGGCCGCACGGCGGCCCAGCAGCGGCTGCAGCGGCAGCTCTTCGACATCGTCGTGGGCCTTGGGCAGGTTGAGGCTGATCCAGAACTGCGAACCTTCGCCCGGCGTACTGTCGACGCCGATTTCGCCGCCCATCTGCTCGATCAGGCGCTTGGAAATCACCAGCCCCAGGCCGGTGCCGCCAGGCTGGCGGGCCAGTGAGTTGTCGGCCTGGCTGAAGGCCTGGAACAGCGTGCGCACATCCTGCGGCGACAGGCCGATGCCGGTGTCTTGCACGCTGATGCGCAACTGCGCGCTGTCCTCGTGCTCGTCGTCGAGCATGGCGCGCACGACGATGGTGCCTTCGCGGGTGAACTTGATGGCATTGCTGACCAGGTTGGTGAGGATCTGCTTGAGCCGCAGCGGATCGCCGATCAGCGACGAGGGGGTGTCGCGATAGATCAGGCTGAGCAGCTCCAGCTGCTTGGCATGGGCGGCCGGGGCGAGGATGGTCAGGGTGTCCTGGATCAGGTCGCGCAGGTTGAACGGGATGCTGTCGAGCACCAGCTTGCCGGCCTCGATCTTGGAAAAGTCGAGAATCTCGTTGATGATCCCCAGCAGGTTGTCGGCGGACTTCTCGATGGTGTTCAGGTAATCCAGCTGGCGTGGCGGCAGCTCGCTTTTCTGCAGCAGGTGGGTGAAACCGAGGATGCCGTTGAGCGGGGTGCGGATCTCGTGGCTCATGTTGGCCAGGAACTCCGACTTGATGCGGCTGGCCTCCAGGGCCTCCTTGCGCGCCATGTCCAGCTCGATGTTCTGGATCTCGATGGTTTCCAGGTTCTGGCGCACGTCCTCGGTGGCCTGGTCGATGCTGTGCTGCAGCTCTTCGTGTGCGTTGTGCAGGGTCTCGGCCATGCGGTTGATACCGCGGGCCAGCTCGTCCAGCTCATGGCTGCCCATGCTCGGCAGGCGCTCTTCCAGGTGGCCGTCCTTGAGCTGGTTGACCGCGTGCTTGATGCGCTCGATGGGGTCGTTGATGGTGCGGCTCATGCGCAGCGCCAGCAGGCCGCTGAGCACCAGGCAAGCAAGAATCAGCAACAGACTGGTGAACAGGTTGCGGTAGCCACGCAGCAGGGTGCCGTCGTGGGACAGCTCGATCTCGACCCAGCCCAGCAGGCGTTCGGCCTCGGCCGGTACGGCATCGGTGGCCAGGTCGCGGTGGTGGCCGAACACCGGCATCAGGTAGCGGGTGGCGTCATTGCCGCTGCGCTGCAGCAGCTGGGTGCCACTGCCGCCGCTGGGCGGTTGGTTGAGCATGCTCGGGCCGGCGTGGGCCAGGCGCGTGCGGTCCGGGGCAAGGAAGGCGACGGCGCGTACATCGACTTGCTCCAGGGTTTGCGCGGCAATGCGCTCCAGTTGCGCTGGTGCAAGCCGGGCCATGGCGGGCGCGGCCAGCGGCGCCAGTTGTTCGGCGATCATCTTGCCGCGTTGCAGCAATTGGGTACGCAGGTCGTTCTGTTGCAGCCAGGTGAAGTAACTGCCCAGCATCAGGGCCATCAGGCCGGCCGGTAGCAGGGCCAGCAGCAGGACCCGGCTACGGATTCCCAAGCGATCGAGCACACTCGCCTCCTGTCATGTGCCTGGACGCCGTCGAGCGGTGACGGCCAAGGCGGGAAGTTACTCCGCCTGCGGCGCTATTGCACCTCTTTAGTAGGTGTTTTGCGCGATTGCCGGGGCATTGGTCGCAGGGCAGTTGCCTGGCAGGCGATGGATGCTCAATAATTGCGCAATTGAGAATGCATGGCAGTTGCTAATGAATCCTGTAGCTATTCACAACTCCAATATCCTCGCCATCGAGGATGATCCGGTGCTTGGCGCCTACCTGCACGAAGAACTGCAGCGTGGCGGCTTCCATGTGACCTGGTGCCGCAATGGCCTGGAGGGCCTGGAAACGGCGGGGCGCCAGGCGTTCGATGTGGTGCTCATGGACATTCTGCTGCCCGGGCTCAACGGCCTGGATGCCCTGGCGCAGTTGCGCCGGCGCAGCGCCACGCCGGTGATCCTGATGTCGGCGCTGGGCGCCGAGGCCGATCGCATCAGCGGTTTCCAGCGCGGCGCCGATGATTACCTGCCCAAGCCATTCAGCCTGGTGGAGTTGCAGGTACGCATCGAGGCGATCCTGCGCCGCGTGGCCCTTGAACGTCGCCATCAACCCCCGCAGGAGCAGGCCGCTTGTGGCGAGCTGCAATTCGACGAAGCGCTGTGCGACGTGCGCCTCGATGGCCACCTTGCCGGCCTGACCCCCAGCGAATATCGCCTGCTCGATATCCTCAACCGCAACCTCGACGAGGTGCTCAGCAAGCCGTTCCTTTACCAGCAGGTACTGCAGCGGGGCTATTCACGGCATGACCGCAGCCTGGACATGCACGTCAGCCAGATCCGCCGCAAGCTCAAGGGCATCGGCTATCACGAACGGCAGGTCCGCACCGTGTGGGGCAAGGGCTACGTACTCAGCGCCAGCGAGGCGGAGTGACCCATGCTCGACCGCCATTCGCTGTTCTGGAAACTGGCCATCTTGCTGGTGGGCTTCTGCCTGCTGATGATTGGCCTCAGCTATACCTGGGGTCGACACATGGACACCCAGAACGCCTTTCTCTCGGAACCGGCGCGGCAAGTGCTGCGTGGGTATGCCGCCGATGCTGAGCAGGCCTGGCGCGGCGGCGGGCGAGCAGGGCTGGACCGCTGGGTGGCGGCGATGCACCAGCGCGAACGCGGCTGGGTTGGCGTGCTCGACATCAACCTGCGGCCGCTCGACAGCGCCAGCCTAGACCCGCAGATCATGCAGCGGCTGACGCGCCTGCGTGGTGTCGACTGGCCGATGAGCCGGCGCAGTGTCGATCAGCCGTGGTTACGCATACCGTTCCCGGAGGCGCCGGAGCAGGGCATGCTGGTGATCGAGCTGCCGCAGCGGTTCAACCCCGGCGAGTACCGGATACTGTGGCGCGTCGTCACCAACGGCATCATCCCTGGCCTGTTCACCTTGCTGTTGTGCGTGGGCCTGTACCGCATGCTGATCGTGCCGTTGAACCAGTTGCGCGAACAGGCCAATGCCTGGCGCGCCGACCAGTTGTCGGCACGCCTCGACCCGCGCACCATCGCCCGGCATGACGAACTCGGCGAGCTGGCCCGTGCCTTCGACCAGATGGCCGAGCTGCTGCAGGGCACGGTGGCCATGCAGCAGCAGTTGCTGCGCGACCTGTCCCACGAAATGCGCACGCCACTCAGCCGGCTGCGGGTGGCCTGCGATGGGGAAACTGACCTGCAGCGCCTGCGCGAGCGCCTGACCCGTGAGGTGGACTGCATGCAGCAACTGGTCGAGGACACCCTGCAGTTGGCCTGGCAGGACGCCGAGCGCGCGCCGATGAACCTGGAGCCGATCGAGATCCAGGCCCTGTGGGAACTGCTGGCCGAGAATGCCAGCTACGAGAGCGGCTGGTCGCCGGCGCGCCTGCGCTGCGAAGTGCCAGGCGACTGCTGGGTGCAGGGCAACCTCAACCACCTGGCCCAGGCGCTGGAGAACATGTTGCGCAATGCCATTCGTCACTCGCCTGCCGATGGCGTGGTGCGGTTGGGCGGGCATCGTGAAGGTAGCTACTGGTGGCTATGGCTGGAAGATGAAGGCGGCGGCGTGGCCGAAGAGGACCTGGAGCGGATCTTCGCGCCATTCTCGCGGCTGGATGGTTCGCGGCCGGGGGATGGTGGTTTTGGTCTGGGGCTGAGCATCGCCCGCAGTGCCATCCAGCGCCAGGGCGGTACCTTGTGGGCGCAGAATGGCAAGCGTGGGCTGCGGTTGTGGATGAGGTTGCCTTTACATGTGCCGGCCTCTTCGCGGGCACGCCCGCTCCCACCGGTGCAGCAGTGTTCTTGAATGCAGCGCGTTCCCTGTGGGAGCGGGCGTGCCCGCGAAGGCCAGATATATAGCTTGTAGCTATATGCACCACAGATTGCGTGATATGGCCGCGAAGGGTTTGCCGGTATGATAGGCGCCCCTGCCGTCCGGATTGTGAAATACACCATGACCTTGCAGTACCCAACCATCGCCGATTGCGTCGGCAATACGCCCCTGGTTCGCCTGCAGCGCATCGCTGGCGAAACCAGCAATACCCTCCTGCTCAAGCTCGAAGGTAACAATCCCGCCGGCTCGGTGAAGGACCGCCCAGCACTGTCGATGATCACCCGTGCCGAACTGCGCGGCCTGATCAAGCCCGGCGATACCCTGATCGAAGCCACCTCCGGCAACACCGGCATCGCCCTGGCGATGGCGGCGGCGATCAAGGGCTACAAGATGATCCTGATCATGCCCGACAACTCCACTGCCGAACGCAAGGCCGCCATGACCGCCTATGGCGCCGAGTTGATCCTGGTGACCAAGGAAGAGGGCATGGAAGGCGCCCGTGACCTGGCCGAGAAACTGCAGGCCGAAGGCCGTGGCCTGGTGCTGGACCAGTTCGCCAACGGCGACAACCCGATCGCCCACTACAACAGCACTGGCCCCGAGATCTGGCAGCAGACCCAGGGCAGCATCACCCATTTCATCAGCTCCATGGGCACCACCGGTACCATCATGGGCTGCTCGCAGTACCTCAAGGAGCAGAACCCGGCGGTGCAGATCATCGGCCTGCAACCGATGGAAGGCTCGGCCATCCCGGGCATCCGCCGCTGGCCCGAGGAATACCTGCCGAAGATCTTCGACGCCACCCGCGTCGACCGCGTGGTCGACATGTCGCAGCAGGAAGCCGAAGACACCACCCGCCGCCTTGCCCGTGAAGAGGGCATTTTCTGCGGCGTGTCTTCCGGTGGTGCGGTCGCCGCCATGCTGCGCCTGTCCCGCGAGGTGGAAAATGCCACGATGGTCGCGATCATCTGCGACCGCGGCGACCGTTACCTGTCCACCGGCCTGTTCGACCCGAGCTAAATGTCCAAGAAGAAAAGCAACAGCGGCCTGCGCTTTCAGCCGGCCGGCGGCAACCGTAGCCCTCAAGTCCCGGTGGGCAAGAAGCAGCGCCTGCAAATCGAGCGCCTGGCCGGTGACGGCCGTGGCATCGCCTTCGTTGAAGGGCGTACCTGGTTCGTCAGTGGCGCCCTGGCCGGCGAGGACGTGGAGGCGCGGGTGCTCAATGCCCGTGGCAAAGTGGTCGAGGCGCGCCTGGAGCGGTTGTTGCAGTCCAGCCCCGAACGTCGGGAAGCACCCTGTCGGTACTACGAGCGCTGTGGTGGCTGCAACCTGCAGCACCTGCCGCACGAAGCGCAATTGGCGCTCAAGCAGCGCACTTTGGCCGAGCAGTTGCAGCGGGTGGCCGGCGTGCAGCCCGAGGAGTGGGCCGCACCGTTGAGCGGGCCGGAATTCGGCTACCGGCGCCGGGCCCGGGTGGCGGTGCGCTGGGATGTCAAGGCGCGCCAGCTGGAGGTGGGCTTCCGCGCCGAAGCCAGCCAGGACATCATCGCCATCGACGACTGCGCGGTGCTGGTACAACCCTTGCAGTCGATTCTGCGTCACTTGCCGACCGTGCTGCGTTCGCTGAACAAGCCGCAGGCGCTGGGCCATGTGGAACTGTTCAGCGGTACTGCCGAGGCGCTGCTGGTGCGCCATGTCGCGCCGCTGCCAGCAGAGGACCTGGCCAGGTTGCAGGCGTTCTGCGAGCAGGCCAACGCCCAGTTGTGGCTGCAGGGCGAAGGTGAGCCAGCGCCAGTGGACCCGGCCGCGCAACTGGGCTTTGCCCTGGCGCCCTGGCAGCTGGAACTGGCCTGGCGCCCCGGCGACTTCGTGCAGGTGAATGCCCAGGTCAACACGGCGATGATCGAACAGGCCCTGGCCTGGCTCGCACCACAGGCCGACGAGCGTGTGCTGGACCTGTTCTGCGGCCTGGGCAACTTCGCCTTGCCACTGGCCCGCCAGGCGCGCGAGGTGGTGGCAGTGGAAGGCGTACAGGCCATGGTCGATCGGGCCGCGGCCAATGCCCGGAACAACAATGTGCATAACGCACGGTTTTTTCAGGCCGATTTATCGCAGCCTTTGGCAGGCACCGGATGGGCCGCCGAGGGCTTTTCTGCGGTACTCTTGGATCCACCGCGCGACGGTGCTTTCGAGGTGGTGCAAGGCATCGCCCGCCTCAAGGCCAAACGGCTGGTCTATGTATCGTGCAACCCGGCCACGCTGGCGCGAGACGCGCAGGTGCTGGTCGGCCAGGGGTACCGGTTAAAAAGGGCCGGGATTCTCGACATGTTTCCTCAGACGGCGCATGTCGAGGCCATGGCGTTATTCGAAGCGGGCTAGCTGACTGGCCCCTTGGTGCGGCTTTCATGGAATGGCGGCCGCACGGTGATCGCCAGCGCATCCGTAGCTGTTGCGCTGTATGGAAAGGTAAAAAAAAGATGGTACAGGTGAGAGTGCACCAGCCGGTCAACACCGACGGCAGTATCAATCTCGAAGCATGGTTGGACCATGTGGTAAGCGTCGATTCGGCACTGGATCGCGCAGCGCTGAAAGAGGCCTGCGAGTTTGCCCATGAGGTCGAGAAGAAGGGCAACCCGGCCAAGCATTCCTGGGCGGACGGTACGTCCAGCTTCCAGGCGGGCCTGGAGATCGCTGAAATTCTCGCCGATCTCAAGCTCGACCAGGACTCCCTGGTGGCAGCGGTCATCTACCGCTCGGTGCGCGAAGGCAAGGTCACCCTGGCCGAAGTCAGCCAACGGTTCGGCCCGGTGGTATCCAAGCTGATCGACGGCGTGCTACGCATGGCCGCCATCAGTGCCAGCCTCAGCCCACGGCAGTCGCTGGTGCTGGGCTCGCAGGCGCAGGTCGAGAACCTGCGCAAGATGCTGGTGGCCATGGTCGACGACGTGCGTGTGGCCCTGATCAAGCTGGCCGAGCGCACCTGTGCGATCCGTGCGGTCAAGGCCGCCGACGACGAGAAGCGCCTGCGCGTCGCGCGCGAAGTGTTCGACATCTATGCGCCGCTGGCGCACCGCCTGGGTATCGGCCATATCAAGTGGGAGCTGGAAGACCTGTCCTTCCGCTACCTCGAGCCCGACCAGTACAAACAGATCGCCAAGCTGCTGCACGAGCGCCGGCTGGACCGCGAGCGCTTCATCAGCGACGTGATGAACCAGCTGCAGAACGAGCTGCTGGCCACTGGCGTGAAGGCCGACATCAGCGGCCGGGCGAAACATATCTATTCGATCTGGCGCAAGATGCAGCGCAAGGGCCTGCAGTTCAGCCAGATCTACGACGTGCGCGCGGTGCGCGTGCTGGTGCCGGAAATCCGCGACTGCTACACCGCGCTGGGCATCGTGCATACCCTGTGGCGGCACATCCCCAAAGAGTTCGACGACTACATCGCCAACCCCAAGGAGAACGGCTACCGCTCGCTGCACACCGCGGTGATCGGCCCGGAGGGCAAGGTGCTGGAGGTGCAGATCCGCACCCACGGCATGCACGAGGAAGCCGAGCTGGGGGTTTGCGCCCACTGGCGCTACAAGGGTACCGACGTCAAGTCCAGCTCCAACCATTACGAAGAGAAGATCTCCTGGCTGCGCCAGGTGCTGGAATGGCACGAAGAGCTGGGCGACATCGGTGGCCTGGCCGAGCAGCTGCGGGTCGATATCGAGCCGGACCGGGTCTACGTGTTCACCCCCGACGGCCACGCCATCGACTTGCCCAAGGGCGCCACGCCGCTGGACTTCGCCTACCGCGTGCACACCGAAATCGGCCACAACTGCCGCGGTGCCAAGATCAACGGCCGTATCGTGCCGCTCAACTACAGCCTGCAGACCGGCGAGCAGGTCGAGATCATCACCAGCAAGCACGGCAACCCCAGCCGTGACTGGTTGAACTCCAACCTGGGCTACGTCACCACCTCGCGGGCGCGGGCCAAGATCGTCCACTGGTTCAAGCTGCAGGCCCGCGACCAGAACGTCGCCGCCGGCAAGACCTTGCTCGAGCGCGAACTCAGCCGCCTGGGCCTGCCGCAGGTGGACTTCGAGCGCCTGGCCGAGAAGACCAACGTCAAGACTGCCGAGGACATGTTCGCCTCGCTTGGCGCTGGTGACCTGCGCCTGGCCCATCTGGTCAACGCTGCCCAGCAGTTGCTCGAGCCCGAGCGCATCGAGCAGATCGAGCTGGTGCCGCGCAAGCCTACCGGGCCGCGCACTGGCAAGCGTGGCGACATCCAGATCCAGGGGGTCGGCAACCTGCTGACGCAGATGGCCGGCTGCTGCCAGCCGCTGCCGGGCGATGCCATTGTCGGCTACATCACCCAGGGCCGCGGCGTGAGCATTCACCGCCAGGACTGCGCCTCGGTGCTGCAGCTGGCGGGCAAGGAGCCGGAGCGCATGATCCAGGTGAGTTGGGGGCCGATCCCGGTGCAGACCTACCCGGTCGACATCATCATCCGTGCCTACGACCGCCCGGGCCTGCTGCGCGACGTGTCGCAGGTGTTGCTGAACGAGAAGATCAACGTGCTGGCGGTGAATACCCGCTCGAACAAGGAAGACAACACCGCGCTGATGTCGCTGACCATCGAGATTCCAGGCCTGGACGCGCTGGGGCGCCTGTTGGGGCGGATCTCGCAGTTGCCGAACATCATCGAGACACGGCGTAATCGTACCCCTTGAGACTGCGGCGCCTGCTTCGCGGGCTTGCCCGCTCCCACAGCTACTCTACAGATTCTGAATCCTGTAGCCATCCTGTGGGAGCGGGCAAGCCCGCGAAGAAGCCACCACCGAAGGACCTGCCTGAATGACCTACACCCTCGAAGACCTGCTACACCTCATGGCCCGCCTGCGCGACCCGCAGTACGGCTGCCCATGGGACCTGCAGCAGAACTACGCGAGCATCGTCCCACACACCATCGAAGAGGCCTACGAGGTCGCCGACACCATCGAGCGTGGCGATTTCGAGCACCTGCAAGGTGAGCTGGGCGACTTGCTGTTCCAGGTGGTCTACTACAGCCAGCTGGCCCGCGAGGAAGGGCGTTTCGAGTTCGATGGCGTGGTCGACAGCATCACCCGCAAGCTCATTCGCCGTCACCCGCATGTGTTCCCCACTGGCGAGTTGTACGCGCCGGTGGACACCCCCAGCCTGAGCGAGGCCCAGGTCAAGTCACGCTGGGAAGAAATCAAGGCCGAGGAACGTGCTGAGAAAAGCACGCCCGAACAACTGTCGTTGCTCGACGATGTGCCGACGGCATTGCCGGCGTTGTCGCGAGCAGCCAAACTGCAAAAGCGCGCGGCCACGGTCGGCTTCGACTGGCCTGCGGCATTGCCGGTGCTGGACAAAGTCCGCGAAGAGCTGGATGAAGTGTTGCAGGCCATGGCCGACGATGATGCCGATGCGCTCGAGGATGAACTCGGCGATTTGCTGTTCGCCACCGTAAACCTGGCCCGTCACCTCAAGCATGACCCGGAAAACGCACTGCGCCGCGCCAATCGCAAGTTCGAGCGACGTTTCCGTTTTATCGAACAGGCATTGCGCGACAGTGGCCGGCCAATCGAAGATTGTAACCTTGACGAGCTGGACGCCCTTTGGGGTGAAGCCAAACGTCAGGAAAAGAACCTGCCCAGCTGCGGCTGAGCTGTTGCATAAGTGAGTGAACATTCATGAGCCTTTCCCTTCGCGACCAATTGCTCAAAGCCGGTCTGGTCAACCAGAAACAGGTTTCTCAGGCCACTAAAGCCGAGAAGAAACAGAAACGCCTGGAGCACAAAGGCCAGGTCGAGGTGGACGACAGCCAGCAGCGCATGGCCAAGGAAGCCATGGCCGAAAAGGCCAAGCGTGACCAGGAGCTGAACCGCCAGCAGCAGGAAAAAGCCGAGCAGAAGGCCCGTGCCGCGCAGATCAAGCAACTGATCGAAGCCACTCGCCTGCCCAAGCTGAACACCGAGGATTACTACAACTTCGTCGACGACAAGAAGGTCAAGCGCATTGCCGTCAACGCCCTGATGCGTACCAAACTGAGCAACGGCGCCCTGGCTGTGGTGGCGCATGCCGGCGGCTACGAGGTTATCCCGCGTGAAGCGGCGGTGAAGATCCAGGAGCGCGACCCCAGCCGTATCCTGCTGCTCAACACTCATGTCGAGGAGGCGGATGAGGACGACCCGTACGCGGCCTACAAGATCCCCGACGACCTGATGTGGTAAACCGGAAAAACCCCGCCTTGGCGGGGTTTTTTACTTGAAGGCTGGGTCATTGCGTGG
This sequence comes from Pseudomonas sp. 10-1B, assembly GCF_000935045.1. GTDB lineage: Bacteria > Pseudomonadota > Gammaproteobacteria > Pseudomonadales > Pseudomonadaceae > Aquipseudomonas. The sequence continues at coordinate 88,953 of NZ_JYKS01000014.1, forward strand.
CGCGCTGGTTTTCCAGGTCTTCCAGCTCTACGCGGTACTGGTGTGCTTCATGTTCGTTATGGAACATCCCCACCAGTTGGCCTTGTTGGTGCACATCCCAGATCCGCATGCCAGCGGCCAGGCTTTCGTGGGACATTTTCGATTCGTCGCGTTCGGTTACTTGGACTGTCATCGGTAAACTCCACTTCTTCAGTTGGCTGCGACAGTGTGTCGCACACCCTCTTTATAGAGTTTGTTAGCAGGCTAAGTAAATAAAACCGGGATGAAACAAGTTTCATGAAGGCTGAAAGGGTCTGCTGCCTGGGCTGGCCCTATCGCCGGCAAGTCGGATCGCCGCACCGCAGCTCCCACAGGTACTGCACAGGGCTTGAGGCCTATGCGGTCGAGGTGGGAGCTGGC
>NZ_JYKS01000015.1 GCF_000935045.1 Pseudomonas sp. 10-1B
AATGTGGGAGCTGGCTTGCCGGCGATGCGCCGCGCGGGCGGCGCTCGGTCTCACAGGCGACACACATCTCCAGCCAGGCACCTACCAGACACAGCGCAAGAAAAGCCATAACCCTTACTGCCCAAAAAAAGGGATCCGCCCCAATGCCTTTGCGACAACTTTCCATCCAATGGAAGATCACCCTGCTCGCCGGTCTCTGCCTGGCCGGCATCGTCACCCTGCTCGTCGGCCTGTCGCTGTACCGCATGGAGCACAGCTCTGACCTGGTCAAGGCCAACAGCATGCAGATGCTGACCGAGGCGGCGCAGTCACGCATCGAGTCGCAAGGCGAGGTACAAGCGCTGAACATCCGCCGCCAGTTCATGGACGCCTACCAGTACGGCGCAGGCTTTGCCCGCCAGGTGCTGTTCCTGCGTGAACAGGCAGAAAAGCGCTTTCTCGATGCCTACGATCTGCGCGAGGACCTGACCCGCCAGGTACGCACCGCACTGCAGGCCAACCCCGACCTGCTCGGCCTGTCGCTGGTGTTCGAGCCCAACGCCCTGGACAACAAGGACAGCCTGTTTGCCGACAAGGCGGAATTGGGCAGCAACGAAACCGGACGCTTTGCCCTGTACTGGTCGCAACCGCGCGCCGGCCAGCTGACCGCCATGGCCCTGCCCGAGCACGACATGGCCAACACCGAGATCGGCCCCAGCGGCCAGCCGACCAACACCTGGTGGATGTGCCCGCGTACCACCGGCAAGGTGTGCGTGGTGGAGCCCTACTTCTACGACATCGATGGCCAACAGGTGCTGATGACTAGCATCGTCTTCCCGCTGGCAGTCGACGGCAAGATCATCGCCACCCTGTCCATCGACATCAACCTCAACAGCCTGCAGACCCTGAGCCAGGAGGCCAGCCGCAGCCTGTACGAAGGCCGCACCACGGTCGGCATCCTCAGCCCGGTCGGCCTGCTGGCCGGCTATAGCGCCGATGCCAGCAAGCTGGCCACGCGCTTCGATCAGGTCGACCCGGCCAAGGGCGCCGAGCTGGTGCGCAAGCTGGCCGATGGCAAGCTGACCATCGTGCATGACCAGCAGCGCCTGAAGGTGCTGGCGGCGTTCCCGCCAATCCCCGACGCCCAACCCTGGGGCGTCCTGCTGGACGTGCCGGAAAACGCCCTGACCGGGCCGGCCGAAGCGCTGAAGCAGGAACTTGACGCGCTGAACACCAGCGGCACCCTGCTGGAGCTGGGCCTGGGCTTGGCTGCGGCGATTGCCGGCCTGCTGCTGATATGGCTGATGGCCCGCGGTGTTACCCGGCCGATCCTCGGCGTAGCGGCCATGCTCAGGGACATCGCCAGCGGCGAGGGTGACCTGACCCGCCGCCTGGCCTACCAGAAGCAGGACGAACTGGGCGAGCTGGCCGGCTGGTTCAACCGTTTCCTGGACAAGCTGCAGCCGACCATCGCCGAGGTCAAACGCTCGGTGCAGGCCGCCCGTGGCACCGCCGACCAGTCTTCGGCAATTGCCACTGAAACCAGCGCCGGCATGGAGCAGCAGTATCGCCAGGTCGACCAGGTGGCCACCGCCTCGCATGAAATGAGCGCTACCGCCCAGGACGTCGCCCGTAGCGCCGCACAGGCCGCGCAGGCCGCCCGCGACGCCGACCAGGCCACCCGCGAAGGCCTGGCAGTGATCGATCGCACCACTCACAGCATCGATGCCCTGGCCGCCGACATGAGCAATGCCATGGCCGAGGTCGAGGGCCTGGCGCAGAACAGCGAGAAGATCGGTTCGGTGCTGGAGGTGATCCGCTCGATCGCCGAGCAGACCAACCTGCTGGCACTCAACGCCGCCATCGAGGCGGCCCGCGCCGGTGAGGCCGGCCGTGGCTTTGCCGTGGTCGCCGACGAAGTGCGCAACCTGGCCCAGCGCACCCAGGAGTCGGTGGAAGAAACCCGCCAGGTGATCGAAGCCTTGCAGAACGGCACCCGCGAAGTGGTCGGCGCCATGGACAACAGCCACCGTCAGGCCCAGGGCGGCGTGCAACAGGTAGGCCAGGCCGTCACTGCGCTGCAGCGTATCGGCCAGGCGGTGACGGTGATCACCGACATGAACCTGCAGATCGCCTCGGCTGCCGAGGAGCAAAGCGCGGTGGCCGAGGAAATCAACAGCAACGTCGCAACCATCCGCGATGTCACCGAATCGCTGTCGGGGCAGGCCAACGAGTCGGCACGGGTCAGCCAGTCGTTGAACAGCCTGGCCAATCAGCAGCAGGCACTGATGGACCAGTTCCGCGTCTGAAGATCGGGGCCGCCATGCGGCCCCTTCCCTTTCCCCCAACAGGTTCATCGAACTCACTTGGTGTCATGATCGGAAACGGGCGATTACTGGCGAAAAAAACGCCCACCACCCAGAATGCGGTCCAGTAAATTCAGTGCACCCTCGACATTGGGCCTGGCGCCCATAGGCAGGGTTTCCCGGAACGGCAGCGTGGCGTCCTGATACCCCGACGCCATGACCAGCAGGTGCATCTGGTCACTGTTGAGATAGACATGATGCTGCTCCATGGCATAAGACTGGATCAGGCTTAGTGCACCACCGACGATCGGCGTAGCAGAAGAGGTCCCGTTGTAGAAGTCGGTATAGTCCCTGTTGGTACCAGGCCTTACCTGCAGGTCCTTGTCCTTGATCGCCCCCGTCGTCACCACCGAGTCACCCCAGGCATTGAGCATTCGGTACGGGTAGCCATAGTTGGAGAACACGGCAGGCTTGCCATCCCACGAGTCGCATGCCCCCACCACGATAGCCCCGGCGTCGCCATGGTTGTCGAAGTACTGCCAGCTCCCCATATCGAGCCCGTAACCTTGGACGGCGCCAACTTTGTGGTTGCTTTCACGGTGGCCGTTGCCCGCGGCGCACACCACCACCGCCCCTCGTGCCACAAGCGCATCCATTACATCCCACCATGACGGCGCATGCAGCGTGGGCAGGCGGGTACCGGGTACGCTCGGGTCTGCGATTTCCCGGTTGAACACAACCACATCCCCCGGGATTACCCGGCGCAGCAATGCGCTCTGTGTCGCCGCGCCTGCCCGGTTGTGATAGAGGTACAACTCCGCGGCGTGACAGATACCGGTCACACCAAAGCCATTGGCAGTAGCGACCATCACTCCTGACGACAGCGTGCCATGCAGCGGGTCGTCATTGCTGCCAGGCACGACCACACGGATCAGGGGGCTGTCGCGCAGGTCTTCATGGTCTGGATACAGCCCGCCATCGGTGAGGTGCACACGCACCCCCTGGCCTTTCACGTCCTTTTCCCAGGCTTTGCGGATGTTGAGGCCTTTGTGCGCGGGCCCTGGTTCATCCAGATAGGTTTGCAGCACTTCAAAATCCGGGGTGCGTTGAGCGTTGTCGTTTGCCCGTTGACCCAGATAGACGACACCACCGGTGAACAGCGTGGCCACGACGGCGGCAGCACCGGCAGCCAGCAGGTTGGGATCATCCTCGCTGGGGGGCTGGAAGTGGACCCCTTCGACATAATCCAGGGCAGCAAGGGTCTTGGCCAGTTCGATGAAGGTGTCGTTGAACATGCTGGCGGGTTGCTCGATCCGCCAGTACGGCGCAAGCACTTCCGGGCGATTGTCACCGGGGTCCTGAAGGTTTGGGTCGACAAATGGGTGCAGCGTGATGACATTGGCGATTACCGGCCATAGCGCTACCAGCCTGGAAGCCGAAGCGGGCAGCATGTCGGCGGCCAAGCGTTCGCGCCCACCTGGGCCGAACTTCACGATCAAGGGCCCTATTGGCGGACGGTCGTTAATTTCGGGGGAGCCTTGCAGCACGCCGTCATGGAGTGCGAAAGCAGCCGGCACCTTGCCCGCCGTGCGTGCCGGCTCGGCTTCACGCTTGCGTCGGCCTGCAGATTGGTCCACTGGCACCTTGTCCAGGATCGAGCGGGTCGACTCGCCCGGCTGGATCGTGAATACCAGGGGCGGGAACACTTGGTTACCGCCTCCGGCGCTGGCCAGCCACGTGACGGTCGGTGTTATCGAAAAGCTGCCAGAGGTGCCCTGGACCTGGAAGGTGATAGGGCAGCCGTAATCATCGAGATTCCGGCTATCGGCCTGGGACCTGACAATGCGGGAGTCCAGTTGCTGGCGGTGCCCGCCATCGGTCTGATGCAACGTATAGGTAATGCTCTTGACCTTGCCCAAGTCGATGCCCGTTACCCGTACGAACAAAAAACCATCGAAACGATAGTTGCGGTAATGCACAAAATTCAGATCAGCCATCATAGTTTTCCAAGATTCACGGATAAGAAATGGGAGGCAGGTCGCAACACAGCCACCCAGCGCATGGTCATGACTCAGCGGGCATGGATGCAGAGAGCAGCCATTCCCTGCGCTGACCAAAGCTCGCCCCTCGGTGGACTACACTTGCCCGGACCCGAATGACAGGCGACCCTGAGGCCCCGATGAAGAAAATTCCAACGCTGCTGGCCGGCCTGCTGCTCGCCGTGGGCCTGGCCAATACCGATAGTGCCGCCTCGGCAGAGCGCAGCGCGCCAATCCACTTTGGTGCCATCGGCTGGGAAAGCGGCGCGCTGACCACCGAGATCCTGCGGCTGATCGTGGAACGCGGCTACGGCTACCCCACCGACACCCTGCCCGGCAGCACGGTCAGCATGGAGGTGGCGCTGGCACGCAACGACCTGCAGGTGATCGCCGAGGAATGGGCCGGGCGCAGCCCTGCATGGGTCAAGGCCGAACAAGCGGGCCAGGTATATGCCTTGGGTGATACGGTGAAAAACGCCGAAGAAGGCTGGTGGGTGCCGGCCTATGTGGTCGAGGGGGACGCGGCTCGCCAGATCAAACCCATGGCGCCGGACCTGCGCAGCGTCGAAGACCTCAAGCGCTACCCGCAAGTATTCCGTGACCCCGAGGCTCCAGATAAAGGCCGCTTTCTGAACAGCCCCAGCGGCTGGACATCAGAAACGGTCAACAGCCAGAAACTCAAGGCCTATGGCCTGGATGACCTGTACACCAACTTCCGCAGCGGGTCGGGGGCGGCGATGGACGCCGAAATCGGCTCGGCCATCCGCCGCGGCCAACCCGTGTTGTTCTACTATTGGAACCCGACGCCATTGATGGGCCGCTACAAGCTCATACGCCTGCAAGAGCCGCCGTTCGACGCCGAGGCCTGGGCCACCCTGACAGATGCCAGCAACCCCGAGCCAAAGGGCAGTCGCTCACTGCCGGCGAAATTGTCGATTGGTGTCTCCAAGGCCTTCCGTGACGACTACCCGGACCTGGTGGCAGTGTTCGAGCAGGTTGACCTGCCCATCGATCGGCTCAACAAGGCGCTGGCCGAGATGAGCGAAAAACGCACGCCCCCCCGCGATGCCGCCCTCACCTTCCTGCGTGACAACCGCGAGGTGTGGAAAGCCTGGCTGCCCGCGGACGTTGCCGCCAAGGTCGAGGGCAGCCTGTGAGCAGCGGCTTCCCCCAAGCCCTGCAATTGTCCTTTGCCGATAGTGTCAACCGGCTGGTCGACTGGCTGGTACTGAATTACGGCGATCACTTGCGCAGCGTCTCCGACCAGTTGCTGCAATTGCTGGTCGGCCTGGAAAACCTGCTGCGCCTGCTGCCCTGGTGGCTGCTGTTACTGCTGGTCGGCCTGCTCGCCTGGCATGCCAGCCGCAGCCTGCTGCGCAGTGCGGTACTGGTGGCACTGCTGGCCCTGATCGGCATGCTCGGGCTGTGGGACAAGCTGCTGCAGACCTTGGCACTGGTGCTGGTCAGTACCGGCCTGTGCGTGCTGGTGGGTGTGCCGCTCGGTATCCTGCTGGCCTCTCGGCCGCTGGCAAAGCGGTTGCTGTTGCCAGTGCTGGATGTGATGCAGACCCTGCCGGCATTCGTTTACCTGATCCCAGTGCTGATGCTGTTCGGCCTGGGCAAAGTACCGGCAGTGTTCGCCACGCTGATCTACGCCCTGCCGCCACTGGTGCGGCTGACCGAACTGGGCCTGAGCCAGATCGACCCTTCCCTGCTGCAGGCCGCGCATGGCCTGGGCGCCAGCCGCTGGCAACGTTTGCGGCGCATCGCCCTGCCCCTGGCACTGCCGAGCATCATGGCCGGGCTCAACCAGTCGGTGATGATGGCCCTGTCGATGGTGGTGGTGGCATCGATGATTGGCGCCCGCGGGCTGGGCGAGGATGTGCTGGCGGGGATCCAGACCCTGAATGTCGGCCAAGGGGTCGAGGCCGGGCTGGCGATCGTCGCCCTGGCCATGGTGATCGACCGGATCAGCCAGGCCTATGGCCGTAGCGGGCGTTGAGCGGTACCCCCTGTTCCGGCCCTATCGCCGGCAAGCCGGCTCCCACAGGTACTGCACAGGTGGTGGGCATTGTGCTGACCATGTGGGAGCCGGCTTGCCGGCGATAGGGCCGGGCCTGACAATGCAGCACTGACAGCCCAGCCCCCGGACCGCCCGCATGTCCCTCAAAGCCCTGCGCACCCTGGTGACCATTGCCCGCCACGGCACCTTCGCCCGTGCCGCCGACCTGCTCAGCCTCACCCCTTCGGCGGTGAGCCTGCACATCAAGACCCTCGAAGACGAGCTACAGGTGACGTTGTTCGACCGCAGCCGCAGGCAGGTGGTGCTGACCGAAGCCGGCCAATTAGCGGTGGCCCGCGCCGAAACTATCCTGGGTGCCTATGACGAACTGGCCGATGCCCTGGCCAGCGGCCCTAGCCTGCGCGGTCGCCTGCGCCTGGGGGCGATCCACACGGTGCTGGCGCGCCGCTTGCCCAAGGCACTGGTGTGGATCAAGACCCACCATCCGCAACTGCACATCAGCGTGGCTTCGGGCATGTCGGCGGAACTGGCACGGCGTGTGGAAGACGGTGAGCTCGACGCGGCGATCACCACCGAGCCGGTCAGCCCGTACCCACAGAGCCTGGACTTCACCCCGTTGTTCGAAGACCGCTTCTGGGCCATCGCCAGCCCCGATCTGGCTGGGCAAAGCGTGCCACAGTTGCTGGCCAGCCAGCCCTTCCTGCGCTTCGACAAGCGCGCCTGGGCCGGGCGGCAAATCGAGCAAGAACTGCGTCGGCAGCATTTGCAGGTGAGCGAGCAGATGGAGCTGGACAGCCAGGAGGCCTTGGCGCGCATGGCGGTAATGGGCCTGGGTGTGGCGATCATCCCCATGGCTGACGACGACCTGCAACGCTTGCCACCCGCCACCTGCCTGCCATTTGGCGAACCGCAACTGACCCGGCGGGTGGTATTGCTGGAGCATGAAAAAAGCCAACGGCGGCATCTGAGTGCGGTGCTGAAAACAGCGCTTGAGGCTTGATTGTGCCTAGGCCAAAGGCGCCGCTCGTCCATTCATTGGCACTCTGGCTACCTGCATGCATTCAACCGGTCAGGCAAACCAAGCAGGAGTAGATACCATGCCACGCGGTGACAAGGACAAATACACAGACAAACAAAAGCGCAAGGCCGAGCACATCGAAGAGAGTTACGAGGAAAAAGGCGTGTCGAAAGACGAAGCGCAAGCGCGCGCCTGGGCCACCGTCAACAAGCAATCCGGTGGTGGCGAGAAAAAAAGCGGCTCAGGTAGCAAGACATCTTCCAGGGAGAAGAAAACTGCGCGTTCGGACTCGGCCAAGCGTGCGGCGAAATCACGCCAGGGCCATTCACGCACCTCAGGTTCGTCGCTGGAAACCCAAACCAAGGAAAGCCTGTTGAAAGAAGCACGCAGCAAGGACATCAAGGGGCGCTCCACCATGACCAAGGCTCAATTGGTGGAAGCGCTGCGTAAACACGGTTGATGCTTCAGCCATTCCCGGCGATATCGGTTTCATCGGCATTTCGGCACCGGTTGCGGCATGCGCATTCGTATTCAGCTTCAGCCCGTGTCGGAAAATTCAGGCTCAAGCGGATTTTTTCTTGTGTGTCGTAGAGGTCGTAGCCCTCCCCCAGTGCGACGGGAAAGCCAAGACGTCGAGGGTAAGTCTCTTTCCTGAGCGGCACAGCAGGAACCACAGCAAAGCGCGTCTGCATGATCATCCCTCTTCGGCAGTTCTTAAGTATTAGTACCACTATGTGAAAGCATCAAGATGATTCATGCAAAACAGCAGCGGCGATGCGTTGCGCCATGGGCCCGACCGATGCATGTCCAAGTTCCCTCTCGCGCATAGAAGCAGGGCGTCTTATTGATTGCACTGATGATTACTATCGAAAGGCCCGCCTGTCGGGCTGCCAAACCCAACGCCTATAATCGCCTCCCATCTCCCCCCGCTCCCCTTGCCTGCTTCAGGCAACATCCCACCTTGGAACCCAACCCCATGCCAAGCGCCAGCCAGGCCCCTCGCGGCCTCCCCGAACATAATCAACGAAGCGTCAGCCAGCAGTGGCTGGCGATTCTCTCGGTCGCCGTGGGTGCCTTCGCCCTGGTGACCAGCGAGTTCCTGCCGGTGGGCGTACTCAACGATGTGGCCAGCGACCTCGGCATCAGTGCCGGCCACGCCGGCCTGATGGTAACCCTGCCCGGCATCATGGCCGCCCTCGCCGCCCCGTTGCTGTCTGTGGGCATTGGCGCCCTGGACCGTCGCTACCTGCTGATCGGCCTGACGCTGATCATGATCATCGCCAACGCGGTCGTGGCCTACGCCAGCGACTTCAGCCTGCTGCTGTTCGGCCGTGTACTGCTGGGCATCAGTATCGGTGGCTTCTGGGCTACAGCCATCGCCCTCAGCGGCCGCCTGGCGCCCAAGGGCGTGGGCGTAGCCCAAGCCACCTCGATCATCATGGTCGGTGTGACGCTGGCCACCGTACTGGGTGTACCTGTAGGCACCTGGCTGAGTGGCCTGATGGGCTGGCGCATGACGTTCCTGGTAACCGCGCTGCTGGGGGTACCGGTGCTACTGGCGCAGATGCTCTTGCTACCACAGTTGAAGCCGGACAAGGCCATTCGCATCAGTGACCTGCCGGCCCTTTTCATCAACCCACAAGCGCGGGTTGGCTTGATCGCCGTCTTGCTGATTGGCCTGGCGCACTTTGCCGCATACACCTATGTCGCGCCCTTCTTCAAACAAAGCTCCGGCTTCGATGGGCCAACGATTGGCTCATTGCTGCTGCTCTATGGCGTTGCCGGGGTAATGGGGAACATTTTCGCGGGTTTCGCCGCCAACCGCAGCGTGCGTCATACCCTGTTGCTGGTGGCACTGATGATCGGCGTCAGCACCGCCCTGTTCCCCCATTTCGCCACCGGCATGACCGGCGCCGCGATGCTGATCGCGCTGTGGGGCTTCGCCTTCGGCGCCTTCCCGGCCTGCGCCAGTATCTGGATGTTCGTGGTCGCGCCCAGGGACGTCGAACGCGGCATGCCGCTGTTCGTCGCCATGTTCCAGGTGATCATTGCGCTGGGCTCGTTCTTCGGAGGGCGGATCGTCGACCAACTGGGCAGCGCGGTGCTGTTGAGCCTGGCCACGGCCCTGGTGGGCTGCGGTTTCGTCACGGTGCTGGTGCTGGGGCGTAACGTCAGCAATAGCCTGGCAGCCCAACCCTCCTGACAACCACCCGCTCGCCAATGGCCGCTATCGACCCGTAGCCGCCACTGAAAATAACTGGTTTCGTGAGCGCGATGCGCACTCTGTGGGAGCGGGCGTGCCCGCGAACACCGGCGCAGCCGGTGCCAGGCTCCGCGTTGGATTCTTCGCGGGCACGCCCGCTCCCACAAAGATTGCTGTTCGGCTCACCGGCAGCAAAGGGTCAAAAGCGGACCTCCATGGCCAGCAGCCGTCAGGTCTTAATGGGGTTGGCTGGCAAGGTCGCTCTCCTAACCATCAAGCCGTAGTAGCAACCTGCCGGAAATTCCCCACGTTGCTGAGCGGGTCAACATGCCAACCACCACCAGGCGAGTGATGCCACGACCTTTCAATGTCTGGGCAAAACGAGTGCCATGGAATGCGCTATAGCGTTGCTTGTCGATCACGACGTCACCGGCCTTTGGGGCCAAAGCGTCGATGACCTCGATAGCGGCAGTGTCCGCGCGGTAGGTAATTGGCCTGTCTTGGTTGTCGACCGGCTCACCGATTGCCAGATCACGGCCTTGGGCATCATTGACGTGTCGGGTGTCGCGGCCGTTTGACGCCACGCGCGTACATTTGCTCAATGACGAATGTTCCACTTAAGCTGGCCACAGGGTAATGCCTGTCAGTTAAGGGTATGGGGCTGCTGCGCAGCCCATCGCAGGCAAGCCAGCTCCCACAGGGCCACTCAGATCTGAAGAATTGCGCGGCCCTGTGGGAGCTGGCTTGCCTACGATGGGCCGCAAAGCGGCCCCAAAATGCTTAGCTGACTGGCATTAGGCCACAGGGCTCTATTAAGGATGGATTCGATGATGCATGTACCGCTCGGACTGGGTCTGTTACTTGCCGCCGCTCTGGTCGAAGCGGCTCCGCTGCAGGTGCCCACCCCGGCTGAACTCAGGAGCCAGCTCGAGAGTCTCAAGCCTGGCCAGTTTCTCTGGTACCCGCAGGTCTCGCCGGTGGGGCCCGTGACCGTAGTGGTCAGCCTCACCGAGCAACGTGCCTACGTCTATCGCAATGGCATCGCCATCGGCGTCAGTACCGTGAGTAGCGGCAAGGCCGGTCGGGAAACCCCCACCGGGGTATTCAGCATTCTGCAGAAGAAGGTCGAGCATAAATCCAGCCTCTACAACAGCGCTCCGATGCCCTACATGGAGCGGCTGACGTGGGACGGCATTGCCCTGCACGCAGGCCATCTACCGGGGTACCCCGCTTCGCATGGTTGCGTGCGCCTGCCGTTGGCATTCGCCAAGAAGCTGTATGAAATCACCGGTTTCAGCTCGACCACCGTCATCGTTTCCGATACCCACAGTGCACCGGTGGAGGTCTACCACCCCGGCGTGCTGGCGCCTACGGTCAGCGAAGGCAAAGCCCAAGGCCCGCTGGTATTGAATAACCAACAGTTCTGGAACGATCCAGACCCGACGGCGGGGCCACTGTCTATCCTGATCAGCCGCTCCGACCGGCGCGCCTATGTGTTTCGCGGTGGCCAGTTGATCGGCTCGGCGCCAGCACTGTCGATTGAAAGCGGTCAACATCGTAGTGGAATGGCGGTGTATTCCCTGCTGCAAAAGCCATCCGACTTGGCCCTCGATGCCGCGCTACCATTACGCTGGTCGGTGGTTGGTCTCAGCAACCCGGAATACGGGGATACGCCCTATGAACAATTGGGGCAATTGACCATGAACCCGGAATTCCGCCGTCATTTACGCGCGGCGATGGACATCGGCACGATGCTGGTGATAACCGATTGGGCGTCCACGCGGGATACTCGCAGCGAAGGAAAACTCACGGTGATCAGCACCGAAGGCAGTGAATAACTTAAACCATTGATCAAGAAATGATCGGCAATCCCGTAAAAATCAAGCAAAGTAGTGGCCTTTGGCTTCAGTCCAGCTGATTTTTCGCTTCAAAGCATGCCATGACGCAAGCGAGGAAAGCCGTCCAGATCAATGCCGAACGGCCAGCCTGCTTTCGATCGCAGACAGGTTTTTAACAGGATAATCCATGTCGATGTTCGAACCATTGGGGGGAGCCATGCGGCTCTCAGTGGCCAGTATTGGCCTGTTTTTCCTCAGCGCCTGGCACACCGCCTATGCGCAACCCCTGCCTAGCGCCGCCGAGCTGCAGCAATTGGCGCCCAGCGCCAGCCTTTCGACCTTGGCCCTGGCACTCACCGCCTACACGTGCGCCAGCCACAGCGACGCGGACAAGTTGCTGACGGTGATCGATTACTCCAAGGCCTCGCGTGACAAACGTCTGTGGGTGTTCGATTTGCGCGCCAGGAAGCTGCTGTTCGAGGAGTGGGTTGCCCATGGCAAGAACAGCGGTGCCGATTTGCCGACAACGTTCTCCAACGCCCCGAACAGCTACCAATCCTCCATCGGCCTGTATGAGACCGGCCAGACCTATAGCGGCAAGCACGGCCGTTCGCTGCGCCTGCAGGGGCTGGAGCCGGGGTTCAATGACAACAGCATGTCGCGGGCGATTGTCATGCATGCCGCCGCGTATGCCGACCCCAAGGTGGTTCCCGGCCTCGGTCGCTTGGGTCGCAGCCAGGGGTGTCCTGCCGTTCGGCCGGCAATTGCCGGCAAGCTGATCGATACGCTGCAACGCGGTAGCTATGTGTTCGCCTATTACCCGCAACAAGACTGGTTGAAAAAATCGCGCTTCCTTAACGCCCAGAGCTGCCCGCTGGCTAATCAAACGTTCGCCAGCAAGTAAGTCCTGCAATCAGGGCATAGCAATTCATTGCTGGGGGGTGGGTTCATGGTGGGGAGAAGCAATGGTCTTGGCCGCAGCCAGTACCAAGCTGCGTAGCCACTTCGATGCCTGTGACCGATGTTTGCGTGCATGCCACAGTTGGTAATACCGCAACGGCTGCAGCGGTACCGGAAAAGGCTCGATACGTAGCGGCAACAGTTCGGTGTAATGCTTGGCAAAGGATCGCGTGGTGGTGAACAGCAGATTTGACTTGACCAGCGCATAAGGTGCGAGACAGAAGTAAGGCAAGGTCGTGGTAACGCGCCTTACCAGGCTGCTTCTTGCCAGTTCGGTGCCGATCGTGCCTTGACCGGACGCATTGTGGGTCATGACATCAAGATGATCTGCGAGTGTATAGGCTTCGGCAGTCAGCTCTCCTGGCCCAATGGGATGCCCTTCACGCATCAGGCACACCAGGTCATCGTCACACAGCGGTTGCAGATGGAGATGATCGGCAGGTGCTCTCCAGTTACCTATCACCAGGTCCAGGTAACCCTCTTCCAGGCCGCGTGAATATCCGCCCTCGGCTTGAGGGTGCTTCAGTTCCAGTGTGGCGAAAGGTGCCTGCGCATGAAACCGCTCGATAATGGCTGGCACAAAGAAAACGCTTAGATAATCGGGTGTGCCGATACGAAATGTCTGTCTGGTCGTTGCCGGATCGAAAGAGTCGACTGGGTGCAGAACCTGTTCGATAGCGGCCAATGCCTGCGAAACAGGGTCAATCAATTCTTCGCCGTGAGTCGTCAGCACCATGTGGCTGCCGCTGCGCACGAGCAATGGGTCGCCAGTGATCTCACGCAGACGTCGCAAGGCGACACTGATGGCCGGCTGAGTTTGCCCAAGCAGTTCGGCGGTACGCGAAACGCTGCATTCCGTAAGCAAGGTATGGAGCGTCCGGATCAACTGGACATCGCAGCTTGGTATGGACTTGGACACGGCAGCCTCGAATGTCATGGAGCCATCCGCATGATGGTCCTTCGTCTCGATGTGGCATGGGGGGAGCACGCTATATAGTTGATCATATAGCGAGCCCCAGAGTGCGTCCATGCGAGCACATCCGTGCGGCCGGTTACCTCCAGTCCGGCAGGGCTTTCAGAAGTTCGGTCTTTTCCTGAGTTACCGCGCCCATCAGTACGAAGCCTTGCATCTGGTTTTGCTGATCGCGGTAGACGGACCGCACATTCGCGATGCCTTTGTCACACCGGCCTACCAACTCGGTCGACCACAAACCTTGATCGTCCATTGGCGAGGCGACGACCGTGGGCAACACGCTGGTTTTGATGGTCACCGGCATGGCGGGATAAGCGACTGCAGTGGGCTCGCCAGTGAGTGTCCGGGCCAACGCGCGCGCCTGTAGCATGATCGGCATCACATAAGGCAATACCAGGTCATGGACCTGAGCACAGTCACCCAAGGCATAGACATTGCTGACGCTTGCTCGCAGATACGCATCTGTTACGACGCCACTGGAAACCGCAATGCCTGCTGCACGAGCCAGCTCGACCCGTGGCATCAAGCCAATGGCGCAAAGCACATAGTCCACTTCCAGTTCATGACCATCGGCCAGCTGCAGCCACAGGCCTGTGTGACTACGCCGAACCGCCGTGGGGGCGTTACCGAGTTCCAGGTGCACGCCAATGGATCGAAGCGCATTCGCCATTTCTTCCGCGGCCTCTGAAGGCAACAGGCGACTCAGCAAGGACGTCGCGCGGTCGACAATGCTCACCTCGTGGCCAGCATGCCGTAGATCATTGGCGAACTCACAACCGATCAGTCCTCCACCGAGGATGGCGATTCGGCTGTTCATGCCGATCTGCTGACGAAGGTTGCGGTAGTCCTCCAGGTCATTCACGGTGATGATTGCATCCACCCCATCGCCGTCCAGGGTCGGGCGCCTTGCATCAGCGCCCAACGCCAGCACCAATGCGCTATAGCGCTGTGGATAGCCGTCGACGTAGACCTGCTGCGCTTCGACATCGATTCGCTCGATAGAGGTGTACGTACTGATTTGCGCTTGTAGTTGCGCCGCCATTTCCCCGGCGTTGGACGTCACGAGCTGATCCGGCAGACGCCCGCTCTGAAAAGCGTTGGACAGCGCCGGCTTGGAGTAGAACTCACCGCCATCACGGGTCACGATCATGATCGGGATGGCCCTGTCCAGCTTGCGTAGCTCACGCGCCACGGTATACCCGGCCAGCCCTGAGCCGAGGATGATCACTGGGTCCGGCTCTGCAAGTGGCTGCATCGCCACCTGGCTTGCCTCGGCACCTGTCGGGAGCCGGATCATCGCAAAATCGGCTTTGCCGACGCCGCAATCAGGGCAATACCAACTTTCCGGCACATCCTCCCAGCGGGTTCCCGCCGGGATATCGTGCTCAGGCATGCCCACGGCTTCGTCATAGATGAAGCCGCACACCACACATTCCCACTTATACATGATCGATACTCCTTCAATCGGGTTATGGCCAGGTCTTCAACTGATGAAGGCTCGACCCAGACCCAGCGCGCTCAGGGCACGACGATAGGCGGTGGAGGAGCGATCGGCAGGAATATGGATTTCCAGCGAAAGGTCCAGCGGCAAGTCCTCCGGACGACACAACTCGACGATGTCCCGGTCCTCTTCGAATACCTGTTGATTGAAGGCATACACGTCCTCCAACGGCATCTCCTTGTCGAAGTTGCGCGTGATGGCGCAGAACATGCGGGTCTTGCGAGCCGAGATCGGGCTGGCGGCGTTCAGAATCACCAGCCGGTGTTCAGGGCTAGGGAAATTGACCGTCAAACGGGCGGTGAACGGCGCGAATACATCGAAGGTCCGGGACCAGAGAAAATCGCTCGGGGCACGATGCTGCATCTGCTTGGGGAAGTTACTGACGCTGCTGACGTACTCGGCGTGTATTCCGTAGGGCGTGAGTTCGGCCTTGTAGGTCGGCACCACGGGGTTGTCGCGCTGGGCGAAAGCTTCATGGTGAATCCAGGCGAAGTGGGCGACATCGATGAAGCCTTCCACCTGGCGACCGGCGGAGGCGGCAATGTCGATGGAGGGCGGCAGGATGCGCTGGAAATCGTCGTCGTACCAGGAAGGCATCTCGGCAAACGGCGCGTTGGTGCCCGCCATCAACACCCAGATCAGGCCAAAATCTTCGCGTGTCGAGTACATCTGGATGCGGTGGCGTTCGGTCAGGTTGGCGTTCGGCTCCGAAGGAATGCGAGTACAGCGTCCATCAGTGCCGAAGTGCAGGCCGTGATAAGGGCAGATGATGTTTTCGCCGCGCACCCAGCCTTTGCTCAGCGGTGCGCCGCGATGGCTACAGATATCGCGGGCGGCATTCACTTTGCCACCAGCACGGTAGAGCACGAGCGGTTCATCCAGCAGCGTTGCGGCGTAGGGTTTGTCGGTGACGTCCGTAGAAAAAGCCACGGGGTGCCAATGCCGGCAGAGGATCTCTCGGTCATGTGCAGTAAATGTGCTGTTTCGGGTGATCGGATTCCAGGTAACGTCCTGGCAGGCTATGGCGGTAGTGGACATTTCGGTTCTCCTTATTATGGAAATGTCACCCGGTGATGCGTGCCCGCGAATTGCCAAGCTGCTTGCCAACCAGGCGGGCACCGGATGCCAAACCCATGCTAGAGAGCCGAACCGGCCCCGCCTATGTTGGCAAGTACATGTTGTTTATATGGAATGAACTATGTAGGTGGCCCGCACTGCCACCTGGACGCAGCGCTATGGACTTCACGCCAAGGGGCCGCTTTCGACCGAGGCGATGTGAAAACACCTGCGATTGTCTGATCTTCTGAAGTACCGACGCCGCTAACATCGCAGTCCAGCTGCTTTTCCGCCCGTAAACGGCTATTTGAGCCGCTGCCGCGGCCCGGTATTCTCACAGCTTGATTTCAAGCCAAGGATTCAGGTATGCCGTTTGCTATCACCCACAGCGAGTTTGATGACAGGGATAAGGTCTTCATGAGCCAGGCACTGGCCCAAGGCAGGCGGGCACTGCCGACGTGCCTGCCAAACCCTCCAGTGGGCTGTGTCATCGTCCGTGAAGGGAGCGTGGTAGCCAGCGGATTCACGCAAGCGCCTGGAGAGCATCACGCAGAGGCGATGGCCCTTTCACTGCTGGAACATGGTCTTGATGACCTGACGGCGTACGTGACTCTCGAACCTTGTTCATTCGCAGGCCGAACACCTTCATGTGCGTTGGCCTTGGTGAGCGCGAGAATTTCACGAGTACATGTTGCAATGCTCGATCCCGACCCACGAAACGCTGGAGCAGGTATCGAAATTCTCCGCCAGGCCGGGATCGAGGTAACGGTTGGCCTGCTTGGGGATGAGGCTCGGCGCGACCTGCAATACTATCTCTTGGAGAGCCTTTGAATGTCCGCTACGGGCCGAGGTTGTGTGGAAACCTCCCGACCGATGCACGATGCAACTGCTGAAAAAACAACCTGGAAATCGCGTTCCTACGTGAACTGAACAAACATTTGGCAGACGGTTGATGGAGGTCGTTCATACCAAAGCTGCCCGTTCGGGTTCTAGCTCATTGCGTGTACCGTCCTCAATTACCGCGGAGGGCTTCGACGCACGCTGGGTTACTTGGAAATCCATGATGAACTTCACGGGACTGAACTTACTATCGTCATGGAAATACAGCTAAGTACCAACCCGACTCATTCATCCTAGGCGATTATCTGCACAAGCATCTGCTCAAATCAAAGGCTCTACTCGCCAAAAAGCCGGCGCCAAAAACCATTTTAAATCTTCATCACAAGCCTTTAAATAGGAGCCAGTCGTAATGCAGCCTGCCCAGCTCAATAATTTTTCGTTATAGACGTAACTCTCTTTTGATAGAAGCATCCTCGTTCATATAGCTAGAATTCGGTTTCGAGGTAAAAATTTGCCTCGGGAGGCCCTCAGGGGCGATGAAACAACCGACCGAAGAACACTTGAAGGAGTCTAACAATGACAAACTTAACCATCGTACCCATGCAGTGGATGAATGCGCAGGATCTCCACGATTGTGAGCCGCTTAATGAAGCAGACTTCGCCTGCATGAATGACATTCGTGCGATTCTCGAAAAACATGGAAAACTTGATCGCTTCGCGCTTCATCTCATCCATAAGCATTTTGATATTGCAGAAGATGAAGTGTTGGTCGAGTACAGCGAGGCCAGCAGTCGCGAGCAGTTTTTCCGGGTTGAGAAGTCCAACAGCGAAACTGCTCGACATGCCATTCCAACGACTTGGACACTTGAGCACATTCAGCCAATGGCGCGATGCGTCTGCGCCTATCGGCAAGGTTCCGGCCACCTCGGTCGCCATGAGACAGGCATCCACGCCGACGGTGTTCTTGAACCGGTGATCGCAGAGAGCGCGACTTGACTCATTGCGCAAGCGGACGCGCAGCAGCAAGAACCCATAACGCTGCGCGCCGCAAAGCTCGAACGTAATGCAATGAAAAAATGACACCCAAGCATTTGCGTCGGCGACGTCTCATTTTTTGACCGAAAGGCACCCGGTTAGTTATCGTCGACGTAATCCTTTACGGTCTTTCCCGTTGACAATCTTTTCTGAGCTAACGTGCTGACTTCACTCAGGCGTGCTACCGGGCCAATAACTTCGTATACCATTGACGTAAAAAGCCTTCTGTACTTTTCACAGAGTTCAGAATCTATAGGGTCCTGATTGCACGCAGCATAGGCACCTATCAAGAACTCTAGCGTCAGATTTCTATAGCCCCTATAGGCCAAAGGCTTGCCAGCCCCAAAGCCATCCCCTTCAATAATGTTTGGAAACAAAAATCGCCCTTGCTCGATTGCAGCTGAAAGCAAACAAAGATCATGCTGCTTGTCGCGACGGTCAACGTAAACTCCATAGGTACCTAGGCGTACCAATAGCACCACGACTTCATTATGCCACGCCAATAAGTCCTTGATAAATGTTTCTTTCAGTTGATAACGGGCCTGCCGTCTATCCTTGATCAAAAAGTACGCTGTTCCGCTTGCCAGAATTAAAGACAAGATGGAAACGGTCGCCGTAATAATGTCCATGAGATCCATGATTGCCCGCCCTGCGCCCTTTGGGCTATTTCTTGTGGTTCATTTTAGATGAGAAAAATCATCTGCGACCGTCCGTTTCAGGTCCAGGCTATGTGAAAACACCGCGACCTTGGCTAACTTCCGTCGAGGACCTTTTTAACTGAGGTAGTTTGCAGCACTTGTGGCGGGCACCTACCGGCCCCAAATCGCTTAACTGCCTGGCATTAGCCAAATGGAAGCTCTTTTAGGTTTTGGCATCGACTGACGTGCACCCCATCAGAGATGAGAGTGCATGCGGTCTCCGGGGTCTTGCCTGCAGGCTCCAGTTTGATGGAGAGCTCAAGCATCTCAGCCTGGTCAGACGGCTCCCTTGGCCTGCTGCTCCAAGTGCACCTGCAATGTCGGATCGATTTGCAGGGCGCCGGCCAGTTCGTCAAGATAGGCCCGCTCTGCGTCCTGCTGGTCATCCACCAGCATCACGCTGGCCAGGTACATTTCCGCAGCCATGGCCGGGTCTTGGGCCGACTGAGCCACCTCGGCAGCATCAAGTGGCTTGCTGACTTCCTCATCCAGCCATTGCTGTAGTTGCGGGTCGCTGGCTTGACGTTTGATCTCAGCGTAGATCAACTGTTCTTCTTGCTTGTCGATGCGACCGTCAGCCTTGGCTGCCGCAATCAGCGCGCGCAAGATTGCATGGCTGTGATCCTCGGCCGCGGGGCCGGACAATTGATCGACCGTATGCAGCGCCTGTTGCGGGGCTGCCGCCTGGCTGCGCTGCCAGCTTTGATAGGCCTGGAACGCCATCATGCCCAACGCTGCCAGGGCTGCGTAATTGGTGCCACCAGTGGCGCGCCCCTGAGTAAAGCCGCCAGCACTGCCACCACCGCCACCTAACAGGCCGCCCAGTAAACCACCAAGGCCATTACCGCCACCTGTACTACCGCCGCCAAGCAGACCGCCCAGCAAGCCGCCCAAACCGCCCAGGCCGTCTTGCGACGACATACCGCCGCTCCTTTGTTGCGCTTGCGAGGCCTGCCCGGCCCGCAGCAACTGTTCGAGTAGATCACTGGTATTCATGGCATCGCCCTCGGTCGGTAGCCGTTGCCCAGACAAGCAACGATAGCCCCCTCAAGGCGATCCGCCATGACCGTCTGACCGACGGGAAACCCTGGACAGAATCAAGGTATCTCAGCCGTTTGGGCCGGTAGCTTTCGACCCAGGCTGTGTGAAAACCTCACCTGCTTTTTTCAAATCGTGTTCCTACGCGAATTCTGAAAAAGCTTGGCTACTCAACTAACCCAGAATTCACGTAGGAACGCGATTTTCAGGTTGTTTTTTGATCAGTTGCATCGGTCGGGAGGTTTTCACACCGCCTCGCTCGGAAGCGGCCGCTCGTGCCTGACCACTATCGACTGATCGCGGACAGCCGCAGCCGTGCAACAGTCCAGAGGACGGCTCAGTTCACCATCACCTCGTCCAGTGCCTGTTCAAGGGTGCTGACAGTACGCTCGATATTGTGCAGTTTCTCGAGCCCGAACAAACCGATGCGGAAGGTCTGGAAGTCGGCCGGCTCATCACATTGCAACGGCACGCCGGCGGCTATCTGCAGGCCGTGCTCGGCAAATTTCCTACCGTTCTTGATGTCGGCATCATCGGTATAGCTCACCACTACGCCCGGGGCCTGAAACCCCGCTGCGGCCACGCTTTTGATGCCCTTGCCGGTCAACATGGCGCGCACCTGATCGCCCAGTGTCTGCTGTTCGTCGCGAACCTTGTCGAAACCGTAGGCTTGCATCTCGTTCATCACATCGTTGAAGCGCGCGAGCGCATCACTGGGCATGGTCGCATGGTAGGCATGTCCGCCCTGTTCGTAGGCCTGCATGATCTGAAGCCACTTTTTCAGGTCGCAGGCAAAGCTGCTGCTCTGCGTATGCTCAATGCGCTCGAGGGCCAAGGCGCTGAGCATCACCAGGGCGCAGCAAGGGGAGGCGCTCCAGCCTTTCTGCGGTGCGCTGATCAGCAGGTCGACCGCGCACTTGTGCATGTCCACCCAAACCGTGCCTGAGGCAATGCAATCCAGCACGAACAGGCCACCCACCGCATGCACGGCGTCGCCGACGGCGCGCAGGTATTCGTCGGGCAGGATAATCCCGGATGAGGTTTCAACGTGGGGGGCGAACACAATCTTCGGCTTGTTCGCCGCAATGGCCGCCAGCACTTCGTCCAGAGGCGGGGGCGCGTAGGCTGCCTGGCGACCCGTTTCGACCGGTCGGGCTTTCAGCACCGTGGTGGCCGCCGGGATGTTGCCCATCTCCAGGATCTGGCTCCAGCGATAACTGAACCAGCCGTTGCGGATCACCAGGCATTGCTGGCCGGTGGCGAATTGTCGCGCAACCGCTTCCATGCCGAATGTACCGCTGCCCGGCACGACCGCTACGGCTTGGGCGTTGTAGACCTGTTTCAGGGTCCTGGAAATGTTCCTCATCACGCCCTGAAATGTCTGCGACATGTGATTGAGCGAGCGGTCGGTGTAGACCACCGAGTACTCGACCAGTCCCTGAGGATCGATACTGGGATATAGCTTTGACATGCGGTGACTCCTTTGGCAGAGATATCGTTGGTATGAACCCTGTCTCAAGTCTCTGAGCGCCGCCGCGCGGACTTGGCGTTCAACTTAGCAGATTCAAGTCGTCATGCAGTGTGCGATGCTGATCGCCACTAGCCCAGGTAAAGACCTGCTGTGGGGTGGTAGCAGCTAAAGGCATGGACCGTCTATATAGGGCCGTTAGCTGCCCTCCAGGGCAATCATTTGCAAAACCTAAACCCTGAACCGCCCCACCAATGCCGTCATCTCCCCTACCAGCCCCGACAACGCTTTGCTCGCCTCACTGGTCTGCTGCGCCCCCGCCGCCGAACAAGTCGACAGCTCGCGGATGTTCAGCAGGTTGCGGTCCACCTCCCGCGCCACTTGGGCCTGCTCTTCGGCTGCACTGGCTATCACCAGGTTGCGCTCGTTGATCTCGCCGATCGCGCTGTAGATGCCTTCCAGCACTTGCCCCGAGGCCAAGGTCACGTCCAGTGTCGACTGGGCCCTGCTGGTGCTGGCCTGCATCGACGCCACCGCCGCTTCGGTACCGGTCTGCACGCGCCCGATCATCTGCTCGATTTCCTGGGTCGATTGCTGTGTGCGGTAGGCAAGCGTACGCACCTCGTCGGCCACCACCGCGAACCCACGCCCGGCTTCGCCAGCACGGGCGGCCTCGATGGCGGCATTGAGCGCCAGCAGGTTGGTTTGTTCGGATACCGAGCGGATCACCTCCAGCACTTTGCCGATGTCGCGCACCTGCCCAACCAGCTGCTGCAGGTGTGCGCTACTGGTTTGAATCTCACGGGTCATGGCCTCGGTACCGTCAATGTTTTCGCTGACTTGCTGACGGCTTTGCGCTGCCAGCTGGTTGGATTCACTGGTGGTCTGCGATGTAGTGATGGCATTGCGCGCAACCTCTTCCACCGCCGTGGTCATTTCGGTGACGGCAGTGGCGGCCTGCTCCAGCTCCTGGCCTTGCTGGCGCAGGTTGTTGGCGCTTTCCTCGGTGACCGCGTTCAGCGCCGTGGCAGCTTCGCCCAGCTGCCTGGCACAACTGCTGATTTGCCCCAAGGTGTCGCGCTGGCTCTGCTGCATACGCTGCAGTTCATGGAACAGTTGGCCGATCTCGTTAGTGCCCTGCCCTTGCACCGGTACACTCAGATCGCCGCCAGCAATACGTTGGAAATGCCGACCGGCTTCGCGCAGCGGGTGCAACACGCGCTGCGCGATGAAGGCCCAGCACAGCGCCGCCAGCAACAGCGTCAGGCCCAGCAGCCCCAGGCTCAGCATTTGCGCATGGGCCAGGCGACGGTCGGATTCAAGCATGATCTGTTGGCCGCGCTCGCTCAATGCACCAACCAGTTGCTGACGCAATGCCTGCAGCCGGCCCATGGCGTTGCCGGCATCGGTATTGACCTTGAAATACTGCTCGAGCGAGCGTTGACGGGTTGCCTCACGCTGCCCGGCTACCGCCCTGGTACTCGCCGAAGGTGGCTTGCAGCTCAGTTGCCAGCGCGTGGAGTGCCGGTTCGCGGGCGTTTTCGACGAACTCGTCAACCAGCGTCTGGCTCTTGTCGTTCAGCTCGACCGACAGCGCCATGCGCTTGTTGGCACTCTGCTCGTGGCCGCCCAACTGTTCGATGAAGCCTGAAGACACGTTGGCGCTGGCGCGAATGGCCATCAGCAAGGCATTGTTCAAGCGGTCCGATTGGTGCGCGGTCTGGTCCAGTTCGGTGATCTGCTGGTCACTGCCCATCGCTGCCCACCAGGCACTGGCGGTGGAAAAGAGCAGGGTCAGGCTGAACAACGACAGCACCCAGAACATTCCGGTGCGGATCTTCAGGTTGGCAAGCATGCGGGCAGTCTCCTTGTTGGCACCTTCAGGTCGATGATTCGACGGCGGGTGTGCTGCTATCGGAGGTGCTGGCGCAGGCTTGAGGCGCAGGGATGCAGTTATGGGCGGTAACCGAACAAATGTTGCCGGCGAAAACAGAGTCCAAGACTGCCCCCCAGAGACCGCGCATTTTTTGAGGTCTGCGCTGTACCTGTGGGAGCAACTGTCTTGTATTGCCTGGGCGGGCCTCATCGCCGGCAAGCCAGCTCCCACAGGTACTGCGCAGGGCTTGAGGCCTATGCGGTCGAGGTGGGAGCTGGCTTGCCGGCGATGGGCTGCATAGCAGCCCCCTTGACGCTAACTGACGGTCAATCAGACGCTACGCGTCAGCCCCCCGTCGACCTTGATGTTCTGCCCGGTGATGTAGGCGGCGCCCTCGCTAGCCAGGAAAGCAATGGTGGCGGCGATTTCCTCGCTGGTGCCATAGCGCTTGAGCGGTACGCTGTCGCGACGCTGTTCGGTGGCCGGCAAGCTGTCGATCCAGCCTGGGAGCACATTGTTGATCCGCACGTTGTCAGCCGCATAGGTGTCGGCGAAAATCTTGCTGAACGCCGCCAGGCCGGAGCGGAACACCGCCGAAGTGGGGAACATCTCGTTGGGTTCGAACGCCCAGGCCGTGGAAATGTTGATGATCACCCCACCCTTTTGCCGTTGCATGATCGGCGTCACCAGGCGTGTTGGGCGGATGACATTGAGCAGGTAAGTGTCCATCCCCTTGTGCCAGTCTTCGTCGCTGATCTCCAGGATCGGAGCGCGCGGGCCATGGCCGGCGCTGTTGACCAGCACATCGACGCGCCCCCACTGCTCGAGCACGGCATCCACCAGACGCTGCAAGTCCTCGACCGACTGGTTGCTGCCGGTCACACCGATGCCGCCCAGTTCCTTGGCCAGCGCTTCGCCCTTGCCCGAAGACGAGAGGATAGCGACCTTGAAGCCGTCGGCGGCCAGGCGCCGTGCCGCCGCTGCGCCCATGCCGCTGCCACCGGCGGTGATGATTGCTACCTTTTCTACCGACATGCTACCTCCATTGAAGATCAAGCCAGGTGTTTGCAAGTTCATTCACACTAGCAGCCACGTTGGCCTGGAGGGAGGCAGCCGGGCTTCGCTTATCCAGTAGATTTTCTTTCGTCAGCTTGAGCCTTCAACCACGCCGTGACAGTTTGCAAGGTGGCAGGCGACTGCCCCTTGCGCGGCCACACCAGGTAGAACGCTTTGTCCAGCCGCAGTTGCTGGGGAAACACCTGCACCAGCCGACCTGCAGCGATGTCGTCGCTGACGAAGGCATGGCTGGCGAGGGTGATGCCCTGCCCGCCAATGGTGGCGTCGATTGCCAGCGAAGTCTGGTTGAAGCGCACGGTCCTGGCCGTGGGTGCCGAGTGGCCAGGGAACACCGTTGCGCAGAACTGCGGCCAGAAGTTGTGGGCATCGTGCAGTGCTACATAACGCTGCAGGGTCGCAAAGCCATCTGGCCAGCCCACTTCTGCCAACAACGCCGGGCTCGCCACTGCGACGACCTGTTGCTCCATCAGCAGTTCGACGTTCAGCCCGGCGCCGAACGGCGGCTGGCCATAACGCACGGCAAGATCGACGCCATCGGTATGAAAATGCGAAAGCCGGTCAGTGGCCAGCACCCGCAGGTCGATGTCGGGGTTGCACTCGGCAAAGTGCCCCAGCTTGGGGATCAGCCATTTCGAGGCGAAGGTTGGCGTCACGCTGACGGTGAGGTGAGATGGCGCCGGGCGTAGCAACCGGGTGGCTTCGTCGATCATCGCCAAGGCGCTGCGCACACTGCTGCTGTAGGCGTGCCCGGCGTCGGTCAGGCCAAGGCCACGCGGCAAGCGCTCGAACAGGCGAACCTGCAGGCCGGCTTCCAGCCCGCGAACCTGCTGGGCAACGGCCGCCTGGGTCACGCCGAGCTCCTCGGCCGCCAGGCGGAAGTTCAAGTGACGCGCCACCACTTCGAACACGCGCAGTGCATTGAGTGAGGGCAATCCGGGGAAACCTGCAGGCATGGCGATGATTTTTCTATTGGCTGATCAGCAGCATCGCGTCGAGGCTAACCTCCTTGGCCCAGGAAGTCGATGACAGTGCTGGCAAATGCCTGCGGCTGATCCAGCATGATGAAATGGAAGCTGCCATCGACGCGCTTGAAGCTGATGTCTGGCGTGGTGATATAGGCGTTACGGAAGGTCGCATCGACGCTGGACGCGGGGATACCGTACAGGGCGTCATAGGCATAAACCACCTGCACCGGCGCCTGAATGCGGGCGAGTTCCGGGCGCAGGTCGGTTGTCATCAGCTCATAGGTGGCATCGGTCACGGTCTTGCGGTCCGACCGGGCCGCCGCGTCGATCAGCGCAGGCCGGGCCGCTTCGGTTTTGGCCAACCGGGCAATGGCCGCGCGCTGCATCGCTTCGGCCTGCGCCAGCGGTGCTGTCATCGTCGCATCGCGCAATGCCGCAGCGTGCGGCGCGGCCGATTCGGCAGTGGCTGCGGGGTCAATCAACAAGGTGTAGAACGGCAGCGCGTCAACGACCATCAGCCGCCCTACCCGCTCGGGATGACGCGCACCGAGCATCAGCGCCACCTCGCCACCCAGGGAATGCCCAATGATCACCGGCGCTTCGATGTGCTGTTCGCGAATATAGTCCGCGATCGCCTCGGCCACCGGGGCGGCTACTCGCCCATCCGCCGTTGGTACGGCAGGCGAGTCGGCAAAGCCTGCGACCTGTACCAAATGCAGGCGGTAGTGCTGCCGCAGTTGCTCGGCGAGCCCCGCCCATACCTTGCGCGACGAGGCCAGCCCGGGAATCAGGATGATGTCCGAGCCTGCGCCCTCGACCTTCACCGAAATACGCTGGTTGACCACAGACGCCGGCTGGCTTGCTGCCGCCAATGCCGAGGTCAACGACAAGATGGCCCCGATTGCCGCGAGAAGGATTGGTACACGCATGACGGTCATTCCTTTGACTTCAACTGAGAAAAGTTCGCCACTATAAAGGTGCTCGGCGGCACATGGGAAAACTATCGTTTGCCACCCGCGGCTTTGCACCGTTAAAGTCAGCCCCAGGGCGCTGGCTGCGCCTGCGGTCCGCGCAAAGGGGTTGCCCACGCCGTGCGTCATCACCTGCTCATACCAGCTCCCGGCTTGTCGGCGGACCGAGCCCATAAGGAGTTGGCATGCCCGCCATCAATGCTTCCCGCCACCACGGCCTGCTCGACCTGCCCGCCTTGCGCAAACGCGCCAAGCGCTTGCTGACCGCCCTGAAAAACCACCAGGCCGACGACGCCCGTGAGCAGTTACGCCTGCTCGGCCTGCCCGGCCCCGAATACCGGCTTGCCGATACCCAATGGCTGGTCGCCCGTGAGGCCGGCTTTGCCAGTTGGCCCAAGCTCAAGGCCCATGCCGATGCGGTAGCCTTCGCGGCACGCCACCCCGGCTTCGCCGCCGATGACGAGGCTGCCGTGCAGCATTGGCGCTGCGGCAATGATATTGCCCACAGCCTGCGCACGGCCGGTTTTACCGGTGCCTTCCAGATGTTCGACGACCCCATGGTCATGGGCCCCGTACCCGCACTGCCCGAGGAACAGTATTGGCAGGTTCGTAGCGCCTACGTGCAACAGGCGTTCAACCTGAGCACCCAGGACATCGAGCAACGCCAGACGGCACAACGCGCCGCACTGGCCGGGTTGAGCGGCGACAGCAAGATCGTGCTGTGGTGCGAAGGCGACGCTTACGACCAGTTGTTCCTGATCCGCGTGCTCGCCAGCCTGCCCAGCCTGCCGCGCCGACTGGAGCTGATCGAAATCACCCAGGTGCCTGGTGTCGAGCGCTTCATCGGCATCGGGCAACTGGCCCCCGACCTGCTAGCCTGGTTGTGGCCGCGGCGGCGCGCCTTAGGTGAAGATGCGCTGGTTTTGGCCCGGCAGGCATGGGCCGCCTACACCGCAGCTGATCCACAGGCCTGGGCTACTCTGGCGAGCCGTCAGCATGCGGCCTTGCCGTTGCTGGGCCGGGCACTGGCGCGGCAACTACAGGAGCTGCCAGGGGCAAAAGACGGTTTGAGCCTCACGCAGCGCCTGCTGCTGCGCGTGCTGGCGGCGCGCGGCGAACTACCGGCCGGGCGCGTGTTCGCCCAGCTGATGATGCATGATGAACCCCTGCCCTACTTGGGCGACATGATGTTCCACGTCTTGTTGCAACCGTTGATCCATGCACCGCATCCGCTGCTGCTGGAAGGCCCGGCAGAGGCCTGGGCGCAACGGCCGCTACGGCTGACAGCGCTTGCCGAGCGGATTCTTACAGGGCAGGCACATTGGCTCGATCAGCGCCCTGCACAACGCTGGGTAGGCGGAGTGCTTGTGGATGCCACCGATAGGCCTTGGGTGGTCAGCGAGGATGGCGAAGTGTGGCGCCGTTAAAGCTTGGCCTATCTCTCGCAGGAAAAACTCTAAGCAATTGATTTTGGATGACACCGGCTTTGCCGGTGTTCCCGGGCATGCCTTGATGCCAGTCAGTTAAGATTTCTGCAGACTTTACTGGGGCTGCTCTGCAGCCCTTCGCGGGCACGCCCGCTCCCACAGGGACCGCGTATTTCCAAAGCTCAGCGCCAAACCTGTGGGAGCGGGCGTGCCCGCGAAGGGCCGCAAAGCGGCCCCAAATTGCTTAAGGGCTCGGTAATCCCCTACAGGGATTGCACCATACCTGCTGTCGCGATTGCCTGCGCCGCCTCGGCCAGGCGCTGGGTAGCTAGCCGGATTTCATCCAGATCCAGCGAGGCAAAGCCCAGGCGCAAGGCATTCTCGACCTGGCCAAACGGCGAAAACTGCCGGCCACTGCGCACCACCAGGCCCAACTCCAAGGCTTTGCCGACCAATTGGTCCACATCGATCGACTGATCGAACCTCACCCACAGCGCCAGCCCGCCTTCCGGCACCTGCACGGTCATCTGCTCGCCAAAAGCATCGCGCAGGCAGGCCAGCAAGCTTTCCCGGCGCCGGCGGTACTCCCGGTTAACCCGACGCAAGTGCTTCTTCAGTTCGCCATCATTGATCAGGTCCGCCAGCATCCGCTGCATCACCGCATCGCCCTGCCCCAGGGTCAGCGCCGCCCTTCGTGCGAGGAGCGCCGTCACCTCCACCGGTGCCACGATATAGCTGCAACGGAACGTACTGCCCAAGGCCTTGGACAGCGAGCCGATATAGATCACATGCCGCTGCTGTCGGTCGCTGGCCAGAGGCAGATAAGGGCGCCCGGCAAAGTGGTATTCATGATCGTAGTCTTCCTCGATCACGCAAAAGTCGTGCTGCCGCGCCAGTTCCAGCAGCCGCTGTCGGCGCCCGGCAGGCAAGCTGACTGTGGTCGGGAACTGGTGATGGGGTGTGATGTACAGCATCCGCACCTCATGCAGCCGGCACAGGGCATCGAGCTGATCGACCCGGCAGCCCTCATCGTCCAGGTCCACGGTGACCAGCCGAGCACCCAGTTGGCGGAAAATCTCCCAAGCGGGGGGATAGCTCAGGCGCTCGACCAGCACGACGTCACCGGGCTTGAGCAACACGCTGGCCACCAGGTACAGCGACATCTGCACACCTTGGGTCAGGCAGATATGTTCGGCGCCAACGCTCAGGCTGCGATTGTGCCGCAGCATGTCGGCCAGGGCGGCGCGCAGGTAGCGGCTGCTGCATTCGCTACCATGGCGCACGCTGTTACTGGCGAAGCTGCTGCGCAAGGCATTGCGGTAATAACGGTGCAGAACGGCCTGTGGCAGCAGGCGGTGGTCACAGGCGCCATTGTCGAAGAACAACGCACCTGGCTGCCCCTGCTGCGCTGCAGCCTGTTCGTTCGCCGTGAAGTAGGCAACGGCCGGTTCTTCTCGCAGTTCCAGGGCAAAGGGCTGCGCGGCATCGGGCTTGGTCAGTGTGCCAGCCGCCAACTGCTGGCTGACAAAGGTGCCCCGGCGTTGCACGCTTTGCAGCCAGCCTTTGGTTTCGGCTTCCTCGTAGGCGAGGATCACCGTCTTGCGATTGACGTTGAGCAGTTGCGCCATTTCTCGCGTGCCGGGCAGCGGTGCGCCGGGACGCAGGCGGCCCTCGGTGATCGCGGCCACCAGCCCCTCGACGATCTGCCTGTACGACGCCTGCGCCTGAGCCCCGTCGAGCTTGAGCAGCGGCTGCCATTTGCGAAGCTGGACCATGTGAATTACTCGAAACTGGAGGTTCTACTGGTCCTGGACTATAGCAACAATCAAACCTCCATTTGCCCCGAGGTGTTCATGCACAGCCACCACGTCATTGAATTGTCGCCCTCGGGCAAAACCTTCGAAGCCACGCAAGAACTGCTGCTCGATGCCATGCTCGCCAGCGGCCTGCCGGTGCCCTTCTCCTGTCGCCGCGGCGCCTGCGGATCATGCAAGGTCAGGGTGGTGTCGGGGCAATATCGGGACAAGCAGCGGGCTGCAGACACGCCCGCGCCCTCCTATCCCCTGGCCGCCGACGAGATGCTGCTGTGCCAGAGCCATGCCTGCAGCGACATGCGCCTGGAGATTCCCGGCTGGTCGCTGGACGCTCCAGCGCTGAAAACCAGCGCGCAAGTGGTCAGCAAACGCGCCCTGAGCACCGATATCATCGAGCTGGTGCTGCTGCCCGCGCAGCCGCTCGAAGTACGGGCGGGCCAGTACGTACGCTTTCGCCTGAACAACGGCGACAGTCGCTGTTTCTCCATCGCCAATCTGCCCGCCCAGGACCAGGGGCAATTGGTTTTTCATATCCGCAGGGTCAGCGGCGGCCTGTTTACCGAACACCTGCTGCCAATGTTGCAAACCGGCGATGCACTGCAGCTCGAAGGGCCGGTGGGCGCCTGCACCTGGCAACACGATGACCAACGCCCCTTGGTGCTGTTCGCCACCGGCACAGGTTACGCCGGCATCAAACCCTTGCTACTGACGGCCCTGGCCCGCGCTGCAGAGGTGACGCTGTACTGGGGCGGTTCCTCAGCGGCGGACTTCTATGATCGGGAGTTTCTCGACCAGGCCAGCCATGCACATCCGCACTTTCGCTGGCACCCGATATTCTCGCCCCAGGCGCGCGTGCAGCAAGTGGCACTGACCCAGGCGCATCGCTGGGCAGATACCCAGGTCTATGCCTGCGGCAATGCCGCGATGATCAGCCAGGCTCGTGAACAGTGCCTTGCTGCAGGCGTGCAAGCCCACCGTTTCGTCGCGGAGGCTTTCGTAGCCAGCGGTGCTGTGGCAGCCGAAGCTGGGTTACCCAGCGCATTACACCCGGAGCTGGAAAAAGTCGGCCCACGCTACTCGCTGGACGGCATGCTCGCTGCCCGTGAACAATCGGTACGGGCCGTGGCCGCGATCGCCAGCCAACTGCAGGTCGGCATGACCACTGCCCAGGCACTGGAGATGGCTGCGCAAACCTTGCAGGCGATGGGCGCGTCACACACCTGGCACCCGACCTACATCCGCTTTGGCGACGACACCGTGTGCACGCCTCGCCAAGGTATTGATTTGCAACGTGTATTACGTACCACGGACATCGTTGTGGTCGATGTCGGCCCGGTATGGGATGGCTATGAAGGCGACTACGGCGACACCTTCGTGTTTGGCGAGCACCCTCTGCATCAGGCCTGCGTCAAGGCACTGCATGAAGTGTTCGACGAGACTCGCCAGGCCTGGGGCCGCGGGCTGAGCGGACGCGAACTGTATGACGTAGCCGAACGCAGCGCCCAGGCGAAAGGCTGGCAGCTGGAGCGCAACCTGGCAGGGCATCGCATCGCCGACTTCCCCCATGTTCTGTATGGGCAGGACAAACTGGCCGAAGTGGAAATCGTACCGAGCGAGGTAGTCTGGGTGCTGGAGATACAGTTGTGCCACCCCACCGAGCCAGTTGGGGCGTTTTTCGAAGACATCCTGATCGCTGAAGCCAAGCCGATTGCGACCGCGGCGGCGTGATCCGCGGTCCATGTAGGCGCCACTGTCTCGAGGCTTTTTCAGCGCCCCTCTCGTTGCCGCCCGCATTTCTCGGTATGGTGTTGTCAAAGAAGGATGTTTTACCCGCACAGGAAAGACTTAGATGCCTCAACGCCATGTCATCAATGCATCCGTCAGCCCCAAAGGCAGCCTGGAGACGCTGTCACAACGTGAAGTGCAGCAACTGAGTGAAGTCGGTACCGGTAGCCTGTACACCCTGTTCCGCCAGTGCGCCCTGGCCATCCTCAACACCGGCGCCCATGTCGACAATGCCAAGACCATCCTCGAGGCCTACCAGGACTTCGAGGTGCGCATCCACCAACAAGACCGCGGCGTGCGCCTGGAGCTGCTGAATGCCCCCGCCGACGCCTTCGTCGATGGCGAGATGATCGCCAGCACCCGTGAAATGCTGTTCAGCGCCCTGCGCGACATCGTCTACACCGAAAGCGAGCTGGCCAGCCAGCGCATCGACCTGGAAAGCTCCCAGGGCATCACCGACTATGTTTTCCACCTGCTGCGCAACGCCCGCACCCTGCGCCCGGGCGTGGAGCCGAAGATGGTGGTGTGCTGGGGCGGCCACTCGATCAGCACCGAGGAATACCAGTACACCAAGAAGGTTGGTCACGAGCTGGGCCTGCGCAAGCTGGACGTCTGCACCGGCTGCGGCCCGGGCGTGATGAAGGGCCCGATGAAGGGCGCCACCATCGCCCATGCCAAGCAGCGCATGCATGGCAGCCGCTACCTGGGCCTGACCGAGCCGGGCATCATCGCCGCCGAAGCGCCCAACCCGATCGTCAACGAGCTGGTGATCCTGCCGGACATCGAGAAGCGCCTGGAAGCCTTCGTGCGTGTCGGCCACGGCATCATCATCTTCCCCGGGGGGGCCGGTACGGCCGAGGAGTTCCTCTACCTGCTGGGCATCCTCATGCACCCGGACAACCAGGACCTGCCGTTCCCGGTGGTGCTCACCGGCCCGCGCAGTGCCGAGCCCTACCTGCAACAGTTGCACGCCTTTGTCGGTGCCACCCTGGGTGAGGCGGCGCACCGCTTGTACGAAATCATCATCGACGACCCGGCGGAAGTCGCCCGGCACATGGTCGAAGGGCTCAAGGCGGTCAAGCAGTTCCGCCGCGAGCGCAACGATGCCTTCCACTTCAACTGGCTGCTGAAGATCGAGGAGAGCTTCCAGCGCCCATTCGACCCAACGCACCAGGCCATGGCCGACCTGGACCTACGCCGCGACCTGCCGGCCCATGAACTGGCCGCCAACCTGCGCCGGGCGTTTTCCGGCATTGTCGCGGGCAACGTCAAGGACAAGGGCATCCGCCTGATCGAAGAGCACGGGCCATATCAGATCCGTGGCGACAGTGCCGTGCTGGACCCGCTGGGCCGGCTGTTGCAGGCGTTCGTCGACCAGCACCGGATGAAATTGCCCGGCGGCGCGGCATATGTACCGTGCTACCAGGTGACGACCTGATAGCTTTTGATCTTGATCTTGATCTTGATCTTGATCTTGATCTTGATCTTGATCTTCGCGACTTCAGGAGGCCGAACGCAGGCCTTGCGGAGGGAGGTGACGGGCATGGATGCCCGTCAAGCGCTGAGGCCCCATGGATGGGGCCTGCAGCGCGTACTCCCGGGAGCAAGGCCGGAGTGAGGGAACCCCGGAGCGCAGCGCAGGGGCCGGATGATGGGAGCAGCGTTTTTTGGTTACTTTTTGTCGCGTTTGACAAAAAGTGACTCGCCGTAAGGCGAAAAGGTGAGTTAGCGTCGCCATCGCAAATGGACTATGCGCGAGATCGAAACCAGCACTTTGCCGCCTTTCGCCTTTCGCCTTCAGACATGGGCATCAACAACGAGGTCAACATTCATTGGCGATGGTGGCGCCAAGTCACCTTTCCGCCCTTCCGGCGGGTTACTTTGGTCTTGGCCAAAGTAACCAAAGCCGCCCGCTCCCATCATCCGGCCCCTACGCTGCGCTCCGGGGTCCCCTCGCTACGGGCATGCTCCCGGGAGTACGCGCTGCAGGCCCCATCCATGGGGCCTCAGCGCTTGACGGGCATCCATGCCCGTCACCTCCCTCCGCATGCCCTCCGCTCGGCCTCCTGAAGTCGCAATCTGCAGCGCCTGAACTATCGCGCGCTTAGAAGCAAAAGCCGAAGCAAGAGCACGGGCACGGGCACGACAGAAAACTACGCACCTTCAGGCAATAGACTGCGATCGAACATGAACACTCGCTCGCCCTGAGGGGTGTACTGATACAACTGCTGTGGCCTACCCAGCTTAGGCTGGTTCTTTTCTCCGGTGTCCCTCACCCACCCCAGCTCACGCAAGCGTTCCAGCCGTTTGCGCACCGACGTGCTGTTCACCCCCTGTCCCAGGCACGCCTGTAGCGCCCCGAGCGCATCCAGCACGGTGAATTTCTCCGCCAACAGGTACAGCGGCAGACTGCTGTATACCGTCTTTGCCGCCAGCCGCTCACGGGCGCGCTCCACCAGCAGGTTATGGTCGAACGGCAACAGCACCTTGCGCCCCAGCACGCTGTCCAAGTCGAAAAACGCCAACTGTTCGTCCTCCACCGCCTGTCCTGGCCCGAGCAAGGCCATGTAGTAAGTACTGAGCGACCAACCGCGCGGGTCGCGGAAGGCGTTGCCCTCGGTGCCCACCTGCTCCATGTAGCGAGGGACAATCTGCGCTTTCTCGCGCAAGGCGCGCTCGGCAGCACCTTCCAGGCTGGTATCGGGGATGCGGCCATTGACGATCACGCCGGGCAAAGCCCACTGGCCGACATGCGGCTCACGCTCACGGCGGTGCAACAACACCTGAAGATGCTGGGCATCAGGGGCCAGGCGCAGGGCGACGATATCGACACTGGCCAGGACTTCGACTGTACTCACCGGGCAACTCCTTTTTCAGTCAGCCAATAATCCACCAGAGCATCTAAGTAAGGCAACCACTAATCCAGCATCAAATGACACTTGACACACTTAATTTACCAAGTGAATTATATAGTCATTCCAGCAAGGAGAACCGCCATGAAGATCGCCAGTTTCGATGTCGACGCGCAGAACGGCTTCACCAATAACGCTCCGCAAGAGCTGCCCGTCCCCGAAGGCGACGAAATCGCGGTTGACCTGAATACCATGGCTCTACGCGCAGACTTGCGCCTGGGCAGCAAGGACGCCCACCCGGCCAACGCCGCCTGGGTAGTTGCCGACCCCGCGCACATGCTGCAACCCCTGCAACTGGCCAACGCCGACCTGACCTGGGTCAGCCACTGCGTCCCCGGCACCCCGGGCTTCGAGCTGCTACCCGGCCTACCCGCCCCGATCGACTACGACTATTTCGTCTGGAAAGGCGTCGAACCCGACCTGCACCCCTACGGCGCCTGTTACCACGACCTGGCCGAGCGGCGCTCCACCGGCGTGATCGAGTACCTCAAGGTGCAGCAGGTAGACACAGTGATCGTCGGCGGCCTGGCCCTGGACTACTGCGTCAAGACCACCGCCCGCCAATTGCGCCAGGCTGGTTTCCAGGTGCTGCTGTACCTGCCGGCCTGCCGCGCCCTCACTCAGGCAGGCGCCATCGAGGCGTGTGGTGCCTTGGCCGCCGAGGGCGTGATCCTCTGCGGCGACGAGGCCGCGCTTGACCACCAGCTTGCCTTGATCAAGGAAGACCGCCCATGAACGACAGCGTTTTCGGCCCACGCATCATCCAGAACCTGCTGGATACAGACTTCTACAAGATCACCATGATGCAGGCGGTGCTGCACAACTATCCCAACGCCGAAGTGGAATGGGAGTTTCGTTGCCGTAACGGCGAGAACCTCGCGCCCTACCTGGCGGAAATCCGTTACCAGATCGAGCAACTGGCCGACATCAGCGTCACCCACGACCAGTTGGCCTACCTGGAAAAGATCCCGTTCATCAAGCCGGACTTCATCCGCTTTCTCAGCCTGTTCCGCTTCAATCTGCGCTATGTGCAGGTAGGCCTGGACGATGCCGGGCAACTGGCAATCCGCGTGCACGGGCCATGGTTGCACGTGATCCTCTACGAAATCCCGCTGCTGGCGATCATCAGTGAGGTGCGCAACCGCTACCGCTACCGCGAGGTGGTGATCGAGCAGGTCGGCGAACGCCTGTACCAGAAGCTCGACTGGCTGAAGGCCGAGGCCAGTGCCGATGAGTTGGCCGGCTTTCAGCTGGCGGACTTTGGTACGCGGCGGCGCTTCTCCTATCGAGTTCAGGAAGAGGTTGTGCACATACTCAAGCACGACTTCCCGGGGCGCTTCGTCGGCACCAGCAATGTGCACCTGGCCCGCGAATACCAACTCAAGCCACTCGGCACCATGGCCCACGAATGGTTCATGGCCCACCAGCAGCTCGGCCCACGTCTGGTCGATAGCCAAGCCGCCGCGCTGGAATGCTGGGTGCGGGAGTATCGGGGGCTGCTGGGCATAGCCCTGACCGACTGCATCACCATGGACGCGTTTCTGGGCGATTTCGACTTGTACTTTGCCAAGCTGTTCGATGGCCTGCGGCACGACTCGGGCGACCCGCTGGCCTGGGCGGAAAAGGCTATCGCCCACTACGAGCGGCTGGGGCTCGACCCGAAAAGCAAGACCCTGATCTTTTCCGACGGGCTGGACGTCGCCAAGGCGCTGGGGCTGTACCGGGCGTTGCATGAGCGGATCAATGTGAGCTTTGGCATTGGTACCCGGCTGACCTGCGATATCCCAGGGGTGGAGCCGATGAACATCGTGATCAAGATGACCGCGTGCAATGGGGCGCCAGTGGCGAAGATCTCCGATAGCCCAGGCAAGACGCAATGCCGGGATGAGAACTTCGTTGCTTACCTGAAGCATGTCTTTCAGTTGAATTGATGTTGCCTGTACTGGCCCCTTCGCGGGTAAACCCGCTCCCACAGAGATATCATTGCCCTTGAAACCTGTACACATTCACCCAGCTCTTGCAGGCCAACACACAATGCCCTTGAACCTGTGCTGTACCTGTGGGAGCGGGTTCACCCGCGAAGGCGCCAGTACATTCACCCCATCTCTTGCAGGCCCACACACAACTCGAGAAACCGAGCCGCCGCCCGCGACGGTGTGGCCGCATGCGGCATCAGTATGGAAAACCGCCTGACCAAAGGTTCCGGGGCAACTTGCAACCGGTGCAACACCCCATCCTCATGCCGGATCGACATCGCCGACACAAAACCAATCCCCATCCCGGCCCGCACCGCCTCCTTCACCCCTTCCACTCCAGCGATCTCCAGCGCCACGCGCATCGCCACACCGCTACGGGCAAACGCCCGCTCGACGATCTGCCGCACGCCCGAGCCGCTCTCGCGCAGTACCAACGGGTAGGCCCCCAGCGATGCCAGTGTCTGCTGATCACTATCAGCCAAGGGGTGCCCACGCGACACGATGGCCACAATCTCGTCCTCGCGCCACGCCGTCACTCCCGTGCCCAATGGCAGTTCCTGCCCGGGCGGGCCTTCGATCAGGGCAATATCGACAGCGTCCAACGCGGCGACGATCTCCGCCGTGTTGCCATGTGAGGTGGTTACCAGCACGTCGGGATAGCGCCCGTGAAAATCGGCAATCAAGTAAGGCAGCAGGTAGCTGGCCGGCGTGGTGCTGGCGCCGATGCGCAAGGTACCACGCTCCAACCCGCGCATGGCCTCGCGCAGCGCCTGGGCCTGGCGGAAGGTTTCGCGCAGGCGCTCGGCATGGGCCAGCAACTGCTCGCCCGCCGCCGTCAGCCGCACACCACGGCCAGCGCGTTGATACAGAGGCTCGCCAAAGGCCTCTTGCAACAGTTTGAGCTGGCCGGACACCGCCGGCTGCGACAGGTGCAGGGCCTGCGCCGCATGGCTGATGTTGCCGTGCTCGGCGACGGTGGCGAAAGTTATCAGCTGTTCCGGGGTCATGATTAAAAAATATCAGCTAAACGGATATTTGCCATCCTAAATTACGATTTTTTATAAGCTTATAACCAGATTAGCTTAGGCCTTGTCGAAACACCTTTCCGGAGGACTCACATGGCCACGGTTCCGTCCAACCCTGCTTTTGCGCCCACCCTGTCCACCCGCGGGCGGCTCAATGGCATCCTGTTCGTTGCGCTGTTCGCGCTTGCGGTGACCCAGCTGGCCGCCTTGCCGGTCATTGCCAACCTGGGCATCAGCCCGCTGATCGTCGGTATTGTCGCGGGTGCGCTGTACGGTAATGCGCTACGCGACGGGGTGCCGGCGAGCTGGGCGGCTGGCATCAACTTTTCCGCCCGCGGCCTGCTGCGCATTGCCGTGGCCTTGTTTGGCCTGCGCGTAAGCCTGCAGGAAATCGCCGAAGTCGGCTGGTCTGGGCTCATCGTGTCGGTGCTGGTGGTGTCCAGCACGCTACTGATCGGCCTGTGGTGTGGCACGAAGCTGTTCAAGCTTGACCGTGATACCGCCTTGCTGACAGCCGCCGGCAGCGCCATCTGCGGCGCCGCCGCGGTGCTGGCCTTCGAATCGGCACTGCGCAGCGCCCCGCACAAAAGTGCCATGGCCGTCGGTAGCGTGGTGCTGTTCGGCACGCTGTCGATGTTCCTCTACCCGCTGGCGATCAACGCCGGCTGGTTGCAACTGGACACCTTGGGTGCCGGGTTGTTCCTCGGCGGCACCATTCACGAGGTAGCCCAGGTGGTGGGCGCGGCAAGTAACGTCAGCCCCGATGCCACGCATGTCGCCACCATCGTCAAGATGACCCGAGTGATGCTGCTGGTGCCGGTGCTATTGGTGGTGGGCCTGTGGATCAGCCGCTCGCGCCAGCCGGGCCAGGCGCAGGGCAACGGGCGTATCGCCATGCCCTGGTTCGCCTTCGGCTTCCTCGCGCTGGTGCTGGTGAATTCGTTGCAGGTGCTGCCCGGCAGCGTGACACAGGCGCTCAACAGCTTCGACACCTTTGCCCTGACCATGGCCATGACCGCGCTGGGCATGGAGACACGCTTCAGCCAGATTCGCCAGGCCGGGCCGCGGGCACTGGCCACCGGGGCGATTCTCAACCTGTGGCTGGTGGGGGGTGGCCTGGCCATTACCCTTGGCGTGCAAAAGCTGCTGGGATGACTTGAGGGCTAGGCGCCTGCTTCGCGCAGGGCCTCAGCCCATCTGCTGCCACAAGATCAGCAACCCTGGCACCCAGGCCGTGAATATCGCGCACGCCATGGTCATCACCGCCACCAGCCGCTGGATCTTCCTGGCCAGCGCCAGCAACAGGAAAAAGCTGAACCACAGCACCGTCCACGCCGCCCAGTTCAGTACATCCCACACCTTCATCAGGCCCTCGGCGCCGGGGATGGAGCTGACCGTCACCACCAGCGCCGTCACGCTGACAAACAGGCAGAACCAGCCCAGCCCGCGGCCATCGACCTGCAGCAGTTGGTTGGCCGCCACCCACAGGTAGGTGAAGGCGAACAGAATGGTCAAGGCCCCGGCCTTGACGCTCTCGGCCGTAGCCACCACGAAGATCAGGTACACCGCGACCAACAGGCTGAGCAAGCCGACAAATAAATTGATCACCGCCACTTCCCGGTCGGTGATACGCCCCATCAGCCAGATGCTGTTGATGAACAACACCGCACCGACGTACAGCAGAACCAGTCCGTACAACATGGCAACCTCTTCTCATTGGTATTGTTTTAGGGTTTTTCTCGCCATTTCCAGCATCGACACCCGCTGCTTCATCGCCTCTTTCGACAGGTAGGCATGCGCTTCGGGCTCCGCCCAGCCTTGGGCCGCCATCAGCAGCACCTTGGCCTTGTTGATGTCGGCCTGGTGCTCCAGGCGCTCCTGCAGTTGGGCGTGCTTCAGCATCAACCTGGCGTAGGCCTCACTGTTGCTTCTGGCGCATACCAGCGCCGGCAGCACCTTGTGGCTATCCAGCGGCAGCACCATCACGCCATGGCAGCCCAGCTCCAGTATCTGCGACAGGATGGTCGGGCTTTCGTACTCCACCAGCGCGATGGCGGTCAGGCGTACCCCGCCCTGGGCCAGCAGTTTGCCCAGTTCGGCATGGTGGCGCCCCTCGAACACGCCGCAGAAGACAAGGTCGGTTGGCGTGTCGAACGCCTTGGGTGGTGGCCAATGCTGCTTCACCGAACAACCGATACGCATGAGCTGCAACACCAAGGCATCGGTGATTTCACTGGGCGGGCAAACGATGCCCACATTCAGCTCACGCAGCGTGCTCAGGATGTTCGAGGTGCTCATGAGGGCCCTCCTCCGTCCATGCACGCGCTCCAGTCATCCAGATTGTGCACCACCACATAAGGGTCGGGACGGATGGCTGTCGGCGATTGCCATTTGATGCAGATCTGCCCGTGCGCATCGATCTCGCCGATGCGCGCGAACAGATGCGAATGGTTGTTCTGCTGCTCCACATGCACCCTGCCCTGAGGGCTGTCCAGGCTCATGCGGTATAAGTGACTGCGGATTACCTCCACCTCCAGGCTGCCGGTGGCATTCACCGCCTGGCACAGCATGCGCATCTGGCTATAGGCCGCCTCTGCCCAGGCGGTGATGCGCACGTCTGCGGGGAAGAACGCCCGGCACTGGCTGACGAACGCGCTGCTCTCGGCTGACTCGACGCTGGTGAAGTACGGCGCCACCACAATGTTGCCGCGGGCCACCTCGCTGCCCATTTCGGCAATTTCCGCCTCGCTGGTGGTCAGGCTGGCGATAGGCGGCCGCGCGCCGTTGCCATAGCGCTGCGCCAAGGCCTGGTAGAAACTTGCCGTGCCGGTGCCGACCACGGTCGAGAACACCACATCCGGGGCTGAGCGGACCACCCGCTCGACCACTTGGGCCAAGTCGTCAGCCGAGGGATACAGCGGGATGTAGGCTTCTTCCACCACCTCGCCACCATGCTGCTTGTACAGGTGGCGCATGACATGATTGCTTTCCCGCGGGTAGATGTAGTCCGAGCCAACGAAGGCGACCCTGGCGCCGTAATGGCGTGTCAGGTAGGCCGCCAGCGGCGCGCTGTTCTGGTTGGGTGCAGGCCCACCGTAGATGATGTTCGGCGAGTATTCGAAGCCCTCGTAGGGCGTGGGGTAGAACAGCAAGCCGTCCGCACGCTCCACCACCGGCATCACGGCTTTACGGGTATGCGACATGTAGCAACCGAGCATCAACCTGACGCCGTGGTTACGCACATAGTCGTCGCACAAGTTGCGATAGCGGTCCGGGTCGCCCCCGGGGTCTCCGAGCAGCGTCAGCACCGGCTGCCCCAGCACGCCACCCTCGCGGTTCACCTGCTCTACCGCCAGCAGCGCGCCACAGCGTTGCGAGCGCTCGATGGCCGCGGTAACGCCGGTTTCGGCGAACAGCAAACCCACCTTCAATTGCCTGTCTTGTCTACTCATCACACCGTCCCATGACAACGATCATGTAGGCATCGAAAAACGAATGCGCCCGCGCTCGAGGTGGCCGGCCACCGTGATGCAGGCCACCTCGGCCTGGCACGGGATGCGGTTGCCGAGCAGGTACTCCGCCAGCGGTACTTCCAGTTCATGGCGAATGAAGCGCTTGAGCGCACGTGCGCCGAATTCCTCATCGTGCCCTTCGCTGGCCAGCTTGCCGACCACCGCCGCATCCAGCGCCAGGCGGCAGTGGTGCTTGGCCAAGCGCCGGTTCAGACGCGACACCTCCAGTTCGACGATGCGCTCGCTCACCTGCTGTTCGATGGCATTGAACACGACGGTGCTGTCGATGCGGTTGACGAACTCGGCAGAAAAACGCTTCACCAGGCGCCGCCGCACCCGGCCCAGCAACTGCTCGCGGCGCCCTGGCGGCTGACCGAGCAAACGTCGCAGCGAGGCCAGCGGGCCCAGCCGGTGCTGGCGTATGTCGTCCGCAGCCAGGTTGCTGGTCATGAACACCAGGGTGTTGCGGAAATTGAAGCTCTTTTCCCCGGACGCCAGGCGCAACAGGCCATTGTCGAACACATTGAGCAGTGCCTGGGTCGCCTCCTTACTGGCCTTTTCCAGTTCATCAAACAACACGATCCCCGGGCGCCCCTGGCTGCCGTCGAGCAGAGTCTGGTCGAACAGCGTCCGGCCTTCCTTGGCGCCAGCATAGCCCGGTGGTGCGCCGGTCAGGGCGGCAGCGTAATGTTCCTGGGCCAGCGTGTTCATGTCGACGCGGCAGAAGGCATCGGCATCGCCGTGCAGGGCGCGGGCCAGGGCGCGCACGATCTCTGTCTTGCCGACCCCGGTCGGGCCGAGGAACAAGGCAGTGAACAGCGGCCGGCGCGGATCGAGGATGTCCGCCCGCACCACCGTGAGCACATCTTCGATGGCCTGCAGGGCTTCGTCCTGGCCCAGCACTTCGTTGCGCAGCACCTGCATGACAGCGGGCACATCGAAGCGGAACCGGGACTGCAGCGTGTCGTCGCTGCGCAGATGCGTTTCGACGATCGCCCGGGTGTGGCAGTTTTCTGCATTCAGTGCGGTGCTGGAGGACATGTCGCGGCGCGTCTGCTCCAGCAGATCATTCAAGAACGGCATGGTCTTCCCCTCACTCGTGAAACAGCGTGCCCGCGGGCACGCTGCGCAAGCCCCTCAACGGGCTTCCTTTTCCTGGGCTTCGTAGGGAAGATTGCCGACCGGGCACTGCGCCACGCCCGAGGTGCGCCGGGTGAGGGCCTCGACGTTCTCGCGCGCTTTTTCGGCGTCCAGTACCCAGGTGCGGTAGAACTCGAACGGGCATTCGGCGACGCCCCGGTCACCGTCCCCGGACAAGTGCATGCCGCTGTAGCCACGGTGCAGAATCTTGTACAGGTGATTTTGCGACTGATCGTTCTGGCGCGCATCGCGAATCTGCGAGATGGACAACTGGGCATACTGGATGCCCATTTCCTCTTCACCACACTCGCCCAGGGTGCGGCCATCGAAACCAATGATCGCCGAGTGTCCGAAGTAGGAATACACACCATCGAAGCCGGCGGCGTTGGCTACCGCCACGTAGCAGTTGTTGGCCCAGGCCATGGCCTTGGCCATCAGTACCTGCTGGTCCTTGGCCGGGTACATGTAACCCTGGCAACGCACGATCAGCTCGGCACCTTTCATGGCACAATCGCGCCAGATTTCCGGGTAGTTGCCGTCATCGCAGATGATCATGCTGATCTTCAGGCCCTTGGGGCCGTCGGCGACGTAGGTCTGGCCGCCCGGGTACCAGCCCTCGATCGGGCACCAGGGGATGATCTTGCGATACTTCTGTACGATCTCGCCGTTGTTGTCGATCAGCACCAGGGTGTTGTAGGGCGACTTGCGCGGGTGTTCTTCATGACGCTCGCCGGTCAGAGAGAACACGCCCCAGACATTGGCCTTGCGGCAGGCCTGGGCAAAAACCTCAGTTTCCACCCCGGGCACCGCCACGGCGGTCTCCATCATTTCCGCCGGGTCGTACATGATGCCCTGCAGGCTGTACTCCGGGAAAATCACCAGGTCCATGCCCGGCAGCCCCTGCTTCATGCCGACGATGATGTCGGCGATCTTGCGGGCGTTGTCGAGCACTTCATCGCGGGTATGCAGGCGCGGCATCTTGTAGTTGACGACGGCAACGCCGACGGTGTCGTTGCTGCTGGAAATATCACCATGACGCATGTTGAACACCTCTTGTTGTTATTTTTCAGGGACGACAAAAAGCCCTCTCCGCATGCGGAGAGAGCTCATTTGCTCTTTGGGGTTCGGGGTGGAGGCAGCGGCATCGCCATTGATGCGCGGCTCCTGACAACGAACGGTATATGCCGGGTATGGCGCCTTGTCAACCCGCGCTCAGCGGTTGTTGCTTTTCAAGCGCCGAGTGAGGCCCACATGTGCACAGACTTTACTGGGGCTGCTCTGCAGCCCTTCGCGGGCAAGCCCGCTCCCACAAGGACCGCACATTTCCAAAGCTCAGCGCCAAACCGGTGGGAGCGGGCGTGCCCGCGAAGGGCCGCAAAGCGGCCCCAGATTGCTTAACTGACTGGCATTAAGGTTTACCCGCGAATACCGGCGTAGCCGGTGCCGTCAACGCCACTCGCTGTAGGGTTCCAGCGGCGTAACCGGCAGCGCCAGGTTGCCTCGCCAAGGTTCGAACAGGTAGCGCAGGTAGAGCATGCCGTGGCTAGGCGCATAGTCATCGCTGTGCTGCCAGTCGAACCCACCGCCCAGCACCCAATGGTCGCTCAAACGCCGTTCGAACAGGCCACGCACGCGGTAGCCCAGCCCGCTGCTGTCGCTGGCGTCGTTCATGGCATCGATGTTCGAATCCACGCCATACTGCGCCAGCACCTTGCGCTTGATATGCGCGTCCGGGTACAGGCGGCTGCGGCCGCTATGGGCCTGCGACCAGCTGACCGCCCCCTCCAGCAACAACGACCAGTCGTAGTTGCGCCAGGCATAACTGACCGGCACGCCAACCGACGTGTAGCGCTGCGGGCTGTAATAGCCCCCCTGCCCCAGGCTGTAGCCGCCCAAGTCCTTGGCGTGGCGCCAGTGCATCAACGTCAGGCCAACGCGCACACGCTCGTCGGCTTTTTCCACCACGCGCCGGTAGTATCCGGCCATGGCGCGGGTGCGCTGGTTGTCGGCAACGTTCTCGCCATACAGCCAATGGTGCCCCAGGCTCGCCCAGACACCGTCGTCGCCCCCTTGGTCCCAGCTCAGGCCCAGCGTGGCACCATTGGCCGTGACCCCGCCCCAGCGCACCCCCGTCGGGCGGTCACGTGCCCCGGCAAAGGACAGCAGCGAATTGCTCATCGGCCGGCGGGAAGCGGTCAGCGACCAGCCAACCTGCCCGAAGTCGCCGTTGACCGTTGCTCCACCCAACCAGTTGTCGATCAGGTAACCCTGGGTAGTGCCCAGGTCGAACGCCCAGCGACTGCCCTGCCAGCCCAACGCCAGCACACTGCCGTCAGCGGTTTGTGAACCACCCTCGCAGGCATTCCCGTCATCAGTCCCGCCCACGAACTGGCAACTGCCGAAATCCGCAGTGTAGCGCCCCTGATCGTTCTGCTTGAACGACCCCGCATCCATGCCAATGCGCTCCACCCGCGCAAACGCGGTGCCGTCCTGCCAAGGGGTATCGATATGCAGCAAGGTCGACTGGGTGCTCAGTTCGGACGTGCCCGGTGTACCGTCGTCCTCGCGCCAGCCGTAGTCATGCATCAGGGTCACCTGGGTATTGCGCTGGCGGTACAGTGCATCGACATCGCTGCGCAGGCTGCGCGCCAGCCAGTCGTCGGCGTCCCGCGCTCGGCTGGCCAGCGTCAGCGCACGGTTGTCCCGTGGCGATACGGCGGCACGGTCGAGCAATTGCGCATCGGCCATCGCCGCGGCGTAGAGGTGCAGCGCCTGTTGCGGGTCAGCCTGCGCCACCAGGCGGGCGGCGTCGCGGCGCAACAACGGATCGGGACGAGCCTGCTGCGCGGCAATCCGGTCGAGCAGTCTGGCCGCCTGGTCGTGTTCGCCCAAGGCGACCCAGACAGCCGCCATGCGCCGCTGGGCGTTGCTGT
Source organism: Pseudomonas sp. 10-1B (assembly GCF_000935045.1). GTDB lineage: Bacteria > Pseudomonadota > Gammaproteobacteria > Pseudomonadales > Pseudomonadaceae > Aquipseudomonas. The sequence goes on from NZ_JYKS01000015.1 coordinate 44,389, forward strand.
CATCAGCGGCCAATTGTGGCACCTGCACGGCCAGCATGTGCCGGGCCTGCGCCAGGTTGCCTTCAGCCACCGCGCTTTCGATCACACCAAGGCGCGCTGTGGCTCGCCCGGGCTGTACGGCAAGCACGCGCTGGTAGTAGCCGCGCGCCTTGTCATGCTCATCGCGCGCCGCCGCCCAATCGGCCAACAGCATCAGGTCGTCCGGGCCACCATCGCCACGCGCCAGGCTGGCCTCGAGCAGCGCTGTCGCTTCGGCGCTGCGGCCTTGCGCCTGCAGTTGCTGCGCCGAGGCCAGGGTCATGCGCCGCCGAATTCGCTGCTGCAGCGCGTGCATGTCAGCGCTCCAAGCCCCCTGGGGCACCGCGCCCATGCTGTCCAAGGCCAAGGCATCCCGGTCGCTGGACTCCAGGAACAGGCCGTGGGCATAGCGGGTCGCCGGGTCGTCCGGCTGATGCTGCACCAGCTTGGCGAATGCCGCATCGGCCTCGGCTGTGCGCCCCAGGTGGCGCAGGCTGTTGGCCAGCTGATAGACCAACCAGGGTTCATCGGGGGCCAAGGCATAGGCCTGGCCCAGCGCCTGGCTGGCCGCCACCCAGTCTTCGCGCTGCTGGGCCTCGTCACCTTGTTGGCGCAGGCGCGCCAGTTCCAGGCTGCGGCGCAGGCTGGCGAACTGCACTTGCTGCCGGGCTGGCAGGCTGTCCAGGTACCCCCGCGCCTTGTCGGGCGATTGCACCTGGTACACACGCATCAGACCACGCACGGCACTTTCGTTATCCGGTGCCATGCGCCGCACCTGTAAGAATTGCCGCTCGGCGGCAGCCGTGTCACCCTCGGCCAGCGACACATCCGCCAGGCCCAGCACGGCGTATTCGTCCTGCGGGCGCTGCTGACGTGCCTGCAAGTACAGTGCGCGCGCACCGCGCAGGTCTTTCGCTTGCAATGCCCGCTCGCCTTTGTTGAGCAGGCTCCAGTACTGGCTGGAGGACTCCAGGTCCTTCCACTGGCTGATCCAGTAGGTGTCCTGCTCTTTGGCACTGGCCGCCCGGAACGCCGCATTGGCGCCCTCGTAGCGGCTCTGGCGCATCAGGGCATAGCCCAGGGCTCCGTGCAGGCTAGCGTCATCCGGGTAGTGGCGCAGCGCCCTACGCAACTGTACTTCGGCTTCGGCGTTGCGGCCCTTGTCGAGCAATGCCTTGCCCCGCTGGCCGGCCTGCCAGGACGGGTCGGCCAGCAGTTTGCGCTGCTGTTGCAGGGTCTCGCTGGCCTGCGCCAGAAGTGGGGAGGCCGGGTAGCGCTGGAGGAAGGCTTGCCAGGCCGCCGCGCTGGCGGCGCTAACCGTTTGCCCGGACAGGTAGTCGAACTCACGCTGGGCGGCGGCATCTCGTGCGCCAGGATCGCGCGCCAGTTGATCGAGCAAGGCCAGCGCCTCGCGGTCACGATTTTCGGCGAACAGCCAACCGGCCAGGGTCTGGCGCAGCCCGGCACTGCCCGGGTACTGCCGGTCCAACTGCTGCAACTGTCGGATCGCTTCAGGGCGTTGGCCTGGCAGGTTGCCGCGCACGCGCCAGTAGTCCAGGGCCAGCTCAAGGCTGGGCGGCTCACCTGCGAACAACTGCTCATACGCCGCCAGCGCCTCTTCACTGCGCCCGGTAACGGCTAACAACCGTGCCTGCTGCAAGCGCCGCGCGGCCTCTGGCTGCTGCAGTTCGAGCAGGCGCCTGGCCTGGCGTGCCTGACGGCTGGCAGGCGCCAGGGCACTGATCCTTGCCTGCAACTGCTCAGCCTCGGCGTTGTTCTTGTCACGCAAGGCCAGGCTCAAGGCCGCCAGCAGCACATCCAGGTTGCGCGGTTCCAGCAATTGCAGCCGGCCCAGCGCATCGCGCACCAGGTCGTCACGGTGCAATGCCTCGCCCCGGCGCACCTGGTCCAACAGCCATTGGCGCTGTTCATCGGCATCCCTGGGTTGCGCCACAGCCTGGCAAACCACCGTCGCCAGCATCAGCGCGCCTATCATTCGCTGCATGGCGCGCTCCAGGCTGGCAACAGGCGACCGTGCGAGTCAAACCGGTAGCGGTGTTCATCCCAGCCCTGGCCAAACAACGCCAGCACCTGGCTGTAATATGCCTTGGCCTCGACTGGTTGCTCGTGCAGCCGCTGACGCTGGGCCGCCAGGCCAGCAACGTGCTCGGGCGAAGCCGCCAGCAATGGCAGCAAGGCTGCGGAGAAACCCAGCGGCCCATGGCCACTGGCAATGCTGCTGTGCGCATCCACGCGCTCTGGCGGTAGCCCTTGACGCGTGGTCAATGCGGCCATCGGCGCATAGTGGGCAACCAGCTGGTTACGCTGTGCTGCGTCCTTGGCCAGCATGCCGACCCACAGGTACACCCGAATGGCGTCGTAGTCGCCGGCACTGCCCTGTTGCGGGTCCGTCGCCAGTTCACCAGCAGGCGTCCACAGCAGCCAGTCCGGAGCAAACCCTTTTGGCGACGAAGCCAGCCATAAACGCCGCGCGTTATCGGCCAGCTCGCCCCACAACGGGTCCACCAGACTGAAGCGGTCGAACAGCTGCAGCGGCAGGTAGCTGGGGTTCAAGCGGGTGCCGCGCGCATCCTCGAAGCCGTGGTCACCCGGCAGCAGCATCACGCCCAGGCCCGGCAGCTTGCGCACGGTCTGCGCGGCGATGCGCCACAGCAGGCGCTGGCCCAGTTGCGTGTAAGCCGGCGCATTCCACAGCCGCCCCGCCTCCAGCAGACTGTAGGCAATCCACAGGTCGGCGTCGCTGGCGTTGTTGGGGTCCAGCACCTGCCACTGGTTCTGGTCATTACGGCCCCACAGCCAGGCTGGCAGATGCCGGGCCAGGTCGCCCTCGGCAAGGTTGTTGCTGGTCCAGCGCAGCAACTGCGCGAAGGCCTGCCGATCATTGCCCACCAGGGCGAAGAACAGTGCATAGCTCTGCCCTTCCGAGGTAGTGATCAGGCGCTCGTCGCTCGGGTCGATGACCCGACCGTCCACGCTAACCAGTTCGGCCTTGAAACGGTCCCAGGCAGCCCACGGGCAAGCCGGCACGGCACTCGCGAAAACAGGCAGGCCCAAGGCGGCCAACCCCACCAGCAACTGACGCATCATCACCCTGCCTCACCCAGGCGGCGCCGGCCAGCCCAACGCAGTGCCCGCCACAGCAAGAAGGCGAACAACACCACGCAAATGGCTGCGAGCGCCGCCAACAACACCGGGTGCTCGGACAAGTGGAACCACAGCAGCAGCCACCACGGCAGCGCGCCAACAAAATAGTGCTCGCCGACGAACTGGCTGCTCACACCACTGCTGCGCACCAGCGTTACCGAGCCAGCCACGGCATCGAGCTTGCCCACATCGCCAAGCACGTCGCGCAGCAAGCTGTAGTCACTGTCGCTGTTGGCCAACAGGGCAACGACACTGCGCTGCTCGTGAAAGGGCGACTTCAGCCCGGTGATCGCCGCGATCGGCGCCTGCGCGCTGACCGCCACACGGCTACTCGCGGCCACCGGCGCGTTATCGAAGCGCTGGCTACCCGGCAACCCTGCGCTACGGCCTTGCAGCAGCCAGTCACGCTGGGCGCTGAGCAGCAGGCCAAGGTTAGGCGCATCGCGCAGGGCTTCGGGCAGGCTGCCGAGCAGCAGCAGGTCAGCATCTACCGCAGCGGCCTGTTGCCAGTCATCGACCAGCTTCAGGCCAAGCGCCGGGTAACCGATTTGCCCAGCCAGCCCAGCGATAGCATCGAGCAAGGTGCCAACCTGCATTGCCGTGGGTTTGGCCGGCATGATCACCAGCGTTTCGGAAAGGTCTGCCATGCGGCTGAACGGGAAGCCGCTGCGGGCGAATGCGCGCAGGTCGGGCATGGCGATGTAATGGTGGTAACCGGACAGGTCGATGGTCGAGTTTTCGTCGATCGCCGCACGCACGTCCACCGGCAGCGACGTCTGGCAGCGGTCGCGCTGGGCACTGCCCAGGGTGCTGGCAAAGCTGAAATCGAAACGCAGACGGTTGCGGTCGCCGATCTTCAACGCCGGCACCAGCGACTTCTCGGCCGATGCGCTGCCGTCACTGGACAACAGCGCCAGGCGCATTTCTTCGAGCGTGCCGCCACGCCGGTCATTGCCCACCAGCGGCATGCTGGTGATGTACTGGTCATTGACGCTGATGCTCAAGCGCGATTCGTCGGTCACTGCCGGTGCCGTGTAGCGATACAACGTGCGCAGCGCAATGCCCTGGTTGCGCCAGACGAACAAGTCGGGCGGCAGGTTCAGCTCCAGCGTCACCGGTCGCGGTTGCAGGCCAGTAACCTGCAGTTGCTCGGGGTAATCGAGCAACTCGGCGAAGCGTACCGGCCGGTCGGTACGCGTCCAGTTCGGTGCATCGTAGGGCTGGCGCGGTTGCAACGCGGTCATCTGCTCAACCTTCACCCGCGCACCGCGGAACAGGTTGTTGCCAACCGCCAGTGCCAAGGCCGCCTTGACCAGGTCGTCGTCGTTACGGCCCAGCACCAGCAGCACTTTGCTGAAACGGTCGTCCGGGTGGTCGATCATCTGCAGCACCGGGCCGTCGACCAACGGAAACTGCTGTAGGTCGGCGAGGAATGCCGGGCGGCGGTCGTTGCTGGCAAACACGATGCTCGGTGTGGGTTGCTCACCACGCTCCGGCAGGCTGTTGTACAGCACCGGGAAGGTTGCCTTGCGCCAACCGGCCTGGCTGCCGAAGTAAGACGCCAGAATCGCGGCTGCACGCTGCTCACCCAGGCTCGGCACGCCGCTGAACACCACTGGCAGCGCTACCTTGCCGGTGTCGCGCGCGTCGAAGAACGGCAGCGGGAAATATGCCAGGTCGTTGTCCAGTGCCAGCGCCTGCTCGTGCAACTGCACCTGGCTCTTGCGGTTCAGGTTCAGCCACAGGCCACTGTGCGCCGGGTCTTCGCAGATGTCGGTGTAATGCCCGACGAACTCCAGGCGTACCCGGTTGAAGTCACTGAGCAGTTTCGGCTCCAGTGGCAGTTGGCGGCGTACGCGCTGGCCAAGCTGTTCCTTCTCCACCGCCACCACGCCCATCAACTCGTCATTGAGGTAGACGCGCAGATGCGACAGGTTCGGCAACAGCGCTGGCGAAGGCGTGTAGTCCAACTGCAAGGTGGCATCGGTGGCGAGGCGGTCGCGACGCAGGCCGAATTCGATATGCTCGCTGTTGCGCACCCCCAGCAGCAGGCTGTCGGACGTATGCCCAAGCTGCTCGAAGGTTTTCGCAACCGGCCAGTTCGGTACCGTGGGTACGGCTGGCTCGGCAAGCGGGGCTACAGCGGCGGCAGCGCTCTGCGACAAGGCGGCGAACAGCGCCAGCGCCAGGCCCCAGGTACGCGCGGGATAACCAGTCATCATGCGTCTCGATCAACAAGGTTCAGGGAAGGAATAGGCCGCGGTGTGCGGGGGCGGTAGCTGGCCAACCAGAGCGCCAGCCTGCGCAGTGGGCGCCACCACGCCCGCAGCCATGGCGGCATGTGCTCGACCAGGCGCAGGTAACCGACACCGCCCAGTTTCAGCACATCGACCAGGCTGCGCAGCGGGCGGTCGACTGCATGTTGCTCGTGCCAGCCAAGCCAGGCATCGGCACGGGCAAAGGTGCAATGAACCAGGTCGATGCGCTGTTGCTGGCTAAGGTCGTGGAACACCAGGCCCACGTGTTGCCCGACGGTACGGGTGACACACGCTTGGAAGGCGAACTCACGCTGGCCACGGCTGAGCAGCAGACGCACCCGCTCCCCCGCTTCGAGCGCAAGGCCCGGGTGCAACTGCAGGCCGACACCACCATCGGAATAATCGACCAGCGTGCAGGGGTAGGCGTGACCGCTGGCCAGCACCAGCCCCGCCGACAAGCGCATCTGCACCCGGTGGGCGCGGCGCACCTGGCGCACCTCGGCAGCCACGGCAACAGCGGCGCCGATGATCAGCAGGTTGTAGATCACCCACAGCGAGCTGACGATCACCGTGCCGATTTCGGCCGCCGGGCCGGCGAACAGGCGCCAAACGGCAAAGCCCAATCCAGCCACGTTGAGTGCCGCAAGCCACAGGTAAGGCTGGGCGATACGCCAGTCGAACTGCTCCTGCTCCATCAGGCCGCCCTTGGCGGTGACGTTGAACTTGCCCTTCTTCGGCGCGAACAGCGCGACCGTGGTGGGGCGTGCGATGTACCAGGCCAACACGGTCTCGTAGACCTCGCCCCAGAAGGTCTGCCGGTACTTGCCCTGCATGCGCGAGTTGGTGAGGCTGGCGTGGATCATGTGCGGCAGCACGTAGAGCAGGATCATCAACGCGGGCGCATAGATGATGTAGGCATGCAGCAACAGGAACGCCAGCGGCGCGGTCAGGAACACCAGCCGCGGCAGGCCGGCCAGGAAGTGCAACATCGCGTTGGCATAACACACCCGCTGGAACAGGCTCAGCCCGCGGCCGAACAGCGGGTTGTCGGTACGGAAGATCTGCACCATGCCCCGAGCCCAGCGAATACGCTGGCCAATGTGCGCCGACAGGCTCTCGGTGGCCAAGCCGGCCGCCTGCGGGATGCTCAGGTAGGCCGAAGACCAGCCCTGGCGGTGCATACGCAAGGCGGTATGGGCATCTTCGGTCACGGTTTCGACGGCAAAGCCGCCGATGCTTTCCAACGCTGTACGGCGCAGCACGGCACACGAACCACAGAAGAAGGCGGCATTCCACATGTCGTTGCCGTCCTGGATCAGGCCGTAGAACAGCTCCCCTTCATTGGGGCGACGGCGGAACGAGCCCAGGTTGCGCTCGAACGGGTCGGGCGAGAAGAAATGGTGCGGCGTCTGCACCAGCGCAAGCTTCGGGTCCTTGAGGAACCAGCCCACCGTCAGTTGCAGGAAGGAGCGCACCGGCACGTGGTCGCAGTCGAAAATGGCGATCAGTTCGCTGTCGGTCTTGCCCAGCGCATGGTTGAGGTTGCCGGCCTTGGCGTGCTTGCTGTCCGGGCGCACGATGTAGCCCACCCCCACTTCGTCGGCGAACGCGCGAAACGCTTCGCGCCGGCCATCATCGAGGATATAGATGCGCAGGCACTCGCGTGGCCAGTCCAGGCCTAGGGCAGCCAGCACCGTTGTGCGCACCACCGACAAGTCTTCGTTGTAGGTGGGGATCATCAGGTCGACCGTCGGCCAGTGCCGCGGATTTGCTGGCAGGTTCGCCGGCTTGCGCTGCAACGGCCAGCTGGTCTGGATGTAACCCAGGATCAGCACGAACCACGAATAGGTCTCGGCTGCCAGCAGGATCACCCCACACACCAGGTCGGTGCTGTCGTTCCAGTTCAGGGTCGCTGTATAGCGCCACCACAGGTAGCGGCAAGAAATGATGGTCGACAGCACGATCAGCATCAATGTCGGGAAGCGGCCGGGCATGTGCCGTACCAGCATGGCAATGCCCAGCAGCAGGCAGATGAACACCAACTGCGCCAGATAGCCGAACGGTTCGGTCACGCACAGCACGGCCAGGCCAATGGCGCACAGCGTCAGCACGCTATAGAACACCCGCCGGGCGAACACGCTCAAGCCGCGCAGGCGTGTCGAGGCTGCATGCTTGAAAGCACTGGCGCGGTAGCGTGCGGGTACCTGCTGCAGGCTGTCGATCAGCAGGCTGCGGTAGTGGCGTACAAGCTGCCGCACGCCGCGCAGTTGCGCACGCACTGCACCCAATGCGTGCCGGGCGGGCCCCGGCTGGCGTGGCACCGGTTGGCGGCGCAGCAGCAACCACAGGCTCTGGATCAACAGACGCAGCGGGTCGCCCAAGCTCGGGCGCTTGCCCGCCAGTTGCGGGTACAGGCGCTGACGCTCGGCCAACAGGGCTTGCCAGGCGGGCGACTCCAGGCGCAAGAACAGGAAAACCAACCACACGCCCAGGGTAAATAGCCATGCGACCGGCAACCGCGCGCCGCGCGCGGTGAACCAGGCATAGGCCGACTGCGGCTTCAACATCACGGCTGGCGCCTCGTCAGGCAGCGCACCGCCAGGCTCTGCACGTCCCGACAGGCCAGGCTCTGCGGTGCGTGATGGCCGAGCGGTGCCTTGCATGCCAGGGCCTCGAGGAAGGCCTCGTCGCGGTGCACCACCTGAATGGGCAGACGATCACGGAACAGGTCGCGCCACACCATCAACAGGTCACTCTGCAAGCGGCTGGCCGGGTCGTAACGATTGACCAGCAGCAGGTCGTAGTGCTCGATCGGCCGGCGACCGAGCAGCAGGTGGCTGGCCATTTCAGCCTCGGCCACCAGTATCCGCACATCGGTTTCGATACTACGGCCCACGGCATCGGCCGGCGGCTGCGGCAGGTCGAACAGCACCCAGTCGAAGTGCTCGGCCAGTTCAACCTGGCGAGCGCCCCAAGCGTCTGCATCGGCCAGCGGGCCAGCTGGCGCATCGCCGAACGGCAGCAGGCACAGACCATCGAGCACCTGGTACACGGCATCGGTGAACGGCCGCCCTTCCCGCTCGGCAAGCGCCCAACCTTCGCGCGTGTCGAGTGGCAGATTGAAGTGCAGCCCCAGCAGGTTGTGTGGGCACAGGTCGATCAGCAGTACCCGCTCGCCCACCCCCTGCAGCGCATAGCCCAGCGCGGCCAGCAGGGCGCTGCGCCCCAGGCCACCGCGCACCCCGTGCAATGCCAGGCTGGTCATGGCGACACCACCTCGCGCCGTGGTGCAGCTGTATACAGCGCGCCCGCGGTGCTGGCCCGGCAGCTTTCACCCAGCAACGGCCAGCGCTGCAAGGCCTGCTGAACCCCCACCAGCATGGAGATGTCCTGGTAGGTCAGGTCCGGCATGTCCAGGTGCTGGCGCAGTTGGGCGATATCGTCGCTACGCTCGGAGGGGTCCGCTTTGCCAGTGTTCATGGGCGCTCCTTGGGGATGGGCTGCCAGTCGGGCTGGCCTTGCAGGCGCATGTAGGCACGCCCTTGGTAATTCACAACTTGCGCACCGGCGGTTTCCGCAACCTGTTCGGTGGTCGGCAGGTCGATCAGCAGGCTGGGCACATCGAGCACCTGCTGCTGGCCCAGGCCGGCGTACACGCGCGAGATAAGCTCGGACAAGGCCAGGTAGCTGGTGGGTGCCGAGACGCGCAGCGGCTCACTGCGGGCAGGCTGCCCCATGCCGATGAACTTGAGGCCTACCGGTACATGGGTAATCGATGGCGTGGGGATTTCACGCATGCCCGACAGCTGCATGCGGTCGCCATGCAGCGCGGCGCCATGCTCTGGGACGATTGCCACGACCACACGGCGGCCACTGCGCTCCAGTTCATCGAAGAAGCTGCCAAGCTCGCCAAACAGGCGGTTGGCGCGGGTGGCGTAATCAGCCACGCGGGTGCCACCATCTGCGGTCACGATGCGGTTGCCGTCATGCAGGCTGATGCTGTTGTAGAACAGCGACACATGCTCGGCCGGGGCACCTTTGCGCTGCCCCCACCAGCGCCGCAACACCTCCAGGTCGCTGGCAATCGGCGAGCCGTCGAAGCCGACCAGTGCCCGCGGGAAGTCGGTATTGCGCAAGCCGGGCTGCGGCATGTGCTGCTGGGTAATGTCACCGATGAAGTTGTCGAACCGGCCGCTGTGGTTGAGCAAGGTATTGCTCTGGAAGCCGAGCCTGGCCAGGTTCTGGAACAACAGGCACTGCTCCGGGGCGCTCTGGTACAGGCCCGCGTGGGACGACTGGCCACAGCTGGCACGCAGCACGCGGATGGCGGCCGGCCCGCTGTAGGAAGTGGCCGAGTTGAACTGGTCGAAGATCACGTCCAGGCGCGAGAACAGCGGGTTTTCACGCAGCCCGACGGCCGACAGATCGTCCCAGGCCAGCGAACAGATGTTGATCACCAGCAGGTCGAACGGCTGCTCATCGGCCTTCATGGCCGGGAACGCCGTCACCCGGTCACGCTCACTGGCGAAAAACCGCTCGAGCCAGTTGTCGAGCGTAGCGTTGTCGGCAACCGCAGCGGCCTGCACTGGCTCTGCCAGGCTGCCAACAGCGGCGCTGGACGCCTGGCCCGCGCCAGCCCCCAGCGACGGCAGGCCACCGACGGCCAGCCAGGCCAGCCCCAGCAGGCTCAAGGTACTCAGGCGCAGCCAATGGCGCAGGTACAGGTAGCCCACCAGCAACAGCGCCAACGCGCCCAACAGGTTCCAGTTGATGAAGCGCCCAAGCAGCTCGACCAGGTAGTCCCACGAGAAATCGAGCACCCCCGGCTGCGCCAGCAAGCGGCTGAAGGGTGGCAACCAGGTATCCTGGTAGAACAACGCGATGCCTATCGGCACTGCCGCCAACTGCCGCGCAATGCGCAGCCACTTGCCCGGCAACGGAATCAGCAGAAACGCGGCGAACAACAGGTTCGGCAGTGCCTGGAAGTCGAGCATGCCAAGGGCGACCAGCAGGAACTTAGCCAGGAAATAGAGGTTCCACCCTCCCAGTCCAGGCCATCGGGCCGGTACCGGGAGGGTGGTGGTTGCATTAGTCATTACGGGGTTCCTGGCGTGCAGCGCGGCGGCGTACGCCCAGTGGTTTCAGGTAACGGGGTGAAAGGCGACGGCGCAACCAGGCGCGCATCGCAGCGCGCAAACGCAGCACCAGCAGCGCCAGCCCCAAGGTGACCAGCGCGGTGATGGCAATCACTTGCAGCAGTTGCACGAAGTTCATGCTGCGCCCCGCTTGCCAAGGGCGACCCGACGCGGTGCCAAGGCCGGCCGCGGCTGTGTCGGCAGTTGCGCCGCAGCGTCGAACATGGGTGGCCGTGGCAGGCTGTCTTCGAGGAAGGCCGAGGTGGCCAGGCTGTCGACGCCGGTAAGCACCTCCTGGCTGATGAACAGCTCTTTCCACGACAACTGGAAGATGTGGTCGAGTGCCTGTTCGACGCCTTCGGCACGGCATGCGAACAGGAACAGGAACAGCACGTCGCCAACCACACAGGCTATGTCGCCGTCACGGCGGAACACCGTGCGCGAGCATGCCTGCAACGGCGTCAGGCCAGGGGCCGCGCGCAAAACCAGCAACTGGTGGACGATTTCGCCGTTGCGCACACCGTGCCACATGGTCTGCACCGCTTCGGCGAACGCGCGGGGCGCCACCATCCCGCAAATGGCCAGCGGCCGCAGGCGCGCGAGCAAGGCATCGAAGTCGCTTGGCAGATGGCGCCGCCAGACGTAACCCTGGATGCTCTCGACCATGGTCAAAAAGCGCGACAGGCTGGCACCGAACGGCACGATCTGGCTAGCGCCGCAGGCCAGCAACAGTTGTTCATCCTGGTAGCGCAGGGTAGGCGCCATCTCGCGTACCACCAGCTTCAGGGCATTGCCACGCAACTGGCGCAAGCGGTGCAGCTGGCGCGCCAGGCTATCCAGGCGCTGCCCACCGTCCATGGCAAAGACCACCGTGGCGGAAACCGCCAGGCTGGCTTTGGCACCCAGTTCATCGAGGCTTTCGCAGACCTGCCAATGCTCGGAGAAGGCTGGCGCCCCCTCCAGTACCGGGCGCTGGGCCAGGTACAACAACTCATCGCCACCGGTGTGGGAGTGCAGCTGCGGCGCCCCGGCAACGGCAAAGCCCGCATCGAGCCGTGCCAGTTCCACATCCCGTGTACCGATTTTGCCGAGCTGGTTGCTCCAGAAATGCTGCAGGTAGCGTACCCCGCCCTTGCCGCGATACAGCTGCGCCAGCCCGTCGATGCCTTGGTTGAAAGCGCGCAGGCGTTCCACCAGCCCGGTGCTCTGCCCGCTGCTGATGACCAGCAGTAGCGCAGCCTCGGCCAACAACACCGGGCGCATCGCATTGCACCAACGCTCGACGTTGCCGCCCGCCCAGACGTCAGCAGGTGCGAGCAGCACCAGCACACGCCCGGGAACATCGATACGGGGCAGATCATCGATCAGATGCAGGGTGGCTTTTGGGTTGGTTTCGTACAGCGCCAGTTCAGTCGGACCTTGCGCCGCATCGAGCATCCCCAGCACCTCAGCGCTTGCTGGCGCGTCGGCGATCAGGGCTGCGCGAACGTGGTCTGGCATACCTCCGACTACCTGGCGGCATAGCAAGGTGGCGTCTTCTGCGGTGTCACAGGCCAACCAATACAGTCCCTGTACATGAAACTGGCTACTCTCGGCGCCTAAGCCGGAAATAGCCAATAACGGCATTCCATTCGTCAAAACACTGGCTCTGAATTAAAAATTGAAACGGCTTGAAAGATGAATGTGGCACATGGGCGCTTGAGATTTCATGATCAATGTCAAAAAAACGACAAACAACATGCAGAACACACAATAGCGTCAATTATACAGCACGCAGGCAAAATAATGTCAACTTGATATGTAATGAATTGCAAACGCCCGCCATCGGGTGTTGGCTTGCTGAGAAAAGCCCATGCCCCCAGGCGAATGCCTGGATGTGCTGTATGGTTACCCGGTAAGCAAAAACTGACTTTCCGGAGACGAAGATGCTTCGTGTTTTTGAACGCTGGCTCGACCCATTCCCACCTGACGAAGCGCCACCCCCGCCTGTCGGCCTGCTGCGTTTCATGTGGGCCTGTACCCGCGGCGCCCGCGGCTACATTCTCGCGCTTGCGCTGCTCAGTGCCGCTGTCTCGGTCTACGAGGCCTGGCTATTTTCATTTCTGGGGCAGGTCGTGGACTTGCTCTCGGCCTGGCAGGCAGGTGACGCTGCAGGCACCTCGGAAAGCCAAGTGCTGTGGAGCATTGGCATCGTGCTGCTGACCAGCATCGGCTTGGTAGCGCTGCGCACCATGGTGCAGCACCAGGTACTGGCGATCAATTTGCCGCTGAGACTGCGTTGGGACTTCCACCGTCTGATGCTGCGGCAGAGCCTGTCGTTCTTTTCCGATGAGTTCTCCGGCCGGGTCACCACCAAGGTGATGCAGACGGCGCTGGCGGTGCGCGAAGTGCTGTTCACGGTCATCGAAATCCTGCCTGGGATCGGCGTGTACTTCATCGCCATCATCGCCCTGGCCGGCGGCTTCGCCCTGAAATTGATGCTGCCGTTCATTGCCTGGGTCGCACTGTTTGGGCTGGCCATGCTGTATTTCGTGCCGCGCCTGGGCAAGGTCGGGCAGGAACAGGCCCATGCGCGCTCATCCATGACCGGGCGGGTTTCAGACGCCTACACCAACATCACCACGGTGAAGCTGTTCTCGCATTCCAAACGCGAAGCGCATTTCGCCCGCGCGGCCATGGAGGATTTCAAGCAGACGGGCTTTCGCCAGATGCGCCTGGTCAGCCAGTTCGAGATCGTCAACCAGGCGCTGGTGGTGGGCTTGATCATTGGCGCAGGCGGCTATGCCCTGTGGCTTTGGCATCAGGGCCAGGTCGGCACTGGGGCCGTGGCGGCGATCACCGCCATGGCTTTGCGTATCAACGGCATGTCGCATTGGATCATGTGGCAGATGACCTCGCTGTTCGAAAACATCGGCACCGTGCAAGACGGCATGGCCACCCTCACCCGCGCCCCCAAGGTCCTGGATGCAGCGGACGCCGCTGAGCTGGTACCCCGCGGTGGCGCGGTGACTTTCGACAATGTCAGCTTCAACTACAACGGCGAGCGCCAGGTCCTTAACGACCTGAGCCTGCACATCCACCCGGGCGAGAAGGTCGGGCTGGTGGGCCGCTCCGGCGCCGGCAAGTCCACCTTGATCAACTTGCTGCTGCGCTTTTACGACGTGGACAGTGGCGAAATCCGCATCGACGGGCAGAACGTCGCCAAGGTCACGCAAGACAGCCTGCGCAGCGCCATCGGCATGGTCACCCAGGACACCTCGCTGTTGCACCGCTCAATCCGCGACAACATTGCCTATGGCCGCCCCGACGCGACCGAGGCGCAGATCCACGCTGCCGCCCGCGATGCCCAGGCCGATGGTTTCATCAGCCAGCTCAGCGACCGGCACGGCCATAGCGGTTACGACACCCTGGTGGGTGAACGTGGCATCAAGCTGTCTGGCGGCCAGCGCCAGCGCATCGCCATTGCCCGGGTAATGCTGAAGAATGCGCCGATCCTGCTGCTTGACGAAGCCACCAGTGCGCTGGACTCGGAAGTAGAAGTGGCCATCCAGGAAAGCCTGGACGAAATGATGCAGGGCAAGACCGTCATCGCCATCGCCCACCGGTTGTCCACGATCGCGGCCATGGACCGACTGATCGTAATGGATGAAGGGCGCATCATCGAACAAGGTACCCACGCGGCACTGCTGGCGAAAAACGGCACTTATGCACGGCTTTGGCAGCACCAGAGTGGCGGGTTCCTGGGTGAAGACCAGGGTGTGGTCGAGGCGGTGGAATAGGCCTGTATTGCGTAAGCTCTGAATGCTTGCGCAATCCCTTGCAGAAGCGGCCTTGCCGGGGCGCCGGACCGGTCGGAAAGGGCTGCAAAGCAGCCCCGGCAATCTATGCATCTGCGCTGAAATCCTGGGGCTGCTTCGCAGCCCATCGCAGGCAAGCCAGCTCCCACAGGTACCGAGCAGAATTCAGGAATTGTGCGGTCCCTGTGGGAGCGGGCTTGCCCGCGAAGAAGGCCACACGCTGCCGGGGGATATGGCAGTTTCAATCCAACACCGGCCGCAACAGCACCTGCGCCTCATACAGTGCCGGCAAATAGCGCAAGCGAATTTCATCAACGCTCAACCGCGAAGCATGGGTGGTGATGGTCAGCGTCGCCTTCAACCGCCCGGCACGATCCAGCAACGGCACACCCAGCACCCGCATGCCGATTTCATATTCCTGATCAACAATACAAAACCCCTGCTCCTTCACCCGCTGCAACTGCGCCTCCAACTGGGCCCGGTCAGTCTGCGTATAAGGCGTCAACGCACGCAGCGGATTGCGCGCAAAGTACTCATCCCGCTTCAGCTCATCCAGCCAGGCCAACCAGACCCGCCCACCAGCCGTGCAATACATCGGCACCCGCGAGCCCGGCCTGATCGACAACGAAGCCACATGGCTATAGCGGCTGCGCACCAGGTGGATGATCTCGTCACCATCTCGAGTGCCCACCGATACGTGCTCCTGGGTCTGCCGAGCCACCTGCTCGACGATCGGACGCAGCATGCGCGGCAGTTGCGCCGAGTCGACATACGCCTGACCGAGGCGCAAAGCCTTGGGCGTCAGCCAGTACTCGCGGTTGTCCGTCTCGGCAAATCCTTCGTGCACCAAGGTCAGCAGAAAGCGCCGCGCGGCACTGGGGGTAAGGCCAGACAGCCTGGCTGCCTGCGGCACGCTCAGACGCGGCTGCTCGGCGCTGAACAGCTGCATCAGCGCCAGGCCTTTCTGCAAACCGGCGATCAAGTCACGGGGATGGATGGCGGGTGTGTTCATGCATTCGGCTCACAACCTGGGAGAAAAAACCACCGATTAATGCGATAACCGGAACATTGCTGCGATTATCGCACTAAACGGCCGATCAGCGCATTGTTGCCCACGCCCCTCTGCCTCACCCTTGCCTCCATAACAACGCCAATAAGGAGGTCAGCATGATTCGTGGTTCCACTGAACTGGTCGCCATCGTCGGTTCGCCCATCGCCCAGGTGAAATCCCCGGAAAACTTCAACACCTGGTTCGCCAACAATAACTGCAATCTCGCCATGCTGCCCATCGACCTGAATGAGGCAGCGCTGGACAGCTTTGCCGGCGCCCTGCGCGGCTGGCAGAACCTGCGCGGTTGCGTGGTCACCGTGCCGTACAAGCAGGCCCTGGCCCAGCGCCTGGACAGCCTCAGCGAGCGCGCCGCGGCCCTGGGCTCGGTCAACGTGATTCGCCGCCAGCGCGACGGGCGCTTGCTGGGCGACAATGTAGACGGCGCCGGCTTCCTCGGCGCTGCACGCAAGCATGGCTTCGAACCGGCGGGCAAGCGAGCACTGGTAATCGGTTGCGGTGGTGTCGGCAGTGCTATCGCCTATGCGCTGGGCGAAGCCGGTATCGCCAGCATTACCCTCAGCGACCCCAGCACAGCGCGCATGGGCGCTGTGGGCGAACTGCTCGGCAATGCCTTTGCCGGGCTGGAGATCAACACACAATTCAATGGGCTGGAAGACTTCGACCTGGTGGCCAACGCCTCCCCGGTCGGCATGGGTACCAGCGCAGAACTGCCACTGTCCGCTGCCCTGTTGGCCACCTTGCAGCCCGACACCCTGGTCGCCGACGTGGTCACTTCGCCGGAAATCACTCCGCTGTTGAACCGGGCGCGGCAGGTCGGCTGCGCGATCCAGACCGGCCCGGAAATGGCCTTCGCCCAACTCGGCCACCTTGGCGCCTTCATGGGCGTCACGCCGCTGGAGATCTGAGACCATGGCGACTGTCGAACACACACAGCACAGCTTTGACCTGGTGGTACTTGGCAGCGGTGCCGGTGGCTTTGCCGCCGCTGCCACGGCCGCTTGCCAAGGGCTGAAGGTACTGGTGGTGGAGAAGGCCGCGCACTTTGGCGGCACCTCGGCGATTTCCGGCGGTGCGGTGTGGCTGTACGGCACCGACCAGGCCCGCGCCGCCGGCGCCAAGGACTCCCCCGAGGCCATGCGCACCTACCTCAAGCATGTCATCGGCGACGGCTACGACCCCGCCCTGGTAGACGCCTTCATCGAGCATGGTCACCAGGCCCTGCGCTGGCTGGAGCAGAACACCGAACTGCGCTATGCCCTGCGCCCGCACTCGCCGGACTACTACCCGGACGCGCCCGGCGCCACCCAATTTGGCCGGGCACTGGAAATGCTCGAATACGACGGCAAGCAGCTTGGCCCGCGTTTCAAGGACCTGCAGATGCCACCGCCCGGCATGCTGCTGTTCGGCGGCATGATGGTCAACCGCGTGGATATCCAGCATTTTCTCAGCATTCGCCAATCGCCCCGGTCGCTGTGGCATTGCCTGAAACTGATGGCGCGCTACGCACGGGACCGCCTGCGGCACCCGCGTGGCACCCGGCTTACCACCGGCAATGCATTGATCGCGCGCCTGGCCAGCAGCGCCTTCGCCCACGGTACACAGCTGTGGTTGCGCAGCGAAGCCGTGGAGCTGATCGTCGAGCGCGGCGTGGTCACCGGCGTGGTGGTACAGCGTGAAGGCCGCCGTGAGCGGATATTGGCCCGTGGCGGCGTGGTATGCGCAATGGGCGGGTTCGCAGCAGGTGCCCTGGCTGCCGGCTTCCGCCCGGCGCAGGACGTGCCGCACCTGAGCATGTCACCAGCAGCCAACGACGGTGCTGCCCTGCGCCTTGGCCAGGCGGTGTCGGCAGCCGAGGGCGAAGGCCTGGCGGCCAACTTCTTCTGGGCGCCGGTATCCGAACTACGCCATGCCGACGGTAAGCATGAGCGCTTCCCGCACCTGGTCACCGACCGCGCCAAACCGGGGGTGATTGCGCTGGCCCCGAGCGGGCGGCGCTTCGTCAACGAGTCCGACTCCTACCACCACTTCGTGCAGACCATGTTCGCCAATGGCATCGCCAGCTGCTGGCTGGTCTGCGATGCCGAGGCGATGAACCGCTACGGGCTTGGCCTGGCGCGGCCAAAGCCGGTCAACAACCAGGCGTTGATCGACGCCGGTTATCTGTATCGGGCAGCTACACCACAAGCCCTGGCCCGGGCCATCGGCGTCGACCCGCAAGTGTTTGCGCAAACCCTTGAGCAATTCAATGCCGATGCCCGCAATGGCATCGACCGCGCGTTCGGCAAAGGCGGCAACAGCTACAACCGCTACATGGGCGACCCCCAGCACACGCCCAACCCGTGCCTGGCGCCACTGACCAGCGGGCCGTTCTACGCCATCCGCATCCACACCGGCGACCTTGGTTCGGCCTACGGCCTGGTGACCAACGCCGATGCCAACGTGCTGAACCGTAGCGGCCAGCCGATTGCCGGGCTGTACGCGGTCGGCAACGACATGAACTCACTGATGAAAGGCACCTACCCCGGCCCCGGTATCACCCTGGGCCCTGCCCTCACCTTCGGCTGGCTCGCTGCCAACCACATCACCGCGCGCCTGCAGGCGCCGGCCCCCCACATGGAGACCCCAGCATGTACTACGAACTGAGAACCTACACCCTCGACCCACTGAAAATGGCCGACTGGCTAGCCCTGTACCAAAGCCACGCACTGGAGGTGCAAAGCGAACACCTGGGCAACCTGGTCGGCTTTTTCACCAGCGAGTTCGGCGAGGCCAACCAGGTGGTGCACATCTGGGGCTACGCCAGCCTCGACGAGCGTATGGCACGTCGCGCCGCCATGGCGGCGGACCCACGCTGGGCGGAGTTCTCACGGCGCAACCGCGAGTTGGGGGCGGTGCTGCGCCTGCAATCGCGGCTGCTGCGGCCCACTGGTTTTTCCCCGCTGCAATAAGTCGCACACCACCTCTTCCACTGCCTGAGCGGATCCCCTCCATGCAACCCCTCGAATGTGACGTACTCGTCATCGGCTCCGGCGCCTCGGGCCTGGCTGCCGCCGTTACCGCCGCGCATCACGGCCTGCACGTGATCGTCGCGGAAAAAGCCAGCCAGCTGGGCGGCACCAGTGCCTGGTCGGGGGGCTGGCTGTGGATACCGCGCAACCCGCTGGCCATCGCCGAAGGCATCGTCGAAGCCGACGATGCCCCGGAGCGCTACCTGCGCGCGCAAACCCACTGCAGCGAATTGGACCCACGCCAGCGCGCCTTCCTGCGCTATGGCCCGGAGATGGTGGCGTTCTTCCAGCAGCACACCGCCGTGCAGTTCCAGTCCGGCAGCCGCATGCCCGACATGCGCGAAGGCGAAGGCAGCGCACGCGGCGGTCGTTCGCTGTGTGCGCAACCGTTCGACGGGCGCCTGCTCGGGCATTGGCTGCACAAACTGCGCCCACCGCTGGACATCGTCAGCCTGGCCGGCATGGGCATCGCTGGCGGCGCCGACATGGCCGCCTTTTTCAACGCCACGCGCTCGCCAAAGGCGGCGCTGCATGTTGGCAAGCGCCTGCTGCGGCATGGGCGCGACCTGCTGCTACACCGTCGCGGCCTGCAATTGGTCAATGGCAACGCCCTGGTGGCACGCCTGCTACGCAGCGCCCTCGACCTTGGCGTGACGCTGCTGACCGACAAGCCGGCCAGCCGCCTGCTGGGCGAAGGGCGGGTCAGCGGCGCGCTGTTTGCCGATGGCCAGGTGATCCACGCACGTCGCGGTGTGGTGCTGGCCTGCGGTGGCTTTGCGCATGACCGCCAGCGCATTGCGCAACTGATACCGCATGCACCGGACGGCAACCAGCACTACTCCGCCGCGCCCCGGGAAAACAGCGGTGACGGCCTGCGCCTGGGCGAACAGGCCGGTGGCCTGGTGTCCACGGCTGCGGCCCATGGTGGTGCCTGGGCACCGGTATCGCGGGTGCCGCGCGCCGATGGCAGTTTCGGCCATTTTCCGCACCTGATCGACCGCGCCAAACCCGGCTTCATCGCGGTACGTCGCGATGGCCGACGCTTCGTCAACGAGGCCGATTGCTACCATGACTTCATGAACGCGCTATTCGCCGCCACGCCGCAAGGTGAACCGCCTGAAGCCTGGCTGATTTGCGACCATGCCGCGCAACGTCGCTATGGCATCGGTTGGGCCAAGCCCTTTCCCTTCCCTACCCGCCTCTATCAACGCTGTGGCTACTTGCACAGCGGCAACAGCCTGGCGCAACTGGCGCAGCGCTGCGGAATCGACGCCGCGCAGTTGCAGCGCACGGTCGATGGCTTCAACCAGTACGCGGCCCAAGGTGAAGACCCGGCCTTCCAGCGCGGGGTGTCGACCTACAACCGGGCCCAGGGCGAACCGTTGCAGGCCCCCAACCCGTCGCTGCGGCCGCTACAGCGTGGGCCGTTCCACGCAGTGAAACTATTGCCGGGCAGCCTGGGTACCTTCGCTGGCCTGTGTACGGACGCATCGGCGCGGGTGCTGGACAGCGCGGGGCAGCCGGTCCCTGGGCTGTTCGCGGTGGGCAACGACATGCACAGCGTGATGGGCGGGCACTACCCGAGTGGCGGTATTACGCTGGGGCCGGGGATGACCTTTGGTTATTTGGCTGGCAGGGCGTTGAGTAGCTGCCAAGCGCTGGCGCGCTATTGTTCGGTAACCGAACAATAGCCCCTCCCTTGAATTGACGCTGCCGCCTTCACTGCTCACCATGCACCGGCCTTGCGTGCCCCCTGCCTGGGAGCCGGTCACGTACCCGTAGCAGCGCAGCTGAATACAATTTCAAGAAACGAGCAGTTTATGAACCATTCCAAGATCACCCCCGCCGCCCCCCGGATGCCCCAGGGTTCGATCGGCGACAAGCTTCGTGGCGCCTTCGCCGTCGGCAAGACTCGCTGGGGCATGCTCGCCCTGGTGTTCTTCGCCACCACCCTGAACTACATCGACCGCGCCGCGCTCGGCATCATGCAACCCGTCCTGGCCAAGGAAATGAGCTGGACGGCAATGGACTACGCCAACATCAACTTCTGGTTCCAGGTCGGCTACGCGATCGGCTTCCTGCTGCAAGGCCGGCTGATCGACAAGGTCGGGGTAAAACGCGCCTTCTTCTTCGCCGTGCTGCTGTGGAGCCTGGCCACCGGCGCCCATGGCCTGGCCACCTCGGCCGCGGGCTTCATGGTCTGCCGCTTCATTCTCGGCCTGACCGAAGCGGCCAACTATCCGGCCTGCGTGAAGACCGTGCGCCTGTGGTTCCCGGCCGGCGAGCGGGCCATTGCCACTGGCCTGTTCAACGCCGGCACCAACGTCGGCGCCATGGTCACGCCAGCCCTGCTGCCGCTGGTCCTGGCCGTGTGGGGCTGGCAGGCCGCGTTCATCGCCATGGGCAGCCTGGGCCTGGTGTGGGTGGTGCTGTGGTTGCTGAAGTACTACAACCCTGAAGAGCACCCCAGCGTGCGCCAGAGCGAGGTGCAGTACATCCAGCAGGATGACGAGCCCGAGCCGACCCGCGTGCCGTTCAGCCGTATCCTGCGCTTGCGTGGCACTTGGGCCTTCGCGGTGGCCTATGCGATTACCGCGCCGGTGTTCTGGTTCTACCTGTACTGGCTGCCGCCGTTTCTCAACCAGCAATACAGCCTGGGTATCAACGTTACCCAGATGGGCATCCCGCTGATCATCATCTGGCTGACTGCGGATTTCGGCAGCATCGGCGGCGGCATCCTGTCCTCCTGGCTGATCGGCCGCGGCGTGCGCGCCACCACGGCCCGGCTGGTGTCGATGCTGATCTTCGCCTGCACCATGGTCAGCGTCACCTTTGCCGCCAACGCCAGCGGCTTGTGGGTTGCGGTATTGGCCATCTCGCTGGCGGTGGGTGCGCACCAGGCGTGGACGGCGAACATCTGGAGCCTGGTGATGGACTACACGCCCAAGCACCTGGTGAGCACGGTGTTCGGCTTCGGCAGCATGTGTGCGGCGGTTGGCGGGATGTTCATGACGCAGATCGTCGGCAGCGTGCTGACCGCTACCAACAACAACTATGCCGTGCTGTTCACCATGATCCCGACCATGTACTTCCTGGCCTTGGCGTGGATGTACTTCATGGCACCGCGCAAGGTCGAGAGCGCGTAGGCGCGCAGCAACTTACCTCTACGGGCCGCTTTGCGGCCCATCGCCGGCAAGCCGGGCTCCCACAGGAACAGTGCAGACCTCAAGCTTTGCGCGATCCCTGTGGGAGCTGGCTTGCCAGCGATGGGCTGCAAAGCAGCCCAATGGTTGCCAATAAGGCTTAACTGACTGGCATTAAGGCATGCCAGCGAACACCGGCAAAGCCGGTGCCATTCACCGCGCCGCCTATTTCGCGGGCACGCCCGCTCCCACATGGACCGCGCAAACAGTTTAGATTTGAGCAAGACAGTTGCCCACGCAACGACGGTGCATGGCCCTATTAGATCTTGCCCAGCACCAACTTGGCCTTCTCCAGCGCCATACGTGCGCGCTGTTCGCCACTGATACCCTGTTCCAGCAATTGCCGCGTGGGGATTTCCAGGCTCAACGGCACGCTCGGCGGCAAAGCACGCAGCAGGCCGACCAGGTCGGCATCGCCCTCGCCCGGGAAGCGTCGCTCATTACGTGCCTGGCGCAGAATCTCGTCCATGTCGGTCGGCACCGGCCCAGCCACATCGCACAACTGGGCGTAACGCATACGCTGCGGCGCCAGCTGTGCCAGGTCGTCCAGCGAAGAGCCAGAGCGGTTGAAGTGGAAAGCATCGACCAGTACGCAGCCGTTGCCACGGTCGGCATTGGCCACCACCCGCATGGCCTGGCGCAGGTCAGGCACATCGGTCCACGGCATGAACTCCAGATGCGGATGAATGCCGTACCCCGCCGCCAGCTCGCACAACGCGGCAAAGCGTTCGGTCAAGCGAGCTTCATCCGGGTCGTTGCCAGCCACTAGCAGCTCGGTGCCGCCCAACTCGGCACCCACCGCCAGGATCGGCTCGAAATCCGCCACGCAGGTTTCCGGCTTCAGGCGCAGGATCTCCAGGTCGAGCACCTTGATACCGGTGTCGCGCAGGCGCGCCTGGGTTTGCCGGCGCAGGTCGGCATCGGCCATCAACGGGAAGTGTTGCTCCTGCTCGGTGGCCGGCACCAGGCGCAGGCCAACATGGCTGTAACCGGCGCGGGCGGCTGCCTCGACCATGTCCGGCGGAGACAGTTCGAGCACCGTCAGGGCCGCCAGAGAGAAAATTCGATCGGTCATCAATCGTCACCAGAAAAAGTAAAGGTTGCGTTAGGCAATATGCTCGGGCGCACAGGCCCGGCCACTTTCGGCGGCCTGGCGGATCGCTTCGATCAGTGCCAGGGTGCGGCCACCGTCGGCAGCATCGATCAGCGGCGCCTGCTCACCACGGGCAACCCGCACGAAGTGCTGCAACTGCAAGGTCAAGGCCTCGCCAGCGGGGATGCTTTCCTCGCTCTGCAACAGCGGCGTATGCCAGCCCGACCCGGCCTCGGCGTAGTGCCAGCGCTTGAGCTGCGGAATACTCAGTGCCCCCTGGGTACCGGCCAGCAGGTAGCACGGCTGGCCGTCCTGGCGCGGGTATATTGGACTTTCGCCGGAGTCCAGCTCCCAGCTCCACGGCGCGGCCACCGCGTCAGAACCGGTCAGGCTGCCCAATGCGCCATTGGCGAACTGCAGCAACACCGCGGCGCTGTCTTCGTTGGCGAAACCGCGCACATCGTTGCGGGTGAACGCCTGCACCTGTACCACCTCGCCGCACAGGTGGCGCAACAGGTCGAGGTCATGGATCAGGTTGGTCAGCAAGAAACCGGCCCCCGGCTCGCGACGCCAGGGCGTTTCGAAGTAGCTGTCGGGCTTTTGCAACTGCCACAGCGCGGTGACGTTGATCAACCGGCCCAGCTTGCCCTCGGCAATCACTTGGTGGGCCTTGGCGATCAGCGGGTTGTGCCGGCGATGATGGCCGACCAGCACCGGTACACCGCGGCGGCGCGATGCCTCTACCAGCGCGCGGACTTCATCCAGATGCACGCCCACTGGCTTCTCGACCAGCACCGGCACGCCGGCCTCGACGCAGTCCAGGGCGGTGGCGACATGCAGGTTGTTCGGGTTGGCGACGATCACCGCCTCGGGCCGCACGCTTTCCAGCATGCGCCGGTGGTCGGCAAAACAGGGCACGCCGCATTCGGCGGCGAAGGCCTCGGCCTGTGGGCCCGGGTCGGCTACGGCGCATAACTGGGCTTGCGCTACATTGCGCAAGTGCTGGTAATGCTGGCGGCCCATGATGCCGGCGCCGATCAAGGCAATACGAAGGGGTGCGTTCAACAGCCTGTCCTCTTGTCATTGTTGTCGTGCAGATTCTGAAACATGGTTCCACAATCAACACTCGACAATTTAGAACCAAGTTCAGCTTTTCAGAAGAACTGGCGGAACAGACTGTGCGGTAATCGACCGGAAATGCGCCCTCAGGCGAACAGCTCGCTTGCCCGGCTGGCTGCCGACAGCTCCTGCGCGGCCGTCAACAAGAGCGGTGCCAGCTCGGCCAGGCGGGTTTGCGCCAGGCGGGCGCTGGGCCCGGCTATGCTCAGCACGCCAATCACCTCGTCGCTTTGCGGGCGCCGCACCACCGCAGCCAGGGCCGAGGTACCGATTGCCGAGGTTTCCTCGACCCAGGCATAGCCGCGCTCGCGGGCACGGTGCAGGTAGGCGAGCAGCTCGTCGGTGGAATGTGGCGCGTTCGGGCCGAACTGCGCCGGGTCGGCAATACCCTGGCGCAGCACCATCTGCAGCGCCTGTTCGTCGTCCAGGCTGGCCAGCCAGGCATGCCCGGAGGCGGTATAGAACAGCGGCGCGTCGCGGCCCATGTCCGGGTCGTAGCGCAGCCCCGAGCGGGCGCCCTGGGATTTGGCGATCCAGGTCTGGCGGGCGCCGTCGATCACGCCAAGGCGCACCAGTTCGCCGCTGTCCTGGGCCAGGCGGTCGAGAATCGGCTGGATGATATCGGCACCGCTGCTGGACAGGTAGCGAAAGCCCAGTGCCACCAGCTTGGCCGACAGCTGATAGCGGCTGTTGTCGCGGTTCTGCCGTACATAGCCCAGCCGCATCAGTTCGGCGAGCATGCGGTGGGCGGCGCTTTTGGGGATATCCAGGCGCTCGGCCAGGGTTTGCAACGGCAACCCCTGCGGTTCACCGGTAAGGCTTTCTACAAGACTGAAGGCGCGTTCGATCTGACTACCAGCCATGACACAGGTCCCTGAAATTTTTTGCGAATTCTAGAAGATGATTCCACATCACCGATAGCCAGCGCAGCCTGGGCCATATGAATTGTCCGGTTATCGCCCATTACTTACCTGGCATGACCGCCCTGCCCTTGCGGCCCGATCAGCCACCAATAAGAATGTGGAACATTGTTCCAATAACAACACAGGAATCAACGCGATGCCTTCCGCTCCCTTCGAAACCGAATGCGATGTACTGGTCATAGGTTCTGGTGCCGCCGGGCTGGCAGCGGCCGTGACAGCCGCCTGGCATGGGCAGAAGGTGATCGTGATCGAGAAGGAGCCGGTGTTCGGCGGCGCCACCGCCTGGTCCGGCGGCTGGGCCTGGGTGCCGCGCAACCCGTTGGCACAGCGGGCCGGCATCGAGGAAGACATCGAGCAGCCACGTACCTACCTGCGCAATGAACTGGGCACGTATTACAACGCCGAGCGCGTCGACGCCTTCCTCGAAGCTTGCCCGCACATGGTCGCCTTTTTCGAAAAGCATACGGCGCTGCAATTTGCCGAAGGCAACGGCATCCCGGACATGCATGGCGACACACCAGGCGCGGCCCAGGGTGGGCACCAGGTGATCGCCGCGCCCTACGACGCCCGCCAGGTCGGCGCGCTGTTGCCACGCCTGCGCAAGACCCTGCGCGAAACCTCGTTCATGGGCATGCCGATCATGGCCGGTGCCGACCTTGCCGCCTTCCTCAACATGACCCGTTCGCCCAAGGCGTTGCTGCACGTGTGCAAACGCTTTGGCCGCCACTTGTACCACCTGGCCCGGTATGGCCGGGCGATGCACCTGGTCAACGGCGTGGCGCTGGTGGCACGCCTGGCCAAGTCGGCCCAGGACCTGAACGTGCGCCTGCAGGAATCGGCGCCAGCCAAACGCCTGCTGGTCGAAGATGGCCAAGTGCGCGGGGCCTTGGTGGCAACATCGCAGGGCGAGCAACTGATCCGGGCCAAGGCCGTGGTGCTTGCGGCAGGCGGCTTCCCCAACGACAACGCCCGGCGCCGGCAGCTGTTCCCGCGTGATGCCAGCGGCCATGACAACCTGGCCCTGCCGCCTATGGGCTGTTCAGGGGACGGGCTGCGCCTGGGCGAGTCGGCCGGCGGCGTGGTCGCCACCGACCTGAAGTCGCCGGTGGCCTGGGCGCCAGTTTCGCAAGTGCCGCATCGTGATGGCAACGTTGGCCATTTCCCGCACATCATCGAGCGTGGCAAGCCCGGCATCATCGGTGTGCTTGCCAACGGCAAACGTTTCGTCAACGAAGCGCATGGCTATTACGACTATGTGTCGGCCATGGTCGCGGCGGTGCTGCAGGACGAAGAGGTCTGCTCATGGTTGGTCTGCGACCATCGGTTTCTGCGCCGTTATGGCCTGGGCCACGCCCGGCCGGCACCGCTGCCGGTGTGGCCGCACGTGCGCAGCGGCTACCTCAAGCGCGGCGCCACGCTCGAGCAACTGGCCCAGGCCTGCGGTATCGACCCCGCCGGGTTGCGCGCCACGGTCAGCGACTTCAACAGGCACGCCCGCAATGGCCAGGACCCGGCATTCGGCCGCGGCTCCACGCCGTTCAACCGCAAGCAAGGCGACCCTCAGCACCCCGGGCCCAACCCCTGCGTGGCACCCATCGAGCACGGGCCGTTCTATGCGGTGAAAGTGCAGCCCGGCTGCTTCGGTACCTTTGCCGGGCTGCGCACCGACGGCAGCGCCCGGGTGCTGGATGAGGCCGGGCAGCCGATACCTGGCCTATATGCGGCAGGTACCGACATGGCCAGCGTGTTTGGTGGCTGGTACCCGTCGGGTGGCATCAACCTGGGCCCGGCGCTGACCTTTGGCTACGTGGCCGGGCGGCATATTGCCGGGGTGCAGGGGTATGAATGAGGTGAACGGTTCGTAGCGGTCTTGCCCTGATTTGCCTTGGATATCGCATCCCCTGTGGGAGATTCTATGGTTTCTGGCAATGGCATCAGGGTTGCCAGGTGCTCGCCACGGCATCTTCAGCGCCTGTGGGAGCGGCCTTTGTGGGAGCGGCCTTGCGTCGCGAAAGGGCTGCAAAGCAGCCCCCAAGACTCGAGCCATGTCGCTGAAATCCTGGGGCCGCGTTGCGGCCCTTTCGCGACGCAAGGCCGCTCCCACAGGTACTGCACAGGCCTCGATATTTGTGCGCGGCTCAGATAGCAGGCGCGCCTGCGCACTGCCCCGGTATCTGCGCCAGCCAATACGCCACATCCACTTCGTCGATCTGCTCGACGCGCAGGAAGCGTTCGGCATACTGGCGGTACACCCCACTGCTCAAGAACAGTTGCAGCAATTGCCCGTCGATATGTCCGTCGCGGGCCATGAACACCAGGATCTTTATCGATTCGGACAAGGTCTTCGGCGGTTTGTACGGGCGGTCGGCCGCCGTGAGCGCCTCGAAGATGTCGGCAATCGCCATCACCCGTTCGGCGATGCCCAGGTCCTGCTCGCCCAGCCGCCGCGGGTAACCGCTGCCGTCCATCTTCTCGTGGTGGTTGCCGGCAATGGCCGGTACCTGCCTGAGCTGGCGCGGGAACGGCAGCGAACTGAGCATGATGATGGTCTGCACGATGTGTTCGTTGATCTTGAAGCGTTCTTCGTCATTCAACGTGCCACGCCGGATCGACAGGTTGTACAGCTCACCGTAGTTGCTGGCATAGGCCGGCAGGCGCATGTCGAAACCCCAGCGGTTGCGCGGGTCGTCCTTGGCTACCGGCGGCTTGCGTGCTCCCCAGGGCACGCGATGCTCAGGGCGGTCGGCCAGCAGTGGCTCGGCCACCGGCAATGCTGGCTGCGGCAGGCCGGCAAAGCGTTCCGCCTCATCACGGGAGATGCCCAGGCGGTCGTCGAAGTGGCGCTGCCAGCGCCGCTGGGCGATCTGCTGCAAGCGCTCGATGTCTGCATCCTGCATGGACTCACCGCCGATATTGGCCTGGGCGACGAAGGCGAAATCATCCTGCAGGCGGGCCTGGCTGCGCGCCAGGGCGGCTTGCAGTGCCTGCGGGTCGGCACCACCGGCCAGGCCTTGCCAGTATGCCAGCTCGGCATCGCGCCACAGCACTTCGAAGCGCATGCGCACTTCGTGAATGCGGTTGTACAGGGTTTCCAGCTTGGTCGCCTTGTCCACCACGTACTCGGGGCTGGTGACCTTGCCACAATCGTGCAGCCAGGCCGCCACGCGGAATTCGTAGCGCTCGGCTTCGCTCATGCTGAAGCTGGCATACGGGCCGCTGTCGGCAGCCACCACCTGGTCCAGCAGCATCTGCGCCAGCTGTGGCACCCGCTCGCAGTGGCCGCCAGTATAGGGGCTCTTGGCATCGATGGCGTCGGCCAGCAGCTTGATCATGGCATCCAACAGGCGTTGCTGGGCTTCAGCCATCTGGCGCGTCTCGATGGCCACGGCGGCAACACCGGACAGCTCGTCGACAAAACGCCGAAACGCCTGGCCCACTTGCTCGCGCGCGTGCTCGTCGTCCAGTTGCAGGACCAGGATGCCCAGCAGCGCCTGGCTACGGTCATTCAGTACCACGGCCAGGCTGTGCTCGTGCAAGCCGAGGGTTTGGGTCACCGTAGCAGCCAAGTTGTGCTGGGCATCTTCATCCACGGCCAACTCGCCTGGGTATTGCTCGCCACGACAGGAGGCGGCCAGGCGCAGCAGAGCGTGCTCGGCATCGAACAGGTACACCACACCGGCGTTGCCCCCGGCGGCTTCTACCAGGTGGGTCAGCACGCCATCGAGCATGCGCTCCAGGTCGCGCTCGCGGCTGAGTGTGAGGGTAATCGCCTGGAAGCTGCGGATGGTGCCGGACATACGGCTCAACACGTGACTCAGCTCACGTACTTCGGACACCCGTGAGCGCACCCCCACCTCACGGCTGAAATCAAAACCAGCCAGGCCTTGCACCTGTTCGGCCAAGTGCCGCAACGGGCGGCCGATACGCCGGCCAAGCACACCGCCGAGCACCAGCAGCACGGCCATCAGTGCCGCGGTCCAGAGCAACTGCTCGATCAGCACTTTGCGCGCCCCAGCCAACAACTCATGGGCCGGCACGGCAATCAGCACTTGCAGGCCCTGCCCGGCCAGGGTGGTGAGTTGCACGCGCATGCCAAACCAGGTCTGGCCGTCCACCTGATAAGGCTGCGGCTGGGTGCCTTGCGGCAGGTCAGCATACAGGTGCTGCAGGCTGGCAATGCCCAACTCGCCGATACGTGACAGGCGCACGCCCTGCCCTTCATGCACGATCACCCGTTGCAGGTCCGGGTAAGCCACCACGCTGCCCTGGTCGTCGACCACGGCGATCTCGGTGCCAGGGGTCATGCGCAGGCCCTGGGTCTCGCTGGCCAGGTCGTTGACCGAGACGTCCATGCCGATCACCGCCCCACCGTCGACGCTGCGCTGCGCCATGGTCATGCCGGTCTCGCGGGTGGTGAAGAACACATAGGGGCGGGTGAGCACGGTGGTGGGCTGTGCGCTGGCCTCAACGAACCACGGACGCGTGCGTGGATCGTAGCGGTATTCGGGTTTGGCTTGGGTCTGCAACAGGTTCAGCGCCCGGTCGTAGAAACGCCACTGGCCCTGCACCACGCCGCCCTCGCCACGGCTGACGCTCTGGACCAGGAACACAGTGCCCGGCGGTGCGGCGAAGCGCTGCAGCAACTGCGGCTCACGTAGCCGGCGCACCAGCAGGAACTCACCATTGGCGTAGCCCATGTAGGCGGCGCTGAGCATGCGGTTGGCGTCCAGCGTCTCGACCAGTTGCGGCAGCCTTTCCAGGCGCTGTGCCAGAGTGTCCGCGGTCGGGTTGTGGGCCAGCAGGCGGATGCTGCTTTGCGCCGGGTCGATCAGGCGCCGGGCGCGCTCGTCGATGGTCTTGCCGACTTGCTGGGCGGCATCCCCCGCAGCGGCCACCAAAGTCTGGCGAAGGCCGCGATAGCCTTGCCAGGCCAGGGCGGTACCGAGCAGCAACATGCCCAGCATGATGGCCAGCGCCACCAGCCATTGCAGTGAAATACCCCGTCTGGCGTTGCCAGAAGCACGACCCGTCGACACGCAGCCCATCCCAGGTACTCCATGTGTGGCACATTGCCTTGGCTGATATCCGCAGCAGTGTAGAGGGCGGGAGAGCGATTTGCCGGGTTAGTGGAAAAATTAACCAGAGGTTGGGGCTAATGCCGGTCAGTTAAGCCTTAGTGGCAGCCATTGGGGCTGCTTTGCAGCCCATCGCCGCGGTTCGTCGCCACGACAAGCCAGCTCCCACAGGGACCGCGCAAAGCTTGAGGTCTGCACTGTTCCCGTGGGGGGCCGGCTTGCCGGGGATGGGCCAGTGCAGCAAGGCAAGGTCTGGGTCAGGCACGCAACTGGTACCAGGTGGTCTTGAGCTGCGAATATTTGTCGAACGAATGCAGCGACAGGTCGCGGCCAAACCCGGACTGCTTGCCACCGCCGAACGGCACCGTCACATCCAGCGCATCGACCGTGTTCACCGACACGGTACCGGCCTTCAGCGCCCGCGCCACCCGGTGCACCTGGTTGAAGTCATCGCTCCACACCGAGGCCGCCAGGCCATAGATACTGTCGTTGGCCAAGCGTATCGCCTGCTCTTCGGTGTCGAAGGCGCTGACCGCCAGCACCGGCCCGAACACCTCCTCACGGGCCAGGCTCATCCGGCCATCGACACCGGCGAAAATGGTCGGCTCGATGTAGTTGTCGGAACCATCGATAGTCAAACGCCGACCACCGCACACCAGCCCTGCCCCTTCCTGCCCGGCACGGGTAATGGCTGCCTCGATGCGGCCGGCCTGTTCGGCATCGACGATGGCACCAGCACGGCTCGCCGGGTCCAGCGGGTTGCCAGGCAACCAGTGGCGGGCTTTGGCCTGCAGGCGCTCGATGAACTCATCGTGGATGGAGCGCTGCACATACAGCCGCGAGTTGGCCGAACACACTTCGCCCTGGTTGAAGAAGATGCCGAATGCCGCTTTTTCCGCAGCGAGGTCCAGGTCCTGGCAGTTCTCGAATACCAGGTTAGGGCTCTTGCCGCCACACTCCAGCCACACCTGCTTGAGGTTGGACTGCGCCGAGTACTGCATGAAGTACTTGCCCACCTGGGTGGAGCCGGTGAACACCAGGCAGTCCACATCCGGGTGCAGGCCCAGCGCCTGCCCGGCCTGCTCGCCCAGGCCCGGCACCACGTTCAACACGCCTTCCGGCAAACCGGCCTCCAGCGCCAGCCGGGCCAGGCGCAAGGCTGAGAACGGTGATTGCTCGGCGGGCTTGAGCACCACGCTGTTGCCGGCGGCCAGCGCGGGGGCGAGCTTCCAGGCAGCCATGTCGAGCGGGAAGTTCCACGGCACCACGGCGGCGACCACGCCAAGCGCTTCCCGGGTAATGGTGGCGAGCGCGTTGGGCGCGGTGGGTGCCACCTGGTCGTACAGTTTGTCCAGCGCCTCGCCGTACCAGGCGAACACATGCGCCGAACCCGGCACGTCGATGTTGTAGGCGTCCATCACCGGCTTGCCCATGTTCAGCGAGTCCAGCAGGGCCAGTTCTTCACGATGGGCCATGATCAGCTCGGCCAGGCGCAGCAGCACTTTCTTGCGCTCGGCCGGGGCCATGCACGGCCACGGGCCTTGCTCGAAGGCCCGACGGGCGCTGGCGACGGCCAGGTCGACCTCGGCCTGGCCGCAGGCGGTGACCTGCGCCAATACCTTGTTGGTGGCGGGGTTGATGGCAGCGAAAGTGGCGCCGCCCTGTGCGTTGACGGGTTTGCCGTCGATCAGCGCGTTGGCCGGCAGGTACAGGTCCGCGGCGCGTTGTTGCCAGAATTCGAGGGTGTACATTTGTACTCCTGATGACTGCCTTAGCAGTCTTTAATGCGGAAGTAGCAGGTACCACACAGCCCGCAAGCTCGCCGCACTCCCTCTGTGGGAGCGGGCGTGCCCGCGAAACAGGCGACACGGTGGATGGCACCGGCTTCGCCGGTGTTCGCGGGCGTGCCCGCTCCCACAGGGGCCCAGCGATGGGGCTTAGAGCTTGCCGACCAGGCGCGCCGTGCGGTCCACGGCAATCCGGGTCTTCTCCACCAGCTCATCCAGCTCGCTGTGATTGGCGATCAGCGCCGGCGCCATGATCATCCGCCCCAGGGTCGAACGAATGATCACCCCTTCCTCGAAACCAAAGGTGCGGCATTGCCAGGCCAGGTCGTTCTCGTTGGCGAAGCGTTTGCGGGTCGGCTTGTGCTCGGCGAACTGCAACGCCGCCACCAGTCCGGCGCCCTGTACCTGACCAATCAATGGGTGGTCGGCGAACACCTCGCGCAGGATGCGCTGCAGGTACGGCCCGGTGTCGTCCTTCACCTGGCGCACGATGCCTTCGTCGCGCAACGCCTTCAGGTTGGCGATGGCCACCGCCGCCGCCACCGGGTGGCCGGAATAGGTCAGGCCGTGGGCGAATACCCCGCCACGCTCGACCAAGGCCTCGGCAATGCGCTTGCTCAGCACCAGGCCGCCCATGGGCACGTAACCGCTGGTCAGGCCCTTGGCGATCGACAGGGTGTCGGGCTCGAAACCGAAGTACTCATGGGCGAACCATTCGCCGGTCCGGCCAAAGCCACCGATCACTTCATCGGCGCACAGCAGCACGTCGTACTGGCGGCAGATACGCTGGATTTCCGGCCAGTAGCTTTCCGGCGGGAAGATCATACCGCCCGCGCCCTGGAACGGTTCGGCAATGAAGCCGGCAACGTTCTCGGCGCCCAGTTCAAGGATCTTTTCCTCCAGTTGCAAGGCGCAGCGGCGGCCGAACTCGGCCGGGGTCAGGTCGCCGCCCTCGGCGTACCAGTACGGCTCGTCGATGTGCGCCACATCCGGGATCAACCCGCCCATCTCGTGCATGAACTTCATGCCGCCCAGCGCCGTGGCCGCCAGGGTCGAGCCGTGGTAGCCGTTCCAGCGGCCGATCATGATCTTCTTGTTCGGTTGGCCGACCACCTGCCAGTAGCGGCGCACGGTGCGGATCAGCACCTCGTTGGCCTCGGAGCCGGAGTTGGTGTAGATCGCGTGGCTGTAGTGCCCGGGCAGCAGGCTGAACAGCAGCTCGGACAGTTCGATCACCGCCGGGTGGGTGGTGTGGAAGAACATGTTGTAGTAGGCCAGCTGGTCCATCTGCGTGGCGGCGGCGGCGGTCAGGTCGCGGCGGCCATAGCCTAGCTGGGTGCACCACAGGCCAGACATGCCGTCCAGGTAGCGCTTGCCCTCGCTGTCCCACAGGTGCAGGCGCTCGCCACCGACGATCACCCGCGGCCCTTCGGCGTTCAGCGCCTTCTGGTCGAGGAAGGCATGGATGTGGTGTGCGGCATCGGCTGCCTGGTAGTCACGGGTCTGGCGTTGCGGGGCAAAAGGCGCATTCATTGTTGGTTTTCCTTTTCGGTGGGGTTGCAGGGTGGCTTGCGCTCAGCGCAGCTTGCCCATGTAGCTTTCCAGCGGGTCCTTGCCCAGCACGCCCTGGGCATTGGCCAGCGCGTCGATGAACAGGGAGAACAGCTCCGACTGGGTGCCGATGTCGAGCTTGGCGTAGACGTTCTTGCGGTGTGACTTGATGGTGTCTTCCGACACCCCCAGGCGCTCGGCCAGCGACTTGGTCGAGTGGCCGCGCAGGATCAGCTGGGCGATGCGGCACTCGCGCTCGGTCAGCAGCGAGCTGCCGAAGTTGTTGAGGGCCGCGTGGATGCGCTGTTCGAGGATGTTCTCGAAGCGCCCGGCGCGGCTATCAAGCCCGGCGAAGTGCCTGGCGAGCACTGCCAGTACCCAGGGCGTGATGCGCCCGAACAGCTCGCGGCTTTGCCCATCCAGCTTGTCGGTGAAGGCCAGCGACACCGCCAGGCTCTGCCCAGGCGCCACCTGCAGGATGTAGTTGAGCTCATCCTCCAAGTGCGAATGCCGGTAGAACGATTGGTAGTACTCACTCACCTCGAAATGGTCGGGCGCCACCTCGAACAGGCCGTAGCAACCGGACTCGACCTGTTCCACGCAAGCACCGTAGAACGGGTCGAGCAGGTAGAAGCCGGACAGATAGCGGCTGACGTTGCCCTCGGGCTGCCAGGGGGCCTTGTCGTCCTGCTCGAACAACGCGCAGGGCATGCCGTCGTGTGGGTAGAGGTACACCGTGGTCGCCTGGATTGGCCGGATCACGCCAAGCGCGGCAAACAGGTTGGCGGCAAAGCCCGGCCGGCCGATCGCTTCGGTGACCTTGGCCAGGTGCTCGAACCACTGTTCTGAAAGCAATTGATTAGTCACTGTGGGCCTGCCGTATCAAGAAAGGGCACCGCTGCCAGTGCGGTGCGTTGTTAGACCAGATACTCCCATGACGCCACGCGGGCCGAAATCACCCTTTGGGGTGAGCACCTGCGCCCCCTGCCCGGCTCACCCCAAAGGGTGATTCCGGGTGCCTGCAGGGTATGGGAGCATCGTCACGCCCCACCGCTGCGAGCCAACCGCTCGGCCTCCTTGCACAAACCCCACCGGTATCGAGCCCGCTCGCATACCGCGGCGTCCTGCATCCCTTTCCAGGAGTTAGCAATGCATACAACAACAAGTACAGCCCATACGCCCGCCCCGCATGCCCCATCGCACCCCGGCGCTACCACCGGTCGCTTCCGCAAGTCCATGGGGCTGACCGCCCTGGTGCTGTTCGGCCTGGCCTACATGGTGCCGCTGGCGGTATTCACCACCTACGGGCTGGTCACCCAGATGACCAAAGGGCACCTGCCCACCGCCTACCTGCTGACCCTCGCCGCCATGCTGCTGACCGCCTACAGCTACGGCCGCATGGTCCAGGCCCACCCTTACTCCGGTTCGGTCTACACCTACACGCGCAAGGCCTTCGGCAGCCACATCGGCTTCATCACCGGCTGGACGCTGCTGCTCGACTACATCTTCCTGCCACTGCTCAGCTACCTGCTGATCGGCATCTACATGTCGGAATACTTCCCGGCCATCCATGCCTGGGTGTGGGTGGCCGGCTCCATTGCCTTGGTCACCTTCCTCAACCTGATCGGCATCGAGTCGATCACCCGGGTCAACTGGATCCTGGTGGTGGCGCAACTGGTATTCATCGTTGTCTTCGTCGGCTTGTCCGTCCTCAAGCTCAACGGGCAGGTGCAGCCGGTGTCGCTGCTGGCACCTTTCCACCACGAAGGCTTCAGCGTGCCATTGATCATGACCGGCGCTGCCGTGCTGTGCTTGTCGTTCCTGGGCTTCGATGCGGTGTCGACCATGGCCGAGGAAACCACCAACCCCACTTATCGCATTCCAATGGCGATCCTGGCCGTGTCGCTGATCGGTGGCTTGCTGTTCCTGGTGGTGTCGTACTGCGCGCAGATGGTGTTCCCCGACTGGGGCAGCTTCGCCGACCCCGATTCGGCCTCGGTGGACGTGATGCGCCGGGTCGGCGGCGAGCTGCTGGTGACTGCCTTCACCGCCACCTACGTGGCCGGTTGCTTCGCCTCGGCCATGGTGTCCCAGGCCAGCGTATCGCGGGTGCTGTTCGCCATGGGCCGTGACGGTGCCTTGCCGCGGGCGTTCGGCCAGCTGGTGACGAAAAAACGCGTGCCGGCCACCGCCATCCTGGTGGTCAGCCTGCTGTCGCTGATCGCCCTGGTGATCACCCTCGACACCGTCGCCAACATGATCAGCTTTGGCGCGCTGTTCGCCTTCTCGGCGGTGAACCTGGCGGTGGTCAAGCACTACCTGGTCGACCAGAAGCTGCGTGGTGGCCGTAACATTGTGCTGTACGGCGCCATTCCCGGGCTGGGCTTCCTCAGCACGCTGTGGCTGTGGAGCAGCCTGACCAGCCTGTCGTTCACCATCGGCCTGTGCTGGATGGGCATGGGCCTGGTGGTGCTGCTGGGGCTGACCCGGGCGTTCCGGGTGAAGCTGCCGGACTTGCAGATGGCTGAGTAACCCAGGCGTCGCCTTGTTCAGAAACTGTGCAAGCTTGTGCAAATCTTTGTGGGAGCGGGGCTGCTGTGCAGCCCCAACACCTGTATACAATCAAGATCAACTCTGGTTACATTGTGCAGCGCCTACGACATCGGCACTCGCCGCTGCGTATTGCGCAGGCACATGCTATGCCCAAGACTTTACTGGTAAAAAACGCCGAACTCCTGGTGACCATGGACGGCGAGCGCCGTGAGATCAACAACGGCGGCCTGTTCATCGAAGACAACCTGATCAGGCAGGTCGGCCCCAGCGATACCCTGCCGCAGCATGCCGACGTGATCCTGGACATGACCGGCAAAGTGGTCATCCCAGGCCTGGTCAACACCCACCATCACATGTACCAGAGCCTCACCCGCGTGGTGCCGGCAGCCCAGGACGGCGAGCTGTTCAACTGGCTGACCAACCTGTACCCGATCTGGGCGCGCCTGACCCCCGAGATGATCGCGGTGTCGACCCAGACCGCCATGGCCGAGCTGATCCTGTCCGGCTGCACCACCTCCAGCGACCACCTGTACATCTACCCTAACGGCTGCAAACTCGACGACAGCATCCATGCCGCCGACGAAATCGGCATGCGCTTCCACGCCGCGCGCGGCAGCATGAGCGTGGGCCGCAGCCAGGGTGGCCTGCCGCCTGATTCGGTGGTGGAAAAGGAAGCCGACATCCTCAAGGAATCCCAGCGCCTGATCGAGGACTACCACGACGCCGGCCATGGCTCGATGCGCCGCGTGGTGGTGGCGCCGTGCTCGCCGTTCTCGGTCAGCCGCGACCTGATGCGCGAAGCCGCAGTGCTGGCGCGCCAGTACGGGGTGTCGCTACACACCCACCTGGCCGAGAACGTCAACGACATCGCCTACAGCCGCGAGAAGTTCGGCATGACCCCCGCCGAGTACGCCGAAGACCTCGGCTGGGTCGGCCACGATGTGTGGCACGCCCATTGTGTGCAGCTCGACCAGCATGGCATCGAGCTGTTCGCTCGCACCGGCACCGGTGTCGCCCACTGCCCCTGCTCGAACATGCGCCTGGCCTCGGGCATCGCCCCGGTGCGCAAGATGCGCGACCATGGGGTAGCGGTGGGCCTGGGTGTCGATGGTTCGGCATCCAACGACGGCGCCAGCATGATCGGTGAAGTACGCCAGGCCCTGCTGTTGCAACGGGTGGGTTTCGGCCCCGACGCGATGACCGCGCGCGAGGCGCTGGAAATCGCCACCCTGGGCGGCGCCAAGGTGCTCAACCGCAATGATATCGGCGCCCTGGCCCCGGGCATGGTCGCCGACTTCGTCGCCTTCGACCTGGGCCACGTGGCCTATGCCGGCGCCCATCACGACCCGCTGGCGGCGCTGGTGTTCTGTACGCCGACCCAGGTGCACACCAGCGTGATCAATGGCCGTGTGGTAGTGAAGGACGGCCAGCTGACCACCGTTGACCTGCCACGCGTGCTGGAGCGCCACAACCAGCTGGCGCGCCAGTTGGTCAGCGGCGAATAAGCTGCCATTGGGGCCGCCTTGCGGCCCATCGCCGGCAAGCCGGCTCCCACAGGTACTGCATAGGGCTTGAGGCCTATGCGGTCGAGGTGGAGCAACTGTCTTGTATTGCCTGGACTGGCCCCATCGCCGGCAAGCCGGCTCCCACAGGTACTGCATAGGGTTTGAGGCCTATGCGGTCGAGGTGGGAGCTGGCTTGCCGGCGATGGGCTGCAAAGCAGCCCCCGTCATGCCTGCTGACGAGTAGCGCAGACCACGATTTCACGGATGCACACCGACTGCGGTTGGCCGTAGGCGAAGTCGATGGTCTCGGCGATGGTTTCCGCGCTCAGAACCCCACCCATTTCCTGCTTCCAGTCGTTGTAGCCGGCCTTGATGGCATCATCGGTGGTGTGGCTGAGCAGCTCGGTGTCGACTGCACCCGGCTCGATGGTGATCACTCGGACGTTGCTTGGCGACAGCTCTTCACGCAGGTTTTCCGACAGGCCGCTGACCGCGAACTTGGTGCCGACGTAGGCCACATGGTTGGGGAAAGCCTTGCGCCCAGCCACGGAGCTGACGTTGATGATGGTGCCATGCTTGCGCGCGACCATGCCGCTGGCCACCGCATGAATACCGTTGAGCAGCCCACGCACGTTGACGTCGAGCATGCGGTCCCACTGGTCCGGGTCCTGCGTGGCAATGCTGCCCAGCAGCATCACACCGGCGTTGTTGATGATCGCATCCACCGGGCCGAAGCGTTCCTCTGCCTGGGCAACGGCCGCCGTCACTGCGGCGCGGTCGGTAATATCGACGGCAAGCGCCAGGCTATTGGGCAACTGCAGTTCAAGCATCGGCTCCAGGCGGCGGGCCAGCAACAACAGGGCGTGGCCGCGTGCAGACAGGCGCTTGGCAGTGGCCAGGCCTATGCCGGAACTGGCACCGGTGATTACCACCAGGGGTTTGTGGGTATGGGTCATCGCTATAATCCTGTTATCCGATTTGCCTATGAGTAGGAAGTAGAGCGAGTATAGAGGCCTGCTTTTTTGGCGAAAAATGGGAAATTCTTTTCGCAGCCATCAGCATCACTTATGGGTACTCCATGGATTATCGTCAGCTTCGGGCCTTCATCGCCGTGTTCGAACAACGCAACATCACCGCCGCCGCGCGTTCGATACACCTTAGCCAACCAGCGCTGTCCGGCAGCATCAAGGCGCTGGAAGAAGCCCTGGGCACCACCCTGTTCGTGCGCCAGGCTCGCGGGGTGGAGGTGACCGAGGATGCTCGCGCGCTGTACCCCGAGGCCCAGCGCATGGTCGCCGACGCCAGCCGCTTGCTGAGCCGCTTCAAGGGTGATCGTGAACGTGCGCCCTTGCAGATCGGCGTGGAGCAGGATGTGGGCGGCGCGGTGTTGAGCAAGGTGGTGCTGGCAGCGACAGCGATCCAGCCCCCGGTGCGCCTGCAGTTGGTGACGGGCTGCATGGGTGCGGTGCGGCTGGCCAGCGAAGAACTGCGCTGTGAGGATGAGCTGTTCCTGCCGCTGCACAGCGACCCGTTCGTGTTAGCGACTGCGGTCCAGACAACGCCTGGGGCGCACTGGATTACCTGCCCTGCGCAACCCAGCCATCAGCGCCTGCTGCCGTTCTACAGCGCCAGCCTGGCGGCGGAAGCAGAGACCTTTGCCCTGGCCCTGGAAATGGTCGCCGCAGGCCTGGGCAACGCGATCGTGCCGCAATCGCTGGCCGA
This sequence comes from Pseudomonas sp. 10-1B, assembly GCF_000935045.1. Classification (GTDB taxonomy): domain Bacteria; phylum Pseudomonadota; class Gammaproteobacteria; order Pseudomonadales; family Pseudomonadaceae; genus Aquipseudomonas. Next base: position 83,373 of record NZ_JYKS01000015.1, read on the forward strand.
CGAGCATCGCGGCGTACGCAGCGAGCCGCTGCCACAGCTGGACCTGCGCCGGCGCATCGGCCTGTGCTACTCGGCCCAGGCGCTGGCGCTTGACGGGGTAATTCAGCTGCGCGATGCACTGCAGGATTGACTTGCCTGCAGCGGCCTCATCGCCGGCAAGCCGGCTCCCACAGGTACGGTGCAGCGCTCAAGAACAATGCGATACCTGTGGGAGCTGGCTTGCCGGCGATGGGCTGCGCAGCGGCCCCAGGTCTCGGGGCCTGCTGATAAGTCGAAGGGTCACAGGGCCATGACCATCTCATGCCAGGCCATGCCGCCATGCTCCGAGGGCGAAGGCTTCACGTACTGATAACCCAGCTTCTGGTACAGCGCCACATGCTGCTCCTTGCACATCAGGTGAATGCTCAGCTTGCCCGACGCCTTCATGCGCCTGATGAACTCTTCCATCAACCGCTTCGCGTAGCCTTTGCCCTGATGCGCCGGGTCCACCACCACCGACATGATCACCACGTTCGGTGCCGCCGGATCATGCCCGACCAGTTCCTTGAACGCCTCGTCGGACATCACCACGTCGTAAGCACAGCCGCTGTTGATGAAACCGACGATCTCGCCCGCGTTTTCCAGGGCCAGGAAGCCTTGCGGATACTGCGTGATGCGGGTGCGAATCTTCTCCAGCGTGGCCGCCTCATCCCCTTCATAAGCGCCAATTTCAATGGCGTAGCAGCGCTCGGCATCTGCGGCTGTGGGGGTGCGGAATTGCGCGGTACTCATGACTGACTCCTCGGAAACACGAAAGCGTTCGCCATGTTAAATCAGTACCGGGCCGCAGCGGCAGCAGCCTCGCAATCATCCCACCGATTTCAGCGGCACACGCCCGCTCAACCGCTCGAGCATGGTCGCGCAATACCAGTCATCGAACTGACACACCCCGTTCTCGGCATTTTCCGAGAATGGCCCCGGTTCATAGGCGGGCGAAGACACGCCGGCATGCGTGCCCTCCACCAACCGGCGATCCTGGTCGTTGGTCGCCAACCACACTTTGGTCAGGCGGTCGAGGTCATAGTCGACCCCTTCCACCGCCGCTTCCGGTACCAGCCACTTGGTGGTCACCAGTGTCTCCCCCGGCCCGATCGGCAACACGCGGAAGCTCAGCGCGTGGTCGCCCAGGAAGTGGTTCCAGGTAGAGGGGTAGTTGAAGTACAGCAGTGCGCCGATATCCGCCTCGCCACTGTTGTCCAGCCGACCGTTGACGGCGGGCTTGCCGTCCATGGTGTAACTTACGGCGCCGGCCGAGAGCGGGATACGAGTCATGCGGAAGCGTCCCAGCGGGTCCATGACTAGGCGGCTGGGCATGCCGGCAGCCTCGCAACGGCTCCAATGGGCCAGCAGTTCCGGGTCATCGTCACCGCCCACCCCGGCCACCGACAGGTTCTCGACGAACGAGTTGAGCAGCTCCGGGTGGGTGCCGTCGCAGTGGTAGCATTCGCGGTTGTTCTCGAACACCAGCTTCCAGTTGCCCTTCTCGATCAGGTTGGATTCGAAGGCGACCTTGCAGTTTTCCAGCAAGTGCGGGGCAATGAAGGGGCTGACCGCAGCGTGGAAGCTGCTGAAATCCGGCGCCTGCTGTGCCACGCACACGTAGATGTAACTGTGGACGATCTGCACATGCACCGCTTTGAGGTTGTACTGCGACTTGTCGAAGTCCGAACCCATGTTACCGGCATAGATGAGGTTGCCATCCAGCTCGAACGTCCACTTGTGGTACGGGCAAACCAGCTTGGCCACTTTGCCACTGGCATGCTCGCACACTTTGGCGCCGCGATGGCGGCAGGCGTTGTGGAAGGCACGCACTTCGCCATCCTTGCCACGGACGACGGCAACCGGGTAATCACCGATCTGCAGGGTAAAATACTGGCCTGCCTTGGGAATTTCGAAGGTATGGCCGGCGAAGATCCAGTCCTTGTGCCAGATTTGCTCAAGGTCCTGACGGTACACTTCAGGGTCCAGATACAGTTCACGAGGCAATACATGTCGCGGCTTGCGCTGCTTGATCAGACCAATGACGGATTCATTGCTATTCATTATCATTCTCCCGCCACCCGCTGCTCACCACAACGGATGACAATGACCGAACCATTATTCTTTTTAACTAACTACCTGAAACTTCCCGGCAAGTTAAGCCGCGCCTTTGGCCATGCCAACTTGGAGATGCTCATTGAATCGTACACAGGGGCCGAAAAAACACACCAGCACTTAAATTACTTTACGCATAACTCAGAGTTATGTGAGAAATCGCCTGTTTCACCGATAACATTGCGTTATCAATAAAACAGGAAAAATGTCGTTGGACTTTATTCTTGTCGCCCACTTACATTAACTGCCGACCTGGAAAGGCTTTCACACTCTAATTAGTCAGCCGAGCCGCAGGTTTCGGCGTCTGGGTGACCCATGACAATAACTACAAGAGCATTCAGCCACACCTTCAAGGAACGCAACCTCGGCTTCATGACGCAGCCAGTTGCGCGGCCCAAGCCGTCGCGGGTCGGCTTTCTACTGCTGGAAAACTTTTCCCTGCCAAGCTTCACCCAGGCCCTGGATGTGCTGGTCACCGCCAACCTGATCGCCCCCGGCTCGATCAGGGTACATACCTTCAGCCACAACCACGCCGAGGTGATGAGCGACCTGGCCATCCCCATCCGGCCAGACACGCCACTGACCGACATGCGCCTGGGCGACCTGGACATCATGGTGGTCTGCGGCGGCCTGCGTGCCGCCCGCATCGTACCCGGCTGGTTGACCTCCCTGTTGAAACGGCTGGCCAAGTGCCCCGTGGTTCTGGGCGGATTGTGGAACGGGGCCTGGTACCTCGGCAGCGCAGGCCTGCTCGACGGCTATCGCTGCGCCATCCACCCGGAGCAGCGCATCGCCCTCGCTGAGCGCGTGCCGCACGCCCTGGTCACCCACGATGCCCTGGTGCTCGACAGGGACCGCCTGACCGCGGCATCGCCAGCGGGTGCCTTCGACATGATGCTGCAGTGGCTCAACATCGGCTGCGATCAGGCGCTGGCCGATGCTGTACTCGACACCCTGGACCATGATCAAAGCAAGTTCCGCAGTTTTCAAAAGCCTCTGCAACCCAAGGTCAGCCGGCCCCTGCGCGAGATCATCAAGCTGATGGAGGCCAACCTCGAGGAACCACTGTCGCCCGGGCACCTGTCCCAGGCCGTCGGCTTGTCCGTGCGCCAGGTGCAGCGGCTGTTCAAGGACCAGCTCGATACCACCCCGCAGAAATACTACTTCCAGTTGCGCATTACCGAAGCGCGGCGCCTGATCCAGAACTCCAACGCGTCGATCTTCGATGTTTCCATCGCCTGCGGCTTTGTGTCGTGCACCCACTTCAGCAGGTCCTACAGTGCCTTCTTCGGCCACCCACCTTCCAAAGAACTGCGCTATGAAATCTGAGGCTTGCGCGGCGCTGCTGCGAACTTTTTCTTGTTTGCCGGTCTATGTGGGAGGCACAGGAAGGTAGCGGAGCGCGAGAGAAGGATCGCCCAACACCTGCTGGCCAGCTGGTTCAATTGTTATCAGAGGTTGGCTTCGCTCATGAAAATACGTGTCGCAAGGTTGATGCTGCTCGGCCTGTTCTCGTTCGCGGCGATGGGCTCGGTATCGGCCACGCAGATGAAAGGCCCCATAGCGGCTGCCCCAGCCGTTCAATCATCGGCGCAGCCTGCCGGTAACCCCTGGTCGAAGCTGGCCAGTGTGGTGGACGAGCACCCAGCCACGTTGCTCGCCCACGGCGACGACCGCTGGCATGACCACAGAAGCGACTGGCGCCGCGAGCAGTGGCGTCGCGAGCAAGCCCGACGTGACTGGGAGCGGCGGCGTGACTGGGAACGACGCCGCGACTGGGAGCGCCGCCATGAGCGGGCCATGCACCATCGCTATAATCATGACCACCGCTACTACCGCCGTTGAACGGTAAACTTCTTGATAGACGCGGTGTGGGAGCAACTGTCTTGTATTGCCTGGGCCGGCCTCATCGCCGGCAAGCCAGCTCCCACAGGTACTGCACAGGGCTTGAGGCCTTTGCGCTCCAGGGGGCGTCAGCCTTGCGGGGCGTTAGCGGCATCCCCAGCCGCCTCGGCTTCCATCTTCAAACGGTCGGCCTTGCAAATGTATTTGGGCTTGCGCGGCGCCAGTTTGGCACTGGCTTTCTTGGCATGCGCCTGCAACAGCTGCTTGATCTTCTTGCGACGATTCATGATCCACTGGGCCTGTCAGTACGGTTTCACCGACGACATCATACCCGCGCTCCCTGCCCAGGCACAGGCTCAGAAACTGGATTTGGTACTGAACATCACCTTACGCGGCTCGCCGTAGTACCCATTTCAGAACTTCGCCAGCTCTTCCCGGCAAAACTCCACGAACAACTGCGCCGGCTTGGTCAGTTGCACCCGCTTCAAGCGCGCCGCCGCCAGCCCCGACAGCGCCACCGGCTCGGCGATGTCCAGCATGGCCAGGCGCTGGCCGTCGTAGGTGCATTCCGAATGAGGGCGCGTCACCAGCAGCGAAAAACCGAAGCCCTGCCCGACCATGCCGCGCACCATTTCGATCGACGGTGAGCTGAAGACGATGTTCGGCGTCAGCCCCATTTCGTTGAACAGGCTGACGAAGTAGGTGCGGCTAGGGGCCACGTCCAGCAGGATCATCGGCTCCGGGCATAAGTCACGCAGCGATACCTGGGCCTGCCCGGCAAAGCGGTGCTTTTCGGGTAGCAGCACGTAGGGCTTCTGCGGCGGCATCAGCGGCTCGACCTCGATGGTACCGTCCAGGTCATGGTCGTAGAGAAACGCCAGGTCGAAGGTGCCAGCGGTCAGGCCCTGGATCAAGTCTTGCTGCTCGCCGTCGCGCAGGCGGATATCCACACCTGGGTAGCGCTGGCGAAAGCCGGCGATCAGGCGCGGCAGGTACAGCGGTGCCACGGTTTCGAAGCAACCGATGTCGATCTGCCCGGCCACGGTGTCGTTGTCGGCCAGGGCGTTCTGCTCGAATTCATGGGCCATCTGCAGCAGCGACTTGGTCTTGGCGTAGAAACGCTTGCCACTGGGCGTCAGCGACACGCCCTGGGCGTGGTGGCGGATGAACAACTGCACACCAAAGCTTTCCTCCAGGCTCTTGATGGCCGTGGAGATGGAAGGCTGGGCGATGTACAGCTGGCGCGAAGCCTCGGCAACGCTGCCGGCCTCCACGGTGGTGACGAAGTACTTGAGTTGTCGCAAGGTATAGGCAGCCACGGGCACCTCTCTGACGCCGGTCTGGGCGCGCTGGGATCATGCCTGACACTTTACCCTTGGCAGCGGCTGGGTGGGGGCTGGGTGATCAAGGATTTACCTATGGCTTGAACAGGTTTTTTGTCGGGGGGGGGCGCCTTGCCCCCCCCGACAAGTCACTCGAACTCTACATTAGCCTTTATACAGCTGTCGCCTATCAGCTTGTACCCTGCCTCGCATGGCATTCCGCAAACTGGGCCCGCACCGCGCTTGCGCCTGGACAGTTTCACCTGGGCCTCTGCCTGTTCCTGCGGGGCCTTTTCGTCGTTGACTGGCAGTTCGATCTTCGGCTCGTCTTGCATGTTCTTTACTCCTGGGTTGGGTTGACTTGCCCGATCAACGTTACCGCGCGCTTCTACACCACCCCACCTGGAAACACAGTCTCTGTGGGAGATCTACGAATCAGCGCTGCCACTGGTCAAATGTCCCCGAACGACTTTACTGATACTCAACGGCACCAGTATGCGTGGCCGTGTTCGATGACACTTGCGCACCAACAAGGAAAACAGATGCGCCACGAATTCAGCGAAGTGCTCAATGACCTGGTCGATTACTTTCTGCTTGGCGATATCCAGTTGCTCGAACGCTTCAAGCAGGACCATGAATTGCCCGACGACCTGGCCCACGAATTCACCCATAACGACAGCGGCGACCAGGCTGTACGCGAAGGTATCGTGCTACCCCTGGCCGGGGTCGACAATCTGCCCTACCGCATCCTGTTCACCCTCGATGGCTACACCCCGGCCCTGCGCGAACCCGGCAGCCGCCTCAAGCACCGCCGCAATGGCTACGTGCTGCAGGTCGAGTACGGCGTACTGATGCTATACACCTGGCGCATTCTGCAGCACTTCACGTCCAAGACAGTGGGCGACCAGCTAGCGCGTTACCAAGTGCCGGGGCGGCCGATCATCGAACTGGACAATGGCTGGTATGACGTGGAGGTGCTGGCCGGTGCGCTGGTGCGGGACGGGTTGTACGAACCGGCATTCGAGTTCGTGCTGAAGAAGCGCTGGAGCCGGGGTGAGGCCACTGATGTGGATACCGGGTATGCCTTTGGCCTGCGTGGCTATTTCGACTGAATGATCGCCTGTACTGGCCTCTTCGCGGGCAAGCCCGCTCCCACAGGTACATCACAGGCTTTGAAAACTGTGGTGGGCATGTGGGAGCGGGCTTGCCCGCGAAGAGGCCAGTAATGCCTACATCAAACTCATGTGTGATTGATATCCCGGTCCTTGGTTTCCGGCAGGAAGAAGATCCCCAGCACCGCCGTCATCACCGCAATCACGATCGGGTACCACAAGCCGTAATAGATATCCCCGGTCGCCGCCACCATGGCAAACGCCACGGTCGGCAGGAAGCCGCCGAACCAGCCGTTGCCGATATGGTAAGGCAGCGACATCGAGGTGTAGCGGATACGCGCCGGGAACAGCTCCACCAGCCAGGCGGCAATCGGTCCATAGACCATGGTCACGTAGATCACCAGGATGGTCAGCAGCAACAGTACCATTGGGTAGTGGATTTTCGCCGGGTCGGCCTTCTCCGGATAGCCCGCCTCTTTCAATGCACCACTCAAGGTCGCGGTAAAGGCGTCGTTCTGCACCTTGAAGTCCGCGGCTGCCAGGCTGCGGCCGTCAAAGCTGGGCAGTACCCGTTCGCCTATGCGGATCTGCGCCACGCTGCCAGGTTCGGCCGCTTCGTTGGTATAGGGGATGGCACGCTTGGCCAGCAGGCTCTTGGCGATGTCGCAGGAGCTGGTGAATTTGGCCTTGCCCACCGGGTCGAACTGGAACGCGCACTGGCCCGGGTCGGCCACCACCACCACCGGGTTCTGCTCCTGGGCGACGAACACGTCCGGGTTGCCGTACTCGGTCAGCGCCTTGAAGATCGGGAAATAGGTCAGTGCGGCGATGATGCAGCCGGCCATGATGATCTTCTTGCGGCCAATGCGGTCGGACAGGCTGCCGAAGAAGATGAAGAACGGCGTGCCGATCAGCAGCGAGCCGGCAATCAGCAGGTTGGCGGTCTGCGGCTCGATCTTGAGTGTCTGCAACAGGAAGAACAGTGCATAGAACTGCCCGGTGTACCACACCACGGCTTGGCCGGCGGTACCGCCCAGCAGCGACATGATCACCACCTTGAGGTTGTCCCAGCGGGCGAACGACTCGGTCAGCGGCGCCTTGGACGCCTTGCCTTCGGCCTTCATCTTCATGAACACCGGCGACTCGTTGAGCTGCATACGGATGTACACCGAAATCGCCAGCAGCAAGATCGACAGCAAGAACGGTACCCGCCAGCCCCAGGCCTCGAACGTCTCGTTACCCATGGTCGTGCGACAGGCCATGATCACCAACAGCGAGAGGAACAACCCCAAGGTGGCCGTGGTCTGGATCCAGGCAGTGAAGAAGCCGCGCCGGCCCTTGGGCGCATGCTCGGCCACGTAGGTGGCCGCACCGCCATATTCGCCCCCCAGGGCCAGACCCTGCAACAAACGCAGGGAGATCAGGATGATCGGCGCCGCTACGCCGATCGAGGCGTAGCTCGGTAGCAGCCCCACCAACGCAGTAGACACACCCATGATGACGATGGTGATGAGGAAGGTGTACTTGCGCCCGATCATGTCGCCCAGGCGGCCGAACACGATGGCGCCGAACGGCCGCACAGCAAAGCCGGCGGCAAAGGCCAGCAAGGCGAAGATGAACGAGGTGGTTTCATTGACCCCGGCAAAGAAGTGCTTGGCGATGATCGCGGCCAGTGAGCCGTACAGATAGAAGTCGTACCATTCGAACACCGTGCCCAGGGATGACGCGAAGATGACCTTGCGCTCCTCCCGGGTGATACCGCGTTGGGGCGCGCTATTGCCCGTGGATGCGCTGTCGATAACCGCCATGGGTTGCCTCCGTCTTGTCGTTATGCAGGCCGGAGTACTTCACAGGGAGTACTTCAAAAAATACTCACCCCCAATTTCACCGTCGCACCCAGGCCCTAGGGCTTGCTTTGGTTGCGCGAAGCACGACGAGGCAGGCCGCCTCGGATCGCAGCAAGGTCACTGAAGCATAATAGGCTTTGCCGGGATATCCACTCGCCCGGCCACGCGCAAGGGGGCGGCATGAACGACAAGGCAACGCAGGGTTGGCACCGGCTTCGCCGGTGTTCGCGGGCATGCCCGCTCCCACAGGGGTCGCATCAGGGCTGACAGGTGTTGGCCACAAGATATGCAGCGCCTGTGAGACCGAGCGCCGCGCGGGCGGCGCTCGGTCTCACAGGCGCTGAAGATGCCGTGGCGAGCACCTGGCAACCCTGATGCCATAGAAAACTTTCAGCGCAAGAACTGCACCACTTCCACCAACACCTCCTCCGCCCGCTCCCGGTGCGGCACATGCCCACAGCCCGGCAGCAGCCGCATTGTCCCAGGCCCCGCAGCCAACGCCAGCAGCCGCTGCGGGTGCGCGTGCGAACCAAACTCGTCGTCATCGCCATGTAGGCTCAACAGCGGGCAACGCACCTGCGGCAACACGGTATCCAGGCTCCAGGCGGCAAAGTCCTCGCCGAGCCAGTTGTCCACCCAGGCGCGCAATACCCACTCGGCCTTGCCCCCATGGTAGCGCTCCAGCCGTTGCAACTGCCCAGGCTCGGCAAACTGCAGCTCGGCAGCGCGAATGCCTTCAAGAGTGCGCGCTTCGACAAACGCCTGCGCCGACTCGGTGATCAACCCCACGCAGTGCTCAGCGAACAGCGCCGCACAGGCCACGGCCATTCCGCCGCCAACGCTGTGCCCGAAGACAATGAATTCGCCGATGCCGAAATACCCGCGCAGTGCCGTGAACCCCTGTCGCGCCTCGTCTTCGACAAAACCCAGGCGCAACCTGCCCGGGTGGGCATCGGAACGGCCAAAACCCAAGCGGTCGTAGGCGATCACCCGGTGCCCGGTGGCTTGCGCCAGCCGTGCCGGGAAGTCGCGCCACAAGGCGACACAGCCCAGCGAATCATGCAGCAGGACAATAGGCGCCCCCTGCACTTGCAGCGGCACCCACTCCTGGGCGAACAGCTTGCCCTGCGCGGTGTCGATCCAGTGCTCGCAGGTATTCAGGCTGATCATGGTGCCTTCGCTGCCGGTACCGGCCCCTTCAGCTCGACCTGGTTGCCATCCGGGTCGTAGCAATACAGCGACAGCCCCTCGCCTTCGGCGCCATAGCGCTTCTCGGCAGGCTCCACCGTTACCCCCGCCGCTTGCAGGTAGGCGGTCAATGCCGCCTCGTCGAACGGTTCGATACGCAGGCAAAAATGATGCAAGTTGCGCCCCTCAGCCCCCGGTGCCGCCCCACCTGGCTGTCCCAACGGGCCGTCCAGGCTCACCAGGTCGATCATCGCCGTACCCGTGGCCAGGTGGACCATGCCCAAGTCCTCGCGCACCCGGCTGACCGTGCAGCCGAGCAACTCGGTATAAAAGGCGACGCTACGTGGCAGGTCGCTGACCCGCAGGACGAGGTGGTCGATGTGCTTGATGGCGAACGGTCGCATGCCGGGCTCCTTGTGGCGTTTGCGCGAATACGTTCGCCACCATAGCCCAGGTCCGCATGGCGTGACCAGAATCACCTACTCGTTCACCAACCGTTGCAGCACGCCCCCTTCATGGCGCGCCAGGATACGCAGCAATTGATCGACCAGCGCCCGGTCCGGCGCATCCAGGTGGAAGTGATGCCCGCCCGGGTGCCAGAAAATCTTCGCCTGGCTGGGCAAGGCCGCCTGGCGCCGGGCAAAGGCCTCGCCACTGAATGCCCCCTGGCGACCGAACAGCAGGTACAACGGGCAGCGGATCTGCCTGAGCAGGTCGCAGGCTTCGCGTTCGGTCAGCGGCATGGGTTCGGGCAGCACCAGACGTGGGTCGTGGCGCCAGCAATAACCATCGTCCAGTTGCAGCAGGTCACGCAGCGCCAGCAGCCGTGCGGCACCTTCCGACAATTCGGTGTCCAGGCGCTCGCGGCGTTGTGCCAAGGCCGTGTCCAGGTCATCGAAACGGCCGACGTCCGGTTCGGCAAAGCCCTGCAACTGGCTGCGCTGCACCATGCGCTTGAGCCGGTAGGCCCGCGCCAGGTGCTGCACACGGTCATCCTCGGCCACCGTGAACGGTGCGCCCATGCCGTCGAGGAAGGTCATGCTGGCGATACCGCTGGTCATGGCCGCCAACAGCGACGCCACGCCAGTGCCCATGCCATGGGCCAGCACATGAAACTGCCCCAGGCCCAGGCTGTCGGTAACCGCCAGCATGTCCTCGGCATGTTCCCACAGGTAGTAGCCACTGTCGTGGCGGCGATGGTCCGAACGACCGTGGCCGACCAGGTCGGGGGCGACCACGAAGCAGCCGTCGAGCAGGGGTGCCAGGCGTTCGAACGAGGCGGCGTTGTCCAGCCAGCCATGCAGGGCCAGCACAGGGATACCGTCTTCGGCGCCCCAGGTGCGGACCGCTATTTCAATACCATCGAGGTCAAGCAGGTGATCTTTGGGACTACACAGCGAACGCATTGAAGTTCTCCTTGGCTGAAGCCTGCGCCATGGCCTGCTTCACCCTCTCGCAGATCCACCCTTGCTGCTGGCCCCTCACCGACCCGCGCATGCGCAAGACCGACCGTTGCCGACAACTATCTACCGCACTACGCGGCTTCGATGAAGGTGAACTAACGCCTCCCTCCGCAAGAGCGCATCAACATGACAAACCCCACGCCGTTACATCAAAGCCAGATAACCCGCACCTTGCCGCAATGGAGCAAAGCCCTGCATCCCACGCATGCACAAAAAGTGGTGCAGCACCTGCGCAAGGACTATCTGGATGCAGATGGCAACCCTTACACGTGGTATGCCACCGCCGATACGCAAGCGCGAGAACAGTTGCGCAGGGCTATCGGAACGCGCGACCAACTTATGGCGCAACTCAAACAGGCGCTTGCAGGGTTCAAGGGCATCATCGAGTTCTGCAAACCCCTGCTGACCGAGCGGTTGAAGGTGAACGTGCCCGTGGACAAGGCGCAATATGTTTTCCAGGCCTTCGAACCCATTGCCGACAGCTGGATCGGCGTTCCCGATGTAGAAGTCCCTTTGGTCCCAGACCGGGAGGTGGACGTTCTTGCCACCCGTCCCGTTGGAAAGCCGCAAACTCGCAGTTTGCTGGAAGCTGCCCTGCACAACTTCGAGGGCCTGGCCGAAGTAGGTGCCTACAGCACGCTCACCAGCGCTGTTGGCAGCGATACGCCCCTACCTGGCATGACGATGGAGGCCTTCGTCAAACATTGTCGGGCGCTGGACCTTGGCAAACGCTATCAAGACCATCTACTTGCAACCCACGAGGGCGTCAATCGCGCTGAAATCCGGCGTCTGTCGATAGCCGCGAATCGTGAGGCGCTGAGAGTCCAGGCACTGATTGCAAAGCTCAAAGGCCTGCTGAGCCACCATGGTTTCGCTGCGCTTGCGCAACTGTGCGACGGCACGCCTCATCCCACCTATGACACACAGACATTGCATTGCTGGAACTTCAGCCTGTTCGGTATCCCCATCCACGAAATACTGTTCATCGGGCCGAACAATCCTGATCGGCAGAACCCCTGCATTGTGTACCTACCTGGCGACAGCGAGCACCCGGTCAGGGAGTTTGCTTCTCGTCAGGAAGCGGGCAGGCACCTGCGCAGCCGGCTAGTGCAAAACGAGTTTCGCCGAACCCTGGTGAATTTCGCCTATACGGATCGCCAGAAAGAACTGGCCGAAAAGCTGGAAAACGCGCTGTTCGAAAAGGATAAAGAGGGCAGGCGCAAACCCCGAAACATGCCGCAGCTCCATTTCACCCCCTCGCTAATCAGAACCGACCCTTGGACGACCTTGTACAACGCACACCTTGCGCGCATGAAGGCCGACGCGAAAACCGTTGCGGTCCCTACTGCCGAAGTCGACGCCAAGGCCCGCAACGAGCGCCTGAAGCACTGGTTCGAATTGGGCATGAATGTGCTGAACGTCGCCGCGTTTTTCGTGCCCGGGTTGAACCCGATCATGCTCGGCGTTTTCGCTTACGACCTGATGAGCTCTGTTTTCACCGGGTTCGAGGCTTGGGAAGAAGGTGATACCCAGCAAGCACTGGCGCAACTGGAATCGTTAGCCATCAATGCAGCGGTAATTGCCGGTTTTGCAGTGGGCACCAAGATCGTCCAGGCGTCAGGCTTTGTAGATGCATTGAAAAGTGTGTGGCATGAAGATAAGGAAGTGCTCTGGCACCCCGACATGAAGCCATATGCAAGCACAGTGGCTATCCCTGAGGGGACTCAACCCGATGTGCTCGGTCATGTGCTCATCGACGGGAAGAGCTACCTGAAGCTGGATGGGACGCTGTACGAAGTCTTTCAGGACGCCGAGCAACAATGGCGCGTGCGCCACCCCGATGATGCGCAGGCCTATGCCCCAAGCTTGCTGCACCATGGTAACGCGCGCTGGCAACTGGCCCATGAACAACCTCTGGAATGGGACCGCGCACAACTCATGCGCCGCCTGGGCAACTACAGCGCGGACCTCGACGATACCGAACTGGACAGCGCCATGCGCTGTACCGATAGCGATGAAAGTGCGTTGCGTCGCGCCCAGGCAACGGGCCTGCGTCCACCCGCTTTGTTGCTCGACACGCTGGAGCGCCTGCAACTGGACAACCAGGCCCAACAGATCATCACTCACGTCCGCGATGGGCTACCACTGGCTGCGTACAAAAACTTCGCCTTGCCTGAATTGCTGCGCCTGCCGGGGTGGCGAGAGGAGAATGTGCTCAAGGTTTACCAAGGGCCAGAACCCTGGGGCGAAGCCGTGCGCTACGGCCCTGCTCCCACGACAGGCCAGGTAGAAATCGAAATTACCCGTAACGACCTGGACAATGGCCAGTTGAGCCAGACAGTGTTAGCTCAGTTGGATGAACAAGCCATTCTGCAGTTGCTCGGCGACACACCCATCGAGCACCGATCATCCACATTGAACAACAAGCTCGCGGAACACCTGGAACAAAATCGCGGGGCTTTGTTCAACAGCCTGCAACAACGTCGCCGCCCCACCCTACCCCCAGCCGCGCAACCGATCACCCGGCAGTTTCCCGGGCTGCCGGACAGCGCGCTAGAAGAGTTGCTGGTCAACATCAGCAACGCCGAGCGAAAACGCCTGGAAAACGGCCACGTGCCGCTTCGCATTGCCGAAGAAGCACGCCTTCTACAAGCCCGAGCGCGGCTCGACCGCGCCATCCTCGGCCTGTTCAGGCCCAGCCTGGCGAACGACGACAGCCAACAGCTGAAACAGGCCCTGCAGGCCGAACACCCACAGGCTGACTCGGCCAGCTTGCTGCAACTCGCCCTTGACGATCGGCAGCACTGCGCCTCATTGCTTGGCCAACAGCCCATCAAACCGGGGTTCCGCTCCCCTTTGCGATTGGCCAACGGCCGACTTGGCTATCCCCTGAGCGGCCGGGGTATGCAAGGACCCGCCTTGCCAGCCGCGCACCGACTCAGGGCGCTCTACCCCGACCTCAGCAACCAGCAAATCAGTGCGCTGCAAACTGAACTTGCCCAAAGGGGAGACCTGGGTAGCGCAATCAGGCAACTGGAAGTGGAGCGATGCACCCTTGGCAGCGATCTCAAGCGCTGGTTCAACACCTCACTTAACCTTGAAGAACGCCTTGATCGCCAAGAATGCATCGAGCGACTGATGGGCGCTGCCCGCCGTGAAGGCGGCACGCAACGCGCCGCACTCGTGCTGGACCGTATGCAATTGGACGAGCTGCCCGCTTTCACCGCAGGCATGCCACATATTCGGCGTCTCACACTTGAGGGGTTGCAAGTGCGGCGCCTGGAGGGCGGTTTCTTGTCAAACTTCCCTTACCTGGAGACCCTGCAAGTCATCGGCAACCCTGAGATAGATGCCGAAGCGTTGTTCGAGGCGCTCAAGGCAGTGCCACGGCTGCGCGAACTGGAGCTGACAAGCAATGGCTTGACTACCCTGTCGCCCACCGCCCAACAAGCCATCGAGGCAATGCCTGGCCTTAGGGTACTCGGCCTCAGCCGCAACCGGCTGCAACTCGATGACGCCAGCCTGAGTTTCCTGACGCGCTTACCCCTGGATGCACTGGACCTGGGCAACAATCGAATCACCCTCGATGAAGCCCTTGCCGCCCGTTTTCAGGACATGATTCACCCCATGGTGCTGAACATGCCAGCCAACCCCTTACAGCTGGCACCCGACCTACGTTTCATGGCCCGTCTCAGCCACCTGAGCCTCGAGCGCTGCGAGCTGCGACAATGGCCTGACAGCTTGACCAGCCTCATGAGCCAACCGCAGTACCGACTGCGTTATGTCAACCTTTCTTCCAACAGCATCCACAATCTGCCGGACCTGCCGGGCGTGCTGCGTACCCCATACGCCCGCGATGTCGCCGCGCGGCTGCCAGAGCGCCGCTGGCTGTTCAACTACAACAGGCTGGAAGCTCGAACGCGTACGCAGCTGCGCAGTATTCGTGTCAGCGTGTTCGAGCACACAGAGGACACATCGCCGTGGCGAGACTTTTTCCTTGACGACGCGAGCCTTGCCGATGCACAGCGGTGGAGCGATCTGTTCGACCAAGGTGAAAATGCCGCATTGCTAGGGGTACTGCAGCGTCTTGCTCGATCGGCAGAAGCGCAGCGCGATGCTCAGGCCCTACGAGCACGCACCTGGGCCCTGCTGGAGAAAGCTGCCCATGACACCGAGCTGCGCGAGCGCCTCGCCACAGTGGCCGGCGACTTCCCCATGAACTGTGAGGACGCCGGGACAGACGCTTTCAGCGCCTTGGAGGTAGAGGTGCTGGCCCACGAAGCTGCCAACCGTGCCGGTAACCGACCGGCTGACCTACTGGCCCTGTATCGCCAGCTGTACCGACGCCATCAGGTCAATCGACTGGCCGACCGCATCACTTGGAAAAGGACCTTGCGCCAAAAAGCGCTACAGGCTGAGGTGTTCGATGAAGACCTGCCATCATACGATGAGCTCGATGAGCCCTCGGCCTTCCCAGATATCGAACTGAAAACGGGGCTGGTGGACGATATCGAGGTGCGCCTGGCCTTGCGCCAATCGTTGGCCGCAGCGCTGGACTTTCCTGAGCCAAGCCGAGGCATGCTGTACCGTGACACCGCCCGCATCAACCAGGCCATCATCGACAAGGTGAAAGGCGCAGTGCTTGCTCACGACGCAGACGTCACCGCTCGGGAGCAGTGGTTGAACGAGCAACCAGCCTGGGTTGGGTACTTGAAACGAGAGCATGCAGCACAGTTCACCCTGATAACCGATTTTTGGCGGCCGGGCCTGGACTACCTGCATTACTGCCTGGATGAAACGGCAGACCCCGTAACGTCCCTGGACAACGCCGTGCTGCATGCCCTGGCCGGCATCCTGCCGGCAAGCCCATTGGATGAGCAAGGCGTTCTGCGCCGGGTCGCGATCAACGAGCAGCAGTATCGCCAGGGCATGGACGCGTTGACCGCCGAGCGGCAAAAGGTTGAAAACGGTCTGCTGACCAGTCTGGCTCGCCAAATACAAACAATCGGCTAAGCCGTTCTCACTGGCCGCGCAAGTCTTCGAAGAAGGCCTGCCGGCCATCCACATGCCCGGACGCCCGCGGCAGCGCCGCGGCTTCGCCGTTGGCAGCTTCCACATGCCAATAGCAATGCTGTACCGCACGGGTCACCGCCACGTAGGCCAGGCGCTGTACTTCTTCCTTCTGCGCGGTATCGAACGGCTGGGCATCACCGGCCTTGCCCAACCCGGCCAGGCGATACACCTGGTTCTTGTAGGGCGAGCTGGTCAGGTACTGGCAGTCACCCAACATGAACACCGCGTCGGCCTGCAAACCCTTGGCACTGTGGTAGGTCAGCTGGCGTAGCCGGCGCTGCTCGGCTGGCAGTACCGCTTCGGCCTGCAGCACGCTTTGCAGGTGCTCGTTCATCAATGCCCGGTCGCTGCCCTTGCGGTACAGCATCATCACCGTCTCGCCACGCTGGTAGTGCTCGATCAGCGTTTCACCCAAGGCCGCCTCGTCACGGTCGAACACCTTGACCGGCGTGCCCGGCAATGCTGCCGCCGGGCCACTGGCCCGGGCTTTCTTGCCAGCGATCGCCGGCGTGCCCTTGACCAGGTGCTCAGCCGCGTCGATGACCTGCTGCTGGCAACGGTAGTTGTCGACCAGCATCACCCGCGTATTGGCCGGCGATGGGAAAGCCTTGGTGAACTCCATGAAGTACTTGGGCGAACTGCCGCGCCAACCGTAGATCGATTGCCAGTCGTCGCCCACGCACAGCAGCGACGAATGCTGGGCATGGCGCCCGCTGTGCATCGCCGGGCCACGTCGACGGATTTCGGCGAGGCTGGCGCGCAACCAGCTGACGATCTGCGGCGACACGTCCTGGAATTCGTCGATCATCAGGTGCGCCAGCGGCCGCAACAGCGGGTCGGGCAGCAGTTGCAGGTTCTCCGGGTTGTTCTCGCCGAACAGGGCGAACATGCGGTTGTAGCTCATCACCGGCGGCGACTGGTCCAGCAGGTGCGCTTCCAAGGCTTTCCAGTACAGGGCCAGGGCCTCGAAGAACAAGGCATCGCTGTCGCCCGGGGGGAAGCTCATCGCCGCCACTGCGTTGTTCACGTCCAGGCCGAGGTTCTCGATGAAGTTGGCCGCACCGACAAAGGCATCCAGCAGCGGCGCCGGGGCCAGCTCGCCCTTGACCTTGCACTCGAAGCCGGGGCCGGCCACGGCATCACCGGCCAGCGACGCGGCCAGGCGCCGGGCCATGGCGTAGTTGTCCAGCCAGATCAGCGGCTGGTCGCAGAAGGCCTGCAACAGGGTGCGCTTGACCGCCCATTCGGCACGCACCGCCAGCTTGGCGCCGGGGCGCTGGTACTGGGCGCTTTCACCAGGGTCGAAGCCCAGAACCACCCAAGGCCCCCCGCCGGCCAAACGACCATGGACATGGAAGCGGCTGCCACGAATCTCGACGGTCTCGCGGCAGGGCTCGATGCCCTTTATCGGCCAGGCACCGGCAGCGAACCACAGGTCTTCGATCACGTCGCACAATTCTTCGTCGCGCTGGGCCGCCAGCTGGGTCACCTGCGCGCGCTTCTGCACGTCGGGGTTATTGGGGTCCAACGGCTTGAGCTGCAGTGCCTCGCTGCGCAGCAGGCCAACCAGCTCGGCGAAACGCGGGCTTGCGCCCAGCAAGCTGCTGTAGCACTGGTTCAGTTGCTGGCGCTGGGCATCGTTCAGACGCAGGTCGAACGGGTTGCTGTCGGCCTCGGCCTCGCGCCCGGCCGGCATCTCGTTGCCCAGCGTCTCGAATGCGCGCACCTGGTCGAAGCCTGGCAGGCTGCGCACCAGCGGCAGAATGCGCGAATGGAAGGTGCGCACCAGCTCGCGGGCCTGCACCGGCTGCAGGTCGATCTGCCACAAGGCAAACACCTGCAGCAGGCGCTTGATGAAGTCCTTGCGCGACTCACGGGTGAAGGTGACCACGGTCATCGCGTCCAGCTCGTAGCCCAGGTAGTGGCGCAGCAACAGGATGCGCAGCACCAGCGACGTGGACTTGCCCGCCCCGGCCCCGGCCACCACGCAGGTGGACGGCGTATCGCTGAAAATCAGCTTCCATTGCGCGGCACTGGGCTGGGCCTCGGCAGGCAGGCGCTGGGCTACATCGGCCTTGAAGCGCTTTTTCAACTCGGCGCTCAGCGGCAAGCGCCAATCGTCGAACAGCTTGTCGTCCTGGCTTGGCACGCCGGCGGTGTCGGGGCGGGTATCGCGGATCACCAGCACCTGGCGCCCGGCCTCGTAGCCCTCTACTCGCCCGCGTTCGAAACCTTCACGCATACCGTCGGCGTGGCCGCTGCGCTGGCCGGTGGCGTGGCCAAGGAACCAGGAGTCCCGGTGCTGGGCTTGCAGGCGGGTCAAGCCGCGCCCCAACAAGCGGGCGGCCAGGCGGCGAAACCAAGGCAGTTGGGCAGGAGGGGTAAGGTCGGCGGGGGCCTGGGGTTGCTCGTGGGCCACGGTCACTCCGTTGAAAAACAAAATCAGCGGGCATGTTCGCCGCATCGACAAAAAATCGCCAGCGAATGCTTGCAGATCAGTAGATTAGGCGATGAAGCGGAGAAAACATGGCACCGCTAAACATTCATTTAATAGATTGTTTTAAGCCGATATTTACGCTTATTTTCGATACTTTTTTAGCGCATCATGGCGTCATTCCACTGATTCAAGGAGCACGATCATGCTGCAACTGCGACCTTTCGAAAGCCTCGGCCATGCCAACCACGGCTGGCTCGACGCCCACCACCATTTCTCCTTTGCCGAGTACTACGACCCGGCACGCATGCACTGGGGCAACCTGCGCGTCTGGAACGATGACCTGATCGCCGCCGGTAGCGGATTTCCGCCACACCCGCACCGCGACATGGAAATCATCACCTATGTGCGTGAAGGCGCGATCACTCACCAGGACAGCCTGGGCAATAAGGGCCGGACTGAAGCCGGTGACGTGCAGGTGATGAGTGCCGGTACCGGCATCGTGCATAGCGAGTACAACCTGGAAGACATCGATACGCGCATCTTCCAGATCTGGATCGTACCGGAGCGCACCGGCGAAGCGCCGTCGTGGGGTAGCCGGCCGTTCCCCAAAGGTGAACGTGGCGAAGGCTTCGTGACCCTGGCCAGCGGCCGAGCCGGTGATGAAGACAGCTTGCAGATCCGCACCGATGCGCGCCTGGTGGCTGCCACCCTGCGTGCAGGGGAAAGCGCCGAATACCGCTTCGATGCCGCACGCCGCGGTTACCTGGTGCCGGCCAAGGGGCTGGTGGAGGTCAACGGGCTGCAAGCCAAGGCGCGCGATGGCGTGGCGATCGAGCAGGAACAGGTGCTGCGGGTGACCGCCATCGAGGACAGCGAGATCGTGCTGGTGGATGTGGCCTGAGGCATATCATTGTCGCCACAGTTGTAGGTGCTCTCCTGTGGGAGCGGCCTTGTGTCGCGAAAGGGCTGCGCAGCGGCCCCAGGATTTCTGCGTCACAGCGGAAATCGCCGGGGCCGCTTTGCGGCCCTTTCGCGACACAAGGCCGCTCCCACAATGGAGACCGCGCCAGTTCAGAACGGCAAGGTCAGCTTCAACCAGTAGGCATCGCCCTGGGCGCGGTTGCGTACTTCGGTTTCCTTCGACCATTTCGCCGTGACGAACCAACCACCCTCACCGCTGTACTTGATCGACGGACCAATGGCAAAGCTGCGCCCTTTGTTGTCTTCGATACGCTCGCCGTCCTGATGGTCGTCGGTCGTCTGCCGATAGTAATACCCCCCTACCCCCACCACCCAGCCATTCCCAAGCCCCCAACCAACGGCATAGTCCACATGAAATTCCTGCCCCGAGCGGTAATCGGTGGCCGGGTTGCGGCGGTTGAAGTCGTACATCACCTTGGCATCCAGGTTGAGCCCGGCCGGGTCGACGTAGCTCATTGCGTACACCGGCTCGAACACCCAGTAATTACGCCCGGGGTTGGCCAGGTCATCCTTGTCGTAGCGGCCTGTGGGGGCAATCATGTCGAAGGCCAGGATGCTGTGGAACTTGTCGCTGTGGTGAAAGCCCAGCGCCGGGCCGAAGATCACATCGCCCAGGCCGCTGTTGTGCTGCGACTGGCCATTGAGCGAAACCTTCAGGTCCACCAGCGGCACGATCGCATGCAGCGCCAGGCTGCCGCCGAGCACCGTGTAGTCACTCACCCAGATCAGCCGTGGCACGATGGCGTTGGCGCGCACGCGAAAGTCCACCGGCAGTTTGCGCCCGTCGTTGCCGCGCAGGTTGTCGGCTTCGTAGTGGTTGACGAACAACTGGCCATAGAAGCCCGGCGGCGGCATGGCGCCAGACATGTAGTTCTCGGCCCCCAGCGGGTAGGAGGTGCCGCCCCCTTCGGTGGCCTGGGACAGGTTGGCAGTACCGAACAGCGTGGCGCACACGGCAAGGCGAAGCAGGTTGGCAAGGGTCGGGTTCATCGGGTCAACCTTTGTTGTTGTTATCGGTCGGGTGCACGCTGGCCCCCGCTGGCCGGGAAGCCAGGCGTGAAGGGGCTCAGATACGCTTGAACAAGGCCGAGCGCTGGCCTTCGGCAGCGCCATCGGCGGCGCTGTAGAAACGCTCCATGAAGATGTCGCGCTCGAACAGGCGGCCCTGCATCAGGCAGGTGATGGCCGCATCGATCATCGGCGGCGGG
Source organism: Pseudomonas sp. 10-1B (assembly GCF_000935045.1). GTDB lineage: Bacteria > Pseudomonadota > Gammaproteobacteria > Pseudomonadales > Pseudomonadaceae > Aquipseudomonas. The sequence goes on from NZ_JYKS01000015.1 coordinate 103,982, forward strand.
CCGCACAGGTAGGCTTTGTGGCCGTTGAAGCGGCCGTCGAAATGTTGCCGGGCGGCGTCGTGCACGTAACCACGCACGCCCTGCCACTGCGGGTCTTCTGCGGCCTGGCTGAGGGCCGGCACGTAGCTGAAATTGGCATGGCGGGCGGCCAGCGCTTCGAACAGCTCGCGGTTGTACAGCTCGGCACGGGTGCGGGCGCCCTGGAATAGGGTGATGCGCCGGGTGTCGCCACGCGCCAGCAGGTCGAGGATCATCGACTGCGGGCTGGATAGCCCCGAGCCGCCGGCTATGAAGATCAGGTCGCCCGGCTGCGAACCACGCACGAAGAACTGCCCGTAAGGGCCGGACAGCTCCAGCGCATCACCCACCTTGAGCTGGTGGTGAATATGCCCGGTGGCCACGCCCCCTTCCACCAGGCGCACATGCAGTTCCACCTCGTCAGGCAGCTGTGGTGGGTTGGCCAGGGAGAACGCCCGGGTGCCTTCGATGCCCGGCAGTTGCAGGTTCACGTACTGCCCGGCCTGGAAGGCCATCGGCCGGTCGAGCTTGAGGTGCACGCCGCGAATGGTCGGCGACAGCTCCACCAACCGGGTAACCACCGCGCAGTAATCCTGCACTGGCAAGCCGGCGAAGTCCGGGTCGACATCGACGTCGGCCTCGATCACCAGGTCGCTCTGCGGGATGGCGCAACAGGCCAGCACCTTGCCCTCGTCGCGTTCCATGTCCATCAGGGCGAATGACGAGGCAGCGCCGAGGTCGACCTCGCCTTCGAGCACCTGGCACTTGCAAGTGGCGCAGGTGCCGTGGCCGCAGGCGAACGGCAACCACACGCCCTGACGCAGCGCGGCTTCGAGGATGGTCTGGCCCTCCTCCACGTCGATCTGTTCACCGGTAGGTTCGATGGTGACTTGATAGCTCATGGCGGCATTCCTCAGTTGTGGCTGCCGCCCAGGCCTTCGAGGCCGGGGGTGTGCAGGTGCAGCAGGCTTTTGTGGGCAACGCCGTTGGCAGCCAGGCCACGGGCCAGGTCGGGGGTGAAGGGCTGTTCGTCCAGGCGCCAGCGCGCGGCGGCGAAGTCGACCTGGTTGGCATCCGGGTGCAGGGCGATGGCTGGCTTGACCACCTGCTCGATGAAGGCAGCGAAGGGTTGCGCCGGGTCCACCGGCAGGGTGAACGGTGCGCAGAACAGCAGGTGGTTTTCCCAGCACAGGTACACCAGCTGGGCACCGTGGAAGTTGGCCTGGCGGTCCAGGGGCTGGGCGGTGTAGTTGCCGATGGCGGTCACGGGCATGATGATGATCCTCTTGTTCTTGTAGGGCCTGGGCGCGGCAAAGGCGCCCAGGCGGTTCAGCGGCTCAGCCGACCTTGCGCTCGGCGCCCTGCAGCGCCTGCCAGCGCTGCTGTTCCGGCGAGCCTTGGTATTCGAAGTTGTCCTGCCCGGGGGCGATGTTGTAGTAGTCGCGCACCACCGCCTCGACATCGCCGCCGCCACAGTTGCCCTGCAGGATCTGGTGCACCGGCAGCCAGGCCTGCACGTACTTTTCCGGTTCGAAGGCGAAGATTTCGCAGCAGCCATCGGAGCAGAAGTGGTAGCGCTCGCCCTCATGCACCAGGCTGCGATGGCTCAACTGCGTGGGCGCATCCGGCTCGGTGAAGGCCAGCGGGATCTGGCAGACCTGGCACAGCATCGGCAACGTCGGGTTGTAGAAGCGCTCACCACGCGCCTGCAGCTCGCGCCAATGCTCGTAGCGCGGGCGGTAGTAACGGTCGAAGGTTTCCGGGTACTTGGCCGAGAGCCAGTCCAGTTCCTCGTCGCTGGGGATCCAGGTGTGGAAGTTGGTGGCCTGGCTGTACTGGTAGAAGATCGACCAGGCCTGATGGCTGATGTGCTCCTTGCCGATGGTGGTCTGCTCGACGTACTTCGGCGGGCGAATGCCATAGCGTTCCAGGTCCTTGAACAACGCGCCGCCGGCCTGCTCGAAGTACACTTCCCACGCTTCGGCCCAGGACATCACCTTATTCGGCAGCATGTAGTCCATCATCATCCCGACCAGGGTTAGCAGCCGGTAGCCGCGCCAGAACCACTTGTCGATCCAGCGCTGCACGATGGGCACGTTGTCCTCGTGCTGCTCTAGCAGGAACTTGATCACCTCCAGGCCCAGGGTCATGTGCCGGGCCTCGTCGGACTGCGCCGAAAAACCGAAGGTGACCGTGGCCATGTCGCCGTTGAACGCGGCGCCAGACATGAACGGCACGAACAGCAGGTTGGTCAGCACGTACTCGAACGAGAACGAAATGGCGGTGAGGAACTCGAACGGGCCGGCCGTGCGCGCATCCTCGAAGAACGACTTGGGCACCGACAGGAACCACACACGGTCGTGCATGTGGGCAAAGTCATGCAGGCCGTTGAAGTGCTTGTTGTAGTGGCTCATGGCGTGCACCTGGGTCTGCACATGGCGCAGTTCGTCGATGGCCTGCATCTGGCAGGCCACCCGCGCCCCGGCACCGCCAAAATGCCGGCCAACCCGGGCAAAGCCCTGGTAGGCCTGGTACTCCAGCGGCGTGACGCCACTCAGGAACAGCTTCAGGGCATTGACATAGCGGGCGTCGGAAATGTTCTGGTGGCCGTTGTTCTGGGCAAAGGCGTCGAAGATGGCGTACAGCTTCTTCTCTTTCTCGGCCTGGTATTTCCAGTAGGCGTCCATGGTCAGGCGGAACGGGTCTTCCCACTTGTCCCAGTCGGTGATCTTGATGCCTTCGAACCGCTCGTAGGGGTAGATGGCGTCCTTGCTCTGGTAGCTCGGCTCCCAGCCCAGGTCACGGGTCAGGCAGCGGTACTTGTCTTTCTGGTTGAGGCGCTTGGCGGCCATGGTGGTCTCCGGATTCTTGTCGTTGTACGGATCAGTTCCAGTGCAGGGCGAAGCAGTCTTCGTCTTCCTCGACGTTGCCGCCGAGGGTGATCACGTCGATCAGCATTTCCTGCACGTCCCAGTCACGGCCGAGCTTTTCCTCCACCGTGGCGCGGTGGATTTCCAGGCGCCCTTCGGCCTGCACGCGGATCATCGCCGGCTGGTGCTGCACCTGGGCATGCGGGTTGTCCTGGGTGATGGCCTCGACGATGTAGCGGGCGCTGTCGTTGTCCTGGAAGGCGATGTAGACGAGGGAAGTCATGCGGCATCTCCACTGAGGCCAAGTTTTTTCAGGCGTGCGCCAAAGGCGCTGTCGATGGCATCCAGCGCGTCGCGGCCGGGGCCGGCCTCGGCCAGCGGCAGCAGCGCTTGCAAGGCGCGGCCGCGCCATTGGCTGGCCCAGCCCTCGATCAGTTGGCGGTTGTGCGCGCTTTCGGCGACGGCGGTCTTGACCAGGGCATCGACCCAGCGCTGGCTCTCGGCGAACCACAGGCGCATGAACTCGGTGAGCATGCCCACCTGCCCTGCCCCGGCGGCCACCAACTGCGCATCGAAGTGCTCGAACAGCAGCGGGTACAGCAGGCCGTCGCTGACCAGGTTCTGCGCCAGGCTCAGCTCGAACCAGTCGCGCACCACCAGGCTGTCCTCCACATAGCGGCGCAGCCCTTGCCAGGCGGGCTCGTCCAGCCAGCGCTGCTTGGCCTCGGCCAGCAGCGCCAGGCCGTCGTCCTCCAGCAGCAGGCCGATGCGCGACAGGTACTGGGCGATGGCCAGGCGGTCCATGGCCTGGAACATGTGCATCTGGGTGACACTGGTGCCGAAAGCGTCAGCGGCGATGCCGCTGTTGTTCATGTTGGCGCCCAGTTCGGCGTGGCGCAGGGGCAGCAGCAGGCGGGCGATCAGGGCGCGGGTTTCGGCCGGCAGGCTGGCCAGCAACTCGCGCTTTTCGCAGAAGGCAAAGCTGTGTTCGGCGTTTTCCTGCATGCGCGCCCGGGCCTGCACGTAGGTGCCGTAGTAGTACTGGCGCGGGTCGCTGACGGCGTACCAGTCGGCCATCTGCAGCGCGGTGCGGCTGGGGTCGTTGAGCAGCTTGTCGGGCTGCCACAACGGGCGGTAGTGGAAGTTGCTGGCGGCCTCGATGTCGAAGCTGGCTTCCTGGTAGCGGCTGGCCGGCTTGTCACCGAAACGGCGGCGGGTATGGCTGAAGGTCTGGCGGATCGGCTCGACCGTGGCCGTCTTGATCTCGATACTCATGCAAGGCGTCCTGTACTTGTTGTTGTGGGAATGCAACGCACCGGCAGGCGGCGCTTCAATCGTCCGCGTCGCGGCTTTCGCCATAGCGCCATTTCTGCATGTCGGCATCGACGGCAGCGGCCATCGCGGCATCCATGTGGCGTACCCGGTTAGTGGCACAGAAGCTGGCAAAAGCAGTGCGCGGCAGGACCAGCTCGACGAACAGGTCCGGGTAACCGATGGCAAAGTCGAACTCCACGAAGGCCGCGTCCGGCTCGCTGCGTACGCGGACATAGCGCGGCATCTGCTCGAAGGAAGTGGTGGCTTGGGTCATGCGCAGGTGCTCCGGTTGGACGTGCCAAGGGCTAGAGCAACGGCTGTGCCAGGCGCTTTGAAATCGCTGAAAATCACTATTAACTAGTTGTTTTTAAAAGTTTTTAATTTTTTGCAGCACTGACCAGGCGCAAGGCTATAGGCCTGCTGCAGCCTGCCCATTTGATCATTTACTCAATCGCCCCAGCGCAGTTCGAGCAAATGGCGAACGTGACCGGCGATTGACTTTTGCGCGGCTTTCAGGCGGTTTAGAAAAGAGAACGACCCGGGCCTTGCCTGCAACTCCGTGGTCGTTCCGGCGTGAGCAGAAACCCGCCTTGCCTGAGCGGGCGCACGCCAATTCCCCATACAACTACAAGCAAGGGGCGCAACGAATGATTACCCAGTACAGGGCGCCAGAACCGGCACCGGCGCTGAAGGACCTGACCGAACGGGTACGGTTTCTCGGCACCGAAGGCAAGATCTGGCTGGACGAGCAGCGCATGCTGCTGGTGCAGGCGGCGACCATGGCCAGCATGCGTCGCGAGCTGATCGAAATGCTCGGCGTGGAACGGGCCAAGGGCTTCTTCCTGCGCCTGGGCTACCAGTCGGGGCTCAAGGACGCCGAACTGGCGCGCAAGCTGCGCCCCAACGGCAACCCGGTGGAGATGTTCTTCATCGGCCCGCAGTTGCACTCGCTCAAGGGCATGGTCAAGGTGCGCCCGCTGCAGCTGGAAATCGACCTGGACAACGGCCACTTCTACGCCGACATCGAATGGCAGGACTCCTTCGAGGTGGAAAACTGCCAGTCCGAAGCCCTGCATTCCGAGCAGCCGGTGTGCTGGATGCTGCTGGGTTACGCCATCAGCTACAGCTCGTTCTTCCTCGGCCGTCAGGTGCTGTACAAGGAGGTCAGTTGCCGCGGCTGCGGTGGCAGCGAATGCCGCATCATCGGCAAGCCGGTGGAGCAATGGGACGATGCCGACACCTTCCTGCGCTACTTGCAGAGCGACCCGATGATCGACGAGTTGCAATCGCTGCAGGTGCAGGTGGCCAACCTGCGCCAGCGCCTGCAGTACGAGTCGGGGCAGTTCTACGGCATCGGCCAGTCGGCGGTGTACCGGCGCTGCTGTGCGCTCACCGACAAGGTTGCGCCGGGCAAGGCCTCGGTGCTGCTGCTGGGCGAAACCGGGGTCGGCAAAGAGGTGATCGCCCGCAGCCTGCACCTGCGCAGTGAGCGCGCCGGCGCGGCATTCGTGGCGCTGAACTGCGCGACCATCCCACCGGACCTGATCGAGGCCGAACTGTTCGGCGTCGAGAAAGGCGCCTACACCGGTGCCCAGCAGGCGCGCATGGGCCGCTTCGAACGGGCCAACGGCGGCACCCTGTTCCTCGACGAAATCGTCGAGCTTACCCCGCGTGCCCAGGCCAGCCTGTTGCGTGTGCTGCAGGAAGGCGAGCTGGAACGGGTGGGTGACAGCCGCACGCGGCCGGTGGATGTGCGGGTAATTGCCGCCACCCACGAAAACCTGGAACAGGCAGTCAAGGACGGGCGTTTTCGCGCCGACCTGTTCTACCGCCTGAACGTGTTCCCGGTGCACATACCGGCGCTGCGCGAGCGCCGCGAAGACATCCCGCTGCTGATCGAGCACTTCCTCGGGCGCCTGCACCAGAGCTACGGCAAGAAAACCCGCGGCCTCAGCGACCGGGCTCTGCAGGTATGCCTGCAGTACGACTGGCCGGGCAATATCCGCGAACTGGAAAACCTCATGGAGCGCGGCGTGATCATCACCGACGAGAACCAGAGCATCGGCCTCGACGCGCTGTTCCCGCATGCCCCGCCGGCCGACGACAGCATTGGCCTGGGCAGCGATGGCCGACTGGTGGCGGCCAGTGACCAGGTGGCGCCCGGCTGGGTGGCGCAGATTCTCGACAGCGGCACCGGCCTGGATGCCGTCGAGGACGCCCTGATGCAGGAGGCCATGCAGCGCTGCGGGCAGAACGTCTCTGAAGCCGCGCGCCTGCTCGGCATGACCCGCCCTGCCCTTGCCTACAGGCTGAAAAAGGCCCCCGACAAGCCTTGAGCATTTGCGCAATGGCGCTGGCGCAGGTTGATCAAATGATCGAACGCGCGCCAGCTACCAGCGCGGCCTGGAATACAAAAACCTTTGATATCAACAAGTTGATTAAATGGCATCACATTTGCTCGACGCCTTGCACCGCAATAACAACAACGACCGGTGAGGCAACCATGACTGTAGCGATTTCCCATTCCCCCGAAGTACAGGCCTTTTTCAAGAAGGCGGCAGGCGTTGGCAACGACCAGGGCAACCCGCGCCTGAAACAGATCGTACTGCGCATCCTGCAGGACAGCGCGAAGCTGATCGAAGACCTGGCCATCAGCGACGACGAATTCTGGCACGCGGTCGACTACCTCAATCGCCTGGGCAACCGCGGCGAGGCCGGCCTGCTGATGGCGGGCCTTGGCCTGGAGCACTTCCTCGACCTGCTCAGCGATGCCCGCGACAGCCAGGCCGGGCATACCGGCGGCACCCCACGTACCATCGAAGGCCCGCTGTATGTGGCCGGCGCGCCGCTGTGCGAAGGCGAGGCGCGGTTGGACGACGGGCGCGACCCGGGCATGCCGATGCTGCTGGAAGGCCAGGTGCTGGACCTGGACGGCAAGCCACTGGCCGGGGCCATTGTCGATGTGTGGCACGCCAATACCCAGGGCCTGTATTCCTATTTCGATTCGAGCCAATCGGACTACAACCTGCGCCGCCGTATCCGCACCGACGCCCAAGGCCGTTACCGCGCCCGCAGCATCGTCCCCAGCGGCTACGGTTGCCCGGCCGACGGCCCGACCCAGGCCTGCCTGGACCAGTTGGGCCGGCATGGCCAGCGGCCGGCGCATATCCACTTCTTCATCAGCGCGCCGGGGTATCGCCACCTGACCACGCAGATCAACCTGGCGGGGGATGAATACCTGTGGGATGACTTTGCCCATGCCACCCGCGACGGGCTGGTGGGTGAAGTGGACATGCTGGAGGGAGGTGTGGCACGGGTGGTGTTCGACTTCTGCCTGCAGCCGGCGGCCAGTGCCGATGATGAACAGCGCAGCCAACGGCCGAGGGCTTTGCAAACGGTTTGAGATTGTCGGGGCCGCTTTGCGGCCCTTTCGCGACACAAGGCCGCTCCCACAACGACAGCACTAGCCGCAAGCCAGCTCCCACAGGTATTGCACAGGGCTTGCGGCCTATGCGGTCGAGGTGGGAGCTGGCTTGCCGGCGATGGGCCGCAAAGCGGCCCCAACTTGCCCTAGCTTTGCCCGGCCAGCTCGGCAAGCACTTGCGCCGCGGTAGTGACCTGGCGGAAATGGTGCTGCCACAGCTCGATGCCCAGTTTGCCCGAGCGGTCCAGCGACGACCCTACCGTCATGTCGGTAACCAAGGTGGGCATCAGCCCCGCATCGAACAGGGCAAAGCCGGCAGCCAGTACGCAAGTTTCGGTCTGCAATCCACACACCAGCACCCGCTCCACACCCAGTTGCCGGATGTACTCGATAGCCTCGGCGCTCTGCCCGTAGCCATGCTTGACGAATACCTGGTCGGCTTCGACCAGGCTCTCGTCCTCGGCCGCGGGGTGCCAGCCGAGCTGCCGTTCGAACGGCGTGGCCTGTTCGTCATGCAACTCGACCGAGGCAATGGTGGGGATGTTGGCCGACAACCGGCGCAGGCCATCGACCAGCCACTCGGGCGGGCTGAAGGTGGACTGGACATCGACGATGAGCAAAACCTGGCGCATGGGCGGATTCCGGCACGGGGCAAAAGGTGCCGAGTATAACGTGGTGCGAGGGCTGGCAACCGTTGCCGTAGCGCTCATCCCTGGCCTACTATTGCGAAAAATTCTCATATGAGACCTTGTCGCACAGCGAAAGGATGCCCCCATGCCGCGCCTCGAACCCACCTACAGCCAGCAAGTCCACACCTACTACAACGCGCACCACGGCTGGATTCGCGGCTGGCTGCACAAGCGCCTGGGCAATGCCAGCGATGCCGCCGACCTCGCCCACGACGTGTTCGTGCGCCTGCTGAGCAAGCCACAGCAGTTCCAGACCGACCAGCATGCGCGGGCCTACCTGAGCACTGTCACCCGCCATCTGTGCATCGACTTCTGGCGCCGTCAGCATCTGCAGCAGGCCTGGCTCGACGCCCTGGCAGCCCTGCCCGAACCGCAGGCACCGAGTGAAGAAGAGCGCGCGCTGGTGTTCGAAGCGCTGGAGCAGGTGCAGCGGATGCTCGCACGGTTGCCCGACAAGGTCTGCCAGGCCTTTCTGCTGGCCCAGGTACAAGGGCTGGGCTACCGGGAAATCGCGCGCCAGTTGCAGGTGTCCGAGCGTAGCGTGACCAAGTACATGGCCCAGGCGATGTACCAGTGCCTGCTGCTGGAGCTGGACTTGCCATGAATGCCAGTGAGTGCCCTGACCACACCACCTTGCAGGCAGCCGCGAACTGGTATGCCCAGTTGCTCGCCGCCCCGCATGACCGGCAATTGCGTTTGCGCTGGCAACAATGGCTGGGGGCGGCAAGCACCAACCAGGTGGCGTGGGCCCATGTGGAACGCATCAGCCAGCGCTTTTCACCGCTGAAGCTGCAAGCCGACGCTTCACTGCAGGCGTTGGGCAGCGTGCGCCGTACCGACCTCGATCGCCGCCGCGCGGTTGGCCTGCTCGGCTTGCTGTGCGGCGGCAGCCTGCTGGCCTTGGCCGGCTGGCGAATACCCGCAGCCAGGCACCAACTGCTGGCACTCAGCGCCGACCAGCGCACGGCTACCGGCGAAGTACGCAGCCTGCGCCTGCCGGACGGCGGCCAGTTGTGGCTGAACAGCGCAACTGCCTTGAACATCGACTACCGCGCCAACCTGCGCCGCCTGGAGCTGCTGGCCGGCGAAGTGCTGGTGGAAACCGCCCACGACAGCCGGCCGTTCGTGATCGACACCCGCCAGGGCCGCCTGCAAGCGCTGGGTACCCGCTTCAGTGTATGGCAGCGCGACCATGCCGCACGCCTGAGCGTGTTCGACGGCGCAGTGCGCCTACACCCTGCAGAAGGCACCGAAAGCCTGGTGGTTGCCGCCGGCTGGCAAGCGGACTTCGACCGCCACGGCGCGCAGCCGCCGCGTGCGGTGGACGAGTCGCGCCAGGCCTGGCGCGATGGAAGGCTGCTTGCCAGCGACATCAGCCTTGGCGAGTTCGCCGAGCAATTGCGTGCCCACCTGCCCGGCCATCTGGGTGTCGCCCCGCAGGTGCAGGCTTTGCGAGTGATGGGTAGTTTCCCCGCCGACGACCCCGAGCGCACCCTGGCCATGCTCGAAAGTGCTTTGCCGATCAGGGTGCGCAGGACCTTGCCATGGTGGTACAGCATCGAGCCGCGCTGAATGCGCAGGTCAGCCTGCGCTGTTCTTGTGGTAGCAGGCTTGCCCGCGAAGAATCCAGCGCGCTGAATGGCTCCGGCATTTTTTTTTACCCAGAGGTGTTCCGGTTTCACCCCGCTCGTTCGGATTAGCAGATGAACACCTTGCTTCATCTGCCCCCACAAGGAACACCCATGCCTCAGCTCCCGTTCAACTTGCGCCCTCTGCTGCTGGCCCTGCCGTTGCTGGCCGCCAGTTCCGTCATGGCCGACGACAGCCTTCGCCACTATGACCTGCCTGCCGGCCCGCTAACCCAGCAGCTCAATCGCCTGGCCAGTGTGGCCGGTATCTACATCGTCGGTGACGGCGCGCTCAGCCAAGGCAAGGCCAGCTCCCCGCTCCACGGTGACTTCACCGCCGAACAGGCACTGCTGCGCATGTTGCTGGGCAGTGGCCTGGTTGCCGTGCCCAGTGGCGAACGCCAGTATCGGCTGCAGCCCGCAGCAGAAGACGCGAGCCTGCAACTGGCACCCACCAGCGTCGACGCCCGCCGCGACAGCGCCTACGGTGCCGTGGACGGTTACCTGGCCACCCGCGCCAGCAGCGCCAGCAAGACCGACAGCGCGCTGCTGGAAACCCCGGCCTCGGTATCGGTGGTGACCCGCGACCGCATCAAGGCCCAGGGGGCGCAAACCGTCACCGAAGCCTTGAGCTACACCGCCGGCGTGCATGCCAACGTCGCCGGCAACAACCCCACCGACAACACCTTGATGGTGCGCGGTTTCCAGCAGATCAACAGCGATGCCTACACCGACGGCTTGCGCAACAATAACATCGGCTATTACGCCCCCGAGCCGTTCGGCCTGGAACGCATCGAGGTGCTCAAGGGGCCGGCGTCGGTGATTTACGGCCAGGGCGAGCCCGGCGGCATGATCAACCTGGTCACGAAAAAACCGCTGTTTGCCGCCCACCATGAAGTCGGCCTGTCACTTGGCAATCACGACCGTCAGCAACTGAGCCTCGATGTCGGCGACCTGCTCGACAGCCAGGGCACCCTGGCCTATCGCCTGGTGATGCTCGGCCGCGATGCCGACAACGAGATCGACGGCATCAAGGACGACCGCCAATACGTCGCGCCCAGCCTGACCTGGGCACCGAACGAGGACACCAGCCTGACCCTGCTGGCCTCGTACCAGAAGAACACCAACCTGTTCACCTCGAACATGGCCTATTCATTGTTCGACGGCTCCAACCCCAACGGCCGCGTGCCACGCCACCGCTCGCTGAACGAGCCGGGCTTCGACCGCGAACAGTCGGAAATGAACAACCTTGGCTATGAGCTGAGCCACCGCTTCAACGACACGTTCAGCTTCCGCCAGAACTTCCGCTACAGCCACATGCACGGCTACCAGCACCAGCTGTTTCGCAACAGTGGCGTGATCAACAACGACACCCTGGCCCGCTATTACGAACTGCGTGACTACGACAGCGACAACTACACCCTGGACAACCAGCTGCTGGCCAACTTCAGCACCGGCCCCGTGCGCCATGACCTGCTGCTGGGCGCCGACTACCTGCGCGGCCACCGCAGCCAGGACGTGCAACACGGCGACGCGCCATCGATCAATATCTACAACCCGGTGCGCGGCGTGCCGATCGACACCTCGCGCTACACCTCGCTGCTGTCCAGTGCCCGCGACGACCGCCAGGTCGGGCTGTACCTGCAGGACCAGGTGCATTTCGACAACTGGGTCGCCACCCTGGGCGTGCGCCACGACTGGGCGCGCCAGGACAGCACCAACCGCATTGCCGGCAGCCACCAGGTGATCACCGATGAGGCCACCACCGCCCGCGCATCGTTCGGCTACAGCTTCGCCATGGGCCTGTTCCCCTACGTGAGCTACAGCGAATCGTTCAAGCTGGCCAGCGGCAACAGCTTCGACGGCTCCCCTTTCGAGCCGGAAACCGCCAAGCAGTACGAGGTGGGCATCAAGTACCAGCCGCCGGGCAGCGAACACTACGTCACCGTGGCCGCGTTCGACCTGCGCCGGCAGAATGTGGCAACCACGGATGTCGACCACCCAGGCTTCAGCGTCCAGCAGGGCGAAGTGACCTCGCGCGGGGTCGAAGTGGAAGGCGTGGCCAAGCCGCTGCCGGGGCTGAACCTGATCAGCGCATACACCTACAACGATGTCGAGGTAACCAAGGACAACCCGAATACGCTGGGCGTCAGCAACAAGGGCAATAGCCCGGTGCGGGTGCCTCGCCACCTGGCCTCGCTGTGGGTCGACTACACCCTGCAGGGCGGGCCACTGGCCGGACTGGGCGGCGGCCTTGGCGTGCGCTACACCGGCTCCACCTATGGTGACGCGCAGAATACCTTCGAAGTACCCGGCTACACCCTGGTCGATGCCATGCTGTCGTATGACTTCGGCCAGGCCAGCAACGGCCTGCAGGGGTTGTCGGCGCAGCTTAACGTGAAGAACCTGACCGACAAGTACTACGTCGCCGGCTGCTTCGCTACCGTGGGCTGCCTGCTGGGTACTGGGCGCACCGTCACGGCCGACCTGACCTATCGCTGGTAGTTGGGACCTGGGCAACTGCCTGGCTCAATATCTGCCACCTGGCAAATCCCCTGTGGGAGCGGGTATACCCGCGAAGCATTCAGCGCGGGGGATGGCACCGGCTTTGCCGGTGTTCGCGGGCATGCCCGCTCCCACAGGTATGACGCGAGCCCGAAACCTGCACAGCAACCTGTGGCAGCAGGCTCGCCCGCGAAGAAGCCAGCGCGGGGGATGGCACCGGCCTTGCCGGTGTTCGCGGCTAAAGCCGCTCCCACAGGTATATGGCGCGAGCCCGAAACCTGCACAGTACCTGTGGGAGCGGGCTCGCCCGCGAAGAAGCCTGCGCGGTGGAGGGCAGCGCATGGTTTTCTTCGCAGGTAAACCCGCACACAGGGTCCGCAGCACCTACCGCATTTTGTTCTGTTTCAGGCTATGATCGGTCACCCCGCAGCGGACGCCCTGAACCATGCCCGTAGACCTGCAAGCGTTATACCCCAGGCTGATCCACCTGATGCTGGACACGGTATTCGTGGTCGACAGGGACAACCAGATCGTCTTCGTCAGCGATGCCTGCGAGGCCCTGCTGGGCTACCGAGCCTGTGAGCTGGTCGGCACGCCGATCACCGACTACATGCACCCTGACGACCTGGCGATCACCCGTGCCTCGATCGTAAAGGTGATGAACGGCCAACCGCATTACGACTTCCGTAACCGCTATATCCGCAAGGATGGCGGTATCGTGCACATCCTGTGGGCAGCCTGCTGGTCCGACGAGGCCGAGGCCCGCATCGGGGTAGCGCGGGATGTGACCGCCCAGCGCGAGGCCGAAGAAGAACTGCGCTTCCTGGCCCATCACGACCCACTGACGCGGCTGGCCAACCGGGCGATGTTCAATGAACGGTTGGAGTCGGCCTTGCGCGAAGCCCACCGCCAGGGCACCCGGTTGGCGTTGCTGTTCGTAGATATCAACGATTTCAAGGGCATCAATGACGTTCACGGGCATGCCGTGGGGGACCAGGTGCTGTGCACGCTCGCCCGGCGCCTGGAAGCCTGCATGGAGGCAACGGACACGGTAGCCCGGATAGGCGGGGATGAGTTCACCGTGCTATTGAACGACATTGCTTCGCAGGATGCCGTTGCCGAGAAAGTGGCCTGTGCCCTGACGGCCATGGCCGCACCGCTTGGGGCGGAACTGTCTGGTGTAAAGATGCCATCCTGCAGCATCGGGGTAGCCTGCTACCCCGAAGATGGACGGGATGCCGATGCGCTGTTGCGTCATGCAGATGGCCACATGTACCGGATCAAGCAGCAGTATTCCGCGCAAAGGTGATACCCATGCCCACCCCCGAAAACGCCCTGCTGCACAGCTGGCAGCACAACGCCCAGGCCTGGATCGACGCCGTGCGCAGCGGTGCCATCGAGAGCCGTCGCCAGGTTACCGACCAGGCCATCCTGCTGGCCATCCTTGGTCGCCAGCCCGAGCGGGTGCTCGACCTGGGCTGTGGTGAGGGCTGGTTGCTGCGCGCGCTGGGCGACCGTGGGATCGAGGCCGTGGGCGTCGATGGTGAGCGAACGCTGGTGGATGCTGCACGCGCAGCGGGTTCCGCCGAGGTGCACCTGGCCAGCTATGCACAGCTGGCCGACGCGCAAGTGTATGTGGGTAAGGGCTATGACCTGATTTGCGCCAACTTTGCGCTGTTGCACCAGGACATCATTCCCTTGCTGGCGGCAATGAATGCGTTGCTGGTACCCAGTGGTGCGCTGGTAATCCAGACCCTGCACCCATGGAGCGTGGCGGACGGGAATTACCAGGATGGCTGGCGTGAGGAGTCGTTTGCCGGCTTTGCCGGGGACTGGCAGGCGATGCCGTGGTACTTCCGCACCCTGGCAAGCTGGCTGAACGCGCTGGACATGGCGGGGTTGCGGCTGGTCGGCTTGCAGGAACCGCAGCATCCGCAGAGCGCGGTGCCGCAGTCGTTGTTGATGGTGGCTGAGCGCTTTTGAATTGCGGGGGCTGGACCGGCCTCATCGCTGGCAAGCCAGCTCCCACAGGTACCGCATTGACCTGTCAGGCTGCAGTGAACCTGTGGGAGCTGGCTTGCCGGCGATGAGGCCGGTACAGGCGACTACAGCACTGGCTTGCGCGCAGCGCCGCTGCGGGCCTTGGCCATGGCTGCCAGGCGCACCGCGACGTTGGCCGCGCCATAACCGGCATAGCCACCCTTGCGCTGGATGATCTCGAAGAAGAAACGCTCCTCGAACGGCTCGGTGTACACGTGGAACAGCTCGCCGCCCTGGGCGTCGCGGTCGTACAGCACGTTGTAGTACGCCAGCTCGCTGAGGAACTCGTCGTCGAAATCGAAGCGCGCCGCCAGGTCGTCGTAGTAGTTCAGCGGGATTTCCAGCAGCGGCACCCCGGCCAGCTTGGCCCGCGCTACTTCACGGAAAATGTCGTCACAATCGAAGGCGATGTGATGCACACCCGAACCACGGTAACTGGACAACGCATGGGCGATGGCGGTGTTGCGGTTTTCCGAGATGTTCAGCGGCAGGCGCAAGGTGCCGCACTGGCTGCGCAGGGCGCGGCTCTTGACCAGGCCGTAAGGGTCGGGCAGGACCACTTCGTCGTCGGCGGCGAAGTCGAACAGGCTCTTGTAGAACAGCACCCAGCTGTCCAGCGACTCGGCCGGCAGGGCCAGGGCCATATGGTCGATGCGACGCAGGCCGCCGCTGGCGGTGGCGCTGTTGTCCAGGCTGAAGTCGGTGTCGTACAGGGTCTGCCCGGCAGTGCCCTGCTCCACCAGGTACAGCAGGCTGCCATCCGGTGCACGTACCGCCGGCACTTCGCACTCGTTGGGGCCGACCAGGCCACGGAACGGCTGGCCACGGAAGGCGGTGGCGCGCTTCAGCGCGGCCTGCTGGTCCTTGACCCGCAACGCAGTCGCGCACAGCGACGGGCCATGGGCCTCGAAGAAGTTGTGGCCGAAGGAATACGGTTCGGCGTTCAGGACAATGTTGATATCGCCCTGGCGCAGCAACTGCACCTCTTTGCTGCGGTGCTTGCCGGCTTCGGCAAAGCCCAGGCGCTTCAACCAGCTGGCCAGGCGCGCGCCGACGGCCTCGTCGACCGCGAATTCAAGAAACTCCACGCCGTCGTAGACGCTGGCCGCTGGCGGGGTAAACAGCACGCCAGGTTCGATCGGGGTGTTTTCCTGCTCCAGACGCAGGCGGGTCTGCTCTTCGAGGTACAGCAGCGAACGCAGGCCATCGGCGGCATTCTGCCGGGGTGGCGCGGCGCGGAAGCCGTCGTTGAAGATTTCCAGCGACAGCGGGCCGCGATAGCCAGTGGCGAGGATCGGCGCGAGGAACCCGGCCATGTCCATTTCGCCCTGCCCCGGGAAGCAGCGGAAGTGGCGGCTCCACTCCAGCACATCCATGGCCAGCAGCGGTGCGTCGGCCATCTGCACGAAGAAGATCTTGTCGCCGGGGATATCGCGGATCGCGCTGGGGTCGCCCTTGAGCGACAGGGTGTGGAAGCTGTCGAGAATCACCCCGAGGGCCGGGTGGTCGGCCTGGCGCACCAGGTTCCAGACTTGCTGGTAGGTGTTGACGTGGCGGCCCCAGGCCAGGGCCTCGTAGCCAATGCGCAGGCCGCGCTTGCCGGCGTGCTCGGCCAGCAGGCGCAGGTCGTCGACCAGCAGTTGTTCTTCGCCCAGGGCATCGGCCTGGACGTTGCTGCACACCAGCACCAGGTCGGTGCCCAGTTCCTGCATCAGGTCGAACTTGCGCTCGGCGCGGTCGAGGTTTTTCTGCAGGCGGTCGCGACGGCAGCCTTCAAAATCGCGAAATGGCTGGAACAGGGTGATGGCCAGCCCCAAATCGGCGCACATCTGGCGCACCTGGCGTGGGCTGCCGGCGTAATAGAGCAGGTCGTTTTCGAAGATCTCGACGCCGTCGAAACCGGCGGCGGCGATGGCTTCGAGCTTTTCCGGCAGGGTGCCGCTCAAGGACACGGTGGCGATCGAACGCTGCATGGCGGGAGTTCCTTGTTGTTGGAGGGTTACGGTGCCAGCCAGGTAAAAACCACTGTCACAGTTTCTGGCACGATCGATTATTCGCAGGTAAAGTCGTGGCTTCAATCGCTTTGTACGAAATGGTTAGTTTTGTGTTCGATTATCGCACAAAACCCGTTTTAGCGAATTGCTAGACCGCTGGCCCGTGGTCAACATGAACCACAGACGCAGGCAAACCGACCACTGCCTCCTGCCTTGGCATAACTTCTGGCGGAACCTGCGCAAACAACAATAACAACGGAGACAACGATGGCTCACTCCAGCTCGCAAGCCAAGAAAGCGACCGCCAGTGGATGGATAGGCTCGGCCCTCGAGTACTACGACTTTTTCATCTACGCCCAGGCCGCTGCGCTGATTTTCCCGCAGATATTCTTCCCCAACACCGACCCGAAGATGGCCATCATCGCCTCGCTGGCCACCTATGGCGTGGGCTACCTGGCGCGTCCGGTGGGTGCCTTCGTGCTTGGCCACTGGGGTGACACCCGCGGGCGCAAGAACGTACTGCTGCTGTGCATGTTCCTGATGGGTCTGTCGACCATGGCCGTGGGCCTGCTGCCTACCTACCACGACATCGGCTACCTCGCACCCGCCTTGCTGGTGGTACTGCGCCTGATCCAGGGCTTTGCCGTGGCCGGGGAAATCTCCGGGGCCAGCTCGATGATCATGGAACACGCGCCGTTCGGCCGCAGGGGCTACTACGCCAGCTTCACCCTGCAAGGCGTGCAGGCAGGCCAGGTACTGGCTGCAGCGGTGTTCCTGCCACTGGCCTACTTCATGCCCAGCGAAGCCTTCAATGACTGGGGCTGGCGCATTCCGTTCCTGATGAGCGCCATCGTGCTGATCGCCGGCTTCATCATCCGTAAGGAAGTGCACGAAACGCCGGCGTTCGTGAAGGAAGAGAAGCAGGACAAAGTCGCCAAATCGCCGATCAGCGAAGCCTTCCGCCACAGCTGGAAGCACATGGTGCTGGTGATGTTCATGGCCCTGATGAACGTGATCCCGGTGGTGGCCACCATCTTCGGTGCGGCCTACGCGGTGCAGCCGGCCTATGGCATCGGCTTCGACAAGAGCGTGTACCTGTGGATTCCGGTGGTCGGCAATATCGTCGCGGTGCTGGTGATCCCGTTTGTCGGCAACCTGTCCGACAAGATCGGCCGTCGCCCGACCATGATCGCTGGATGCCTGGGCTCGGGCCTGCTGGCCTTCGTCTACCTGTATGCAATCAGCATCCAGAACGTGCCGCTGGCGTTCACCGCCTCGATCGTGATGTGGGGCATGGTTTACCAGGGCTACAACGCGGTGTTTCCAAGCTTCTACCCAGAGCTGTTCCACACCCGCTACCGCGTTTCGGCCATGGCCATCGCACAGAACATCGGCACCATGCTGACCGCCATGCTGCCCGCGCTGTTCGCTCTGGTTGCACCGCCCGGCTCGGACAATATCCCGCTGGTGATCGGTGGGCTGGCGTTCTTCATCACCTGCGTGTGCGCCCTGGCGGCCTACATTGCCCCGGAAACCTACCGCCTGGCGATGGAAGACCTGGGTAACCCAGAGGCCAAGCCGATGGAAAAAGAAGCGTATGAGGCTAGCCGTAAAGGTAGCTTTCAGCCCGTAAGTCACTGATAGACCGCAGGGGGCTGCTTTGCAGCCCTTTCGCAGGCAAGCCAGCTCCCACCTCGACCGCATCCGCCTCAAGCCCTGTGCAGTACCTATGGGAGCTGGCTTGCCGGCGATGAGGCCAGTCCAGGTCCGCATAGCCCTTAAGCAATGTGCCGTCCTGTGGGAGCTGGCTTGCCTGCGAATGGGCCGCAACGCGGCCCCGGCGATCTCAGCCCTTAACCACTGCTTGCAGGCGCTGCCAAAGCCGCTCGACATCCCCCCGCTCGGTAGGCAAAGCCCCGATCGACACCCGCACCATCCACCGCCCATCCAGCGTAGCCGGTGTCACATAGGCATCCCCAGACGCATTCAGCCGCTCGGCCCAGCCCTTGGTATGCGCATCCAGCGCCTCCCCTTCCAGCCCCGCCGGCCGGTGGCGAATGCACAGGGTCTGCAATTGCACCGGTGCCAGCACTTCCCACTCCGCCGCCGCCCCAACCTGCCCCGCCAACCACTGGGCATTGTCCAGGTCACGCCGCAGCCGTGCCTGCAATGCATCAACGCCCTCGCTACGCAGCATGAACCACAGCTTCAATGCGCGGAACCGCCGGCCCAGCGGGATGCCCCAGTCACGCAGGTTCTTCACCTCGCCATCCACCGCCGATTGCAGGTAGCTGGGGTTGGTGCTCATCACCCGGATCAGGTGTTGCGGGTCGCGCACGTAGTAGATCGAGCAATCGAAGGCCACACCCAGCCACTTGTGCGCATTGACCACCACCGAATCGGCCAGCTCGATACCGTCCCACATCCAGCGGCATTCGGGGAGAATCATCGCCGAACCGGCCATGGCCGAGTCCACATGCAGCCACAAGCCATGGGCCTGGGCTATCTCGCCGATTGGGCGCAACGGGTCGAGGGCGGTGGTGGTCGTGGTGCCGGTGGTGGCCACCACGGCGCAGGGCTGGTTGCCGTCAGCCAGGTCCTGCTCGATTGCCGCCTGCAACGCCTCCGGGCGCAGAGCGTAACGTTCGTTGGTGGGGATCAGGCGAATGTTGTCGCGACCAAAACCAGCCAGCAAGGCAGCCTTGTCCACCGAGCTGTGGGCATGGGCGCTGACATACACGATCAACGGCTTGGCTTCGGCCTGCAGGCCGCCGCGTACCAATGCATAGTCAGTGGCGCGTTCACGGGCGCTGATCAGCGCCACCAGGGTACTGGTCGAGGCGGTGTCCTGGATCACCCCGCTCCATTGGCCAGACAAACCCAGCAGTTGGCGCAGCCAGTCCAGGGTGGTTTCTTCCAGTTCGCTCAGTGCCGGGCTGGACTGCCACGACAGGCCCAGCACGCCCAAACCGGTGCTGAGGAAGTCCCCCAGTACCGAGGACAGGGTGCCGTTGGAGGGGAAGTAACCGTAGAAGTCCGGGTGTTGCCAATGGGACAGGCCGGGCATCACCAACCGGTTGACGTCGTCGAGGATGGCTTCGAAGGGCTCGCCTTGCTGGGGGGCCTGTTCGGGCAAGGCGGCCTTGAGGTAGCCGGGCTCGACCTGGGCCATGACCGGACGCTCGCCGACGGTTTGGCGGTAGTCGGCGATCAGGTCGATCAGTTGGTGGCCGTACTGGCGGAATTGTTCGGGGGTCACTTGGGGCTCTCCTATGAATAATCCACTGCCTGTTCCGGCCTCTTCGCGGGTAAACCCGCTCCTACAACGGTTGCACCGCTGTCAGGCGCGGCGCAGTCCTTGTAGGAGCGGGTTTACCCGCGAAAAGGCCGGAACAGACAACACGATGCCCCCAGTCTAGGCACCTATGCCAAACCGAATAACCCCGCTTCGCGCATAGCTGCTATGGCAAACCCGCATGCCCACCCTGCACGCCGAACTGCGACTGGCGCCACAACTCGAACACCCGGTTGCGCAACCAGCGGTGCTCGGCCGAAGCCTGCAGGCGCTGGTGCCACACCACCCAGTAGCGCTGGCTGTGGTCGATGAAAGCCAACGGCCGCCAGGCCAGCTCATGCAGGCGGCACAGTTGCCGGGCGATATGTTCGGGGACAGTGGCCACCGCCTGGCTGTTGGCGATCACCTGCACGGTGGCGGAAAAGAACGGTACCTCCAGGCTGACCCGCCGCTGCAGGCCCTGGGTGCGCAGGTGGCGGTCGATGAAACTGTCCTTGTCGCCCCCGCCGGAAATGCGCACATGCTTGTACCCCAGGTAGTCGGCCTGGCTGAGCGCGGCATGTGCGGCCAGCGGGTGGTCGTGGCGCATCAGGCATACCGCGCGGTCCTCGCCCAGCAGACGCCCGTGCAGGTTGGGCGGCGACTCATCGAACAAGGTAGTGGCCAGGTCGATCTCGCCGCTGGCCAGCAAGGCGTACTGGCCGGCCTGCCAGGTGCGGTACTCCAACGATACGCCCGGCGCTTCGCGCTCCAGCGCTGCCACCAGCAGCGGCAGCATGTGTTCGGCCACGTAATCCGAAGCGGCCAGGCAGAAGCGCCGCTCGCAACGTGCCGGGTCGAAGACTGCGGGCTGGCGCAGGGCATGCAGTTCTTCGAGAACTTGCCGTAGGGGTTCGACCAGGGCTTCGGCGTGCTCGCTGAGCACGTAACCACGGCCTTGGCGCACCAGCAACGGGTCGTCGAAGGCTTCGCGCAGATGGGCCAGCTGGCGGCTCAGGGCAGACTGGCTGACGCCCAGGCGCTCGGCGGCATGGCTGAGGTTCTTCAGCTGCAGCAGGTGGTCGAGGGTGCGCAGGTGAGCGAGGCTGAGGGAGGCGAAGGTGGGGTTCATGCAGGCGGCCTTGGGTTAATGCAACTGGCCAATCGCCGGCAAGCCAGCTCCCACAAGGTACCCACATGCCTCAAGACTTGCACTGTACCTGTGGGAGCTGGCTTGCCGGCGATTGGGCCGCAAAGCGGCCCCGGCAATTTATGCGGTCAGACCAACATAAACGTTCTGCACATCATCGTTCTCGTCGATCGCCTCGAGGAACGCTTCAACCTCGGCCAGCGCCTCGGCACTCAGGCTGGCCGCGCTTACCGGGTTCTTCGGGGTGTAGCCGATCTTCGCCGAGGTCACGGTGAAGCCATGCTCCGGCAGGGCCTTCTGCACCGCGTCCAGGTCGGTGGTGTCGGTGATGAACAGGGTCGAGCCCTCTTCTTCACCTTCTTCGAAGTCCTGGGCACCGGCTTCGATGGCGGCCATTTCCGGGTCGGCGTCGCCTTCCGGGGTGGCTTCGATCAGGCCGACATGGTTGAAGTCCCAGGTCACCGAACCGCTGGCACCCAGCTGGCCCTTGCGGAACAGCACGCGGATTTGTGCAACGGTGCGGTTGACGTTGTCAGTCAGGCACTCGACGATCAACGGCACCTGGTGCGGCGCGAAGCCTTCATAGCTGACGGCATGGTACTGCACGGCCTCGCCGTCCAGGCCAGCGCCTTTCTTGATGGCACGTTCCAGGGTCTCACGGGTCATCGAGGCTTTCTTGGCCTGGACAATGGCCAGGCGCAGGCGCGGGTTCATGTCCGGGTCGGCGCCAGACTTGGCAGCAATCTGAATTTCCTTGGCCAGCTTGCCCATGATCTTGCCCTTGGCGTTGGCAGCTGTTTCTCTATGCTTGGCTTTCCACTGTGCGCCCATGTCGACTCTCTTGTTTCAGCGGCCGGTTCAGGAAGCGACCGGCCAAAAGTGGGTGCAGTTTATACGCCCTCAAGCATCGGATCGACAAGAAATCTCATCAGCCCTTATCGGCTTTGCCCGCCGCCGCGGCAAATCGCGCCAGGCGCACATCCAGCCGGCGCGGGCGCAAGCCGTGGTCCTCGGCGCGCTCCTTGCGGCGAATGGCATTGCGCACCATCAGCGAGCCCAGATAGCGAATCGGCTCGGGCGGGAACAGCCCCAGCGGGCCCTTGACCAGCGGCGAACGGGTCCATGGGTTGTCCAGCCCCAGGGCCAGCGACGAAAGAATCTGCCCGCCCATGTGGCACGGGCCGACGCCGCTGCCGGAGTAACCGAAGCCATAGAACACATTGCCCTGCCCGTCCAACTTGCCGAAGAACGGCAGGCCGGTCACCGAGCGGTCCGACGGGCCGTTCCAGCTGGCCGCCAGCGGCACCTCGGCCAAGGCCGGGAAGAACCCACCCAGGCTTTCGCGCAGCAATGGCCGGTACGGCGATGGCTGGTCGAACACCGGCAGCATGCGCCCACCATAGGCAAAGGTATTGCCGCCCTTGCCGAGCATCAACCGGCCATCGGAGGTGTTGTGGTAGTAATGCACGAAAATGCGCGAGTCGAGCACGCTGATGCCGCTATCCAGGCCGATCTGCTGCAGCAGCTCGGGGCATGGTTCGGTAATCACCATGTCGCTGGAGACAATCGTCACGCTGCGCTCGAACTGTGGGAAGGCCCGCGCCATCCAGGCGTTGAGGCCCAACACCACACGGTCGGCGCGCACCGTACCATTGGCCGTGCGCACCTGCACCGGGGCGCCGTGCTCCAGGCCGCTCATCGCGGTACCCTCGAAGATGCGCACGCCGCGCTGCAAGGCCACCCGGCGCAGGCCGCGCACCAGCTTGCCAGGCTGCACGGTGGCGGCCGCCGGCGAGAACCAGCCTTCCAGGTGCCGCACCGAACCCGCCAGGCGCTGCACCTGCTCCAGCGGCAGGCGGCGGAACGAATTGATGCCCTTGTGCTCCAGCGCGGCGATCACCGCGTCGGTGGCACCGACCTGGGCTGCGTTGGTGGCGGTGTACAGCGTGCCGTCCAGGCGGTAGTCGCAGTCGATGCCATTGGCGGTACAGAACGCGCCAATGGCCCCGATGCTGCGCTCCGACTCACGCACCAGGCGCACCGCCTCGGCCACCCCGAACAAGCGCTCGAGGGTGAAGTACTTGGCCGACCAGGACAACGCGCAACCACCATTGCGGCCGCTGGCCCCGGCGCCACAGATATCGGCCTCGATCAGCACGATATCCAGGGCCGGCACCGCCTCCTTGAGCATCAGCGCGGTCCACAGGCCGGTATAGCCGCCGCCGACGATGCACACCTCACAACGGATATCGCCTTGCAGCGGCGGGCATACCGCCTCCTGCGCCGAATCCAGGGCCTGTTGCAGCCAGAAGGGTCTCATTCGCTCGCTTTCCTTTCAGGTACGCAGTGGCTTGATTGCCATGCCGGTGTTCGGTGCCACGTCGCTGGTTTGCGCAGCGCTGGCCGGGCGGCTGTTCCAGTGCGGCAACAGCACCAAGGCCGAGAACAGCGCACAGCCAGCAAACACGATGAACACCGTGACGCCATCGAAGTAACCCGGCAGCAGCCCGCCCAGCACTGCGCCCACCGAGCCACAGCCGTTGACGAAACCGGCCGCGGTGGCACCGGCCTTGGCAGTGCCGAAGTCGATGGCCGCAGCGCCGCTGATCATCGAGTCCGGCCCGTACAGGGTCAGGCCCATGACGAACAGCAGGCCTACCACCAGAATGACGCTGCCGGTGTGCATGGCCGCCATGAACGCCGCCAGGGTCACGGTCAGCAGCACCAGGCTGATCACGCAGGCCGGCATGCGCCGCGCGCCGAACAGCTTGTCGGAAGCCAGGCCGATCATGATCGGCCCCAGCAGCCCGGCCAGTTCGAAGGCAGTGGGGATGATCGCCGCACCAACCTTGCCCACCGAGGGCATCTGCTCGAAGACGATCACCGGCCCCCACAGCAGGATGGCGTAGCGCGCCGGCTTCAGCAGGAAGTACGCCAGGCCCAGGGTCAGCACCGTGCGGTTGCGCAATATTTCCCGTAGCGGCGCCCACACACTGCACAGGTTGCCGGCCGGGGCCATGCTCTGCGGCTCGGGCTCTACCGCCGGCAGGCCGACGTCTTCAGGCTTGTTGCGCTGCAGGAAGAAGAACAGCACGGCCACCAGCGCCACCACCGCGGCACTGGAGAAGAACGCCGCGTGCCAGGTGCCAACCAGGGTATAGGCCCACCAGCCGGCGAACGGCGAGGCCACCAGGCCGCCGAAGGCATAGCAGGAACTCCACAGGCCCAGTACCCGCCCACGCTGCGAAGCCGGGAAGAAGCTGCCGATGTTCTTGCACAGTCCGGCCCAGCCGGTGGACTGCGCCAGGCCCTGCACCAGCATGCAGGTGGCGAAGATCGGGAAGGTGGCATAGCTGCCCATCACCACCGCCGCCACCGCGGAAATCAGCAACCCGCCAAGCACCACCACACGCGGGCCGAAGCGGTCGGCGAGCATGCCCCAGGTGAACTGGCCCACGGCATAGGCAGCCAGGTAGATGGCGTCGAGGTTGGCCATGGCGGCCTTGTCGAGCATGAAAGCTGGATCTTCGGCGATGCCCAGCTTGGCTACCGAGAAGGCTTTGCGGGTGAAGTAGAAGGCGGCGTAGGCCAGCCAGGTGATAGCGAAAATCTGCATGCGCCAGCGTTTGAGCGCGGCTAGTGATTGATTCATGTAAGTCTGACCTCTTGCTTGAGTGTGCCGGCAGAATGTGAAGAAACGCCTGTCTTGTTCTTGTGTTACGCACAGCGATGACGAGGCTGTCATCGGGTCAGTTGGCGCCGTGTAGGTGCCATGGCCCTGGCGGCATTCGTGGTGCCAGCGTCGGGCTGACATGCATGGAAACAGTTGCTGAAAAATAAATAAAATCGATTTATCGTATTTCACTCATAAGCTCAGCTTGTTACCGAGGTCGCCATGTCGGTTTCCCACGCACAACTCAAGGCCTTCCATGCCGTGGCGCTGCACGGCAGCTTTACCCGCGCAGCGGAAAAGCTGTTCCTGACCCAACCTGCGGTGTCCGACCAGGTGCGCAAACTGGAGGAGCGTTTCGGCGTATTGCTGTTCCACCGCAACAAGCGCTCGGTGCAGCTCACCGACCTGGGCGAGCGCCTGCTGGGCATCAGCAAGCGCCTGTTCGCCTGTGAAGCCGAGGCCCATGAACTGCTGCAGGATTCGCGCGCCCTGCACACTGGCAGCCTGGTACTGGCGGTGGATGCACCGGTGCACGTGCTGCCGCAGATCGCCCGTTTTTGCCAGCGCTACCCGGGTATCCAGGTGAAGATCGAGACCGGCAACACCGATGAGTCGCTGGCCCGGCTGTTCAGCTACCAGGCCGACCTGGCCCTGCTCGGCCGGGACGTCGACGATGAGCGCCTGCATTGCCTAACGCTGCGCCGCGATCCGATGGTGGCGTTCGTTTCGCACAACCACCCGTGGGCCAGCCGCGGCTCGATCAGCCTGGCCGACCTGGACGACATGCCGCTGGTGTTGCGCGAACCCGGCTCGGTAACCCGGCAAACCCTGGAAGAAGAGATGCAGCGGGCTGGGCTACGGATTCGCCCGGCGATCCAGGTGGAGGGCCGTGAGGCGGCCCGTGAAGCGGTGGTGGTGGGGATTGGCGTGGGGGTGGTGTCGGCGGCGGAGTTTGGTGCCGATGCGCGAGTGTGTGCGTTGCCGATCGTCGATTGCCAGCGGCACCTGACCGAGACCCTGGTGTGTTTGAGCGAGCAACGGACGCGGCGGGTGGTGGCGACCTTTCTGCAGGTGGTGGAGGAAGGGTTGTAAACCTGTTCTGGCCCTATCGCCGGCAAGCCAGCTCCCACAGGCACCCCACAAAACTGGGGTACTGTGAGATACCTGTGGGAGCCGGCTTGCCGGCGATGGGGCCGGTGCAGGCAATACAACTATGCTGGGATAATCTCAATCCACAAACCAATCACCCCATGCTCTACCGCCTAGCCGCCGACACCCTGGTCCTGCTGCACCTGGCGTTCATCCTGCTGGTGCTGTTCGGTGGCCTGCTGGTACTGCGCTGGCGCCCTGCCCTGCTGCTGCACCTGCCGGCCCTGGCCTGGGGCCTGGCAGTGGAGTGCCTGCACCTGGGTTGCCCGCTCACCAGCTGGGAAAACCGCATGCGCAGCGCCGCCGGTGAGGCGGGTTACCAGGGAAGCTTCGTCGAGCATTACATCTGGCCGCTGATCTACCCCACCGGGCTGACCCCGCACATTCAGCTGCTGCTGGGCAGTATCGTGTTGCTGCTCAACCTCGGCATCTACAGCTACGTAGCCTGGCGCTGGCGCCGCCCTAGCGGGTAGCGATCACGAACAACCGCGGGAACGGCAACAGCACCTTGCCATCGGTGGCCGGCGGGTAGTCGCGCTGCATCGCCTGCAGGTACATCTGCAGGAAGTCGGCCTGCTCCTGCTCATCAAGCCTGGCCAGATAAGGCCGCAACGCCGAGCCCTTGAACCATTCCACTACCGCTTCGGCACCACCGGCCAACGGGTGGTGGTAGGTGGTGCGCCAGACGTCCACCCGTGCGCACAGCGGGCTGAGCAGGTCATAGTAGAACGCCGCGCCGTGCCGCGGCGGCAGCTGGAAGTCGACGAATTTCGCCGCCCAGGGGCCCTGGCTGGCGATCTCGCGCAACTGCCGGTGGGCCGGCTCGTCGAGGTTGTCCGGGGTCTGCACGGCCAGGCTGGCGCCTTCGCTCAGCTGGCGCACCAGGTGCGGGTACAGCGAGGCATGGTCGGGTACCCATTGCAGTGAGGCATTGGCCAGGATCAAGTCCTGGGGTTCGGGGGCGGACCAGCCGGCAATGTCGGCGGTAACCATGCGAACCCGGGGCAAGCACAGCCGTTTGCGTTCGCGGGCCTTGTCGATCATGTCCGGGTCGCTGTCCAGGGCCGTCACCTGGGCATCGGGGCAACGTTGCAGCAGCACCTCGGTAGAGTTGCCGGGACCGCAGCCCAGGTCGGTGGCGTGACGCACCGGGCGCGGCGGCACGGCGGCGAGCAAGTCGCGCACAGCGCGGGTGCGTTCGTCTTCGAACAGGGAATACTGTGTGGCGGACCAGGCCATTTGAAGCTCCTTTGGGCGGGCGGTGTGTTCATCATATGCCATCTGTCGGCTACGCGGGCCCTATCGCCGGCAGGCCAGCTAGTTCCCACAAGGACCGCACCGATCTCCAGCCATGTGCAATACCTGTGGGAGCCGGCTTGCCGGCGACAGGGCCGGAACTGACCACCTACGCTTGAAGTCAGTCCATGTATGCGCATGCCCATGAAAACCTACATCGCCCTGGCAATCCTGGCCCTGATCGCCGCCGCCGCCCTGCTCGGTACACCGTGGATGAACCAGCGCTTCCACATGCCCGCAGAAAAATCCCAGGCCCAACAACGCGAAACGGCCGGGTCCCCGAGGGAGCCGACCGTTTCCAGAGGCGAGTGACGCTTAGTGTTGCTTGCCAGTGCGGATCTGGTGCACCACGCCCATCGCCACCACGATCGCCGCAGCGATACCGGTGGAGATCACCAGGATCTGGTAGTCAGGCATGAAGGCCATGGTCACCAGGGCTGCCACGATGAACGCGATCACCAGGTAGGTCAGCCACGGGAACAGCCACATCTTCAGGCGTACTTCCTTGCCCTCGGCGATCAGCTTGCGACGCATGCGCAGCTGCGAGAAGGCGATTACCAGGTACACCAGCAAGGCAATCATGCCAGTGGTGTTCATCAGGGTTTCCAGTACGTCTTTCGGGCGCAGGGTCTCGCTGAAGTTGATCAGCGCACACACCACGGCCACGGCGCACGAGCCCATGATCGCGTACACCGGTACACCGGTGCCGGCGCGGGTGATCTTGAACAACGACGGTGCATCGCCACGCTGGGCCAGGGAGAACAACATGCGCGATGCGGTGTAGTGGCCGGAGATCAGGCAGCTGCTCACCGAAGTCAGTACCACGAAGTTCATCAGCAGCTCGGCATAGGGCACGCCCAGCAGCTCCAGGGTACGGCGGTAGGCGCCATAGCCGGAAACGCCCAGGTGTGGGTCGTTCCACGGCACCAGGCAGACGATCAGGAAGATCGAGCCAACGTAGAACAGGCACACACGCCAGACCACCGAGTTGGTGGCCTTGACGATCTGCGCGGCCGGGTCCTTGGCTTCGGAGGCGGCGATAGTGACGATTTCGGCACCGAGGAAGGCGAACATCACCCCGAGCAAGGCACCGATCACAGTGGTGATGCCATTGGGCATGAAGCCTTCGGCGGTGAGGTGACTCATGCCACGCACTTCACCGAACTGCCAGATATTCATCACCGCAGCAGTACACACGATCAGGAAGCAGACGATCGCGATCACCTTGATCAAGGCGAACCAGAACTCGAACTCACCGTAGTGCTTGACGTTGAAGAAGTTGACGGTGATCAGCAACAGGGTCGTGGCCAGCACGAACACATTGACACTGACGTCGGGGAAGAAACCATGCAGGATCTTGCCCGCCACATAAGCTTCCCAGGCCATGAGGATGACCCAGTACCACCAGTACAGCCAGCCGATGGTGAAACCGGCCCAACGGCCGATGGCACGGTCAGCGTAGGTGGAGAACGAACCGGTGTCTGGCGAGGACGTCGCCATTTCACCCAGCATGCGCATGATCAGCACCACCAGGATGCCGCCTGCCAGGTAGGCCAGGACAGCGGCTGGGCCGGCGCTGTGGATCACGCTGCCGGAACCGACGAACAAGGCGCCGCCAATAACCCCGGCGATCGACATCATCGTCAGGTGGCGCGACTTGAGCGAGGCACTGAGCTTGCTCTCGTGCTCGCTTTTCGCGGTGGTGGTTGTGGATATTGCGTCCATCAGTTTGTGTACCCCGTGCTTCTTTTTATCCAAGGAAAACCGTGAAACCCCGATGGCTGGCGGTTTCACCTGTACATCAGTGCTAATGCGGGCAGGATGGTGTGAACGAACACACGCAGGCCTTCCATGGCGGCCTGCTGACGCGCCCCAGGGCTGGCGCCTGGGGCGAACTGAACATGCTTTAGGTGGCGATATCTGACACCTAATGTAAAAATGTCCGACGCAGAGAGCCATGCACACTGGCATGAAACTCGCACTGCACTGTACAGGTCGCCCATGCAATACACCGCGCGGGCGCCTGGCGATACGCACCCTGAAGGCCCCGAATGTTCGAATTACATCCCGACTCCTCAACCCCGTTGGTGAACCAGATCATCGACGGGCTGCGCGAGCTGATCGACAACCAGACCCTCAAGCCAGGCGCCAAGGTCCCATCCATCCGCGCCTTTGCCTCGACCTATTCGGTGAGTACCTTCACCGTGGTCGAGGCCTACGACCGGCTGGTGGCCCAAGGCCTGCTGGTCAGCCGTGGCAACGCGGGGTTTTTCGTCAACCGTGCGGTGGGCGAGTTGCTGGACCCGCACAATACCGAAGCCGATACCAGTCGACCAACGTTCAACTCCGAGTGGTACCTGCAGCAGATCTTCGAAATCCGCCAGTTGCCGTTCAAGCCGGGGTGCGGCTGGCTGCCCAATGACTGGATGTACGAAGACGGCCTGCGCCGCGGCCTGCGCCAGGTGGCCGGCAGCCCGCTGGAGCTGTCGGGCTACGGCGACCCCATGGGCCTGCCAGAGCTGCGTGCGCTGACTGCACAGAACCTGCAGCAGGAACTGTCGATCGTCGCCAACCCGGCGCAGCTGATGCTTACCCACGGCGCCAGCCAGGCCCTGGACCTGGCTGCACGCACCCTGGTGCGCCCAGGTGATGTGGTGCTGGTGGACGACCCGGGCTACCCGAACCTGATGAGCATCCTGCGCACCCAGGGCGCGACGTTGGTCGGCGTCCCGCGCACCCCGGCCGGCTACGACCTGAACCAGCTGGAGCAGTTGCTCACCCACCACCGCCCGACGGCGTTCTTCACCCAGCCACACCTGCACAGCCCGACCTGTTCGCGCACCCCGCTGCCGCAGTTGCACCGCCTGCTGCAGCTGGCCAGCCAGCATGGCTTCCGCCTGGTGGAGAACAACCTGTACGCCGACATGGTCGCCGAGCCGCAACCCTGCCTGGCCAGCCTCGACCACCTGCAACAGGTGGTGTATGTGGGCAGCTACTCGAAGAGTATTTCGCCTAACGTGCGGGTCGGCTACATGCTGGCCAACCCCGAGCTGATGCAGAAACTGCTGCACCTGAAGATGCGCTCGGGGCTGACCACCTCGCAGGTGATGGAGCGCGTGGTGTATGCCGCAATCATCGACGGGCGCTGGCGCAAGCACCTCAAGCGCCTGCGCCAGCGCTTGGCCGAGGCGCACCAGGAAGTTGGCCGGCATCTGCATCGATTGGGCTTCGAACTGTTCATCGAGTCGGATGAAGGCATGTACATCTGGACCCGCCACCCGGCGATTCCGGACAGTGCGGCATTGCTGGACGATGCGCTGGAGAAAGGCATCATGCTCGGGCCTGGGC
Source organism: Pseudomonas sp. 10-1B (assembly GCF_000935045.1). Lineage (GTDB taxonomy): Bacteria > Pseudomonadota > Gammaproteobacteria > Pseudomonadales > Pseudomonadaceae > Aquipseudomonas. Next base: position 134,354 of record NZ_JYKS01000015.1, read on the forward strand.
AGTTGTTCATGGTCGACGCCAAGGCGACCGGGTGGATGCGCTTCAATGTGGCGTTCAGTACCGACCCTGCGATGTGGGAGTTGCTGGAGAAGGTGTTGGTGAAGCATGTGCGGAGGGGTTCGCCGCAAGACTTCAAGCGCTGAAGATGCAGTGAACGCGTTCAGCTGTAGGAGCGGGTTCACCCGCGAAGAGGCCGGCAGCTACACCACAGCAGCCGGCTCCTTGTACTTATCGCCAATCCATCTTATCGGCAAAAAACGCCTGAGCATTCTCCTCCAGGCTCTCCAGGTGATACCCCCCCTCCTGCACAATCAGGCACGGCAAGCGCAACGCCCGAATCCGCTCCCCCAACGCGGCAAACCCTTCAGTGGTCACCGCCACCTTGCTCTGCGGGTCCAGCTCGTAGATATCGAACCCCAAGGACAACACCAGCACCTCGGCGCCAAAGTCCTTCACCGCAGCCAGCGCGACCTCCAGTTGCCCCATGAAGTCCGCTTCGCTGGCGCCATGCGCCATCGGCAGGTTGAGGTTGTACCCTTCCCCCTCACCACTGCCGCGCTCGTCCTCGAACCCAGCCACGCCCGGATAGAAGTTGGTCGGGTCGCCATGCACCGACACATACAGCACATCGCGACGATCGTAGAAGATCTCCTGAATCCCCTGCCCATGGTGCATGTCGGTATCGAGGATCGCCACGCGGCTGTAGCGGCTGCGCAAGGCCTGTGCAGCTACAGCCGCGTTGTTGATGTAGCAGAACCCACCCGCCGCATCGAACCGCGCATGGTGCCCCGGCGGTCGGCACAGCGCGTAGGCCGCCGGCTCGCCATCGAGAATGGCCTTGGCCCCGGCTACCGCGCTCTGCGCTGACCAATAGGCCGAATGCCAGGTGCTCTCGCCTACCGGGCAGCTGCCATCGGCCAGGTAACGCCCGGCCTGGGCGAGGATGCCGCGCAGGGCATTGGGCTCGCGCACGAAGATGTTCGACATGACCTCGTCGCCCCAGTCCTCGGGCACTTCCTTCCAGCGCGCATGGGCCTCTTCGAGGAAAGCCAGATAGGCCTCACCGTGTACCGCCTTGAGCGGATCCAGGCCGGCATCCTCAGGCTGGCGGATGTCAAAGCCAATGTCCTTGGCCGCCTGCAACAGGCGCTGGGCACGCTCGGGCACTTCCTGCGGGGTGCGCATCGCGCCGCGCGAGTAGTAGCTGCGCGGGTGATGCAGCAATTGTTCGGGGTGGAAGTAGCAACGCATCAGGCTTCTCCTTGGTCGACGCGACCCGCACGGGCCAGCACGGCGTTCAACAGTACATCGGCGCCCTGGCGGGCATCCTCGGGCAATACGTCTTCGGCTTCGTTGTGGCTCAGGCCGCCAACGCAGGGGATGAACACCATCGCCGTCGGGCAGTAGCGCGCCAACAGGATGGCATCGTGACCGGCACCACTGACAATCGACTGCTGGGCATAACCAAGGCCGTCCACCGCCTGCTGCACGGCGGCCACACAGTCAGCGTCGAACGGAGTGGCCGGGCTGACCCAGTGCCGCTCCATGCGCACCTGCAGGCCACGCTGGCTGGCGATGGCTTGCAGCTTCAGGGCCAGGTCACGCTCCATCGCTTCGATGGCTTCATCACGGTGGTGGCGCAGGTCGACCGTGAACTGCAGCAGGCCGGGAATGGTATTGCGCGAAGACTTGGCGATGGACAGCTCGCCCACGGTGGTCAGCCCTTCGGGGGCGAAATCCGCCGCCAGTTGCTCGACCGCCTGGATCATCCGCGCCGCGCCGTACAGGGCATCCTTGCGCAGCGGCATCGGCGTGGTGCCGGCGTGCGCCGCCATGCCTTCGACCGTCACATCCAGCCAGCGGATGGCCTGGCCGCCGCTGACCACACCAATGGCCTTGGCATTGTCTTCAAGGATCGGGCCCTGCTCGATATGCGCTTCGAAATAGGCATCTACGGGGCCGCCCAGCGGGCGCTGGCCGGCGTAACCGGTACGGTGCAATTCGTCAGCGACGCTGATGCCCTCAGCATCGCGAATGGCCAGCGCTTCATCCAGGGCCAGGGTTCCGGTGAACACTGCCGAGCCGAACATGGCTGGGGTGAAGCGGGCGCCCTCCTCGTTGGTCCATACGGCGATTTCCAGCGGCTTGCGCGTCTGGATGTCCAGGTCATTGAGGCGGCGCACCACTTCAAGCCCCGCCAGCACGCCGTAGACGCCATCGAAACGGCCGCCTTCAGGTTGGGTGTCGAGATGGCTGCCCATCATCACCGGGGCGGCATTCGGGTCGCTGCCGGCGCGGCGGGCGAACAGGTTGCCGATGGCATCCACCGACAGGCTCAGGCCGGCTTCGCGGCACCAGTGGCTGAACAGTTCACGGCCGGCCTTGTCCTCGTCGCTCAGGGCCAGGCGGCAGCTGCCACCCCGGGCGGTGGCGCCGACTTCGGCCATGGCCATCAGGCTCGCCCACAGGCGTTCGCCATTGCTTTTCAACATGTGCGGGTACTCCAGAAAAAAGCGATTCGATCAAGCCAGTTCCAGGCGCTGGCTACGGGCGTACTGGCGCGCCAGGGCAAGCACGCAGACCAGCGAGATGGTGGCTATCAGGGTGTAGAACAGCGCCATCGGCCACCACTGGCCAGTGAAGGTGTGGGCCAGCCAGGTACCGATCAGCGGGGTCAGGCCGCCAGCGAGGGCGCCGCAGACCTGGTAGGCCAGGGAAATGGCGGTGTAGCGCACGCGGGTGTCGAACATGCCGCTGACATAGCCGGCGATTACCGCGTAGAACGAGGCCATGCAGGTTGCTGCCAGGGCGATGCCAAGCACGATCAAGGGGCCCTGGCCTGAACTGACCAACACGAACATCGGGTATGGAGAGGCCATCGCCAGCAACGCGACCAAGGCCAGGAAGCGGGTGGCGCCGATTTTTTCCGACAGCCAGGCGGCCAGCGGCTGCACACAGAACTGGATGATCGCCACGAAGAACAGGCATTCCAGGATCAACGAACGCTCCAGGTGCAGTTGCTGGGTGGTGTAGCTGATCATGAAGGTGTTGGTGAAGTAGACCCCGGCAATGCCCAGGGTGTTGGCACCGATGCACAACAACAGCGGGCGCCAGGCCGTGCGCAGCACTTCGAATACTGGGGCCTGCTCCTTGCGCCGGGCCTTTTCCGCCTGCTCGCGGCTGGCGATGAACTCGGGGGATTCGTTCACCCCCAGGCGGATCGCCAGGCCCACCAGCAGCAACAAAGCGCTGGCCAGGAACGGCACGCGCCAGCCCCAGCTCATCAGCTCTTCTTCCGGCAGGCGGGTGACCGCACCGAAGGCCAGCAGCGACAGGATCAGGCCCGCCGGGCTGCCCAGCTGGGCGAACGAGGCGAAGAAGTTGCGCCGCCCCTTGGGTGCATGTTCGCCGGCCATCAGCACCGCCCCGCCCCACTCGCCGCCCACGGCGATGCCCTGGACGATACGCAACAGGATCAACAGCACCGGCGCGGTGGCGCCAATTTGTGCGTAGGTTGGCAGCAGGCCGATACCCACGGTGACCACACCCATCATCAGCAGGGTGATGACCAGCGACTTTTTGCGGCCGATACGGTCGCCCACGTGGCCAAAGACGATGCCACCCAGTGGCCGGGCGAAAAAGCCCACGGCGAAGGTGCCGAACGCGGCCATGGTACTGAACAGGCTGTTGTCGGAAGGGAAGAACAAGGCGCCGAACACCAGGGCGGCGGCGGTGGCGTAGATGTAGAAATCGTACCATTCGATCATGGTGCCGATGAACGCGGCGGCGGCGGCACGGCGCGGCTGGGGGGAAGCGGTGGGCTTCATGGGGGCTCCTTTGCTTGTTGTTCTGGCAGGAGTTGCTGGGTCACGGTGGCGCTCTGCTGGCGCTTGGCCAGTTGATTCGGTGTCGGCCTCTTCGCGGGCTTGCCCGCTCCCACAGGTACTGCACCGATTGCAGACCTTGTGCAAATCCTGTGGGAGCGGGCAAGCCCGCGAAGAAGCCAACACCAAACCAACAGGTCTCGATACCTGCGATTTATCGGCCCGGGGCTATGATTAGTCAATTTTCTATTTATTATTTGAACTATTAACCACGCTTATTATCGAGCCCCGCCATGCCCGACCGCCTGCTCAACGACCGCCTCGACTGGAACCTGCTGCGCACCTTCCGGGTCATCGGCCAGGAGCTGTCCATCAGCCGCGCCGCCGCCCGCCTGCACCTCACCCAGCCAGCGGTGAGCCAGGCGCTCAAGCGCCTTGAAGAGCAGCTCGGCCGCCAGCTCATCGCCCGCCGCGGGCCGCGCTTCGTGCTGACGGAAATGGGCGAGCAGTTGTTCCAGCTGGCTGGCGAGGTGTATGGGCAGATGTCGCAGATCGGCGGCTTGCTGGAGCAACCGGCGGACGAACTGGTGGGCAAGGTGCGCCTGCTGATGATCAGCCGCATCGTCAGCGAACGCTTCGATGACTTCCTGGCGGACTTCCATCGCCAGCACCCGCGAGTAGACCTGGAGATCGACGTGATGCGCAGCTCCGACATCGTCGCTGCCCTGCAGGAAAAAACCGCCACGGCAGGGCTGAGCCTCAACCGGCGTGCGCAGCCACGGCTGGAGCAGCGCCTGTTCCTGCGCCAGCGCTATGCGTTTTTCTGCGGCAAGCACCATGCCCTGTTCGGCCAGGCCGAAGGCAACCTGCAGCGGGAGAATTTCGTCAGTTTCACCAGTGACCAGATTGGCGGCATGTTGTCGCCGCTGACCATCTTCCGCGACCAGCAGGGGTTTGCCGGGCGGATCGTGGCATCTTCACCAAGCCTTGAGGAAGTACGCCGGCTGGTGATTGCCGGGTTTGGCATCGGTTGCCTGCCTGAGCATGTGGTGGTGTCGGATGTGGCGGCGGGGTTGTTGTGGAAGCTACCGCCACCAGAAGGGATTGCCGATGTGGATATTCATTTGCTGTGGAACAGGGAGCAGCGGTTCAGCCGGGCGGAAGAGGTATTTATCGAGGCGCTGCAGCAATGTCTGGCTAGTGCAATTGCCTAATACCGCCGGATGCACCGGCAAGAACTGCGCCTCACGCGAAAACTTGGATCCATTCTTGTGACAGGGTATGCTCGGCGATAGCTAAAAGCCACTATTCAGGCGGCCTCCCGCCTGCCCTCAAGGACGAGCCCTTTGCCTAGCCACCCTACCCGCCACACCATTGCCCGCCAGTGGCAACTGCTCAAGCTGCTGCCCAGCCGCCACCCAGGGATGAGTTCCACCCAGTTACAGACCGCCCTCACAAACGTGGGCCATGCCACCAGCAAGCGCACCGTCGAGCGCGACCTGGTCGAGCTCGCTACGCTGTTCCCACTGCACTGCAACAGCAAAGGCACGCCCTACGGCTGGTACTGGCAACCGGGCCTGAATCTGGGCGAAGCGCAACAACTGCAACCTGACGTGCTCTGGCCCCCGAAGCAGGTGGAGCTGCATGCCTGGGTCGATGACGCACTGGCCCGACGCCTGGAAGAGCTGCCACTTTCCGCAGATATGCAGCTGACACTGCATGAGGGCGGCGGTACCATGCTGGTGGCGACCGTCGATGACAACCGGGCGCTGATGAGCTGGCTGCTGTCCCAGGCAGGCTCGATCCGCGTACAGGCACCGCAGGCGCTGCGCCACGCCTTGCTTGAACAGTTGCGCCAGAGCCTTGCGCTGCACGATGGCGGTTATTGACCGGCAGGCAAAAGCCATGTCCTCAAGGGCTAATGCCATTCAGTTAAGCCTATAAGGCACATTGGGGCTGCTGTGCAGCCCATCGCCGCGGTTCGTCGCCACGACAAGCCAGCTCCCACAAGTACCGCGCAGAATTCAGGAATTGCGCAATCCCTGTGGGAGCCAATCAGGTGTGGCGAGCGACAGCGGTTACGCCGCGCGGCGACGCGACAGGCAGGCATACGCCAGGCCCAGCACGCTGAACGCCAACACGCCCAGCAGCACCATCAGCTCACGGCTATAGCGCGCCACCCAGGCTGGAAAACCGATGAACTCGCGGTACACCTGCACATCGGCAACACCATCAGCGTGGCTGATGCTGACCCCGCCCTGGCGGATTTGCGAGTAGTCCGCATCGAAATATACCCACACCTTGCACACGCCGCCCGGTTCGATGGCGGGGACGTCCACCTGCGCAGTGGCGGTCTCCAGAATGGTGTCGTTGCCAGCAACATCGCGCACCTGCACCAGGCCCTTGGCCGGCAAGCGGATTTTCACCTGCCGTACCGCTGCATCACCCATATTGCGCAGCTCGATCAGCAAGCCGCTACGGTGGTCGACCAGCCCTGCCTCGAAGGGCTTGGCGAACAGCTGGGCATACGGCGCCTGGGTCATTTCGATCAGCCGGTCGACCTGGTCGTGGCTCAGCCTGCCTTGGCTGATGGTATCGATGCGCCCATGCAAGCGTTCGTACTTGAGCTGCTCGCTGGCCTTGCTGATGCGTTCGCTGAACTGGCTGGGGTAGGTAAGGTAGGCATAGGTCAGCGACGCCTCCAGGCGCGGGCTCTCTCTGAGCACCCCATAGACAGCCAACAGGACCAGCAGGCCAATCAGCACGGCTACGAGGAGTTTCCCCACCTTGTCCCAGCTCAATGCGAACTTCCTTCTGTGGTGATACAGGCGATTCAAGCGGTCCAAGGGTGCCAAGTTCACGTCCCCCAGGCAAGCTCGACTATGGCTCGCCCTCACCGGCCTGCGCCTGACGCAGCTGGTGCAACTGGCCGTCGACCAGTGCCTTGGCCATGCCTGCCAGGTAATACGTGGCTCCAATAGACTGGTTTCAGTGCCGGGCATTGAGTAATAATGCGAGTCATTACCATTAGTGCACGAATACGGAAGCGCGTCATGCCCGGCAGCAGACACCCCATCGAGCATCTCTACGTCGAACATCACGGCTGGCTGCAAGGCTGGCTGCGCCATCGGCTGAACAATGCGGCGGACGCTGCCGACCTCGCCCATGACACCTTCGTCCGCGTGCTGCAGCGGCGCCAGGCCAAGGCGCTGCTAGAGCCACGTGCGTATCTGCGGACCATCGCCCGCGGGTTGGTCATCGACCTGTGGCGTCATCGCGACATCGAACGGGCCTGGCTGGAAACCTTGGCACAACTGCCCGAGAGCGAGGTGCCCTCACCGGAAACCAGTGCCCTGGCCATCGAGGCGCTGCTGGCCATCGACCGCCTGCTCGATGCGTTGCCCACCCGCACGCGCACCATCTTCCTGCTGGCACAACTGGACGGCCTGCCCTGCCCGCGCATCGCCGAGCAGTTGGGGGTGTCGCTGTCCACCGTCGAACGCGACCTGAGCAAAGCCTTGCGCCACTGCTACCAGCTGGTATTCGAGGCCACGCCATGAGTGCCAGTGCGCTGCCCACCCTGCCCGGCGAAACAGTGGACCAGGCCATCGAATGGTCCATCCGCCTCACCTACAACCAACCCGACCCTGCCACCCGCGCGGCCTTCCAGGCCTGGCTGGCCGGTAGCGAAAACCACCGCCTGGCCTGGGCGCGCATCCAGAGCCTGAGCGGGCACTTTGCCGGCGTGCCGAGCGGGCTGGCCCGTCAGGCCCTGGAAAAACTGCCCGAAGCCCGTCTGCAACGTCGCCAGGCGCTGAAGCTGCTGGCCCTGTTCGCGGCAGTGGGCAGCACCGCCTGGAGTACCCGCGAAGCCGCGCCCTGGCAGCGCCTGGTGGCCGACTACAGCACCCGTGTCGGCGAACACCAACGCTGGACCCTGGCCGATGGCAGCCTGCTGGAGCTCAATACCGACAGTGCCGTGCGCCTGCATTTCGATGCCCAGCGCCGGGGCATCGAGCTGCTGCGTGGCGAGCTGTACCTGGCCAGCGGTACCGACAGCGCCAGCCCGCATTGGCGCCCATTGCAGGTAACCACCGCCTTTGCCACGTTTGCCGCCCAGGGCAGCCGCTGCAGCGTGCGTCAGTACGCCGACGCCTGCCGCCTGGGCGTTGCCGAAGGTACCGTGAACATACAGCCGCACTCAGGTACCGGCGCCGTTGCCCAGGCCGGGGAAGCCTGGCAGGTGACCCGCGACAGCGTGCTACGCCTGCCAGGCAGTGCCGACGATGCCGCCTGGCGTGACGGCCTGCTGACCGCAAGGGCGATGCCACTGGCCGACCTGCTCGCCGAGCTGAGCCGTTATCGCAACGGCTACCTGGGTTGTGACCCACAGGTTGCGCAGCGCCCCATCAGCGGCAATTTCAACCTCACCGACATCGACGCCACCCTGGCCTTCATCGCCCAGGCCCACGGTTTGCGCATGCAGGCGATGACCCGCTACTGGGTGCGCCTGAGCGCTTGAAGCCCCCCGGTAAAAAAGTTATCGGCAAGTGAAGGGGTTTGCGATCTCGCCCGGCATACACAGCAGAACACTCCATTTGCCAACGAGAACAAACGTGACCCGACCCACTCCCTTGCGCATTGCCATCCGCCAAGCCCTGCTCTGCACCAGCCTAGGGCTGGGCACCCTGCCCTTGGCCCACGCCGCCGACGACGCCAGCACCACCACTGCACGCTACGACCTGGCCATCCCTGCCGGGTCGCTGGACGCGGCCCTGACCACCCTCAGCCGCAGCACCGGCCTGAACATCGCCTTCACCCCCCGCGACCTGGCCGGCAAGTACAGCGCCGGGCTGCGCGGCAGCTTCAGCAGCCAGCAGGCCCTGCAACAGTTGCTGGTTGGCAGCGGTCTGCAGGCAATGCCACAAGATGGCGGCTACCGCCTGGTCCCGGCCAGCGAACCGCTACCACAGGGTGCAGTGGCCTTGGCCCCGACCAACGTGACCGGCGCTGCAAACCTCGGCGAGCAGACCGAAAACACCGGCTCCTACACTACCGGTACCATCACCACCGGCGGCAAGACCCCACGCAGCCTGCGCGAAACCCCGCAGTCGGTGACCGTGATGACCCGCCAGCGCATGGAAGACCAGAACCTCACCAGCCTGACCCAGGTCCTGGACCAGACCACCGGCATCACCGTGGTCGGTGGCAACGATTCGAAAAACCAGATCTACTCGCGCGGCTTCGTCATCCGCAGTATCCAGACCGACAGCGGAGCACCGATGCTGCGCAACGAAGCCTTCGACACCCTGCCTGACATGACCGCGTACGATCATGTCGAAGTGCTGCGCGGCTCTGACGGCCTGTTCGGCGGTACCGGTGACCCGGGTGGCAGCATCAACCTGGTGCGCAAGCGCGCCCTGCCCTTCAACCAGCTGAGCATCAGCCAGTCGGCCGGCAGCTGGGACAACTACCGCAGCGAAGTCGACCTGACCGGCCCACTTGGGTTCGACGGTGCGTTGCGCGGCCGGGTGGCGATGTCGTTCGAAGACAAAAAGTACTTCTACGACAATGCCGACAGCGAGAAGCACGTGATCTTCGGCACCCTGGAGGCCGACCTGAGCCCGGCCACCCTGCTCAGCATCGGTGGCACCTACGAGTGGCGTGACATGGACGGTTACTGGGACCGAGGCCTGGTACGCTACAAGGATGGCAGGGAAATCGGCACTTCTCGCAGCAGGTCGCTGGCTGCCGACTGGTCAGCGAACAACTACAAGCGCACCGAGTACTTTGCCAAGGCCGAGCACGCCCTGGACGACAACTGGAAGGTCAAGGCCAGCTACACCAAGAGCAAGTTCGACTCCACCCAGGACATTGGCGAAGTCAGCGACGCAGTCAACCAGATTACCAACCTGACCACCTTCAAGCGCTTCATCCGTGGTTACAGCAACGAGCAGGACCTGTTCGATGCCAACCTGTCCGGTACTTTCGAAGCCTTTGGCCTGACCCACGAACTGCTGGTCGGCGCCGACTACGAAGAAGTGATGCGTAGCTACTCCGACCACAGCGACCTGTCGCCAGTCAGCGACATCAACGTGCCGTTCGACATCACCACGGGGGACGCCGGCTCCATGCCCAAGCCGCCCACACCAGGCAGCTACTACTACAACCCCGACTGGAACCAGCGCAAATCAGGTGCCTATGCCACCTTCAAGGCACAACTGGCCGAACCGCTGCACCTGACCCTGGGCGCGCGCTACTCCGACTACCGTGACAACACCCGCACCGTGGTGCCCGCCTTCAACAATGCCGATAACCGGGTCAAGGAAAGCAACCGCGGCGAAATCACCCCGTTTGGCGCCCTGGTGCTCGACCTGAACCGGCAGTGGTCGCTGTACACCAGCTATGCCGAGATCTTCCAGCCGCAGACCGCCTACAAGTCCGCCAGCAGCCAGCCGCTGGACCCGATCGAGGGTGAAACCTACGAGTTCGGCACCAAAGGCGAACTGCTCGATGGTCGCCTCAACCTGTCCAGCGCGCTGTACTACACCAAGCGCCTGAACGAAGCAGTGAGCACCGGCCAAGGCTTCTATACCGCCTCGGGCGAGGTGATCAGCAAGGGCATCGACAGCGAGATTTCCGGCGAGTTGGCGCCGGGCTGGCAGGCCATGGTCGGCTATACCCTCAACATCAACAAGCAGCGCGTTGCGGGTAACGCCGACAACAACGGCACACCGATAAGCACGCAGACGCCCAAGCACCTGTTCAAGTTCTTCACTACCTACCAGCTACCCGGCGAGTTCGAGCGCTGGAAGGTCGGCCTGGGCGCGACCATCCAGAGCGACAGCTACAAGAGTGGCTTCATCCAGCACCGCCTGCCCGACGGCAGCCTCAGCCAGCAAGACCCTTACGCGTTCCGCCAGGCCGGTTATGCGGTGTGGAACGGGCTGGTCGAGTACCGCATCGATGAACACTGGACAGCCACGCTCAACGGCAACAACCTGTTCGACAAGACCTACTACCAAACAGTGGATGCCAGCGATACCGGCAACTGGTACGGGGCGCCGCGTAACTACATGCTGACCTTGCGTGGTAAGTTCTGAGGCTCTCGTGATGGATGGCACGGGCTCCGCCCGTGTTCGCGGGCGAGCCCGCTCCTACATGGACCGCATAGGCCTCAAGCCCTGTGCGATACCTGTGGGAGCTGGCTTGCCGGCAATGAGGCCAGTCCAGGCAATACAACACAGTTGCTCCCACAAGGTACCGAGACCGCCTGTAGCAGCGGCTTTGTCGCGAAAGCAGCGCAGGGTCTCAACGGCTTACACCACTGCCCGATCTGCCAACGCAACCGCCCTCCCACGCCGGGCAAACATCAACACCATCACCAAGCCCAGCGCCGCCATCGCCGCACCCGCCAGGGAAATCGCCGAATACCCCAATCCTGCATTGATCACCGCCCCACCCAGCGCCGCACCAATCGCATTACCCAGGTTGAATGCGCCAATGTTCACCGCCGACGCCAGGTTGGGCGCCTCCTTGGCCGCCTCCATCACCCGCATCTGCAGGGGCGGCACCAGGGCAAAGCTGGCAGCGCCCCAGACCAGAATCGCCAATGCAGTCGGCAGCGGCCAGTCCATCACCAACGGAAACACCAGCAGTACGGCAATCAGCACAGCCAGTGACACCACCAGCGTACGATCGACCGAACGGTCCGCCGCCTTGCCACCCCACACATTGCCCAAGGTCAGGCCAACACCGAACAACACCAGCATGGCCGTAACGAAGGTGGTAGACGCAGCCGCTTCGCTCTGCAGGATCGGCGCGATGTAGGTGAACACCGTGAACATGGCACTGGAGCCCACCACCGTCAGCAGCAGCGCCGCCAGCACCGGCCCGCGGGCCAGCACGCGGATCTCGGCCATGACCCCTTCACCCTTGGGCGATGGCACATTAGGCAGCGCGTACCAAAGCGTGGTCATTGCCACCAGGCCAAGCCCGGCGATACCCCAGAATGCCGTGCGCCAGCCCAGCATTTCACCGAACCAGGTCGCCAGCGGCACCCCGCCGATGGTGGCCAAGGTCAACCCCATGAACATGGCGGCCACGGCCCCGGCACGCTTTTCAGGCGGTACCACGCTGGCCGCAACGATCGAACCGATGCCAAAGAACGCGCCGTGGTTGAGCGAGGTCACCACGCGGGCGACCAGCAGGCTTGCGTAATCACTGGCCAAGGCCGACATCAGGTTACCCAGGGTGAAAATGGCCATCAGCCCGATCAGCAGGTAACGCCGCGGGATCTTCACGGTGGCCAGGGTCATCAGCGGTGCGCCGATCAGGACGCCGATCGCATAGGCACTGACCAGCAGCCCGGCAGCGGGGATGGAAACGCCAAGGTCTGTGGCGATACTGGGCAACATGCCCATGGGGGCGAACTCGGTGACACCGATGCCAAAGGCACCGATGGCGAGTGCGACAAGTGGTGGGTTGATACGCATGGCAAGCTCCTTATCTATGCCGAAAATGCTACGATCCGTTTTCAAGGCGCACTAGCCCGTTTTTTTGCGAACCACCTTTGCTGACGAGGCACAAATGGACTTCAGTGGAAGATCTGGAGAGATGGAAATTTTTGCCAGGGTGGCGCAAGAGGGCAGCCTGTCCGCTGCCGCGCGGGCGCTGGGCCTGACCCCGTCGGCGGTCAGCCGCATCATCGCGCGCACCGAGCAGCGCCTGGGTACCCGCCTGTTGTTGCGCACAACCCGGGCGATCACCCTCACCCCCGAGGGGGAGGCATACTTGCGCGGTGCGCGGCGGGTGCTGGCCGACATGCTCGAAGTGGAAGAGGCCATTACCGACCAGGGCGTGCCGCGCGGGCGCTTGCGGGTCAGCGCTGCGCTGGGCCATGGCCGGCTGACCGTGGTACCTCTGGTGGCGGCATTCAGCGCACGCTACCCGCAGGTGCTGGTCGATCTTACCCTCAGCGATGAGGTAGCCGACATTCTCGCTGGCCAGGCCGACGTGGCACTGCGCTTCGGCCACCTGCCGGACAGTTCATTGAGCGCCCGTGCCATTGGCGAAACCGGCCAGGTGATCGTCGCCTCGCCCGACTACCTGCAACGCTGTGGTACGCCGCTTGTGCCGGAGGACCTGGCGCGGCACAACTGCCTGCGTTTCAACTTCCGCCGCGCTGCACCTGACTGGCCGTTCCGCCGCGATGGGCAGGAATTTTCCCTGAAGGTGGCCGGCAATATCGAATGCAGCAGCGGCGAAGCCCTGGCGCAGCTGGCCAGGCTCGGCGCTGGCGTGGCGCGCATCGGTACCTTCACCGTGGCCGATGACCTAGCCAGTGGCCGCCTGGTACCGCTGCTGGAGGCATACAACCCCGGTGACCGGGAGCCGATCCATGCGGTGTTCGTCGGCGGCTCGGCAATGCCGGCACGGGTACGGGTGTTCGTGGATTTTCTGGTGGAGCAACTGCCTTGCACAAATGTATCTGGCCTGTAGGAGATCACACAGCCCTACGGGCTGCGCTGTCGCGCAGAGAACAATAGCGTGAACCCGAAACCTGCACAGCACCTGTGGGAGCGGCGGTGCGGCGATCCGATTCATCCGCGAAGAACCCAACGCGGTGGATGGCACCGGCTTTGCCGGTGTTCGCGGGCATGCCCGCTCCCACAGGTATGGCGTGAGCCCAAAACCTGCACAGTACCTGTGGGAGCGGGCGTGCCCGCGAAATAGGCGGCGCGGTGGATGGCACCGGCTTGCCGGTGTTCGCGGGGGTACAGGTAGCCTTTGGCGTGTGAGCCGTTAGTTGCCACATCCCCACCCCGCCTGTGCGCCTCAATCCAGGTTCAGCCAAGGCTTCAGCGCCGCCCGGTTCGCCAACACCAGCTGCTGCGCTTCGGGCCGTGCATCATGCATATTGGGATTCACCCCGAACCGCTTGACCACATACTTCGCCAACGCCTGCGAACTCCCTACCACCAACTGCCCGTCCGTCATGCCGAAGTCCACCTCGATGATCGCCCGCTGCGCTGGCGTCAGCCGCTCATCCGGCTTGAAGATCACATCGACCGGCGTGTTCCATTCCAGGTCATGATCGATGCCATTCTCGGTCTCCTCATCATGCACATCCGGTACACCGCGGAAACGGCTGAGCACGAAGTCCCGGTACATGCGGTTCTTCTCGCAATACGCCCGCACATGCCAGCGCATGCCGGTGTACACCAGCGTGTGCGGGGCGATGGTCCGCCCTTCCAGCTCGGGGCTGGTGAACGACACGTACTCGATGTCCAGGCGCCGCTTTTCACGGCAGGCCTTGAGCAGCGGGCGCAGTACCTCGGGCTTGATCGAGCGGTCCGGCAGCTTCAGCACTTCGGTATGGGCATAGGCCAGGGCCAGGCCCTCGATATGCGGGGCGCGTTCGTTGTTCTGGTTGAGCAGGTCGAGGTAGGCGCTGGCGCTATCGTCGATGAACAGCGGCTTGAACTGCCGGGTCGGCACGTAGCCCTTGATCTGCTTGTCGTACACCAGGTTCTTCGAGGCATAGTCGTTGATGTAGGTGTTGATGTCCTTCGACGCCTGCTGGCGGCTGATACCGAAGCTCTGGATCAGGTGGTTGGTGGTCAGCCGGCCTTCCCACCAGACCACCGTCTCGATCAACCGGTAGCGCAGGGCCAGGTCCCAGCGGGTTTGCGCCATGCGTTGCGTACGTTTCATGTCGGTTCCTGAAGGGCAACGGAATTTAATGCCATGCCAAATGACGTGTCATAAAATCGTACATGTCTGTTTGCCGGCAAATCAAGATGACCATGATATGTAAAGTAACCAGGCATATGCATGCCGCAAGTCCACCTGGCCTGCCAGCAGCGCTCAGACCACAGGCACCCCGCGTCAGCCACGGTATCGCGAGCAATGAATGATATCAAATGGCCTTCTCTGCAGATCGTCCTCTACGTGCCTCAGGCTTGATGAACCTGCACCATTTCTTTACCTGTACAAGTCACCAATATCGACATGTAGTTAAAGTAGACATATCGTTTCGCTTACCGGCAAACAGCCACTATCTCAAGGAAGCGTCACATGGAAGCCATCGAAATCTCGCTGCTGGGCATTTGCGGCATCACTCTGTTGCTACTGTGCCTGCAACACGCCCGCCAGGGCGAGATATGGGAGCTGTTGCAAGGCGACCGCGAACTGGAGCGCAACGCCCGCATTCACAAACAGGAAAACAACGAACTGCGCTCTGCCCTGCGCGCCGAACGCGAGCATGTGAGCCAGTTGCAGCGCCAGGTTCAGGTGCTGCTCGGGCTGCTGCCAGAGGCCTGAGGGCTATCGTCACGGCGCACGCGTACACTTGCCTTCAGCACACCCTCAGGAGTTGCCACATGCCCTACCCCATCGAACAGAAACTGGTCATCGGCGTTGCCTCGAGTGCGCTGTTCGACCTCACGGTTTCGGACGACATCTACCAGAACCAGGGTGTCGAGGCTTACCGCCAGCACCAGGAACAGAACCTGGACGAGCCGTTTCCCAAGGGCGTGGCGTTCCCCTTCATTCGCCGCTTCCTGAGCATCAACCAGGCCTTCCCCGAACAGTTGCCGGTGGAAGTGGTGCTGCTCTCGCGCAACTCGCCGGAAACCGGCCTGCGGGTATTTCGTTCGATCGACCACTACCAACTGGACATCACCCGCGCAGCGTTCATGTCCGGCCGCTCGCCCTATGAGTACATACCGGCGTTCAATGCCTCGCTGTTCCTCAGTGCCAACGAGGAGGACGTGCAGAAGGCCATCGACGCCGATTACCCGGCCGGGCGGGTGCTACCGACGCGCATCTATGATGACGAGATCGACACTGAGCTGCGGGTGGCCTTCGACTTCGATGGGGTGATTGCCGATGACGAAGCGGAGCGCGTGTACAAGCGCGGCGACAACCTGGATGAGTTTCAGGCGCATGAGCAGGTACACAAGGGCATTCCGCATTCGCCAGGGCCGTTGGCGGACCTGTACCGCAAGCTTTCGCTGATACGCATGCTTGAAGACCGCAAGCTGGCCGAGTGCCCGGAATACAAGCGGATTCTGCGGATTGCGATTGTGACGGCGCGCAATGCACCTTCGCATGAGCGGGTAGTGACGACGTTGAAGGATTGGGGGGTGTCGCCCGATGAGTGCTTTTTCCTGGGCGGGATGGAGAAGCCCAGGGTGCTGTCGATCTTGAAGCCGCACGTGTTTTTTGATGACCAGCGCAGCCATTTGCAGTCGCCGGCGGGGGATTTGCCGATGGTGCATGTGCCGTTTGGGGTGGCGAACAGGAAGCGTGAGGTGAGCGCCGTGGGTTCAACGGGCGGCGTAAGCGACGAGAGCCGGTAAATCAATCTGCCACGAGTCCGACCGCAGACGTATGCACCTGTAGAAACGTCATCAGTGCCTGCGCTGCCGGCGACAGGCTGCGCCCCTTGCGAGTAAGCACGCCAATCTGGCGCTCCACCACAGGTTCTGCCAACGGCAGGAACACCAGCCGTTCATTCTCCAGCGGAAACGCCAGGTAAGGCAGGGTACTCAGCCCTACCCCCTGCTCCAGCATCGCAATCAACGAAATCATGTTGGAGACGAACAGTCGGCTGTGCTCCAGCAGGCACTCGGCGTCGGTGCCTTCGAGCAGCCGCGAGGTACCGTTGCGAATCATCGGCATATCTTGCAATTGCGACCAGTGCAGTGCACCGCCAACCTGCGCCAAGGGGTGATCGGCTCGGCACACCACACCCACCTGATCGTTGATCACCGGTGCGAACGCGATCTGTTCATCGTCCATCCACAGGCTGCTGATGGCGAAGTCAACCTGCCCTTGCAGCAGCAGTTGCTGGACGGTTTCGGCAGTGCCGTCCTGGATGCTGACCTGCACATTCGGATGCTCGGCCACGAAGCGCGACAGCGGCCGGGGCAATAGCCGACTGGCCACCGAAGGCACAGTGGCGATAGCGACCTGGCCAATCTCATGCCGGGCCAACAAGATGGCCTCGCGGGCAATGCGGTCATGGTGCTCGAGCAAGCCGCGAAACAACGGCAGGCAATGCTCACCGAACGGTGTGAGCTCCACCCGGCCACCACCCTTTTCGACCAAGGCCTGGCCAAGCTTCTGTTCCAGCTCCCGCACCGCCAGCGAGATCGCCGGCTGGGTGCGGTAGGCCTGGCGGGCCGCAGCGTGGAAGCTCTTGAGTTCGGCGACCAGCACGAAGTAGCGCAGTTGGGCGATCTTCAACTCAGGCAACATGGTTAGAAATCCTTATCAATGAATTTTTTTTATTAATTTTTATTTGCCCCATATTGATCGCAAGATGAGAGCCATGCAAACGGAGGCGTTCATCCATGTCACTCAAGACCTACAAGAACTATATCAATGGCCAGTGGTGCGAAGGCCACGCCACCTTGGGCAACCACAGCCCCTCGGATACCAGCGACCTGATCGGCGAGTACCACCAGGCCAGTGCAGAGCAGACCCGACAGGCCATCCAGGCCGCCGCTGCCGCCCAACCGCTGTGGGCCGCTCGCGGCCTGGAAGCACGCCAGCAGATACTGATGGCCATCGGCGACGAACTGATCGCCCGCAAGGAGGAGCTCGGCCAGTTGCTTTCCCGTGAAGAAGGCAAACCCCTGGCCGAAGGCATTGGCGAAGTCGCCCGCAGCGGTCAGTTCTTCCATTACTACGCCGCCGAAGTGCTGCGCCAGATGGGCGAAACCGCGGCCTCCGTGCGCCCCGGCATCGATATCGAAGTGCACCGCGAACCGGTAGGGGTGGTCGGCATCATCACCCCTTGGAACTTCCCGATGGCGACGGCCGCCTGGAAGATCGCCCCAGCCCTGGCCTTCGGCAACGCGGTGGTGTTCAAGCCGGCCAACCTGGTACCGGCCAGCGCCTGGGCACTGACCGAGATCATCAGCCGCCAGGGCCTGCCCGACGGCACTTTCAACCTGGTCATGGGCAGTGGTGCCAGCGTCGGCGAAACCCTGGTGCAGTCGGCCGATATCGACGCCCTGACCTTCACCGGCTCGCTGCAAACCGGCCGCCGTGTCGCGATCGCCACCGCCGGCAACCTGGTGCGCTGCCAGCTGGAGATGGGTAGCAAGAACGCCCTGGTGGTGATGGACGACGCCGATCTCGACGTGGCGGTGGAGTGCGCACTCAATGGCGCCTTCTTCGGTACCGGGCAGAAGTGCACGGCCTCCTCGCGCCTGATCGTCTGCGCCGGCATCCATGACCGCTTCGTCGAAGCCCTGCGCCTGCGCATGCGCCAGCTCAAGGTTGGCCATGCCCTGCACGCCGGCGTGCAGATCGGCCCGGTGGCCGAGGCGCGCCAACTGGAGCAGAACCTGGAGTACCTGCGCCTGGCCCAGGCCGAAGGCGCCACCCTGGTCGAGGGCGGCGAACGCCTGCAACTGGACAGCGACGGCTACTACATGCGCCCGGCGCTGTTCATCGACAGCCGCAACGACATGCGCATCAACCGCGAAGAAGTGTTCGGCCCCATCGCCTGCGTGATCCGCGTGCACGACTTCGAGGAGGCCCTGGCGACACTCAACGACACCGAGTACGGCCTCACCGCCGGCATCATCACCCAGTCGCTGCGCCATGCCAGCGAGTTCAAGCGCCGTGCCCAGACCGGCTGCGTGATGGTCAACCTGCCCACCGCCGGCACCGACTACCACGTGCCGTTTGGCGGCCGCAAAGCCTCCAGCTTCGGCCCACGCGAACAGGGCCAGTACGCCCGCGACTTCTACACCGTGGTCAAGACCACCTACGTGCGGCCCTGAAGGAGTGCGCGCCATGCAGGACTTACTGATGATCGATGGCTTGCAGTATTCCAACTGGAGCCCGGAGATATTCCAGCAAATGCAGGCCGGTGGGCTGAGCGCGGTGCACGCCACCATCGCCTATCACGAGAACGCCCGCGAGACCCTGTCACGTCTGGGCGAGTGGAACCGTCGCTTCGAAACCTGGCCAGAGCTGATCCGCCCGGTGCGCACGGCCAACGATATCCGACTGGCCCACCAGGAAGGTCGGGTGGGGATCTTCTTCGGTTTCCAGAACTGCTCGCCGATCGAGGACGATATCGATCTGGTGGAGGTATTCCGCCAGCTCGGGGTGTTCGTCATGCAGCTCACCTACAACAACCAGAGCCTGCTGGCCAGTGGTTGTTACGAGCGCGAAGACAACGGCATAAGCCGCTTCGGGCGGCAAGTGATCGCTGAGATGAACCGGGTCGGCATGCTCATCGACATGTCGCACAGCGCCGAACGCAGCACCCTGGAGGCCATCGAGCTATCCAGCCGACCGGTGATCGTCTCGCACGCCAACCCGTCGAGCTTCCATGCGGCCAAACGCAACAAGTCCGATGCGGTACTGCGCGGTATCGCCGAGTCTGGCGGCCTGCTGGGCTTCAGTACCTACCCCTTCCACCTCAAGGGCGCGTCGGACTGCAGCCTGGAGAGTTTCTGCGACATGATCGCCCGCACCGCCGACCTGATGGGCGTCGAGCACATCGGCATCGGCACCGACCTGTGCCAGGCGCAACCACTGGCGGTGCTCGAATGGATGCGCAATGGCCGCTGGAGCAAGGAGAAGGACTACGGCGAAGGCTCCAAGGACAATGCCAACTGGCCTGCGCCGTTGCAGTGGTTCCGTGACAGCCGCGACTTCCCCAACATCGCCCTGGGCTTGCGTGCCCGTGGCTTCGCCGAGCAAGACGTACGCAAGATCATGGGGCTGAACTGGTTGCGCCTGTTGGACACCGCCACCACGGCGCAGGCTTGAGCCCCCCGCACGGACAGCATCGACAATAACAACAATCGCAGGTTCCGGAGGCTTCATGAAAAACCCAACCACCCTGCCGGCTGAAGGGCAGGCCATGCGCCTGCCTGTGGCGCGGGACATAGACTGGCCGCTGTTCCTGATCAGCGGCGGCTTCCTTGGCGCATTCCTGCTCGCGGCACTGATCGACATCGATGCGGTGTCGGCGCTGGTCAATACCATGTTCGCCTGGTCGACCAAGGCATTCGGCCTGTACTGGCAAGTGCTGATGCTGGTGACCTTCGTCGTCAGCCTGGCCATCGGCTTCTCCAAATGCGGGCGCGTGCGCCTGGGCGGGATTACCCAGCGCCCGGACATCAGCACCTTCAACTGGATCGCCGTGATCATGTGCGCCCTGCTCGCTGGCGGCGGCGCGTTCTGGGCCGCCGCCGAACCGCTGATGCACTTCGCCAGCCCACCGCCCTTGTTCGCTGGCCTGCAGCCACACAGCGAAGCGGCGGCCACCGCGGCGCTGGCGCAGTCCTTCGTGCACTGGGGCTTCCTGGCCTGGGCCGTGCTGGGCAGCCTGCTGGCGATCGTGCTGATGCACCTGCACTACGACAAGGGCTTGCCACTGGCGCCGCGTACCCTGCTCTACCCGCTGTTCGGCGAGCGTGCGCTCAAGGGCCCGATCGGTACCCTGGCCGACGCCGCCTCGATCATCGCCGTGGTCGCCGGGACAATCGGCCCGATCGGCTTCCTCGGCCTGCAGATCAGCAGCGCCCTGCACACCGTGTGGGGCCTGCCCAACGACCTGGTCAGCCAGTCGGTCACCATCGTGCTGGTCACCCTGATGTACACCACCTCCTGCCTGGTCGGGCTCAAGGGCATCCGCTTCGTCAGCGAGATCAACGTCTGGCTGATGCTGGGCCTTGCACTGTTCATGGTGGTATTCGGGCCGACGCTGTTCATCCTTGGCGGTTTCCCGGCGGCGTTCGCCCTGCATGTGGAGCACTTCATCCCGATGGCGATGTTCCGTGCCGACCCCAAGTGGCTGGACTGGTGGACGGTGTTCTACTGGGGGTGGTTCATCGGCTATGCCCCCATGGTGGCGCTTTACGTCGCGCGGATCTCGCGGGGCCGCACCATTCGCGAGATCATCATGACGCTGTCGATCATCGCCCCGCTGGTGACCATGTTCTGGTTCACCGTGGTCGGTGGCAGCGGCATCGGCCTGGAGCTGCAAACCCCGGGCATCGTCACCGCCCATGGTGCCCAGCCCGAGGACCTGCTGCTGGGCGTGACACAGAACCTGCCACTGGGCGGCCTGATCAGCGCGCTGTTCCTGTTCCTGAGTTTCATCTCGGTGGCCACCAATGGCGATGCCATGGCCTTCACCGTAGCGCTGGCGATGTCCAGCACGGATAAACCGAAGAAGTGGCTGTGCGGCTTCTGGGCCATCGGCATGGGCCTGGCGGCGGTGGTGCTGATCACCATCGGTGCGGGCGGCGTGACGGCCCTGCAGTCCTTCATCGTGATCACCGCGGTGCCGGTGTCGCTGGTGATCCTGCCAGCCTTGTGGGATGCGGTGCGCATCGCCCGGCACATGGCCCGCGAACAAGGCGTCTGAACATGATGCATCAAGGTATGACAACAATGCCCCACACCGTGCTTGCAACGCCCACGCTGCGCCCCGCCAGCCAGGTCATGAACCTGGCCCGGCTGGGCAGCCACTTCCAAAGCCCGTTGAGCTTCGTGCGCAGCAGCATGCGGCGGATGATGAACCAGCGCTGGCAGATCCAGCGCAGTTGCTTCGACCTCGATGGCGAGGGCTTCGGCACTGCCATCTACCGCATCGACACGCCGAATGCCCACTACCACTGCGTGATTTTCTCGGCATACCTGCCACCGGAAAAACGCAGCGACCGGGTCATCGCCGACCAATGGGACGTGACTTTCGTGCTGGTCGCCGGCGATGTCGACAACGCGCAACTGGCCGACCTGCAACGCAACGTGCCTTTGCAGGAGGCCGGCCGTTTCGATGCCCGGGTACTGGTGCTGTCCCGGGCCAACCGCAGCCTGCGCAATTTCGACCGTTTCCTGGCAGCACTGGCCGAAGGCAACCAGCCTGATCCACGCCAGTTGGCCGAGGTCGGCTACCTCTATCGCACCACTGCCGTGTACGGCAATGGCAAGTTCGGCATCGCCGACTTCGGCTGCCTGCAAGACAACGCCGACTTCAGCCAGCCGTTCGCCGCGCAGATGTTCACCGTCTACATGCTGCGCCACTTCAGCATTGAACAGATCGAGCACATGGCCCATGCGCTCGCCCCGCAACAGGCCGTGAAACTGGAACCGGCGCTGCAGCGATACCTGGGTGTCGGCAACGCCACCGGGCTGGGCATGGCCCCGTTCCTGATCAACCACCCGCAACTGGTCGAACAGTGGATCAACACGCGGGAAACGGCCCTGGCCCAGGTCTTGGCGCAAACGGCCGAGGCCAGCCGACTGACACGTTTGCAGACCCTGCTGGCGCGGGCTCGCCAGCACTTGAGCCAGACCCTGACCGAGGACCAACGTCAGCACGAACAGAACCAACAGACCCTGGCTGAACTGGTATCGCTGGCCGACTGGCTATGCCTTCAGGCCTGCGGCAGCGACCTCTGGTCGCGCCTGTTGGCCTGGAGCGAAGCGCACGCAGGCCTCGGCTGTCAGGAGTTGCTGGTCAGCCTGTTGCTGGAGCTGTACCCCGAGCTAGTCACGCCACTGGCCGACCAGATGGGCGTAGTCGAAGACTGGCGCCTGGACGCACAGATGCCCCTGGAGCAACTGCGTGAACTGATCGAGCGGCAGTATGGCTGGGCCCTGGCCTATGATTTCAGCGACGTGGACGCCGAACATTTCTTCTGGTACCGCTCCGCCGAAAAAGAGGAGCCTCGCCTGGGCATGCGCACCGAGGAGCCTGGCGCCGAGAAGGAAATGCAACTGGGCATCGCCCGTAATATCCAGCGTTGCCATGCTGCCGCGCTCGCGTACCTGGCTGCACAGCCCCAGGCGCTGACCGCGCACTTCCTGATCAGCCAACCGGCATTCAAGGGCACGGTTCGCCGCCTGCAGGGCATGGCACTGAGCACCTATGGTGAAATCCGCGCCAACCTGCTAGCCCGCGACATGCTGCCGATTCACTTGCTGCGCTGCAAACTGGCGTTCTTCGGCGCCGGCAAGTTCGATCCAAAGTCGAGTCGCTGGGTGCGCATCACGCTGTTCCAGGGCGCACCGCTGGTCAGCGAAATCGGCCAGCCGTTCGACGACGATTGGAACTTTGCGGTAATGCCGCACGGAGGCGTTTGACCATGCGTGTATCGCTCAATGAAATTCAGGTGATGTGCCGCAAGGCCTTCGAGGGCATGGGCTTTGCCGCAGGTGATTGTGAAGACGCCGCCGACCTGGTCGGCTGGCTGCAACTGCAGGGGCTAGACGGCGTCGGCACGCTGGAAAAGGCCCTGGACTACCTGCAGCGAGAAGCCGACCGACCGTTCGCCCTGTGCTACGAGGACAGCGCCCTGCTGGTGATCGATGCCCACAGCCAGAGTGTCCTGCGCTGCGCTGCGGCTGCCGTGGAACTGGCTGCGGGCAAAGCGCTGGCTAGCGGCCAGGCGCTGCTGCGGATTCATCGCTGCCACAACCGACTGCTATTGCTCGGCTACCTGCGCCGCGCCGCCGAACTGGGATTGCTGGTGCAGGCTCGCTGGGGCGACGTACGCCAGGTTCACTGTGCAACCTTCATGGCTGGCGGCCGTCGGCCTGAACTGCACAGCGAGGATCGGCATGCCAGCGACGCGCAGGTCGAGCAGAGCATCACCATCCTCTTCAGCCGCCCAGCGGCACCTGCCAGCCCCCAGCCCAGTCCGCCCACGGCGCTTGCGCAAGGTTTCAACGTCAGCGAGCGCACCTGGCAGCGGCTCAAACAGCTTGCCGAACACATCCTGGTGGAAAGCAGCGAAGCGTCACGCCGCCACGGCGCAGGTGGCGGCAGCGATAGCGACTGACAGGCCATCATCGTTCACTTAGGAATTCATCCATGAAATATGCAGTCAAAACCGACCTGTTCGCCTCCAAAGCGCCACTGGAGTGGGCCGTGGTCGGCAACGGCACGCTCTATACCGCGCAGATCCCCATCGATGCACAGGGCCAGGTGGTCGCTGGCGGTATCGAAGCACAGACGCACCAGACCCTGAGCAACCTGCGCCACACCCTGGAGGCTGCAGGCAGTTCGCTGGAAGCCGTGACCCAGGTACTGATCTACGTGACCGACCGCAGTTACCTGGCCACGGTCAACAGCGTGTACGCGCAATACTTCCAAGCGCCCTACCCCAACCGCGCGGCAGTGGTGGTAGCAGGCCTGGCGCGCGAGGAAATGTTGGTGGAGCTGGTGGTGTACGCCTGCTTGACGCCGGCGGTGTGAGCAGTTGTGGGTAGTGCCCGCCATCACAGTTTCAGTGCCTGTGAGATCGAGCGCCGCCCGCGCGGCGCATCGCGAGCTGGCGCTCGCTCCTACGTTTGTTTCGGGCCAGTTATTCCTGTGGGATTTTCGCGCGTACGCTTGTAGTTCCCGCACGCGGGAACCATCGTCATCAACGCTTCAGCAACAGCAGGAAAAACAAACCGCCCAACGCCGCAGTAGCGATACCGATAGGCATATCCTGCGGCGCAATCAAGGTCCGCGCCGCGACATCCACCCAGACCAGGAAGATCGCCCCGAGCAGCGCGCTCACGGGGATCAACCGCCGATTTTCTGCCCCCACCAGCGCTCGGGCCATGTGCGGAACCATCAAGCCGACAAAACCGATCGCACCGCTGAGCGACACCAGAACGCCCGTCAGCAACGATGTGCAGACGAACACTTGCAAGCGCAACCGCTTGGCGCTGAAGCCCAGGCTAACCGCCGTCTGCTCCCCGCTCATGAGCGCGTTCAGCCCGCGTCCCGCTATCCGCAGAACGACAATCCCCGACAGCACACAAAGCGCCGGCAGCCAGATGACATTCCAGCGCGCCGCCCCGAGGCCACCCAGCATCCAGAACACCACCGACGCTGCTGCGTGCTGATCGCCCGTGTACAGCAGCAGGTTGACCAGCGCCATCAACACGAACGACACCGCCACCCCGGCCAGCAGCAGGCGGTCGCTGTCCATGCGACCACTGCGCCTGGCCACTGCGATGACCAGCAACATGCTCCCTGCCGCCCCGGCGAACGCCGCCAGCGGCAGGCTGAATACGCCGATGAACTCACCCAGATAGAGAATCACCAGCACGGCGCCCAATGCCGCCCCGGAACTGACCCCAAGCAGATGCGGATCGGCCAGGGGGTTGCGGGTTACCGCTTGCAGCGCGGTGCCGACCAAGGCCAGGCCGGCCCCCACCAGCGCACCCAGCAACACACGTGGGGCGCGGAGCACCCAGACGATCTGCGCCTGGCTCTGGGTCCATTCGCCAGTGCTGGAAAAGCCCAGCTTCTGGCCGACGATGCCGGCCACATGGGCCAAAGATACCGAGGCCGGGCCAAACGCCAGGGCGCTCAGGCACGACACCAACAGCACAAGGGTCAACGTGACTATAAGGTACCGATAACCGATAACGCCCCACGTGCCACTCATGGCCGAGCGCCCTGCCACAGTTCTGGATGCAGCGCGCTGGCGAGCTTCTCGATGGCCAGTGCATTTTCCACGGAAGGCGTCACTTGCAGATAGGTGAGCACGATGAAACGCTGATCACGTATGGCGCGGACATCCTTCAGCGCTGCCTGGCGCAATAGAAAGTCGCGTTTCTCCTGCCAACTGCGCGGGCCGTAGTCGACGATCACAATCACTTCAGGGTCCCGCTCCACCACGCTTTCCCAGTTAACCTGGGTCCAGCTGGCAGTGACATCTGCCATCACGTTCTGGCCGCCAGCGGCATCGATCAACGCCTGCGGCATGCCCAGGCGCCCGGAGGTGGTGGGCCGCTCTTCACCGCTGTCGTAAAGGAACACCCGCGGTTGCCGTACCTGCGCCACAGCGCCGCGCACCTGGTCGATGCGAGCACGCATCTGCGCCACCAGCATTTGCGCCTGTGGCTCGACCGAGAAAATGCGCCCCAGGTTGGCCAGGTCGCGGTACACGTCATCGACACTGGCCCGTGGCTGGCTCATGACCCACGAGCAGGACTCGCTCAGTTCGTAGACGGGGATGTCGAACGGCGCGAGGGTGGCCGGCGTCACCGGCCCACCGACGTGCATGCCGTAGTTCCACCCCGCGAAGAACAGCTGGGTGTCGGCAGCCAGCAGGGTTTCGATGGAGGGATAACGGCTGGCCAGTTGCGGCACGCCCTCCAGGGCCTGGTCGATCCATGGGTCGCGGTGTTTGCTGCGGGTGAAGCCGGTATAGCCGATGATGCGTTCGCGCAAGCCCAGGTGCAGGAGCATGGCGGTCATGTTCACATCATGCACCACGACCCGCTGCGGGGCCTTGGTGAACGACACGTCACGGTCACAACTGCGCACGCTCAACGGGTAATCGCTGGCCATGGCTGGCAGGGCAAGGACGATCGACAGCAGGCCGATCAGGTGACGCAGTTTCATGGTCGGGTGATCCAGGTGATGCGTGGATAGGGATGCAACGGGTGCGGATCGACCAGCGCCTCGACGTCGAATACCTGCTTGAGCAACGAACTGGTCAGTACCTGTTGCGGGGTGCCGCTGGCGACGATGCGCCCGCCGTCGATGACGTACAGCCGGTCGCAGAAGGCGGCGGCCAGGTTCAGGTCGTGGAAGCTGGCGATGATGCCCAGGTCGAGGCCGCGCAGGTGCTTGAGCAACTCCAGCTGATAACGCGGGTCGAGGTGGTTGGTCGGCTCATCGAGGATCAGCAGCTCGGGCGCCTGCACCAGCGCGCGGGCCAGCAGCACACGTTGCTTTTCGCCTCCGGACAGCGTCGCGAAGGTTTGTCCCCCTTGGGCTGCAAGCCCCACTTGAGCGAGTGCCTGGGCAACCTGCTGCCGGTCTTCGGCCGTGTCGCTGTCGAACAACCCCTTATGGGGTGTGCGGCCCATGGCGACAACATCGCCAACGCTCAAGCCGAACTCCTCGGGAAACTCCTGCAACACCACCGCAATACGTTGCGCGCACCAGCGCGCCGGGCGTTGCCAGATATCATCGTCGCCCAGGCGAACGCGCCCCACCGTAGGTTCGGTCGAGCGATAGGCACAACGGAGCAGGCTGCTCTTGCCGCTGCCATTCGGACCGATCAGCCCGACGAATTCACCGTGCGCCACATTCAGCTCAACGCTGTGGAGCAGCGAACGAGGCGGCCTGCCCCGTTCGTGCAGCGTCCAGCCCAACGCTTCGATGTTCAGACTTGTCATGCTGTGCCCTCTTGCAGGTGGCATCGGCTGGCTGACCCGTGCACGGGGTCAGAAGCTGTAGTCGGCGGTGACGAAGAACGAACGCGGCTCGCCCAGGTACCACTGCCGGCCGTTGTTGCTGGTGGTGGTGGCGTACTGGCGATCGAACAGGTTGTTCAATTGCAGGCCAAGGGTCAGGTCCGGCTGGACGTGCCAGTCGAAGTTGGCGTCGACCACGGTGTAGCTCGGCACTTCGACAGTGTTGGCGTTGTCGGCATAGCGGCTGTCGACATAACGCGCCCCGGCACCGACGCTGAAGCGCTGGCCGAAGTCCTTGCTCAGCCACAGGTTGGCCGAGCGGCGCGGCACATTGATCGGCCGGTTGCCAGAGTAATCGTTGCCACCGCTGGCGAACTCGTCGTACTCCGCCCGCACCCAGGCGGCGTTGGCCGACAGTTGCACATCGTAGGGCAGGCGCAGCTCCAGGCTGGCCTCGATACCGTCCGAGGACTGCTGGCCGACTTGCTGCTGCAACGTCGGGTTTACCGGATCGGTGCTGAGCAGTTTCTTCTTGACGATGTGGTACGCCGCCAGGGTCCACTCCCCTCGCCCCTCGGGCAGCATCTGCTTGATGCCCACCTCGGTCTGCTTGGCCGTGCTCAGGTCCCACTGCTGCTGGGCAGCGTTGAGGGTCAGCAGATTGCTGACGCCTTCGGTGCTGGTAGCGTACTGGCCGTAGACCGACAGGTCTTCGCTCACGGCGAACACCAGCCCGGCTCGCCAGTTGTCGCCAGACAGGCTGCGGTCACTGCGGGTATCGGCATCCAGGTCATCACGGTTCAGGTGCACCTGGTCGCGGCGCACACCGGTGATCAGCGACAGGCGCTCGGTCAACTGCGTGCGGTTCTCGGCGAACAGGGAAAACTGCCTGGCCTGGTTGGCTTCGCGAGAGCGGTATGGGTCATTGCTGATGTACTCGCCGCCGCCTGAGCCCGACAGCGGCACGGTGTCGGTCAGGGTATTGCCGAAGTCGTGCTTGCGCACGAAGCGGATCGAGTTGTAGTCGGCGCCGACCACAGTCTGGCTGTCCAGGCCAAACAGCGAGTGCTGCAGGGTGAACGACTGGCGATCGCCGATCTGCTCCTGGGTCTGCTTGATGCTGATGAAGCTGCTGCGCCGCACCTGGTCGCCCGGCAGCCAGGTGTAGGTTTCTGCGTTGCGCCAACGGCGCTGGGCCTTGAGGAAATACAACTGATTGCTGGCGGTCAGGTTGTCGCTGATCACCCAATCCGTCACCAAGCGCGTGGACTGGTCGTTGTAATGCACTTCGGCATTGTCGACGTTGTAGTTGTGGTCACGCACGGACTCGCGCAAGTGCCCGTCCACCAACGGTGTACCGAAGTACTGCTGCGGGTCCTGATCGCCGTAGTCATGGCTGAGGGTGACACTCAGCTCGTCGCTGGGCTGCCAGCGCAGCGAACCGCTGATGGCAAGGCTTTGCGAGTCGCCGCGATCGACCCAGCCGTTGCTGGCCAGCTTGTTCAGGTTCAGGCGGTAGCTCAGGGTATCGGTCAATGAACCACCGCTATCCAGGGCCATCTGCCTGCGATCATCCGAGCCGTAGCCCAGGCGCACATGGTTGCGGATTTCCCCCTCGAATGGCTTCTTTGGCACCACGTTGATCACCGCCCCCGTAGCACCCTCGCCGTACAACACTGACGCTGGACCGCGCAGCACATCGATGCGTTCGACCGACCAGGTATCCACCGGGAAGGTGACCGTGCCGGCGCCAACATACAGCCGGGTGCCGTCATAGAGCTGCATGGTCGAACTATGACCGGTGAAACCACGTGCCGACAGCGCCGTGCCGCCGTTGCCTGGCGTGCCTATGAAGGTGATGCCGGGGGAGCGAGTGACGGCGTCCTGCACCGTGGCGTTATTGCGCTTCTGAATTTGCTCGGCGCTGATGCTGGTCACGCTGGCGGGGGTTTCCAGCGGCGTCAGGTTCAAGCGCGAGCCGCTGGTGCTCGGGGTATGCAAATCTGGCTGCGGATTCTGCTCGGCAATGCCGGTGATGTCGGTCGCCGGCAGTGCCAGGGCTTTGTCGGCCTCGGCGGCCTGAGCCGAAACGGAAAGGAAAACACAGGGAACCAGGCTTGCACGCAGCAAGGTGCCCGGCAGAGAACTGAACAGCGAATTACGGGACATGTCGTTCCACTTGAAACAGGAATGAAAGAATCCCGGAGGGAACAACGCATGGGCGATCGCAGGCGCACGCGCCCACGGAAACCGGCCTGCGCCCGCCCACCGCGGGTTTGCCAAACGATGCTTCAGGCCGGTCTCCGGGCTCGCGAGGGTCATGAAGCATTCACCTTCCCATGCCGGGGCACAGTGGTGTGTCGAATGCTTCGCTCGCATACCGTTGCGGGGGCAGCGCCGGACTGATCATCGCGCGATGACGAACCGGCTTCCCGTTTCACCCCATGCACGGCGG
Source organism: Pseudomonas sp. 10-1B (assembly GCF_000935045.1). Lineage (GTDB taxonomy): Bacteria > Pseudomonadota > Gammaproteobacteria > Pseudomonadales > Pseudomonadaceae > Aquipseudomonas. The sequence goes on from NZ_JYKS01000015.1 coordinate 163,829, forward strand.
CAGGGGGCACCTGAAACAGGCGCGCAGATGACCATCAAAATGCTCTCAGGTCAACAGGCACATGCCATCTGGGCGAGCCGCGCGCCCCGCCCTGGTCGTTATCATGCGAGCGGGCCCGAGGTTTTCTTGGCGGCCATGCGCCCGGTCGAGTGATAACAGAGGGTAAGCATGAACAGCAGCGCGAACACCAACACGATCGTGGGCGCCGGGGCGCTGTCGAGGAAGAATGAGAGATAGACCCCCAGAAACGCACAGCCGATAGCGACGATCAACGAAACCCACAGCATGTGCCGCAACTGGCGGGCAACCAACGCTGCAATGGCACCGGGTGCAATCAGCAGCGCAATGGCCAGGATGACACCGGAAGCCTTCAAGGCTCCCACCACGGCCAGCGAGATCAGGCACAACAACCCATAGTGCAGCCAGCCAGTGCGCAGGCCCACCGCATGGGCCTGTATCGCATCGAAGGTATGCAACATCAGGTCCTTCCACTTGGTCGCGATGACAGCCGCCGTCAGCACAGCGATGGCTGCGCACAGCCACATGTCCTGGCTGTTGGCACCCAGGATGTCGCCGAACAGGATATGGTCCAGGTGCACGCTGGACTCGATCTTCAGGTAGAGCACCAGGCCCAGGCCGAACATCCCCGAATACACGATGCCCATCACCGTGTCTTGCTTGATACGGCTGTTCTCCTTGAGAAACCCCGTAGCGACAGCGCAGAACATGCCGGCCACGAACGCACCTATGGCATAAGGGATATGCACGATGTAGGCGATTACCACACCTGGGAACACCGCGTGGGCAATGGCATCGCCCAGCAACGCCCAGCCCTTGAGTACCAGGAAGCAGGACAACAGCGCCATGGGAACCGCGATGAGCACGGCGATGAGCATGGCATTGACCATGAAATCGAAGCGAAACGGCTCCAGCAACAGCTCCACCCCACTCATGAGCGCACCTCCAACGCCTGCCGCCCGCGGCGCCTGGCCGCCAGCAGCCCATGCTTGGGCGCACAGACGAAGACCAGCAGGAAGATCAAGGTCTGCAGCACGACGATGACGCCGCCAGTCGCGCCATCAAGGTAATAACTGAGGTAAGTGCCCGCCAGGCTGGTGAGCGCGCCAATGCTGACGGCGATCACCAACAGGCGCGGGAAGCGATCGCTCAGCAGGTACGCCGTGGCACCGGGGGTGATGACCATGCAGATGACCAGGAACGCCCCTACCGTCTGCAACGCGGCGACTGTCGAGGCCGACAACAGGGCAAAGAACAGCAGTTTCAGGCGCGTCGGCCGGATGCCGACCGCACGGGCCTGGTTCTCGTCGAAGAATGTCAGCATCAGGTCGCGCCATTTGGCCAGCAGCACGGCCAAGGTGACCAGGCCGATGATCGCCAGCTGCAGCGTGTCACCGGGCGTGATCGCCAGGATGTTGCCCAGCACGATGGTCTGGATGTTCACCGATGTGGGCGACAATGAAACCATGAACAAGCCGAGCCCGAAGAACGAAGTGAAGATCATGCCAATGACCACATCTTCCTTGAGCCGGGTGCGGCGCTGCAGGAACAGCAAGGCAGCCGACGCCAGCCCACCGGCGAAAAAGGCGCCCAGGGAAAACGGCAAGCCGATCATGTAGGCGCCGGCCACGCCAGGAACGATCGAGTGCGACAATGCATCACCGATCAGCGACCACCCCTTGAGCATCAGGTAGCAGGACAGGAACGCACAAACACCGCCTACCAATGCCGAAACCCACATGGCATTGCGCATATACCCGTAGGCGAAAGGCTCAAGCAGCAGTTCAATCACGGTGGGCCTCGTTATCGCTGTCGCTTTCCCGCCGGGCCGGCACACCGTCGCGCAGGATCAGCGGGCGCTCATCGTCACTGAACACGCTCACCGGCGGTTGCAGATGCTCGCTGCCCTGGATGAGCGCGAAATGCCGCAGTACGCCACCGAAGGCAAGCTCCAGGTTGTCGCGGGTATAGACCTCATCGGTGGGGCCATGGGCCAGGATGGTGCGCTTGATCAGCACCACACGGTCGCAGAACTCTGGCACCGAGCCAAGGTTGTGGGTCGACACCAGCATGATCCGGCCTTCCTCGCGCAATTCGCGCAGCAGCTGGATGATCTGATCCTCGGTCTTCACATCGACGCCGGTGAACGGCTCGTCGAGCAGGATGATCCTGCTGTCCTGTGCCAGCGAACGGGCAAGGAACACACGCTTGCGTTGCCCGCCGGACAACTCGCCGATCTGCCGTTTGCGCAGCGCGCGCATGTCGACCCGCTCCAGCGCGGCGTCCACGGCGTCATGATCGGCGCGACGCGGGATGCGCAGCGGGCCCATGTGTCCATAGCGGCCCATCATCACCACGTCCTCGACCAGCACCGGGAAGTCCCAGTCGACCTCTTCGGCTTGCGGCACATAGGCCGTGTGTTTTTTGCGCAGCGCACGTTCGGCGGGCATGCCCAGCACGCTGATCGATCCCGCCGCCAGGTGTACCAGGCCCATGATGGCCTTGAACAGGGTCGACTTGCCCGAGCCGTTGACGCCGACCAGCGCGGTGATAGTCCCCAGGGGCAGCTCGAAGCTGGCGTCCAGGAGCGCAGTATGGCCATTGCGATATGTCACCGTCGCCCCTTGGACGACAATGCCAGGCTCGAGCGTTGTGGCTTTCATGGCGCGAACCTCATGTACCGGCGGGCTTGGATGGTTCATGGGTTCTGCGCCTCGCCCAGGCCTTTGGCAAGTGTCTGCGTCGTTACCCGCAGTAGATCCAGGTACGTCGGTACCGGGCCATCGCTGGCGCTCAACGAGTCGACGTAGAGCACACCTGCGTACCGTGCGCCGGTCTCACGGGCAACCTGGCGCGCGGGCTTGTCGGAGACGGTGCTCTCACTGAATACGGCCGGTATGCCGTTCGCCCTCACTGTATCGATGACCTTGCGCACCTGGTTCGGGGTGCCCTGCTGGTCGGCGTTGATCGGCCACAGATAGAGTTCCTTCAAGTCGAAGTCACGGGCCAGGTACGAGAACGCGCCCTCGCTGCTGACCAGCCAGCGCTTCTCGGGCGGGATCTGCTGGATCCGTGCGCGAATCGGCGCGATGGTCGCCTCGATACGTGCTTTGTAGGCCTCGGCGTTGCGCTGGTAGATGTCGGCATTGCCAGGATCGTAGCGGACCAACGCATCACGGATGTTGTCGACGTAGATCAACGCGTTGCGCGGTGACATCCAGGCATGCGGATTGGGTTTTCCGGTGTAGGGACCGGCCGCGATACCCATGGGTTCGATACCCTCGGAGACCACCACCCCAGGCACTTGGTCCAAGCGTTGGAAGAACTTTTCGAACCATAATTCCAGGTCCAGGCCATTCCACAGGATCAACTGGGCCCCCTGGGCACGGCGCAGATCGCCTGGGGTCGGGGAATAGTTGTGGATTTCGGCGCCAGGCTTGGTGATCGACTCCACCACCGCCGCGTCACCCGCCACGTTCCTGGCCATATCGGCAATGATGGTGAAGGTGGTAACGACTTTGAACTGTTCCGCGGCGCCAGCTGGCGTGGCGAACAGAAACACACTGAGCATCACGCCACCCAGGCGCGATAACACTGAACGGGGCTTGGTTGTATCGAACATCCGCACACTTCCACTTCAAGTCAGAGGAAACGGCTAGGTTCACGGTGGGTACGCCAACTTTGTTCAAAAGCCCGACGCAAGCTGGGGTTCAGTTAGTTGGCTTGTTATGCCCGAGTATGGAGAGCTGCCGCACGGATGGCAAACCCAATGACGTTCACTTGAATGACCGCTGTATCCCTATTCATCAGCGAGGTTGCAGTATTGTCCCTTGAAATACAGCAAGGGCTGCGAGGCAGCAGTTGCCTGCAGGTTCAACGCTTTCACTTCACCGATGACGATCAGATGATCGCCCGCAACATGCTCGGCGTGAATTTCGCAATCGAGCCAATGCAGGCTGCCAGCAATGATCGGATTGCCCAGCGGCGATTGCTGCCACTCGACCTCGCGCCACTTGTCCGTGCCTCGCCGAGCGAACTGGTTGGAAATGCTGACCTGCGCACCCGACAGGATGTTAACCGCGAAACGACCCGCCTGACGAATTTTAGGATAGCTAGCCGAACTGGACATTACGCTGAATGACACCAGCGGCGGGCTCATCGACACGCTATAGAACGACTGGCAAGTGAAGCCAATCGGCTCGTCGTCCGTGTGCGAGGTAATTACTGTGATGCCAGAGGCATAGTGCCCAAGCGCTTCGCGGAAGCTCGACGGCTCGATAGCAGTACTAGGGAGTGACATAGTAGATCCTGGGAATAAGGTACTGCTCGAACGTGCTGGAAAAGGCCCGAGTCAGCCCGTAATGCTGTTCACTTAAGTGTGATGTCACACTGATTGGGGCTGCTGCGCAGCCCATCGCAGGCAAGCCAGCTCCCACAGGACCGTGCAATTCTTGAGTTCTGTGCTGTACCTGTGGGAGCTGGCTTGTCGTGGCGACGAACCGCTGCGATGGGCCGCAGAGCGGCCCCAATTGCTTAAGTGAACAGCATTACGAGTCAGCCCGAGTATTCGGGCTGACCTCAAGCTGAGCCTGCGCTTGCTACCTTCGAGTCAGGGTCAGCACTAGTTCGAGAGCTCTCTACGGACAATTTCCGCGCCTGCACTCAGGGCACTGAGCTTGCCTCTTGCCACGTGACGAGGCAACGGAGCCATGCCGCAGTTGGTGCAAGGGTAGAGCTTGTCGGCGTCGACGAACTGAAGGGCCTTGCGCAGGGTGTTGGCCACTTCCTCTGGGGTTTCGATGGCATGGTTGGCCACGTCGATGGCGCCCACCATCACTTTCTTGCCGCGGATAAGCTCGATCAGGTCCATCGGCACGTGGGAGTTATGGCACTCCAGCGAGACGATATCGATGCTCGATTTTTGCAGCTTGGGGAAGGCTTCTTCATATTGCCGCCATTCCGAGCCCAAGGTCTTTTTCCAGTCGGTATTGGCTTTGATGCCGTAGCCGTAGCAGATGTGCACGGCGGTTTCACACTTGAGGCCTTCGATGGCCCGCTCCAGGGTGGCGACGCCCCACTCGTTCACCTCGTCGAAGAAGACGTTGAATGCGGGTTCGTCGAACTGGATGATGTCCACGCCGGCAGCCTCGAGCTCCCGGGCTTCCTGGTTGAGGATCTTGGCGAACTCCCAGGCCAGTTTTTCGCGGCTTTTGTAATGCGCGTCATACAGCGTGTCGATCATGGTCATGGGGCCTGGCAGCGCCCATTTGATCGGTTGCGAGGTTTGCTGACGCAGGAACTTGGCATCTTCGACGAATACAGGCTGGCGACGAGCGACCGCACCGACCACCGTTGGCACGCTCGCATCGTAGCGATCGCGAATTCTGACAGTTTCACGCTTTTCGAAATCCACGCCGTCGAGGTGCTCGATGAAGGTCGTGACGAAGTGCTGACGTGTCTGTTCACCATCGCTGACGATGTCGATCCCGGCATGTTGCTGCTCTTGCAAAGACAAACGCAGTGCGTCCTGCTTGCCCTCGATCAGTTCATCGCCGTGCAATTTCCACGGTGACCAAAGTTTCTCAGGTTCTGCGAGCCAGGAAGGTTTAGGCAAGCTGCCAGCGGTTGAAGTGGGTAGCAATTTTTTCATTATGGAAGACCTTGTATTCTGGATTATTCAGGCAGCGTAACTGGCGGACCACTGTTCAAGAACAGCGTGGTAGGGTTTGATGAAGTACTCTTCGGCAAACTTCCCCTGTTCGATAGCGAGTCGGCTACGCTCTGCTCGATCGTAAACAATACGAGTCAATGAATAGTCCTGATGTTGCAAGCTGGGCTGATAGGATTTTCCGGCTGCAGAGTTGGCATTGTAGATCTCAGGCCGGTAAATCTTCTGGAAGGTGTCCATCGTGCTGATGGTGCTGATCAGTTCAAGGTTGGTGTAGTCACCGAGCAGATCACCGGCAAAATAGAAGGCCAGTGGTGCAACACTGTTTGGCGGCATGAAGTAACGCACCTTCAAGCCCATTTTCTTGAAGTACTCATCGGTCAGGGAGTATTCATCCTGCTGGTACTCGACGCCGAGCACCGGATGCTGATTCTCCGTGCGCTGGTAGGTCTTGCTGCTGGATACACTCAGGCAGATTACCGGCGGCTTGTTGAAGTGTTCCTTGTAAGCGTCCGAGTTGACAAAAGCCTTGAAGAGCTTGCCGTGGAGGTCGCCAAAATGCTCGGGTGTACTGAACTCGGTCTGGCCCTTGTTGTGGCCGAGCAACAACACACTGAAATCATAATCCCGCACATACGACGAGAAGTTATTCCCGACCATGCCGTCAATGCGTTCGTTGGTGTGCCGATCGACAACCGTCGTTTTCAATATTTCAATCAATGGCAGGGCATGAGCGCTGCGCTCAGCACCAATATTCATTTCGACGGAAATGATCTCAAGCTCGACCGTGTAACGATCAGCGTTGGGGTTATCCCAGTGCGCCAGGGCATTGAAGCGATTGTCGATCATCTTCAAGGTGTTGCGCAGGTTCTCTTGGCGGCTGGCGCCTCGCGCCAGGTTGGCGAAGTTGGTGGTTATCCGAGTATTGTCCGAAGGCTGGTAGTCCTCATCGAAACAAATGCTCTTGATGGCAAATGCAAATTCCCTGCTCATTTAACCTGACACCCTAATCTGGTAACGATTTCAGCGCACCCTGATAAAACTTACGCTGCCTGTAATTGAGGGGCATCTTAAAGGGCGTCATTGAGCGAGGGCTAATGAATTGATTTCAAAGGATCTTTAGCCATGCTCATGATGGCTCGAGCGCAGATGAAAAAACTCATCCAGATCAGCCATGGCTCGTCATCAGCATCAGGCCTTCCCAGCGACCGGGATGATGGCCTGGCCTGCCCTTGGCCCGCGCAAACCAGTTATCGGTGTCGTAATGGGCCTCGCCGAACGGCACGTTGTGCTGCTCGGCGAGCGTCGCGTTGGCGGGTATTCAGCTCGGTGACTTGGCGTAACGGGCCAACTGCTGATCGCGCCCCATGACGTCCAAGGTAGCCTGAAGCACTTGTTCACCGGTCACTTCAGGTCCCGAGAAAATGGTAGTGAAGTTTTCATGAGTCACTTGGGCGAAGTGGGCGCGGTCTGCCTGTTCAATACCCAACAAGGTGGCATAAGCATTCAAGGCTTCGCCCTGCCCCTGCGCCATGTCCTCGGCAATATTCTCGAGCATGCCGTTCATGGCCAGCATCGAGCGGCCGCCATAACCCAGGCGCGCATTGGAATCACAACCGTTGGTGCCGGAGGTCAGGCCGAAGGTGGCGTTGCCAGAGGTTCCATTCGTTGTGGTAGCAAGCAAATGCGAAGCCAAACCTCGCTTCCCCTCAAACAGCATGTTACCCCAGCCGCAACCATTGCCTCCTGCCTGGTCCGCCTGCACCATCGTACCGGCAGTGCTCAAAAGACCAATTACAAACGCTTTCTGGATGAGTTTGTGTGTCATGAGCGCGCTCCTGTAATTATGGATATTGTCTGAAGCCTGGATGCCATTGACCTGAAGTAAAATTCTCCTCGCGTTAAAATATGTAGGTGGTTTGACCAGGACTGTCCAGCCTGGCCGTGGTGAATAGCCCCCCTGCTGCTGGGCCAGAGAAACTTTTCCTGCGTTGATGCGGTTTCAAAGCGTTAGACCCGGCTCGCGAGACGATGGGCTTCTGGGGATGACCGTGCACTTCGCCCTCGTTAAAGGTCCCCCTGGAGGCTGAACGAGTCGTCGTCTCGGTAATTTCCGTGGGTAAGCGCGAAAGAAGTGAGGCGTACGGATCAGCCAAGAAGCGCTCTGAGTAGTATGCATGGCAAATTGCTAATCGGCCCCTGGAATGGCGCATTTTGATTTTGTGGCGCGGCCTAATATGCTAACGGTTTGATGTGGCTGCCCGGACGCAGCTACCGCTGAAATACAGGGAATGGCGTGCAATTCTTGAGGCCTGTGCTGTACCTGTGGGAGCTGGCTTGCCTGCGATGGGCCGCAGAGCGGCCCAAATTGCTTAAGTGAACAGCATTACGCATCTTGGCGGGCCTGCTGTGCAGCGTGGTCTATTCCTTGGGCGGATCTTCGTCCAAGGCGGGGTTCTCATCGTCCAAAGGACGGCCACCGCCCTTCTCTTCGTTCATGAGCGGGTCATCATCAGGGTCAGGAACGGTAGGCCGGTCAGGGTTTACTTCCGGGTCTGGTGAAGTAGGCATGTCTGGATTAGTGCCACCTTGCGCATTCGGATCGCTGCTCATTGCTGTGTACCTCGTTCGGATGCCGCCCCTTATGACGGCCTCACCAGGAAAATGACGAGCTTATCGAGGTTCTGGATGTTCACTGGATACCGAGTTGTTGGCATCTACATCTCTCATCTCTTCCTCGATCGGAGCATCGTCGTCCGGTGGCAGCGGGACCTCACCACTGGTCTCTGTCGGGTCCGGTGCTTTGTTGCCCTCAGTACGAGCAGTGCCGTTATCTCGCTGGACTTGTGAGTCCTGATCGGAACCAGGGTTGCCAGGAGGAGGATTCCAGTCCTCGGGCCGCTTTTCTGACCATGCCTCACCAACGCCCTGCTTTGGCTCGGAAGCCGTTTTCTCAAGTCCAGATCCGTGACCGTGCCCTGAATCTGGCCTTCCTTCAGCTGGCCCTGGGTACGCAGCGTCTGGGCCATTGTGGTCAATCGCCATAACAGTTCTCCCATCTCTGGCGCAGGATGTCTGCGCATACGATTGGGAAAGTTGGCTTGGGTTGAAGTGCCAAGGGCTCGACGGGCGGGCACAAATGCCAGTCAGTTAAGCCTATGAAGGCGCATTGGGGCTGCTGTGCAGCCCATCGCCGGCAAGCCGGCTCCCACAGGTACCTCGCAGATCTCAAGCTTTGCGCAGTCCCTGTGGGAGCTGGCTTGCCGGCGATGGGCCGCGCAGCGGCCCCAAATGGCTTAACTGACTGGCATTAGGGCTGAGGCACTACTGATTCTGGAACGGAAAGGGCTGCGTCCAACTCGGCTACCGCGGCTTCGCTGGGCGCCAGCTCATGGCGAATAGCAGTGACACGGCACGCCATTGAATCGTCCCGATGAGTCATATTGTTGCCTTCCAACTCTCAGGCTAATACTTAACTATCTGCCTGGGGAGGCTCCAGAGATGCAACCAAGATTCGTTATCGTTCCTGCTGTACCGATAGAGGGAGAATGCTTCCAAATCGGCAACCGGTTCTACGCCGCCACCACGTCGGGCGGTTTTGACATCTATGACAACCAGGAGAAGGAACGGCTCAAGCGTGGCTTCATCAACAGATCGGAGGCCTGCGCGGCGTGCGACAAGATGAACGCAGAGGCACGCAACCCAGAGGAACTGTTCCCCTTACTGCGTACGGAATGACGCGCCTCAAATAGCCCCTGTCGAATTTGTGGCCTCATCAGTTAGCGACTCACCGCGAGCCGTGATAGATGGTATTTATTCGCAATTATTTCTCATTTACACTAACGCCCATTCTCTTCGGAGCCAAGCTCCTTTTCCTGGGTGCATCGTGTCGTTCGATCCCGCCAAACCGACGCTGCTGTCCACATTGGTACGTCACTACGACGAGCTTGTGGACCACATTCGCCGTCGCTTCGGCGACAGGGGCATGGCGCGCGAGGTGGTGCATGACGTGTGCGTGCAACTGCTTGAGCGCGGCGAGAAAGAAGACGTCCGGACACCCCTGGCACTGCTGCGAAAAATCTCCAACGACACCGCCGTGAGCCGCTATCGTAGCGATCGCCGCCGCGCCACCTGGGTGGCGGCAGTCGCCGAATTGCCAGAGGTTGCCTGTACAGCAGCCACCCCCGTGGGCAGATACGACGCCGAGCGCGAGTTTCAACTGCTCGTCGATGCCATCGCAGGTCTCCCCCCTCGCTGCCAGGCCGTTTTTGTCATGCACAAAATTCACGAAATTCCTCAGGCGGAAGTCGCCGAGCGCCTCGGGATATCCATCAAGACAGTGGAAAAGCATCTACGCCTGGGGCTGGCAGCATGCAGAGAACGGCTCGGACGTGACGAGGTCCACGCATGACGAGGAAGACCGAGCAAGCGTCACTGGACGATGCTATGGAGCGACATCGTGAAGCGTTGAAGAGGCAGTTTCCCATCCCTGCGTCCAAGCCAAGACCGCGCAAATCGCCAATGCCAGCGGGTATCACGCTGTTGGTTGCGATAGCCCTTGGCGCCCTGGCCTGGCTGAACCCTGCTTACAAGAGCGAGCGCTTCGCTACCGCCATCGGTGAGCGGCGTGCTGTCGTGCTGGCGGATGGAAGCACGTTGCTGCTCGACAGTGACAGCCAGGTCGATATCAGCTGGCGTTTACTCAGTCGCGATGTCGACCTGCGCTCCGGACAAGTCCTGTTCGATGTGTCCTCGGCCGTGTACCGCCCCTTCGTGGTGTCGGCTGGCTTGGCGAAAGTCCAGGTGCTCGGTACGTTGTTCAATGTTCGTCGTCTGGATAACGATGACATTCGTGTGACATTGGCTCGTGGGCGCGTGGAAGTTGACACAACGGCTGCATCACAAACACCTGTCATCCTCATGCCCGGGCAACAGGTCGACTCGATTCGCGGGCAACTGATGCCGGTAGCGAAGGTTGACGCCGCCAAGGCGATGGCCTGGAAAGATGATCGCATCGTGTTCGAGCAGACGCCGTTGGACGAAGCGGTCTCTCTGCTGCGCCGCTATCGAAAGGCGCCGATTCACCTGGGCGATCCAAGCCTGGCCGCGCTCAAGGTGACAGGGGTTTTCGAGGCGCACAATGTCGATCTGCTGCTGGACCTGCTCCCGAGTATCCTGCCCGTTTCGGTGGCACGACAAGAGGACGGCAGCGTCCAGATCCAACGCAAACCGACAAGAAAATAATTCTCAGGCGCAGGTAGGGTTTCTCGATTCCCGTGGCGGCTATTGAAAACAAGCCACCTACATAGGAATTCGAGCAGTGCATCTTCCCCTTCGCAGTCGCCCCCTACGCCTGTCATTGCTTGCCAGCAGCCTGCTCATCGCAGTGTCGGCCCACGGCCAGGAAAAGGTGAACGTGGATCTACCTGCCGCCCCGCTGGGTGAGGCCATCAACGCCCTCGCCCAGCAATCTTCGGTACAGATCATCTTTGCCGGCAACCTCGGTGCCGGCCAGGAAACACCTGCGGTAAAGGGCCGCTTCACGCCACAGGAAGCCCTGCAAAAGCTACTCAAAGACAGCGGCCTGCAAGCACGGGCCAAGGATGAACGCACATTCATCATCGTCCCGTCCAACCAAGCCCAGAGGGCCCCCACGCCCACTCCCGAAACCCCAGCCGCGCCCGTGGAAATGGCACAGATGGAAATCACCGCCTCACGCACCAGCAGCAGCCTGGTCTCCGCGACGCGGCAGTCCACCCTTATCGAACATGAACAACTGCAAGAGCTGCGCCAGGGGTCGGAGAGCTTGGCCACGGTACTGGCCAAGGCGATTCCGGGCATGTCCGATTCCAGCCGCACCGTCACCGAGTACGGGCAAACCCTGCGTGGGCGCAGCCTGTTGGTCATGGTCGACGGGGTGCCGCTGAATACCAACCGTGACTCCTCGCGCAACCTGGCCAATATCGATCCGGCACTGATCGAACGGGTCGAAGTCATCCGTGGCAGCAGCGCCATCTACGGCAGCGGCGCCACGGGGGGCATCATCGCCATCACCACACGACCTGCCGGGGGCGAAAAGCGTGCCGAAACCAGCCTGAGTGCCACCTCACCGCTTACCCGCCTGGGCAGCGATGGCCTGGGTGGCCAGTTCCAGCAGTATTTCGCAGGCTCCCAGGGAGCGGTGGACTACTCGTTCGACTTCGGTACCCGCCACATCGGCGCCTCGTCTGATGCGCACGGCGACCGGATCGCCCCAGAACCCAGCCAGGGCGACCTGTTCGATTCGAACATCTACAACATAGGTGGAAAGCTCGGGCTGCACATCGACGAGAACCAGCGTGTCCAACTCGCGGTCAGCCACTACGATGCACGCCAGGACACCGACTACGCCACGGACCCAGGCGTCGCCAGACTCCCTGCGGGCTCAGTGCCGGCCAACGCGATCAAGGGCCTGGATCTCGACGAGCAGAACCGCATTCGCAACACATTGGTGAACCTGGAGTACGAAAACCTCGACATTCTCGGAAGCCGGCTTTCTGCCCAAATGTATTACCGAGACTACTTCACCCGCTTCACGCCGTTCGATGCCCGCGCCGTTGCCACGCGTGGCGGCAACGTGGACCAGATCATGCAAAACAGCGAAGTGTTCGGCGGCCGCCTGACCGTGCGCACGCCGCTGGGCGGCAGCGGCAACACCGAATTGGTGTGGGGTGGCGACTATAACCAGGAACGCAGCGACATGCCGATCGATGTGTTCGACCCGGCAGCGTACGACACCAGTGGCGGCCTGGTCTTCGACAAGACCGGTAAACTCACCTATATGCCACCGCTCAAAACCCGTAGCGCAGGTGCGTTCGCCCAGCTACAGCATCGCTTCGATGAGCATTGGTCGGTCGACGGCGGCCTGCGTTACGAATACTCCACCGCCGAATACGATGACTTCGTTCCGTTGTCCGAATCCAGGGCGGCCTCCCCCGTGGCGGTGAAGGGAGGAGAGATCCATTACGACGCGGTGCTGTCGAACCTTGGCATTGTCTATTCGCCAGTGCTCGGCCAGGAAATCTACGCTTCCTTCAGCCAAGGGTTCCAATTACCCGACGTGGGCATTCAGCTGCGAAATGCGCGCCGTGGCTTCGACCTCGGTGCCTCGGACCTGGAGCCGGTCAAAACCAACAATTATGAGCTTGGCTGGCGAGGCGAGCTGGGTAGCAACACGCTGAGCACCCTGGCGCTGTTCTACACCACCTCCAAACTGGGCGACGTGCAAAGTTTCAATAATGGCCTGATCCTCACGCGAACCAAGGAACGTATCTACGGTGCTGAAGCCAGTGCCGACTGGCTTTCGGACGATGCGGTGTGGGGCGCGGGTGGTAGTGCGACCTGGATGCGCGGACGAGAAAAGCCGGACGACAAAGGCTGGCAAGACATGACAGGCTATCGCGTCCCGCCCCTGAAGCTGTCCGCGTATATTCAGTACAAGCCGACGCTGGATTGGAGCAACCGCCTGCAAGCGACGTTCTTTGACTCCAAGGATTATCGACTCGATGGCGTCGACAGCTTTGGCCGCCACAAGGTAAGTACCTATACCACGGTAGACCTGATCAGCCAGTACCAGGTCTCCCCTGACGACAAGCTGAGCGTCGGCATCCAGAACCTGTTCAACCGCGACTACTACCCGCTTTACAGCCAATTGCTGCGCAATAACAACAACACCAGCCACCTGCCAGCACCGGGCACTGTGCTGACTGTCAGTTATACGCACAACTGGTGAAGTGCTGGACAGCCCCTGAAACCTGGCTGAACCTGCCAACTAAAAATCAACGCCCGGTGAACCCCACCGGGCGTTTTTCATTTTATGCCAGTGAATACGCGCTGCACGGGAAAGCATTGGGCGAGCAGTGATGCCGTGGTTGGTGTCATTCCAGATCCAGTTCAGGTGACATCAGCTCAGTTTTTATGACGGCCATGCGGCCTGTCGGATAACGGCGCATGAACTCGTCGCCTTCTGCGGTGATCGTCAGGCCGATAAGTTTAGAACAAGTACTTCACCGACAGCATCAGGTTGCGCGGGTCACCATACACGCTGCTCGGTACTGCCACCGTGTTGCTGAAGGAGTTGTAATAGGACTTGTCGAACGCGTTATGCAGGTTCAACTGTGCGTCGATGTGCTTGGTCGGCTTGAAACCGACCATGAAATCGACCAAGGCATAGCCCTCCTGCTCGATGATGTACGTCTTCGCGGCGTTGGTGTTGTAGATGCGGTTCTGGGCATACAGCGAGCTGCCCACGCGCCACTTGTTCCATTGCCCTGGCAGATGGTAGGTGGTGCTCATCTTGAACTGGTGACGCGGGATGTCGGTGTCGAACAGTCGTCCTTCGTTGGCCGCAGTGCTGTCCTTGACGTATTTCGCCTCGGTGAAGGTATACCCCGCCCCCAATTCCCAGTTGGGGGTCAACTGGCCTTGGATTTCCAGCTCGATGCCCTTGCTACGGACCTTGCCCGCCGCTTCATAACAGGCGGTGGTCGGATAGGTCGGGCACCGGTCCAGATCGGTCACGGACTTGGCGCGGTTTTCCTGGTCGATCTGGAAGATCGCCGCCGAGGCGTTCAAGGCGCCATCGAAGTACTCACCTTTTATGCCCAGTTCATAGTTCTTGCCGGTGATGGGCGCGATGATCCCGCCACTGGCATCGACGTAACTCTGTGGCTTGAAGATATCGGTGTAGCTCACGTACACCGAATGATGAGCGTCCAGGTCATAGATCAGTCCAGCGTACTTGGTCACGTGGCGAGTGACCTTCAGGTGCGACTCAGTGTTCCGGTAAGGGTTCGTGGTGTCGTTTTCGTACCAATCCAGGCGGCTGCCCACGATCAGTTTCAAGGGGTCGGCCAGGCTCAGGCGGGTGGCCGCGTAGGCGCTGTTCAGCTTGGCGTTGGTGTTCTGCCAGCCGTACTTGGTCTGGCTGGGCACCTTCGGCGTGACGCCCGAGTCCCAGTTGTAGATATCGATGTTGCCCTTGAGCAGGATGTTGTTCGGCACATCGCCATTGAGTACTACGCGACGATGACTGGCGCCGAGCACCAGTTCATGTTCGCGGCCTGCGAAGTTGAATGGACCGCTGGCATAGGCATCGAAACTGTTCTGGCTTTCGCGGTAGTGGCCGGCGCCAACGAACTGGTTGTAGATCCCGGTGGCAGGGACGGCGACCAGGTAAGTGCCAAGCATGTCCAGGTCTGCCCAGGTCTTGGTCGCGGCGAAGTTGAGTTTCCAGCCGTTATCCAGCACGTGTTCCAGGGCTGCATAGCTGGTGGTGGTGACTTTGTTCCAGTATTCCCAGTCGTTGCTCAGGGTGGTGGAGCGAGAAAGCCCCAGATCTTCGCCGTTAAAGCCCGTGGGCAAGCCGGTCCAGCCGTTGCCGTTGTAGTTGTCTTGCTGGCGCGAAGCACTCAAGGTCAGGGTGGTGCTGTCGTTGAGGTCGGCCTCGAGGATGCCATAGAACAGGTTGCGTTCGTTTTCGAGGTCGTCGCGGAAGCTGTTCTCGTTGCGGTAGGCAGCGACCATGCGGCCACGCAGGCTACCGGTATCGTTAAGCGGGCCGGAGATGTCTGTCTGAGCGCGGTAGCGGTCCCAACTGCCGGCGCTGCCTTCGATACTGGCCTGGAACTCGCGGGTCGGCCGCTTGCGAATCAGGTTGAGCGCGGCCGATGGGTTGCCAGCCCCTTGCGTCAGGCCGGTGGCGCCGCGCACCACTTCGACACGGTCGTACATAGCCATATCGGCCGACAGCAGGTCCTGGGACACCTGCGAGCTGTCCAGGCTAGTGGGCAGGCCGTCGTACATGATGTTGTCCAGGGCGAAACCGCGGGCGTAGTACGAAGAGCGGTTCGGCCCGGTGCGGCGCAGGGTCAGGCCGGGCGTGTTCTGTACCACATCGTTGATGTCGTCTATGCCCTGGTCATCGAGACGCTGGCGTGTCATCACCGTGACCGACTGCGGCGTCTCGCGCAGGGACAACGGTAGCTTGGTGGCTGTCTGCGCCGACCCCGTGGTGTAGGAACCGGTCCCTTCCGTAGCTCCCCCCAGCCCATTGGCATTGACGTTGGTCGCATCCAATTGCAGCGCGGAATCAGCACCGACTTTTTTCGTCAATAGATAGTTGTCGCCAGATTTCAGTACTTCGAGCCCTGTTCCCTGGAGCAGCACGGCAAAACCTTGTTCCACACTGTAGCGCCCCTGCAAGCCTGACGTCTGGCTGCCATCGGTCAACGCGGTCTCGAACGACAGCACGACCCCGGCGGCGCGTGCGAACTGGTTCAATGCAGCGCCCAGAGGGCCGGGGGCAATATGGTAGGTGTGAGACGGTTGTTCGGCATGCGCCTGGCTGGCGCTAACGACAAGCGGCTGGATAAACCCTGCTTGGACTACTACTGCAACCCCGAGCACTAAACTGGGCATTGATCGTTTTTGGGGGTTAGCGGCTTGGGTGGGACGTTGCATGACTACTCCTTCAAGTGCCATTGGCAGGCGGTTTGAAGAGAGAGCACGGACGAGTTGCGAAAACCGACAATGACAATGTAATTATTTTTGGGCGGCCTACGAAAAACGAACCCAAAAACGGGTGCGCGTCTCCATTTTCAGCTTCAGCGCCTGGGCGATGACCAGCAAGGTCCGATCCATATCGTCCAGCGGGAAGACACCGGAAACCCTTACCCCTGCCACCGCCTCAGTGCACCGAATGAAGCCGGGTCGATAACGCTCCAGCTCCCGCAAGGTGCGGTCAAGTCGCCACCCGTCTACCACCAAGCGGCCTTGGCTCCATTCACTTTGGCTGATGTCGGCAGGCTGTGGCGCGCCCAGCGGCCCGTCATCGAAGTCCATCCCCAGGCCGGCGTCGACGATGATCGGGCCGGTGAAGCTCGCGTTCCGTACAGCCACGGCGTGTTCCAGCACTGTCAGCCGGGTGTGCTGCGCAAACAGGCGGACATTGAAGCGGGTGCCCAAGGCGCGCATCTCCCCATGCGGGCTGCGTACCAGCAGAGGACGCGAGTCGGCTGCGGTTTCGACCAGGATTTCGCCGGCGTGCAACACAATCAGGCGTTGCTGGGTGTCGTAGCGGATGTCTACGGCGGTAGCCGTATTGAGAGACAGCCGGGTGCCGTCCGCCAGGGTCAGATTGCGACGTTCGCCTACGCGAGTGCTAAGGTCGGCAAACCACTCGTTTGACTGCAGATATGCGCCACCGATCAGGGGCGCCGTGCACAGGCCAAGCAGCATCCCCTTGAGGATTGCGCGTCGCCCCATGATGCTCGGGTCACTACTCAATGTTTGCCGGGCCAGCGCCCCGGGCACGTCACTCAAACTGACCTGTAACCGTTCAACCCTCGCCCATGCCCACTGATGCAGCGGGTCGAGCCGAAGCCAGTCCTGTTGTTGCCTTCGTGTCTCCAGACACTCCGGCGCGGCACCTAGCCTGGCATACCATTGAGCTGCCGCACGCAGTGCCAGATGGCGATCCGACAAACTCACGCTTCAGAATCCAGTTCGAAGAACAGGCAGTGCTCGGTAGCCTTTGCCATGTATTTGGTCACGGAGCTGACTGATACGTGAAGGCGTGCCGCCACTTCGGCGTAGCTCAGGCCGTCGAGCTGAACGTAGAAGAACGCCTGCCGTACCTTGCTCCCCAGGCCGTCGAGCATCGCATCCAGTTGCATCAGCGTCTCCAGGATGATCAGGCGGTGCTCCGGGGAGCACGCCTGTATTTCCGGCTCATTGGCCAAGTACTCTTGATACTCTTGCTCAAGCTGGTGACGTCGCAACTGATCGATCATCAGTCGCTTGGCAACCGTCGCGAGATAGCTACGCGGCTCTCGTGGTACACGGATCATCGCGCTGCTGATCAAACGTACGAAGGTATCCTGGGTGATGTCGGCTGCACGTTCCCTATCGCCCAGCCGCCTGCGCACCCAGCCCAGCAACCACTGGCTGTGATCACGGTAGAGGCCATGCATGTCATCGCCAAGCGAAGCTGGCGGCAGCGATACATCAGACATCCATGGACTCCTCGATATGGCTCAATGCGGATAAGAATTGATATCGATTGTAACCACCAATGAAAAAATGCGGAAGAACTCGGCAACACGGTAATTTTCTATCGCCCCGGGGTCGACTCAGGCCCTGAAGAGCTTTGAACTCCCGGCATCCGACCTAGTGCCCTGTCGCGGGCGCCTGCTTTCAGTGGGCGCCGGTGAGCTTCTCCAACAGCATCGCGGTGCGTGAAGGTTTATTGGTGTAACGCTCCTCGATATCGCTGAGCGAGGCTGCGGCCAGGCCGCTGTTGATTCCGAACCAGCGCAGCGGTTCAGGCTCCCAGGACGGCGAGCAGTGGTTGACCACTGGCAACGTGTTGATGTCTTCATCACGCTCAAGGATGAGGTTGCACAGAATGCGCCCCGCAAGGTTGCTGGTAGCCACGCCGTCCCCGACGTAGTTGCCGGCCCAGGCCATGCGGTTGTTGCGATCGATGCTTACAGTTGGGCACCAGTCGCGAGAAACGCCCAGCGCACCGCCCCAGCGATGCGTGACAGTGGCATCGCGAAGGGCCGGGAAGAATTCGAGCATAGTGTCGTAAATCTTGCTGTGAATGCTGTCCACGAGGTCGGCCTGGTCAGGCATCACCGAGCCCCACTTGTAAGGCGCACCACGGCCGCCAAACACCAGACGCCCTTCTGCGGTGACTTGGCCGTACACGCGAAGATGGCGCATGTCGTTGAAGGCCATGCGGTGGTCCAAGTTGAGACTGGCCAGCAAATCACGAGACAAGGGCTCAGTGGCAAGCACGAGTGAGTACAGTGGAATGACAAATCGTGACTTACCCGGCTGCTGCGAGGTAAATGCTTCGGTAGCACGGACGGTCATCTCGGCGCGTACCGAACCACGCTCGGTATGAACCACTCCTGGAGCCATCTGGGTAACAGCCGATTGCTCATAGATCTTTGCACCCATGCTCTCAACAAGCCGCGCGAGTCCGCGCACCAGCTTGCCTGGATGGATCAGTGCACAGTGCTCTGTGTAGAGTCCACCGAGGGTGCCTTGGGCGCCGGTTTTAGCGCGCGCCTCGGAGCTTTCCAGCACACGCCACTGATCAGGCAAACCAAACTGTGCTGAGGACTCAACTGCGGCACGCGCCCTTGCCATCTGCGGACCACTGCGAGCCAGCGAGAGGAAGCCTTGCTTAGCGTAATCCGCCTCGATGCCTTCAAGTGCCAATATTCGCCCAATCTCGTCGACTGTCTCGTTCATCGCTGCCTGCAATTGCAGTGCTGCATGGCGCGAGTACAGCTGCTCAACGCGGTGCAACGAGATAGGGAAAATAGCCGAGGCCCAACCACCGTTGCGGCCCGATGCGCCGAATCCGACCTCGCGCTTCTCCAGCAATACAATGCGCAACGACGGATCGCTCTTCAACAGATAGTAGGCAGTCCACAGCCCTGTATACCCAGCCCCAACAATGACGACGTCTGCCTGGGTCATCCCGTCGAGACGCGCACGCGGCTCGCTCGGCGCGAACCACAGGGGCTTGTTTGGTAAATGAGACAAATCGAATTTCGCTGACATGCTGTTGGTTTCCGAATGACTGCCCGGCAACCCGGGTGGTGTGAGATGACTTGACTGAACGGTGGGCAAGCACAGGCCGCTTATGGCCATCACGCCGAAACGATTTGGAAAAACAGCGTGGTTTTATCGATGGAATGCGCGCTGTGCGCGCAATTGGCCCAGAGGTTGAATCGACTGCTACAGGGTGCGAGTCAGTCCTCATGATCGGGTGCCGACCAGTGCGTTGTAAGCCAGAGCGTATGCGGCCTGAAGACCTTTTTACATCGCAAAATTCCAAGGATCTGTGCCTCGAATTTGTACGTATGTATGATCCGCACACAACGAGACATAGGGTAAAGTGGCTCCCGATACCGCTTACCCCCGGAAATACGGCACTACAACCGCTCAGCCCCACACGAAAAAATTTGCAGATTTTTCTTTGTTGACGACGAATCTTTAGTTATTTTTCGTACCTAGATAATCGCTGACTGGCTGGCCAGGAGAAAAAATGCAAGGCGAAAACGAGATTGGCGGCTTCCCGAGTGAAAGCGATGCCTTAACGGACCGCGTTACGCTAGGTAAAGAAATTCGCAAATTGCGAAAAGCACGCTCCAAAACGCTCGCCGATATCGCAGCCGCAACCGGTCGCTCCATCAATTTCATCAGCCAGCTCGAACGAGGCCGTGCGGAAGCCCCAATCTCAGACCTCAAGCGCATCGCCTTGACGTTGGGCGTACCGTTGACATGGTTCTTCGTATCGGATGCTCAACCGGCCCACGAGATAAACCGTGTAGTCAGAAAGGGCGGACGCCGCCATTTGGGCTCCGTTGCGAGTGGACTTTCTGAGGAGCTGCTTTCTCCCAGCATCGGCGGAAAATTCGACATGTTCCTCAGCACCGTCAGACCAGGTGCATCGCATGGCCCCGTCAAGGCTAAGAACACTGAAGAAGAAGGCTACGTGGTGGCCGGTCAATTGGATATGTGGATCGACAACAACCATATCTGCCTGAATCCAGGAGACAGCTTCCGCATCGCAAATGAGCCTTACCGCTGGGAAAACAAAGGCGATGTAGATGTAGTGGTCATCTGGGTGATTGCACCACCATCGGCTTGACGCCCGAAAGCAGCACTCATGCTCATAGCCTCAAATCATGCACATAATGAATTGTCGCGTGCGAGGGATTAACAGCTCGTCCGATTCTACGCGCGGATTGAATGGGTCGGTGAAACCACGAGCAGTTAAATCTCGCAGTTAGCCGACCCATGCCTCTGGCGGGAACCTTGGACCCCGCCTCCCCTTTGCAATCCACCGCCTCTACGACAGTTGCTCGGTCGCGTACCATCTGTGACGCAGCCAGCACCTCCGCCCCGACTCAATGGGTCCGCTTCAAATAGGCGCTACATCAGTCTTTGAAATCAGTACCCACCGTCACGTCCTCCCAGGCAGCCATCTCCTTCATCAAGACTGCGAGTTTTCCGCGAGCGCGCTGCAATGCGTCACTGCCCAAGAGCAGGTGCAATGGTGGGTTGGCGGAGTGAGCTGTATTCACAATGGCCTGCGCAGCCAGTTTTGGGTCACCAAGCTGGTGATGGTTCAATTCCGACATGGCCGCAAGCGCTGCGGTGACGGCGGGCGAATAGTCGACCTCGGCACTGCTCTTACGAACAGACTTTTCAGCAAGAAAATCTGTACGGAATTGACCTGGGGCCACCGCGGTTACACGAATGCCCAACGACTCAACCTCTTGAGCAAGCGAGGCGGAGAATCCTTCAAGCGCGAATTTAGTAGCGGCATAGATGGCCGCCCCCACACCAGGAGCACGTCCAGCGATGGAAGTGATATTCATGATGTGCCCACGACCTTGCGCACGGAGATAAGGCAGTGCAGTGCGCACGATACGAATCGGAGTGAAGACATTGACATCGAATAGGCGCTGGACATCCTCATCCGAGGAGGCCTCTACCGCCCCGAGCAGGCCGAAGCCAGCGTTATTTACGATAACGTCAATTCCCCCAAAGACTTTGAAGGCTTCATGAACCGCAGAGACAACGCCTTGCTCGTCGCTCATGTCCACCTTGAGCAAGACCAGATTTTCGCCGGCCCCGTCCAGCTCGGGCGCCTCTGATCTAACTGTACCCACTACCCTGTCACCTTTTGCCAAAGCAGCTTGCGCTATAGCCAACCCCAATCCGCGGGACACGCCAGTGATGAACCAGTTCTTCATATCAATACTCCTTTTCTCCGTCAGAACAATGCCAGCCCCAGAAGGAAACTCAACTAGGATCGCGTGACCCTCTCAGTAGAAATGCGCACCGCCAAAAAGCGTATCGATGTCTTCGAGCCACCTCCTTGCCAACGAGTCAAGCAATCGAGCGAGCCCGCTCCCCTCAATGGGAATGCGTACTCAGTCCAACAGACGCTCAACGTTTTGTGCAGCCAGTTCGATCTCGCCTCGGGCGAGCAGAGAATTTCCGGAAGCCGTTACGAATCCGTCCCCAGCAGCGAACAGGCTGCGAGTAATGAGGCGAATGAGATGTAGAAAGGTGCGTCCGTGACCCAGCCATTCCTGGGCTCGTGATCCCGAGGAGCGACTGGCAACCCCCGCCCGAGGATGGACTGAGTGAGTGGAGAGCTTTTGCTTAGGGCTCATAGATTCGGCTCCAATTTTTATTTTTATTTCATTGGGTTAAGCCATCTGCCCTGCCTCGCGCACTGGGCGCAGAGGGGGCTGTGATCCGAAGCAAGCGGCTGCCTGCCTATGAGCCATAGATTACCCCATAGAAAAAAATACGTGCAATTTTTAATTGAACGGTGATAATTTGCTAATGGATTAATCTGAGCGGGTAATTTACGATGGCAACCAACAATGACCATGCGATGCAGCTTGGTGAGGTTAGCCTTCCTATAGAAGGTGTTGGCAGCGATAGCTCGATCGAACGCGCAGCACTAGGCGCGGAGATCCGCCGACTGCGCAAAGCGCGCTCCAAGACATTGACAGAACTTGCGCTCGCGACCGGACGCTCGATCAGCTTCATCAGTCAGCTGGAACGAGGCCGTACCGAAATTTCGATTTCGGACATGAAACGGGTCGCACATGCACTCAGTGTCCCGCTCGGTTGGTTTTTCGTGTCGACTAACCAGCCAGCCGTCGAAGTCGGAAGGGTCGTGCGGGCAGATGGTCGCCGCCGACTGGGCTCCGTCACCGACGGTCTTACTGAAGAGCTGCTCTCGCCACACATCGGCGGAAAATTCGAGATGTTTCTTAGTACGTTTGGCCCCGGTGCGACTCTTGAGCACCCGACAATCAGGCATACGGAAGAAGAGGGTTATTTGATCTCCGGAGAGCTGGATATCTGGATAGACAACAACCACTTCCAGCTCACCGCTGGGGATAGTTTTCGAATCGTGGATGAGCCGTTTCGTTGGGAGAACCGAAGTGAAGCGGACGCGATAGTCAGCTGGGTAATCGCTCCTCCAACTTACTGAGAGCTTATAGAAGCACAGCAGACAATAGATGGGCACCTGGACATCCAGGTGCGATTCAGACTTCGGTCTGATGCATACAAGAAAAACAATAGCAGCGCTTCTGATAATCCTGAGAAGAGCGCTGGTGGGTGAACTCACACATAAAAACTATGGGCGGCGACTGTTTTTAAACATAGCAACGTCCTGATTTTTGCCTACTGACAAACGAGCCCCGGCTCGAATGACATCGACAAAAGCGGCTTCCTTGTTATCGGGAGATACTAAATTGGCTTCAGGCATTTTCAACAAACGCTTCGACGTGGCACCACCACAAACGGAGCCCACCGATTCCGGATGGTATTTGGCATCCGGCCCCGAGTTGCCGCTGAATCCTCTCAAAGGCGACGTTACCTGCGACTGCCTGGTTATTGGTGCTGGCTGGATGGGCCTGCATGCAGCCCGACGCTACGCTGAAATCAACCAGAACGCTAAGGTTCTGCTGGTAGATGCCGGTCGAATCGGTAACAACGCCTCAGGTCGCTGCATGGGCTTTGCCATCGACTTGGCCCACAACCCGCGCAAGCAAGACTTCGTAGAAGACGTACAAGGCAACCGCGAAGAGTTTTTGGTCAACGTTGAAGGTAACGAATACCTCAAGTCCGCCGTCGACATGGGTGTCGAGTGTGACTGGGATCCACAGGGCAAATACCACAGCGCCGCTACTCCGGAAGGCGTCAAGGACCTGGAGCACTTCTCCAAGGCCCTGGACAAAATGGGCCAGAAATACCGCTGGGTAGAGAAAGGCGAAGTACAGGAACTGACGGGCAGCAAGCACTACATCCGTGCCCTCCACCACCCCGGCACCATCCTGCTGCAACCAGCCAAGTACCTGAAGAACGCCACCAAGCTGCTGCCAAAAAACGTTCAGGTTCACGAAAACACTGTCGTGAAATCTGCGCAGTTCGGTAAACCGCTGCACGTCTTCGAGACCACCAATGGTGTGATTCGGACGAAGAAGGTCATCATCTGTGCGTCCGGCTACCTGACCAATTTCGGCTTCTACCAGAACAGCGCCATTCCGGTTTACACGTTTGCCAGCATGACCCGGCAGCTGACCGAAAAGGAAATTGCACAAGCCGGCACCGGTTCATACGGCCTGATTCCGGCCAACAGCTTTGGCACTACCGTACGCCGCACCAATGACAACCGGCTGTTCTTCCGCAACGTGTACTCGTATGCGAAGAAATTCAAGACCACCAACCAGGACGTCATGGACGCAAAAGTCCATCAACAGATCTCGTTTGATCGTCGCTTCCCCCACCTGTCCTCGATGGGCTTTGAAGCTAGCTGGGGGGGACTCCTCACCCTCGCTCAGAACGGCGGCATGGTCTGGGGCGAGCTGGCAGAAAACGTCTACGGTGCTGCCTTCTGCAACGGTACCGGTGTCTCCCGCGGCACTGCGTTTGGTAAAGCAATCGCGGAACTGGCGAGTGGTATGAATTCGCCGGCGATCGAAATTCTGAAACGTCGCACTCCTCCGAGCCGCGCCTATCCAGAAATCATCACGTCCTTCGGCGTCAATTTCGTCACGGGTCGTCGATTCAAAAAAGCTGGTCAAGAAGTCTGATAAAACAACTAGGAGAACCGCTGTGGCAAATCTGACTGGAGTTAACCTCGCAATGCAAACGCCGTTTGATGCAAACGGCGCAGTAGACTATGCAGCGTGGGAAGAACTGATCGAGCAATACATCGACGCAGGTGTACATGGTCTGGTACTGGGCGCAGGCACCGGCCAACACCCCTACCTGACCGAAGCTGAATGCAACAAGCTGTACGAAATCGGCATCAAACGCATCAATGGTCGTTGCAACGTCATCTGCCAAAGCTCGGCCTTGAATGTCGATGAAGTCGTGCGTCGCTCGAAGCACGCTGAAGCCCATGGCGCTGACGCGCTGATGATCCTGCCGCCTTATTTCGAAGGTCCTTCCGATGATGACGGCCTGTTCGAGTTCTACAAGGAAATCGACGCAGCAATCGGCATCGACATCGTCGGCTACAACATCCCTCAAGCGACCCAGCTCTCGGTGTCGGTGGAGTTGCTGGCCCGTCTTAGCGAGCTGAAAAACTTCAATTACATCAAAGACAGCGGCGGTGACTTCACCACTCACCAGCAATACCTGCAAACCCCGACCGCTGTACTCAATGGCTGCGACACCATCGCCCTCTATGCCTTCTTGGCCGGTGCTAAAGGTGCAATCTGGGGTGCCGCCAACTACATGCCTCATGAGTCGGTGAAACTGTTCAACCTGGTGCAAGAGAAGAACTACACCGAGGCATTCGCCTTGTGGGAGCGCATGTTGCCATCCCAGCTGCTGATCTGGAAAAACCGCTATCTGCCACTGGTGGTACATGCAGCTCACCAACGCGGTTACGGCACCGGCAACCTGCGTAAGCCAATCCGTCCACTGTCCGCCGCTGAGCGCAGCGCGATGGATGCAGCGATCGCTCCTCTGCTCAACGTTTGAGTACAGGCTATCCCTAATTAGAAGTATCGAAGCAGTAGTCAGGAGAGCGCCATGCGTGTCGTCTACAGATTGTTTGCGATGATAGTTCTTGCCTGCTTGGCCGCGGTTAGCCAGGCAGAAGAGAAGACCAGCCTCAAAGTGGGAACGATGAGCTGGGAAGACCTTACGCCAATCACTGCAATCGGGAAAAGATTCCTCGAAAGCGAAAAGTATTCGGTCGAGGTAACTAAGTTCTCGGAATGGGGTATTGCCTACAGCGCGTTGGCCCGCGGCGATGTCGATATATTGGTATCTCAGATCAACTACGTAGCATCGGATTACTGGCAGAAAAACAAGCAACGGCTTGAAAAGGTTTCTGTGGTATCCCATGGCTTGCGTCAGGGGATCGTCGTGCCGACATCAATGCCAATCAATTCGATTGAAGAGCTGAACTCGGTCAAGGACCAGGTCGGCGAGAAGATCATTGGCATCGAACCCGGCTCGGGCCTAATGCGTGAACTCAACACTGCCGTCAAGGACTATGGCCTTCAGTATAAGGTCATCGATGGTAGTACTGCGGCGATGGCAGCACAGGTGCAATCGAGTCTGGAGCGGAAACAGCCAATCGTGGCCGTACTATGGACCCCGTCCTGGATGTCGATGAAATACGACATGAAGTTCCTCGACGACCCGAAACATGTTTTCGCACCTTCACAGACTTATTATTGGATCGCAAAGAAGGGGTTCTCAGCAGAGAATCCGCATCTTCGTGAAGTATTAGCGAGCATGTACGTACCCATCGAGACTATCAATGCCATCAATGGCGCGGTCAAAGACGGCGCTACTGAAGAGCAGGCAATTGACCAGTGGTGGAAAGATAACAGCGACATCACCGGACGATGGGCGCAGATGTCTTCTAAGTAACAGCCCGCCGGCCTCGGCTCAATAGAGGCCGGCAACTCTTCATCAAAGTTTCCGGACAGGCGAAAGAATATAATGAACAAGAATAGCCCTGCATCGTCTACTGTGGTCGAGTGTCGTGACGTATGGAAGATATTTGGCAACCAGAGCCCGGCAGCCATTGATGCTGCCAAGAGCTTGGTGCATAGCAAGGACGAACTGCTGGAAAAATTCGGTTCGGTTGTCGCCGTCGCTGGTGCAACGTTTAAGGTTCATGAAGGCGAGACTTTCTGCATTATCGGCCTTTCGGGCAGTGGCAAATCCACCCTCATTCGCCATTTTAATCGATTGATCGACCCTACCTGCGGCGAAGTTCTGGTGCACGGCAAAGATATCTGCAAGATGTCGCCTACCGAACTGCGCGGTCTACGGTCCAACAAGATCGGTATGGTCTTCCAACATGTGGCCCTCCTCCCCTACAGGACGGTAATCCAGAATGTGATGCTCCCGTTGGAGGTCCAAGGTGTCTCTAAACAAGAGGCGCTTCAGAAGAGCCAAGCGTCCCTGGACAAAGTCGGATTGGGTAACTGGGCCAATCGTTTCCCCCAGGAGCTATCCGGCGGTATGCAACAACGTGTAGGTATCGCCCGCGCTTTGGCGGCGGATCCGGACGTTTTGCTGATGGATGAGCCCTTCAGCGCGCTCGATCCACTGATCCGTAAACAGCTTCAGGTCGAGTTCAAGAAGCTGTCCACTGATTTACGCAAGACCACCATTTTCATTACTCATGACATCGACGAGGCGATCAGGATCGGGGATCGCATTGCAATCATGAAAGAAGGCCGCCTCATCCAAGTTGGCACTCCCGAAGAAGTCGTGCTCAACCCCGCAGATGCCTATGTCGCCAGTTTTATGGAGGGCATTTCTCGACTGAAGCTGCTGCGGGCGCGCTCGATGCTCAAGCGGCTTGATCAGCAACCTACGTTGGAGTTTGGCGGACGCGCGCTCGACGCGCTGGTCAGCGTCAACATTGATGCAGATTTGGAAACGCTGATCGACATCTCCCTCGGCGAAGCTGAAGAAGTCGTAGCGATCAAAGACGGGAGCCAAATCGTCGGCACTGTCAGCCGCGAGACGCTCCTAAAAGCCGTGCGGGGCCTAGATCTGGCTTGATGTTCAGCGAACGATAGAGCGCCTTATTCCGGAGTTATCGAAGAATGACAATTACAGAAAATTTCGATTTCCTCGTTGAAGACATGCTCGCTTGGCTTACCGATAACGCCGGCGTTTTCTTCAACACGATCAGCAGTGCAATGAATGCTGTATTCAACCTCATAAACGCCCTTCTGTTCTGGGCACCTTGGTGGGCTATTTGCTTGGTCGTCGCGCTGGCAGGCTGGCGTACTGTAGGCAAAGGATTTGCCGTTCTCTGCGTGCTCGGTCTGTGGTTATGCCAACAGATGGGACTGTGGAATGAAACCATGGCCACCCTCACCCTAGTGTTTACCTCAACACTGATAGCCCTGCTCCTGGCGATACCTGTCGGTGTCCTGGTGGGGCTTTCAGCCAAATGGAAACACGGTGCTGAATTGGTCATGGACTTCTTCCAGACCATGCCGCCCTACATCTTCCTCCTGCCCGGTATCGCACTGCTCGGTTATGGGCCAGCCACTGCGATTTGGGCGACCTGCCTTGTGGCAATTCCACCCGCACTGAGGCTGACAGCTCACGGAGTATTCACCACCCCCGTGCAGTTCTGCGAGCTGGGTGCAGCTGTCGGCATGACCACCTCCAACCAGGTGATGAAGATCCGGGTACCGTTTGCCGTGCCATCGATCTTGGCCGGCATCAACCAGAGCCTGATGCTGAGCTTCGGCATGGTGGTGATTGCTGGCATCGCCGGTTCCGGCGGGTTAGGTCAAGCCATTTATGAAGCCGTACGCACCTTGAAAATCGATGAAGCCGTAAACGCAGGCATTGCCATCGTAGTGCTGACCATCATCCTCGATCGTATCTCTCAAGCGCTGTGCAAGCCAGAAAAGGAGAACAACCATGGCCACGCCTAACATCTCGCCAGGTTCAGCCGTTTCCCCTTTTCTGACGTACCTGAACAACAACTTCCATGATTTCTTCAATGCCACGTCGGGCTTCTTCGACAATCTCATTGGAGGGATAGCGGCGCTGTTATCCATGGCACCTGCGCCTTACGTAATCGTCGCATTGGCCGGTGTTTGCACGCTGGTGGCGGGCTGGCGAACTGGGTTGCTGTGCCTGTTAGGTTTGTGGCTATGCGTGAGCATGGACATGTGGGAGCCGGCTGTCCAAACGCTGGCATTGATCACAATCGCTGTGGCGTTCTCGCTCTCGATTGGCATGGTGATCGGCGTATTTCTGTCCAGAAGCGAAAAACTGATCGCCGCAGCCCGCCCCGTCCTGGACGTGATGCAGACAATGCCGCCATGGGTTTACTTGGTACCCGCTGTTGTCTTATTCGGACTGGGAGCGGTACCTGCACTTCTGGCGACCATCATCTTCGGCATCCCTCCGATGATCCGCCTGACCATTTTGGCGATGAACCAGATCCCGCATAACCGTATAGAACTGGGTATCGCTGTAGGTGCGAAGCCGAAAGAAATCTTCTGGAAGATCGAGCTGCCATCAGCCCTGCCAACCCTGCTGATCGGAGTAAACCAGTGCGTCCTGCTCTCGCTCGGCATGGTCGTACTCGCTGGCCTGGTAGGTGCTGGCGGCCTCGGCTCTGAGGTAACTCGCGGGTTGACCCGCATGGAGTTTGGTCTGGGCATTCGCGCCAGTCTGGCAATTGTAATCCTTGCTCTGATCCTTGATCGGGTGTGCAGGGGCAGCATTCCCGCCAAGTACCTGAATCGCTGATTCAGCACTGCTGCGGGCCGTTTGTGGCAACACTGATAAAAACTGGAGAGACCATGCGTACACAGCTCTATATCGATGGTAAGTGGGCAGAACCCGTTGATGGCGGCAGCATTGAGGTGATCAACCCTGCCACTGAAGAAGCATTCGCCACGCTGGCTATCGGCAATGAGAAGGATGCTGATCTTGCTGTCAAAGCTGCCCGTCGCGCCTTCGACAAAGACGGCTGGCCTCAAACCACAGGCAAGCAGCGTGCGGTCTATTTGCGTCGAATCGCG
This sequence comes from Pseudomonas sp. 10-1B, assembly GCF_000935045.1. Taxonomy (GTDB): domain Bacteria; phylum Pseudomonadota; class Gammaproteobacteria; order Pseudomonadales; family Pseudomonadaceae; genus Aquipseudomonas. The sequence continues at coordinate 193,148 of NZ_JYKS01000015.1, forward strand.
ACACTGATTCGCGAGCGCCTCGAAGATATCGCGAAGCTGGAGGTGCTCGACAACGGCAAACCTCTGCCGGAAGCTCGCTGGGATATCGGTGATGCAGCAGGCTGCTTCGATTATTACGCGGATCTGGCTGAGCAGCTGGATGACAGTAACAACCAAGAACTCGCCGTCTCGGATGACCGCTTCCGTTGCAAGGTTCGTCGTGAACCTCTGGGCGTAGTCGGTGCAATCATTCCATGGAACTATCCACTGCTGATGTCCGCGTGGAAAGTAGCCCCTGCCCTTGCAGCCGGCTGCACCGTGGTACTGAAGCCCGCCGAAATCACATCGCTGACAGCGGTCGAGCTGGCTGCGATCGCCCAACAGGCTGAGCTGCCGGCCGGCGTTCTGAACATCGTGACCGGCTCTGGCTCTCGCGCAGGTCAAGCCATCATTACCCACCCGCAAGTGGACAAGCTCGCGTTCACCGGATCTGGTCGTATTGGCTCGCACATCATGGCCGAAGCCGCCAAGGACATTAAGCGCGTCAGCCTTGAGCTGGGCGGCAAAAGCCCGATGGTTATCTTTGAAGATGCAGACATCGAAGCCGCAGTCGAGTGGATCATGTTTGGCATCTTCTGGAACCAGGGCCAGGTCTGCTCCGCGACTTCCCGCGTTCTGGTTCAACGCCCAATCTACGACAAACTGCTGGAGCGTCTGGCCGCGGAGACTCGCAAGATCACCATCGGAAACGGTATGGACGAAGGCGTCCTGCTGGGCCCACTGGTATCTCGCGCTCAGCACGAAACTGTGCAAGCTGCTGTCGAGCGTGCACGTGAAGAAGGTGCCACTGTGCTAGTCGGCGGTGGACGTCCAGCATCGTTCGACAAAGGTTACTACTTCGAGCCGACTGTCATCACTGACATGAGCCTGGATAGCACTGTTTGGAACGAAGAAATCTTCGGTCCCGTGGTGTGCGTTCGTCCTTTCGACACTGAAGAAGAAGCGGTCGAGGTTGCCAATGACAGCCGCTTCGGCTTGGCGGCCGCAGTGATGACGAAAGATCAGCCTCGTGCTGATCGCGTCTCGAACGCACTACGGGCGGGGATTGTTTGGGTCAACTGTTCCCAACCTACCTTCACTGAGGCTCCCTGGGGTGGTTACAAACAATCTGGCCTCGGCCGAGAACTTGGCAAATGGGGCTTGGAAAACTACCTCGAAATCAAACAAGTGACCTCGTTCGTATCCTCGGATCCGTGGGGCTGGTACATCAAGTAATGCTTGCTCAGCCAGCTGAGCGATAGACCGATTTACGCGTTGTAATGAGTACGTGCAGTCCGCTGCACGCACTCAAGGAGAAAGAGTTTTGACTAAGACACTGGTCATCGTCGCACACCCCGATCTCGAAAACTCGCGGATCAATGCTGCGTGGATCGACGCCCTATCGGGCTTACCAGGGGTCACGGTACACGACCTCTACGAGAAATATCCCAGCCGTGTTTTCGATGTTGAGTTTGAGCAAGGCTTGGTCGACGAGCATGACCGCATCGTTTTGCAATTTCCTTTCCAATGGTACAGCTGCCCTCCACTTCTGAAACAGTGGTTGGATGAAGTGTTCACGAGTGGCTGGGCGTACGGGCCAAACGGCCATGCACTGGAAGGGAGAACACTTGCTATCGCGGTATCGACTTGGTCTCGCGAAGCTGACTACCAACGGGACAGCCGATACGGCCGTAGCATCGAAGACTTGACCAGTCCCTTCGAGGTGACGGCTCTCAGAGTGGGCATGCGCTACCAACCGGGTTTCTTCCTGCATAGCAGCGGAGACTATAGCGATTCGGAACTATCTGAAAATGCCCGCCAGTATCAGCAATTCATCCTGGAACCGTACTGAATTCACATAATTTCGCAACCCACCTGGCGACCTCCTGCCTATTGGTAGGAGGCCCTATTTTAATTTTGGCGAGCCGTGCGTGCCGCATGCATCTTCAAATTTAGCGTGCTCAGGGAGTAGTAATCAAAAATCGGTAATCATCAAAGTAATTTCATTTCGCTCCCTGAATTCTAGATCGTCAGTTCTAGATCCGTTCATGCGGACTGCTGGTCATTCACTAATATTGATAAAAACAGGTGTACCATGTCCAACAACATATCCATTGAGGATATTTCGCCCAATCGATTTCATCGACTTCTGACCCTGCGCTCCAGCGGTGGCTCTTTCGTTGATGGATACGTACTCAGCATCATTGGCATCGCATTGCCTTCGATCGTTCCGGCCCTAATGCTTTCCGGGCTTTGGGAAGGATTGATTGCTGTCTCCGCATTGATGGGCATATTTTTCGGCGGTTTTCTCGGGGGTACCCTGACGGATCGCTTCGGCCGAAAAATGATTTACTTCATTGGCCCCATTCTTTTCACCGTGTGCTCAGTACTCCAGCTTTGGGTTGAATCCGGGGTAATGCTGTTCATTCTCCGGTTCTTCATCGGTATCGGAGTCGGTATTGAGTACCCCGTAGCAACAGCATTTCTTGTCGAGTTCCTACCCAAGAAGCAGCGCGGGCCATGCCTGGCTGGCTTGACTATCTTCTTCTTCGCTGGAGCGGCTGCCGCTTACATTTCGGGCCAGCTCTTCATCGAAATGGGTGGGCCAGAGGCGTGGCGATTCGCTCTGGCGAGCACAGCAATCTTTAGCTTCGGCCTGCTGCTGCTTCGCCTGGGAACGCCAGAGTCACCTCGTTGGCTGCTGAGCAAGGGCCGTCGTGACGAAGCCACTGCGGTAATCAAGAAAGTATTCGGCAATAACTTCAGCCTGAAGAATCTGCCAGAGCAACCGAAGCCTCGTAAGCTAGCCTTCCGAGACCTGGTCTGCTCCGGATACGGCAAACGTACCTTCTTCGTTTGCATGTTCTGGACCTGTGCCGTGATCCCGGTCTTTGCCGTCTATGCGTTTGCACCCAAAGTCTTGGAGGCTCTCCACTTGACTGGCAAGTGGGCCAGCTACGGCTCGATCGTCGTCACTATGATGTTCGTTGTCGGATGTGCACTCGCGTCTTGGCTGGTCAACGTCATGGGTAGGCGCAGTCTGTTGCTCAACAGTCTCCTGTGGTCGGGGATGGCACTGCTGCTGCTCGGCTGCTTCTCCGAAGCATCCTCCTGGCTAATCATTACCTTGTTTGGTGCCTATGCAGTGCTGGTAGGTGGCGCGCAGGTATTGCAATTCGTCTATCCCAATGAAATCTTCCCGACCGAGATACGCGCGGCGGCAGTGGGCCTGGGAACATCGGTTTCCCGTATTGGTGCAATCATCGGCACCTATCTGGTTCCGATCTCGATCACTACATACGGCATCGGTTACACGATGTATTTCGCCGCCGGTATCACATTCGCGGGCTTGATTGTGTCGTGGTTCTTGGCGCCCGAAACCCGCGGCATCGACTTGAGCGCAGCGTCCTCTTTGGAGAACGCTCAGCCGCTGGCCAAAAAAGGGAGTGGTAAATCCCCCGCTCGGCAAATGATCTGAATCCGCACGCTGGTAGCCCAGTCCAGGACTACCAGTGAAAAGTCAGTCAGCAAAGATAAAGACGCTGCAATTGCAATGGCGGGTGCCAGGTTTGTGAACTCATCACTGCCCGCCAAAGTCTAAAATACAGGTTGAATCTCGCTCTTTCCGCAGTAGGTAAATGGCCTGCCTAAACAGCATGACGCTCAAGATCGCCGCCATGAAAGCGGCGAGCGCAACTTTATTTAACATCCTGCTGCACTGTCTCTGTACCGTTCTGCGATCATGTACCGATGCTGAGCTGCCCCAAATTTCAGACCACTTGAAACGAGAGATCTCATGCTGACGGTGCACGACCTGATTGCCATCGATCCGTTGAAACTCCAGGTATTGGCCGGTTTGGCAGGTACCAGCAGAATCATTACATGGGCACACACTGTGGACCTGCCCGACCCCTGGCGCTGGGTGTCACCGGGGGACTTGGTCATGACCACGGGGGTGGGAATGCCGATTGGCGATTCAGCACAGGTCGAGTGGCTTGAGAAGCTGGCGCAGAGTAATGCAAGCGCTGTGGTCATCGCCCCTCGCGAGGATGCTCCGGCGTTGTCGCCGGGATTGCTGGAAGCGGCCGAGCGCCTGTTGTTCCCGCTGCTGCATGCCAGTTTCGAACTGGAATTCGTCAAGCTCTCGCACTATGTGATCGAAAGCGTACTACAAGCGCAACGCGAGCGTTTCAATGCCAGTGAGCGGTTGTTCCAGACCTATGCGCAAGCGTTGCGGATGGCACCTGACATGCCTGGGCGGCTATCGATTCTGGCCAAGAACCTTGGCGGCCACCTGGCAATTGAAGACGCTGTCACTGGTATCAGAATCGTTGAAAGCCAACCCAGCGGGGATCAGGCCCTGGTGAACATCGAGCGCATTCCGATTGCCGGCAGGACACAGGCCAACCTGATCATCAGCCGGCGCCCTCACGTGTCGATGGACGATTCGATTCTGCTGCGCTCACTGGTCGGCCTTCTGGGTGTGGAGCTGGAGCGGCAGATGATTCACCGAGACCAGCAGCGTGAAGAAGGCGCTGCACTGCTGCGCAGTCTGCTCGACAGTGAAGTCGAGCCGGCACTTACCCGGCCCATGCTGGAGCGCCGCGGCCTCAAGGGCACCCTCATCGCCCTGGCAATCCGACCAGGTAGTGGCAGCGTGCGCACCCCTGATGACATCCATCATGCACCGGCATTGCACGTGGCCACCCCGTTACTGCTGGCAGAACGCAATTTGCTGCTGGCCATCGGCTGCGACGATTCAGCCCTGTTCCAAGCGTTGCTGGAGGGCTTGGGCCAAGGTACGCAGATTGGCATCAGTGGGCCTATCACCACGGCAAGCGGCTATAGGGAGGCCGCCCGGCAGTCACGCCTGGCGCTGACTCAGGCGGCAGAGCTGGCCGTGCCGACGTTGCGCTACGGTGAAGCCGAAACCGGCTTGATCATGGCACCCAAATCCTTGCCCGAGGCGCGGGCCCTGGTGGCGCGCTACCTGGGGCCACTCATCGAACATGACCGGTTACAGGGCGCAACATTGCTGCACACGCTGACCACTTTTCTGAAAAACGACGGCAACTGGAAAGCCAGTGCATTGGACCTGGGCATCCATCGCCAAACCCTTGTGTATCGCATAAAGCTCGTAGAGCAACTGACCGGTTTCAACCCAACGACTACCCAGGGCATTGCGCGTTTCTGGATCGCCATTCAGGCGGCAATCAATTCTGACCTGCTGGGACTTGGCTGATGGTTGAAAGCAAACGGCCCCGCTGCGTGGGCGGGGCCGCTGAAAATCAATCAGCCTTGCCGATCAGTGGCTGGTCGGCATGGCAAACTCCGCACCTTTGGCGATGGCCTGCGGCCAGCGCTGCATGATGCTCTTCTGCTTGGTGTAAAAGCGCACGCCTTCTTCGCCATAGGCATGCATGTCGCCGAACAAGCTCTTCTTCCAGCCGCCGAAACCATGCCAGGCCATCGGTACCGGAATCGGCACGTTGATACCGACCATGCCGACCTGAATGCGGCGGCCGAACTCGCGGGCGATATGGCCGTCGCGGGTGTACAGACTCACGCCATTGCCGAATTCGTGGGCGTTGATCAAGTCAACCGCCTCAGCGAAATCCTTGACCCGCAAACAAGCCAGCACCGGGCCGAAGATCTCTTCCTTATAGATGCGCATGTCCGGAGTGACGTTGTCGAACAGTGTACCGCCCATCCAGAAACCGTCGGCACACCCCTCGCCTGCCTTCTGACCGTTGAACTCGCGGCCGTCCACCAGCAGCGTCGCACCTTCTTTCACGCCCTGCTCGATGTAGCCGGTGATTCGCTCGTGAGCGGCACGGGTCACGATGGGGCCCATTTCGGCCTCGAGGTTGGTGCCATTGAGCACCTTGAGTTCAAGAGTGCGCTCGATCAGTTTCGGCATGATTTTTTCTGCCGTTTCCTCGCCCACGAACACCGCCACGCTGATCGCCATGCAGCGCTCACCGGCGGAACCGTATGCGGCACCGATCAGGGCATCGACAACCTGGTCGATGTCGGCGTCAGGCATCACTACCAGATGGTTCTTGGCACCACCCAGTGCCTGGACACGCTTGCCATGGCGGGCACCCGTTTCATAGATGTGATTGGCAATCGGAGTGGACCCGACGAACGAAACAGCGTGAACGTCCGGGTGCTCGATCAACGCATTGACCGCGTCCTTGTCACCCTGCACGACGTTGAACACGCCATCTGGCAGGCCCGCCTGCTTGAGCAGCTCGGCGATGAACAAGCTCGGGCTCGGATCCAGCGGGCTCGGCTTGAGCACGAAGGTATTGCCGGTGGCCAGGGCCACCGGGAACATCCACATCGGCACCATCACCGGGAAGTTGAACGGGGTGATGCCAGTGACCACACCCAACGGTTGGCGCAGGGTCCAGTTGTCGATGTTGGTGCTGACCTGGTCGGTGAAGTCGGTTTTCAGCAGCTGCGGCGCGCCGCAGGCGAACTCGACGATCTCGATGCCGCGCATCACTTCGCCTTGCGCATCGGTGAAAACCTTGCCGTGCTCAGCGGTGATCATGCGAGCCAGGTCGTCACGGTGCTCGTTGAGCAGCGCCAGGAACTTGTTCAGCACTCGCGAACGGCGCAGTGGCGACAGGTTGCTCCACGCTGGGAAAGCAGCCTTGGCGGAGGCGACAGCAGCATTCACGTCAGCCTGCGCAGACAGTTGCACCTGGCCGGTTACTGCACCGGTAGCCGGGTTGTAGACCGGCTGCTGCAGGCCACTGGTAACATCGGCACGGGCGCCGGAGATCCAGTTGGTGATGGTGGTGGTCATGGTTGTCCTCAAATCTTCAAAGGGAAACGGCGCGAGGCCTGGGCCTCACACGTAAATCAATAAATGGCGTAGACCTTGCGAACGGTCTCGATCACGTCCCAGCGGCCGGTCCATCCCGGAGGCAGGATGATCAGGTCACCACTGCTCACTTCGACGGTTTCCTTGCTGTGGTCGTCAGTCAACAAGGCGCGACCGGAAATGATGTAGGTGAACTCGGTGTCGGGGCGGTCGATCACAGGCCAGCCACCTGGTTGGCACTCCCAGACGCCCAGGTTGCCGACAGCCTCGGGTGCCAGGGTCTGGATGGCGATCTGCGGGTCACCCTTGTCGGCGCCAGCGCGCTGACCAGCGGGGTTCAGTGGCAACGATTGAATCGCTGCGGACTTGATGATCGTGAAAGTAGTCAAGGTTGCTTCCTCTTAATGTGCACCAGTCAGCTTTTCCAGCAACATCGCAGTGCGAGATGGACGATGGGTAAAGCGCTCTTCGACATCGCTCAGCGAGGCGGCGGTCAGCCCGCTGTTGATACCGAGCCAGCGTAGGGGTTCGCGCTCCCAGGACGGGGACCGATGGTTGACCACCGGTAAGGTGTTGATCTCTTCCTCACGCTCAAGAATGAGATTGCGCAGAATGCGGCCAGCCAGGTTGCTGGTGGCCACGCCGTCGCCGACGTAATTTCCGGCCCAGGCCATACGGCTATTGCGATCGATGCTTACCGTCGGGCACCAATCGCGGGACACGCCCAATGCACCGCCCCATCTATGGGTGACGCGGGTATCACGCAGGGCCGGGAAGAACTCGAGCATCGTGTCGTAGATCTTGCCGTGGATGCTGTCTACCAGGTCAGCCTGATCGGACATGCTGGAGCCCCATTTGTAGGGCGCGCCTCGGCCACCAAACACCAGCCGTCCCTCAGCCGTGACCTGCCCGTACACACGCAAGTGACGCATGTCGTTGAAGGCCATGCGGTGATCAAGGTTGAGCTTGGCCAGCAACTCGCGCGGCAGTGGCTCGGTGGCCAGCACCAGCGAGTACAACGGAATGACGAAGCGCGACTTGCCCGGCTGCTGCGACGTGAAGGCCTCAGTGGCGCGCACGGTCATCTCGGCGCGCACCGAGCCGCACTCGGTGTGCACCACGCCCGGCGCCATCCGTTCCACCGCGGACTGTTCGTAGATTTTCGCGCCCAGGCTTTCGACCAGGCGCGCCAGGCCTCGTACCAGCTTGCCGGGATGAATCAGCGCGCAGTGCTCGGTGTACAGGCCACCCAGGATGCCTTCGGCGCCAATACGCTCGCTCGCCGCGCCAGCCTCCAGCACCCGCCACTGCTCCGGCAGGCCAAAGCTCGCGGAGCTCTCCACCGCCGCACGCGCCCGGGCCATCTGCGGTGCACTGCGGGCCAGCGAGAGGAAACCCTGCTTGGCGTAATCGGCGTCGATACCCTCCAACGCCAGCACCCGGCCGATCTCATCGACGGTTTCGTTCATAGCCGTTTGCAGTTGCAAGGCGGCGTAGTGAGAGTACAGCTGCTCGACTCGGTGCAGCGAGATCGGGAATATCGCCGACGCCCAACCACCATTGCGCCCGGAAGCGCCGAAGCCGACTTCACGCTTCTCCAGCAACACCACGCGCAGGCCTGGATCGCTTTTGAGCAGGTAGTAAGCCGTCCACAACCCGGTGTAGCCGGCACCGACGATCACCACATCCGCCTGGATATCAGCCTCCAGGCGCGCACGCGGCTGGGCATGTTCGAACCACAAGGGTCGGTTGGGTAACTGGGACAAATCTGTTTTAGCTGACATGCTTTGGGCTTCCCATTGATGCGTGGAGCAAGGGTGATACGGACACGGCGAAGGGTCAGGTCCTGTTGATTGCCGGCTGGATATCCTTCAGCGATCGATGACGGCGCTTATGCGACAGCTGCAGGCATACATAGGAAGCCGCGATGGCAAAGATTGCGACGATGCATTGCAACAGGCTCACCTGCATGGACGGGTCGAAAGCCATACTCAGCAGCACCGCGACAATCGAAGCGGTGACCAGCAGCGGGAGCCAAGGGTGGCCCCACATGGCGAACTTCAGCGCCCCCTCGGCCACCCACTTACGGCGCAGCTTGATCTGCGACAGGCAGATCATCAGGTAGACGAACAGGAATACCGTGCCGGACGAGTTGATCAGGAACTGGAACACGGTGTCTGGCCAAAGGGCGGCAATGACCACGCAGCCATAGCCCACCAGGGTCGAGGCGATGACACCGCGCACCGGCACCCCTTTACGGTTCACCCCAGCGATCCAGCGAGGTGCTTCATCATTGGAGGCCAGCACGTAGAGCAGGCGCGAAGAGGTATACAGCCCTGCATTGAGCACGGAGAGCACGGCGACCAGAATGACCACGGTCAGCATGTCGCCGGCACCCGGGATACCGATGTGTTCCAGTGTGGTGACGAAGGGCGATTTGCCGGGAGTGAGCGAGGTCCAGGGTTGAGCTACGACGATGAAGAAAGTCGCCAGTACGAAGAACACCAGGATGCGCACCATCACGGTGTTCACCGCCTTGCGGATATTGCGCGATGGGTCCTCTGATTCGGCAGCCGCCAACGTAGCGACTTCGACACCGGTCATGGAGAAAATCACCACCACTACACCCGTGAACAACGAACCTACGCCATGCGGGAGAAAACCACCGTGCTGGGTAAGGTTGGCGAAGCTGGCATCGGAGCCTGGCCATAGGTGGAACACGAAAGCCCCGGCCACCACCAGAAACACCACGATTGCCGCCACCTTCACCCCTGCGAACCAGTACTCTGCTTCACCGAACGAATGCACAGACATCAGGTTGAGCAGCGTCATGGTAACCATCAATCCAAGGGAGATGACCCAGACCGGGATTGATGGCAACCAGGCATTGATGATTTGCCCGCCGACGACCGCCTCGAACCCGACCACGATGACCCAGAAGTACCAATACAGCCATCCCGTCATGTAACCGGCCGGGCGACCGAAAGCCATGCGGGCATAATCTACGAATGAACCTTTGGCAGGATGCGCTGCGGCCATTTCACCGAGCATGCGCATTACGAGAGCGACGATGAGGCCAGTGATGGCATATGTAATGAATGCGCCTGGCCCGGTGGAGGCGATCACTGCACTGGAGCCTACAAACAACCCGGCACCAATCACCCCGCCTAGCGCGAGCATACTGATGTGTCGAGTCTTGAGCGCACGCTTGAGACGAGGGTCATGCTCTGACTGAATAGGCACTGGTTGTCTCCTTCTAATTATTAATGGTCAACACGGCCTGAGAAGGAGATTAAGCAGGCGCTCGGATGATGGAAATCGACAAATTACAGAGTTCAACGAGCATGCTTGTACATTTGTATGAATGCATATCCCGTAAAAATGCGTCAATACTTCTCTGCAAATGACAGAAATTCTGCCTGGCGCCTATTGGAGAAGCGGCCAGTTAATGCCAGTCAGTTAAGCAATTTGGGGCCGTTTTGCGGCGCATCGCCAGCAAGCCAGCTCCCACAGGTACTGTGCAGGTTTCGGGCGCGCTATACCTGTGGGAGCGGCTTTAGCCGCGAACACCGGCAAAGCCGGTGCCATCCACCGCGCTAGACTCTTCGCGGGTGAATCGGACCGCCTCACCGCCGCTCTCACACGTTGCGGGTGGAAGTCGCCACAGTGCGAGCCCCAGCTCATGGCGAATAGCAGTGACACGGCACGCCATTGAATCGTCCCGATGAGTCATATTGTCGAATTTGTGGCGCGCCGATGGCGATACCCGCTTTACAGCCAATTGCTGCGCAATAACAACAACACCAGCCACCTGCCAGCACCGGGCACGGTGTTGACTGCCAGTTATACGCACAGCTGGTGAAGTGCTGAACAGCCCCTGAAACCCGACATATCAGCATGAAACGAACGGTCGGTTACGCTAACGCGGTTGAAAAGATACCCCGAGTATCTGGGCGCTCTGCAGAGAGAACCAAAAGGTAGCGACGTCGGCGGTACTGTCCAAGGAGCGGCCACTGATCGCTTCGATACGGCGAACCCGGTACACCAGGGTCTGTTTGTGCACATGTAGGCGCTGGGCAGCATTGACCCAGGAGCGGTTCTCTTCGAGAAATACCTGCAAGGTATGCAGCAGGTAGGTTCCATGGGCCTGGTCGTAATCGTACAGAGCGCCCAGGACGGCGCGGAACGCACGGTCTGCCTCATCGGGGGTGCGCGGCAACCAGGGTGTGTCGGTTTTCAGCTGGGCGTAGCAGCACACACGGCGTTGGGCATGGGTATGCGCCAGGGCCAGGAGGGCTTCGCGCAGGGCATCCGGCCCGCGCTGGGCGTTGTCCAGTGCCGCACTGGAGCCCAGTTGCAGGTCGAGCTGGGCACTGTAGCCTTCCTGCAGCCCATCGAGGTGCAGCAGGATGAGCGCCTGCCCTTGTGCCCTGACCAGGGCGGACTCATCCAGATGGCGCAGCCGGTCTTCCCAGGCGCTGCCGTCATCCGGCAGATGCGCCGCCGAAATGACTGCGTTGGCCAACGTCAGGCCTGGCAGGTGGGTCCCGAGGCGCTCCAACAAGGGCGCCGTGTGCAGGCGTTGTTGCAGAAGGTCATCGAGCAGCTCCGAGCCCAGCCGCAGGCGCCTCTCCCGCTCAGCCTGGAGGCGTTGCACCTCCAGGCCGAGCACCGCTGTCAGGTGGTGGAGCATGCCGTAGTCGGGCAGTTGCGTGCCGGTGACCACCAGCAGGCAATCCGGTTCACTGGGCAACTCGATGCTCAATGCTTCGCCGGTTGCCAGCGCGTGACGACGTACCATCGGTTGATGGCCACCTTGGCGTTGGCGGCTCGCGCCGAGGCTGGCCGCGAGTGCCGGCGGCAGCGCCGGCAGGCTAGGAGCCCAGGGTGTGAATTTGGCCAACGACACCAGGTACAGGTGGCATTGGATATCCGCCTGCAGGCGCGCCAGCAGAGCCGGCAGGCCAAGCCCCTGAATGCTCAATCGGGCGCTTTCGTAGACCTTGGCCAGGGCCCCACGCCGGGCGAATTCATCTTGTTGGTTGGCATCGATGATGGCCCGGGTCACCGCGGCGAAAGGCACCCCGTACTCGGTGAGGATCACCGGAAAGCCCAACGCCTCGGCCTCCTGGGCCAGGGCGCTGATGTCTTCGGGGGCCTGCATGTGTTCGCCGATCATCATGCCGGCGATCCCCGCCTGGGCCAGCCGCGCCACATAGGCCTGTTGGTCGGCGGGCGCCCTGGGGATGCCAAGCCCGGTGGTCATCAGCACATCGCCCTCGCCCAACCACTCGGTGGGGTCCGGCAGCTCGCAGACGTGGGCCCAGCGTACCTTGTGGTCCAACCCCTGGGCACCGCTGAGCAGGCGCGAACGCAGTTCCGGTATCGCAATCAGGTCAAGAACACGTTGCAACATGCGCAGGCTGCTCCGACGGTGGCCCGGGGTGAGGTCCCATACTGCCTCAAGCGTGCGGCGTCACCAACTGGCAGGCAACATGCCCAGGGCCGAGCACACCGCGTACACACCGCTGGATAGGAAGATCAGCACGATGAGTACCTGCATCAGCGGGTGTGCATACCAGCCACAGATGAACGCCGGCTGCTGGTCGCCCGCCTTGCGCGCCGCATTGAGCAGCAGGATCGGGATGATGCCCATCAGCACGCCGCCGAAGGTACCGGCGAAATACAGCGCATTGACGAAACCGCTGAAACCGGAATAGGCCACGAGGATTGGCGGTAGCGTCACCACCGCCAATACGATCAAGCGCTTGCGGCGATTGCTCTCATCGCCCAGGCGCATCTGGTCGAAGATGTTGGTGAACAGGCAGCCGCCAAGGCCCCAGTAGGACGTCAGCATGGCCAGCAAGGCAAACACGTTGGCCACGTAGTAAGCCCACTGCCCGAGCGACTTGCCCCAACTCAAGGTCGCTACCTCGCTCAGGTGCTCGGTGCCCACCAGCGCGATCACCGAGGCCGGGATGGCCGCCACCAGCACCAGCGTCAGCACCATGCCGGTGATGATCAGCCCCGGGATGCGCTTGGCGGTTTCCAGGTTGCCACGGACGATCTCCGGTACCAGAAACTGCGCACCGAACACGAAGACGGCCAGGTTGAAGATCGGCACCACATACTGCCATTGGCTCTGCCACAGGTTTACCAGGGTCGAGTCCTCATGCAGCACGGTGGCGCCGATCAGCAGGCAGACGATCAGCACCATCCCCGTGCTGATGAGCTTTTCCGCCACGCCCAGGGCCTTGAGCCCCAAGTACAGCACCAGCGCGGCGGGCACGAAGAACAGCAAGCTGCCTTGCTCCCGGCTCAAGCCATAGTGGCCGAAGAAGTCGGCGAGGATGTTGCCACTGCCACTGATGTAGGCGATGAGCGCGCCGTAGCTGTTGGCGGCCACGGCAAAAAATATCAGCCAGCCGCCGAACGTACCCAGGTACTTGCGTGAGAGGCCGCTCAGTTGCAGGTTCTGGCGAGTCCTCAGGCAGGTTTCCGCCACATAGAGCATCGTCACGACACAGAACAGGCACGTCACTATCAGGCAGACCAGCAATGGAATGTAGCCGACCTTGCGGGCGGCGAAGGCCATGCTGAGCACGCCCGCGCCGATGTTTGTACCGATGATGATGCCGAGCGTTTCAAAGCGCCCCAGGGCATGGGCCTTGAGGCCGGAGTCCTGGGCAATCTGTTGTTGTACACCCACTTCTTGTTCCTCGTTTTGTCTGTGGGAAATTCAGCGTTGGGGCAAGCGTTATTCAAGAATCAGGTAGGTCTTGCGCACGGTCTTGCGGATCACCCAGGTGCCCTGGGTGTTGGCCGGAAAGTACAGCGCATCGCCGGCCTGGAACTCGACAGGCAGGCCCTGTTCGGGCGTGAAACTGCCTTCGCCGGCCACGATGTAGCTGTATTCGGCCTGGGCGACCTGGCGACGGAAGCTGCCGGACGTGCACTCCCACACACCGGTAGTGCCTTTACCGTCAGGCAGGGTTCGATGGGCCGCGGTACGCGCCTGGGCGCCTGCGTCGCCAAGCACGGTGGGTTCGCTGAAGCCCGGCGAGTCATCCAGGCAGATACGGATCAGGGACATGAAAGATTCCTCAGGATTTATCTTCGAGACCGGCCGGTGCGAACCGGGCCAGATAACGGTCCAGGACGGCCGGCTGCTGCCCGGCCAGTTCCGAGCGCTCCTTGCGCAAGACGGCATTGCGTACCAGCGAGCCGCCCAGGTAGCGGATCGGCTCCGGCGGGAAGGTGCGGCATGTGCGCTCCACCAGAGGGCACTGGCTCCATGGGTCCTTGCGGCCAAGCGCCAGGCTGGCGAGGATGCGCCCGCCCAGGCGGCTGGGGCCTACGCCGTTGCCGCTCCAGCCGATGCCATAGTGGATGTTGTCGTGGCCATCGAGGCGGCCGAACACCGGTAGGCTGTCGTAGGTGCGATCGATCGGCCCAGACCAGCGTGCCTCCACGGGTACGCCCTGGAGCATCGGGTAGGTCCGGCGCAGGTCGGCTTCGGTCAGCGCCAGGCTGGCCTCGTCCTCGCTGAACACCTTGCCGATGCGCGAGCCGTAGCTGATGGCGCCGGTTCCTTTGCCAAAGGCAATGCGCCCGTCATCGGTGGTGCGGTAGTAATCGACCATCAGTTGCGAGTCAGTAATCGATTCTCCGCCCGTCCAGCCGATATCGCGCAGGCGTCCAGGTATCACCTGGGTCGCCACGATCGAACTGTTGACCGGTACGATCAGCCTGGACAGCGAAGGCAGGGTCGCGGCCCAGGCATTGACTGCCAGCACGACCGAACGGGCGCGCACGCACCCCAGCGTCGTCTTCACGCGCGCCGGTTGGCCCGGCTGGATGTGCTGCACGGCGGTGCCTTCGTGGATTTCGATACCGCTGGCCAATGCCACGCGGCGCATGCCTTCGACTAGCAGGGCCGGTTGCACGGTGGCATTGCTGCGCTCGAACACACCCGCCAGATGTACCGACGAGCCGGTGCGACGGGCCACCTCACGTGCGTCGAGGCGCTCGAACGGCTGCACGCCCAACCGCTCGCACGCAGCCAGGGTGGCGTTCCAGGTGTCGACATGCTGGCGGGTGGTGGCGGTCCACAACCAGCCGCTCTGGCGAAAATGCGCGTCGATGCCGTGGCGCTCGCAGAAAATGCCCAGCTCGGTGATGGCGTGTTCTGCGGCCTCGCCCAGCAGGCGCGCCTGAGCTTCGTCGCAGAAGCTGCGCAGGGTGCCGATCTTCGGCCACCAGGACATCACGAACCCGCCGTTACGACCAGAGGCGCCGCCGCCGCAGACATGCTGCTCGAGCACCATCACGCGAGCGTCTGGCTCCTGTTCCTTGAGGGTCAGGGCGGTCCACAGGCCGACGAAGCCGCCGCCAACGATCACTACGTCGGTGTCATGGTTGCCTTGCAGCGGCTGCGTGGCCTGTTGCAGCAACGAGGTCGCCGACATCCAGTGGCTGGGTTTCAAAGGCGGGGTGGGTGTCAGTTTCATTGTTGGCCCCTGGCGGTTGTTAGAGAGCTGTAGTGTTTCCACTCTCCGCCAGGGCGACAATTAGACGCACATAAGAATTCGTATTATCCATTCATACATTCGTATGGCACCACACACAAACCAACATCTCCCCCACTCTCGGGTCAGACGCTGGCCCTGCCCTGTTCTTGCTTGCCGATTGAATTGGCGTCCAACTTCCTGGGGACAGTAGAACGGGCACTGTCCTACACAGATTCGGAGAGCTTCTCCAGTTCGAAAGTCCGGTGGAACAGTCCGGCCAACCCTTCCTGGTGTGTTACCCCGACCACCGTGCACCGGGGCAACTCCATCCTGAGCATTTCCAACAGCCCCCGAGCACTGCCCATATCCAGGTGACTGGTCGCCTCATCCAGGTACAACGTGTCTGGTCGGTACAGCAATGCCCGCGCCAGGCTCAGTCGCTGCTGCTCACCCCCGGAAAGCACGCGCTCCCACTCTGCTTGCTTGTCCAACTGCCCAATCAGGCCACCCAGACCCACCTTGCCCAGCACATCGACCAACTGCACATCGTCGATCGACCGCACCTGTGGGTAAGCCAGCAACCCGCGCAGACTCATGTGCGGCATGTAGGGCTTCTGTGGCAACAACAGGCTACGCCCAGTCGGTAGTTGCCAGTCACCCAGGCAGTAAGGCCACAATCCCTGCAACGTGCGCAGCAAGGTCGACTTGCCCAGCCCGCTGCGTCCGTTCAGGCGTACCCACTGGCCCTGCTCTGCCTGCAGCTCCAGGTCGCGCAGCATGGCACTGCCATCTGGCCGACAAAGCGTCAGCCCACGCGTGAATAGACAGTCACCGTGCGCAGCGGTGGTGACCTGTTCGTGGCTGGCGGCTATCGCCTGCTCGAATTGCTCAAGCCGCTGCAGGGCAGCACTCCAGCGCACCAGCTTGTGATAGAGCTTGATGAACCAGCTGAGCGAGCCGTGCACGGCGTTGAACGCACTGCGAATCTGCATCAGCCCACCCAGGGTGATGGTCTTGGCCATGAACGCCGGTAACGCGGCGAACACTGGAATGATCAGGCTCAGGCGCTCATAGGACACGGTGAACAAGCTGAGATTGCGCTCACGCCCCATCAACTGCCGCCAGTTCTCGGCAATGGCGCGAAAGCGCTGTGCCAGGTGCTCGCGCTCCACAGCCTCGCCCCCGTACAAGGCGATCTGCTCGGCGTGGTCGCGCTTGCGCAGCAGGCTGGCGCGAAAGTCCGCTTCACGGTGCTCGCGCTCGTAGTTCAACGCATGCAGCGGCTTGCCAATCAGGTGAGTCAACAGGCTGCCGGCCAGGGTGTAGACCAGCACGATCCACACCAGGTAGCCATGCACCGTGAACGTCTCACCGAACAGGCCGAAGGTCTGTACGCCCGACAGGTTCCACAGGATCACCACGAACGCGCCAACCTGCGCCAGGTTGATCACCAGGGAGGCCACCAACTCGATGCTCAGGCCGACCATCAGGTCGATGTCCTGGGCAATGCGCTGGTCGGGGTTGTCGGGCTCGCCGGTCAGGCCCAGGCGGTAGAAGGCCTGGTCGGCCAGCCAGGCGTCGGTCAGGCGCCCGGTCATCGACTGGCGCCAGCGCAGCTCCAGCCCTTTGCGAATGTAGTCCATGACCACGATGATCAGCACATAGCTGCCCAGGTACAGCGCGTACTCACCAACCAGGCCATACAGACCCGCAGTGTCGAACACCGCCAGGGTGTCGTAGAAGGTCTTGCTCCAGCTGTTGATCAGCACATTGATCTGCACCACCAGCAGGCCCAGGCCGATCACCGCCGCCAGCATCAGCCAGGCTGGCCATTGCTGGCGGCTGGCCCAGAACGGGCGGCTGAGACGGTAGAACGTTCGCAAGGTCGTCACAGCGCCTGCTCCAGCGCCGTCGGCGATGGCAACAGGCGCAACTGCACCTGGTTGGCGCGTGGGAACAGCTGCTTGGCCTGCTGCTGCAGTTCAGGCAGGGTCAGGGCCTCGGGCAGCTGTGCCTGGATGTGCAGATAGCGCGGGTCATGCCAGTGGCGGTCGCTGAGGATCAGGCGCCTGAACTGGGTCTGTGGATCTTCGCGGCGCTTGCTTTCCTGACGCAGGAACTCGGCTCGCTCGGCGACCAGCCACTGGGCATCCGGTTGCAGGTTGGCCAGGGTCTGCTGGGCCATGGCCCATAGCTCGTCGACTCGCGCAGGGTCGCAGGTAAAGCTCAGGCTGCTCTCGATGCGCTGGGTGTCGGCATTGAGCTCGCTGTCGAAGCGCAGGCGGTAGACGCCGGAGGCCTCGCCACGAAGCTGGGCTTTCAGACGCTGGTTGGCCAGGTCGCGCAATAGCGCGACGCGCGCCGCCGCTTCCGGGCTCCAAGCGTGTGGCAGGAAGCTGCTGGCTTGCAGCACCGCGCGGGGTTCCAGGGCGATGGCCAAGTCCTCACGACGCTGGCCAGGTTGCTGCAGCGCCGGCCGGCTTGCCAACGGGGCTTTGCGCGGGATGCTCGCGAGCTGCTCGCGCACCATTGGCTCAAGCGTGTCCGCAGCCACATCGGCCATCAGGTAATAGGTCACCGGCGCAGCAACCTGGCGCCGCCAGTCAGTTGTCAGTTGGTCTGCCGTCAGCCCTTCGAGGCTGGCGATGTCCGGCGACTGCCAGTGATCGGCGCCGTACTTGAGCTTGCGTTGCGCGCTCTCCTGGCGCCCGCGAACATCGTCGGGGCGGCTGTGCAGACGTTGCAGCAGTTCGTCACGCGACTCGTCGAACAGCACGGGGTCGACACTGGCCTGTTGACTGATCCGATAACTCTGCAGCAGCACCAACAACTGCCCAGCGGCAGCGCCCAGGCTGAGCTGCAAGCGTTGAGGCTGATGATCGAGGCTGAGCGTGGCACGCTGCGCCTGACGCCAGTCGGCCAGTGCCTGAGGTTCCATGCCCGGCTGGCCACTGCGCAGCGCCAACTGCGTGGCCATCTGCAGGCGCCAGGCCGGTACACCATCGAGACGGTAACCCGCAGAGGAATCGGCCTGTAGCAACCACTTGCCTTCGGGGCCGTTGCGCTTGAGCCAGACCAGGCGGTCGCCATTGCTCAATTGCCAGTGTTCGACCTGCTGTTCAGGGAACGCCTTGCGCTCGACGATAGCGCCCGCGGCTGCCGGCGATGGCATCTTCAGTTGTGCAGGTGCCGCGACAACCGGCGCCTGCTGTACCGGCGCCGCCAACGCGCGCCCGGCCAGCGCGCTCTGCTGCGCCTGCACTTGTGCAACGCTCGGCAGGGTAACTTGCGAAGCCCCCGCAGCACTGACTTGCAACACCCGGTCCGGGCTGGCCAGCCAGCGACGCAGGCGTGCATCCAGGTCACTGCGGCCGATGCTGCCCAACACCTCGAGATAACGTTCGGCGGTGGCCCGGCGCTCGGTCACCGCATTGCCCTGCACAGCGGCGTTGTTGAGCTGCTCGACCCATTGCTCGAAGGTCCGTGGCGCCTTGTTGGCCAAAGTCTTGTCGCCCAGTTTGCGAATGTGCTCTCGTTCCCGCTGCAGGTCCGCCTCGGTGAAACCATGCTGGCGCAGCCGCTCGATTTCGGTCAGCAACTGCTGCAACGCCTGAGCGTGGGCCTGGCCTTCGACACCGGCAGCGATGCCCAGCACGGCGGAATGCTCGCCGATCAGGGTCTTCTGCGCGAGCAGGCTACGCACGCCCGGCTCGCGGGGTTGGCGGCGCAGGCTGTCGAGCATCGCGGCCAGGGTCATGCGGTCGATCAGCCGCTCGCGCAGCGCCGCGCGGCTGGTGCCACGGCTGTCCGGCTCATGGAAGCGGAACAGCATCGCCACCTGGTTGCTGCCCGATTGCGGGTCCTGCAGGCGGAACACCTTCAGCTTGTCGTCCAGCGGCAGTTCACGCTGCTCGCGGCCTGGCAGCTCGCCGGCCTTGGCCGTACCGAAGGCCTGTTCGATCTGCACCAGCATTACCTTCGGATCGAAATCGCCGACGGCCGACAACACCATGTTGTTGGGCAGGTACCAGCGGTCCTGGAAAGCCTTGAGGCTTGCCAGGCTGGCCGAGCGAATCGCTGCCTCGTTACCGATGGTACGGTGTTCGGGATAGCGCGAGCCAACCCGCTGCGACGCCGTGCGTTGCTCGTTCATACGCTGTGCCACACCCAGGCCGCCGCGCCATTCCTCGATCACGATCGGTCGCTCACGCTCCAGGTCCTGGGCGTTATAGTCGCGGGCAAAGACTAGGTCGGCCAGCGCCTGCAAGGCCTGCGGGGCCTGGCGCACACCGGCGGGCGGACCGATCAGGTACTGGGTGCGCTCGTAGTTGGTCACCGCATTGAAGTGGCGGCCCTGCGCCCAGCCCAGGTCGGTCATGCGCTGGCGCAGGTTCTGCTCGCCACCGGCGCGGCTATGGAAGGTCAGGTGTTCGACCATGTGGGCCACACCGACCTGGTCGTCGGCTTCGTCCACCGAGCCGGCCTTGACGGTCAGGCGCAGGTCCAGACGCCCAGGTTGTGAAGTTTCCCGCACCAGGCGGTAAGCCAGGCCGTTGGCCAGCTGGCCATGCACCACCTGGCCGTCCCAGGGCAACGGCGCGTCGAGTTCGGGTAGCGCCGCACAGGCGCCGAGCAGCAGTGGGCCGAGCAGGCCCGCGATGAGCTTGTTCATCAGGTTATCCACGGTTTTCTTATGGGGTCAGAAGCGGTAGCCGACTTCCAGCCAGTACTGGCGGCCGACTTCGTAGGTGGTGCGGGCGGTGCTGCTGTTGCTGACGATGGGGTTGACCTTGTCGGTGACGTTGGTCACGTCAACCGCCACGAACAGCGCCTGCTCACGGGCCGTGGGGATCTCCCACTTGACGCGCATGTCCCAGGTCGGCGCGGCGGCCACCGAGGCGGTGTCGTAGACGCGCAGGGATTCGCCGTCGACGTCCTGGTAGCGGCCGGTGTCAATGATCTGTTCGTAGGCGCCGCGGTAGCGGAAGAAGTTGCTGACGCTCAGGTGCCAGGCAGGGATCTCGGTGATGGTGGTCAGGCGTGCGGTCCACGGCCGGTTGAAGTCGCTGGCCGGCAGCTGGCTGTAGGCCAGGCGCTTGCCATCATAGATCACGTCGTCGTCGGCGTACTCAGCCTGGTTGAAGCCGCTTTCGTAGGTGCTGTAGGCGTTCTTGCTGCGCGACCAGTCCAACGCCAGTTGCAGGCTGGTGACACTGCCAAGCAGGCGCAACGACTGGTTCGGGGTGATGGTCAGGGAGACGTTGTCGCTCTCGCTGGAGCCGGCATTGACGTAGGTGTAGTAGATGCTCTGGTAGCCAGCGAGCGGATCGAGCCCCAGTACCCGCGACGAGGTGCGCACCACTTGGTCGTTGCCCTTGCGGTGCACGTATTTCAGGCGGAAATCGGTGTTCAGCCAGCGTTGTTCCAGGCCGAGCATAAGCTCGTCGTCGTAGGGGATGTTCATGTCCGAGAAACGGTTGGTGTTGAGCACCTGGCGCCCCACCCATTCACCGTCCTGGCTGGTGCGGGTGTAGGTAGTGTTCATCGCCTGGCGGCCGTCGGCGAGGCGGTACTTGAACAGGTTGCGCCCGTAGTAGCGGTTGGCACCGAACACCAGCACGGTGCTGCGGTCGCCGAAGAAGTCGTAGTCACCGGCAAAGCGTGGCGACACGGTCTTCTGCTTCATGTAATCGTCGCCCTCGAAGCGCAGGCCGGGGCGCAGGCTGAGCTTGCCGATCTGCATCTGGTCGTCGATGTAGAAGGCGTAGGCGTTTTCAGTGAGGTCGATCTTGCCGGCGTTGTACTGGGTGCGGGTGCTGCCCCACTGGCGGGTATTGCCGTTGAGCAGCGGGCTGACCGAGCACCAGGGGTCGCTGCCGGCGCAGCTGGTGCCGTTGTCGCGCTTGAACGTGGTGACACCCTGCCCGGTTTCTTCACGCTCCCACACGGCGCGCTGCTGCGACAGCTCAAGGCCGGTGGTGAAGCCATGGCTGATACCGGCAAAGTCGAAGGTCTGCCACTCGCCCTTGAGGGTGTAGTCGATGCCGCGCTGGGTCTGGTCGAGGTTGCCGAACGCGCCTTCGCCGCTTTTCGCAGTGTTGCTGCTGGGGTTGCCCCAGTTCTTGGCGTCGGAGTACCACCACAGCACGGTGTCGGTTTCATCAGACTCGCGCGAGCTGTAAAGGTTGGTCAGCGCCAGCGTATGGGTCCAGCGCGCCTGGTCACCTTCCCAGATCGCCTTCAGCGAGCCTTGCCAGCCGCCATTGGTGTTGGTGAATTCGGAGTTGAGGAAATTCTGCCGGAAGAACACATTCTCCTGAGGCGCCTGGATGAATGAGCCTTCCACGGTCAGCCGGTCGTTGACGTCCCAGTAGGTCTTGAGCATGTAGTTGTCGAGCTGCCGGGTCTGGTCTTCGCGGCTGTCGGCATTGGGGCTGATGTAGCCATTTTCATAACGGTTGAGCGGGATCACCGAGCGACGCTGGGAAAAGCTCAGGATCGCGCCGAAGTCGTCGGTCAGGTGACCTTCGAGCATGCCGCGCAAGGTGGTCTTCTCGAATTCGGGCTGGTACTGCTCGGAGGACGAGTTGTCGAAGCTTTCCTGGTCCTGCTCGGTAATGTGGTAGCGGGTCCATTCCGAGCGGCTGATCCCGTATGAGAACTTGCCATGAAAGTCCCTGCTCGGGCGGCGGGTGATGGCATCGATTACACCGCCGTTGAAGCCGCCGTACTCGGCCGGCACGTTGCTGTCATAGACCTTCACTTCCTGCAGCAGGTCGGCGTCCAGGGCAATGCCGTGAGGGTTGCTGGGCGCGGCGTCGAACTGGCGGTTCTCGCTGTACCCGTGGGCGCCGGGGTCGAGGTCGTTATTGATCGAGATGCCATCGATCATGAAGTTGTTCTGGTAGAACTTGGCGCCGTTGATGCTGATGTCGGCGGGGTCGATCTCGCCCGGGGTATTGGAGCTTTTCTGCGAACCGGAAAACTGCACGCTGGGGTGCATCTGCAGTAGCGTGGTGATGTCACCGTTGGCACCGGGGAAGGCATGGATGGCCTTGCCGCTGATGACCGTGGCGCCCATGTAACCATTGCTTTCGGTGTCGCCGAGCACGAGGGTGTCGTGCAACTCCAGCGGGCCGGCATCGGCTTCACTGTGCAGCAGGCGCAGGCTGAGCACGTCGCCGTCCGCGTCCCAGGTCAGACCGCTGCCGGAGAGCAGGCGCGACAACGCCGCTTCACTGCTGAAGTGGCCCTGCACCGCGTTACTCTGGGCGCCTTCGAGCAATTGCGCATCGACGCTGACCTGCAATCCGCTCTGCTGGCCGAAGGCGATCAGCGCAGCGGCCAGGCTTTGCGCCGGGATGGCGAAAGCGTGCACCTGGGCCAACTGCGCGGGTGCCTCGCCTGCCCACAGCAGTGGCGCTGGCAGCACGCAGCCCAGCCCCAGCAGACCACTACCCAACACACATTTCAGGCGCAACGACCAACCCCGCGCGCTGCGCGGCTTCCGGCTTGTTGTTTGAGTCATGTCACATCCCCGCCCCGGGCAGTCGCCGGGAAGAAAAATTGAATACGAATCGATATCAGTTGTTGCGCGCGGGGGAGAAGACGGGACAGTTCGGGGAATTTTCAGAAAATCGTGAAATTATTTTTGCAGCAGGACTTTTGGGGCCGCTGCACGGCCCCGAAGATCAAGGTTTGCTCAGCACCAGCAACCAGGGCCCATAGCTGCGCACCTCGCCACCATGGGGCCGGATCACCGCCCGCAGGGCCGCCTCAGGTTTATGTAGGTCATAAACGCCAGTGACACGCTTGTCACCCAACGCATCATCGCGCAGCACCACCTTGCCCGGCAGATACCGCGCCAGCTCTTGCACCAGTTCGGCCACACGCTGGTCATTGGCAATCAACTGCCCCTGGCGCCAGGGCGCCGCCTGCGACGGCACGAAGGTCTTCATCTGGACGATGCCATCGACATAACGCAGCCGTTCCCCGGCCGTGAGGGCATCCGAGAGCACGTGCGCATCAGCAGTGTCCTCGACCCGCACCGAACCATGCTGCACATCTACGCCCACCCTGCCCGGCCGCAGTTCAACGTTGAAGGCCGTACCGGTCACCGTCACTTTGACCGCCTCGGCACGCACGTGAAACGGCTTGGTCTTGTCGGGCTTCACCTCAAAGAACGCCTGCCCGGCCAACAGCTTCACGTCCCGGTAATTGCCGGAGTAGTCCACGGCGATGGCGGTGTCGCTGTCCATCTGCACCACGCTGCCGTCGGCGAGCGTAACGTCGCGGGTCTCGCCCTGAGCAGTACGGTAGTCGGCCTGCAAGCGCAGGTTCAGGGATGGCGCCACGGCCACCAGCAAGCAGGCCGCCACGGCGCCGCCCAGCCACCAACGACGGCGGCGGACAGGCAACTGCATCACCGTAGCCTTGGGCCAGTGCTCGGTCGTAGTCGGTGCCAATTGCCCGGTCAGTTGCCAGACCTTCTCGGCCTTGCGATAGGCCTCGGCATTGGCCGCATCGCTAATGCACCATTGCTCGAACTCGCCACGCAGCTGCGTATCATGCGGCGCCTGCTGCAGGCGCAGGAGCCAGTCCAGAGCCTGCTCGCGGAGGCTGGAGGTGAGGTCTGCTGACGTCATGTCGGGCATGGCTCCTGGGGGCTCGGGGACACGAAGGGTCGCACAAAGCCACCCCGTTGAGCAAAAGACGCAGCAACCGAACGTTTTTTCACAGGTCATCCTCCAGGCGTGCCATGCAGTGGCTGAGGGCGTCGCGCACCAGCTGATGCACCAGGCTGACGGAAACGTTCAGGTGCGTGGCCACCTCCTGCAGGGTATGCCCACCCAGGCGGTGCATCTCGAAGGCCACACGAGTGCGCTGGGGCAATTCCTCGAGGGCGCGGCTGATGGCACTGAGTTCATTCTGCTGGGTGACAGCTTGCTCGGGCGAGGCACTGGTGGAAGGCAGCTCGGCGAGGATCTCGTCGCCGCCGGGCTGGGCCTTTTCGGTGGCACTGCGGCGGGTCTGGTCGAGGGCCAGGTTGCGCACGATGCGGTACAGGTAGCTGGCCGGGTGGCGGATATCGGCATCCTCCTGCTGGCGGCTGAAGCGCAGCCAGGCTTCCTGCACCACATCCTCGGCGCGGGCGCGACAACCGACGATCGGCGCGGCATAGTCAAGCAATGCCGCCCTGTGGGCCAGATAGAGCTGGAGTTTTTCGTCTGCCACAAGATGGATTGCCAGAATAATCGAGGCAGCGATATTATTCGCAGTCGAGAATCATTATCAACTGTTAATTTATTTTGCCTCTTCTGTCTCCTGGCATTCAGATTGCTACGGCAGGCTGAATACGCTTCAAAGGTACCACCACGACATCCTTGACCCGCTTCAATCCACCGCCGCATGCTTATCGCTTCCACCCACGCTCAAGGAACGATTGCATGAAGCTGGAAACTCTCGCCATCCATGCGGGCTTCAGCCCCGACCCGACCACCCGCGCGGTGGCCGTACCGATCTACCAGACCACCTCCTTCGCCTTCGACGATACCCAGCACGGTGCCGACCTGTTCGACCTGAAGGTGGCCGGCAACATCTACTCGCGCATCATGAACCCCACCAACGACGTGCTCGAGCAGCGCATGGCTGCCCTGGAGGGCGGGGTTGGCGCGCTGGCGGTGGCCTCGGGCATGGCGGCCATCACCTACGCCATCCAGACCGTCGCCGAGGCTGGCGACAACATTGTCTCGGTGGCCAAGCTGTACGGCGGCACCTACAACCTGCTGGCCCACACCCTGCCGCGCATGGGTATTCACACCCGCTTCGCCGCCCATGACGACATCGCCGCCCTCGAAGCGCTGATCGATTCGCGTACCAAGGCGGTGTTCTGCGAGTCCATCGGCAACCCTGCCGGCAATATCGTCGATATCGCCGCACTGGCCGAGGCCGCCCACCGCCACGGTGTGCCGCTGATCGTCGACAACACCGTGGCCACCCCGGTACTGTGCCGACCGTTCGAGCATGGCGCCGATATCGTCGTGCACTCGCTGACCAAATACATCGGCGGCCACGGTACCAGCATCGGCGGTATCGTCATCGACTCCGGCAAGTTCCCCTGGGCCGACAACAAAGAACGCTTCGCCCTGCTCAACACCCCCGACCCGTCCTACCACGGCGTCACTTACACCGAAGCCTTCGGCCCCGCCGCCTTCATCGGCCGCTGCCGCGTGGTGCCATTGCGCAACACCGGTGCCGCGCTGTCGCCGTTCAACGCCTTCCTGATCCTGCAAGGCCTGGAAACGTTGGCCCTGCGCATGGAGCGCCACACCGAGAACGCGCTGAAGGTCGCCCGCTACCTGCAAGCCCACGAGCAGGTGGCGTGGGTGAAGTATGCAGGGCTGCCCGACCACCCCGAGCATGAGCTGGCCCGGCGCTACACCGGCGGCAAGCCGGCGTCGATCCTGTCGTTCGGCATCAAGGGCGGGCAGGCGGCTGGCGCGCGCTTCATCGATGCGTTGCAGTTGGTAGTGCGCCTGGTCAACATCGGCGACGCCAAGTCGCTGGCCTGCCACCCCGCCTCCACCACCCACCGCCAACTCAACGACGAGGAACTGGAGAAGGCCGGTGTGCCACGGGACATGGTGCGCCTGTCGATTGGTATCGAGCACAGCGACGATATCATCGCCGACCTGGCCCAGGCCCTGGCGGCCAGCCGCGGTTGATTCACCCGCGCCCCACCCAATGCCGACGGCGGGCGCATCTTCATCCAGCCTGGGTACACTCGCAATGACCCTGTTCTACCTGAAACTGATTGTCACGCCCCTGCTGATGTGGGCAATCTCCCTGGCCGCGCGGCGTTGGGGCGGCCTGTTGGGAGGGCTGCTGTCCGGCATGCCGATCACCTCGGGTCTGGTGATGACCTTCCTGTGCCTGGAGCAAGGCACGGCCTTCGCCTTGGGCGCATTGCCTGGAGCCTTGGGCGGCCTGGCGGCGGTGCAGGCCACCTACACCTTCTATCTGTTGGCCACGCGCAGGCTCGGTGTCGCCTCGGCCGTGCTGCTGGCGTTGCTGTTCTACGGTCTGGCCGCCTATGTGTTTACCCACTGGGGTAACCTGTACCTGTCAATTGCCGTGGCGCTGCTGCTGATCGGTGTACTGATACGCGCCAGCGGCCGCGAGCCCAGGCCGGACACCCTGGCCCGCCCCCGGCATCGGTTTTGGGAGATTCCACTGCGCATGGTGTCTGCCACTTGCCTGCTGATGGTCATCACCAGCCTGGCTAGCTGGTTGGGCCCGGCGACCAGCGGGATGCTCGCGCCGATACCGGTGATAGCCTGGCCTCTGGTGGTGTTCGCCCATGTACAAAGCGGGCGGTTCGGGATGGCGGCGATGGTGCGGGGTAATGCGATTGGTGCGGTGGGGGTGATCGCGTTCTACCTGGTGTTGGCGGGGCTGCTTGAAGCGTGGGGCGTGGCTATTACCGTCAGCTTGGCCATGATTTGCGCCGTGGTGCTGACTGTTGGGCTGGCCACTGTGTTGCGGCGGCGTTGATACGCCAATGGGGCTGCTGCGCAGCCCAATATCGATAGTCTAGCGAGGGCCCTGTGGGCGGGCTTGCCCACGAAGCAAACGCTGCGATGGATGGCACGGGCTCCGCCCGTGTTCGCGGGCGAGCCCGCTCCCACATGGACCGCGCAAGCTGTTTAGATTTGAGGAAGTCAGTTGCTCCCACAAAGCACTGCCAGATCACTGGATTGAGGACGACATGGACCATCAGATTCAGATTCGCAGGGCATACCAGTAAAAAACTTCCCCACCACACGCTTTGCGGATATTCCGCTAAACAACCCGCCAATCCTCGCCCGGCATGATACGCCGCATGAACTCATCAAACAGCGGCACCGTGAATGCCGTATCACCGTGATTCGGGCTGTAGATCATCCCCTTGTCAATCAATGCACTGCGAAGCGGCGCGAGTGTGGAAACCTTTCGCGCCAGGCTGGCCGCGATATCACCAGAACGATGGGGGCCGGGGCCCAGATCGGCCATACCGCGCAGGTATCTCTTTTCCGCAAGCGTCAGTCGATCAAAACGAACCCGAAAGAAGCTTTCATCCAGCGTGGCGATCGCTTGTTCGGATGCAGTTTCCACATCAGCTCTGGTGATGGGGCTCTGCATGGCTACATCCCAGGAATGCTTACCCCACTCCTGCAAGAAATAGGGATAGCCCTGCGAGTGCGCCAGCACACTTTCGAGCGCAGCTTCTTCGAATGCCACACCTTCTTCTTCTGCAGGCTGCACTATCGCGAACCTTGCCGCGTCAGGGGTAAGCGGGCCGATTTCAGGGAAGTCGAACAGCCGCTCCGCATAGGATTTCGCGTTGCCGCACCGCCCCCGCAACTGAGGCAAGCCAGCCCCCACCAACGTGACAGGTAACTGGCCTTGGGCGCAGCGATGCAAGGCGGTGATCAACGCGGCCAACTGGTCCTCAGCGACGTACTGCAACTCATCGATGAACATCACAAGCGCAGTGTCTGCACGTTGGGCTGCCTTGCCGGCCTCTTCCAGCAACGTCGCCAAGTCGCCTTCTAGGTCGCCGTTATCAGCCAAGCCAGGCTCCGGGTCGAGGTCCAGGCCCACCTCGATGTCTGCGTAGGTAACCTTTAACGATTTTGCAAACCCCGAAAGGGCTCGCAACCCCCGCTGGGCAAGGTCCCGCGCGGCGTCCACGCGGCTCAGGCGTAGCAGCGCCAGGCGCAGTTGAGGTGCCAGCAGAGCGGGAAGCGAGCGACTTTCCGGCGCTTCCATACGAACGGCATGCACGCCTTCAGCCTCGGCTTCGATACGCATCTTTTCGAGCAGGACCGTCTTGCCTACGCCGCGCAGGCCAACCATCAGCACGCTCTTCGCCGCCCGACCACGGCGAATGCGGGCAATGGCGATGCTCACCTGCTTGAGCAATGCGTCGCGACCGGCCAATGCCGGGGGCGGCGCTCCCGCGCCTGGGGAATAGGGGTTGGCGACTGGATCCATAGGTTTATACCGAGGTTACCAAGGTTATGAATTTTTCATAACTTAGCTAATCTTGATTGAATCGGCAATCATCCCGTGCGCACAGTTATGCAGCACAGTCGCCGCAAGCAGCACTTCCAGATCGCCCCCTTCTACCCGCTGGATCCGCTGCGCATTGACCCGAACGCTTCGCTGGTCATCTTCGGTACGTTCCATTTCCGTTGGGTGCGACAGCACAAAGGCGCATCGAGATGCTCGATGCTAAGCCACCCGTCTACCGGGAGGCAAAACTGTGAGCGATGCAATTGTCCCCTGCAGGGGACATCACGCGCAGCGGCCTCGAGTACAGTCATTCGCACACCTGAATACCTACAAGAATAAGGATGTGCATAGCCATGCATCAGCCTCACAGCGAGCCACGCCGCTCCCTCTATTTCAACTACCAGGTCTTCCCTGCCCACACTGCCAGCGTCGGTGCCGCCTGCCCGGAACGCAAACCAGTCGTGGTGGTTGGCGCCGGCCCGATCGGCCTGACCACAGCGCTGGACCTCGCCCGCCATGGCATCGCCTGTGTGGTGCTGGCGGCGGAACGACAGGTGAGCGAAGGCAGCCGGGCGATCGTGTTTACCCGGCGATCGATGGAAATCTTGCAGCAGGTCGGTGTCGCCGACCGAGTCTGTGAAATTGGCTTGCCATGGAGCTGTGGCAATTCGTACTACCGCAACCAGCGGGTGTTCCGCATGGAGAACCCGCACGATCCAGACGACCGCTACGCGCCCATGACCAACCTGCAGCAGCCCTGTCTGGAGCAGTTTCTGGCCGAGGCCGCCGAGGCCAACCCGTTGGTGGAGCTGCGCTGGGGCAACCGCGTGACCGGTTTGGCGCAGCATGACGACTTCGCCCGCCTGAGCATCGATACCCCCGTCGGCAGCTATGAGCTGGACGCTGACTGGGTAGTTGCGGCTGACGGCGCACGTTCGACATTGCGCACGCTGCTGGACCTGAAACTCGAGGGTACCGCCTACGAAGGCCGCTTCGTCATCGCCGACATCAAGATCGACCTGGGCCTGCCCACCGAACGCCTGGCCTATTTCGATCCGGCCTGGAACCCGGGCAACACCGTATTGATGCATCGCGAACCAGGCGATATCTGGCGCATCGACTACCAACTGCCGCCAGATGAAACCCCGGAACAGGCGCTGCAGCCCGAGTCCCTGCGCGAACGCATCAATGCCCAGTTGCAGATGCTTGGCGTGGAAAACCCAGAGTGGGAAATGGACTGGAGTTCGGTGTATTCAGCCCGCGCCCTGACCCTGCCGGACTACATTCACCAGCGCGTGATATTCGCCGGGGACGCGGCCCACCTGTTGCCGATTTTTGGCGTGCGTGGCGCCAACACCGGGTTCCAGGATTGCCATGGCCTGGTGTGGAAACTGGCCCTCACCCTCAAGGGCCTGGCCGGCCCCAGGTTGCTACAGTCGTACTCCCGCGAGCGCGTGAGTGCCGCGCGGGAAATCATCAGCGAGGCCGGCAAGAGCACCCGCTTCATGGCGCCACCCACGGCGGGTTACCGCCTGGTACGTGATGCGGTGCTGTCCCTGTCGCTGACCCAGGCGTTCGTTCGCCCGCTGTACCACTGGCGTACCTCGCGGCCACACGATTACGCGGACTCTGTGCTCAATTGCCAGGCGGACGACAACCAGCGCTTCACGGCCGGGCCGCGCAACGGCGCACCACTGCTGAATATCCGCCTGGCTGAAGACGACTACCTGTTCGACCGCCTGGGTGCCAGTTTCTACCTGCTGTACTTCACCGACAGGGACTGCATCCCCAGCGACGTAGTCGAGCAGGCGAACGTTATACGCAGCAGTGGCCTGCCCTTGCAGATCATCGCGGTTGCGCAAAACGGCCAAGCCACCATCAGCGGCGCAGATCAACAGCTCGACGACGCCAGCGGCCACATCGCCGCCAAGTATGGCATCACCCGCACTGGCGCCTATCTGGTGCGCCCGGACCAGCACATCAGCGCCCGCTGGCTGCAGCTATCTGCTGCACAACTGCAAAGCGCCATCGACACCGCCCTGGGCAAGCACTGAGAGGAAGCGCCATGAATACCCTTACCGCAACAGACCTGGAAGTGGTTTACGACGTACTGGCAGACGCCCTGGACCAGGCCACACCGGCCAAGGCCGAGCTGTTCCTGGCCAAGCTGGCGCTGCTCAGCGCGCATGCACTGGGCGATGCCCAGGCCTTTACCGAACTGACCCGGTCGGCGCTGCAAGACCTGTAGCAACTGCCGTTGCCAAAGCACCGGAGCCGGTGCCGCTGAAACCAATAATAATCAGGCGCCCACATGCACCAGAACACTGCCCCCATTACCACGCTAAAAACCGCCAGCAGCGCTGAGCAAGCCGTGATGCGCAAAGTCTCCAGGCGCCTGCTGGGCTTTCTGTTCCTGTGCTTTGTGCTGTCGTTTCTCGACCGCATCAACATCGGCTTTGCCGGCCTGACCATGATGGGCGACCTGGGCCTGAGCAGCACCCAGTTCGGCATGGCCACCACGCTGTTCTACATCGCCTATATCGCCTGCGGCATCCCCAGCAACATGGCCTTGGCCAGGGTTGGCGCGCGCAAATGGATTGGCAGCCTGATGATTGCCTGGGGGCTGGCCTCGACCGCGACCCTGTTCGCCACCGATGCCGGCAGCCTGTATGTGTTGCGGATTCTGGTCGGGATTACGGAAGCTGGTTTTCTGCCTGGCGTGCTGCTGTACCTGACGTTCTGGTTCCCGGCGGCGTACCGGGCACGTGCCAATGCGCTGTTCATGATCGCCATGCCGTTTACCGCAGGCTTCGGCTCGGCACTCTCGGGGCTGATACTGAGCCTGGATGGCGTATGGGGCTTGCACGGCTGGCAATGGCTGTTCCTGCTTGAAGGCATGCCTTCGGTGGTCATGGGCTTCGTGGTTTTCGGCTACCTGAACGACACGCCCGGCCAGGCTCACTGGTTGAGCCCGGAAGACAAGCAACAACTGCAGCAGGCCCTGGCCGCTGATAAGCCACTGGCGACCCAAACCGTAGCGGCGGAACACGGCAGCCTGCTGCGCGAAATGCTTTCGCCCACCGTGCTGCTGTTCAGCCTTGTTTACTTCTGCCTGGTTAATACGTTGGCGATGATCGCCGTGTGGACGCCGTTGATCATCAAGAGCATCAGTGCCGCCGACAGCAGCAACAGCACCATCGGCTTTCTGGCAATGATTCCACAGGTGTGCACCATCATCGGTATGGTGCTGTGGGGGCTGCATTCCGACCGCAGCCAGGAACGCAAATGGCACCTGGTGCTGCCCATGCTGATGGCTGCTGCCGGCTGGCTGTTTGCTGCATATGCCGGTAACCCGTTGGTTCAGTTGTGCGGTATCTGCATGGCCGCCACCGGCTCGTACACTGCCATGTCGATCTTCTGGACTACGCCGGACCAAGCGCTGTCGTTCGAGGCGCGGGCAATCGGGATTGCGGTGATCAATGCGTTCGGCAATATCGGCTCGGCGCTGAACCCGCTGGTGGTTGGCTGGTTGAAGGACCTTACCCAGAGTTTTACCGCCGGGATTGTCTATACCACGGTGTTGCTGGCGTTGGGAGCGCTGTTGACCTTGCTGCTGCCCCTGCCAACCTCAAGGCATGCACAGGTCCTGTAGGATCAGGTTTACCTGCGAACACCGGCGCAGCCGGTGCCAAACACCGCGCTGGATTCTTCGCGGGTGAACCCGCTCCCACAGGGACTGCGCCTGCCTGAAGGCTGTGGTGATCCTGTGGGAGCGGGCGTGCCCGCGAACACCGGCGCAGCCGGTGCCAGACACTGCGCTGTATTCTTCGCGGGCTTGCCCGCTCCCACAGGGACTGCATCTGCCTGAAAGGCTGTGGTGATCCTGTGGGCGTGCCCGCGAACACCGGCGCAGCCGGTGCCAGACACTGCGCTGTATTCTTCGCGGGCTTGCCCGCTCCCACAGGGACTGCGCCTGCCTGAAGGCTGTGGTGATCCTGTGGGAGCGGGCGTGCCCGCGAACACCGGCGCAGCCGGTGCCAGACACCGCGCTGGATTCTTCGCGGGCTTGCCCGCTTCCACAGGGACTGCATCTGCCTGAAAGGCTGTGGTGATCCTGTGGGAGCGGGTTCACCCGCGAACACTGCCGGACGGCTATTAGTTCGAGGCCTCAAGCGCTGGCAGACACTTGCCGTGGCGCACGCACACCCCACAACCAGTACCCCAGGGACAACAGGACCAGCCAGCCAACCCCGACATACATGGCTGTGCGGCTGGCCGGGAACCAACCAAGCACACCAAAAATGAATACCATGAACGCAATCGCGCAGGCCGGCCCTACCGGCCACAGTGGCATACGATAATCCAGTGCCGCCGCCTCTTCCTTGCTCATGCCCCGGCGCATGGCCACTTGTGACAGCAGGATCATCAACCAGACCCAGACAATGGAGAACGTGACCACCGCAGCAAGAACCAGGAACAAGTCTTCCGGCACCAGGTAGTTCAACACCACGCCCAAAAGCAGCGCCACGCCCATTACAGCAACCGTCATCCACGGCACACCGAAACGCGACAGTGATGCGAAGCCGGCAGGCGCCTGACCGTTCTGCGCCATGCCGTACATCATGCGCCCGGCACTGAAGATATCGCTGTTGATCGCCGAAACAGCAGCGGAAATCACCACGATGTTCAACACGGTTGCCGCAGAGCTAATGCCCAGGCCACTGAAGATCTGCACGAACGGGCTACCGTGGCTGCCAATGCTGGTCCATGGATAAATGGCCATAAGTACGAACAGGGTAAGGATGTAGAACAGCAGAATACGCAGCGGCACCGAGTTGATTGCTTTCGGCAGCACGCGCTTTGGGTCCCTCGCCTCGCCTGCGGTAATACCGATCATCTCGACCCCACCAAAAGCGAACATCACCACAGTGAAAGAGGCAATCATTCCGCCAATACCATTGGGGAAGAATCCGCCGTGGCTCCAGAGGTTCGAGACGGCGGCAACAGTGCCCGCATCGTTGTCCAACTGGATACCCAATAACAGCACAGCCGCCCCTGCCACGATCATGGCAACGATAGCGGTCACCTTGAGCAGCGACAGCCAGAACTCCATCTCGCCGAACACTTTCACGCTGCACAGGTTCAGTGCCCCGATAAACAACACGATCCCAAGCACCCAGATCCAGGCGGGCGTATCGGGGAACCACAGCCCCATGTAAACGCCAAACGCCGTCACGTCTGCCAGGCACACCACCAACATCGAGAAGGCATAGCTCCAACCTGTCAGAAAGCCGAAGTAGCGCCCCAGGTACTGGCTGGCATAGTGGCCGAACGACCCTGACACCGGGTTATGCACCGCCATTTCGCCAAGGGCGCGCATCATCATGTAAATGGCTGCGCCACCTATCAGATAGGCAAGCAACACCGAAGGCCCGGCCAGTTTAATGGCCGATGCCGAGCCATAGAACAGCCCTGTACCGATAGCAGAACCCAATGCCATGAAACGAATATGCCGGGTAGACAAACCCCGCTTGAGCTGGTGTGAGGATTGAGCGTTCATAGATACCTTCTTGGTTTTATTATCAGGTCCGCACAACGTAGATGCCGTGCGGTTTCATCAGGCACGCACTCTTTCAATCATCAAGCCCTTGGCCACAGCACCGGGAACAGTTCATGGTTCATCGGGGCACCGCTGGCCAGTTGTGTTTCAAGCCCGGGGAACTGAGGTGAAGTTTTCCACTGGCGCGGTGCGTGAGTAACGTCGTCGCCCAGGAACCGCACCGAGAAGGCACGCCGCCGACGATTGCCGCCGACACCACCGGAGGCATGCAAGGTCAGCATGTGGAAGAACACCGCGTCGCCAGGGGAAAGTTCCCAGCCGAGGATGTTCCAGGCACTGCGGTCGGCCTCGATATCCGGCAAGTCCGCCAGGCTGCCTTCCGGGAACCATCTGGCCTGGCTATCAAGGAAACTGCGCGGCATCAGCCACGGCCCAAGGTGCGAGCCGCCGACAAATTCAAGGGTGGATTCCCGCGCAACAGGGTCGATGGGCATCCACATGCTGCAGTTCTGGCGCCCATCGATGTTGTAATAGGGTTGATCCTGATGCCAGGGCGTTCGCTGGCGGGTGTTGGGTTCCTTGACCAGCAGGTGATCGTGATAAAGCCGGGCGGTTTCGCTGTTCATCAATTGAGCGGCAACGCTACCTACGCGGCTTTCGAAGATGAACTGGCGATAGGCTGAAATATCGCCCCAGTTGCAGAAATCTTCGAAGAACCAACCTGGGTCATCCGGGCGACTGGCCACCTTGGCGCGCTCACTGGGGGCTTTCAGATTCTGTTCGATACCGGTTTCGAGCAGTGCAACTTCTTGCGGCGTGAACAAGTTACGCACGCAAACGGCACCGTCACGCTGGAACGCCTCGATGGTTTCATCGCTTAGTTGAAATTCGGCGGACTGTTTCATTTAGCACCCTTTAGTCTTTTTATTGGGCAACAGCACCACTGCCAGGTGTTAAGCGGAGCAAGCAAGGTGCGCAGCGAGTATTGCGTTTTGGCACCAATAGGAAAAGAATATATTTCCTAATTCCGAGTATAGGAAAACATGATAGGTTTCTCGTTCAGGCAATTGGAGTACTTCGTCGCCGTGGCCGAACATGGCAGCATCAGTGCTGCAGCGAGGGCCCGGCATGTTTCACAGCCCTCGGTATCGGTGGCGATTGCACAGCTTGAAGAGGCGCTGAACGAGCGGCTGTTCCGGCGCCAGGTCAGCCGCGGGCTGGAGCTGACGTCAGCGGGCACCCGTTTACTGGCCCAGGCACGCGACATCATTGGGCTGGCCATCGCCATGAATCAGCAGGCGGACACCCCACGAGGTTCACTACGCGGCAACCTGTCGCTTATCTGCTTCCAGGACTTGGGCCCTTATTACGCGCCACGGCTGTTGTCGGGCTTTCGCAAGCAGTACCCCGAGGTCGAGGTAACGCTGTTCGAGACTGACCTGGCAGACGTACACCGCCACCTCAGCGCCGGTAAAGCCGAGCTTGCACTGACTTACGACATAGGCCTTGAGCCCTCGCTGCCGCGCCAGGTACTGGCTGAGTTGAAACCCTACGCGTTGATTGCCACAGACCATCGGCTGGCCCACCTGGCAGCGATACCGCTGCATGAACTGGCGCAAGAATGTTTGATTCTTGAGGACATCGCACAAACACGTGAGTATTTTCTTTCACTGTTCTGGGCGCATAACCTGCAACCGCGTACCCAGCAGTTTACCCAGACCTTCGAGATGCAAAGGGGGCTGGTTGCGCATGGCTATGGGGTTGCCTTGTCGTGCACCCGGCCTGCTGGTGACCACTGCTATGACGGTACCCCGCTGTTGTGCCTGCCCTTGCTGGAAGAGGTGTCGCCACAGAAGGTGGTGCTGGCGCAGTCAGGTGCGATGCACCCGTCGCCGGTAGCCGAGGCGTTCAAGGATTGGGTGGCTCGGGAGATAGCAGACGGGGTGAGCTGAATTTGCCCACATTGTCACAGGCTTTCGCGAACACCGGCGAAGCCGGTGCCACCCATCGCGTCGCCTGTTTCGCGGGCGCGCCCGCACCCACAGGCTACACCCCTCACTGACAAATTGGTTATCCTGCCCAACAGTCCAAAACAATAAGTCCTGCCTTGCCCCCAGGGAGTAACAGCATGGAATTCTGGCCATTACGCCCAACCACTACCGACTTCCGCCTGAGCATCGAGCAAACCGCTACCCTGCTCTCCCGCACCCGCGAAAGCCACGGCAAGCTGCTGGCCGCCGACATGCTGAAACTGGTCAGCGCCCAGGTTCCCTTGGCCCAATGCACCATTTTCGCCTACAGCCCCAACCGCAGCCCGCAAGTCATTTCCTTCGCCGACAGGGCGCGAATGATCGAGCTACCCAGAATCTCCAGCAACTACGCCGAACGCTTCTACAGCATGGATGGCAACCAACAGGCCATGACCGCGCGCCCCACCCTGCCGACCGTCGACCGCATCATGGTGCAACGTCAAGGCATCGAAGACATCACCCATCGCGACTACCGCCGCATCTGCTACGAGCTGCCGCAAATCTCCGAACGCGTCGCCCTACTTACCCACTGCGATGGCAACCGCTGGCTGTCGGTGAACCTCTACCGCGGCCGAGAACACGGCCGCTTCTCACCCAACGAGATAAATGTCATCGAAACAGCCGCCCCACTGATCGTACAAATCTCGCGCCTGCACTACCGGGCTTATCTGGAAGCCAACGAAATGCCGGTCCTGCTCAGTGAGCGGGTTATCAGCCTGTTCCCGGAGCTGACCCGGCGTGACCGGGAGTTGCTGCAGTTAATGCTGGCCGGCTGTGAGGCCGAGGCCATCAGCGCGAGCATGGGCATTCAGCTGTCGAGTGCGGCCACTTACATCAAGCGGCTGTACCGCAAGCTGGGCATTTCCGGGCAGCGCGAGTTGTTGGCGCTGGCTACCCAGCGCAAGTGGTCGAGCCAGGTTCACTGACGGCCTTCTATTTCAAGGCTGCCATCGAGTGGTCAACGGCCGCATTTGCGGCTCAGCCCCTATCCAGGCCGGGCCTTCAACTGCGTTGGTCTGGAGGATGCAGCCACAATGCCAAAAATGAATTTGCTATGATCCCCCGTCATTTCCACTGGGTGAGCTGCCTGCTCATGCCAGCCATTTGCAGCCTGCCGGAAGCCCCCGATGAACAAAATGATCCTGCCCTTCGCCATCTTCTTCACCGTGCTCATCACCGGGACGATCGCCGACCATTACGGCCTGGAGGGCAGCTGGAAAATCGGTCTGCTTTGCCTCGTGGCTGCCGTGGTGCAAATCGCTATTACCCGTTTCCAACGCGCACAGCGGCAGAAAACCCAGCAGTAAATACCGTTGGCTGACCCGGCAAGTGCAGCCGGCTTGGTGATCACATTACGGGGACTTTTCTTTCACTTAATTTTCACGACCCAGTGGGCAGTATCCAAGCTATCCCTACGTGATAGTTCTTGCCCGCTTCGGCGGGCTTTCTTTTGCCTGCATGGCGGAATCTCTACCTTACTGCGCGAAGAAGACGCTGAAGACAGACTTACTTGCTCGCCTAATGCAGGATAAGCACCTTCCAATGGCGATGATATATCTGTAAATTCGCATATACGAAAAAGCAAATATGCAGGTTGGTCATGCCCATTCAGCCCCACACCTTCTTCAAATGCCTCGGTGACGAAACCCGCGCCCGGATCATGCTCATGCTCGCTGCTGAGGGCGAGTTGTGCGTCTGCGAACTGATTTGGGCGCTCGACGACAGCCAGCCGAAGGTCTCCCGCCACCTGGCTCAGCTTCGTACCTGCGGGTTGCTGGAGGATCGTCGGCAAGGCCAATGGATTTACTACCGCCTTCATCCGGAACTGCCTCAGTGGGCAGTGGATGTACTCCAGGCAACGTTTGAGGCTAACCGTTCCTGGCTTGGCGATGACCAAGATCGCCTTGCTTCCATGGAAGGTCGTCCGGTGCGCCAGGTTTCCTGTTGCTAAGTGTTTTTGGAGACCTGACATGTTGCTGGCAGTTTCTATTTTTCTGGCCACGCTGGTACTGGTGATCTGGCAGCCCCGTGGGCTTGGCGTGGGTTGGAGTGCGTCTGCCGGAGCGGTGCTTGCACTGCTGACTGGCGTTGTTGCTACCAGCGATATCCCGGTGGTCTGGCACATTGTGTGGAACGCAACGGCCACGTTCATCGCGGTGATCATCATCAGCCTCCTGCTGGATGAGGCAGGCTTTTTCGAGTGGGCAGCGCTTCATGTCGCTCGGTGGGGTCGAGGCAGCGGCGCACGCCTGTTTGCGTTGATGGTGATCTTGGGGGCAGCGGTCTCGGCGCTATTTGCCAATGATGGTGCAGCATTGATTCTGACCCCCATCGTGATCGCAATGCTGACCGCGCTGCGTTTCAGCCCTGCCGCTACCTTGGCATTTGTGATGGCTGCCGGGTTCATTGCAGATACGGCCAGCTTGCCTTTGGTGGTCTCAAACCTGGTGAACATCGTTTCCGCCGACTTCTTCGACATTGGCTTCGCTCGGTACGCTTCGATCATGTGGCCGGTGAACTTGGTCAGTGTCGTTACGACCTTGGGCATGCTCTGGTTGTTCTATCGAAAGGACGTGCCGCTGGCGTACTGGCCCGAAGAGCTACGGCGACCAGAAGAGGCCATCAAGGATCGCCATACATTCATCGCTGGTTGGTGGGTGCTGCTGCTTCTCCTGGTCGGCTTGTTCGCCCTTGAGCCGCGTGGCATTCCTATCAGTGCCGTCGCCGCCGCATGCGCTTTGGTGCTCCTGGTAATTGCCGCGAAAGGGCATGTGATCTCGACACGCAAAGTGATGTTCAACGCACCTTGGCAGGTCGTGTTGTTTTCACTTGGCATGTATCTGGTCATCTACGGGTTGAAGAATGCTGGGCTGACTGAAGGGCTCAGCTCGCTGCTTGGCACCTTTGCCGATCATGGCCTGTGGGCTGCCACACTGGGCACCGGCTTCACCGCCGCGCTGCTGTCATCTGTGATGAACAACATGCCCAGCGTGCTGATCGGTGCCTTGTCGATTCAGGGCAGTGGAGCAGCTGGGCTCGCACATGAAGCCATGGTGTACGCCAACGTCATCGGCTGCGACTTGGGCCCGAAGATCACCCCCATCGGCAGCCTAGCCACGTTGTTGTGGCTCCACGTCCTGGCTCAGAAAAATATCCGCATCACCTGGGGTTACTACTTCAAGGTTGGCTGCGTACTCACCTTTCCCATTCTGCTTACGACACTGGCAGCACTTGCCGTGCGCTTGAGCATCAGCGTGTAGGAGTTACCTTATGAAGGTCTTGTTCATGTGTACGGCTAATAGCTGTCGCAGCGTTCTGTCCGAAGGACTGTTCAACCATGTTGCGCCG
Source organism: Pseudomonas sp. 10-1B (assembly GCF_000935045.1). Lineage (GTDB taxonomy): Bacteria > Pseudomonadota > Gammaproteobacteria > Pseudomonadales > Pseudomonadaceae > Aquipseudomonas. The sequence continues at coordinate 232,505 of NZ_JYKS01000015.1, forward strand.
GACGGCTTCACGGCCATCAGTTCGGGCAGCTTCCCCAGCGGCAAACTCAATCCACGTGCGGTGAGCACTCTGCAAGGATTGGGTATCGACACCTCCGACCTGTATAGCAAGGGCTCAGAGGCGTTCGCCGACGCGCCACCCGATATCGTTATCACAGTGTGCGACAAGGCAGGTGGCGAAGCTTGCCCGGTGTATTTTGGCCCAGCCATCAAGAGTCACTGGGAGCTGTCTGACCCATCGGAGGTGGACGGCAGCGACGAGACTATCCAGGCCGCATTCGACGCAACGGTTGGACACATCAAAAGGCGTTTCGCAGCGTTCTTCACGCTGGATCTGAAAACGCTTCAAGGCGCCGATCTGAAGCAGGCTTTGGATCGGATCGGAGCACTGTGATGAGCGAGTTCGATATAGTCAGACTCCTTTGGTGTTGGGATATTTACCAGCCTCAGCAGGCTCCTTCATCCCCCTCCCGGATTAACTCGACTACGACGCCATTCAGCTGCCCCTTAGTCCGCATAGCAGAGCGGGCTTTTCTTTACGCATGCTTTGCGGATGGCCGCAGGAGCTGACTGCGACCATCGTCAGGCTGGGCCTACAGTCAGGCGCGGATCACCTCGAGGCGATCCCGACCCGCCTGTGTGATGGCGTTCTCCCCTTCATCGCTAATGCGATACCGTCCGGACACCATCTTGGTTATTGAGAACCGGACCAGCCCGCTTTTCGATAAGGCTTCGCCCGCTTCGAAGCTCATTGCCTGCTCCAAGTCGAAGATCTTGATTTCTCCGATTTTGTAGCGGGCAAACGCTACCAAGGCCTTATCCAATTCTTGTTGGCTGATCTTTCGAGCGACTTCCATTCGACCTCCCAGGTCATGAGAGCCCCGGTCCGTGGGATTGGAGGCAACGAACCGGGTGGTTTGTTGAAGGCGGACCGTACTACGCCACCACAGAAGTCGCTACTGGCTTTCCATCCACGCTGGATGGGTGGGCAGGCCATCAAGGCCTGGGCAAAGGAACACGAGCCACAGCCCCCGCTGCCTATCGGGCCTCGCATCAAGCAGGGGGTAATCATGAAGATCTACGATTACGACCCAGCCAGCTACCGGGCCAAAGAAGATGGCTGTACCAATGATAGCCGGAGCTCAACGCTTGCCGCCGAGGACGGGTGGTAAGGCCGTGAAGAACCAATAGATCCCGGTTCCTAACACCAAGGTCCACCGGCTTTCAGGGTTGAGAAACATCCCGACCACACCAAGCGCGATCAGCGCCACTCCGGCGCGCCGCCTGCGATTCGGATTGAACCACACCTGAAACGCCCGAAGCCTCTCACGCAACCGCATCACCATTCTCCCTGTTTGGTAAGCGGCGAAGCATATCACCCCTATTCATCTGGAGGTCATCAGGGAGCCGGCAAGCCTGACCGGCAAGGATCTGCTCCAACGTTCCGGGGCGGCGCCTACGTCGACGGGTCAACCTTCGATAACGCGCCATGTGACTGCAAGGCAACCCGACTGGGAGGGGATCGAACAAGCCTGCCGGGGCAGGTTAGCTTTGGTAACGCATCAGCGGATATAGCTACCGCCATTGACGTCCAGGGTGGCGCCATTGAGCGATGCCTGCGAAGGACGCAAGGTAAATGCCACCAATTCGGCGATTTCCGCCGGACTGGCCATACGGCCAACGGGTATATCGGAAACCGCCGCCGCTTCGCCGTGCTGAGCGATGAACTGCTCTGCCATCTCGGTGCGCACCCAGCCCGGTGCGATCGCCACCGCCACCACCCCGTCGCCTGCCACACTGCGGGCCAGGGACTTGGTCAGGTTGATCAGTGCTGCCTTGCTGGAGCCGTACGGCAACGCATCCGCGGCATAACCGCGTTGCGCCGCGCGGCTTGCCATGTTGATGATGCGCCCGCCGCCGTGGGCGCGGTAATGCGCGACGGCCTCGCGACACAAATCGGCAGCCGCGAAGAAATTGACCTGGAACTCCCGGCGCCAAGCTTCGCGCCATTGAGAGGACGGTGCCTCGAGTGCAATCTCGGTACGAATACCGGCATTGTTGACGAGCCCATGAATTCTTCCACCACACAGGTCCAACGCGGCTCGCCACAATTGCTCAGGACCAGCCTCCTGGCTCAGGTCACCTTGCACGATCCAGCCTTGGCCACCGATCCGGTCCAATAACTGCTGCGCACCTTGCGCATCGCGGCTGTAGTGAATCACCGCGCGCGCGCCTTCGGCGGCCAGGCGTTCGACAATCGCTGCGCCGATACCACCTGAAGCCCCGGTCACCAGGACAGTTTGCCCTGCCAGGGGACGTGTTGGGTCACTCATCTGTGCTCACCTTCCATTGTTGAAAACATCGAAGGCCGCCCACGCTCGATGAGCGGCCGATAATCGTGTTACTTCGCCGAGTTGGCCTGGACGGACGCCTTGTCCACCAGTTGCTGGATTTCACCGGTGTCGCGGCGCTGGCGCAGATAGATGTTCAGGACCTCCAGGTCCGCGGCGGAGATATCGCGGCGCACGCCGAAGGATACGCCCTGCTTGGCCAGTGCCGGCTTGGGCAGGATTTCACGTGTCCAGTCGGGGTTCGCGAGCGCAAAGAGATGGTTGGTATCACTGGCGTCGACCAGTACGTCGGCACGCTTGGACATGACGGCCAGCCGAGCCTCATCCATGCCGGGCAGGCGCATGATCTTGCCGTTGTGCAGCACTGAGGAAATCGCCTTGTCCTGTGCAGTACCTGACATCACGGCGAAGGTGACCTCGGGTTTGTCCAGGCTTGCGATGTCGTCGTTCACGTCGGCAACCTTGGGGTTGTTCTTGTTTACCAGCAGCGACACCTGATAATCAGTTGCCGGCACGGTGAACGCGACCGCCAGTGCCCGCTCCGGCGTCTGGTTCAGCGCCATGGCCAGGTCCCACTTGCTGCTTTGCAGGCCTGCCACGAGGTTGTCCCAGTTGGTATCGACGAAGGCGACCTTGACCTTCAGTACCTTCTCGCCAAAGTCCCTGCAGAGGTCAACGAAATAACCGCTGTAGTCACCCGTCTTGGCATCGCGCATCACATAAGGTGCAGCTACTGCGGCACCGCACCTCAGCACACCAGACTTCTGCACGCCCTGCCACAGCGAGGTCTCAGCGGCCTGCACCGTCGACTGGGCCAGCAAAGCGCTGCACAAGCCAGCGCCGATCAAAAGCGATTTGAACGTAGACGGGATGGGAAGAACCATTTTCAACCTCACTGGTAGTCATTGTTGTTGGCAGAAAGGTACGGCACCCGAATGCATGCTATTTTGTGTGCACTATTGCACTCACATTAAAAACGACACAGAAAGCTGTCAACACTTGTTAGCTAAAAATATATTCGCTGAAACAAACATGGTGACGAGCTGATTTTTACGACAGTAAAACAGTATCTATGCGTGAGAAAAAATGGATTTAACTCACTATTGAACGGAGCGAAGCTGTTGAAGATTTTTGAACCGCCAGGATCACCAGATCATCGTCGACGCACTTTGCGAGTTGCTCGGCCATGACCGCAGCGCGCTCGCGCTCGCCGCGGATTGTCCGTTCAAGCGTTAGAACGGCTGACGCTCCTGCCCCTGGATACCTATGAGCGGCATTCAGGGGCTGATCGTGCGTTACGGATTTAGAACGCTCCAAAAACAATTATCGAGTTCTTCCATGTCCAATACATCACTTGCACCTGGCCTGAAACAGCGCCATGTCACCATGCTTTCGATCGCCGGCGTGATCGGCGCAGGGCTCTTCGTTTTTTCGGGTCACGCAATCGCCAAGGCAGGTCCCGCTGCCCTTCTCGCCTACATTTTCACCGGTGCTCTGGTAGTGCTGGTGATGCGCATGCTAGGTGAGATGGCGGTCGCCTCGCCGGACACTGGTTCGTTTTCCACCTATGCCGATCAGGCCATCGGACGCTGGGCAGGGTTCAGCATCGGCTGGCTCTACTGGTGGTTCTGGGTGCTGGCCATCCCCCTCGAAGCGATCGCCGCGGCCAATATCCTGAATACCTGGATGCCGGCGGTGGACACCTGGGTATTCGCTTCGACCGTGATCGTGCTGGTGACAGCATCGAATTTCTTCAGCGTCGCACGCTATGGCGAATTCGAATTCTGGTTCGGCTTGCTGAAGATCCTGGCAATCATTGGCTTCATTGCCTTGTGCACCGCGGCATTGCTGGGCCTGTTGCCTGATCGTCCAGTCAGCGGCCTGCAGCGGTTGATGGCCGAGCACGGCGGCTTCGCGCCCAACGGCATGCAGGCTATCGTCGGCGCCATGCTCACCACCATGTTCAGCTTCATCGGCGCCGAGGTAGTGACCATTGCAGCGGCGGAGTCCAAGAACCCTGCTCGGCAGATCACCCGCGCGACCAATTCGGTGGTATGGCGTATCTGCATCTTCTACCTGCTGTCTATCGCGCTGATCTTGTCGATCGTGCCGTGGAATGACCCGCGCTTGCCCGAGGTTGGGTCTTTCCAGCGCGTGCTGGAAATACTGCAGATTCCTAACGCCAAGCTGGTGATGGATATTGTCGTGCTGGTAGCGGTAGCCAGCTGCATGAACTCGCAGGTGTATACCGGCTCGCGGATGCTCTATTCACTGGCCAAGCGTGGTGACGCACCGACCTTCCTCGGCCGTACCACACTGGCCAAGGTGCCACGTGCGGCCGTGACGTCGACCACGGTGCTCGGCATCATGGCAACATTCATCAACTACTTCGCGCCGCAAAGCGTGTTCTCTTTCCTGCTGGCAACCTCCGGGGCCGTCGCTCTGCTGGTTTACCTGGTCATCGCCGTTTCCCAGCTGTGCCTGAGGAAAAAGCTGCTGGCCAGCGGGCAACCACTGGAGTTCCGCATGTGGCTGTTCCCATGGCTGACCTGGGTGGTGATCGCCTTCATCAGCGGCGCCTTGCTGAGCATGTTCTTCATTCCGGCCTACCGCACCGAGATCACGGCCACCGGCTTGCTGACCATCGTCATCATTTGCCTGGGCTTGTTGACCGCACGAAAAACCCATCGCACCGCTACGGCACAGCTCAAGAGACGTGCAACGGCCTGATACATCCTTGCGCACCGGTCTCAACCGGCGTGGCCCGGCGTCGCCGTCACGCGCCAGATCGTGTTGCCGACATCATCGGCCACCAGCAATGCTCCGCTGCGATCGAGCATCACCCCCACTGGCCGGCCCTGGGCCTCACCATCGGCATTGAGGAAACCGGTCAGGAAGTCCACCGGCAGCGCCGAAGGCTTACCGTCGCTGAACGGCACGAACACCACCTTGTAGCCGGCCTGCGGGTTGCGGTTCCATGAGCCGTGTTCGCCGATGAACGCGCCATTGGCAAACGCCGCCGGCATGCCGCGCGCATCGGAAAACGCCAGGCCCAGCGGAGCCACGTGGGTGCCCAGGGCGTAATCCGGGGCAATGGCCTGGGCCACCTTGTCCGGGCGCGGCGGTTGCACGCGGACGTCGACATGATTGCCGTAGTAGCTCCAGGGCCAGCCGTAGAACGCACCGTCCTGCACTGATGTCAGGTAGTCCGGCACCAGGTCGCTGCCGATTTCGTCGCGCTCATTGACCACCGTCCACAACTGTTTGGAACCGGGCTTCCAGGCCATGCCGTTGGGGTTGCGCAGGCCACTGGCAAACAGGCGCTTGTCGGCGCTCCTGACGTCGACTTCCCAGATCGCCGCCCGTCCCTCTTCTGCCTCCAGCCCGTTTTCACCGACATTGCTGTTGGAGCCGACCGTCACGTAGAGCTTGGTACCCTCGGGATTGGCCAGCACGTTCTTGGTCCAGTGGTGGTTGATGCCTGCCGGCAAGTCGGTGACCTTGACCGGGGTCGCGCTGATTTCGGTTTGCCCTTCATGGTACGGCACCTTGACCAGCGCATCGGCGTTGGCGATGAACAATTCGTCCCCCACCAGCGCCATTCCGAACGGCGACGTCAGCCCGCTCATGAATACCGTGCGCAGTTCCGCGCGACCATCACCGTCGGCGTCGCGCAGCAAGGTGATGCGGTTGGCGCTAGGCGCATCGGCACCGACCCGCCCCATCACGATCCCCATTGCCGTGCGGCGCGCCCAGGCCAGCGGTCCGCTGCCGCCATCGGTGGCGCCTTCAGGCATCGGCGGGTGATTGCTTTCGGCAACCAGCACGTCGCCATTGGGCAGCAGATAAACCCAGCGCGGGTGGTCCAGGTGCTCGGCCAGCGCAGTCACCTTGAACCCGGCCGGGGCCTTGGGCATATCGCCGTCCGACCAACCGACCGCCTTGGACACCTTCAACGTGGGGATCAGCGAGGTGGTGGGTTCGGGCAGTTGCGGGTTCGGGCCGACACTGGCCTGGGGCGGCAGTTTGGACGATTCGCCACAGGCGGCGAGCAGCGCGGCCGTGGTCATCAGGAGCGCCAGTCGGCGGGAGATAGTCATGGATCAAACCTCGCGGTGGCCATCCGGGGCCAGTGAGTGGGCAGGCAAAATCCCGTCGAGTATCGCGAGCTTGAACCGGCGCGAACACCGCCGCCATCACAAATCAATTTTGCCTGAATCGCACGAATGCTCCTCCACGATGGCGGGTACTATCACCGGCAGGTAGGTCAGGCGGGATTGAGCAGCGCCTCGCGCAGCAGCCGGGCCGCCGGTGAGTCCGGCACGCCTTTGCGCGACACCAGTTCATAGGGTTCGCTGCGCGAGGTGATGGGCAGCCGCAGCGTGGTGGTGAAGCCGTAGCCGGAGCAGAACTTCGCCACGTCGGTCGAGACCAGCGCGACCAGGGTCGGGTTTTCCTGCAACAGCGACAGGGTGGCGAAGGCCGAGGTGGTTTCCAGCAAGTGCACCGGAAAACGCAGGTCCGCCTCATGGAACTCCCGCTCCAGCAGCAGGCGCATCGGCATGTTGGCGCGGTAGACAACCCAACGGTAATCCATCAGGTCCTTTAGCGATAACTGTCGGGCATAGGCGAACGGGTGCTGAGTACTGGCGATTACCGCCAGGGTTTCTTCGACGAACGTAGTGCTTTCGTACAGGTAGGGGGTATTGCTGATGGTGGTGCGGCAGATCGCCAGGTCCAAGCGCCCGGCATCGAGCTGGCTGAGCAGCGTGGCGCTGGTGTCCTCGACGATCTCGATGGACAGCTTGGGATGGTCGGCTATCACCCGGCTGATAGCCGTGGTCAGCAACGGCACGGCCCCCATGATGGTGCCGACCGACACGCGCCCGCCCTCGCCACTCATGATGCCTATGATCTCTTCGCGCAGATGCGCCAGGTCGGTCTGGATCAGGCGCGCGTAGCGGATGACCAAGCGCCCGGCATCGTTGGGTTCAAGCCCGCGGTTGGTGCGGGTGAACAACGAGGTACCGAAGGTGGTTTCAATTTCCTGCAGCGCCTTGCTGGCGCCAGGCTGGGTCAGCGCGATCTGTTTGGCCGCGCCGAGCAAGGAGCCGTGTTCATCAAGGGCAATCAGCAAACGCAGTTGCTTGATGTGCAGGCGAGACATGATCGAGTTCAGTGAGGGCGTCATCAGGGTTAACTAAAAGTTATAGAGGTATCGAAAGTTGTCAGTATCGAGGCTGGCCAGGACGGCCCTATAGTCCACCCCACAACCAGGCAATGCAACGGGTTTGACCAGAGAGCGTAAGCCCTCCCGCCCATGACCGGTTGCAACAATAACAATCCTGTATAACTTGTGGTGAATCATGTCCCTCATCAATTACATCACCAAAATCCAGTTCGGCTATGACAGCCTGCAACACCTGGCGGCAGAAGCCGAACGTGCCGGCATCACCCGCCCCCTGATCGTCACCGACGTCGGCGTGCGTAATGCCGGGATCGTCGACAACGTCATCGCCGCCCTTGGCGCCGACCATGCCCCGACAATTTTCGACGCCACCCCGCCCAACCCGAACGAGCACGCCGTGCGTGAAGCCGTGGCGCACTACCACCACGGCGAGTGCAACGGCATCATCGCCGTCGGCGGTGGTTCCTCCATCGACCTGGCCAAGGGCGTGGCCGTCTGCGCCACCCACGACGGCCCCCTGCAAAGCTTTGCCGTGATCGAAGGCGGCCTGGATCGCATCACCGCCGCCACCGCCCCGTTGATTGCGATCCCGACCACGGCGGGCACCGGCAGCGAAGTCGGGCGCGGCGCCATCCTGATTCTCGACGACGGGCGCAAGGTCGGCGTGATCTCCCCTTATGTTGTGCCCCGGGTGGCCATCTGCGATCCGGAACTGACCCTTGGCCTGCCGGCCATGCTGACCGCCGCCACCGGCATGGACGCGATTGCCCACTGCATCGAGACCTTCATGGCCCCGGCCTTCAACCCCGCCGCCGACGGCATCGCCCTCGACGGCCTGCGCCGGGCCTGGGAACACATCGAGCGCGCCACCACCGAACCCGGCGACCGCGAAGCGCGGATGAACATGATGAGCGCGTCGATGCAGGGCGCACTGGCGTTCCAGAAAGGCCTGGGGTGCGTGCACAGCCTGTCCCACGCCCTGGGCGGGATCAATCCGAAGCTGCACCACGGCACCTTGAACGCGATTTTCCTGCCGGCGGTGGTCGGCTTCAACTCCGATGCTCCGACCGTGCGTGACGAACGCAAACTCGAACGCCTGCGCCACGCCATGGGCCTCGCGGCCGACGCCGATATCGGCCTAGCCATCGAGGACCTGACCCGGCGCCTGGGTCTGCCGACCCGGCTGAGCCAGATCGGGGTGGACCCAAGCCTGTTCGCCGGCATCGTCGAAGGCGCGCTGCACGATCACAGCCACAAGACCAACCCACGCGAAGCGTCTGGCGCGGACTACCTGTCGATGCTTGAACAATCGCTGTAAGCCGCCGCTGCCCTACAACAATAAAACAGGAGGCATCCGCGTCGCCGGCCACGCCGGCGTTAGCGGCCCCATCATGAAGCCCACCGTCCTTATCGAACGGCAAGAAGCCATTGCCATCGTCACCCTCAGTCATCCGGGCAAGATGAACGCCCTCACTCTGTCCATGTGGCAAGAGCTAGGTGATGTCATGACCGAACTGTCCGCAGACCTCAGCGTGCGCTGCGTGGTGTTGCGCGGCGCCGGCGAACAGGCCTTCGCCGCCGGCGCCGACGTCGGTGAATTCCCCGCGGTCCGCGCCAACCCACCTCAGGCCCGCCACTACGCCGAGGTGACATCGGCCGCCATGCGCGCGGTCGCCGACTGCCCGCACCCAGTGATCGCGATGATCCACGGCGTGTGTGTCGGCGGCGGCCTGGAAATCGCCGCCCTGTGCGACCTGCGCATCTGTGGCACGTCCAGCCGCTTCGGCGCACCGGTCGGCAAGCTCGGACTGGTCATGTCCTATGACGAAATGGCCGGGCTGGTGGCGCTCGCCGGACGCTCGACGACCCTGGAGATCCTGCTCGAAGGGCGGATCCTCGATGCCCAGGACGCCTACGTGAAAAACCTCGTGACCCGCGTCGTCGCCGATGCCGAAGTGCAGGCCGAGACTCTCGCCACCGCCCGGCGCATCAGCCAGGGCGCGCCACTGGTCGCCCGCTGGCACCGCCAGGCAGCGCGACAACTGGAGGCCGGCGTGCCGCCCACCGTCGAGCAGATCGACGACAGCTACGCCTGCTATGACAGCAACGATTTCCAGACTGGCCTGAACGCGTTCATCGCCAAGACCAAACCACAATTCGAGGGCAAATGACATGGGACCGCTGACAGGAATGCGCGTGGTAGAACTGGCTCACATCATGTCCGGGCCGGTGTGCGGCATGATGCTCGCCGACATGGGTGCGGACGTAGTGAAGGTCGAGAAAGTCCCGGACGGCGACGACTCGCGGCGCTTCTCGCCGATCATGGCCAGCGGTGAGTCGGCCTCGTTCATGGTGGTCAACCGCAACAAGCGCGGCATCGGCCTGAACCTCAAGACCGACGGCGGGCGTGACGTGCTGCGTCGCCTGCTGATGGAGGCGGACGTGGTCACGGAGAACTACCGCGCCGGCACCATGGAAAAATTCGGCCTGGGTTACGACACCCTCAAGACCCTCAACCCCGGCCTGATTTACTGCGCGATTTCCGGTTACGGACGCAGCGGCCCCTTCGGCGACAAAGGCGGCTTCGACCTGATTGCCCAGGGCATGAGCGGCATGATGAGCATGACCGGTGAAGCCGGGCGCGAGCCGGTCAAGGCCGGTTCGCCCGTGGCCGACATCAACTCCGGCATCCTCGCCGCCCTCGGTATTTGCGCCGCTTACGCCGCCAAACAACGCACCGGGCTGGGGCAGATGGTCGATACCTCGCTGTTCGAGGCCGGCCTGCAACAAATGTACTGGCCGGCAGCGGCGTATTTCGCCGACGGCACCATCCTGCCGAAGATGGGCTCGGCCAACTCCACCAGTGCGCCGTATCAAGTGTTCCGCACTGCGGACGGCTGGATCAACATCGGTGCCGCCAACCAGGCCAACTACGAACGACTGGTCGAGGCGCTGGCCGTACCGCAACTCAAGGCCGACCCCCGCTTCGCCAGCAACGCCTTGCGCATGGAGCACCGCCTGGCGCTGGTGGAAATCCTCAATGAAGTGCTGGTCGCGCGCACCACCGATCAATGGATGGTGTTGTTCGACAGCCTCGGCCTGCCGGCCGGACCGGTCCTGGACATCGCGGCGGCACTGGCGCATCCGCAGACCCAGGCTCGAGGCATGGTGGTGGAAACCGACCACCCCACCGAGGGCAAGGTCCGGGGCATGGGCCTGCCGATCCACTTTTCCGACATGGACAACGCCGCGCCAGCGACCAGCCGCCCGGCGCCGCTGCTCGGCGAACACACCCGCGAGGTGCTCAAGGAAAGCGGCTATGCGCAGGACGAAATCGACGAACTGATTCGCACCCAGGCCGTCGTGGCACTCGCTTCGTAAACCCCACCGGCAGGAGCGAGCTTGCTCGCGATCAGGTGTGTCAGGCAACTCAGTGCTGATTGACACACCGCATCGCGAGCAAGCTCGCTCCTACAGGCATCAGAACAACAACAAAAACAAGAAGGTGAACATCATGAGCCGTATCTTGACCGAGTCCGTCAGCCGCCGATCCTTCCTGGTTTCTGCCGGCGCCACCGTGGGCGGCGCCTTCGCCGCCAGCCTGCTGCCATCCGGCGTCTTCGCCGCGACCAAACCCATCGTGCTGCGCTACACCAGCAGCCTGCCCGACACCCACCCGCTGAACCAGCAGATGAAAGCCGCCTCGCAAGCCATCAAGGCGGAAACCAACGGCGCGGTCGACCTGCAGGTGTACGCCAACGGCGCCATGGGTGGCGACACCGACATGCTGTCCCAGGTCCGGGCCGGCGCCATCGACTTCATTCCATTGCCCGGCGCGATTCTGTCGACCCTGGTGCCGGTGATGTCGATCGAAAGCATGCCGTTCGCCTTCAAGGACTACGACAGCGTCTGGTCGGCCCTGGACGGCAAGCTGGGCGAGCACCTGCGGGCGAAGACCGCCAAGGTCGGGCTGATCCCGATGGAGAAAGTCTGGAACAACGGCTTCCGCCAGATCACCAGTTCGACCCGGCCAATCAACACGCCGCAGGACCTCGCCGGCTTCAAGCTGCGCGTCCTGGTGAGCCCATTGTGGACGTCGATGTTCAGTGCCCTGGGCGCCTCGCCGACCGGTATCAGCATCAACGAAACCTACTCGGCGTTGCAGACCAAAGTGGTCGACGGCCAGGAAAACCCGCTGGTGGTGGTCGAGTCGGCACGCTTCTACGAAGTGCAGAAATTCTGCTCCATGACCGACCACATCTGGGGCGGGTTCTGGATCGTCGCTTCCGGCAAGACCTTCCCCAAGTTGCCCACCGACGTGCAGGAAATCGTCTCGCGGCAGATCAACGCCGCCGCTCTGGTCCAGCGTCAGCAAGTGATCGACCTCAACGCCAGCCTGGAGCCGTCCCTCACCGCCCACGGCATCACCTTCAACAAGGTCGATCGCTCATTGTTCCGCGCCGACCTGCAAGCCAAGGGCTTCTACACACAATGGAAGGAAAAGTACGGCGCGCAAGCCTGGGGCCTGCTCGAGCAGTACGCGGGTCAACTGTCCTAAGCCGGAGACACAGTCATGAAAAACGAGATACCAATGACGGACGTTCCCCCTGCTGAAGGACTCAGCCCGTGCCAGGCCACCTTTCGCCTGGGCCGCGCACTCGACACCGGCCTGCGCTGGCTGACCGAAGGCAGCGCGGCGTTGCTGGTGGTGATCGAAGTCGTCCTGCTGTTCTGCAACGTGTTTTCCCGCTACGTGCTCAACCAGCCGATCGTCTGGGGTGACGAACTGGCGTCGCTGCTGTTCCTGTGGCTGGCGATGCTCGGCTCGGTGGTGGCGATGCGGCGCGGCGAGCACATGCGCCTGACCTCGTTCATCGCGCGGCTTTCGGCGGAAAAGCGCGAATTCGTCGACACCCTCGGCGCGATGATCGTCATCACGTTCATCGGGCTGTTGTTCACCCCGGCGTGGGAGTACGTCAGCGACGAATGGATCATCACCACCGCCGCCCTGGAAATCCCCAACGCCTTTCGCGTATCGGCCATTGCCGTCGGCCTGAGCCTGATGCTGATGACCTGCGTCGCCCGCCTGCTGACCCGGGCCCGGTTGATCGACTTCTCGGTGTCGGTGGCGATGCTCGCGTCCCTCGGCGCGCTATTGTGGGTGGGCGAAAGCACGATGCTGTTGATGGGCAACTGGAACCTGGTGATATTTTTCATGATCGGGGTGATGGCGATGATCGTCATCGGTGTGCCGATCATGGTCGCGTTCGGCCTGGCGACCGTGGCGTACCTGTCGAGCATGACCAGCACGCCGCTGAGCCTGGTGGTCGGGCGGATGGACGAGGGCATGGCCAGCCTGATTCTGCTGGCGATCCCGCTGTTCGTGTTCCTCGGCGCGCTGATCGAGGCCATGGGCATGGCGCGGGCGATGATTCGCTTCCTGTGCTCGTTGATCGGTCACGTGCGTGGCGGCCTTTCCTATGTGCTGATTGGCGCGATCTACCTGATCTCGGGTATTTCCGGCTCGAAAGCGGCGGACATGGCGGCCATCGCCCCGGCGTTGTTTCCGGAAATGAAGAAGCGCGGCGAAGATGAAAACGAACTGGTGGCGATGCTCAATGCCTCCGGCGCCATGTCGGAAACCATCCCGCCGAGCCTGGTGCTGATCACTATCGGTTCGGTTACCGGCGTGTCGATTTCCGCGCTGTTCACCGGTGGTTTCATGCCGGCGGTGGTCGGCGCAATCGCCATGGCGGCGGTGATCTGGTGGAAGAACCGCAAGGGCCAGGCCTCCACAGGCAAACGCGCCTCGGGCAAGGAAATCGGCCACTCGCTACTGCTGGCCCTGCCCGCACTGGCCCTGCCCTTCGTGATCCGCACGGCGGTGGTCGAAGGCGTGGCCACCGCCACCGAAGTCGCTGCCATCGGCGTCGCCTACACCTTCATCGTTGGCCTGCTGTGCTATCGCTGCTTCGACTGGCGCCGGCTGTACCCGATTCTGGTCAGCACCGCATCGCTGTCCGGGGCAATCCTGATCATCATCGGCAGCGCCACGGCCATGGCCTGGGCGCTGACCCAATCGGGCTTCTCGCACCAACTGGCGCAAGTCATGGCCATGGTGCCCGGTGGGGCCATGGGCTTCCTGATCATTTCGGCGGTGGCGTTCATCCTGCTCGGCAGTTTCCTGGAAGGCATCCCGGCCATCGTGCTGTTCGGCCCGCTGCTGTTTCCGATTGCCAAGGCCCTAGGCATCAACGACGTGCACTACGCGATGGTGGCGATCTTCGCCATGGGCCTGGGCCTGTTCGCACCGCCCTTCGGCGTGGGCTTCTATGCCGCGTGCGCCATCGCCAAGGTCGACCCCAGCGGCGCCATGCGCCGGGTCTGGCCGTATCTCGGCGCACTGGTGGTCGCCCTCGGGGTGCTGATCGCCGTGCCGTGGGTCTCCATCGGTTTCCTCCCCAACAAGTGATTTCGACCCTTCAACCACGAGGTTTGCCATGAATTTCTCCACACTCCAAACCGGTACCGCCACCGAACGCCGACTGACCGTCGATACACCACGCGCCATCTCGTTTCTCGGCGAGGACCTGCGCATCTACGCCACGCCCCGGCTGGTGGACGACATCGAACAGACCTGCCTTGACTACCTGCTGACCTTCCTCGACGAAGGCGAGAACACCGTCGGCGCAGCGGTCGATATCCGCCACGTCGGCGCGACGCTGCTGGGCATGTCGGTGAGCATTACCGCCACTGTCACCCGCATCGAAGGTCGCAGCGTTACCTTCAACGTCGAAGTGCGCGATGACGTCGAGCTGGTCGCCACCGCCGCACACACCCGGGTCGTGGTGAACGTCGCCAAGCTGCGCAGTCGCGTCCAGGCCAAGGCCGACGCTGCGGCGGCGGGCGAAGTCGAGGACGGTGTGCTCAGCCCTTCCCAATTCGCCGCGTCGCGCTGAGTCGGGCCACCGCCATGCTCACGCTCCAAGAACGCAACGGGTTGCCCAGCCTGGCCGCCGCGGATGCGCTGCCGCTGATCGACGCCCATCACCACCTCTGGGACCTGGGCAACGGCCGCTATCCCTGGCTGCAGAACGAGTACCACGAGGACTTTTTCCTCGGTGACTATCGCCACCTGTGCCGGGATTTTCTGCCGGAACATTTTCTCGCCCTCAGCCAGCGCCAGCGGCTGGTCGGCACGGTGCACGTCGAAGCCGAGCGTGCCCGTGACGAACAGGTCGCCGAAACCCGATGGCTGGAGCAGGTACACGCCCGCTTCGGCTTCCCGAACGCCATCGTCGCCCATGCCTGGTTCGACCGCGAAGACAGCGCCGACATCCTCGCCGCCCAGGCCGCCCGTCCGCTGGTCAAGGGCATCCGCTCGAAACCGGTGACCTCGGCGTCACCGCACGTTTCTGTCACCGGAGCCCGGGGCACCATGCAGGATCCGCGCTGGCTCGAAGGGTTTTCGCGGCTGGCCAATCATGACCTGTCGTGGGACCTGCGGGTGCCGCCCTGGCATCTGGTCGAGGCTGCCGAGGTCGCGGCGATGTTTCCGTGCATCCGCATCGCCCTCAATCACACCGGTTTCGCCTGGGACCGCAGCCCCGAGGGCATGGCCCGCTGGCGCAAAGGCCTGGAAGCCCTGGCGTTGCAGCCCAACGTGCACATCAAGCTGTCGGAATTCGGGCTCAAGGATTCGCCCTGGCGGTATGAGGACAACCGGGTGGTGGTGCTGACCGCACTGGAGATTTTCGGTGCCGGGCGCTGCATGTTCGCCAGCAATTTTCCGGTGGCTGGGTTGCGCGCTTCCTACGACACGATTGCCGACGGCGTGGCCAGCATGCTCGCACCCATGGGGCGCGCCGTGCAGGAAGCCGTGTTCGCCGACAACGCCCGTCGCTTCTATCGGCTGGAGCCAGACCATGAATGACCTTGCACCCATCGACTGGCGCGCGCGTTTTCTCGCCAGCGGTGACGACGCGGACCTGCCCATCGTCGATGCGCACCAACACTACTTCGACGTCGAAAACCATTATTACCCCTGGTTGAACGACCGCCCGTTGCGACCCTTCCGCTATGGCGATTACTCGTCGATCTGCCGCAATTTCCTGCCCGCGGACTACCAACGTCTGGCCGGCCATCATCGCGTGGTGCAAACGGTGGTCATAGAAGGCGAATGGGACCCGGCGACATCAGCCGATGAACTGACCTTCGTCGACGCACTGGCGCAGCAGGAAGCCAGCATCGGCGCCATGGTGGCGCAGGCCTGGCTCGATCGCGCGGACATCGGCGAACTGCTGCGCCTGTACGGCGCTCACCCGCTGGTGCGGGGCATTCGCCACAAGCCGACGGTGACCACCTACCAACACTGGCGGGAGGACTTCGTGGCCGCCGGCTCCATGCGTGATCCGCGCTGGCGTGAGGGTTACGCGCAACTGGCTCAGCACGGCCTGCACTTCGAATTACAAGCACCGTGGTGGCACCTGCCGGAAGCCGCCGAACTGGCGCGGGATTTTCCCGACGTGCCCATCGTCGTCAATCACACCGCCTTGCCGGCCGACCGCAGCGAAGCCGGCCTGGCCGGCTGGCGCGACAACCTGGCGCTGCTGGCGCGCGAGGCGAATGTCGTACTGAAGATTTCCGGCATCTGCATCCCTGGCCAGGCCTGGCCCGTCGAAGCCAACCGCAGGGTGGTCGACGATGCGATCTCGATCTTCGACGTCAGCCGCTGCGCCTTCGCCAGCAATTACCCGGTCGACGGCGTGGTGAACAGCCTCAGCGAGGTGTTCGACGGTTTGAAGCACCTCGTCAGGTCCCGTCCCCGCAGCGAGCGGCTGGCCCTGTTTCATGACAACGCCCGGCGCATCTACCGGCTCGCTTGAGTCGACCTGCAGTCTTTATCAGGAGTCCAACATGCTTGAAGTTTCAGGCCACAATTACATCGCCGGCGCCCGTTCGGCCAAGGGCACCCGTACCCTGCAAAGCCACGATGCCAGCACTGGCGAAGCGCTGCCCTATCGTTTCCATCAGGCAACGAACGAGGAAGTGAATGCCGCTGCCGAAGCTGCCGCGGTGGCTTACCCGGTTTACCGGAATTTTTCCGCCGAGCGCCGTGCAGACTTCCTCGACGCCATCGCTGCCGAGCTGGACGCCCTCGACGAATCGTTCATCCAGCTGGTGTGCCAGGAAACCGCCCTGCCCGCCGGGCGTATTCAGGGTGAGCGGGCCCGCACCAGCGGCCAGATGCGCCTGTTCGCAACAATGCTGCGTCGGGGTGATTTCTACGGTGCACGCATCAACCGCGCGCTGCCGGACCGGCAACCCTTGCCTCGCCCGGACCTGCGCCAGTACCGCACAGGCATCGGTCCGGTCGCGGTGTTCGGCGCCAGCAACTTCCCGCTGGCCTTCTCCACCGCGGGCGGTGACACCGCCTCGGCCCTCGCCGCCGGCTGCCCGGTGGTGTTCAAGGCTCACAGCGGGCACATGGCGACCGCCGATTACGTTGCCGATGCGATTACCCGCGCGGCGCAGAAAACCGCAGTGCCCGACGGCGTGTTCAGCCTGCTCTACGGCAGTGTCGGCGAGGCGCTGGTCAAGCATCCGGCGATTCAGGCGGTCGGCTTCACCGGTTCGCTGCGCGGCGGTCGGGCCCTGTGCGACATGGCCGCTGCCCGTGCGCAACCGATCCCGGTGTTCGCCGAGATGAGCAGCATCAACCCGGTGCTGCTGATGCCCGCCGCGTTGAACGCCCGCGCCGAACAGATCGCCGCCGAACTGAGCGCATCGGTGGTGTTGGGCGCGGGCCAGTTCTGCACCAACCCCGGTCTGGTGCTGGGCATCCGTTCACCGCAGTTCAGTGACTTTGTGCAGCGTTTGAGCACGCTGATCGCTCAACAACCGGCGCAGACCATGCTCAACGTCGGCGCCCTGAACAGTTATTGCCAGGGCCTGGAACACCTGCACGCGCATCCCGGCATCACGCACCTGGCCGGCAGCGCGCAGCAGGGCAGCCAGGCACGGGCGCAGTTGTTCAAGGCCGATGTCAGCCTGTTGATCAACGGCGATGAGCGGCTTCAGGAAGAGGTGTTCGGCCCGACCACCCTGGTCGTCGAAGTCGCCGACCACGCCGAACTGCTCCAGGCCTTGTACGGCTTGCGCGGCCAGTTGACCGCCACGCTGATCGCCGAAGACGCGGACTTGGCCAGCCTGGACCCGATCCTGACGTTGCTGGAACAGAAGGTCGGGCGTGTGCTGTTCAACGGTTACCCCACCGGCGTGGAAGTCTGCGATGCCATGGTGCACGGCGGGCCTTACCCGGCCACATCGGATGCACGCGGCACCTCGGTCGGCACCCTGGCGATCGACCGTTTCCTGCGCCCGGTGTGTTTCCAGAACTGCCCCGACAGCCTGTTGCCGGACGCCCTGAAGAACGCCAATCCGCTGGGCATCGCCCGGCTGGTCGATGGCGTCAGTCACCGCCAGACGCTGTAACCCGCCACCCGTTTCCAGCAACGCCCGCGCGCCTGTCAAGTGACAGGCGCCGGGTTCGCTCGCCCTGAAAACAGGGTTCTGCACCGCTCCACCGCTTTAACCCACAACAACAAAAACCGAGGAAGTCCCATGCACGTTCAACGTCACCCGAAACACCGCCTGTGCAAACTGATGCTCGCCATGACTGCTGCCTTCCTGATCGGCACGACCGGCACCCCGCAGGCACTGGCCGAAACCACACCTGCCGCGACGACAACGCCCATGCAATGTGCCACCCAAACCACACCGCGCTACACCAAGACCCCCACCGGCTACCTGATGGTGCTGCGCATGGGCGACAACGTCTTCCAGGAACTGACCAAACTGGCCATCGCCGAAAAGATCCCCAGTGCCTCGCTCATCGGGATCGGCTTCGGCAACGTCAAGTTCGGGTTCTGGAACAAGGACAAGAAAGACTTCGACTCCAAGCTCCTGAACAACGTCGAGATGGCCAGCATCACCGGCTCGCTCGCCTGGAAGAACAATCAGCCGTCGATCCACATGCACGGCGTCGCCGGCGACGCCACGTTTCAGGCTTACGGTGGCCATATCCTCGATTTCGAGGTGACCACCGGCTCGATGGAGATCACCGTGATCGTCCACCCGCGTCGCCTGGAACGTGGCATTGACCCGTGCATCGGTGCCAACGTGCTGGGGATCTGAGCCGAACACCTCGCTCCCGCCGCCCGCGCATCGGCCGGCGGGAGTCACCCTCCCGAATCCAACTACAAGAAAATGGGGCGTTCTACATGAGCAGCAAGTACACCGTTATCACCCTGGCCCTGGGCGCCATGACCCTCGGCGGCCAGGCGCACGCGGACTTTTTGCGCGACAGCAAGGCGACACTGGGGCTGAAGAATTTCTACTTCAACAACGACAACCGCGACGGCACGGCGACCCCGTCGAAAACCGAAGAATGGGCCCAGGGATTCCTGCTCGATTTCAAGTCGGGCTACACCGACGGCACGATTGGTGTGGGTGTCGATGCGCTGGGACTGATGGGCGTGACCCTGGACAGCGGCAAGGGGCGCCATGTCGGCAGCAGCATGATTCCATCGGGCAGCGACGACAGCGCCGTGGATGAGTGGAGCCGCCTGGGCCTGACCGGCAAGGTCAGGGTGTCTAAAACCGAGCTGCACCTGGGTACGCTGATGCCGAAACTGCCGATCCTGGTGTCCAACGACGGCCGCCTGCTGCCCCAGACCTTCGAGGGCGGGCAGATCACCTCCAGCGAGTTCAAGGACCTGACCCTCACCGGCGGGCGCATCGAACACGCCACCGGCCGCGGCTCCAGCGATCAGACCGGGCTGTCGGCGACCGGTGGCACCCGGGAAAGCAACGCGTTCGATTTTGCCGGTGGCGACTGGAAAATCTCCCGTGACCTGACGGCCCAGTATTACTACGCCCACCTGGACGACTATTACACCCAACAGTTTTTCGGCCTGTTGCACACGCTGACGATTGCGGACAATCAATCGCTGAAAACCGACCTGCGCTACTTCCGCACCGATTCGTCCGGCAAGAACGGCTCGGGCACTTCGGGCTACCGGATCAGCGGCTATACCGACGGTAACGATGGCGAAATCGACAACCGCACCTGGAGCGCCGCGCTGATTTACAGCCTCGGTGGCCATGCGTTCACCGCCGGTTACCAGAGCGTGTCCAGCGGCAGCGGTTTCACTCAACTCAACCAGGGCGGCCTGCCGGACAAGGGCGCCGGCGGTGTCAGTCTTTACCTGTACACCGACCGCCTGATCCAGACCTTCACGCGCGCCGGTGAGCGCACCGCGTTCGGCCAGTATGCGTATGACTTTGCCGCGGTTGGCCTGCCGGGTTTGAAAGCGTCAGTGATCTACCTCAGTGGCGACAACATCAAGACCACCACGGGCGGCACCCAGAAGGAGTGGGAGCGTGACTTCAGCCTGGATTACACGATCCAGTCCGGTGCACTCAAGGGGGTGGGGTTCGGCTGGCGCAACGGCAAGTCCAACAGCGAGGCGAGCCGCAACCAGGACCAAAACCGCCTGATCGTCAGCTACAGCATTCCGCTTCTGTAACAAGAGAGAATGGAGGCTGCGGCCGGTGCAGCCTTCGTCATCGACTCAATTCTTTAACTGAGAGTCGATGACGTTTGCACACAAAAAAGGCCGCCAGCGTGGTGGCGGCCAGGTCTTGGGCCGAAGCTTCGACTAAGTGGTGAGGAGGTGTGTGCCTGCCGCCCATGTTGGCTGCGGGCAAACCGCAGAGAGCGCTCTGCGTGCACGGATAACTGCTTCATCAATACGCTGGGTGAGAACAGCCGATGACGCCGATACCCGAACCTGTGGCCAACATCCAAGGACGCTGGCCCTGTACAACGATCAACCCAGTACCGAGCCGATCACTTCATCGAGGATGGCGATACCGGCCTCGATCTCTTCAGCGGTGATGATGCAGGGCGGCGCGACGTGGATACGGTTCTCGACCACGAACGGCAACAGGCCGCGCTCCAGCAGCTTGTTCTTCAGCGCAAGCATGGTCTGGGCGGCCAACGGCGCACGGGTCGCCTTGTCGCTGACGAACTCCAGCGCCCAGAAGACGCCAGCGCCACGGACTTCACCAATGGCCGAGTGGCGTTGCTGCAGTTCACGCAGGCGCGGGCCCAGGTGCTTCTCACCCATTTCCTGGGCGTTCTCGACCACACGCTCTTTGTGCATGGTGTCGATCGACGCGACGATCGAGGCCATGGCCAGCGGGTGGCCGGAGTAAGTCAGGCCGCCTGGGAAGAAGTGGGTGTCGAAGTAGCTGCTCAGTTGCTCGGAGATCACCACGCCGCCGACAGGTACGTAGCCCGAGTTCACACCCTTGGCAAAGGTGATCAGGTCCGGCACCACGCCATAGTGCTCGAAGGCGAACCACTTGCCGGTGCGACCGAAACCTGCCATCACTTCGTCCAGGATCAGCATGATGCCGAACTCGTTGGCCAGTTCGCGCACACCCTGCATGTAAGCGGCCGGGGTCACCAGCACACCGGCTGTACCCGGCAGGCTCTCCAGCAGGATGGCGGCGATTGAGTTCGCACCTTCGCATTCGATCACACGACGCAGGTGACGCAGGGAGCGCTCGGTTTCTTCCGCCTCGGTTTGGGCGTTGAACTCGCTGCGGTAAAGGTACGGGGTGAAGAAGTGCACATGACCACGAGCGTACTCGTTCGGCACCCGGCGCGGATCACCGGTGGCGACGATCGCCGAGCCGGTGTTGCCGTGGTAGGAACGGTAGGACGACAGCACCTTGTCACGCCCGGTGAACAAACGCGCCATGCGGATCGCGTTCTCGTTGGCATCGGCGCCACCGTTGGTGAAGAAGACCTTTTTGAAGCCGGCCGGGGCCTGCTCAATGATGCGCTTGGCGGCCTCGCCACGCATCAAGTTGGCCGTCGCCGGCGCAATGGTAGTCAACGACGCAGCTTGCTCTTGGATGGCCGCAATCACCGCAGGGTGCTGGTGGCCAAGGTTGGTGTTGATCAGTTGGCTGGAGAAATCCAGGTAACGCTTGCCGTCGTAGTCCCAGACCGTGCTGCCCTCGCCGCCGGCGATCACCAGCGGGTTGAGCGCGCCTTGGGTGGACCACGAGTGGAATACATACTCGCGATCGAGATCTTTCACGTATTGATTGGTAATCGCCATGATACTTATCGGCCTGCTAGTTAAGTGAGTCAGACGCTTGAAGAATGACGAACGCCTGCGTCATCGCGGTTCTCCGTCAGAACAGTGAACGACGCAGGCATTCGAACCAGGGGCTTGCCTTAGCTGTTGCTAGGGAAAGCGAATTGAGCGGCCTCATGGCTGGTGCGTTTCGGCCAGCGCTGGGTAATGGCCTTCTTGCGGGTGTAGAAGCGCACACCGTCCGGGCCGTAGGCGTGCAGGTCGCCGAACAGCGAACGCTTCCAGCCGCCAAAGCTGTGGTAGCTCACCGGTACCGGCAGCGGCACGTTGACGCCGACCATGCCCACTTCGATCTCGTCGCAGAACAGGCGCGCCGACTCACCGTCGCGGGTGAAGATGCAGGTGCCGTTACCGTACTCGTGATCGTTGATCAGCTTGATCGCGTCTTCCAGGCTGTTCACGCGTACCACGCACAGTACTGGGCCGAAGATCTCTTCCTTATAGATGCGCATTTCCGGGGTAACACGGTCGAAAAGCGTGCCGCCCACGAAGTAGCCGTCTTCGTTGCCTGCCACTTTGAAGCCACGACCGTCCACAACTACCTTGGCACCGGCGGCAACGCCGTCATCGATATAGCCCAGCACCTTGTCACGCGCAGCAGCGGTGACCAGCGGGCCCATGTCCAGGCCACAGGAAGTACCAGCACCGATCTTCAGTGCCTTGATTTGTGGTTCGAGCTTGGAGATCAGGGCGTCTGCCACCTGGTCACCTACACACACGGCCACAGAGATCGCCATGCAGCGCTCGCCGCACGAACCGTAGGCGGCGCCCATCAGCGCGCTGACGGCGTTGTCCAACTCGGCGTCCGGCATCAGCACCGCGTGGTTCTTGGCGCCGCCCAGGGCTTGTACGCGCTTGCCGCGCTTGGTGCCTTCGGCGTAGATGTATTCAGCGATCGGGGTCGAACCGACGAAGCTCAGGGCCTTCACTTCAGGCGCCTCGATCAGTGCGTCCACCGCTTCCTTGTCACCGTGCACCACGTTCAGCACGCCCTTTGGCAGGCCGGCTTCGTGCAGCAGTTCGGCGATCAGCAGAGTCGAGCTTGGGTCGCGCTCGGACGGTTTGAGAATGAAGCAGTTACCGCAGGCGATGGCCAGCGGATACATCCACAGCGGTACCATCGCCGGGAAGTTGAACGGGGTGATGCCGGCCACCACGCCGATCGGCTGCAGGTCGCTCCAGGCATCGATGTTCGGGCCCACGTTGCGGCTGTACTCGCCCTTGAGAATCTCGGGAGCGGCGCTGGCGAATTCGACGTTCTCGATACCGCGCTTGAGTTCACCGATGGCATCTTCGATGGTCTTGCCGTGCTCTTCGCTGATCAGCTGGGCAATACGCTGCTCGTTCGCCTCCAGCAACTGCTTGAAGCGGAACATCACCTGCGCGCGCTTGGCGGGTGGGGTGTTGCGCCAGGCCGGGAAGGCGGCCTGGGCCGAGTCGATGGCCTTTTGCACGGTGGCACGGCTCGCCAAGCCCAACTTGTGGATAGCCTGGCCAGTGGACGGATTGAACACATCCGTGGTGCGGGCGTCGTCCGCGATGTGTTCACCATGGATCAAGTGCTTGATAGTTGCCATCTTCTTTCCTCGAGCTTGGTGACAAGCTGTTTATTTGTTGTATTACGGAAGCTCCCGACGCGCGAGAGCGTGCTGATCAGTCGAGACAGTGCAGGGCTTCGCCCACTGCATCGAACAGACGATCCAGTTCCTGGGGTTTGGTGTTGAAAGTTGGGCCGAACTGCAGGGTGTCGCCGCCAAAACGCACGTAGAATCCTGCCTTCCACAACGCCATGCCTGCCTCGAACGGGCGAATGAGCGCATCGCCATCCCGTGGCGCAATCTGCAACGCCCCGGCCAGGCCGCAGTTGAAAATGGCATCCAGTGCGATTCGAGCCGGAGGCCACTGGCCAAGGAGAGAGGTGTCTGCAAGGCCTGGTTCATGGCGGTAATCCTGAGCGTGGAGTGATGCGCCTAGCTTGTGCTGGAAAGTCATGTGCGATAAATCTATATTTTCTTGCAATCAGTTATTGGATAACTCACGCATGACCAAGAAGACGCCCCTGCATCAGGTAAGTGATTTTGACCTCAGGCTGCTGCGGGTTTTCAAAACCGTCGCCGAATGCGGCAGTTTCTCCGGCGCCGAAAGTGCGCTGGGCATCACCCGGTCCGCCATCAGCTTGCACATGGGCGACCTGGAAAAACGCCTGGGAATGCGCTTGTGCCAGCGGGGGCGCGCAGGTTTTGCCCTTACCGACGAAGGCCGTGAGGTGCTGCGCGCCAGTGAAACCGTGCTGGTGGCCATAGAGGGCTTTCGCAGCGAAGTGAACCAGATGCACCAGCAACTGCGCGGCGACCTGAACGTAGCGATCGTCAACAACCTGGTCACTCAGCCGAAGATGCGCATCACCCATGCGCTCAAAGCCGTGCGCGCCGAGGGCAGTGGCGTGCGCATCAACCTGAGCATGAGTACCCCCGGTGAAATCGAGCGCGGCCTTCTGGATGGCCACCTGCACGTCGGCGCAGTGCCGCTGATTTCGCCCCTGTCCGGCCTGGACTACAGCCTGCTCTACGAGGAACGGTCAAACCTGTATTGCAGCCACGAGCATCCGCTGTTCGCCCATGCCGCCAGTGTCACTGACGAACAACTGGCCCAGGCCGATGCCGTAGTGCCGACCTACCGGATGACCGCCGAGGCAATCGGGCTGCACCAACTGCTCAACTTCGGGGCTTCGGCGACTGACCGCGAGGGGATCGCGTTTCTTATCCTGACCGGCAGCTACATCGGTTTCCTGCCCGATCATTACGCCGCCACCTGGGTGGAAAAAGGCATCATGGCAGCGCTTGACCCCAACCGCCTGCACTTCGATGCCAAGCTCGCCATCGCGACCCGCAAAGGGCGCCGACCGAACATGATCCTTGAACGTTTTCTCAACGAATTGCAGTTGACCGGTAGCCCCGCCTAGCTTCACCCCTCCTCCACTCACAGAGCCCTCCCCAATCACTTTTGCAGGTGATCGGGGTCGCTTTGCTTCAAAAAATTCTTTCAAGCGTGTTGACAGTTTGCGCAGAGTCGCAATAGCCTGAATGCATCGCTGCACACATTGCAGCATTCAAATAAAACACAGCGATTCGTTTGCTTGCTCTTCTGCTTACAAAAACAAATTACCGGAGAGATTCAACATGGCACGGTCCCTTTCACGCAAAGTCAGCGCCGGCGTTGCATGCCTTACCGCAGCCCTGGCGTTGCTGTCGCAACCTGCGGCACACGCCGACACGCAAACCTGGCAAAGCGTCCAGAAAGCCGGCGTACTTCGGTGCGGCGCAGCTGTCGCAGCCCCCTATGTGATGCGCGACCCGGCCTCCGGCCAGTACAGCGGCTATTTCGTCGACCTGTGCCGCGACTTCGCCGAAAACGTGCTCAAAGTCAAAGCGCAATTCGTCGACACCAGCTGGGACAACCAGGTGGCGGGACTACAGAGCGGCAAATGGGATATGGCCATGGCGCTCAACATGACGCCTGAGCGGGCAAAAGCCGTGGCTTTCTCCACCCCGGCCACTGACTACCAGATTTCGTTGCTGATCAATGAAAAAAACCCGAAGTTCAGCGGTGCCGGTAACGCCATCACTGATTTCGACAAACCAGGCGTCACCATCGCGGTCATCTCCGGCACCGCCGCCGACAAAGCCGTCACCGTCGCCATCAAGAACGCCACGCTGATGCGCCTGCCAGGTTCGGACGAAACGCGCATGGCATTGATGTCGCGCCGAGCCGACGTGCTGGCTGACGCCAACGACACCAACCACCTGTTCGCCATGGCCAACAGCTGGGTCAAGGAAGTGCTCCCTGTCCCCGCCATGGCCAAGCAAGGGGTGTCTTTCGCCCTCGCCCATGACACGCCCGCTGCAGGCCTTGCCCTGCTCGATGCCTACCTGACCCAGCGTCGTGAGTCGGGCGAGATCGACAAACTGGTGGACAAGGCCTCCGCCGAAATCATCGCGGGCGGCAAAGCCCAGTAACGCCAGCGGACATGTAGAGGGCCCGGCTCAGGGCTCTTCCGGAGACGACTGTAATGACCACTCCTCATTTGGTGGCTTCCCAGCCACAGGCTTCGCTCAACCCGAATTCAGACATGAACGGCAATTTCATCCAACTGCGCAGCGTGCGCAAAGCCTATAGCGAACAGCTGGTCGTGATGGACCAGATGAACCTGGACATGCGCGCCGATGACCGTCTCGTCATCATCGGTCCGTCGGGCAGCGGCAAAAGTTCGTTGCTGCGCGTGCTTATGGGGCTGGAAGGTATCCAGAGCGGCAGCATTCATTTCCAGGGCAAGCCTTACATCGACGGCGCACGCAAGCAGGGCAAACCTCTGGATGAGGTCCTGCACAAGCAGATCGGCATGGTATTCCAGCACTACACCCTGTTCCCGCACCTGTCGGTCCTGGGCAACCTGATCCTGGCACCGGTGAAGGTGCATGGCCTGAGCAAGGCCGAAGCCACCGAAAAAGCCCGCGCCTACCTCGCTCGCCTGGGCCTGGAAAGCAAGCTGCACGCCTACCCCAGCCAGCTGTCTGGCGGGCAGAAGCAGCGCGTGGCCATCGCTCGGGCACTGATGCTCGAACCGCGCCTGATGCTGTTCGACGAGGTGACGTCGGCGCTGGACCCGGAAATGGTCATCGAAGTGCAGAACGTGATGATGCAACTGGCCGAACAGAAGATGGCGATGATCATCGTCACCCACGACATGCACTTCGCCCGCCACATCGCCACCCGCGTGGTGTTCTGCGCCAACGGCAAGGTCGTCGAGCAAGGCCACCCCGAACAGATCTTCACCCAGCCCAAGGAAGCCCGCACCCGCGAGTTCCTGGAAAAGGTCGTGCATTTCGAGTGAGGGCACTGCCATGAACTACCAATTTGACTTCCACTTCCTCAGCGGCAGCTTCCCGGCGCTGCTCGACGGGCTCAAGGTGACCCTGGAGCTGGCGCTGGCCTCGAACCTCATCGGCCTGATCTGCGGTTTCCTGTTGTGCCTGATGACCCTGAGCCGCTGGTTCTTCATCCGCTGGCCGGCACAGCTGTTCATCGAGTTCTTCCGCTGCACCCCGGCGCTGCTGCAGATCGTCTGGTTCTTCTACTGCGTGCCAATGCTGTTCGACGTGTTCATCGACCCGATCGCCATGGGCTTCCTGGCGCTGGGCCTGAACCTCACTGCGTTCAATGCCGAGGCCTATCGGGCCGGCGTGCAGGCGGTGCCGCGTGAACACCTGGATGCCTCGATCGCCCTGGGTTTGAAGAGTTGGCAACGCACCCTTTACGTCATCCTGCCGCAATCACTGCGCAGCGCCTTGCCGGTGCTGATCACCAATGGCATCGGCACCCTGCAGCAAAGCGCACTGGTGGCCATCGTCGCGGTCGCCGACCTGATGTACGTGGGCAAGAGCCTGGCCACCGAAGCTTACCGCCCGTTGGAAACCTACACCCTGATCGCCCTCATCTACTTCGCCATGTCGCTGCCTATTGCGCAGTTGGTGCAGTGGTTCGAGCGTCGCCAGGAACTGGCCGGACAGCGCTGAGGAAATCACCATGCCACTCGATTTTTCGGTTGTTCTGGGCTACTGGCCCGTACTGCTCAAGGGCCTGGCCCTGACCCTGGCCTTCACCGGTCTGTGCGCCCTGCTCGGCAGCCTGCTTGGTTTTGCGGTCAGCCTGCTGCGCCAAGTGAAGCTCAAACTGGTGCGCCTGCCGCTGACCCTCTATGTGGAATTCTTCCGCGGCACGCCCCTGCTGATCCAGCTGTTCTGGGTGTTCTTCTGCTTCCCGGTGGTATTCGGGCTGGACATCCCGCCATACGTGTCGGTGCTGATCGCTCTGACCCTGTACATGGGTGCAATCACCAGCGAGACCTTCCGTGGCGCGCTGAAGTCGATCGCCAGCGAGCAGCACGACGCCTGCACCGCGCTGGGCCTGACTTCGAAGGTGAAGGTGCTCTACGTGATCTTCCCGCAGGCCCTGCTGCGCTCGGTTCCGCCACTGTTGTCGAACATCGTCAGCCTGTTCAAGGAGAGCGCATTGATCTCTTCGGTGGGTGTCGCTGACTTGATGTTCGTTGGCCAGAACATTTCCAACAGCACTGCCCGCCCGGTCGAGTTCCTCTCGGCGGTAGCGGTCATCTATTTCCTCGTGGCCTTCCCGCTGACCCGCATGGTCGGCGTGGTCGAAGGGCGCTTGCTGCGCCGCTACGCCTACTAAACCTCCCTTGATAACCTGGAGATCCACCATGAAACTGAATGGCATCCTGCCCGCCCTGGTCACCCCGTTCGACGCCGCCGGCAAAGTCGACCACGACACCCTGGCCTCGATCCTTGAGCACCAGCTCAAGGCCGGTGTCAGCGGCTTCGTGCCACTGGGCTCGACCGGTGAATACTACGCACTGACCAATGAAGAACGCCGCCAGATTCTGGCCACCGTCAAGGAAGTGGTCGGTGACCGCGGCACCCTGATCGCCGGCGCCAATGGCTCCTGCACCCGTGAAGTGCTGGAGCAGATCAAGCAGACCGTCGATGCCGGTTACACCAACCTGCTGATCGCCCCGCCGTACTACGCGCTGCCGTCCCAGGAAGAGCTGCTGGCTCACTACAACACCATTCTCGAGACCTTCCCCGAGATCAATGTTGTCCTCTACAACTACCCGATCCGTACCAACGTCGAGGTCGGTCTGGACGTGATTGCCGCACTGCACGAGCACCCACGTGTAATCGGCATCAAAGAGAGCAGCGGCAACCTGTTGCGCGCCATCGAAATCGGTGAAAAATACAAAGGCATCCAGCTGTCCTGCGGTTCCGACGACCAGGCCCTGGACTTCTACCTGTGGGGCGCTGACAGCTGGATCTGTGGCCCGGCCAACATCTTCCCGGAGAAGGTCGTGGCCTTCCACAAAGCCTTCACCAGCGGCGACATCCGTGGCGCCCAGCAAGTGATGCGCAGCCTGTTCCCGGCCATGGCCAACCTGGAAAGCGGCAAGTTCGTGCAGAAGGTCAAGTACGGCGCCGAGCTGGCTGGTTTCAAGGTCGGCAACGCCCGCGCACCGCTGCTGCCGCTGACCGATGAAGAAAAAGCCGAGTTCCGTAAAGTGTTCGAAGCTTCGCAGCAGTAAAGCAATACGGGGCCGCCCAGCGGCCCCTTCGCACTCTCTCTTGATACGAGACAGACTCATGAACACCCCACAATCGTCATCGCAGAACGCCGTAGTCATCGGCGGCGGTATCGTCGGTGTCTGCTGCGCACTGTACCTGCAGCGCGAAGGCCACAAGGTCACGCTCATCGACCCCGCCGCACCGGGCGACAGTACCGCCAAGTGGAGTTGCGGTCAGATGGCGGTCAGTGAAGTCATTCCACTGTCCAAGCCGGGCATCCTGATGAAGATCCCGGGCTGGCTGCTGGACCAGAAAGGCCCCCTGGCACTGCGCCCGAGCGCGCTGCCGGGCATCCTGCCCTGGTTCTTGCGTTTTCTGGCCTGCGCACGTTCGTCGAAGATCCATGAGATCGCCGAGGACATGGCGCGCCTGACCCAACATGTCTACACCGACTACGCCCCCTTGCTGGATGCCTGCCCGGACAAAACCTTGCTGGGCGACCGCCCGATCCTTGAGGTGTTCGACTCGCCAGCAGGTCTAGCCCACGAACGCCCGCACCTGGAACTGCGCAAGCAATTGGGCTTCAAGTCCGAAGAACTGGACGGCGCCGCCATCGGCGATCTGGAGCCGGCCCTGGCCGGCAAGTTCCAGCATGGCCTGATGTTCCCTGACTGGCGCGCCGTCAGCGATACCGAGGGCTTCATTGCCGCACTGACCGAAAGCTTCATCGCTCAAGGTGGCGTGCGTCTGCGTCAGAAGGCCGTGAAGATTGACGAAAATCACGACCGCGCCAGCGGTGTGACCCTGGCTGACGGCACCCGCCTGCCAGCGGACCACGTGGTAGTGGCGGCCGGGACGGGCGCGCGTCCGTTCTTTGACACCCTTGGGGTGAACATCCCGCTGGCCGGCATTGCTGGCTACCAGGCCGTGCTGCCCACGCCTGAAGTCGAAATCCGCCACTCGGTGATCTACGCCGATGGCGGCTTCTGCTTCGCCCCGATGACCCGCGGCCTGCAGATCGGCGGCACCATCGAATTCGCCGCCCCTGGCGCCGAACCGAACTTCAAGCGCGCCGAAATCATCATGGAAAAAGCGCGCCGCGTGCTGCCACAACTCAATACCCAGGGGATGGAGTTCGGCGTCGGCTATCGGCCGTTCCTGCCTGACACCAAACCAGTCATCGACCGCTCGCCCCGCCTGGCCAACGTGATCATGGCCTTCGGCCACGGCCAGCTCGGCCTGACCCTGGGCGCCACCACCGGCCGTCTGGTCGCCGACCTGGCTGCAAACCGTACACCGGCACAAAACCTGTCCGCATTCAGCGCTCGTCGCTTCGCCCTTATTGGAGGTACTGCATGAACCGCTACGACCAGTTCTACATCAATGGCCAATGGGTCAGCCCTGTCCAGGGCGGCAGTTTCAATTCGTATGATCCGAGCGACGAAAGCCTGATCACCAGCGTGGCATCGGGTACCGAAGAAGACATCGATATCGCGGTCAAGGCTGCCCGCGCCGCCTTCGACGAGGGCCCGTGGCCGCGCCTGAGCGGTGCCGAGCGTGGTGAGTACCTGCGCAAGATTGCCGACGGCATCCGTGCCCGCCAGGAAGAGCTGGCCGAACTGGAAGTGCGTGACAACGGCAAACCGTTCCCGGAAGCCATGTGGGACATCGGCGATACCGCCGGCTGCTTCGACTTCTACGCCAAACTGGCCGAGGAGCTGGACCGCTACCGCGAGAAGGATGTCGCACTGTCCGATGACCGTTTCAGCTCGATCGCCCGCAAGGAGCCAATCGGTGTAGCTGGCGCCATCGTGCCGTGGAACTTCCCGATGCTGATGGCTTCCTGGAAGATCGCCCCGGCCCTGGCCGCCGGTTGCAGCATCATCCTCAAGCCTGCCGAGCAGACCTCGCTGACCGCCCTGGAGCTGGCGCGCATTGCCGATGAAGCTGGCCTGCCAGCCGGTGTACTGAACATCGTCACCGGCCCAGGTTCCAAAGTGGGTGCAGCCCTCACCGCCCACCCAGGCGTGGACAAGCTGGCCTTCACCGGCAGCGTGCCGGTCGGTAGCCGCATCATGCAAGCTGCAGCCCAAGACATCAAAAACGTGACCCTGGAACTGGGTGGCAAGTCGCCGTTCGTGATCTTCGCCGACAGCGACATCGAAAAGGCCGTCGAGTGGATCATGTTCGGCATCTTCTGGAACAAGGGCGAAGTCTGCTCGGCCACCTCTCGCGTGTTGGTGGAGCGCTCGGCCTACGAGCCGCTGCTGGCCCGCCTGGCCGAAGAAACCCGCAAGATCAAGATCGGCAACGGCATGGAAGAAGGCGTGCTGCTCGGCCCGCTGGTCAATCGCAGCCAATACGAAGGCACGCTCAAAGCCATCTCCCGCGGCCTGGAAGAAGGTGCTCGCCTGGTATGCGGCGGCGAACGCCCGGCGCACCTGGACAAAGGCTTCTACCTGCAACCGACAGTGTTCGCCGATGTGCCGGAAGACAGCTGGATCTGGAACGAAGAAATATTCGCCCCTGTGGTCTGCATCCGTCCGTTCGACAGCGAAGAGGAAGCGGTCAAGTCGGCCAACAACTCGCGCTTCGGCCTGGGTGCTGCTGTCATGTCCAAGGACCTGGAGCGTTGTGAGCGCGTCGCACGCAAGTTCCGCGCCGGTATCGTCTGGATCAACTGCTCGCAGCCAACCTTTACCGAAGCACCATGGGGCGGTTACAAGACCAGCGGCATCGGTCGCGAATTGGGCGAATGGGGCCTGAACAACTATCTGGAAACCAAGCAGATCACCCGTTACGACAGCGAACAGCCTTGGGGCTGGTACATCAAGTGAGGTAACACCCATGCGTTGGAAACAGACGCTTCAGCTGGCTGAGGTGCACTGCGAAGGCGAGATCGGCAAGGTCATCACCGGGGGCGTCATCGGCGTCCCGGGTGCCACCATGCTCGACAAGATGAACTACATCAACGAAGTCGACGACAGCCTGCGCCGCCTGGTGACGCTGGAGCCGCGCGGCTGCCTGCAGATGTCAGTCAACTTGCTGCTGCCGCCCACTCGACCCGAGGCCCACGCCGGCTTCATTGTGCTGCAAGCCGATAAGGCCCATCCGATGTCAGGCAGCAACTGCATCTGTGTCGTCACTGCCCTACTTGAGCTGGGCATGGTGCCGATGCAGGAGCCAGAAACCACGGTCGTCCTCGATACGCCCGCAGGCCTCGTGACCGCTCGCGCCCAGTGCGCGGAAGGTCGCTGCCTGAACGTGTCGCTGGACATGGTGCCAGCCTTTGTCGAGCATCTGGACCTGGCGATCGAGACCGAAGCCTTCGGCACGATCAAGATCGATGTGGCGTTCGGCGGTGTGTACTACGCGCTGATCGACGTAGAGCAAGTCGGGCTCTCGATTGCACCGGAAAACGCCCGGCAGCTGGCCGATGCTGGCGTAGCGCTGAGAGAGGTGATCAACCGGCAACTGAACATTCAGCACCCACTACTTCCGTCGGTGAACGAGGTGGCGTATGTGATGTTCCGCAACCGTCTGGATGATCGCACCTACCAGACGTGTACCACCCTGCCCCCTGGCCGAGTGGACCGTTCCCCTTGTGGTACCGGCAGCTCGGCCAACCTGGCCACCCTGGCGGCACGCGGCAAGGTGCAGGCCGGCGATCACCTGGTATCGCGCTCGACCATCGGCGGCCAGTTCCAGATTGCCCTGCTCGGCAATACAGAAGTCGCCGGCAAGCCGGCGGTACTGCCACGGGTAACTGGGCGGGCCTGGCTGTATGGCCTTCAGCAGCTGGGCGTCGACCCGGACGATCCGCTCGCAGCAGGCTTCGTGCTCAGCGATACCTGGGGAGAAGGCTGACCGCAGTGGCCCTCTAGCCGTGCCCCCGGATCTTGGGCACGGCTTCCTGATGCCCCAACGGAGCAAAGCCATGCGTTTCAAGCAAATACTGTCTGTAGTGGATTGTCATGCCGAAGGTGAAAGCGGCAAGGTCATTGTCGGGGGTGTCGGCCAGGTAGCTGGGCAGACCATGTTCGACAAACGGGTCCATCTGGAAACCCACACTGCCATGAATCATTAGGCGGCCGACAGGAGTTGCACCATGACAAGGCCCGGCTTGTATGATACAGGCCAGAGCTAATGAGACCTGATGATGACTAAAGATAACGATAAAGAAAGTGGCGTGCGTCGCCACAGTGGGCGCTACATCTATGAAGAGCTGCGCAAACAGATTCTGACCCTGAAACTCAAGCCCGGGGTGCAGCTTGACGAAGTGTCGCTTGCCGCCCAATTTGGTCTGTCTCGCTCCCCCGTGCGGGATGCACTGGCTCGGCTTATTACTGAAGGTCTGGTGGTCATCCTTCCGAACCGTACAACCTTGGTTACACCATTCGAGATTGAAGAGTTCCCCAACTACATCTCCGCGCTGGATCTGATGCAACGTGCAGTCACCCGGCTGGCAGCCACTCAACATCGTCCGGAAGATCTCGAAAAAATCCGCAAGGCCGACGCCGACTACCTCAAGGCAGTAACAGAAGGTGACTTCCAGTCCATGTCGGAGTTGAACAAGGCCTTCCACATGGCCATTGCCCACGCCGGTCGCAACCCTTACTTCATCAACTACTACGAACGCCTTCTGGGCGAAGGTCAGCGTTTGCTTCACCTGCACTTCGACCATATCGTAAGCTCGGCCAGCACCCACAAACTGGGGCGCGACCATGACGAGATCATCGAGGCCATCGCCGCGCGTGATGCCGATGCCGCAGAAGCTGCAGCGCATGAGCACACCATGTTGTTCCAGCGGCGTTTCCTGGACTACATGCAGCAGAACCTTACAGCGCGCATGTCGGTGGCTTAAGGTACGAGAGATATCCAGGCGCGGACCAAGGCCTCAACCTGAGAGTCAAAGGCCGCGCGTACCTGCACTGCAGCACGCGCATGCTCCCCCACCCTGACCAGATCTCCTCCCTGCCCGTTTTGTGACGCTCGCGCTCTACAGCAACGAACAGACGTATCAACCACAACTCACCCGGAGTCGAGATGAACAGATTCGAGAACAAAGTGGCGATCGTGACTGGAGGTGCCGGCGGTATCGGCTCTGCGATAGCAGAGCGCCTGGCAAGCGAGGGGGCGACGGTCGTGGTCAGCGACGTCAATCTGCAAGCCGCACAAGAGGTTGCCAAGCAAATCGTAGGCTCCGGGGGCAAGGCAATTGCTCTGGCAGCGGACATCGGCTCGGGTGAGGCCTGCCGTGGACTAGTGAAATCAGTTGTCGAACAACTCGGGCGCATCGATATCTTGGTCAACAATGCCGGTATCAACCGACGCGGCAACCTCCTGGCACTGAGCGAGGACGATTGGCACAGCAGCTTCGCCATCAACCTGGACTCGATGTTCCACCTGTGCCGCGCCGTGCTGCCGATCATGATCGACAATGGCGCCGGCGCCATCGTCAACACCGCCTCACAATGGGGCCTCTACCCTGCCCCGGGCCATATTGCCTATAACGTCACGAAGGCTGCGGTAGCCTCGTTCACTCAGAATTTGGCGCGTGACTACGCCCCACAGAACATCCGTGTCAACGCCGTATGCCCAGGTGAAATTCACACTCCGATGCTTGAGGCCGGCGTGCTTCGTTCTGGCCGCACCATCGCTGATCTTGATCGGATGGTACCGTTCGGACGTATCGGCAAGCCTGAAGAGGTTGCTGCGCTGGTGGCATTCCTTGCTTCGGATGAAGCTGCATTCATGTGCGGGTCGCTGGTCGAGATCACTGGCGCCCAGGCAGTAGCCTGATTTGCGCGAGCCTGTCGCAGCCCATTGCTGGCTTGCGACAGGCTTGTGGCACTCAATGCTTGCTCAACGCCAGACGCGTGGCGAAAGCCACAAAGATCACACCGGTCGTACGGTCCATCCAGCGGATCACCTGCTCTCTACGCAGCACCGTCGCCAATGACTGGGTCGCACCGATCAACACCAACGACCACAGCAGACCAAGCAGTACGTGGATTGCGACCAGGCCGAACGTCCAGACAACCAGTGGCTGACCTTGCGGAATGAACTGGGGCAGGAACGAGACGTAGAAAATCCCCACTTTCGGATTCAGTACATTCCCCATCATCCCCTTCACGAACCAGTTTGAGGACGCCTTCGCCTCAGGCTCGGCTGCAGCCAGAGATTGGCGGGGACGCAGGAGCATGTTAAGGCCAAGGTAGGCCAGGTAGGCCGCACCACAGTATTTCAACAGGTTGTAGGCCAGCTCAGAGACCGCGATCAATGCGCCCAAGCCAAAAGCGACCGCGGCGCCCCATAGCAGGCATCCGGCATTGATGCCCAGTGCGGCACGAAAAGCCTGCGACCTGCCCTCGACCGTGGCAGTTCGCAAGATCAGTGCCGTGTCGAGGCCTGGCGTCAAGGTGAGAACGGTTGCCGCCAGGGTGAAAGCCAGCAAATTGTCGGTTACAGACATCGAGAAAACTCAGCACGTTGATTTCTGCGCCAAAGGCGCGTGAGGAAGTTGGGTTATCAGTCTACCGGAAGCGATACTCGAACCCAGCACCGGCATACCATGACCGCCCGGGGGCAGCTTCGTAATAGCGAGAGTTGCTGTCGCCGACAATGACAGACCCTACGTACTGCCGATCCATGATGTTGTCCAGCCGTACCAACTGGTGGAACGTCCATGACCCATGGCGCTGTTCAAAGCGGGTTCTCCAGTTGAATACCGCATAAGCCGGAGCCGGTGTCTTCCACATAGACTTTGCTGCGGTACTGCCCCTCAAGGCCCACGCTGACCGACGCTATCGGCTTCCAGACCAGCTCGCCATACACAGTGTCCTGAACAGTACCTACCGGAACCTGCCAGACCAGCTTGTGGGTCTTCAGGTTGACTGCCGACAGCGTACCGAAAGGCGGTGCCTGGCACGGTACGCCCAGCGCGGCGTGGCGTAACGTTCAAGGCAGGAAAGCGTGCACCGATAGTACATCCCGGCGGAAACTCCCTGGGGTCGGGCACGCTGGAGCCGCAGGACCGAGAACACCCAGGCCCTCCCCCATGCCAGGTAATGCCCGGTGGGTTTGAATTTCCTCCGCATGTTGCCCCACCGCTGGGTTGGCGATACGCCTTCATCGTCTAACACACCTGAAACCAATGTGAGAGCTAGAGGTGTCGGCCGCCTGCGGCGAGCGCGCTGGCGCCCGGTAGCGCTGGCAATAATTGGGCGCGCAGAGGTGCGAGCCCCCTTTGAGCACCAGCATTGCTCCACCACCCGCCCCGCCTGCGCAGCAGGACTTTCTGGGTACGGCATGGCTGCCTCGATACACACTCGTCGTCCATTCCCAGACATTGCCGATCATGTCGTGCAACCCGTAGCCATTGGCGGGGAAGGCCCCGACCGGCGAGGTGCGCTCATAGCCGCCGACGGCCAGGTTACGCCAGGGAAAATCGCCCTGCCAGGTATTTGCCATGTGTCGACCATCCAGGAGCAACTGATCCCCCCAGACGAATTCGCTATCCGAGCGGCCGCCCCAAGCGGCGAACTCCCATTCCGCCTCGGTCGGTAATTCACAGCCGGCCCAATGGGCATAAGCCAGGGCATCCTGCAATGCGACGTGAACCACGGGGTGATCTTCCAGGCCTTGCAAGTTCGACCCTGGGCCCAGCGGGTGGCGCCAGTCCGCGCCGGGTACCAGTGACCACCAGCGTTTTACGTCGTCCAGCCCGACAGGCGCGTCGGGCGGTGTGAACACAAGTGAGGCCGGTTGTAGAAAATTCACGGCTACGCCGGGGTAGTCATGCGGATCCAGGCAACGCTCGGCCTGGGTCACATGCCCGGTTTGGGACACGAATTCGGCGAACATGCGGTTGGTGACGGGTGTCGTCTGGATGGCGAAAGGCCCGACCTCTTCCTTGTGCGCGGGTGCCTCCTCGGGATAATGGGTGTCGGAGCCCATGAGGAAGCACCCGCCCTCTAGCCTGACCATCGGCGCACCAGCGGCGTCGATCAGGAAATGCTCAGGGGTGCTGGTCATCGGCTGTCTCGTAATGTTTGATTTCGTTGCCGAAACGGATCTTCGCTGCCAGCTGCGTGTCCCACTCGATACCATTGCGGGCCTGGCACTGCTGCCACTGCCTGAGCAATGAACTGACCACAGCAGGTTCGCGGCCTGCCAGGTCCTGACGCTCGGTGGGGTCCTTGCGGATATCGAACAGCTCCCATTGCCCGGTGCCCCATGGGGTGTTGCTGAAGGCCATCTTCCAAGGGCCCTGGCGCAGCGAAACACGGCCGAACAACTCAGTGCACTGGACCTCCTCGGCGGGGTGGATGCTGTCCTGGGCCTTGCGCAGGAAGCCCAGTGCAGACCTGCCTTGCATTCTCTCCACTCTCGCATCGTGAATGGACGGATGTTCGACGTGCGCGAGCTCCAGGAATGTGGGGGCCAGATCCTTCACGCTCATGTACACGTTGCTCTCCTCGCCGCGACGCATTCCCGGCCCCATGATGAATGCGGCTGTGCGGGTGCCGCCTTCGTAGGTGTAGGCCTTGAACATTCTGAACGGGGTCGAGCTGACCCGCGCCCAGTTGGGGCCATAGCCGCTGAAGGAGCTGGGCTTGCCGATATTGTCTAGCGAGTTGTCGAAGTTCTCGGCGATCCATTTGGCGGCGTTCGGCGTTACATCCTCTGGATTGCTACCCTCGGCACCATTATCGGAGAAGAACACGAACACCGTGTTGTCATACTGATCGGTGTCCTTGAGGTGCTTGATCAACCTGCCGACGTTGTCGTCGAGGTTGCTGATCATGCCGGCGTAGATCTCCATGCGCCGCGCCTCGAAGGCGCGCTCTCGCGCCGATAGTTTGTCCCAGCTGGGCCAAACCCCGGGCCCTGGGTTGATCTGCACATCCTGGGCAACCAGCCCCTTGGCTTTCATACGCTCCAGACGGGCTTGGGCGACGGTCGCGTAGCCCTTGTCGTAGGCGCCACGGTAGCGCTCCAGGTAAGCCGCCGGAACCTGCAGCGGCCAGTGCGGAGCGGTGTAGGCCAGGTAGGCGAAGAACGGTTTGTCGCCGGGGTGGTCGCCGATCTGGCGAATGGCCGTGGAGGTGAAAAAGTCCGAGGAATAGCCGAAGTCCTTCGGCAGATCGATGTTCTTGCCGTTCAGCCGGTAGGTCGCTTTCGGGGCCCTGTCGGATACGCCACCTTGGGTGAAATGGTTCGCCGCCCCTTCCAGCAGCGCGAAGGACTGGTCGAAACCACGCGCCGTCGGGCTAAGCTCCTCGGTCTTGCCCAAGTGCCACTTGCCTACCATCAATGTGCGGTAGCCGCCGGCCTGCAGCAGTTTTGGAAAGGCCACCACCCGGTCGGTCAGATAGCCTTCGTAACCGCGCTTGCCAGCTTGTTCCGGCAGGATCACCTCGGCCATCGTGCCGACGCCGGCGATATGGTTGTCGGTACCGCTCATGAGCATGGAGCGCGTCGGCGAACAGGTCGGCGCCGTATGATAGTTGCCGAGAATTACGCCTTGGTTGGCGATCGAGTCCAGGTTGGGTGTCTGGATCTCGCTACCGAATGCACTGAGGTCCGAATAGCCCATATCGTCGGCCACGATCAGTACGATGTTCGGCCGCGCCTGAGGGTCGAAGGTGGCCGCATGGCTCTGTGGCAGCGAAAGCAGGTTCAAGCCGCCCAGCAGGGCGATGGCACAGATCAGGTTTGGCTTGCGTACATCGATCATGACAGGTCTCCATTATTATTTTTCATGTCTCGATGCGGCGCCTGGCGGCACCGCCTCAGAATACGAACTGGGTATA
Organism: Pseudomonas sp. 10-1B; assembly: GCF_000935045.1. Classification (GTDB taxonomy): domain Bacteria; phylum Pseudomonadota; class Gammaproteobacteria; order Pseudomonadales; family Pseudomonadaceae; genus Aquipseudomonas. Next base: position 271,231 of record NZ_JYKS01000015.1, read on the forward strand.
GATCCCGAAGTAGTCGGTATCCGTTCCGCCGATATCTTCCAGCGCTCTGCCCGCCTGGACATGCGTATATGCGGCGTGCACTGTGGTGAACCGGTTGATGCGCCAGTCCAGGGAGAGGTTGGTATTGGTCGCGACATGCCGCGAGTTACCCTGGTTTGGGGCATAGGGCGCGCTGCTCGGCAGGTAATAGATGCCGTCATCGGTGCTTTGGCGCATCAGGTAGTCGATGTTCATCTCGGCCTTGAGATTTGGCGCAAACTGCAGCGACAACACCGGCGCGATGTTGATCAGGTTGGTGGTGGTGAACCAGTTGGCGTCGTTGTATACCAGCGCAGGGGCCAACGCCGGCGCGACGAAATCCCCTAGGGTATTGTCGTTTCTGTCATCGTCGCCACTGAACGCATTGGCCCTCAAACCCAGGCGCGGCTTGTACTTCAGCTCAGCGAAGGTGTAGCCCCATTGGCTCATCACGCCCCAGGCGCGAATGCTCTGGCCCGCGCTGTTACCGCCTTGCAGCACGGCTTCGATGTCGTAGTCCCAGGGCGAGGAGTGGCGGTAGAGTCGCACACCATAGCTGTTGCGCCGCTCGCTTCCCGAGGCGCTGGTGTAGGTCGCGTTGTCGCGCCCCACCGTGTAGGCGTAGATATCGACGTGACTGTCCAGGAGGTTCCAGACCGCAGCCCCGTACAAGCCGGAAAAGTCTTGGCTCTTGTCCCGTTGATCGTCGAATTTGAGCGGGTCGATCTGCGTGGGGCTGACGGAGAACAGCTCCCAGCGCGCCTTGTCAGGCGTGAACCAGGTCGCCTTCACACCATCGTAGGTGTACCGCACGTTCGCCCCATCCCGTATACCCACCAGCCGTACGCTGCCCAGCGGCATCACGAAGCGCCCAGCACGAATTTGCGCGGTGCCATAGGCGGGGGCCCCGGTCGCATACTCGACGAACATCTGTTGAAGGTCGACCTTGTCGCGGTTGAAGCGGCTCACACGCTCGGCGAAGAACTCGCGGTTGTCACCCAGTTCGGTGAATACACGCAGGCCATTGCTCAGGTTGAGGTCACCGCTGATGCGAAGCCGTTGCTGCAACATGCTGTTGGGATTGCTCTTGCCTCCCACACCAAGCAGGGCACGTTCATAGTCTTGGTACTGATAACGAATCTCCCCTCCTATCGACAGATAGTCCCGGGCATCGCTGGAAAGAGGGATGTAGCGGATCGAGCCGAGGAAATCCTGGTCACGGATTCGCGGATCGGCCAGGTACAGCGGCGAGTCCGCCCACGGAATGGTGCCGACCGCGGGTAACGGCAGGCTCCCTGCATCGCTCTCCATTGCGTTGGCGGATGCCGCAGCGAGAAAGCAGGGAATGGCACATAGCAAGGACTTCGGATTTTTCTTCATCGCTAGCCTTTTTTATTTTTGTTATTGCGTATCGGGCAGCGCGGGACCAATAGATCGGAGCCATCGCTGTCCAGGCCCATGTCGAGTGCGGATGAGCCTTCAACTGGACGGCGACCAAACTAAACGGCAGAAAACATATCGTCAACGATAAAATATATTTTTATGGATTAATCTACAAATTAGCCGTCTGATCATTGCTTGAGCATTCGGGCCAAGCGAGCCTGCACTGACGCAGCCTCAATCAGGCAGGGTCCTTCAAAGCCATCTGCGGATAATCACTAAACACCCCAACGCGGCACCACAGCATGTTGTGTTGATCGTTACCGAAAAATCCATATATTGTGTCAAAGGCGATCAGCAGACACACCATGTTGTGCTTTGTCTTTCTCCGCCACTAGGTAGGGTGTTCTCCTTCCCTGCGCCTATGAATGAAGCTGGGGAAGCGCCGATATAAAAATTGACTTTAAAGTCGGAATCGGTAAGGAAGATCACATGACGAATCGGAATCACGCTGAATCAACAAACCTGCCAGCAAACATGGCAACACCCGATTCGCCATGCAGCGTGAATGGTGGGCTCGATGACACAGGAAATTCTGCGGCAGAAACCGCAAGGAAGATTTGCGCAGCAGCCGTCGTCCGCGCCAAGAAGACGCTCAATTACTTGGACGTCGCTCAGGGAATGGCTGAGCTCGAAGGCACCGCCGCGCGGGTTGCTGTAGACGAAAAACGAATCATTAATTGCAGGGCTGATCTCAATCAGCTGGTACTGTTACGCTACGATTGGGCATGGCAGAAGTACTTGGACGGCTGCGCCAATCATTGGATGCTACAAGAGATCAATATGACTGCCGACATTGCGCTCTGGAAGAGCCAGGAAGGCCTGACCGAAGACGCGCCGCATCGTCATGCGTAACCTAGTGTCCTGTCTCGGAAATACGTTCTCTTTTGGCGAGTGGCTTGGGTGTTCGGCCAAGGCGCCGCGACGAGTCATAGCAGGGCTATGGCGAGGAGTGGCAACGCCGGCCGGGCGCCCAAGACGCCGCCAAAAGTGAACAGCTTATTTCCGAGACAGGCCCTACCTAGTGTGAAGAGACGAAATTCGAGGGTGCGTTCGATGCCGGCAAAGCGTACGTCGCTTTCATCCATTCAATCTCAGCATGGGGCGTGCGACCGAAAAATCGCTTGAACTCCCGGCTGAACTGCGACGGACTTTCATAACCCACATCGAACGCTGCAGCCGCAGCCGTGACATCAGTGCGCAGCATCAACAACCGCGCCTGGTGCAGCCGCGTGGACTTGAGATACTGCATGGGCGACGAGTCGGTGACCTTCCTGAAGTGCAGGTGAAAATTGGCCACGCTCATACTGGCCTCTTGCGCCAAAGCTTCGATGTTCAACTGTTCCTGATAGCAACTGTGAATCTTGCGGATTGCTCTGGTCACCTTCCCGAAATGTCCTTTTTGGCCAAGTGCAGCGCGCATGGAGCCGCCCTGCTCGCCAGCCAGGATGCGGTAGTAGATTTCACGCACCAGCGATGGGCCAAGAATCTTCGCCTCAACCGGAAGGGTCATAGCTTCCAGGAAGCGCAGAGTTGATTGGCGCAGCCCATCGTCCATCGGTGAAGAGTACATGCCTTTAGGCCGTGAAGAAGTCGGACCCAATGTTCGATCGATCTCCAGTATCAGCTCACCCGCCATTTTGAAATCCAGCTGCATGTACACGGCGAGCATCGGCTCATCCTCACTGGCGTCGGTCTCCATCGTAAAAGGCACTGGGACAGAAACAACCAGGTACTGCTGAGCATCGTAGATGTAGACCTCTTCACCCAGATACCCACGCTTTCGGCCCTGGCACAAGATCACGATACCGGGCTCATAAAGCACTGGCGTGCGGGCCAAGGGCCGGTTGGAACGCAGAAAGCGCACGTCATCCAATGGGCTCAAGTTGTAGCCTTCGAGCGGCGCCAATTGTTCCATCAACCGGATCATGCGTTGAGCGCAATCTGCACCTGAAACCATATACAACCTCCTTACTGGTCAAGTTCAGCGTCCGTTGAACGGGTCAACGCTTCCCACTGCGCGATATCTTTCAGAGACTGCTCCAGCTTGCCCCGCACAAGGCTCAGGGCATCGCTGCCGAGCAACAAGCGAGCAGGCGGATTAGCGCTGTCGATCAGTGCAAGCATGGCCTGCGCGGCTTTGCGCGGGTCACCGAGCTGCTTGCCGCTCTTCTCTTCGCGGGCTTGTCGTACAGGGTTGAAGCTGGCGTCGTAGTCCGCGATGCTGCGTGGTGTACGCTGCATCGAGCGGCCTGCCCAATCGGTACGGAACGAGCCTGGCGCCACAGCTGTAACTGTAATGTTGAACGGCCTGAGTTCCTTGCTGAGCGTGTCCGAGATACCTTCCAGCGCGAACTTGCTGCCGCAGTAGTAGGCAATACCCGGCATGGTGATCGTGCCGCCCATGGACGTGATGTTAATGATATGACCACTGCGGCGCTGCCGGAAGTACGGGATAAAGGCTTTGGTGACGGCGACAGCACCGAACACATTCACGTCGAACTGACGACGCATTTCATTCAGCGGCGACTCTTCGAAAATACCTTCGTGACCGTACCCAGCGTTGTTGACCAGCACATCCACCGGGCCGTGGCGGCTCTCTACCTCGGCAGCGACGCTGTCGATACGCTCGAAGTCGGTGACGTCCAGAATAACGCCGTGGGCCCGCTCGGACGACAAGGCTTCAAACGCCGCCAGGGCCTCCTTGTTACGGACGGTGCCGATCACGCGATGGCCAGCCATCAATGCCTCGGCGGCGAGTGCTTTGCCAAAGCCGCTGCTGACGCCGGTGATGAAAAGGTTTTTTGTGGTGCGCATGACAGAGTCCTCTTGGTTGATAGGCACCCATGGTATTGACGATGCGACAGCCGACCCATGCCGGATTATCTAGAAGCCTTGCCTATTCCTATATGCTCGCCAAGCGCTTTCGTTGCACCGATCAAGTCGGTGCAACGAAAGCGAAACATCATCTGCCAGTCATGGAGCAACGGCAGTACGACCAACACAACACCAAAGCCTTATCCGGCGGGGTCAGATAGAGCCCGATCACATCCCAGAATTTCTCCTCGAACTGAGGAGCATTGGATAGGGACACTAGGTCGCGCTCACCGCAGGGTAGCTAGAGCAGTCGTTTCTGCTTCAGGATGTAGCCCGCGGGCTTCTTCTGTTTCTCGATCAGCCCTTCATCGACCAGCCTCTGCAACCATACCTTGGCCTGCGTGTTGGAGACGTCCAGAGCGGTAGCCACTTCGGCATCTTTCATCGGTGCGTTCAAGAGCTGCTGAATCGCTACACGCACCGCTGCGAAGAGCACGTCGGCCGGGATCGATTCCGGCTGCGGTGACTCCTTGGTCTCGCCCACTGGCGCCAATGCTTCCGAAGTGGCTACTGGCAGTTCATCGGATGTCGCTGCGCATTAGAAACAGCTGGCTCGCTCTCGGTCGTAGGTAACGAAGCGGCATCTGGCGGTATAGGTCCCGTGGTGACGGCGGCCGGTGGTCCGTCAAGCAGCGATAAGCCAACCTGTGGAGAATCGGTGACCGTCGGCATCTGCACGTTGAACACTTCAGCGAACGTATCAACGTCTTGCGGATTCGGCCAAGGCAGCGCGCCTTTCTTTCGCAGAGCGTCCAGGCCGGCAGACGATTCGCCCGTCGAACGGACAAAGACGGGGACGAATTTGAGTTTGTCGAGCTGCTCGATGGCCCCCGCCCAAGTGCCGCCCTTGTTGAGGTCGGAACTCACCACCAGCGAAGCATCCGCCAAGGCATAAATCAGCTTGTTGCGCTGCATGGCATTGCCGACGTTGAACCCGGCGCTCGGATCGTAGGGGGGATCAGCACCAGTTGGCCATCAAGCAGCAGGTTGCGGTGCTCGCGGTTCATGGTGGTCTTTTCGAGGCTGTCTGCCAGTACGCCGCAGACCTTGCCACCCGCCTCAAGTGCACCACGCATGGCGGCTTGATCGATACCTTTGGCGCCGCCTGACACGAGCGCTCTATTAGCACTGGCAGCCAGTCGTCCGACCAACATGGTGTAGTCAATCAACTCATTGTCCACATAGCGAGACCCGACGACGGCAAGCCCACCGGTTTCCAGCAAGCCCATGTCACCACAGCCATAGAGGACAGCTGGTGCAGCTTCTCGCAGGCGAGCTTTCAGCCGACGCGGATACTCAGCATCGGCACGACTGACCACCCAAATGGCTCGAGCCTGCCAGCGCTCGACCACTTGGCTCAACAGAAATCCGCGCCCCAACAGTCGCTGCAGGCGGCTCTCGTCGATCACAGGCTGATACGCACGCAGGATTTCAGCCGCGTCTGGAGAGAGAAGATCGGCCGGCTGATGCTGGATCTCGCGTAAGTGACGGGCGAGGCGCTTGTACTCACCGGGCGAGAGCAGATCTGGCGATGCAGCGCCTCGTCCTGCAATGAGCGGCGCCGTCAGCAGCAGGATCGCCTGAGTATTGGGTGAAAGGACCGACGTCATTCGTCGTGCCCCGTCTGTGAGAGGGCCATCGGCCAAACCACACCACTGCCGCTCTTGCGCAGCAGCCATGCAGGCACCGTAAGCGTCCAGCGTGAATCCACCATGTCATCTACCAGGAGGACGGGCCCAGGCGGAATGGGCTGGCCGTTAAGTGCGAGCGAGCCATCAATGTTGCGTGCCTGTTGTGTACTGTTTGCCATCGTTTTCTGTTCGGGCCTTGCGTCTGTTTTCACGATGACCGTATGAAACGGCAGCCCCAGCACGGTAGCCAAGCGTTGTGCAAAATTCGGTACCAAATCGGGATGCCGAAGCGAAGGTACGCTGGTCAACCAAGTCGGCGCTGGTTGCGGATCCGACTCTTTGATCATTTTCACGCAGGCAGCAATGAGGTCATCTGAAAAATAACTGTCTTGGTATTTGCCCTGTCGAACCAAGCCGCCCCAGCCAGCGTCTCCCCAGACACATAGCGTTTTGCCGGAATCAGCCTGATGCTCGGGTGCGATGAATCCCTTGATGCCGTAGTGGGGCATCCCGCCATCGGGCCATTTCTTGCGCGGTTCAATGGGCAAGCTGGTGCGACGAAGAAATGCGACGGCCGCTTTGACCAGCTCAGCATCTACGCTTATAGGCAGTGGTGGTAAGGCAGGTTCAGTGACAGCACTTGGATCACCGTCGAGTGCTCCAATCAGAAAACCCATGTGCTCACCAAACGGCAAACTGACGTGGCCACCCTTTCGTAAGCCAATCGCGGAGGGACTTTTTCAACAGAATCGGTCGAAAGCAGCCGTCATCTGGCTAAAGAAATACACCCTGAATCACTCAGGAAAGCATTTCCACGGAGCTCCTGAAGGCTACCAGTATGAAGAGACATCGATAAGGCACCACTTTGACGTACAATACTTCACATCTACCCTGGAGTGGAGACTTTCGCCATGAACACAGCCTCAGACACCAAGCAGGAGCGGATCAACCTCCGCTTGCAGGACAGCGCCAAGAAAACCCTGGAGCGCGCCGCGAGCTTCGAGGGCAAGACCGTCAGCCAATTCATCCTGAACAGCGCACTGGCACATGCCGAGAAGACCATTCACGAGCATGAGGTCATGAGCCTGAAGGCGAGCGATGCCGAAGCGTTCTTCGATGCGCTGAGCAAGCCAGTCATGTTCAACAAGAAGTTGGCCGCCGTCCTTGAGAGTCACGAACAGCGTATCACCAGCCGATGATCGAGCGAGTCGATCTGCTCATCACGCCATTGGCCACCAACCATCACCGAGCCGGCTTCCAGTGCGGCGTAAACGCACTGGACGACTACCTACACAAGCAAGCCGGCCAAGACGTGAAGCGCCGCGTGAGCCGGGTATTCGTCGCCACTACGTTGGAGCAGCCAGACGTCATCACGGGTTACTACACCCTTTCCAGCCTGTCGATCGAGTTCGACCAGCTTCCCGAAAAGCTTGCTCGCAGACTGCCCCGCCACCCACTCCCCGCCGCCTTGCTCGGCCGCCTCGCCATCAGCCAGGATGCTCAGGGTCGTGGTATAGGCGGATTGCTGCTAGCCGATGCCATCAGGCGTACGCTGGCCATCAGCAATCAGATCGCAATCTACGCCCTGGTCGTCGATGTCATCTACGACCAGGTTCGGGGATTCTACGAGCAATACGGGTTCTTGCCGCTTGCTTCGGATAGCCGTCGCTTATTCCTGCCACTGCAATCCTTTTAATCTCTCGCCAGGCAGGAACACCCCTGCCGGCTCAGCTCGCACAAAGTCCTCCACCGATCCCTCCTCACGGGTAGTGACCAGCGCAAAAACACCGGTGGGGCAAAAAGTGGGGCAAAAATCGGAAGCCCTCAAAAACCAGCAGGCATAAAAAAATCCAGTCACCGCTAAGTGACTGGATTTTCTGGAGTATTTTGGTCGGGACGGAGTGATTCGAACACTCGACCCCTTGCACCCCATGCAAGTGCGCTACCGGGCTGCGCTACGCCCCGACTCTATTCTCGATACCGCTGAGAACGATGAAGAATCTACCCTAACCTCCTGATAAATGAAAGCTTTTTCTCAAAAAATTTCCACTAATCAGAAAAACCCAGGCTCACTTCTTCAACACCACCAACACATCCTCCAACTCGACAATCATCTGCCGAATCAGCTGCTTGTACTGGCTCGATTCATCCTTAGCCTCATCACTGGAGAGCCGCAACCGCGCCCCACCAATAGTGAACCCCTGATCATATAGCAAGGCGCGAATCTGGCGGATCATCAGCACATCCTGCCGCTGATAATACCGTCGGTTCCCGCGCCGCTTCACAGGGTTAAGCTGGTCGAACTCCTGCTCCCAATACCGCAGCACATGCGGCTTCACCGCACAAAGCTCACTCACCTCACCAATGGTGAAGTAGCGTTTGCCCGGTATGGGGGGCAGTTCGTCGTTATGGCTTGGTTCCAGCATAGGCCTCAACCCGGGCCTTCAACTTCTGCCCTGGACGAAAGGTGACGACGCGCCGTGCGGTGATCGGGATTTCTTCCCCTGTCTTGGGGTTGCGGCCCGGCCGCTGGCGTTTGTCGCGAAGATCGAAGTTGCCGAAACCGGACAGCTTGACCTGCTCGTTCTCTTCAAGTGCGTGCCGAATTTCTTCGAAAAACAGCTCGACCAGCTCCTTGGCCTCACGCTTGTTAAGCCCCAGCTCCTCGTACAGCCTTTCGGCCATCTCAGCTTTCGTCAGAGCACCCATGCCGTTATTTCCTTAACGTGGTGTTCAACCTTTGTTCGAGCGAGGTGAGGATGTTTTTCAGGGTAGTGTTCACCTCATCGTCGTTAAGAGTGCGCGATGGATGCTGCCAGGTCAAGCCGACGGCCAGGCTTTTTCTATCAGGATCAATGCCTTTACCTTGGTAGACATCAAACAGCCTGAGGTCTGTGAGCCATTCGCCTGCATTGTCACGAATTAATTCAAGCACCGCGCTAGAAGCTACATCACGTCCTGCGATCAAAGCCAGGTCACGACGGGTTTCCGGGAACTTGGACAGCTCGCTGAATTTCGGCAGGCGGCCTTCGACCACGTCACCCAGCACCAGCTCGAACAGGAACACCGGGCGGTCCAGGTCCAGGGCCTTGGCCAGCTCTGGGTGGATGGCGCCGAGGTAGCCGACCAGTTTGCCGTCGCGTTCGATGGCAGCGGTCTGGCCTGGGTGCAGGGCTGGGTGCTTGCCGGCGCTGAAGGTGAAGTCAGCCAGGGCACCGGAGTAGCCCAGCAGTGCTTCGACGTCGGCTTTGACGTCGAAGAAGTCGACGCCGTCGCGGCCGTTGGCCCAGCCTTCTGGCAGGCGGCTGCCGGTGACAACGCCGGCGATCATCGGCTGCTGCTGCAGGTCGCCGAGCTGGCCGACGAAGCGCAGGCCGCTTTCGAACAGGCGCACGCGGTCTTGCTGGCGGTTCAGGTTGTGCTGCAGTGCCTTGACCAGGCCCGGCCACAGCGAGGCGCGCATGGCGGCCATGTCGCTGGAGATAGGGTTGGCCAGCAGCAGCGGCTCTACGCCCGGGCTGAACAGTTCGAACAGTTTCGGGTCGATGAAGCTGTAGGTGATGGCTTCCTGATAGCCGCGGGCAACCAGCAGGCGGCGCAGGGTTGGCAGGTCACCGCGGGTTTCCGGCTTGCCCTTGGGCGCCAGGCGGGCTTGCGGGTAGCGCACCGGCAGGTTGTTGTAGCCGTACAGGCGGGCCAGCTCTTCGATCAGGTCCACTTCCAGGCTGATGTCGAAGCGGTGACTTGGAACGCTGACGGTCCACTCCCCTGCCCCATTGCTGGTAGTGGTCAGTTCCAGGGCGTTGAGCAGTTGCTCGACCTGGGCTGGGTCCATTTCCATGCCGAGCATCTGGGTGATGCGTTCGGCGCGCAGGGTAACCGGGGCCACTTGCGGCAGGTGCTGTGCGCTGACGGCTTCGACCACCGGGCCGGCTTCGCCGCCGACGATGTCCAGCAGCAGCTGGGTAGCGCGCTCCATGGCTTCGCGGGCCAGCTGCGAGTCGACGCCGCGCTCGTAGCGGTGCGAGGCATCGGTGTGCAGGCCGTAGGAGCGGGCTTTACCGGCGACGGAAATCGGCTCGAAGAAGGCGCTTTCGAGGAACAGGTCGCGGGTTTTTTCGGTGTTCACACCGCTGTGCTCGCCACCCATGACACCGGCGATGGCCAGGGCGCGGGTGTGGTCGGCGATAACCAGGGTGTCGGCGCGCAGGGCCACTTCCTGGCCGTCGAGCAGGACGAGTTTTTCGCCCTCTTCGGCCATGCGTACGCGGATGCCGCCGTTGATTTCTGCCAGGTCGAAGGCGTGCATCGGCTGGCCGAGTTCGAGCATCACGTAGTTGGTGATGTCGACGGCGGCGTCGATGCTGCGTACGTCGCTGCGGCGCAGGCGCTCGACCATCCACAGTGGGGTCGGCTTGCTCAGGTCGACATTACGGATGACGCGGCCCAGGTAGCGTGGGCAGGCAGTCGGGGCGCTGACTTCGACCGGGCGCACTTCGTCATGGGCAGCCGGCACGGCTGGTACCACCGGGCGGGTGACCGGGGTGTCGTACAGGGCGCTGACGTCGCGGGCCAGGCCGGCGATGGACAGGCAGTCACCGCGGTTCGGCGTAAGGCCGATTTCGATGCTGGCGTCGTCCAGGCTCAGGTACTGGCGAATGTCTTCGCCAACCGGGGCGTCGGCCGCCAGTTCCAGCAGGCCGTCGTTTTCTTCGCTGATCTGGAGCTCGGCAGCCGAGCAGAGCATGCCGAACGATTCGACGCCGCGCAGCTTGGCCTTCTTGATCTTGAAGTCGCCGGGCAATTCGGCGCCGATCATGGCGAACGGGATCTTGATGCCTGGGCGGGCGTTGGGAGCGCCGCAGACTACCTGGAAGGTTTCCTGGCCGTTGCTGACTTGGCACACGCGCAGCTTGTCGGCGTCGGGGTGCTGTTCGGTGGCGAGGATCTCGCCCACGACGATGCCGCTGAACTGCCCGGCGGCCGGGGTCACGCTGTCGACTTCGAGGCCGGCCATGGACAGGCGGGCGACGAGGTCATCACGAGAGACTTGCGGGTTTACCCAACCGCGCAGCCACTGTTCACTGAATTTCATGCTGTTCTCCTAGAAAGTGCGTCGATTGGCCTAGCGGAATTGGGCTAAGAACCGCAGGTCGTTGTCGAAGAACAGACGCAAATCGTTGACGCCATAGCGCAGCATGGCCAGTCGCTCGGCGCCCATGCCGAAGGCGAAGCCTTGGAACTCTTCAGGGTCGATGCCGGACATGCGCAGCACGTTCGGGTGCACCATGCCGCAGCCCATCACTTCCAGCCAGCCGGTCTGCTTGCACACGCGGCAGCCGTTGCCGGAACACATCACGCACTGGATGTCGACTTCGGCGGACGGCTCGGTGAAGGGGAAGAACGACGGGCGGAAACGTACCGCCAGTTCTTTTTCGAAGAATACGCGCAGGAATTCTTCGATGGTGCCCTTGAGGTCGGCGAAGTTGATATCGCGATCGATCAGCAGGCCTTCGACCTGGTGGAACATCGGCGAGTGGGTGATATCCGAGTCGCAACGGTACACGCGGCCCGGGCAGACAATGCGGATCGGCGGCTGGCTGGACTCCATGGTCCGCACCTGCACCGGCGAGGTGTGGGTGCGCAGCAGCATGTTGGCATTGAAATAGAAGGTGTCGTGCATCGCCCGGGCCGGGTGGTGGCCGGGGATGTTGAGCGCTTCGAAGTTGTGGTAGTCGTCTTCCACCTCGGGGCCTTCGGCAATGCCGTAGCCAATGTGGGTGAAGAACTGCTCGATGCGCTCGAGTGTACGGGTGATCGGGTGCAGGCCACCGGTGGCCTGGCCACGGCCTGGCAGGGTCACATCAATGCATTCGGCCGCCAGGCGAGCGCTGAGCTCGGCCTCTTCGAAGGCTGCCTTGCGTGCGTTGAGCACAACGGTGACGCGCTCTTTGGCGTCATTGATCAGCGCACCGACTTTCGGCCGCTCTTCGGCTGGCAAGTTGCCCAGGGTCTTCATCACCTGGGTCAGCTCGCCCTTCTTGCCGAGATAATTAACCCGGATCTGTTCCAGGGCATTGATGTCTTCAGCGCGCTCCACGGCCTCCAGGGCTTGAGAGACCAGCGCATCCAGGTTTTCCATGTACAGACTCCAGATACGAAAATAGGGGAAGAGCTTTGAAGGCTCTTCCCCTATCGATGACGTTCAATGCCCGACGGCGCTAGCGCCGCCGGGTGATTGTCGCGGGTACTTAAGCCAGAACGGCTTTAGCTTTCTCGACAATCGCAGCAAACGCCGCTTTTTCGTTCACTGCCAGATCGGCCAGAACCTTACGGTCGATTTCGATCGAAGCCTTTTTCAGGCCAGCAATCAGACGGCTGTAGGACAGACCGTTGGTGCGGGCACCGGCGTTGATACGAGCGATCCACAGTGCGCGGAACTGACGCTTCTTCTGACGACGGTCACGGTAGGCATATTGACCAGCCTTGATGACAGCCTGCTTGGCAACGCGGAATACGCGCGAGCGTGCACCGTAGTAGCCTTTAGCCAGTTTCAGAATTTTCTTGTGACGCTTACGAGCGATGACGCCACGCTTAACACGAGCCATGAGTAACTTCCTCTATCTAAACCAGAATTAACGTACGCGCAGCATGCGCTCGACTTTTGCCACGTCAGACGGGTGCAGCAGGCTGGCACCGCGCAGTTGACGCTTACGCTTGGTCGACATTTTGGTCAGGATGTGGCTCTTGAAAGCGTGCTTGTGCTTGAAGCCGGAAGCGGTCTTCAGGAAGCGCTTCGCAGCACCGCTCTTGGTTTTCATTTTTGGCATGTTGGAACTCCGCATTCGATAAAATTACACAATAATCATCAGGCCTGCCGTGCCCGGGAGATTACTTCTTCTTTTTGGGGGCGATGACCATCATAAGCTGGCGTCCTTCCATCTTCGGATGCTGCTCGACGGAGCCGTATTCGGCGAGGTCGGCTTCGACCCGCTTCAACAGCTCCATGCCCAGCTCCTGGTGGGCCATCTCACGGCCGCGGAATCTCAGAGAGATCTTGGCCTTGTCCCCATCGGTAAGGAAACGTACCAGGTTGCGTAGTTTTACCTGGTAATCCCCTTCTTCCGTCCCTGGACGAAACTTGATTTCTTTGATCTGGATCTGCTTCTGGTTTTTCTTGGCTTCGTTGGCCTGCTTCTTCTTCTCGAAGAGGTGCTTGCCGTAGTCCATCACCTTGCAGACAGGCGGTACCGCGTCTGCAGAGATCTCCACCAGATCCAGCTTCGCTTCTTCAGCGATACGAAGCGCTTCATCAATCGAGACGATGCCAACCTGCTCGCCGTCTGCGCCAATTAACCGAACCTCGCGGGCCGAGATATTCTCGTTGATCGGGGCCTTCGGTACAGCACGCTTATCGTTTCTCATTTCACGCTTAATAGTCATTACTCCGATTCTTGGCGACCACGCCGGGAAACCGCTTGTGTCAGCAGCTCAGCGAACTGGGCGACGGGCATGGAGCCCAGGTCTGCGCCTTCGCGAGTACGCACAGCGACGGTTTGCGTTTCGACTTCGCGATCCCCTATAACCAAAAGGTACGGGACCTTGAGCAAAGTATGCTCGCGGATTTTAAAGCCGATCTTCTCATTTCTCAAGTCCGACTTGGCACGGAAACCGCTACCGTTCAGGGTATTTTCCACCTCGAGGGCGAAATCGGCCTGTTTGTCGGTGATGTTCATGATCACCGCCTGGGTCGGTGCCAGCCAGGCAGGGAAGACGCCGGCGTAGTGCTCGATCAGCATGCCGATGAAGCGCTCGAACGAACCGAGGATGGCGCGGTGCAACATGACAGGGCGCACGCGGCTGTTATCTTCGGCGATATAGCTGGCATCCAGGCGTTCTGGCAGGTTCGGGTCGTACTGCAGGGTACCGCACTGCCAGTTACGGCCGAGGCAGTCGCGCAGGGTGAACTCGATCTTCGGGCCGTAGAAGGCACCCTCGCCTGGCTGGTATTCCCATTCCAGGCCAGATTCGTTCAAGGCGTCGGCCAGTGCGCCTTCGGCACGGTCCCACAGCTCTTCGGAACCCACGCGCTTGGCCGGGCGGGTCGACAGCTTCATGGCGATGTCGGTGAAGCCGAAGTCCTTGTACACGTCCAGGGTCAGCTTGATGAAGTCGGCGGCTTCTTTCTTCACCTGTTCTTCGGTGCAGAAGATGTGCGCGTCGTCCTGTACGAAGCCACGCACGCGCATGATGCCGTGCAGGGCGCCGGACGGCTCGTTACGGTGGCAGGCACCGAACTCGGCCAGGCGCAGCGGCAGGTCGCGGTAGCTCTTCAGGCCCTGGTTGAACACCTGCACGTGGCACGGGCAGTTCATCGGCTTTACCGCGTAGTCACGGCTTTCCGACGAAGTGGTGAACATGTTTTCGGCGTAGTTGGACCAGTGGCCGGAACGTTCCCAGAGGATACGGTCGACAACCTGCGGGGTCTTGATTTCCTGGTAGCCGTTGACGCGCTGAACCTGGCGCATGTACTGCTCGAGCACCTGGTACACGGTCCAGCCGTTGGCGTGCCAGAACACCATGCCCGGGGCTTCTTCCTGCAGGTGGAACAGGTCGAGCTGCTTGCCGATCTTGCGGTGGTCGCGTTTTTCCGCTTCTTCGATGCGCTGGATGTACGCCGCCAACTGCTTCTTGTCGGCCCAGGCGGTGCCGTACACGCGTTGCAGCTGCTCGTTCTTGGCATCGCCGCGCCAGTAGGCGCCAGACAGCTTGGTCAGCTTGAATGCCTTGAGGAAGCGGGTGTTCGGCACGTGCGGGCCACGGCACATGTCGACATATTCTTCGTGGTAGTACAGGCCCATGGCCTGTTCATCCGGCATGTCTTCGACCAGGCGCAGCTTGTAGTCTTCGCCACGGGCCTTGAACACATCGATGACTTCGGCGCGCGGGGTCATCTTCTTGACCACGTCGTAGTCTTTGTCGATCAGCTCCATCATGCGCTTTTCGATGGCGGCCATGTCTTCAGGGGTGAAGGGGCGCTCGTAGGCGATGTCGTAATAGAAGCCTTCGTCGATGACCGGGCCGATCACCATCCTGGCGGTCGGGTACAGCTGCTTCACTGCGTGGCCGACCAGGTGGGCGCACGAGTGACGGATGATCTCCAGTCCCTCTTCATCTTTAGGGGTGATGATCTGCAGGGTGGCGTCGTTGCTGATCAGGTCGCAGGCGTCGACCAGTTTGCCGTCGACCTTGCCGGCCACGGTGGCCTTGGCCAGGCCGGCGCCGATGGAGGCGGCTACTTCGGCTACGGATACGGCATGATCGAACGAACGTTGACTGCCATCGGGAAGAGTAATAACGGGCATGGCGCCTCCTCTCCTAGTGGTGACCCCTACCAAAGGTCACGTGGGTTGGGATGAGCCAGTACAAGATCCGACCTGCCTTCCTTCAAAGGAAGCCTGCCTCACAGTGGCAGAAGCCTTTCGGCTTGTCAGGGACGAACCAGAGTGACTGGAAAGTAAAAAAGCTGCGAGCTGCACGTTGTCAGCTGCAAGCCGGGCATGCTAGCACGCGGGCTGGACGCCAGGCAGAAATATTTGGAAATTACGCCGCAGCGGTGAACTAACGCGGAAAAATTCCTATCAGACCTTGGGAAGCAACCTACTCTTGATGAGACCTAACCCAAGGAGTAACTGGTTATGCGAGTTCCGTCTCTTCTGGCCCTGGCGGCCGCTGGCGCCCTGCTGCTGCCCGTGGCTGCGAACGCCGGCAACTTCCCTGCCGGGAAGGAGGCCGCCTACATGACCCAGTGCACGCAAGTGGCCAGCGGCCAGGGCGTTGACGCTGCGACCGCGAAAAAACACTGCGAATGTGGCGCGCAAGCCATCAAAAAGAATTTCACAGACGCAGAAATTGCCGACCTCGACAGCAAGGATGGTGTTGACGCCAAGCTGATGCAGAAGGCCCAGACGGTCGTGAAACAGGCCTGCGCACCGAAGAGCTGAAACCTTAAAGCCAGGGCAGGCCAGCCATTCTTTGCGCTGGATCAATATCCTGCGAAGGTAAAAGGCGCTAGATGCGCAGAATTAGACTATGATGTGTCCCGTGCTCCGTAGCCTCGGCCGCATTGCACCACTGAAAAACTTAATGTTCTGGAGATTCACCCATGTCCAATCGCCAACAAGGCACCGTCAAATGGTTCAATGATGAGAAAGGCTACGGCTTCATCACCCCAGCAGGCGGCGGCGACGACCTGTTCGTACACTTCAAGGCCATCGAATCTGACGGCTTCAAGAGCCTGAAAGAAGGCCAGACTGTTTCCTTCGTCGCCGAGCGCGGCCAGAAGGGCATGCAGGCTGCACAGGTTCGTCCGGAGTAATTCGGATAGCTGTAAAAAAACCCGTCCTTGTGGCGGGTTTTTTTATGGGTGCAGCTTTTTGTAGGAGCGGCCTTGCGTCGCGAAAGGGCCGCTCCCACAAAGTATGCGGTCAACCGCAGTTGACGCGCGTCACCACACCTTGCTCATCCACATTCAGGTTCAAACGCTCGGAGCGGTACTCCAGGGTGACCACATCGTGCGGCTTGAGAATGCGCGCCATCTGCGAGCCACTGGCCTTGCGCGCCTGCTCCAGCAGCTCGGCGCTGGCAGGCTTGCCAAGGGTGAAATCGGCGCCGCTGGCTTCGCAGCGGCCATCGTTGCCGGCAGGCGCGGCTGGTGCAGCGCCGCCGCCAGCGTTGCCACCAGTGCTGCAACCAGCCAGGACAGCAGCCACCGCCAAGGTTGCCAGATAAGCACGGGTACGGAACATGAAGCCTCCTAAATCGGTCCGGGAACTGTCTGATCCGACAGCTCCGCTCATTATTTGTTGCAAAACCGGTCAAGTCTGCCTGAACTCGACCACCGAGGCGAAAAGCAATCGTGACTGGATTTTGCACAACCCGCTGCGTTTGCCATATGCTTAAGCCGCAAGGTTACTGACGCAAAGTCATGATTTATTGCCAGAAGTGGAGCGCACCCCGCCTCCATCGAACACCAGGGTCAGGTGTTCGCCCCTTCGTCCCGGGCCCCAAGCGAGAGCCTTTCATGAGCAGCCATAGCATCGATGCCGATATCAAGGTCAAATGGGCCGAAGGCCAGAGCGCGTACAGCCCTGGCACGCCGGAAGAGTTGCTATTGATTGCCATCGACCTGCTGGTGCGCGATCGCGGCAGCGAGGCAGCACGCAGCTTCATCGACCAGGTGTTCGAGCGCTACGCGCCGCATACGGCTATTCCAATCGCGCCAAGCGGGTACTGAGCAGGTCGAACAGGCCCTGGGCATCGCCCTGCTCCACCCACATCACATTGGCGGGCTGCTTGAGCACGCCATGCCAGTCGGCAACAGTCTGGCCGAAGCTGGAGCCTTCGCGGCTGTCGATGCTCATATGGATGCGCCGGCCGCTGAACAGCTCGGGCTTGAGCAGGTAGGCGATGACACTGGCGTCATGCACCGGGCCGCCGGGCATGCCGTACAGGTCCATGTCGTGGGTGATGTACGCGCTGAGGATATCCACCACCCGTTTGCTGGCCTGGTTGTTCACCGCCGCCAGTTGTTCGAGGCGAGCGTCGCTGGTCAGCAACTTGTGGGTGACGTCGAGCGGCAGGTAGGTCAGCGGCACACCACTGGCCAGCACCACTTCAGCAGCATGTGGGTCAGCGTAGAGGTTGAATTCCGCAGCCGGGGTGATGTTGCCGCCGTTGAAGTGGGCGCCGCCCATGACCACCACTTGCTTGATGCCTTTGGTGATGTCCGGGCGCTGGATCAGCGCCAGGGCCAGGTTGGTCTGCGGGCCTAGCATGGCGATGGTGATGCTGTGGGGCTTGGCAGCGCCAAGGGTGTCGACCAGGTATTGCACGGCGTTGCCTTGGGCCAGGGGCGTTTTCGGCTCGTGGACGGGTACACCGGTGAGGCCTTCTTCGCCGTGGACATCGGCGGCGTAGATGGGTGCGCGTACCAGCGGGCGGCCTGCGCCGGCGTATATGGGGATATCTTCACGGCCGGCCCATTCGCAGGCCAGACGGGCGTTGCGCGAGGTTTTTTCCAGAGGCACGTTGCCGGCCACGGTGGTGATGGCACGGATGTCGAGTTCATCGGGTGAGGCCATGGCCAAGAACAGTGCGACCACGTCGTCGGCACCGGGGTCGGTGTCGATGATCAGGTCGATGGGCGCGGCCTGAAGGGTGGTGGCTGCAGCCATGAAGGCGATTCCTTGTAGTAGAGGTTGAGCATAGATGGCATTCCTATTGCCTGGGGTGGTTTCTGGGGCCGCTTTGCGGCCCAATCGCCGGCAAGCCAGCTCCCACCAGGGATGTCGTCAGCCTCAGAAGTGGCGCTGTACCTGTGGGTGGCTTGCCGGCGATCGGGGGCGCAGCCCCCGCTTTCAGAAGGTCACACCGGAGATGAGGGCAATGTTGCTGTAGGGCTGGCACTCACCAGTGCGCACCACCGCACGAGCACTACGCGACAGTAGCTTGAAATCTTCATGGCTCAGCCATTCCCGCTTGCCCAGCTTGCCCTTCAACCGCTCGATCTCGACCAGCGCGGGCGGCACCACTTTCTGCATCTCTTCGGCCAGCACATGCCGCTCCACCTGCAATTCGCTCAGCACTACCCGCAACACGCTGGCGAAATCCGGCAAGCCAGGCGTGATGGCCAGGTCGACCAATTCGACACCCGGCGGCACTGGCAGCCCAGCATCGCCGATCACCAAAATGTCGCCGTGCCCCATGCCGGCAATAATGCGCGACAGCGCGACGTTCAGCAGCGCGGTTTTCTTCATGGCGTAAGCTCCGCCAGGTAGGGAATCGACGGCTGGGCGCCAGCACGGGTGACCGACAACGCCGCGGCGCGCTGGCCGAAGGCGATAGCCTCGCCCTCCTCCAGGCCACGCACCAGGCCAGCGGCAAAACCGCCGATGAAGGTGTCGCCGGCCGCAGTGGTATCCAGCGGCTGCACCACAGGTACCGGAAAATGCTGATGGCCCTGGGCAGTGACCAGCAAGGCCCCTTGCGCACCCAGGGTAATGATCACTTTGCCCGCCCCCAGTTGCAGCAAGCGCTCGCCGGCAAGCCGGGCGCTGCTCTGGTCGGTCACGGCCACGCCAGTCAAGGCTTCGGCCTCGCTTTCGTTGGGGGTGAGGTAGTCGATGTGCGCGAACCAGTCCGCAGGCAAGGGGCCAGTGGCCGGCGCCGGGTTCAGAATCACCTGCTTGCCCAGCTCACGCCCCCTGGCAAGGGTCCAGGCCACGGTGTCGGTCGGGACCTCCAGCTGGCAGATGATCACTTCTGCCCCCTGTAGCAACGCATCGAAGCGCTGCACAGCCTGCGGTGTCAGCAGGCCATTGCCACCGGGGATGATGACGATGCAGTTCTGGCTGGCAGCATCCACGGTGATCAGCGCCACACCGCTGGACACCCCCAGGCAGGTGTTGACGCCCTGGCAATCGATGCCCTCCGCATCCAGGCCCTGGCGCAGTTGCTGGCCGTAGGCATCGTCACCCACGTTGCCGATCATCGCGACGCTGCCCCCAAGCCGCGCCGCGGCCACGGCCTGGTTGGCGCCCTTGCCGCCCGGCACGGTGGAAAAGCTTTCGCCGGGGAGTGTCTCGCCGGCCCGGGGCAGGCGTTGGGCGCGGGCCACCAGGTCCATGTTGAGGCTACCGACTACCACGACCTTGGCACTCATGACATTTCCTTAGCGGTAATCGTTGAACAGGTCCGGGCGCGGCCCGGTGGACTCGCGCAACACAATGCGCGGGGCGACGATGCGTTGCTCCGCGGCGCCCTGCCGGGGTGTACCGATACGCGCCAGCAACAGTGAAGCGGCACTTTCGCCTAGCTCGCGGATCGACTGGCCCACCGTGGTCAGCGACGGGTACACATAGCGGCTGAGCTCGATGTCGTCGAAACCGATCACCGACAGTTCGGCAGGAACGTTGATATTGCGCTCGGCCGCGGCACGCAGCACGCCGAAACCGATCATGTCGTTGCCGGCGAAGATCGCCGTGGGCCGCTTGCCCTCCAGCAACTGCGTTGCCGCACCATGGCCACCCGGGCTGGTGAAGTCGCAGTGCAGCACACGGTTGCCCAGCACCGGCACAGCGGCCTCGGCCATGGCACGGCGGAAGCCGCTCAGGCGCAGCTGGGTAACCCCGGTCTCGGCGGGGCCACCGATGTAGGCGATATCACGGTGGCCAAGCTCCAGCAGGTGGCGGGTAGCCAGGTAGGCGCCCTGCTCATGGTCGATGCGCACCAGGTCGGCATCGACGCCCTCCAGTTCGCGGTCGACGATGACCATCGGCGTGCGCACGCCGGCCAGGCTCTGCAGCAGGTCGCTGTCCTCGCCCACCGAGGCCACCACCAGGCCGTCGATGCGTTTTTCCAGCAGCACCCGCAGGTAGCTGCGCTGCTTCTGTGGGTCGTCGTCGGAGTTGCACAGGATCACGCAGTAGCCGTTGCGTTCGCAGGCATCTTCGATGCCCCGCGCCAGCTCGGCGAAGTACGGGTTGACGCTGTTGGGCACCAGCAAACCGATGGTGGCCGTGCTGCGCGCCTTCAGTGACCGCGCCACGGCACTGGGCACATAGTCGAGTTCGGCGATGGCGGCTTCGACTTTCAGCCGTACCTGCTCGCTGACCGGCCGGGTCTTGTTCAATACATGGGACACGGTGGTGTAGGAAATGCCCGCCAGTGCCGCGACGTCTTTGATGGTTGCCATGTTTTCAGTTCCGCCGGCCTGCACGCCGGCTACGGTAAGTGTCGAGCACCACGGCGATGACGATCACCGCCCCGGTGATGATGCGTTTGGTCGGTTCGCTGGCACCGATCTGCGCCAGCCCTGCGGCCAGCACCGAAATGATCAGCACGCCGAAAAAGGTGCTGATGACCGAGCCGCGCCCGCCCATCAGGCTGGTGCCGCCGATCACCACGGCAGCGATCACCTGCAACTCCAGGCCGGAGCCGGCATTGGGGTCGGCCGCTTCCAGGCGCGAGATCTGGAACAGCGCGGCCAGCCCGGCGAGCAGGCCCATCAGGGCGAACACCAGCACTTTGTACGGGCGCGGGTCGATACCGGCCAGGCGCACCGCCTCTTCGTTGGTGCCGATGCCGATCAGGTAGCGGCCAAACACTGTGCGGGTCAGCACCAGCTGGGCCAGCACGATCACCAGCAAGGCGATGATGAAGGCCGGCGAGATACCGAATGCGATGGGGTTGGAGAACCAGGCGTAGGCATCGCCGATATAGGCGGTGCGCGAGTCGGTGAACTGGTAGGCCAGGCCACGGGCCATTTCCAGCACGCCAAGCGAGACGATGAACGAGGGGATGCGCCAGGCTACGGTGACGCCGCCGGTGATGCTGCCCGCCAGCGCGGCCACGGCCATGCCCAGCAGGGCCGAGGGCAGCACGCCCCAGCCCCAGCCAAGAATCGCCACGCTGACTGTCGACGCCGCCAGGGCCAGCACCGACCCCACCGACAGGTCGATACCGCCAATGATCAGCACGAAGGTCATGCCCACCGCCAGCACCATCAGGTCGGGAATCTGGTTGGCCAGGGTGCTGAAGGTGTTATAGGACCAGAAGTGACTGCTGAGGAACGAGAACAGCACGATCATCGCCAGCAACGCGCCGGCCAGGCCCAGGTAGGTGCCCAGGCCAAAATAGGTGCCACTACGGCGCACGGGAGCGGCACCTTGGCTGTCGAGCGGAGTGGTTTTCATGCATCCATCCTGGGGGCTGCATCGTGCAGCAGTGCGTCACGTTTCTGATAACCGGCAAAGGCGGCGGCAAGCAGCTGGTCCTGGCTCCAATGGTCGCGGTCGAAGGTGTCGATCAGCCGGCCTGCGGACAGCACCGCGATACGGTCGCAGATCAGCATCAGCTCGCGCAGGTCACTGGACACCACCACCAGAGCCTTGCCCTGGCGCGCCAGTTCGGCCAGCAGGCCGTAGATGTCGAACTTGGCACCGACGTCGATGCCACGGGTCGGCTCGTCGAACAGCAATACCTGGCAATCGCGCTCCAGCCAGCGGCCGATCACCACCTTCTGCTGGTTGCCACCGGACAGTTCGCCCACCACCTGCTGCGGGCCGGCACTGCGGATGCGCATGGCCTGGATCTGGCGCTCGGCCAACGCCCTTTCCGCCTCGCCATCGAGCATGCCGGCCCGTGATACCGCACCCAGGTTGCCCAGGGCGATATTGGCGCTGATCGACTGCGTCAGCAGCAGGCCCTCGCCCTTGCGATCTTCGGTGATCAGCGCGATGCCGGCCCGTACCGCGGCCTTGGGCGAATCGATGGTTACTGGCTGTGGCGGCTGGCCGAGCGCGATGCTGCCGCTGTCGGCGCGGTCGGCACCGTAGATCAGGCGCAACAGCTCGGTGCGGCCCGCGCCGATCAGGCCGGAGATACCAAAGATCTCCCCTGCCCTGACATCGAACGACACTTCACGCACTTTGTCGGCACGGCTGAGCTTGTCGACCTTGAGCAATGGCGCACCAATCTGCCGGCGGCCCAGGTCGATATGCTCGCCCAGCTCGCGGCCGACCATCAGGTTGACCAGTTCGGCGCTGCTGTAGCGCTGGATCGGCTCGTCGCACACCAGTTTGCCGTCGCGCAGCACGACGATGCGCTGGGCCACGCGTTGCAGCTCTTCAAGGCGGTGGGAGATATAGACGATGGCCACGCCACGCTGGCGCAGTCGCTCGATCTGGGTGAACAGCAGCTCCACCTCGCGCGCGGTGAGCATGGCGGTGGGCTCATCGAAGATCAGCACATGGCAGTCGCCGATCAGGTTGCGGGCGATCTCGACCATCTGCTGATGGCCGATGCCCAGCTCGCCAACCTGGGTGTCCGGGTCGATGGCGTCGAGGCCAACCTGGGCCATGGCCGCCGTGGCCAGCTGGCGCAGGCGCTTGTGGCTGATCCAGCCGAAGCGGCTGGGCAGATTGTCGAGGAACAGGTTCTCGGCCACGGTCAGCGTGGGCAGCAGGTTCAGCTCCTGCATCACCATCCGCACGCCCAGCCGCTCGGCCTCGCTGCGGCTACCGGGCGCATAGGCCTGGCCGCGGTAGCTCATGTGCCCGGTGCTAGGTGTTTCCAGGCCACTGATGAGTTTGGACAGGGTGCTCTTGCCCGCACCGTTCTCGCCGGTCAGGGCCAGCACTTCGCCGGCCCGCAGGTTCAGGCTGACCTCGCCGAGCACCGGCTGGGCGTAAGTCTTGCCCAAGCCGCTGGCGGCGAGTATCACTTCATTGGCCGACGCAGGCATGGCCGTTTCTCCTGCCAACGATCAGGGCTTGGTGATGAGCTGGACCGGGGTCTGGATGACGTTGTCGGCATCCACGTCGGGCTTCTCGCCGTTGACCATTTTCAGCGCCGCCTGGATGCCATACACCGCCTGCTGGCTGGCCGCCTGGTCGAGGGTGGCGAGCACCCGGCCATCGGCGAGCATGGGCTTGATGGCGTTAATGTTGTCGTAACCCACCACTTGCACCTGGCCGGTCTTGCCAGCAGCACGCACGGCCGACACGGCACCCAGGGCCATGCTGTCGTTGCCGGCCAGCAGGGCCTTCAGGTCGGGGTATTCATTGAGCATGGAGGCGGCGACGGCGTTGCCCTTGTCGATTTCCCAGTTGCCGCTCTGCACCGACACGATCTTCATCTGCGCGGCGTCCATGGCGTCCTTGAAGCCAGCGGTGCGCTGCTGGGCGTTGGTGGTGGTCGGCACGCCCTCGATGATGCCGACCTGGTCGCCGGCCTTGAGCTTCTGGCTGGCCAGGTAGTCGCCGACCAGGCGCGCACCCTTGCGGTTGTCGGGGCCGACGAAGGGTACGCTGATGCCTTTGTTCTTGAGCAGTTCCGGGTCCAGGCGGTTGTCGATATTGATTACCACCACGCCCTGGTCCATCGCCTTTTTCACTGCCGACACCAGCGCCTTGGAGTCGGCCGGAGCGATCACCAGGGCCTTGGCGCCGGCATTGACCATCTGTTCGACGATGCGGATCTGCTCGCCGGTATCGGTCTCGTTCTTGATGCCGTTGGCGATCAGGTCGAACTCATCGGCATGGGCTTTCTGGTAGTCCTTGGCGCCATCTTCCATGGTGCGGAAGAACTCGTTGGCCAGTGACTTCATGACCAGGGCGACCTTGGGCTTGTCTTCGGCGTGGGCGGCCGAAAACGGCAGGGCGAGGGACAGCGAGGAAATGACAGCGAGGGCCAGCAGACGACCGGGGAACGGCAGTTTCATGGACGATGACTCCGAATCTTGTTTTTTTATCGGATCGCAAACGTTTGCGTTACCTAACTATGGAAACAAGACCGAGGTTTGTCAAATCCGTTTGGCTTTCGCAGGTCACCGCACTACTGGCGCAGATTATCCAGATTTTTCCGAAAAACCGAACACCTTTTCCTATGCTTGTTCGGAATTGCGAATGTAACACTTCCCCATGCAGGAGCGGCCTTGTGTCGCGATGGGCTGCGCAGCGGCCCCGGCGATATGTGCTGTAACGCTGAAATCTGGGGCCGCTACGCGCCCCTTCGCGACACAAGGCCGCTCCCTCATCAGCCGTGCGCGCAAGCTGGTATGAAACGTGCCTGAAGCCCTGCGCGACACAACAACCATCTCACTAGGAAGAGAGAGAACAATAACGATGAATGCCGCACTGAAAACCTTCGCCCCCAGCGCACTCGCCCTGCTGCTGCTGCTGCCCACCACCGCTTCGGCCAAAGAAGCCGAAACCCAGCAAAAACTGGCCAATGTGGTCATCCTCGCCACCGGCGGCACCATTGCCGGCGCCGGTGCCAGCGCCGCCAACAGCGCCACCTACCAGGCCGCCAAGCTGGGCGTCGACAAGCTGATCGCCGGCGTGCCGGAACTGGCCGACCTGGCCAACGTGCGCGGCGAGCAGGTGATGCAGATCGCCTCTGAAAGCATCTCCCAAGAACACAGGTTTGCGGCCAACGGACGGACAGTCCTCTAGCCCATACGCCAGGCGGGCTTCAGAAAAAAATGAGGTTGTCCGTAGCGTTGGATGCTTGTGTCTTTAAACAGAGGAGAAAGGACGCCACATTGGAACCTGGGACAAAGACGCGAGATGTGCTAGACGAAAAAATTGATTGAGATGCGAGAGAGAAACGGGACCAGAACTACGTTTTTCTTCAAAGCCCCGCAATGGCCATTGCCACAAAAACTACCCGAGTAGCGACATCTCAGAATTTATCCTTGCCTATGTTTCTCATGAGCTTCTGTCGCGCATACAGATCAAAATTTGCGATGCTAGAGGGCTTCTCCACACCATCAACCCCGAAACTCATTTCGACCAGTGCCAGCTGTAAGTTGAGTACCCTAGAATGGCTCTCGTCACGCTCGATAGTTAACTGCTCATAAGACTCTCGCAGCTTTTTATTTTCGCTTCTTGCAGCTTTCAACTGAGTGCTAAGCGAACGGTCAATCCTCTCCCCCGCCGAGTTTACATTATTATTGAATGACTCAACCTCGGAGATGAATATAGGATAACGAGACTTCTTAAGAGCAGAGGGATCCTTGCCCGCCTCCCTAGCAATGTTCGCCAAATTAGGAGGCGCCATTTTACCAACACGCAATGCTTTACCCTCGACAATACGCCTGAAGGCCTTCCGATATTCGAACTCAGCATTATCTTTCATGTGCCATCCTCAACCAATACAACATTAATCAAGCGCTGAGTAAACTCACGCTGTGCCTTCAGCGCATCTTTTCTAGGGCTATCCCCCGGAGCCTCTTCAAGCTGATCCTCCAGCCAACTATCAAGCTTGGTAATCAACGGCAAATTTTCCTTGGACGCAAGCCCAGACGGACACTGATCACAAGCCAGGACGTAGTCTGCGCTCCCGTACTCACAGTGCTCGGTGTTTAGGCAGACGCCCAAAAGCGTTTCCTTAACAACCATTTCACCGCTTCGCCCCATTTGAGCCAGTTGCTTCAGGGTTTTTCCCTCCATGAAGCTAATAGCTCGTTGCTTATGTAGCGGACTGATCAACGAAACGAAAGTAGGACTCTTCAGTTTAGCTGCTTTACGTGCCATGGTCTCGTAAGCAGCCTCAATATATTCCTCCTTGGCCAACGCGTTGAAAGCGAGTCCTGAATAATTGCGACCGTAATACATCGCCATACTAAGATAAAGATGCTTGGCCTGGTACTGCATGGATTGCGGCGACACCACCTCGGAAAGAGAGGCATTAACCATCAGAGTTCTTCGGTACTGGTGGAAAGCGAATGACCATCGTTTACCAACTGCAAATCTCTTAACATTTAAATCAGGATTGACAGAGACAGCCTCCCTGAAATCCTCATCGCTAATGACCAGATCATTTGGCAAAAACAAAATAGGGCATTGCCTGTGAAGCTCAGAGGCACCTATAGCTTTGCGGATAAACGTAGGAACTGAACTAATTCCTCGGAAATCTTTCGACCAGGGCTCATAGCTTCTGGACACCAAATAAGGATTAGAAACCTCATCTGGTGCATGATCTATTCCCATTGCTACAGCTATCTTCATCCTCAACTTAGCGATAGAACTCATAGCAGTGATAGCTTTAGCGACATCCTCGCAAGTCACCCAGCGGGCATCATCATCCTTAATAGTCTTTGTCGTTTCCCCGCTGATAAAATAAACCATTCCCCGATCGGTGAGTTTTGCTTCATAGCAGTCGATCCTAAGATCATTGATTTCATTCTTTCGCATCCCACTCAAGCTGGCTATACAGGTCGCCCCAACCAAACAAAGAGAATTAAAAAACGATGACAGACTTGATAAATCAATTTTAACCGAGTTACTTGGCCGACGAGACATCCACTTCACCAGCGTAGCTTTTACACCAAAGGTTTCAGCAAGACAGTCAAACGAACCCAAGAAAAATTTATTTCTAGGGTCGGTTGGCCTTATCAATTTTCCAGACCAAGTGCGCGGATCACCGTTATTTTCCACATAGCCAAGCCAAAGGCAGTCGAATAGCCCTTCAAACGAAGATGCCAACGAACTGTAGTCGTCCAGCATCTCAAACGAACGAAGCAAGTGAAGATCATGAATACGGGACGGAATATAAGGAGTCTGGACCGAATTCCTGCTTTTCCCCGCCCAAAAAAGCTGCGAAATCTGTTCGAGAGTCAATATCTTGAATCCCAAAGCTTGTTGATGATCATAGACACCTCTAAGCATTGTCACATAATGACCACCTAAAGGCCCAACTTCATCAATGAACGCCGAGACCAAATGAGGAAACCGATGCAAATCCGCTACGGATATCTGATAATCAGAACAAAATTTTAAGAGCCTTCGCAACCTACCGTATTGGGATACCAATGTTGAGGGGCTGATACTAGCCGGAATAACCCACATAAGCAAAATCAAGACGAGCTTGAAATAGTAAGCATCACCACTAGACAACCACGGTGAAACCCTTCGAAGATCTGACGGACCAAAATTAAACGTGGTAATTTTTCCAACCCAAACATCCATAGTCCAATTGACATCCCCAAACCGAGACAGCACATTCCCATTCCGATCAATGCATACGGGAAAATCATCAGCGGGTGGAAATTTAGCAAGCTCGCGATTTGAATCATTCAGCGGTGGATCTTCCATCGTGACATTTGAGCCCATAGGTCTAGCCATTGAATCTCACCTCAATTAATGCCCTATAGTTTTCATGAAAATCGCGCTCAGCTATCCTAAGATCGGCTTCTTCACGCCAAGCCTGGCACTCATCGCTTAGGCCTGCAAAATCGTCCATAATTTGATCAAGCCGCTCTGTAATTGATTGCTGAGGAGAGCCATCAACATCTTTCGAAAGAGGGATGAGCTGATATTCCGAGTATTTGAGATAGCGGAAAGTTGCCATGGACCAGATATAATCGAATGACTGGACACCTTGATAGTGTTCACAAAAAAGGCAGCCCGTCGGGTTGATACAGTCTGGCGTGACGGCGCTTCCTTTACGCGGCGTGGGGTTACTGGGGACGCATTCGCCCTCAAGAATCGCGGCACGAGCGGCCTTACGTTTTGCGAAAAGTGAAGAAAACTCGTAGGCAGCAATGTGATGATTTGGCTTCGAGTAGTTCCGCACCATCGTTCCGACAGTGTGCTGAGCAGCGTCCGCAACCATTTCGGGGTCGTGAGTTTCACGCAGCATCCAATTTACGCGTTTCTCCCGCAGTGACTGGAGGGTAATGGGTTTCCTACCACCGTCGATTAGAAGGCTCGCGAATATGGATTGCCTGTACTTCATCGCTCGCTTTTCACCCTTCACGAGAAATGGAAACAGATAGTCACAGCCTTCGGGATACGCCTCCTTCAAAAAACGCAAATACCTTTCAAAGTGAGTTCTGTACTCCGAAAAAATCATGAACTCCACTTTACTCCCCCGGCGAGGCTTAAATGCAGTTACACGATACCCGCCTTTCCAAGTAGTGCAGCGGTAGTCTTCCAGGGGCAAATCGTAAGCAGGAGATACGTTCATGCCGGTTTGCGCAATGAACAAGTTAAACTCAGCATGCACCCGAATATTCAGGACTGACGCTCTGGTTTTGACGTCACCACTAAGTCGCAACCTTTCGCGAGCCAAATGATATTTTCTAATACTCTCAGCCGAGCGCTCACCATCTTGCAATAACAGATCTGGAGCCCGTAAGTTCCCCCAGTATTCATGAATCGTTCCATCAGAGTGCCGGATTTTTATAGGCAGCTCACCCAAACAAGCTTCAAGACTAAATGCGTCAATTACGTTTAAAACGTCGGCCCCAAACTCAAAGCTATCATTTAGGTCGCTCTTGTCGACCTTCATACGCCCCGCCAAACCACGGCGCTTTAGTTCAGAATAACTGAACGCAGTTCTAAGCAATCCTTCAGGTAATTCCAACGCACCCTGAATTATGTACCGAATATCAGCATCCTGACTATAGGCCGTTTCCGCTGACATTGAGCATGCGCCCTTCAGCACTTGGCCCCACAGGTTACGGCTATAAGCCTCATAGCAAACGCCAACATTATCAGAAGTCAGATCCATGTCGAGCTTGTCGTATTCTGTGTAGAGTTTCCTTAGCGAGAAAACCTCACCAAAAATACTGGTGCGAGTGCACGTTTGGAACCTTCGTTCAAAATACGAATGAAACATGCTTACGAGGTGCTGCCTCTGGATGCGCGGCGCTCCAAGTTGGCCAGACTCAAGCTTACGGATAACAGCGCGCTGGTTAGTGCCCGCGCCACCGAAATAAAGAAGATATCGCAAACTCGTGAGTGGAGTAGTCCCCTCTAGATCACAATGCTCGAAACCAAGTTGATGCTCAGATTTTGAACGCGCTACCATTTTTTCTGCAACTCTTTACATCGCTGATAGAATTCATTAGCCCACTTTTCCTTGGCCGTGTGATTCTGGACATACTTAATATAAGTCATGGTCGACCTTTCACTTGTATGGAGTAGCATATCTTTAAGCATCCCTATCACTGCTTTGAGAGTTACACCCGGCCTGTCAAGATTCTCCATCACGAAATTGGTGCCAAAGGTTGCCCTGGTCTGGTGAAACTTGAAACTGAGCTGAATCCCACGTTGCCTAGCGATATTACGAATATTCATAACTTCGGAGTTTACTGAACTGCTACTCCCGCGACCTTTGCGGCAATAAGAACGACCATTCTTGTTCAAAAAGACTAACTGCCCATCTTCTTTGTTCGCGCGCGCTGCCCGCTTAAGCCTCCTAGCTGACCTCACATAGGAGTAGAGTAAATCGTAGACGTGAGCAGGAATTGAAATATCTCCGTTCACTCCGAATTTTGTAGCGACTGGTGCATAGCCTACAGACGGCCCGACAGATAGGTAATAAAAGCTTCCATTGCCAGCGGGCCGCGCATATTTGAGGGTGAGCAGCTTCAGGTCGCAAATAGTTCCGACCCTCATGCCTGTATAAAACCCAAGAACGAGCATCAGATATACTTCCGGCGAGCAGTTCTCGAATGCAATGTCGAGAATAAGATCTTGAACATCGTAATCCAAGGGTACCAACCCATCTTCAACCCGCTGGATAATGTCTTTTGCGCCTCTGAGCTTTAGCTGCTCTTTGCTAACAGCAATGGTGCGCTCCAAACCAGCGAGATTAGCAACCTTCTCAGAAAGACTCAGCTCACCAAACATATCATTATTCATGGACAGCAAACGATAGTCCAATACTGCCTTATAAAAATTGACCGCAGTTTTACCTCTCGACTTTGCAGACCGGTAGGAGATCTCCCCTCGTTTTAACTGCCCTTGCAAGTCATGATAATAGTGAAAAAGACAGCGCTTATCTTTATTGACCAGTGGAAACCAGAACCATGTCATCCGCACCCTCTCTAGGAAGGCCATATAATGCCTTAAAGCGTAAGCTCGGCTCACCAGTGCGTCTAAGCTTAATCCACCATGCATAACCTGTAAGGCAAAGGTTGCTAGCCAAAAATTCCCTACCTCCCATGGCGTACCATTAGACCAATAGAGCTGCGGAAATCCTCTGATAACAATATCTACCGTTTTTTCGGCCCTACTTGATTGGTGAGGGATTTCAATTACTTCTCCGCCATGAACGTATATCTCTGCTGGCTTGCAATTGATAAATTTAACCGCTGCCATTTTCTACTCGACTAGAACTTCATCGCCAAAAATAAAATCATGTCCGTCTGCGAATGTCTAGTACCTGCCAATCAAGATCGAGTTCGTTACAGCGCCAAAAACTGTCACACCGTTTCCGAATTTTTTACAAGGTCAATTACATAAACCATGACAAAACGCTAAGCCCTAGATTTATCAGGAGAAAATCACTGTTAGATAATTTTCTTTAATTTGAATTCCGTCACTGTGTCAATAACACTTAGCAATTTGCGCAGTGAAAAAAACTTAAAAAAATTTCGATCAAGCCTCATGGGATCTTTCTCTCGGCTGGCTCGGCGCTGCTTGATTTGATGCGACATGGCGAGATGCTGCCCCACATTCGACCCCGTCATGCCTTCTAGAAGGCTGACGCTCTGCCGTGGTTGCATGTAAGAGGTATAGATAAACCTCCAGGGAGCAAAGCGCCAACGACGTCAGTACGAAGGTGGGTCTGTGAGGCTGAAGATGCATATGCCACTATGTGGCCAGCAACGGTGAGATTTGGCCCTCGAAGAAGGGATCATTGCCATGAGCGGGCCGTGAACGCGCTCCGCATCGATCGGGTCGGCCATAGACTAAAGAGCTATCTGAGACACAGGTATACAAGGAGCAGTAATGATAAAAAGACTTATAGATGTCCATTTCGACGGCAGGCAAGTGAAGCTAACGCCCGAAACACTCAAGCCCAACATTAAGAATTGCTATACAGTAATTGTCGGGAAAAATGGCATTGGTAAGAGTCGGCTACTCGCGGATTTGATAACGACTGGTAATTATATAGGGTGCTTCCAGAAAATTATCGCCATCTCGACAAGTCCTTTCGATAAATTTCCGAGTCAGAGGCGTAAAAGCCTAACCATGACCGGATCTTACCGGTATGTTGGTATGCGCTCGGACAGCATGTACCAATCTTCATCCTCGGTTTCGCTTATTTCCTCCGCGGCTAAAGGCTTGCTCGAAAGGCTATCCAACCCAAATGGAAGCCATGGTCTTTATTGCGTTTTCGACGCTCTCAATTTTGAACCAGTAGCGGACTTTATCTTAAAGCCTGGTTATCTGAAATCGGCCCAAAAGGACTACCACATATCGCTGGTAGAAGGAAGCAGTCTCGCTATTGAGCTGCGCAGACTTGAGCGTGAACATGGTATTCAAGTCGACGAGCGCTACTTTGAGCTTCTAGAAAATCTGCCGTTGGGTCGCCGGATAGAGGTCCTAGCTGCGATGACCAAGCTCAACAAAGTACTTGATAGGAGACGGGCTGTTGAGCTTAAAGCTGACTTCACTCAATCGACATTAATGATTGATGGCTACGCTGCCAGCAACACTATCATCAAAGCCATTCTTATATTGCTAGATGTAGGGCTGATTCGGCTAATGGATCTGGTTTTGATGAAGAAGGGTTTCGGCCAGCTGTCGCTGAAAAAGGCCAGTTCGGGGGAGCAGTGCTTGTTAGTGCTAATTCTCGGCATTGCAGGTCACATCTGCGACGATTCTCTCATTCTTATTGATGAACCGGAAATCAGTCTGCACCCTCGATGGCAAGAGGAATTTATGGAGCTGCTGACAGCTTCATTCTATGGGTACTGGGGCTGCCAATTCGTCATCGCTACCCATTCTCCGCAAATCATCGCGAGGCTTCGTGGTGACGGCTGCTACATCGCCTCTTTATCTAGAGGTGAGCTTTACGACGCTGCCGATTTCCATGACAAATCAGCCGATTTCCAGCTGGCGGAGCTTTTCGATGCTCCTGGC
This sequence comes from Pseudomonas sp. 10-1B, assembly GCF_000935045.1. Taxonomy (GTDB): domain Bacteria; phylum Pseudomonadota; class Gammaproteobacteria; order Pseudomonadales; family Pseudomonadaceae; genus Aquipseudomonas. The sequence goes on from NZ_JYKS01000015.1 coordinate 303,641, forward strand.
ATCATGAACGAGTACATCTCCCGCCTGGCCTTCAACCTGCTAGCGAAGGTGAAGCATAGCAAGACGCTAGATCGCTCATCCCGTGATGACCTGAAAAGGCTGCTCAAATTCAACGAGCAGCTTGAAAGCAAAGATCCAGTCAAAGAGCTGATCCGCTCCGTGGCCATGCTGTGTGAAAGCTATGCCAATGATCAATAATCCCGTGGTGCTAAGTGAGGTGGCCCTCGACCTGATTGAGGCGAAAAAGCGCTCTGCTGATTTCTCGCACACCAGCTGGGGGGATGATGACCTTCAACCCGTGAGGCGAGAGATACGAGAGCACTACAGGAACGTGCAGCGCTTGGTGTGTGCTTACTGCCAAGGACCTGTTTGTACCCGCTCAGCCGCAGGATCTCCAATCGAACACATCGTGCCGAAGTCCCAGCATCTGACATTCATGTTTGAGCCTAAAAACCTGTGTGTGGTGTGCGCAGATTGCAACGAGTACAAATCGAACCATGAAGCGCTTGTCGACCCAGTATTGAGAGCGCCGCGGGTCAACTACCCAGAGAACCCACAACTGTTTCGCATCGTGCACCCACACCTCGATACCTATGGCGAGCACATTGGACGATTCGAAAGGCTCTACGTGGATCTGACAGAAAAAGGCGGATACACGATCTACACTTGCAACCTCAACAGGTTCTACCGAAGGTTCGGACGCTGTGATGAACTCGTCAATGATGTCGCTCTTGTCCAACAGGCTGAGCGTTTTCATGACGAGGGAATGGTTGACTTGCAGTAACTCATAAAAATCAAGAAGCCGCCGCACTCAGTATCTGGAGTGCGGCATCTCGGCGTGCTTCATGAGCGTGCTGGACTAGTTTAGTGCCGAAACTCAGCGCTAGACCTTTTCTAATTGCCATTTCAATTGACGGCGTGCCGTCGCAATAATATCTGAAAACAAGAGAAGCCTCACATTTGGCTCGATATATTGCATAGGGAAATCAGTAGATCGTCGGCCACCGATCATCAGGACAATTATCGGCTTTGATGTGTATTTTGCAAATTCATGCCGGTACTTTGTAGCTTGCTGGTAATCATTATGATTCAGTGCATGAGATGGTCTCTTAAACTCTATGAGTAGAAACTCACCATGCAAATTCTCATTCAGGAGAAGATCTGGACGATCAGAGCCAGACATTCCTTGATACTTCTCGCCTAAGTATTCTTCAACTTGTTTTTTGAGCCCTTCGTTTGAGCTGAATGCAGTATACTCAGCACCAAAGACCCAGAGTGCCTTCTCGATAGCGCGGTGAATCGTAGCCTCAAGGCAGGCCTTGTTTTCCACTAGACTTTCTAACCAGTCCAAGAAAGCGAATCGAGCTTTTGCCTGCTCCACCAGAATTGCCATGTCCGCTAGGCCGAACTGCTCCAACGCCTCAGCAACCGCGGCCACATCTGCCTTCTTCGCATCAGCAAGGTGTTCGATGACGGCCGCGTAGTCGGAGCGCTCAATGGCCTGAAGCACCACGAATGCGATCGCCTCTACCTTGTGCTCCGGCTCGTCGTAGTACTTGTCCAGGACCTTCTTGATGGCCTGCTCGGCAAACTGACGCTTGTGCTCAGGGAGCTTTGACATGCTCAAGTTCAGCGCCTTCTTCAACCTGGCGTGTGCGAGCTGCATCTCCTGAGCATGAGATTGATGAAGCGCCTCTTTTACCGTCTGCTGGACGTATTCAGCGACCCGCTGGTAACTCTCGCTGTTCTCGATCACTGAATCCCAGCCAGCCGTGATGTACTCTTTCAAGCCATCAGCCCTGATCTCTCCATACAGCTTACGCAGCAGCTTCGGAGGCACGTCGTCGCACCCCTCCAGCCCAAAAAAGCCGGGTTTGCCGACGGCCTTGCCATCAACGAGCAGCGTAATGCCTGGCTCTCGTAAACCCGTCTTTTTGTTGCTGATGGAAAAACGTAGCGCTACATCGCCTGCTGATGGCAGCGACTCGGTTTCTTCCTTATAAGTCCCTTCGAGATCATCAATCCCTAGCGGCTTTCCATTGATGATGATGGCGAAGCCAGACTGCCGGCCATACTCCTTGATCAGCTCTTGTCGGAGCTGTACCGGGTTTGGGTAGCTGAGTCCTTGCCTGAGATGCGTGAGCTGGATCGATGTGCCGTGCACACCTTCCTCGCAGTTGGAAATACTCAGTTCGATTGGAAGGTGTTCGATGTCAGCTGCTTGCTGGAGACTATCGACGCTCAGGGTAAATGAAGCGGACTGGCCACGGGCACTGGTGGTCAAGGTCATGACTGATGCAGCCATCAGCCCGGCGAATTTACCGATGCCTTTCCTGCCTTTGATGAGCCTCTGCTTTCCGAGAGTGCGCTCGCCTCGCCGCAGGCGTGAGTCGGAGGCGATCTTCATGTACTGAGATTTCAGCTCGATCACTGTCATGCCATTGCCGTTATCACTTACGACTATGGGGTGATCGCTCAAGGGCTCTGGAAGGACGATGACGACCTCTTCAGCATCGGCGTCCCACGCATTATCTACCAGCTCTTTCAGAGCCTTTTCTGTTGATGAATACCCCTGCCCTAGCAGTGTGGCTAAGCGCGCATCAACCTGGAAATTGGCTTGCTCCATGACTCATCCCTGGATCCAATCAAGGATGGCAATTTAATATCGTTGAGGCCAAGTGTCACTAGCCCCCGACCAGAATCAGGGGCGGGGGCGGGTCTCCCCTAACGAAAATAGGGTTTTCGCTGAGCACATCGGCGCGGAACAGTGGCCGACACGCTCCGTCCCTTTCAGCCTTCGATTGGAGGGCATAGTGAGTACAACTCAGTACACTAAACCCCCACACTGGGCAGATTGGTCAGCCACCAATACGGTTTCGGGGCATTGCGGCTACTTTCTGCCGAAATCGAGACACTACCCCATATCCGCTTCCGCTTCACATCCCATGATACAGAGCCAATTTCTCACTAATTCCCTGAGCATAATTGCAGTCATAGGCTTATTTTTCGAACGCTTACTATAAAATAGCAAGTCTCCAGGATTGAGGTTAGCAAACTTAATCCAATCTCTTAGCCAATTGTAGATGTACAGGGAGGGGGCCGCATTGCGCGACTTGACAACTTCGGCGAAATAGCCGTCTTGGTCCCTTTCTGCTGAAACACTGGCCCACACTATCTGATTTTAGCGATACCCGTCAGACAAGAGAGCCACCAAGGCGGGCCCCATCAAATCACTCGTATCTTTGAAGTGCAATAGCAACCTATCGCACTGCTCCTTGGAAAAAGGTTGTACATTCTGCACCACGACTGCGGATCGCGTCATCATGGCGATTCCCCTGAGCGATTTTTGTCCTCCAAGCTTAAGCCTTCAATCTAAAATCGCAAGACTTCAGCGCCAAAAAAAATATTATCCAGACAAAAGAAATCGGCCCAATTAATGCTTGAGTTTATGTCACTTACCATCTCTGCAATTTTAGCTTACTATTATATCTTCAGGGCACTTCTTCCGCTGCATGACAATCACAATGCGCCCGAACTAAAATTGCACCCGCAAAATATAACTTGACACCCCAATCCATCTGTAGCTGCATGAAACGCGAAGATACACATAACTCTCAACGAAGTGCGGGGAATGACTCATGGGGCAAGACATAAATGCTTGGTATACTGAAGCCATAAAAATTTATGGCCATGTCGGCATCCGGGCGATTTAATTTTCCTGAGACCGATATGTCTATTAGACAACACATGAATCACATCAGTCAGAATATGACCCAATACTACATATCCAGACCCCTTGGCGTCTGCCCACATGACACCGATGAGAAGCTAGAATAGTTCGAAATTATTGATCGCAATGAATATCGCGACTAAGCCCTCGCGAGGCTCTCCTTGATGGACCCGCTTCGCGTAATTTAGCCAAGGCCGCTCGGAGAGTAAGTGCGGCAGCCTTGGTTTGAATGCCAAGGCCAATATTGCACTGACGCGGGATCAGCGAGTTAGCCAAGACTCAACAACATGAGCGCTGTGCTCTTGCTTCCACTGCTTGAGGAGGCGATGGTTGCCACCTTTGGTCTCGATCAGCTCACTTGTGAGGATTCTTGTAGATCTTAACCTCCCGCGGCTTGCGTTGAGTTACCTTAGACGCTGCTACAGCAGGCGTTCGGTGAGAAGCTTGAGGATCCAGAATGTTGATGACGTCGCGCAAGCTGTAGCCATAGCTTTCAAGCAAGCCACGGAGTTTTTTCTCAAACTCCATCTCTTTTTTAAGCCCAACATCGTTTTTCATACTTTCCAGCTCTGCGAGCTGGGCGGCCAAATTACGCTCAAGCTTACGAAACTCTGCAAGTCTAGACATCGAAACTGCTCTTCCTGATGAGTAGAACGTCATGTTAGTCGTTTTACTATTCTGCTGCACCCTCTCTGACCCTGGAAATATGAACCAAGCCTCTCGCAGTAGCTGGAGGGTATCGCTTCACATTAGGTGTTCTCGATGATCATCCTTCTTTTTCGATTTCTAGGTTCGCCTGCCTTACCTCCCAGAAGCAGCTCATGTACGGGTGACGGGTCATCAGGTCTCCCATATGCAGGCTGCCTCGGGAAACCGAACATGAACCCAGCCGAACGTTCGACGTTCCGGATGACCTGAGGACTCCGTCCTATCTCGGCCCCCCGGGAAAGCCCGCAAAATAGGGTCGTCTACAATTCTGTAGCGCAAGGCAGGCACTGGTATGGAATCTGCTTCGTGGTTGGCGCAATACAGCTACCAATCTCATCAGGAAGAGAGACAAAACAATGAATGCTGCTTTGAAAACCTTCGCACCCAGCGCATTGGCGCTCCTGCTTATCCTGCCAACCGCGGCTTCCGCTAAAGAGGCTGAAACTCAGCAGAAACTGGCCAACGTTGTCATCCTCGCCACCGGCGGTACCATTGCAGGTGCCGGCGCAAGTGCTGCTAACAGTGCTACTTACCAGGCCGCTAAGCTTGGCGTCGAAAAACTCATTGCCGGTGTCCCGGAGCTAGCTGACCTCGCCAACGTTCGTGGCGAGCAGGTGATGCAAATTGCATCCGAGAGCATTACGAATGATGACTTGTTGAAGCTTGCTAAGCGCGTCTCTGAATTGGCCGACAGCAGCGACGTCGACGGTATCGTTATCACCCACGGTACCGACACCCTGGAGGAAACCGCCTACTTCCTCAACCTGGTGGAGAAGACCGACAAGCCGATCGTCGTGGTTGGCTCAATGCGGCCAGGTACGGCCATGTCCGCTGACGGCATGCTTAACCTGTACAACGCCGTGGCTGTGGCCAGCGATAAGCAGTCCCGCGGCAAGGGCGTGCTGGTTACGATGAACGACGAAATTCAGTCCGGCCGCGATGTGAGCAAGTCGGTCAACATCAAGACCGAGGCGTTCAAGAGCGCTTGGGGCCCGATGGGGATGGTTGTGGAAGGTAAATCCTACTGGTTCCGTCTGCCGGCCAAGCGCCACACCACTAATTCAGAATTCGACATCAAGCAGATCAGCGCACTGCCCCAGGTCGACATCGCCTACAGCTACGGCAACGTGAGCGACACTGCGTATAAAGCATTGGCTCAAAGCGGCGCTAAGGCGATTATCCATGCAGGCACCGGCAACGGCTCCGTATCGTCTCGGGTCGTGCCAGCCTTGCAAGAACTGCACAAGAACGGTGTGCAGATCATTCGCTCGTCCCACGTCAACCAGGGTGGTTTCGTGCTGCGCAACGCAGAGCAGCCGGACGACAAATACGACTGGGTGGTGGCGCATGACCTAAATCCGCAGAAGGCGCGGATCCTGGCTATGGTCGCTATGACGAAAACTCAAGACAGCAAAGAGCTTCAACGAATCTTCTGGGAATACTGACTACCGGTGCGAAGGTGAAGCGCTTCCGCGCTCCACCTTCCCGATAAAGAAGCGAAGAAGCCGATCCCGATGGCAGGAAAAATCAATGTGTGACAACGTGCCACGCTAGCTTGCACCCGACATTATCAGATGCCTCGCTTTAGCATTTGCTGGTCAGTTGTTGATTACATCGTCCCGATCAGAATTTGGCTGATCTTTCAGTCCTTGGTACGAACCAGATCAATCCCCTCCCACTTCCCCGCGCGCCACAGATCCTCCACGACTTCAGGGATCAGCGCGAGAATGGCTTCGGCCGAGGCGCTAAAAGGGGTGGATGTGGGCCAACAAGTACTGGCGGTGCGACTCATACCAGGCTCGGTAATACGGGGAATTGGCGGTCGCCGATCATTGTCCCAGCCCGCTAAAGCTAAGGCGGGAAGAATGGTACAAGCGGAGGACCCCGCTGCGATGCTTAGCATGAGTGGCAGAGAATCGATATCGGCGATCACGTTCAGCGGCACCTCATGCCGTTCAAACGTTCGCTCAATCAGTAGTCGTAAACCAACTGATCACTGGGTGCGACAATCGGAACGTTGCCCAGAAGTGCCAATGGACACTCCTCTCTCTCCGGCAGATCTAGACCTGCGTTATTCGTGCCGGGCAGCCGACCAGAGCGCTTCGTAAAAGCACTGGGGAGCGGAGCTGACGTGATTATCGTAGATTTCGAGGATGCCGTCGAGGAACACCTCAAAGCACAAGCACGAGAGAACTTGGCTGTATTCCTCAACGCGAATCCTAGAACGTCAGTGGTTGTGCGCATCAACGCCGCTGAGCATCCCATGCACGCCGAAGACCTCCAGTTCTGCGCAAAACATGACGCAGTTGCAGCGGTGCTATTACCTAAAGCTGAAATCGCAGCGCAAGTGCAGGCCGCATCAGAATGCAAGAAACCGATCTGGCCTTTGATCGAAAGCGCGGCGGGTCTCATGAACCTTGATGCGATCGCCAGCGTAAGCGGCGTACATCGCCTCACATTTGGAGCCCTCGATTTGGCACTGGATCTAGGGGTTCGAGCTGCGAGTCCTGCTGTTTATCGGATATTCGATCAGGTTCGCTACCAACTGCTCATCAGTAGCTCACTCAACCAGCTCTAAATGCCTCTCGACATGGTCTTCGCCAAAAGGCCCAGGAGGTGATCAACCAATGGGCCCAGTGTCCAATGTGGTTTTTCACCGGGCCCACAAGGGTTATATTCATTCGGTCGAGTTGGCAGCGGCGATGGGCCCAGGGAATGGGCAGTCTTTTTGCTTGGAGGGCGAACTCGCTGTGGTGCAGCCCGACGCATCGCAGACAATTCAAAAAAGAATGCGTGCCGATGAAACTTGAAACACACATACTCGCCGAATGGACCCAGAACAACGAACCGGCGTTGCAGAAGCGTCTCTGCCAGGTCCTGATCCAGACGATTGTCAAAGGCGTGCTTCAGGCTGGTGCACGCATGCCTGCGACCCGCATCCTTTCGGATGCAATTAGGATGCTCTCTTAACACCGTACGTATCGCCTACGATCAGCTCTTTGCCGATGGTTACCTCGCTTCAAGTGAACGTGCCGGCACCTTCGTAAATATGCAACTGCCACATTTGCGACTCCGCCAGTCTATTGAGGCATTGGACGACAACGACTTCGATCCTAGACTTTCCAGCTACGGCGCAGCGCTGGATGCTTTTCCCGTCCCAGGCTCGTCGGAGTTAAAGGCATTCTGGCCTCACGAGACCGATGCTCGCGAATTCCCTTTCAAATCTGTGATTCGTCTGTTCTCCCGTTACTGGCGCTCCAGCCGTGAGGGAGTACTACGCAACCATGATCCTGCTGAGTATTTGCCTCTTCGTAGAGCAATCGCAGGCTTCGTCTTGGCGCAACGAGGTATCCTCTGCGACCCGTCACAGATAGTTGTCTGCAATGGCACGGCGGCCAGTTTCGATCTGCTGATCAGGCTACAGGTAGACCGAGATGACAAGGTTTGGGTCGAGCATGGCAACACCTCCAATGCTGGTACTTCGATCTACATGGCGGGTGGGCAATCAATCGTCGTCCCCATGGATGACCAAGGCCTGATTGTCGAGGAAGGCATTACGCGCTTTGACAAGGCACGCATGACCGCTAACGACCCTTGCTGCCATTCGTGCGGCCAAGAATGACTACAAATCAGCGCCACGCAGAGGGCTATGATGTTAAAATGATTGCGCCGCAGATATGCTGAAGATAAATTGGTACGGATATCAAATGGGCAAGGATAGTACACGATGGAAACTAAACAGCTGATTGCACATGACAGCTACTTTGGTTATGCCGGCGAGCCACTGCACCTGTGTTTTGATAGACTCACACTCCGGCATGACAGCGTGAAAGTAGTTTTGGATAAGCTTCCTTATCTAAAATCTTCAGTTACGGGACAGGTATTCTTTACCGCTCCAGCCGTCCATATAATTGAAACAGAAGTGACCCATGCCAAATCCCAAGGCAAAGAAAAAACCACGATAAATCAGTTTGTAAGATTTAATCGTAGAAAACTCCCTATTGCAAGCGATACAAACTTTAAGTACTCTCTTGTAGAACATTTCTTTATACCAGGACTGATCAGGAATATACCTTCGGACGGATACTTAACTCCTGTATATTTCAATCAAGACGTGCTGATCAAGTTCGAGTACAGTGGAAGCTGCGACCTACTAAGATCGACACCTACCTCCGGCCTCATAACTACCAAGGATAACGTCCAGGTTCCATATGGAATTAACTCGTCTGGCAGCGTGGTGATGTGGTTGGGAGATATCGTCAATCTCTCGGAAAAAGAGCATCTATATCTTTACTCCGAAAACATTGACCCTCAATACGACTTGCACTCGGATTTTTACCGAAACCAAATCCTAGGGGAATGGCTTGGCTGAATCTCGTTTTTGAGAACTATTCTCCAAAGCACTTAGCTTGTTTCTGCGGTTCTTGATTGACAGGAAGCGGTCAATATTCGCTCATCGCTAATCACAGCTTCTGACCGTTTTCTGCCAGTAAACACGACACACAACACTCACCATTAAGGACATCAATGCTTTTCCCCCACGAAATAATAAGAACCATTGTCGAGTGCGCACACTGGGCTGACAGATTGATTAGATCTGACCTAATAATTGGAGAGGTGGTTAGTGAAACAGATTACACATCAAACTTTACTGGAGCGTTTCGTCGCGAGATAAATTCCAGACACATTGAAGACTTGACGGCAAAAATACAAGTTTTGAATCCAGCTTCTGAACGTAAATACGGAGCAGATGGGTGCATAATTCTACAAAACAAGACCCATTTCAAAGTTGGGCTTTTCGAAGCCAAGTGGCCACGCCTTAAAACCCAAAGAAATGCATGGGACTCCATCCAAAAGTCATCAGGAGACTCGCACTTTCATTCGCAACTTTCGAGGCAGCGACCGCATTCAAGATATGCTGCCATCTGGGAGATGTTTTACTCAGAATTCCCATTCTTCGATCAGCCGCCAGGCTTTCCAAATGAAGGATCCGCATGTCTGTGGCACTCCGATGCGTTTGCAGCTTCAGTCTCAAGGCCTAATATAGCTATGCCTTGGAATGATACAGAATTGCTCAACGCCCTCGACGCTAAGGGCACGAACATTGCCGACATCATCGAGAAGATTTGCTTGTGTTTAGCAGGAACCTCTATGCCACTCAGCCAGTTCTCATACACCTTTCCAGATGGTGCTGCGCCTCATAGTGCTTTAGTTATTACTTACGGCGGCAAACCCTTCCACTCTGAGAGGTTTGACTGATTCGAAATCGCAACTGGTGGCTAACGTGGCGTCCTAAATAGACCGCGTACGGGGAGCCGCTAAAGCGCGATAGACGGTTGCTCGGTGTATACCAAAAATTTTGGCAACTTCTGCGATGGGTTTACCTGTGCCCCGAGCCCAGACAGACTGGTAACAAGCAGCGGCTGGATGCGGACCAGGTGCGTCATGCACGAGGTGGAGGCTTAACCCCGCTGGGCATTTTCAGCGAAGCTGGTAACCGTACGACGCTTAGGCAAATCGTGCAAAGGGTTTCCGGCTGTCGCCCATCTGGTTGGAGTTATCATCCATCACCATTTGTAGAAATGTCCCTGCCACCATCCAATGATGAAATTTCTAATCCTCAACACAGGAAGGTCACGGAGTTCCAGCAGTTTTCCCTTACCACCAGGTATCAGGATCAGCCGGTCTAGCAGCATCGCCGTAGCTTTCATTGCCTTAGCAGACGGAAATGCATCCCCATGACTGATTGCCAGCATGTTCTCAACCGCCAGATCATACCTAGGATTATAGTCGAGCACCCACCGAGCCAATACGAACTGGAGGATCAACTGATAGTGACTCTCCAGCTCTGCACCAGGCCCTCCAATAAAACCGCATAAGGTTGAGAGCTGAGAAAGATCAGTACTCGTATCAGTCTGATAGACGTAATCCAAAAGGATCGGACCGACAGATACGAATTGATGCTTACGCTCCGCAATACCCAGAACAGCGCGGGCATACAAGTCTCGCGAGATTATCCCTCGTTGCGCCAACACATTTATAACGACCTGAAGCCATACTCCGTCTGTGACTTTATAAAGGTGCGCAGCAAACCCTCTGGAATAGGAGTCCTCTGAAATAAATAGAGCCCCTCGATCCTTGGCTATGAAATATGGAGAAATTGACCCAGCGTTCGTTTCGACTAGCTTGCCAGTTAACTCATCCAAGCTCATAGGAAAGTTATGCTCAACAACCTCGCAAACTTCTTGAATTTTGGTGACAACCTGGACCAAATTCGAATGGCCAGACCCTACGGCGCCAAGAAAATCCGTTTTATCCACAGACATCATCTGCAATGCCTGTAATGTATTGTGCGAAACGATGACACTACCGAAGAACTCTTTAAGCGCATCCAGGATGCCAAGCTCAACTACAACCTTCGCAGCATAAGTATCTAGGATTGCTGATCTTCCCTGATAGCTCTCGATTAACTGCATCGCATCTTGTCGTTCTTCTTTAGTACCTACACAGGTGCTAATCATCCCACTTCTAGATCGAACAAGATCGTACACATCAAAAATGCCCTTCTTGCTCAATCCCGAAGCAATTTCGAGAGGCATGCTCTTCTCAAGAATCTCACCGAATAGCACATCATCCCATTCGTTTTGCCGCTGAATGAGAGCAAGCAGCGAGTCGATATTGTTATTTTCAACCTGTAGAGACCACAATCCGCCCGCCGTCGGGAACCGGGTTTCGTATGTCTGGCACACATCGTGGAAGGCGTGGAGATAAGGGTGCTTTACCTCTTCGAGCCTCCATACAATATCGCCTTGCAGCTTTTGCTGGGTAAATTCGTAGCCAACGGCTTTCCCCCATACCTGCTGAGTGTAAAAATCTACCTTCTCTGGAGATAGCTCCAGAAGATCCTCAGTGCCGGGTTCAACCGTCTTCTCAATTGCCTTACCCTCTGACGGCACAAGGCGGTAGTGGCAGCCGTTACCAACAACCGTCACGGCATCTAAAATGGCATCCTTCTCGACCATGATGAAAGTGCCAAAATAACCCAGAGCAACTGGTGCGGAGTCAGGATGGTCGACCCACAATTGATAGGCTTCTGCTAGAGCCTTCTCTCCTTGCCCGATTGACGCACGCAGCCTCGCGACATGCATTAGCTGCTCAGGGGCGCCATCTAAAGCATCAACGTCATACGTATCAAAAAGCTTTTTCAATGCAACTATATCATGGCTTAATTTTGCAATATCACACAGCACAACAAAGGCGAATAAATCCTCTCCACCTTCACTTAGATATTTTTCAACCAGAGGCACGGCGCGCGCAAAATCATTACGCTTGTAGTAAAAAACGCCAGCCAGAAGCTCGAACCCGCGCGGATTCGGGGTAATATATTTTTCAAAAAAAGCGACAGCCTCTGCTCTTATCGGGTGCTCATTGAGGAAACCCAACGCGAGCATGTGTTTTAGCTCATAACTTTCACTGGCAGCAGGATGCGGCTCAAGACGCGTCACAATCTCCCGCCACAGCATGAGGAAGCGTACAAGCTTCATGTAGTGAAAAAACTCAATGTCCTCAGTTCGTTCTGTCACGCGACCATAACCATACTCATGAGCCATCTTCGCGATTGAGGGAATTTTGCTGGCCGCAGAAAACTCAAACAGAAGCAACCGCCCCCGGCTGTCCAGCTCGCAGCTAGTGAGAAGATTTGACAACTGATCTTTACCACGAGCCTGGCCGACAGAAGCTCTTGCTATATACACCGCTACTCGGGCATGAGTTGAAAATTTCTCATCGAACTTTTCAAAGCTATAGTCTTGAACGTTGCTCAGGCTCTGCCAGTCCTTCCTAGCCAGCTTATTTAGGAGTTGGAGCTTTTTTGCATTAACTGGATCAGCTACTTTTTGTACAGCCTGCTCGAATAACTCTGACTCTTGAAGATCGATCAAGCTCTGAGCAGTTGTCTCAACAATCTGCTGATCATCGGCCAGTTCAGCCAACACGTACGAGCACTCTTTTATCAGGGCATCTACGTTATTAGTTAGCTTGTAGAGAATCAGTAGGTTTTGAATATTCTGGAGGTCGCTGGCATGCGCAACTCTGTCGCTTTCCTTAAATTCTTGCCAGTCTGCGGAGATATAATCAGCAGCCGTCGTCAATTCATTCACTTCTTCCTGGGTGAAAGTAAAGCCATTGGCAGTTTGACGATTATCCACATAGTGATGGAGGATACCCATAGCGATCAGGTTTTTGACCTGTGCATCATCTGGGTATTCCTTAAAAAACGCTTGAGCCAGCTCTCTCCAACCTTCAACTCGCTGCGACGCCAACAAGTGGATATGCGCAATACGAACACCTTGATTCAATCGAAGGCGCTCGCTGAACTGCCCAAATGGATCTACAAAACCGCTTGCATTCTGATATTTTATACGAACAGCTTGTAAAATAAATCCTGCTAAAATATCGTTATCTGGGTACTCAAGAATTTTATCGTATCCGTATTCCAGAGCCGCATCACAGTCTTCCTTTAGGATATAGGCCAGAGCCTTGAACGCAATTGCCCGCTTGTCTTCTGGTGCGTAAGTACAAGCTTCGAGCAGAAGTGTTGGAGCCTTCGCGAAATTTCCTAACTGATACTGACAAAGCGCAATATTCGCCTTGATTCGGAACAGCAAAATATCGCCTAAATTATTTTTTTGATCAACTAGAAGCTTTTCAAATGACTCTAAAGCGTGCTTGACAGCCCCAGAGTTCATTTGCTCACGATAGTGATCAACTTGACGATCAAACTCCGTCTGGAGTTCCCCTGCGACCCCTTGTGCCAATGCTGCGTATTGGGCCACATTCGACTTACTAACTGCCTCAGTAATCGTTTCAACGTCGTTGATTATCACCGGAGCACTGTTTGGCCCATTGATAGCAACACTGGAGTTGTTCGCTTCGACGTTGGTGGAGCCAGGCTTCCCTGCCAGACGATTAAAGATATCCCTTAGATTCACTATGGTTTCTCGTTCCGATGATTAATCGTGATATTGCCGGAATTTTTTCCGTTAACCGCAGCAGAGCCGTTGTCTGCCTTCACATTCACATTTCGCTTCCGTACAAATTTAAAGGTCACGAAAAACACCAAGCACAACACAACTGCGCCCCCAAGGATCAACTCGGGATTCTCAGCCAGGGAGAAACTCATACCAATGCGCCTCCAATCGCTATTAGGATCTTAATCGTACCGCATGGAGTAGCCATGTGCCATTCGTGACCGCTTGGTAGCTGCGCTAGCCTGCACGATTGCTGGTCTTTGGGCGAGTAGCCTGCACGACATCGATCTGGAAGTACAAAAAGGTCAGGTCCTGGCGCTGATCGGCCCCTCTGGGTCGAAAAAATCGACATTGGTTCGCTGCATCAATCTGCTGTAGGCCTACCAGCAAGGCACTATCGAGGTTGATGGCATTGAGGTGAAGGAAGGCAAGAACCTGTCCAAGGTGCGCGCTGAAGTGGGCATGGTGTTCCAGCAGTTCAACCTGTTCCCGCACATGAGCGCTCTGCGCAACGTCGCTACCGCCCCAGTGCGGGTACGAGGACTGAGCTGGGCCGAGGCCGAGAAAAAGGCCCAGGCACTGCTTGGGCGTGCCAGGCTTGGACAGCACTCCCACAAACGCCCTTCGCAACTGTCCGGCGGCCAACAACAACGCGTAGCGATCGCCCGTGCTCTGGCCATGGAGCCGGAAGTTCTGCTGATCGACGAACCCACCTCTGCATTGGACCCTGAAATGGTCGGCGAGGTACTCGACGTAATTCGTAAAGTCGCCGAAACCGGCGTGACGATGCTCATTGTCACCCACGAAATGTCGTTCGCCCGGCAGGTTTCTGACCGAGTCATCTTCATGGAGCAGGGTCGCATCGTCGAGGACTCGCCACCCGAGGAGTTCTTCGGTCATCACCCGCGGTCGGATCGGGCGCGCCTGTTCATTCGTGCCGTTGCACGTGGCTATTAGGAAGTGGGCGGTACAACCGAAGATCCGAATCCAATGCAGAACGTGCAAGGTAGCACTTGATTCAACGGCCCTTACGAAGAGTCGTGGGGGTCAAGCGTTACCGATAACGGTTGGTGCAGCAGCTTAACGGAGCCAGGGACAGCTCCGAGGATGCCCAGTACGTGATCGGCCTTTATGAAGTACTGGAGATCGCATGACCAATAACAACATTTCTGTCGAAGACGTCCCTCTCAACAACTTCCACCGTCTGCTGATTCTTTGCTCTGGTGGCGGGTCGGTAGTCGACGGCTACATTCTCAGTATCGTAGGTGTTGTCATGTTGCAAATGACAAGCCACCTGCAACTTGATTCATTTTGGCAAGGTATGATTGGAGCCTCGGCTCTGATCGGTATTTTCTTTGGCGGATTCATTGGTGGTTGGCTTACTGATCACTTGGGCCGCAAGCGGGTTTTCTTCGTTGGCCCAACCATTTTTGTCATCGCGTCGATTGCCCAATTCTGGGTCGAGAGCGCCCCAGCAGCTGGCACTTACCTGGTACCTGCTTCACTACAATCGATTGGCATTGCAAACACCATGCTAGCGGCTGCACTGGTCACCTTCTTCGGTCTCATTGTTGCCTGGTTCATGGCGCCTGAGACTGGCTCCATGAAGCTGCGCCAGGCTTCATCCCTCAGCTGAAGACTGCACCGGCTGAGAGCCCGTCACGCAGGTAGCATGCTGGGCTCTCAGCCGTAAATAGCAGCAACAACCGTTGCGATAAGCTGATGACATGCGAGAAAGATTGCTCGGGGCAAAATGCGAAACTCGCACATTCCACATTGCCTATACCGATTTGCAAGTGATCGAGGATTTACGCGAACGTAGCTTATGTCGCTGTCTTGACTGAACGAACGTATCCTGATTTCGCTACCAAACACGTTGTACACCCTGACCACGGATCTAAACGCTCCGGCATGCCTAGCCATGCGGCACCGGAGTATAGTGACCTGAACACCCCATCGAACATAGGTCGGCCTTTACAGTGAGGCCGCCCCCGACGCTGGGGTTCGGAGACGATATTGGAGACCACATCCCAGGTCTAATCCAAGATTTCGTAACGCATTGCTGTCACAGAACTCCTTTCCGCTGGTGAACATTGTCAAGTAATTATAAGCACATTTCCATCAACAAAAAACCCAACATCTGTCTGCTAGCATATCAGACTTGGTTGAAGGTGGAAAATTGATGATACAACTCATCGAAAGTCACTATAGTTACATGCGCAGCCACAGCCTGCCGCTGAACCTCAAACGCTTTTAGTTTCTCCTCATCGCCACCCAAACTTTCTAAATCGCCAACAATCACATAACACCGAGGTGAAAACACCTCAAATACACTTTTACTTTTATATGCCTTAGCATAAAAAGTCTTCATTAATTCATTTTTTTGATTTATAACCTGACTAATCGTTCCAGACAATTCGGTAGAAAGTGGAAAGGTGTTACGATAGCTTGCCCCTAGCAGTTTTGTTCCAGGCGTTTTGATCTCAAGCAGAGTTACATTATTATTTATTCCATCTATCAGAGCAAAGTCTGAACGCCTGCCTCCTTTGCCCTCAACATCTGTACTACCAACATGAAATTCGCGCTGTAAAAATACAGCATGGCCACCTATTAGCCTTTCGAGAATGCCTTTGCGAGCAGATAGCTCTTCCTGCCAAAAGCCCTCATCACTCTCTTTATCTTTAAAAGAGTTCTTCCAAACCGAAATCGCAGAAGCTATGTCTTCTGAATAGATACCTCTTTTTATCAAAGGCACCACATCCTTCTCCAGAAGCATTGTATTAATATCGGCAAAAGCCCTAATACAAAGAGCAGCAAATTCCTTTGCCTCATCATCCAAATAGTTCTCCTGCATATACTCCTTCAACCTATTGATGCTGTTGCGTGCATCATTCCCAGTAGCTATTGCCCTCTCAAACTCGGCATCGGTTTCAAATAATTTATTCAAGCGTTCGAGATCAGGATTTTCTCCAAGAGCAGACCTTACTGTTCTCTGCTGCTCTTCCTCAATAGACTCAAGGTGTTCATTCAAACTTGCTTCCATATCCCCCTCGGGATCAAAGTGCTCCGAAAGCTTAAATGCTAGAGCATCACTGATCTGATGTGCATCCGTTGTGGTTGCTAAACGGAGATCTCGTGCGAGTTTTAATGAGTGCATCACCTTCTCAAACTCATCGTCAGTCATACCAACTCCAGAATCTTTAAGTTCACATGCCCACACATAGGCCATACTAAATCAAGAGACCCACTATAAAATACAACCAACAGCCATGGCTAGCGGATCTGACAATCAGCTGATTTCTACAAAAAACGTAAAGAACCTCGCCTTAGAAAAGCTCTAAACGCAAAACAACAACCCCAAAAATAAACTAACTAACGGACTTTCACTTCAGAGAACACCCCAGGCAACCTCGACAAAGCCTCTGAAAGCAGCTCTCTATTATCCTTAAGGATATCATAGCCCAAAGTGCTCTTCCCAATCATTACTTTTTCAAGGACCGTAGCGATATGCTTGCAAACCTCCCTATCAGAATAACCCTTACCATAAAGCCAAATGTGAAACTCGTCTGACAACCCAAGCTTAAGCTGATTCTGAAGAGCCCTAGCATTTCCCAAAATTTCCTCGCTTAGAGATTTGCCCTCGACAATATCAGCCAAGCCCCCAATCAACATCATTCCGTCATAGGAAATGGCAGAGCAAAAGTCAACAATATGCTCTTGAGTAACCGCATGAATTTTCGACTTTGCTTGAACCTTTATTTTGTTTTCTTTGGCATACGATAGAAGGTCATGATAGCTTTCACCATTACACCAGCGCTTGGCAAGCTCTACTGCCTGCACTTGGGGCTTTATATTTGTAATAATTTTTGAGACTGAAAACTTCGATATTAAAGCCCAGCATGCATCCAGCAATTCGTTTGAAGAACTACATAGCTCAAGATCCCACTGATTGGCATCAATCCAGCCCTCGACAAACCGAAGTTGGTCCAGACCAAGCAACGTTTTTCCATAGAATGAAAATTTTTCAACAGGAATAGCACACAAACGTGCGTGAATTGTAGAAAACACCTCTAATAGACGTTCCCTCTCTTCTTCGCTCGCCAGATAATAAGCAAGCGTCTCTCTCGCCAGGCCTAAAAATGAACTTATCTCAAGTAACGACTCATCATCCTTAAGCATTGACAAAAAATAGCTTTCAATTGCATTTAATGCCAGCTCCTTGGAGTCCATCTCCTCCATGAGAGTCGTAACGTCAGTATCATTTTCATCTCCCCACAGCTCCCACTGCGCCCTTCGGCGCGTTGGATTTTTGATGAATTCGATGAGATCATCACTAGCTTGCTCAAGTGAGAACGGCCTAATAATATCCACAAGACTACTTAAGCAAGCTTCTGCATTATTAAAATCGAGCAATCCTAATGTTTTGCGCCACTTGAAACTCCCCGCCCAAGAGTAACGGTCGTCATAAATTTTGGGATCGGTGAAAATTATGCCGCCTTCCGTATGGTATCCAGACCGCCCAGCGCGCCCAATTAAATTCTGAAACTCCCTGGTAGAAATCCATTTTCCGCCTTGCATAACGCTGGATACCAGCAAGTACTTAATAGGGAGGTTTACCCCTTGCGCCAAGGTCGAAGTACAAACTACAAAATGGGCAGATTTCTTATCCATAGCCCACTCGACTGACATCCTAATGCCATTAGGAACCGCCGAGCTATGAGGTAAAACGCCTAAGGGGATGGCTTTCGAAAAAATGTGGCCGTCAGAGAAATGCAAGTTGGAAAGGAAAGTAATCCTTTCTAATTCACCCGCATCTGATATTGTGCTGGGCTTCGAGAGCGGGAGATTTCGGTCATAAGCGTTTACTATTGTATTGCAAAGAGACACAACGGATCTCTTATCGCCGCAAAAGATGGCAACCGGACCTTGATGGCATAGCTTTAACCCGAGGTAACATGAAATAGATTGAGTTTCGCCTCTAGCGGGGAATACACGATCATTTCTTTCACGCCCTTTACGGCCAAGGTTTAACTGCTGAATCACCTTAGGAACATATAGACCGCTGTCATTTTTATTATCGCGACCCAAGTAGCTTAACTGCCCCATTTCAGTGACCCAGCTTAGAAACGCAACACTCTTTATGGATGGGAGCGAATTACTGCCTTGAATATGGACTCCGGATTCGCCATTCAGCCATTCACCAATAGTTTCAGCATTAGACATCACCGCAGAAATTAAAACCTTCTGAGCAGAATCGGAAACACTCTCCTTGAGCGAAGCAATTAGCAACTCATATGTAACCCCTCGCTTACCACTATCAAACTGATGCCCTTCATCAAAGATGAGAAGGTCTATTCTCTCCGCCAAGGATGGCTCATGTCGTAGCAGGTATACCAGTTTCTCCGGGGTAGAGACTATTACTGTATGATCATGCGCTCCCTTGTAAGCATCCCCGAGTAAAAACTTAAGAAACTCATGCTCATCATCATCAATATTAGTGATATCGCGAAGCTCATTGACGTTAACAGCGTCATCTTCAAAAGTCTGAGAAAAACCTTGCGTGATCTCTCGACATAATGCTTTAAAAGGCGCAACAACAACCGCGAGCTTAGCGCGCCCAGACAAAAAAGCACTTCTAACAATCAGTTCTGCTGATTTTGTCTTACCCGCACTAGTTGGCATCTGTATTACAGCAGATGACCCCGTCAATACACCAAGCTCACCTACAAGCCGCTGCCCCGGCCAAAATTCCTTCATAAACCTATCGTTGGCGAGAGTTTGCTTCCAGCGATCAAGGCTTAGGCCTGTATACCTTGGCAAGCAGATAAGAGATGAATTATCTATCTTCCGTTTAACAAGAGCCGTGATGGTATCAACCAAAAGAATTTCTCGGTCAGAGCCACCGAAATAAACAGCTGACCTAAAGTCAACAAGCTCTTCATTTACATCTGACAGATCAGCCTCAAAATTTATGAAAGACCTATAAATTCGCGCAACCCTGCGTATTAAATCGTTGAAGACGCCTAACGGAACCAGCTGAAAGTTACTGCTTATATCTGACTTCAATAGCCACACTAAAAGTCGTTCCAACCCGCTAGCCGTAAGCTCTTCTGGAACGTCCGATACTGTTCTCGCCAAAACCAGTGAGCTTCCTGGCATGTCAGCCAAATAGTAGGAAGCCGAGCTAAGTATTCTAAGGTATTCATCTGAGCCAGATATCAACTGAGCTGTACTCATTGACTCGAAATACTGGCCAGCCAATACCAACTGATCCTTTAGGCTGCTCCTAGCCTCAACGCGCTCATCATTTGGCCTCGACTCAAGTGCTGCCAATTCACCTAACACGCCGATAGTAAAGACCAAAAGCCTCTTTGGATCTTGAGGAAGGGTGATATGGTACTGTTCATCAATGCCAAATTCGTACTGCTTCGCTTTCGCACGAGTGATATCTAAAATAATTCTTCCGTTTGTTTCAAGCTTCATCTGCGGCTCTCCGATAAAGCTCATGCACCAGCGTCATCAAGTGGGTGCCACCTACTACAACTAGCTCAAGAGCATCTGCACTCGGATGCTCTACAGTCGTAGACGCTTTTATAATGTCCTCATGCATCGATGATGCGGTGAATACAGCCGCGGCGCCGTAAGAGCGCTTACAAGGATGATCTGCCTCACGCTGGAATCTATCAACGACTTGGATCCCATCAAAGTCCTTTCTGTCGTAGAGCCTCTGGCGCATTGCGTTCAGTGACTCAGCAAGACGCACTTCATCTTTCCCTGAGTGATCTATTGCAGTTTGAAGTACGTTTACTTTCTGATTTTCGCTGGCCTTCGCTTTAACCTCGAAAACCAACAATTCATCCGTATCACTTATCACATTCGGTTGCTTTTTGAAGGCAATTACGTCAGACCCTTTTGCGGACTCATCCGTAACGATTTTACGATCATAACGTGTACGTGGAACATTATAATTCCGAATATACTCCAGGTAATCAGCGATCAGTATCTCTGCAAAATCGCCCGCTCGCACACTCGGTCCAGGCTTCTTCTTTTCATCTGGAAATCTTTCCGTCAACAAGTATTCAGAATTAGACTTTGACGGATTTTTCAGGTACGGCAATTCATCATCCAAGCAGTAATGGTTTCGGAAGTGCTTTGCCCATGCAGACATTACAGCAGTATCCATAGCATCATGCTTAAAAGTGTAAACGGTAATAGGCCGTCCGCAGGATGATGTAAACGTACTCGTTTTTTCCAGCCATTCGAGATGAGGCACTTCCGATGACATAACACTTCCCAAATGTCCATTAACGGATACTGGGTGTTTTAGCAGAAACTCCCACTGCATGCCTAGGCCGACAACGCAATACCGCAGTGTATAGCGCTGAAAAAGGAGACCTGGCCGAACCAGCAGCTCAAAAAGACAATAAATTGACGCCAACGCAGTAACTTAGGTATGGGGACTGACCGCTTGGTTCTTCGGCCACGGCAAACGATGTTGGTTAAGTCGACCTGCACGCGTGGTTATTCTCGCCTATCTAGTAAAACCCTAGCCTAGGCCCACGAATTTAACGGTGGCAGTCGACCTCAGCTTCCTAGTAGCATCATGAATCCACTAAGTCATCAACGACTGGATTGGATCTCTCCCGTTTGCCAAAGGCCGTAAAACTCGAAGCCTGGCAGAGATTTTTTTAGGTACCGCAGTACATCCTGCTCATGAGCCATGACGGCTTGGGAGTGCGCCGTTTGTAGCTCTGACAGCGACGGCACGCGCCCAAGCCTTTGATCGTCGATCAACCCAAGTAAATACGCCCGGATCGAAGCTGAGTGCTTCTTAGGATGCAACCGATCGAAAACACTTTGTCTAACCAAAAATGACGGGAAAGCGCGCTGGTATGCAGCAACCAATGCGTCGAAGCGACCGTCATTGACCTCCATGCCTACGAAGTTTTTTACCGCTTTAGAGGTAGCTTTTCTCACATCTCGCAGCGCTTGCTCGCCCTCCCATCCCCGATTCATCTCGCGTTCGCTTTCCTCCTCCAGCATTGCTTCAAGCTGATCGAGTTGCACCATAACGTCTTCCGCAGCAGTAATAAGAGCTTGGTCGCTGTGCCTGACTGCGATCTCGCGCGCGAAGCTCGCGGCGCCGCGGAGCCCCTCAGCAAGTGCATAAAAAAGCTGTGGCTTCTCTTGAAGCATGCTGAGCTGCTCAAGCAGTACCTCGATCATGGTTCCCAATGGGCTCTTCATCACAGCATCCCTTGATATATGAGTCGCAAAGACGGTACCACACCGCGCATACGACGCAGCTACTGAGGCGGTAGGCTAACCCGCTTTCCAGCGAGCAAGGCTTATCGCAGTCAGCATTATCGCCATAATCAAATACTACAAGTCATCCGCATAATACCCCCACTCCTCGACCAACTCGTCTACTGCCAACGATATTCTTGACTCAGCCCTCAGCTCCATCGGGGAGAAGCTGAGGGCCACAGCTACCGCCATGGCGAATGGGCCCAGTTCTGAAGGCGTAAATGGCCATACCTGAACATTCATCACTGCCTTATCAAAGGGCTCGCACCACTCAACTTTCTCAACAAAATCATTTATTTCAAGCCAGTCTTGCATAGAGATCGCATATGTTTTCCGATAACCATCCGCGATCATCGTATGCTGACTTAGATAGGATTCACCAGCAATCACAAGTCCAGGATGGCTAAAGCACCGAGCACTGAACGACATCAATCTCGGAGATGAAACCACGCTCCGCACCCGCTGAAAATCAACCTTGCCTCGTTGGAACTCCCAATCGAACCTCTTACGGAGAAAGCTCTCAAGCTCAGGATGGTTAGCCATTACGATATGAGAGTGATAAAGGGCTTTGAGCTTCACTGCGCTACCCCGTTCTCCAACCTTCGGATCAACGTGTAGACCTTCTCACACCCTTCAGTCGAAGCGAGCAGCTCAGACGGGCGCCGGCCACCGAGCCCTAGACACTCCTGGTTGGTCCATCTCACAGAGTTACCCTTGAAAAACCAGAGCAGGAGCGCCACGCATTTCGCGTAGCTATCTATGTAGCCCTGCTTACTACTGAGAACTGAGTCAAGCTCATCCACTTCTCGGTGCAAATGGCAACGAGCGCGAAGCCATCCTTGGTGCTCAGTTACGCTACCCTGAGCCCCACATACCTCGCAAATGCCCGCAGAAACCAATTCGGCAATATCGAGAAGGCGATCGACCACATCATCGCCACCTCGGTGATACACACGCAATAGCCCAAATTTTTCTTTGACCTGAGTGATCTCAACGTTCAATCGCTCCAGCTCGGCGTAACGCTCCACAAGTTGTAGGTTGGCTGAAATTAGATCAAACCATCCATTCGTACATTCAAAAGTAAAACCGTCCTGGGCGCTGCGCTGATCTCCGAAAAGGCTCGAATACCTGGATACGAGCCCTAGTTCCAATGGTCTGTACATCAGCTCTCGCCCTTGGGCCACATGGTTTTTGCCGGAGCCTCGGAAAACTCTTCTGGATAAATTTCACCGCTGCAAAGCTCGTATACGAACTTCATCCCACAGCAACGGATTGCCTTCAGGTCCTGCATGAGCCAAGTTCCGCTGCCATTCATCCATGGTGGCGATACCAACTGAATGCTCTTAATGAAAGCCTCAGGAGCATCTCTCGTCGCCAAGCTCAATACGTAGGGAGCGAGCGGGATCATCAACTGCTGATGATTGACCACCTCCTCATCAGAAAGCTCATACGTGACGTAGAACCATTCATGGTTCGAGGTCAGGGAAACGTAGGCCCATCGGTGCGCTCCTTCCTCTGGGGCGAAATACAGATCTTGCACGCGGCCTTGGTCATTGGTTTCGAACATATTATTACCCATCCTCATGGAGGAACTGACTCGCCCCACACGCATGGCGACCTACCGCCATCATCGTAAGGAGCATGGAGAGGATCAAAAAGCACCAAAAATTGGCTAAAAAACCACCTAACCGGAAGTATACTTCCTGTTCCTTTGCTGGCGCAACGTGTTGAATACTCGCTTTTGAGCGTTGCGTATGGACTACAATGAAGCTTTTGGGAGCGTTTTTCGCTCAATCCGTCTGCATCGAGGCCTCACTCAGGAAGCTTTTCAGTCCGTAGCTTCCGAGCGTTACATTCGTAACATTGAGAAAGGAGAGTATTCCGCGTCCATCGCATTGGTGCGTGATCTGTGTGATGTGCTGCGCGTCAGCCCAATAACATTGATGGCAATTGTTGAGGCGAAACATACAGGCAAAGGTACTGAAGCATTGATGAAGACAGCTATTACAGAGCTAAAAAATATCAAGAAAACACCAGACCTATAATCATCATCCCCGGCTACAGCCAAACCCACACAACCAAACAGCAAAACACTTTATTTAGATACAAGCTAAAATAAAACTCGGAACAATTAAGAACCGGACATATTTTGCTCGTAACATGAGCGAGGAGCACCTCAACCCGTCATACTGGCATGACGACGCCACCACCGAATAAGCTGCTCAGTCACGACTGATTATGTAAATAGCGCTTTAACTACTTTCCCACTGTTAAGCCTTAAAGACTCCACAATCACGTGACCATCGTCGAGCTGGAGAGCAAGCTCTATCAGTTCCGACAGAGCGCAGTCGACTTCAATCTTTCCGTCCAAGTCAGGAAATACATCACTCTGAGAAAACTGAAAGTTCTTGATCCTGTGCCGAAATTAAATACCCATCAAAAACCCACACACATCTTCTACGCACTCAGCGCTAAAAACAAAAACAGACACCACCACCTCTTTGATTTTTATTTTAATCTAAATTATATCCATCATCTATTTTTCGAATCCAAAACGCATCTCTCAAACTCGTCGAGCCTTGCTAAACCTGTAGCGCAATCTCAGTTTTGATAACAGAGCGCTAAGCCTTTACCCAACTTTGATTTGGATAAAATGGAATGCATCTGTAACTTATCTGCCTGATGCCGAATCATCGATTCAGCGGAATCGTTGAACAAGGTGATTCATACTGTCCGTCCGCAGAGACCTGCACTGAGGTGTCCGTTGCCCGTGACAGACCTGTAAACGAAGACCTGCTGAAGCTGGGCAAGCGCGTCGCCGAGCTGGCCGAGAGCAAGGACGTCGACGGTATCGTCATCACCCACGGCACCGACACCCTGGAAGAAACTGCCTACTTCCTCAACCTGGTGGAAAAGACCGACAAGCCGATCGTGGTCGTCGGTTCGATGCGCCCGGGCACCGCCATGTCCGCCGACGGCATGCTCAACCTGTACAACGCCGTGGCCGTGGCCAGCGACAAGCAGTCCCGCGGCAAGGGCGTGCTGGTGACCATGAACGACGAAATCCAGTCCGGCCGCGATGTCAGCAAGTCGGTCAACATCAAGACTGAAGCCTTCAAGAGCGCCTGGGGCCCGATGGGCATGGTGGTGGAAGGCAAGTCCTACTGGTTCCGCCTACCGGCCAAGCGCCACACGGTCAATTCCGAGTTCGACATCAAGCAGATCAGCAGCCTGCCACAGGTGGACATCGCCTATGGCTACGGCAATGTCACCGACACCGCCTACAAGGCGTTGGCGCAGAATGGCGCCAAGGCGCTGATCCATGCCGGTACCGGCAACGGTTCGGTGTCGTCGCGGGTGGTGCCGGCATTGCAGGAACTG
This sequence comes from Pseudomonas sp. 10-1B, assembly GCF_000935045.1. Classification (GTDB taxonomy): domain Bacteria; phylum Pseudomonadota; class Gammaproteobacteria; order Pseudomonadales; family Pseudomonadaceae; genus Aquipseudomonas. The sequence continues at coordinate 328,796 of NZ_JYKS01000015.1, forward strand.
CGCAAGAACGGCGTGCAGATCATTCGCTCGTCGCACGTCAACCAGGGTGGCTTCGTGCTGCGTAACGCCGAACAACCGGATGACAAGAACGACTGGGTCGTGGCCCATGACCTGAACCCGCAGAAGGCGCGGATCCTGGCGATGGTGGCGATGACCAAGACCCAGGACAGCAAGGAACTGCAGCGGATCTTCTGGGAGTACTGATCGCTTCCCCTCAGGGCCGGTGCGCCGGCTCCGGGGGCCTCACGGCCCTGCCCTCGCCGGCGCGCACCCTGAGCCACACATAGCACAGCACCGCGCCGGCATTGGCGGGGAACAGCTTCAGCAGGCTGGCCACGCAATTGGCCCCCATCAGGCCGGTCACACTCACATACAGCACCACCAGCCCGACGATATCGCCCAGGCCCAGCATCCACAGCGGGCCGACACGACCAGGCGGGCATTGAGCAGGGTCATGACGATCACCCCACCGTTGTTCAGAGCGAACAACCAGCCATAGGCGTGCGTCGAGACACCGAAGTACTCGATATAGGCGTACGGTGAGGCCATGCGCCTGCTCCCGGAAATCCAGGCCGGCACCTTGTGGGTGAACATGCACACGTTGCTCGACCCGGCAGTGCCTTTTGGCGGCATCAAGGCCTCCGGTATCGGCCGCGAGTTCGGCTCGGCCTTCATCGATGACTTCACCGAGCGATGACAGCCACCTGAATGCCGACATGCTGGCGGTATGGGGCCTGTTCAACAGCCGCAAGAACGATGACGGCACGCCCGGTGGCTCGACCTGGCGAGAGGGCTTCAACCAGGTGGGTGGCAACGGCACCAACGTGTATAGCCAGCTGACCGTCGCCGTACCGTTCTGAAACAGCCGATCCGATTTGCCCGCTCCCACCTCGACCGCATAGGCCTCAAGCCCTGTGCAGTACCTGTGGGAGCTGGCCTGCCGGCGATGAGGCCAGTCCAGGCAATACAAAGCAGCCCCAAGGGCACAGACCAAAAACGCACATTGCAGACAGATCACGCAGCCTTTCACACAACGCAGCAACTTGTAACATTCAGATTCATCTTGCCCCCGGACAGTAGCCAGCCCAACCCATTCACCTGAGGCCTGATCCGTGCTGCAACGTGTACTCTGCTCCCTGTCCCTGCTCACCCTCGCCATTTCCGCCGCCCACGCCGCCGAGGTGCTCGACACCCCGCGCCTGGTGGGCATCGACAACTTCCGCGACATCGCCGGCACCACCACTGCCTACACCACCCACCACGATGGCGTGATGCGCACCGGGGTGTTCTATCGCTCCAACGCCCTCACCCCGACCAGCGCCGACCTGGCCATCCTCAATGGCCTGGGCATCAGCGCCGTGTACGACCTGCGCACCCCAAGCGAGATCGCCGGCACGCCCGATACCCTGCCGACGGGGGCCAGCTACACCAACATCGACATCATCGGCAGCACCACCTCGGGCTCGAACATCACCGATATTTCGTTCAGCAGCGCAGAACAGGCGCGAGCGATGATGCAAGAGACCAACCGCGCCTTCGTCAGCGATGCCGGCATGCGTGGCCAATTCGCGGTGCTGTTCAACGAACTGGCCGCCGCCGACGGCGCCGCGCTGTTCCACTGCACCGCCGGCAAGGACCGCACCGGCTGGACCGCCGCGGTGCTGCTGAGCATTGCCGGGGTGGATGACGCCACCATCATGAACAACTACCTGGCCACCAACGACTATACCGCCGCCCGCGTGGCCGCCACCCTGGCGGCGATGCCGACGAGCATGGCCGAAATCTACGCGCCGCTGCTCGGCGTCGAAGCCAGCTACCTGCAGGCCGGCCTGGATGAAGTCACCGCCGAGTACGGCAGCATGGACAACTACCTCAAGCAAGGCCTGGGGCTGAGCCAGGAAACCCTTTACGTACTGCGCGGCAAGATGGTCCGCTATGGCACCCTGCCCGGTGAGGCTGGGCTGCTGGGCAATGCCGCCGCCGGCGCACAGCTGCTGCGCCAGTTGCAGGACTCCTCGCTGTCGGGCAGCTACAGCGCCTACAACTACTACCTGCAATCAGCCATCGATGCCGGCACCCTGGGCGGTGTGGAAACGACCGTGGGTGGCCAGGTGCATGCGGACGCCGCCAGCTACCTGCTGCGCCAGGGTGCCATGATCGAGCGCGCGGCTTCGCCGTTCGCCGACGGCAGCGACCTCAAGGTCGGCCAGGCGCGCCTGTGGAGCACGGCGCTGGCCGGTTACCTGGGCACTGACGGCTCAGCCCACGCGGCCAGCAGCAACGAGCACAGCCAGGGGCTGATGCTCGGCATGACCCAGCGCTTTTCCGAGCAGCTCAGTGCCCACGCCGGTTTTGGCTACAACCGTGGCAATGTCGGCGGTGCCAGTGGCGAGGCCGACACCGACCTGACCTTCCTCAGCCTGGGCGCGCGCTTTGCCCCGGGGAGCCTGGAACGGGGGCTGTTCATCGATGCCGATATCAGCGGCGGCTGGCTCGACTACTCCAGCAAACGCGAGCTTGGTGGCGGCTTGGGGACGGCCAAGGGCGACAGCCACGGCACCCTGGCCGGTGCCAGCCTGGCGCTGGGTTACCGCCTGCCTGCCAACGGCCTGGTACTGGAGCCGAGCCTTGGCCTGCGGGTCAGCCATGTCGACCTGAACGGTTTCACCGAGAAAGGCAGCGAACTGGCCTTGCAAGTGGACGACCTGAAACAGACCCGCCGCAGTGCAGTGGCCAGCCTCAAGGCATCGTTTGCGCCCATCCCCGTGGGCGACTGGCAACTGATACCGGGCATTGCAGTGAGTTATGAGCATGGCCTGGGCGATCACCAGGTCGATAGCCAAGGGCACCTGCTGGGGTTGGATATCGAACAACGCGCGGCATTCGACAACCGCGACCAGTTCAGCGGCGGGGTGAACCTGATGGCCAACCTGGGTGCGCTGAGTGTCGGCGCCGAAGTGGCGGCGATGGGCGGCGGCGACAGCCATGGTGTGAGTGGCAGCCTCAAGGCCAGCTACGCGTTCTGATTGCAGGAACGGGCTTGCTCACCAAGCAGACAGCGGCTTCGCCGGTGTTCGCGGGCAAGCCCTAATACCAGTCAGTTAAGCGATTGGGGCCGCTTTGCGGCCCATCGCCGGCAAGCCGGGCTCCCACAGGAACAGTGCAGACCCCAAGCTTTTCGTGGTCCCTGTGGGAGCTGGCTTGCCGGCGATGAGGCCAGTCCAGGCAATACAAGACAGCCGCTCCCACAGGTATGGCGTGAGCCCGAAACCTGCACAGTACCTGTGGGAGATCACCCAGCCCTGTGGGCTGCGCTGTCGCGAGAACAGAGGGGCATTGTGGGAGCGGGCTTGCCCGCGAACACCGGCAAAGCCGGTGCCAGGCCACGCGCCCTAACCTCCTCGTCGTACTTCGGCGGGGCTCACCCCGAACGCCTGCTGGAAATACTGGGCAAACCGCCCCGCATTGCTGAACCCATGCTGCAACGCCACCTCGGCAACCGATGCCCCCTCCCCGCGCGCCAGCACCTGGCGCGCACTTTCCAGCCGTACCTGGCGCTGATAGCCAACGATCGTGGTGCCGGCAAAGCGGCGAAACCCATCCTGCAAGGCCCGCAGGCTGACGTTGGCCAGCCCCGCCAGCTCAGTGCCACTGACCAGGCGGGCCGGGTGCTCGCGCAGGTAGGCCATGGCCAGCTTCACATGGCGCGGTGCCAGTGTCGGCGTGGGGCTACGCAGCGCGTCGCTGTAGTTGTGCGGCCAGGCTTCCAGCACTGCGTCCAAGAGCATTTCCTGCAAGCGCGCCGGCATCAACACACCGGTGTTGATCAACTGGTCGAACTGCGTACCAGTGGCCATTTCCAGCAACGCGCGTATGCCCTGGAGCGCAGGCGCCACCAGGTCCACCACCGGCGCAAAGCACACCGGCCCCGGCAATGGCCGCCCCAGCAGTAGCGACAAGCGTTCGGCAAACAAGCCTCGGCGGATCGACATGCCGCATTGGGCATGGTTTTCGGCAAAACGCATTGTGCGGATATCACGCTTGTCGACCGCCAACCCCACCAGGGCACCGCCAATCGACTCGCCACGGTGGTCGAAAATGATCTTGCCGGCGGTCGGTAGCACGAAGGTGATCTCATCCTGTGGCGTGGGCAGGCTGATGGTGAAGTCGCCGCCATACTGCATTCGCCGCACGCTCATGCCTTCGAAGCGCCCATACACGCCACCGATGCTGATGCCCTGGGCCAACGGCGGCATGTCGGCATACAGGCTGCCGAACATCTGCGCGAACAATGCGCCGAAGTCATCGCTGCACATGTCGCTGGAACGAAGGATGAAGGGCTTGCGGGTCATGCCGGAATGCACCGTGGCGCTCACCTGTACGAAGAGGGCCCCGGATGCTGGCATGCCCGCATGACAACCGCGTTAAACCACGCTCAGCTCACAGCCAGCGCACCAGCGCGAAACCGGCGAAAGTCATTAGCAGCGAGCCCAGCACATGCGCTGACACCGTGGCCATGGCCCAGCCATAACGGCCATGCATCAGCATCGATACAACCTCGGCGGAGAACGTCGAAAAGGTAGTGAGCCCACCACAGAAACCGGTGGTGAGCAGCAGGCGCCAGGCTGGGTCGAGGTTGGGCCAGCGGATGAAAAAAGCCATGGCCCCGCCGATGATGAAACCGCCAACCAGGTTCACCAGCAAGGTACCGAAGGGCATGCCCGGAAACAGCGAATTCAGGCGCAGGCCAAGCAACCAGCGCAATACGCAGCCAGCGCTGCCACCAACGACCACGGAGAAAAGAGACAAGTACATCGGCAAACTCCACAAGGTAAACGAGAACCCTGTGGGTGGACGGCGGGCAATAGCCTACGCGCCCTGTTACAGGGTTGTGCGTAGGCATCATCAGCCCGGGGGCGGTTCGAGGAGGAATGCCATCTCCTGAAGGCGGATGCTACGAGGCTACGGGCGAGCTGGCAATACCTTCCAGCTCGGCGCATGCACCTGCCTCGGGCACCAGGCGAATATCGACCCGGCGGTTTTCCGCGCGCCCGGCCTGCGTCTCGTTGCTGGTCAGCGGCTGGCTGGCGGCATGGCCTTGTACGGCAAAACAACTGTCCGGCAGGTCTCCCATGGCTTGCATCCAGTCGCGTACTGCCGCAGCGCGTGCGCGGGACAACGCCAGGTTGCTGCTGACATCACCACTGGTATCGGCGTGACCAGCGATAACGATCAACCAACCCGGTTTGGCCTTGATGCCAACCAGTGCGTTGACCAACAACTTTGTCGAGCCTGGCCTGAACTCAGCGCTGCCAGCTTCGAACACACTCAAGCTATCGAGCTGGACCGGCGCCACCGGCGGAGTGTGGCGGGACTGCTCGGCCATCCACCGCTGCCAGACGAACCCGACCACCAATACGATCCCCATGGCCAGTATGAGTGACCAGCACAAAACCTTTCGGCGCTTGGGCTGGGGTTCGACGATAAAGGTATAGGCGTTGTGAAGTGAAGGAAGCGCAGCCGCAGGTGCCACAAAGGCAGGCTCTGCCACACCCATCCACGGCTGCTGCGGCAAGCTTGGCATGCCAGGCGTCGCCATATGCTGCAACACACGTTGCACATGGCTGCGCAGTGTCTGCAGCGTACCCAGCGGAACCGGAACCAGGCGCAGTAATTGATGCTCCAGCCGCCCTAAATCGGTTGCCAGGCCTTGCAGCGCTGGCAGGTTGGCCGAGTTCCACTGCGCTGCCCGGAGCAAGGACTGCAGTTGTGCAAATAGCCCACTGAGCAGCTCCAGGCGTACCGCCACCTGGGCAGGCCACAAACGCGGCCACTGATCGAGCAGTGCTACTATCAGCGCCAGCCCTTCACTCATGCCAGCCAAGCCGATACTGCAGCTACGCGCCATGACCAAGGCCACAGCCGTTTGCAACTCCACCCCGTTCAGTTCGAACAGCCGCAGGCACAAGCGTTCGACCCGGCCCCAGTCCACATCAGGGCACGCCGGATGGTTCAGCTTTGCCAACTCCTGGCGCAGTGCCCTGTACTCATCGAAGCCCTGCGGGTCACCCCCCAGGCGAACGCGCATTTCAAACACCGCTGTCATCAGCCCTCCTTGCATATTGGTATTCACGGCTTGGGCAACAATCCCTGCCGTTTCAGGTGACGAATCACCACTCGGCCCTCTGGGGCCAATGTGGTACCGAAGCTTACGTGCCTGCCGTCTGCGAGCTGCACGTTCATGGCGTACTCGAGATGGCCAGGCAGAGACTGGGGCAACAACTCGATGTCGATTGCGGCTACCCGGGGTTCGTATTTGAGCAAGGTACTGAGCAGGGTGCCCTTCAGGGAATGCGCCGATGCAGGGAGCCCTTGCAGGACCGTGCCCATGTCGGGCAGGCCGTAGTCCGGCAGATGCGCCAGCGCCCCAGCGCGGCTGTTGAGAATACGCTGGAGGTTGTCCAGCACCGACAAGGTGTGCTGGTCTTGCTCCGACACACTGTGCAATTCCAGTTCACCGTTGAAGTTCTGCAGAAGTATTTCGTAGAGCGATGGGTTCAGCTCAGGCATGGTCTATTCCCGTCCCTGCACACGCAGCGTCAGACGGTTGTCATCGAGCGCTACCAGGCGCGGCGTGTCAGGGTCCAGCTCATTGCGGCTCAGGATCAACCGCCAGCTGCCTGCCTGGTTGTCGGGTGCATGGAACAAAGCCACCACCGCCACGAATGCCGCGTCCTTTTCCAGCGGCATGCTCAACTGCGCGCCCTCGCCGGGTTTGATGACCAGGGCCCGCTCGCTCAGCAGGTCGCCACGAAATGTTCGGTCGCCGCGCTCCAGCAACTCGTCATAGGTGATCCTCTCCAGCGCCGTGCTATCGCGCAGTTGATAAACCCGTACCAGGGTCGCGATCGACAAGCCGCCCATATGCACCTGGTCGGTGTTCATCGCCGCCCGGCCGTCGAAATCCAGGTGCAGCGTTTTCACCTGCTTGTAGAAAATAGCGTCGCTGGCCGATGCCACGCTGTCAGCCGCGGCCTGCATCATCCCGCAACCACTTAGCGCAGATACCAGCGCGAACACGCTGAAGAGGTTAAATGCGATACGCCACATGCTGTACTTCCCGATTGTGAGGGTTGATGAGCAGGCCTCGATAGCGGCCCAGGTTCAGGGTGATTTCTGCGTGCTCCCCGGACGTCCGGGCTGCTTGCTTCAGGTTCAGGACAGCAGTCAAGCCGAGTAGCGCTGTGCTGCCACCCAGCACCGGAGCCGACAGAATGTGCAGGGGCAGCGACAGTTGCAGCCTGGCAGTGCAGCGCCAGCCCAGGTACACCTCCAGCAGCACCAGCAGATCAGCGTGCAGATGGCCACCCGGCAGCCAGGCATGGGCTTCGTCCGGGTCAGTGGTCAGCAATGTCAGGTGCAACTGGCTGTTGGCGTCCTGGCCGACCGTCCCCAATGGCGTACCTTGGGCCAGGCTCACGGGGTGACTCGCTGACAGGCTGGCGGGCTGCTTGAGCACCACCTTTCTCGGCCAGTGCCCGTGGACCTTGGCCTGCGTATTCGGCGCAAGCAGCTTGACCAGTGCCGCGATGCCCTCGGCGTTGCGCGTCGGCAGGCGCATCACGCTGAGCAATGCCAGAAAACGCGATATCGGCGTTGCAATCCGCTCGGCAGTACCAGGTATGCCGAGCCCGACCAGCCCCAACAGGCATTGCGATGTTGCATCGCGACCGCCCGCCTCGTAGGTTGCCGGGTAGGAGTACTTGCGCCAGATCCGGTAGAACTGGGTGAACAGTCGGTGGTTGAAGATATCCAGAAAAGCCTCGACCGCCTCATGCCCCTCTCGACGCTGAGCGATGTCGTCCAGGTAGCCGGTGGGCAGCGGTGAGTCGACACCGTACAAGCCCAGCAAACGGGTGCGCACCGTCGCAGGCCCTTGTGGGTGCGCCGGGTCGATCTCGATGGCCCTCACTTCGCCCGCCGGGAACCCCATCCCCGGGTCCGGCCGGAAACGCACAGGGTCGTCACTCGGGTGGGCCGTGCTGCCCAATAACGCACGGCCCGGCAGGGCTTGCTCCAGGACCTGACATAGGCGATAGAGGTTGGCCTTGGCGACCTGCCCTTGCAGTACCTGCAGTAGGCTATCGGTGTTCAGCCGGGAATCCGTTGGCTGTGGTTCTCGCTCCATCGCAGGCACCTCCCGGTAGGTTGCAGGACCAATGTGAGCTGGGTGCACAGGTGAATATCGGCATACAGGGCGAAAAAGCGGTTGAGCATCTCGCCGAACAGGCTGATGTCCCCTTCCCCGGAAAAGCCGTTGGCATCCAGCGTGACTTCGATATCCACCCCGCGCAGCAGAAAGCCTTTTTCGAAGCGCTGGATCAGGTGATGCCGCACCTCGACGATCGCCTCCAGCCGGCGTCGATTCATCTCGCTGCCGGTCCAGTCGTACAGCGCCAACGTGCCGCGCAGCACTTCAGCGCTGGCCAGCATCGGCAGGAAGTTGGAGCCCAGGTGGCTGAGCACCCGCCAATGAAAGCGGTCACGGCTGGGCGGGTAGCACGGCAACGTCGGCGCACACAGACTGCGCACCCGCAGGGCGGTCTGGGCAGATTGCGCTGCCATGTCGAGCCGGGTGCTTTGCAATGCCTTGCGCGGCAGTTGCCCGTTGGTGCCGGTCAGTTGCAGCGACAGGCTTTCGTGCTCGAACAAGCTGTCTTTATCGAACCCTTGCCCACCCAGTATCAGCCAGGTGTCATGCAGCCCATTCGCAGCACGGCGCAAGCGCGTGTGGAAATATCGCTCGGGGGCTTGCTCGCGCAGCATGCCGCCCCGGTGGCGAAAGCTGGTGAAGGGGACAAAGTCTTGTTTGGCCGCCGTCTTCGACCCTGTTACCCGGTCCACCGAGTAGATTTCAGTATGGCCATCCTGCAGGCGCATGGGCCGCAGCAGGTATTCGTTCTGCAAGGGCTCAAGCAGCAATGGGTCGGCTTCCAGCGGAAACAGGTTGATGACCGGCACCGCATGCAACCGGATATGCTCGGCACTGGGCACGAACGCGGCCTGCCAGGCCTCGGTGAGCACGACTTCTAGCTCGAACCACGGCGTCCTCGCGGGCAGCTCGAGGTGCTCCAGCCCCTGCAGGGCCACGAACATGAACTTCTCGCGAAAGGTGAAGTACTCCAGCAGCAACTGGTAACCGCTGAACGCGCTGTCACCCTTGGGCCACAAGCGGTCGTCGTCAGCGAAACCTTTCGGCGAAAAATGCCCGTTGAATGGGCGGCGCTCTGCCCGCCCCGGTACCCGCACATGCAGCGACTGGGCCTTGAGCGTCAGTGCCTGGTGCAGCGTGCTGGTCAGGGCGGCATCGCCATTCAGGTAGAGGGGCAAGTTGCTCAGGTCGATGTCCCGCCAATCCGCCAGCGCGCCACATGAGAAGCGCAAACGCAGCAGCGCACGCCCGTCAGGTTCGTGATCAAGGCCAACCGCCGACAGTGCCAGGGGCTGCAGCTTCATGGCCTGCGTCGTGGTATAGCGGCAACGGGTGCGTTGTGGCCCTATCGGTTGGGACAACACCTGGAAGCCTTGGGCAATCACTTCACTGCCCTTCATGGCATCGACGTCCGGCGCCAGCTCGACGATCGACAGCGACGGAATGGTACGTAGGTAATGGGGCCACAGCAGGCTTACCAGGCCCTCGGTCAGCTCCGGCAAATCGTCGTCGAGCTTTTCACGAAGGCGCCCCATGAGGAAGGCAAAACCTTCGAACAGCCGCTCCACGTAGGGGTCGTCTGCCCCGGGCTTGTCCAGGTTCAACTGTGCTGCCCGGTCGGGAAATGCCTGGGCGAACTCCTTGCCAGCTTCACGCAGGTAGCGCATCTCGGCGTCGAAGTAGCGAAGGGTCAGGTTGTCATCGGTACTCAAAGTGATCGTTCCTTGTATGGCCTCAGCCGCAGAGCACTGCAGCTCGCACAGGGTCCAGTGCCACCAGCGCAGCCAGCTGCGCCTCTATCTGCCTGGCCAGGGCAGGCCGGTCGGCATCGTTGCGCAGGGTTTTCGCACGTAGCAGTTTCAGCAGCCGCGCCTTGACCTCGAAGCACAGCGCCGGCTCCCATTCGTCCAGCGCATGGCGTTGCGCACTGGCGTCCAGGTCGCAGAACAGGTTCAGGGCCAGTTCGCTTTTGCCGTGTTGCTCCGCCACACGCGCCATCACCAGGCGCAACAGCCAGCGCTGGCGCCCGCTGTCCAGTTCCGGGCGCGCGGCCAACCAGGCCAGCGCCTGTTCGACGCCCTCCGTGTCAGCCTGGGCCAATGCTTCATGCTCCAGCGCCAACACCGCGTTGCCGGCCTCGGCCGGGCTGGCTGCAGCAGCGGGCAACCATTGCTGCCCCAGCCCGGCAGTGACGTGCTGGTTGATCCAGTCGCGGGTGGTTTCATCGGCAAAGGCGGTGCCGTCGCTCCAGCGCAGCGCCTCCAGCCCTGGCAAGCGTTGCAGCAGCATGCCGAGATCATCTCTGACGATGCTCGCCCAGGCGTTTTGGGGGGCTGGCGATTTACTCAGCGCCTGATGCAGGCACCACTGCAAGTCCAGCCAAAAATGGTTTACCCCCTCGGCATAAAGGCACTCGACCTGCTCCAGCAATTCGCCCCAGCTTTGCTGCACGTACAGCCGTTGCAGCCGGGCGCGGGACTCGCCACGCGGTGGAGCCAGGCGGGTAATGCCGTGAGCGTCCTGGGCTGGCAATTGGTGCACGGTATCCCAGCGCAGGCTTTTCATCAGACGGTGCGCGGCCAACCAGCCATCAGGTTGATCACGCAGGTAGCGCGCCAGGTTGCGCGCACTGTCGAGCAAGTCGCGCCCGGACTTGATCGGGGCCGCGCCTGGGCCGACGGGCTTGCTGTTGGCAGCGTGCTCGGCGCTGGTCTGCGGCACAATCGCATCGACGCCACCGGCCTGTACCAGCCGCACGGTCAGGGCGTTGTAAAGCGGCGCAAGGTGCGGCCGGTGTGCGGGCGGCCAGGCGCTGAGGCCGTGCTCCAGCCACACCAGCGCCGCGACAGTGCGCTCGGCTTCAGCCTTGACCACTTGCGGGTACAGCGACAGGCTGTCGAGCACCTTACTGCTAGCCAGCCACTCCAGCGCGGCTTTGCGCGCCGTGGCGCGCGCAGGCAGCACCTGGCTGGCAAAGCGCTCGACCAAGGCTGCCAACAGGCTCAGACCATCAGCCAACCCCGTTTCACCGTCGTTGTGCAGCCGGGCCCACAGGTAGTAAGTAGCAATACGCAAGTCCTTGCTGGTGGTCTCGAGCAGCTTGCGCGCGGCTTGGACAACCTGCTCGGCATCAGCCCCGGAGAGCTTGTTGACCTCCTCGCGCATCCGCTGGAAGTCATCCTCGTAGCCCGGGTCCTGCCCCACCGGCGAATCACCTGGAATGGGTTGCAACCAAGGCTCCCAGCACTGCGCATGCTGACGGGCGACCAACAACGGGTCGGCACCCGCCAGGCACCGCTCGACCAGTTTCTGCAGGCTCATGGCGCGTCCTCGTTGTGTGCGTAGCGTTGTGCTTTGCCGCCCTCCAGCAGGAAGATCTGCCGCGGCAAGCTGAAGTCGCGGAGCTTGAGCAACGCCATCGGCCCTGCGCCGAGTTCGGTACGCAAGTCCCAGGTCAGGTTCAGGCCATCGGCTGCCTTGAGTTGCAGCTTGTAGCGGCTGTCACCCGCGTCCAGCGGCGTCACCTGCGCCTGTTCCAGCAAACGGATCAGCCCCCAGGTGCCCTGGATGTAGGCAAACAGCCGCTCGCCGTCGAACACGCTGGTCCAGGTCAGGCTCACGCCGGGGCCGTCGCTCTGCCCGGGCCAGGTGAAGCGCTGCCAGCGTTCGCGCTGGTTGTAGTAGTGGTGTGTTTCGCCGTTGAGGATGAAGGTGGTTTGCACCACATCGCGCACCGGCTTGCCACGCAGTTCGAAACTCACCCCCATACCGCCATCGGTAAACAGCACATCAGCCAGCTCGCCAAGCTGATTGATCGCCGTGAGGAACGCGGGGTTGAAACGCAGGCCCTGGCTGTTGCGCGGGTCGGCCACCCAGCGGCTGCCCTCTTTGCGCAGCAGGCCATTGAGCTGCTCGTGCAGGAAGCGATCGATACGCCCGGTATCGGCGCGGATCAGTTGGCCGAGCATGGGCAGCGAAGCATCGCTGGGGGTGGCGGCGAACGGGTAACGACCCGCGAAAGCGTTGTTCCAATCGTCGACGATCGCCCGTTGCCAAGCCCTGTTCAGGCCCTCGGCAGAGGGCTGCAACACGCGCTGCCAGGCCTGCTCCAACGGCTCGACGAACAGCGTCTGGGCCGCCCTGCTCCACTCGTTGCCCAGGCTGGCGGCGATCAGGCTACCGTAGGACTGGGTATCGGTGAGGTCGACGCGCTTGCCCTGGAATACCGTCTGCGCCAGGGCCTGGGTCATGGCTTGCGGGTCGGGCGCGCTGGTGATCTGTTGCAACTTCAAGCGCACGCCGGTGACCTGGGTGAGAAATGCCTGCAAGCTGAGGTGGTCGTCGCTTTGCTGCCCTTCGGCACGCTTGCCCAGCAACGCCAGCAACGGGCCGAAGGTGCGCTCCAGCGGGCCAGGGCTGGCTTGCGTCGTTGGCCCGATCGGCGGCTTTTTATCCTGGCCGATCAGGTTCTGCGCGGACTCGATCAACGAATCCGCCAGGGCCTGGCCACGCAGACCCGCCTGCCCTTGATAGGCCAGCGTGTCCATCAGCGCGATCAAGGGGGACTGGCGGGTATCGCTCATCAGGCTCAATTGGCTGATCACCTCGTCCAGCGTCCTGCCCTTGCGCCAACGCAGGCTGTTGAGAAACGCCAGCCAGGCGTTGCTGTAGTCGTTGAAGTAGCGGGCGGTGAGCCGTTCGCGCAGCTGCTCGGGGCTGAGTTCGCGGGTGATGTCACTGGGGTTGTCGCTAAGCACCCAGTCGATCTCTTCACGGCGCGCCTTGGCGGCAGCGTCGATGGCCCCGCGCACCTGGCCTTCCCAGGCCTGACGGGTGAATACGCCGGGGACGCTGGCCGTGGTGGAGAACAAGGGGCCGGGGTCGGTATCGCCGACCATCTGCGCCAGGGCCACGGCCGGGTAGTGGTTGGCGGCGGTGTCCAGGGCCTGCTGGTACAGGCTGGTTTCGGCGTTGCGCTGGCCAAGCTGGTCGAGCAGGATCTGGCGGACCTGGGCGATCAGTTTCGGCTCGGCCTCGATCGCCCAGTCCGGGTTGGCGGGCAGGCGCTCGGCGTAGAACGACCAGATGCCGGGTTCGGTCTTGCCCAGGGTCTGGACCAGGAAGTCGGCGTCAGCCTTGTCGGGGCGAGCGAGCATCAGGTAGGCCTTGAGCTGGGTGTAGGCCGCTTGTGCGCGCCGGGCGCGTTCGGGGCTGGCCGGTGGCAGTTTGACCAGCGCGCCGAGCTGGGCTTGCAGACGCGCTGCGGCCGGTTCGCGCACACGCTGGTGCAGGGCTTGCACGTAGTGCGGCCAGGCGACATCGCGCAGGGTGCGGGTGTGGTCCAGGCCAAAACGGTAGTACCAGGGGGCGCCGTGTTCGACGCGGTAGTCCAGCCGGGACACTTCGAGGCTCAGCTCGCGCAAGGCGGCCATGGGGTCGCTGCCCTCGGCTGGATGCTGCAGGGTCGCCAGTGCCTGGTTTACCTTGATGATTTCGGCATGGTTGCTGGCGAAGGACACTAACAAGCCGACGGCCCAAATGGCGGCGAGGCTCAGTACAGCAACGTAGGTCGCTCGGGGTAGGCTCCAGCCCAGGCGCCTGGCGCTACCCACATTCGCACTCAGCACGCCGCTCCACTCAGGAGTTACCTGCCAGTGGTGGTCCAGACCAGGCCGGCCCTTTCGTGGGGTCGCCAAGCTGAACCATACGCCACGCAACGAGACGGTACGTTCACTCCACACAGCGCCCAACGCGCTTGAACGCTCGTCTTCAAGATCGCGTGACAAACGCAACAGGAAATCATGTTCAGGATCGTTGTTGAGCTGCGCCAGGCCAGCTTCGCGCAAAGGCCGCACAAGCGAGTGTAAAAGTTCGCGCAGTTGCGCATCATCTACCTTTGATGGCAACCAGCAACCTACCGGCTGCACCGCGCGCGTCTCTTGCGACCACGCGCTGCTGCACACTTGCCACAGGTGCAGCGGCAATTGCCAACGCAACTCAAGGGCCAGGTCTCGCAGGCGCCGGGCCCCCAGGCTCATGGCTACGGCATCATCGCGTTGCGCCTTGTTCAGTGCCCAGACAACAGCCTCAGGCGCATGCCAGTGGCACAGCTTTCTCCACCCGTTCACCAGCTCGTGGTCGATTGCCGTTTGTGCACTGCCGCCCCACAATAAAAGTGTGTGCCGGTCGACCAACCAGCGCTTGTCACTCAGACCGGGGGCAATCGCATCAATCTGCGCGGCGTCGCCTACCACCAACAATACCCGGACCTTGCGGCGCCAAAACCGGCCATGGTGTTCACGCAGGCAACCGGTAACTGCATGCAAAAGCGCATCCGGGTCAGCAATGCCTCCTCCGGAAATATCAACCGTCAACGGCGCCAGTTCGCTGTCGCAGTGCTGACTGTATGCTCGCTTGGCGAGCCTTCGGGCGATCAGCAGATAGCCTAGGCCCAACGCGATGACAGCGGCGGATGAACCCGCCACAAGGCTCCATAGTTCAAGTCCCGACATTGGGCCGCCTGCTATGCCGAACAACTCTGGCTGCTGCCATCCCCAAGCTGCAAGCACCGCTACCGTTATCAGCAAGACACCGAACAGCAGCCACCACCCCATCGTTTGCATTTGAAATTCCTAATTCGCTGGCGCAGGAGAGGGTACGATCACGGTGCTCCAGAGCACCGAAGCCGCAGAGCGCTCACCGCTGAAAATGATCTGCACACCGGCGCCCTGCTTGATGTTCTGGGTAGCCGCGGCCAGGGCCAACCATGGCGCGGCCCTGCCCGGGTGCCCAAGCATGGCGTCCAGGTTATGGACAAGGCCATCGAGCTCGGCTGGCAGGCGCATGAAGACCGTACCAAGTGCCGGCTCATGACCCGCGTCGATGCCCACGCGCCAGCCATGGTCGAGTGCGTCGCGCTCCTTGTCTGCCCAGTTCAAGGACTGGTCGACAGCGCTGCACCACGCTTCGCTGGTTTGCTCGCAGGCCTGTTGTGGTCGGTGCAGGCGGGCAATCGGCGGTAGGGTAGACGCGCCGAGCGGATTGCCAAGCAATAGTCCGACGGCCACTTCGGCCGTGCCCACAGGCTGGGATGGTGCAACCTGGCAGGAGACCACCAGCAGCAAAGAACGATCCTCGCTGCGCTGGTCGAGCCAGTGATCGAGAACACCAAGCCCACAGCCCGGCAGCGTCGTAGCGGGCTGTCGGTTAGCCGAGCTGCCCCATGCCTCTTGCCATATCCTGTGGATTTCACTCGCTGGCAAACTGCTGTCGACATCCAACAGCACGGCCAAGGGGACATCCGCCGGTAGCTGCGAAAGCGTCTCGGCCAAGTCTGCGAGCACTCGGTTCAAGGCTGCCAGCAACCTATGCTCCGCGGTGCTTCCTGCTTCTATCGGCAACCGGCTGTGCCGAGCTATGTCACCCGCCCAGGCAGGCTGTGTTCTGATCGCGCGTAGCCCGCTTAGCAACGCTTCGAGTTGAGTAACCCAGCTTTGCCCTGGCACCTGGAGCCCAGTGTGTAACGTGGCATCCAAAACCTGTACAA
Organism: Pseudomonas sp. 10-1B; assembly: GCF_000935045.1. GTDB lineage: Bacteria > Pseudomonadota > Gammaproteobacteria > Pseudomonadales > Pseudomonadaceae > Aquipseudomonas. Next base: position 344,554 of record NZ_JYKS01000015.1, read on the forward strand.
AACGCCGGCCTTGGTTAATCTTGCCTGCGTAGTCTTCCTCACGGGCCTGGTCCCAACCATCCGCTGCATGCCGTAACCCCAGGTAGTGCAAGATGCGCACGGCCAACAGCAGGCACCAACCCAAGAGCACGCCAGCCGCGACCAGCCACCAGATACGCAACGATTGCTCAGCCAGTGGTTGGCTGGCAAACACCAGTACCCCGGCGGCGCCCAACAGCAGGAAAAGCATCAGCAAGCCCGACCACAGCCAGAGTCGAGGCATACCAGGGCGCACCGCCACGGGTGGTAATTGGTCGAGACTGACTGGCATGATCAGCGCGTGCCCGCTTCAGGCAACGATGTGATCAGCGCACAGCCGCAGGCACATAAATGACCGTTGAACGCTACCGGCAGACCGTTATCGCTGAATGTCGCGTGACCTTCGGCTATCATCGTGCGCCCATGCCCTGGTAGCGGGCAGAACACCGGATCCCCTTGCCGAGCTACAGCGATACCGGCGAAACGCATTGTGCTGGACCCAGACAATACAGTGCCACCACTGCTCGTTTTGTCGCCAACCCGAATAACTCCACGCATCTATAACCTCGACTTGTTGTCAAACAGAATATTTAATGCACTTCAACCGAGCAGTCCCCACTCAACACGCTTCTCGCACTGCATCGGTTTGTCCCGCAATGGCCAAATGCGCGGTTCTTTCCAGTTCATCGTGTACCGCGGCATGACTTCGCCTTGCTCGAAGTAGCGAGTCGTCTCTCGCAGGCTGGTGATCATGACTTTCCAATAACCACTCTCCGGGCAGGGTTGGTCGCTTTCGCAGATCATCACCGGGAAGTTGGCATCGCTGAACGACGGAGAGCCCGGCATGGGTTTGCCGGTGGCCGGGTCGAGGACTTTCTCCTTGGCTAACTTGCGGATCAGCGCTTCGCTGGGTTTTTCTGGCGGGACATTGGCCAGGCGGTCCTCCAGCCATTTAAGCTTGCCGTCCCATGGGGGGAGTTTGGCCGGAGGTAGCGGGACTATTTCGTTGATTTCGGGAACCGTGGGATTGGCGTATGAATAATTAGCTAGCACCTTCCAGATTTTCCTGTATCGTTCGGCACGTTCCAAATCCTCCTTTTGACCAAGATAGTTAAGTTTGTCCTGTGGAGACGGCCCTTGAAAGGCCATTTCCAGGAACCCACTCGAGGTCTCATGGCCAGCGGCCACCCCAAACTGGAAGGCTTCGACTGCCTGTGAATAGTGTCCGGCCTGTTTCAAATAGACCCCTAAATTCACTGCTGCCTCCCCGTGACCTTGTTGCGCCGCGCATTGCCACATCTGCTGCGCTACATTCGGTGCAATATCTATGGGAGCCAATTTCTCTGCCACATAATACTGAGCAAGCGCGCTGCCCTCATCGGCAGCTTTACGGTAGTAACGCAGCGCCATTTCCTGATCCATCCGCAGGCCAGCCGAACCTTGATCAAGAAATATGCCGACGAAGTAATAACCTGTCGCGACCCCCGCCTCAATCAATCTCTGACTTAATCGCAGGTGCTCTCCTCTACCAATCTCAAATCGCCCACGCATAGCACCATTCTGCAGGTTGATATTGGCCTTGAAATGATCATGCTCCATTGCAATTCTATAGAGCCGTGCAATTTCAATATCCACGGCCCTATCACGTTTGAGTAGGTTGTTTTTTTGCAACCATCGCGCATATTTAAACAGGACATCAGCTTCCGCTGGCGGCTCTGGGATTTTTTCATGCACACAACTGAAATCCAGCTTGGCTTGTATATTTTCCAGCGAATCCACAGCCACCCCCTTGGACGAGTACACGTAACCAGGCTCATTGCTGCACGCAGACAGCAATAGGCCTATCAACAGTAAGCCACACCACATCAATCAAGATCCCTAATCACTCTATCTTCATAACGAAACTCAACTAGAGAACATGCCGGCATTTTCTTTGAACGCTGAAGTCCTTTGTTATCCTCCAGAATTCTGCCCCATTCTCTAAACGCATCCGCCGCTTTATCCTGTCCCCCTCTCCCACCCGTATGCAGCCCCCACAACCGCCGCCTCAACGCCTGCGTCACACTCGCCCACTCGTAGGCAATATTCAGTTCACTATCAACTTGCATACTTCGCGTATTGATATTCGCCGAGCCGTGCGTGGTGAATACATCATTGACGATCATCAACTTCGAATGGATATACACCGGCGTCCATGGCTGCCCCGCTGGCGAGTCCGGTGCAACCAACGAACACAGGTGTACCTTGAGCCCTGGAATATCCTCCGGCCTGATCGTGCTTTCTTCGATTTCCTGAATGTGCCCATCGAGTTCCGCCTGCCATTCTTCAGCAGCACGTTTACCCATGTAGTCATTCGGCCCGTCCACAGGCGGCCGTGGCGGTGCTTTTCTTTTCACCTGCTCGATGCGCAACAACTTGGTCACGCCCGGAATGGTGTCCGCACGCCCCAGGCTTTCGATCATCCGCTGGGTATTCACCGTCCCTGCGCCGATACCCTCGTCGCTGGCATTGGTGACGACGAACAGGTGCAAAGCACCATGAAGCCCCGGATCGCGCCCGCCAGCGGTCTGCTCCAATGCGGCCTTCTTGATTGCTTCGGCCAGCGGCGGCCAGCGGAAATACTGGTTCTCGATGTAGATGAACTGCGTGGCATTGTTGACTGCCTGCAGGTACAGCTTCTCGATCTCACGCCGCCCCTCCTGGGCCTGGGTGCGCAGCAACTGGCCCATCATCGGCGTACCTGTCCCCGTGTTGAAATCCAACTTCTGCGCCACGGCAATCGCCTGTCGCGATGCCAGCAGGTCTTCGCCGGTTTCCTTGCGCCAGGCACTGGCGAAGTTGTGGTGCAGGTGCTCGACAAGCGGCCCTCTGATCTGGCAGGAGATGTCCTGGCGCGGCTGCACGCCGCGCGGGCCGCGATTGGGCGCCGGTTTGTCGTAGCCACTGCGGTTCAGCGCGGAGTGCTGGTCGGTGTCCCAGTATTCGTCGAGCATGTTGTGCCCCATGACGAAACCTACCGCGCAATCTGCCAACTCGTAGTCCACCAGCACGCTTTTCTGGTGATGGGTGGCGGACAACCGCAAGGTCTGGCGCATGCGGGCACTGATGGCGCTATCGAGGCTGTGGTATTTGACCTGATGGGCCACTTCGGCCCGCTCGCGCCAGGAAAAACCACGGCTGACGAACACCGGAAGCCCGCTGTCGACACGCCCGGCAGCCTCGCTGTCGGCCACCCTGCAAGCAGCGAACCACTCACGGTCAAACGCGTACTGTGCCTCGCTCGAACTCTGCAGGGCGCGGTCGCTGAGGCGTATGGGCCCTTTGCCAGGCAGGTTGGCCTCACCCGCCATGCCAGCGGCATTGAGTGGCATCTCCCAGCCGAGCACGCGCACCTGCACCCCTTCACGGGCCTTGGCCATCAGCAGCTCGCCGATACTGGGCGCCTTGCCGTCGCGGATGAAGTACATCGACGGCTGGAAACCCCAGCAGATGATGTCGATGGATTTTTTCGCGCTGGCAATGGCCAGGTGCACCGCCCTGAACGTTTCCTCACCGTTCACCAACGGCTCGTAACTGGCCGGTGCCGGGTGGTACTGGGTATCGCAGACGAACCACGGGGCGGTAAGGACGCACTCGTTGGTTTCCCGTAGCGCTAGCGGTACGGTGATTTCGATCTGGCTCATTACAACTTGCCCTCAAACACTTTCGGTTCTCGCGTGACCAAGTTCACAGCTCAAACGATGCAGACCAGAGTTCAGCCAAGCAAACCCCACTCGACTCGCTTTACGCACTGCATCGGTTTGTCCCGCAATGGCCAAATACGCGGTTCTTTCCAGCTCATCGTGTACCGCGGCATGATTTCGCCTTGCTCGAAGTAGCGAGTAGTCTCTCGCAGGCTGGTGATCATGACCTTCCAATAACCACTCTCCGGGCAGGGTTGGTCGCTTTCGCAAATCAGCACCGGGAAGTTGGCATCGCTGAACGAGGGTGAGCCCGGCATGGGTTTGCCGGTGGCCGGGTCGAGGACTTTCTCCTTGGCCAACTTGCGAATTAGCGCTTCGCTGGGTTTTTCTGGCGGGATATTGGCCAGGCGGTCCTCCAGCCATTTAAGCTTGCCGTCCCATGGGGGGAGTTTGGCCGGAGGCAGTGGGACTATTTCGTTAATTTCGGGAACCGTGGGATTTGCGTAAGAATAGTTGCCCAACACGGCACCAATAATTCTATAGCGCTCAGCGCGCCCCAAGTCCTCTTTTAAACCCAAGTAATGAAGCGCATCTTCTGGCTCCGGACCTCGGAAGCCTTTTGAAAGGAATGAACTTGATATTTCGTCGCCAGCAGCTACTCCAAGTTGGAACGCTTCGAGTGATTCTACGTAGCGCCCTATATTTTTTAAATTCACCCCCAAAGATACCGCCGCACCACCATGACCTTGTTGCGCCGCGCACGCTCGCATCTGCCGTGCTACATCCGGAGCAATATCTATAGGGGCCAATTTCTCTGCCACATAATACTGGGCAAGCGCGCTACCCTCATCGGCAGCTTTACGGTAGTAACGCAGCGCCATTTCCTGATCTTTCCGCAGGCCAGCCGAACCTTGTTCGAGAAATATGCCGACGAAGTAATAGCCTGTCGCGACCTTCGAATCAATCAACCTCTGGCTTAACCGCAGGTGCTCTCCTCGACTGATTTCGAATTGCCCACGCATAGCACCATTTTGCAGATTTATATTGGCCTTGAAATGATCATGCTCCATTGCAACTCTATAGAGCCTAGCAATTTCAATATTCACTTTTCCGTCGCGCTTGAGTTGATTGTTTTTTTGCAGCCATCGTGCATATTTAAAAAGCATGTCAGCTTCCGCTGCCGGCTCTGGAATATTTTCATACGCACAACTGAACTCCAGCTTAGCTTTTACGTCTGCTAGTGGATCCATATCATCCCCTCCATACGAAAACCTGCTTACTTCAGCACCGCAAGCAGCAAGCAGCATACTTATCAGCAGAAAAATTGAGCGCATCAATCAATATCTCTTACAATCCTATCCCCATAATAAAACTCAACCAAAGAGCACACAGGCATTCTTTCTAAGTTCTTACGATCCTGGTTATCTTTTAAAATTTCACCCCATGCCTTAAACGCATCCGCCGCTTTATCCTGAGCCCCTACCCCACCCGTATGCAGCCCCCACAACCGCCGCCTCAACGCCTGCGTCACACTCGCCCACTCGTAGGCAATATTCAGTTCGCTATCAACTTGCATACTCCGCGTATTGATATTCGCTGACCCGTGCGTGGTGAATACATCATTGACGATCATCAACTTCGAATGGATATACACCGGCGTCCATGGCTGCCCCGCCGGCGAGTCCGGTGCAACCAACGAACACAGGTGTACCTTGAGCCCTGGAATATCCTCCGGCCTGATCGTGCTTTCTTCGATTTCCTGAATGTGCCCATCGAGTTCCGCCTGCCATTTTTCGGCGGCGCGTTTACCCATGTAATCATTCGGCCCATCCACAGGCGGCCGTGGCGGTGCTTTTCTTTTCACCTGCTCGATGCGCAACAACTTGGTCACGCCCGGAATGGTGTCCGCACGCCCCAGGCTTTCGATCATCCGCTGGGTATTCACCGTCCCTGCGCCGATACCCTCGTCGCTGGCATTGGTGACGACGAACAGGTGCAAGGCACCATGAAGCCCCGGATCGCGTCCGCCAGCGGTCTGCTCCAGTGCGGCCTTCTTGATCGCTTCGGCCAGCGGCGGCCAGCGGAAATACTGGTTCTCGATGTAGATGAACTGCGTGGCATTGTTGACTGCCTGCAGGTACAGCTTCTCGATCTCACGCCGACCTTCCTGGGCCTGGGTGCGCAGCAACTGGCCCATCATCGACGTCCCTGTCCCCGTGTTGAAATCCAGCTTCTGCGCCACAGCAATCGCCTGCCGCGATGCCAGCAAGTCTTCGCCGGTTTCCTTGCGCCAGGCACTGGCGAAGTTGTGGTGCAGGTGCTCGACAAGCGGCCCGCTGATCTTGCAGGAGATGTCCTGGCGCGGCTGCACGCCGCGCGGGCCGCGATTGGGCGCCGGTTTGTCGTAGCCACTGCGGTTCAGCGCGGAGTGCTGGTCGGTGTCCCAATATTCATCGAGCATGTTGTGCCCCATGACGAAACCTACCGCGCAATCTGCCAACTCGTAGTCCACCAGCACGCTTTTCTGGTGATGGGTGGCGGACAACCGCAAGGTCTGGCGCATGCGGGCACTGATGGCGCTATCGAGGCTGTGGTATTTGACCTGATGGGCCACTTCGGCCCGCTCGCGCCAGGAAAAACCACGGCTGACGAACACCGGAAGCCCGCTGTCGACACGCCCGGCAGCCTCGCTGTCGGCCACCCTGCAAGCAGTGAACCACTCACGGTCAAACGCGTACTGTGCCTCGGTCGAACTCTGCAGGGCGCGGTCGCTGAGGCGTATGGGCCCTTTGCCAGGCAGGTTGGCCTCACCCGCCATGCCCGCGGCATTGAGTGGCATCTCCCAGCCGAGTACGCGGACCTGCACCCCTTCACGGGCCTTGGCCATCAGCAGCTCGCCGATACTGGGCGCCTTGCCGTCGCGGATGAAATACATCGATGGCTGGAAGCCCCAGCAGATGATGTCGATGGATTTTTTCGCGCTGGCAATGGCCAGGTACACTGCCCGGAACGTTTCCTCACCGTTCACCAACGGCTCGTAACTGGCCGGTGCCGGGTGGTACTGGGTATCGCAGACGAACCACGGAGCGGTAAGGACGCACTCGTTGGTTTCCCGCAACGCTAGCGGTACGGTGATTTCGATCTGGCTCATGGTTGCCTTTCCGGTTTCTGCAGCACAGTGGCGTACTGATCTCGAATGGAAGTGAAGGGGGATATTTCAGCTTCGTTGCCCAGGGAGTAACGGAGCATGCCCCGATTGGCCAACTCGCCTTGTCGAGGTTTTGTGTACTGCTCCGGTAGCGGTATCCGATAGGTCGTGCCGTTGACCAGCCGTACCAGGTAATGGCTGGTAACTACCTGATGCTCGACCTGAATTACCCCGGTCTCGTCCAGTACGCCTTGCTGCAGCACTGCACCATCTGCTATCAGGGTGTAAGGCATACCTGCCCAATGTGCAGCCGACGCATTGGGGGCCTGAGGAATACGCAGTTGCACCGGCTGAACGCTCAGGCGTTTGGGATAATCCGCATGATCCGCCTTCATGCTCGCCGGCCCGCTGTAGTCGAAGTACGCCGACTTGACGTTGTAATCACCCTCGGTACCTGCCTCGATGCAGCAGGCATCCAAAGTGATGTAGCTCCCTCCGGCATTGAGGATGATCTTCTTCTTTGCGGTGATGCTGATGGTGTCTTCCGTACTGGTGATTGCCAGCCCTTCGCGCGCCAGCAGTTCCAGGGTGTCGTTCTGCGCCTGGACCGTGACCGGGCCCTGGTTGGCGATCAGCTTGATCCCCAGCTTGCGCACGAACAGGCTCAGTCCCTGCCCCACGCCGATGAACAAGCGCTTGATCACGCTCACATCCGCCTCACCGCCAGCGTTGAGCATCAGGTTCTGCTGCGCTGCCAACTGCAGGTGCTTGCCACTGCTCAAGGCGATGCCATCGGGGGCACTCAGCAGCAGCACCGATGCCTTGAGTTCATCGAGTTGCTCACGCAGCAATGTCAGCTGTGCCTGCACATCAGCAGGCTCGGCCTGGCTGGCTTGGGCATCGGCGGACAGCCGTTCAAGCTCGTCGCCCGCCTGCTGCAAACGGCCTGTCGCAGCACGCATTTCCAGCACTGGGCCCTGGGCGTTGGCCTGCGCATCTGCACTGATGAACAGCCCTTTGCCGCCCCGAATGGCCCCCCACGCATCGGTGCGCAACTCAAAGCCCTCGCCCCGCTTGTCCCTGCCGGCATCCACCACATGCCCCAGGTTCAACTGGCTCTTGCCACCATGCTCGCTGCTGAGCTTGATATGTTCCTCACCCCGGGTGTCATCCATGCGCAGCTTGTTGTTCGCCGGGGTACGCAGCACATTGCGCTTGTAGTTGCGCAGGGTCACGTGGTCCGGGTGGCGGCTGTCGTGCAGGGCATGGGCGATGTAGGGCCGGTCGGGGTCGCCTTGCTCGAACGCTACCGCCACTTCCGTGCCGCAGATCAGCGGCAGGTGCAGGCCATGGGTGTCGCCAGCGTAGGGCCGGGCCAGACGCAGCCAGGCGCTTTCCTGGCCCTGGTTCCAGCTGTCGCGGTCGAACAGGAAGCTGACCCGGTAGCGGCCTTCGAGGTCGATGTGGCCGTAGGGGTCGTTGGCCTTGGAACTGCTGACCCGCGCCGGCAGCGTGCCGGCCATGTGTGGCTTGGGCAGCAAGGCCGGGCGGAAGCAGATCGTCTCCGCGTAGGGAATGGCCTCGAAACAGGTTTCCAGGCTGCGATCACGGGCGGCACGGGTGTGCACGCGGGTAATCACCGCGCCGGGGGCGAACGCTTGTGGGGCGCCGCCCGAGATCTTCAGCACCTGCCCCGGGGCCAGGCCGGCACTGCTGCTGGCACCGCTGAGGTGGGTCTGGCCGTTCAGGTAGCGCTCGTGTTTCAGGCGGGCGTAGAAGAAGCCGCTTTCGCTGAGCAGGTCTTCATCCTGGGCGTAAGGCTCGCCAAGGGCGCTGTAGGGTTCGCCGTAGTGGTAGGCCTCGCCGTAGGTGGTGGTCGCGCCGCGGGTCTGGTCGACTTCGCCGTCCAGGTAGGCGCCCGCCTCGCGGTGGTGGTACGCACGGAAATTGATGTGCTGTTCCACCACCTGGTGGCTGGCCTGCAAGGCCCACACCGCTTCCTCGCCATTGCTGCTCAAGCCCGACGGTGGGCGGCACGGCAGCTTGACGTTGAACTGGTAGAAACGCTGGTCATCATGCAGCTCGACCACGCTGATGCGCAGGCGGTCATCGCTGACCAGGCGATACCAGATGCCCACCTCCGCCAGCAGGCGGGAGATGAACGCCAGGTCGCTTTCGCCATACTGCATCACCTGTTCACGCCGGGGATACTCGCGCGCCAGCTTGAACAGGAAGTGCTGCCCCCTGAATTGGTGGCGGCTGCGCAACACGCTCTCGACGATTTCCGGTACCGACTGTTGCTGGTAGATGCGGTACTGCTTGCCACGCCCGAGCAGGGCCAGGCGAGGCTCCAGGGTAATCTGGTAACGGGCTTCATCACGCGATTCGGACAGGCGTTTGAACGCGGTGATGACGCCGTGCAAGGTACGCAGCGGCTTGACGACCGGGGCGGTGAAGCCGCGCGGTGGGGGCTTTTGTGGTGGCGCGTTGAGGCTGAAAGTAGCGTCCCGGTTGAGCATTTGCTCGACGGGGATATCCTGCACGGCTGAGGTGAACTCCACCTGGTATTGGAAAGGTTGGCTCAGCCACTCATTGCCATCGAAGGCCAACACGTCGAGAGGTACCTTCAGGCCTTCGACTTCGAGCTTGTGCTGGCTGTGGTTGAAGAATAGAGCGATCGCTTCAGACATGATCGCGCTCCAGGTCCGCGGACCGCAACGGCTCGAGCTGATCGGCGAAGTCCAGGGTGATGCCCTGGGCTTCGCTGTAGCTCATGGTCACCGCCAGCGTCGCCTGGCCGCTGGCCTGACGCTGCAGCAACTGTTGACTGAGCACGGGCAGAATCTGCTGGTTGAGCAGGCTGTCGATGTTGCGGGCACCGGTATCGGGAAGCAGGCAGGCGGCAACCAAAGCGTCTTGCAAAGGCTCGTTGACCCGGCAGTGCAACCCGTAATGACGGCGCAGGCGTGTGGCAACCTTGGCCAGTTTGATTGCCACGATCGACCTGAGCGCTTCGGCTGCCAGCGGCCGATAGATCAGCGTTTGAAAGCGCGCCAGCAAGGCAGGCTGGAAGTGCTCGCGCAGGGTCGGGCGCAGCAATGCCTGTAGCTCGCTGTCGGCGGCCGTGGGTTGATCGTGCAGGTACTGCTGCAGCAGATCGCTGCCCAAGTTGGAGGTCATCAGGATGACGGTGTTCCTGAAGTCGATCTCACGCCCTTCGCCGTCGCGCATGAAGCCCCGGTCAAACATCTGGTAGAACAGGTTGAGGACATCGCGGTGCGCCTTCTCCACTTCATCGAGCAGCACCACGCTGTAGGGTCTCTGGCGTACCGCTTCGGTGAGCACGCCGCCCTGGCCGTAACCGACATAGCCAGGCGGCGAGCCTTTGAGTTGGCTGACGGTATGCGCCTCCTGGTATTCGGACAGGTTGAGCGTGATCAGCGACTTCTCACCGCCGAACAGGCTATCGGCCAGCGCCAGAGCGGTTTCGGTCTTGCCCGTGCCACTGCTGCCCACCAGCAGGAAGACGCCCAAGGGTGCCTGGTCATCGGTCAGGCCCGTTCTGGCTGCACGCAGTCGCTGCGCCAACGCGCTCAAGGCGGGAGTTTGGCCAATCACCCGCTCGGCCAGTTGCTGCTCTAGCGCCAGCAGGCTGGCCTGTTCGTCCTTGAGCAAGCTGCCCAGCGGCACGCCGGTCCAGTCGGCAACCACTTCGGCGATACTGCGTGCGGTCACATCCAGCGATAGCAGCGGTTGGTTACCCTCGGCGTCGCTCAACTGCTGCTGCAACGCGGTGCATTCTGCCGACGCGTTCGGCAGTGCCTGGCGGGCGTCGAGTAATTGCCGGGTCAGCGCCAGCGCCTGCTGGTATTGCAACTCCAGAGCGGCCTTGTCGAGGCCCAGTTGAACCTGCTGCGCCTGAAGCCTGGCCATGCCTTCGTCATCCCCCCTGCCATTGACCCGGGCATCCTCTTCCAGTGCCTGATACTCCAGCGTCAACGCAACCTGCCGGGCCTTGAGCCGCACCAGCGCCTGTGGTTCGCAGTCCAGGCCCATACGTACTCGGGCGCTGGCTGTGTCGAGCAGGTCGACGGCTTTGTCGGGCAGGTGGCGGCCTGTCAGGTAACGACGGGACAGGTTGACCGCAGCCTGTACGGCGGCATCCTGGATGTGCACGCCATGGTGGCTGGCATAGCGAGCCTTGAGCCCGCGCAGCATGAGGCAGGCATTGGCATCGTCCGGCTCTTCCACCTTGACTCTCTGGAAACGCCGTTCCAGTGCGGCGTCGCGCTCGAAGTACTGCTTGTATTCGCTCCAGGTGGTCGCGGCGATGGTGCGCAGTTCACCGCGGGCCAAAGCGGGTTTGAGCAGGTTGGCGGCATCTGCAGCGCCTGCCTGGTTGCCGGCGCCGATCAGTGTGTGGGCTTCATCGATGAACAACAGTACCGGCGTCGAAGACTGCTGCACCGCGTCGATGACGCTTTTGAGGCGTTGCTCGAACTCCCCTTTCACCCCCGCCCCCGCTTGCAACAGCCCGAGGTCCAGCGTACGTACGCTTACCGGTTTCAGGCTGTCGGGGACTTCGCCTTTGGCGATACGCAAGGCAAGCCCTTCTACCAACGCGGTTTTGCCGACCCCCGGCTCTCCCACCAGGATCGGATTGTTCTTGCGCCGACGGCTGAGGATGTCGATGACCTGGCGGATTTCATCGTCCCGGCCGTAAACCGGATCGATCTGCCCCGCCGCCGCTTTGGCGGTGATGTCCTGGGTAAACCGTTCGAGTACCGTTCGCCGGGCAAGGTCTTGAGTGGGCGCCTGATCGGCACCTGCATTCCCCGTTGCGCCTGGCTTCTCGATCAACAGCGCCTCAGCGTCAGGGCGTTCGTCCGATGCCTGATCGAGGGCCGGCGCCAGCTGCTGCAGCTGCGTCGCACTGATACTCAGCAGTGGCCAGGCAGCAGTGCACTTGAGCAGGCTTGGCGCCTCCAGCAGCGCCCCCAGCAAGTGAGCGGAGCGCAGTGTGTCGCTGTCATCCTCCAGTGATGCCCGCAACCACGCGTTGGTAATCAACTGCCGCAGTTCACTGCTCAGGCGCGGCTTGCTGCGCACACTGCATGGCAAGGTATCGAAGTAGTCCAGCAAACCTTGCCACAGCGCATCCAGGTCCCAGGCGTAGCGCTGAGCGATCACGTTGAGGTCACCGTGCCCCTGTTCCAGCAGCTTCAGCAACCAGTGTTCGATACTGATCAGCGCATGGCCGCGGCTTTGGCACAATGAAGCCGCCGCGGTCAGTGCCTGGGCACAGAATGGGTTGAGACGGCGAAGCAGACGAGCGGAGTTGTGTGCCATACGGAGCGTCCTTGGTATGTGTACTCGACAAAACCGTCAACGCACCTGGCGACAACGGGCCTGGGTGTGTTCGGCTGAACATCCGCACACGGAGGCTCAACCCAAGACACCTGCGCCGACAGGTGGCAACCCACCTGCCGGTAATGCGCTATCAGCCTGCAGCAGCAGGGCGTTCATTCCAGGAATCGGAATGGATGATGTTGCCGTCCAGGTAAGTCCAGGTGATCTTTTCGTAACGCAGCTCGACCACTTCCAGGTGATTGTGTTTCTCCTTGGACGGGTCCTTGATGTCGTGCATTTTTGGCGAGACGTTCACCACTTTGACGTTCTCCAGCGTGGTGTTGAAATACTCGACCTCCTGCCCGGCATCGTTGATTCGATACCACTTGAACTCGGCGCTCTTCAGCGTCTGCCCGGTGGTAACCGCCTTGTAGAGGTACGGGGTGGAAGCGTCGATTTCCTTGTTGAACACGAACGGGGTGTGGATGCGCGTGCCGGTCAGCCTGCCGGTGTTGTTGTCAGTCGGGATGTACACGCAGTGTTCCTGGGCGATCACCTCAATGGAGTCTTCGCGGCCGCCGACATTGACTGACCCCTTGAGGTCTGCACCGCCGTCATCCTTCAGCCACAGGTAAATGGGAATAGCCATGTGAAACTCCTTTTTTCAGTCGTTGAACGCCGCTGAATGCGGCAGGGGTTGCAGGCCTGATACGGCGTGGCCCGAGGCACAGGCCCCCGGCTCCGGCACCAGGCGAATTTCCACGCGGCGATTGGCCGCGCGACCGGATTCGGTGTCATTGCTGGCCACCGGTTGGCTGGCCCCCAGGCCTTGCACCGCGAAGCAGCTTGCAGGGATGTCACTCATGCGTAGCATCCACGCATGGACTGCGGCTGCGCGGGCGCGGGACAAACGAAGGTTGTGTTCATCACTGCCAGTGGCGTCGGTATGGCCAGCGATCACGATCAGCCAACCCGGTTGCGCCTGGATGCCGAACAGGGCCTTGATCAGCACCTGAGTCGCATCGGGCCTGAGCCGAGCGCTGCCGGTGCCGAACAGCGACAGACTGTCCAGGCGCACGCTGCCGGGTTTGTCGGCCGGCCTGGGTAAAGCGGCCGGTTGACGATGGCTCGCTATCGCTGCCAGCAGCGGAGCTCGCAGCGAGCCACCCTGATACAGGCCCAAACCCAGCGCCCAAGGCTCACCGTGGCGGTAGTAGCGGTCCAGGCGCTGTGCGTGCTGATGCAGCACAGCCACCGCCGCTTGCCGTTGCGCAAGGTCGTGCGGCTCCATTGCTGGGCCGATAGCCTGATAGCGACGCAAGTCATCGCTGACCTGGCGCATCAGCAATGTGTTCTGCCAAGCAGAGCTCATCAGTGCGGCAATGCCGGCAAAAACGAACAACCACACCCCCAGCACATGAGCCTTGAACCGGTCACGATTTGGGGCATGCCCCGGCAGCAGGTGCAGCAGTTCGTCCGGGAAGCGGGGCTGGACGTCGGGCGCACGCTGCATGGTGTCGCTTGCGGCTACACCCACTCGCTCGCAGAGCCAGCGCTGCCAGAGATTGTTGGCCACGGGCGTGTCCAGGGCCGGCGTCGAGGCGATGGCCAGGGTGACCGGGGGCCTCGCCGGGGCGTGACCTGGGATCGTCTCGGTCAAGGCCGGGACGACCCACTCAGCCAGCCATTGCGCAACGCTGTCGAGTTGTACGCAAGCCTGCAAGCGTGCCGGCTGTAGCGAGACGTCGCTGCCTGAGCGCTGCCAATCGGCCAGGCTCATGCAGGCACCGCCCTCACGTACGTTAGGGCTGGCACACCCTGCTTCCCAGCTGAACCAGGCGCCTGCCGCCGCTGCCTCTGGCAGGTAACTCATCACCATCAGCGGCAAAGCCAGCCCACGCTTGCGAATCTTCGCCACTTGGTAGCCGAAGCTGCGCACTTGGTTGACCAGCACCGCCGAGTCCGAGTGGCTGGCGGCATCCACCACCAGCAAGACGCCAAGTTGTGCGGCCCACTGCGGCCTTGCCGCCAGCAGCTCTGCGGCGACCGTGGTGAGTTGTTCTGCACCCGCTACCGGTAGATAGCACCCGTGCGCGGTCACGCGCAGCGCCAACTGCTCGTCGGCTACTGGGCCGAAAAGACCGCTCAGGCCATCCCCGCACACCAGCAGCACCGGATACCGGTATGTCACCGGCGGCAGGGCTGCCGCACGCCGCAGCATCCTCTCGCTCAGGTGCTGATCGATGCGCAAGGCACGGCGACACTGCAGCGCAACGAAGGCCACGCAGGCCAATGCTGCAATCACGCGCCACCCCATGGCCATCGGCACGATCGCCACCAGCACCAACGCAAGTGAACCCGCCCAAAGCCACAGGCCCAGCCTCTGCTTTCGCGTCATAGGCCCCTCACACCTGGCCCGCCAGGAGCGCGACGACAGCCCCACCCAAGGCCCGGTCCAGCCCCCACCAAACGCCAGCGAGCAACGCCAGCGCGGCTATCACATGGATCAAAGATGACGGTAGCCAGGGCATGGCATCACCCCTGCGCCGTACTTCGGCCTGGGTAATAACGGCACTGGTAATGCCCAACGGCGCGACCCGAGCAGCCAGTGCTTGCACCAGTTGCTGCCGCTGCGGGTCAGCGATGTCGCGATAGCGTCCCAGAAATCCGAGCATCAGCACACGGTGAAAGGCCGTCAGGACGTGAGGATTGGCTGCGGGTTCACGCAACACCGAGCGCATGTCTTCGTAGAGGAACTCCCCCGCTTGATGACGACTGAAGAACCTGACCTGCAACGTCTGCTCTGCCCAGGCTGCGTGCGCTTCCCCCTGGGCATGGCGCAGGACGGTTTCATCGAGCAAGGCGCACTGGGCATGGCTGATGAGATCGATGCTGCGCGCATCTTCTTCGGCGTGCCGCAGTGCCGCCTGTACGGTCTCTACCTGTCGCGCGCACAGTGCCCAGAGTTCGGGGCCACTGCGCACCGATGCGCCACGGCACAGTTCTACGACCAACAGGTAGGTATCCTGCAGCAACGCGTCGATGCACAGGCCACGCGTGATGGGTGGTTGCTGAACCGGGCTCATTTGCGCAACACCGCGAACAGTTCAAGCCTGGCGTCGGCGAAGGTGCTCGGCGCGTACAGTGCGCATACCCCGTGGGCCAACATTGCCCGCCCCTTCGCATGCGCAAGATCGAGGGCGAAGTACTGGTTCTCCAGGCGCAAGGGAATGGCAGCCGGAACCTGGCTCAGTGGTTGAAGAGGAACGCCATCGAGTGCGGCATTGACCAGATGATCGACATCATCCGGCGCCCCAACCTTGCATAAGCTGGGGAACTGGCTTTGCACCTGAGCGGCAGGCAATGCACTGCGTACCGAGAGGTAGAAATCAACGCCCTCCGGCTCACGCAGGCGTGCATCGTTGAGGGTGACCTGCCAGCGGTTCGCCCCCTTTGCCTCGAGCACCAACGCCACCACCCGTGATGGCAGGCTCGCCTCCAGCAGGGTGGCAATGGTACGCATCAACGGCGGCAACACCGCTTCCAGGTTGCTGTGCTGATAAGCCGGTATGCAGTCGAGATCGTGATCCAGCGAGAAGGTCAGCAGGCTCCCGGTCAACTTGATCAGTGTCTGGTACACCTGTTCCGGGTGGCGCGCCGGGTAGGCTTGCAGGTCAGCCAATACCGGCTGGTAGGCGTTCAAGGCATTGAGCAGCCAGAAAAGCGTCACATCGGCAACGGCAAAGTCGGCCATGCGCTGGTTGCTTTCCCGACGCATGCCCATCAGGCGTTCGCGCTTGGCGGATAGCTGGGTGAGCAGGTTATCCAGTTGAGTCAGCAATCCGGAGTGTGCGCAAAAGCTGAGCAGTGGCGGTATGTAGCTACTGTCCAGCGCCCAACTGCCTTGGGCATCGCGCACCAACCTGGCCACGGGGCAGGTCACGTAGTCAGCGTTGTCGTCATCGACAAGACGCAGGCTCAGCGCGTGTTCGAGCACCCCGACCGATTGTGTCTCGTCACCGTAGATATCCTGTATGTCCCGCCATGCCTGACGGTAGCGGGTCGGGCGCTCGACCCTGCCGCCCTCGAACAGGCAGTTGCCGCCGTTGGCCTGCTCAAGCGGCAAGGCGAGCACCACCGTGGCATCCGGGCTGCCTTCGGGGAGCACCCGTGACAGCTCCAGCGCCGGTGGTAGCGGGTCCAATCGCTCACTGTCGATCAGGGTGCCGTCAGGCATGCACAGGCACACTCGACTGGCCTTGAGCTTGCCAAGCTGCAGCGCATCCTTGTCGAAGGCTATCGCCTGCAGGCCCCAAGGATGTACAAGCGACTGACGTGAAACGCACAGGTTGGCCCACGCCTCCAGGCGCGCCTGCTGCTGGAACTGCTGCGGGGACAGCAAAGCCCCCGAAGCCCACAGGGGACGGTCGATATTCAAGGTAACGCTCCTGCTGTATGGCTACGATTTGGCTTTTGGCATCTGCGAAACCAATGACAAGTTGATATCCATGCCTTCGACCTGGAAGTGCGGCACGGCGAACAACTTGACGCGGAAGAACCCAGGGTTGTCCTCGATGTCTTCGACAATCACCTTGGCCTCACGCAGTGGGTGGGAGGCCTGCAAGTCATCACCCGGGTCGGTCATTTCGGTAACCAGGCTTGCAACCCATTTATTCAACTCCAACTCCAGCAAACGACGGTCTTTAGTCGTGCCGATGTTTTCGCGCTGAATAAGCTTCAGGTAATGAGCAATGCGTGAAAGCAGGAACACATAGGGCAGCCGAGCATTGATACGACTGTTGGCGGTTGCCTCTGGAGTATCATAAACCGCGGGTTTGTGCGCAGAGTTGGCCGAAAAGAAGCAGGCATAATCGCGGTTCTTGTAATACGACAGCGGAATCAAACCCAGGTTGGAAAATTCGAACTCACGTGTTTCCGGAATCATCACCTCCGAAGGTATCTTGACTTGGTTACCAGTCCCAAGGTCATAGAGGTGTATGGGCAGGTCGGTCACTGCACCGCCTGACTGCGGGCCACGGATCTGCACGCACCAGCCATTTTTGATAAAACTCTTGACCATATTCGCAGCAAAGGCGAATGACGCATTCACCCACAGGTACTTGGCGTGATCGGGTCCTTTTACGCTTTCTATGTAGTTGAAGCCGCGCACCGGTTTCGTATCAGGCCCATAGGGTAAGCGCCCAATGACGCGCGGCATGCAGAGACCGATGTAACGTGCATCGTCACTGGCCGCAAAACTGTGCCATTTTATATATTCAGCGCGCTCCATGTAGTTGCCAATATCCTTGATGGCAGCAACTTCCTCCATGCTGACCTTGCCGAAGAATGCAGGCCCTACCGAGCCCAGAAATGGCATATGGGCCGCCGCCGCCACTTTTGAAATACTGCGCAACAACGCAATATCCTGAGGGCTACGATCAAATTCGTAGTTGGACACGGCCGCAGCGATGGGCTCACCGCCGGGTGTGTCGTATTCCTGGGTATAGGTGTGCAAATACAGGCCGCTTTGGGCGATTTCCGGAGCGTCTTCGAAATCCTGCAGCAGATGCGCTTTGCTGATGTCGAGCAACTCGATACGCACATTCTGGCGGAAATCGGTCTGATCGATCAGCGATTTCGCCCCGCACCAGGTAGCCTCCACGTTCTGGAAATCGGGATGGTGCATCACGGCGTCGAGCTGGCGACTGATCTGCGCGTCCAGTGAAGCGATGTGCTCATCCAGTAAGGCCCTGTCCAGGCGGTCGATTTTCGGTGCCGCGCTTTTGAGCAGATCCAGAAATACACTCATGGACGCGGTGACACGTTCGTCAGGGGTAGCCTCCGACAACGCATCCAGGCTCTGAAAAGCTTCTATGCCGCCTATCTCATCAAGCGGCGTGAGGTTGATCTTGTCGAAAAGCGCGTGATAGACGCCGCGACTATTTTCAGGCAATACGGTGGTGCTGTGCGATTGCACAGAAGTTTGCTCTTCGGGCATGTCTTACTTCCTGTACATTGAAACCAAGGTAATAGCGCGTTAGCGCGAGGCAAGCGCTGATAGTTCATTGCGCAAGGCGTCACTGAGCGCTTCATCCTTGAGAATACGCTCCAGCTCGAAGCGGAAGGTCGCGTTATCCAGCAAATTCGCTTTCAACTCGCGCAACAGGTTGCGCATTGCCAGAAGCGCCCGCAATTGGGGCAACTGCCGCGCCACCTGCTCCGGCTCGAAGTCTTTCATGCACTGAAAACTCAACTCAACGGTTGTGTCACTGCCATCATCAGCAAGCGTATCTTCCACGGCAAGCCTGAGCGTGGGTGAAAAATCGGCCAACACATTATCGAAATTATTCTTGTCAATGTTGACCTTGCCGCGCTCTGAAAGCGGGCGTTGTTCCCTGCCATTACTGTAGTCGCCCATCAGCACGAGCTTCAGGGGAAGTTCGAACTTCCTCTGAGCACCGCCGGTATGCAAGTCGAGCTTTATATTTACACGCGCCTTGGGCACTTCGTTCTGAAAGCTAGTTGAAACCATGTTCCTCTCCTTCGGCATGAGCCACCATTTGCGACGACAACAATGACCTACGCCCGAACCGATTTCCACCCCGAACGAACAACTCAGAGCAATCTTACATTCACCTGTAAAACTTCCTACAGACTCAGCCCCATAATCGTGAAACTCGGCGCCCCACTATCACATTTAAGAAATGCAATATATTGATAAGAGTCAATATTCTGGAACGCTCCGCTTTGAGGAAAACTGCCAATACGCTGAGCACTACCCTCGCCTTCCAACCGGTGTACAGTACCCCCACAACAAAGCCCCCAGAAGGAGCCCGGCACATGACCGTGACGCTGTCCCCCCTGCAGATCGACTGCGATTTCGACTCCGGCAACATCCAGGTGCTGGATGCCAGCAACCCAGCCCAGGTTCACCTGGCCATCCGCCCGGACACCCACAGCGGCCACTACCAGTGGTTCCACTTTAAGGTCAGTGGGCTGACACCTGGCCAGGCCCATCGCTTCAGCCTCGACAACGCCTCCGGCTCCTCCTACAAGAACGCCTGGAGCGGCTACAACGCCGTGGCCTCATACGACCAGCAAACCTGGTTCCGCGTACCCAGCCAGTTCGACGGCACCGCGCTGTCGTTCGAGGTGAAAGCCGAGCAACAACAGGTCTGGTTCGCCTACTTCGAACCCTACCCGCGCGCCCGTCACAACCAACTGATCGAGCGCGCCCGGCAATTGCCGGGGGTCGAGTTGCTGGCCAGCGGCCGCAGCGTACAAGGCCGCGACATCCCCCTGCTGCGTGCCGGTGATGGCGCCGCGGGCAAACGCAAGCTGTGGCTGATTGCCCAGCAGCACCCGGGCGAACACATGGCCGAATGGTTCATGGAAGGCGTGATCGAGCGCCTGCAGGCCAACGACACGGTGATTCAGCAATTGCTGGCCAAGGCCGACCTGTACCTGATCCCCAACATGAACCCCGATGGCGCCTTCCTCGGCCACCTGCGTACCAACTTCAAGGGCAAGGACCTCAACCGTGCCTGGCAGGACGCCAGCGTCGAGCTAAGCCCGGAGGTGTTCTTCGCCCAGGCGCAAATGAAGCAATACGGGGTGGATGCCTTCATTGACGTGCATGGCGACGAAGAGATTCCACACGTGTTCACCGCAGCTTGCGAGGGCAACCCGGGTTACACCCCGCGCCTGGCGAAACTGGAAGAGCAGTTCCGCAGTACCCTGTCCAGCCTGACCCACGACTTCCAGACCGTGCATGGCTACACCCGCGACGAGCCCGGGCAGGCCAATACGACGCTGGCCTGCAATGCCGTGGGCATGGCGCATGACTGCCTGTCACTGACGCTGGAAATGCCGTTCAAGGACCATGACGATGCGCCGGATGCGGTTACCGGCTGGTCGGGGGCACGCTCGAAGGCATTGGCCGGGGCGGTGTTGGAGACGTTGGCGAAGATGGTTGACGATTTGCGTTGACGCTTGCCCGCAGGCTGACCGCAGCCTTGTGTCGCGAAAGGGCTGCAAAGCAGCACCGGCAATTTGTGCAGCGTTGCTGCAACCCCGGGGCCGCTTTGCGGCCCTATCGCCGACAAGCCAGCTCCCACCTCGGCCGCGTTGCCCTCGCGCCATGTGCAGTACCTGTGGGAGCCGGCTTGCCGGCGATAAGGCCCTATGCGCTGACCGCATATCCAGAATCACACTGCGATAGCGTCCCCTTCAAAAAAAGCCTGCACCTTGCAGAACCCTGGGTTGTCGCGCGCCTCCAATGGCCAAGGGCCGCAAATCGAGCGGATATTCTGCTAGGGTGCATCACCAGCATCCTGCACCAGGCACATGTGGCATGCATGGCCCTCATTGACAGGAGCGTCTTGACTTATGACCGCAGATGACACGCTCACCGCAGCCATGGAGCGTTGCGCTCAGGAACCGATCCAGGTGCCAGGCAGCATCCAGCCCCAGGGTTTTCTGCTGGTGCTGGACGACACCGACCTGCGCGTGCTCCAGGCCAGTGAAAATGTCGAACGCTGGCTGGGCATACCGGCCAGGGAACTGCTCGGTTGCAACGTCGCCGAACTGCTCAGTAGCACCTTCGACCTGCGTGGGCATCTGGCACACCTGCCCGAAGACGAAGCCTTCCCATTCCATATCGGCGACGTGTGCCTGCGCCAAGGCGCGCCGTTCAGCGACAAGCTGCATGTGCTGGCCCATCGTCACGACAAGGTACTGATCACCGAATTCGAGCCCCCGCGCCTGCCGGCCGACCTGGCCGGGCAAGGCGACTACTACCCACTGGTGCGCAGCTTCGTCGGTAACCTGCACCTGGCTGGCAGCCTGGAAGAACTGCTGCAGCAAAGCGTGGTGCAGCTAAAGCGCATCACCGGGTTCGGCCGGGTAAAGGCCTACCGCTTCGATGCCGAGGGCAATGGCCAGGTGCTGGCCGAGGTGGCCGACCCGGGTTACCCGTGCTACCTGGGCCTGCGCTTCCCGGCAGCGGACATTCCGCGCCAGGCGCGCGAGCTGTACCGGGTCAACCGCATCCGCGTGATCGAGGACGCCAACTACCAGCCATCGCCGCTGGTGCCCAGCGCCAACCCGCGCACCGGCAAGGCCCTGGACATGAGCTTCGCGGCACTGCGCAGCGTGTCACCGGTGCACCTGCAATACATGCGCAACATGGGCACCCTGGCGTCGATGTCGTTGTCGATCGTGGTCGACGGCGCGCTTTGGGGGTTGGTGTCCTGCCACCACCAGCAACCGCGCGCGGTGGACCTGCGCACCCGCACCGCCTGCGAACTGCTGGCCAGCGTGCTGTCATTGCAGATCGAGTCGCGCGAATCCCACGCCAACACCCGCAAGCTGCTGGAACTGCGCCAGCACATCGTGCGCATGATCTCGTCCATGGCCGACCACGACAGTGTCAGCGACGGCCTGCGCGACTTGCCCGAGGTGCTGCTGGAATTCGCCGGCGCCAGCGGTGCCGCAGTGATTTCGGCCGAGCGCTGCGACCTGTTCGGCCAGACCCCGCCGGCCGCCCAGGTCAACGCACTGGTGCACTGGCTGGCCCGGCGCGGTGAAGACAGCGTGTTCCACAGTGACAACCTGCGCCGCGATGTCGACGAGCTGCCCGAGTTGGCAGCGCATGCCGGCGGCGTGCTGGCAGTGGCCATTTCGCAAATTCACTCGCACTACCTGCTGTGGTTCCGACCTGAGCAGGTGCGCATCGTGAACTGGGCCGGGCAGCCGGCCAAGCAGGTCGGCACGCAAGGCACACTTGACCCACGGCACAGTTTCGAACGCTGGCAGGAAGAACTGCGTGGCTACTGCGAACCCTGGGACCCGCTGATCGTCGAAGGTGTGCTGGAGCTGCGCACCGCCGTGCTCGGCATCGTCCTGCGCAAAGCCGAGGAGCTGGCGCAACTGGCCAGTGAACTGCGCCGTTCGAACAAGGAACTGGAGGCGTTCTCCTACAGCGTATCCCACGACCTGCGCGCGCCCTTGCGGCATATTGCCGGCTACACCGAGCTGCTCGGCGAGATCGAAGGCCAGGGCCTGAGCGAGCGCGGCAAGCGCTTCCTGCAGCACATCGAGGAAGCCGCGCATTTTGCCGGCAGCCTGGTGGACAACCTGCTCAACTTCTCGCAAATGGGCCGCTCGGCCCTGCGCCTGTCCGACGTCGACCTCAACACGCTGGTCGACACCATTCGCAACGAACTTGCGCCCGACTACGAGGGCCGCGCAATCATTTGGGACATCGCCCCGCTGCCCAAGGTGATCGGCGACCCGGCGTTCATCAACCTGGCATTGCAAAACTTGATATCCAATGCCATCAAGTACACACGTGGCCGTACGCCTGCGCGCATCCAGATCAGCGCCATACAGCATCCCGACGAAACCGAAATCTGTATCCGCGACAATGGCGTGGGCTTCGATATGGCCTATGCCAACAAGCTGTTCGGTGTGTTCCAGCGCCTGCACCGCATGGAAGACTTCGAGGGCACAGGGATTGGCCTGGCAAGCGTGCGCCGCATCATCGAGCGCCATGACGGCCGGGTCTGGGCCGACGGCCAGATCGACCAAGGTGCCAGCTTCCACTTCACCCTACCCCGAAACACTGCTACCTGAGGCACCTGTACCATCATGCTCAAACCTATCCTGCTGGTCGAAGACAACCCCCGGGACCTGGAACTGACGCTGCTGGCCCTTGAGCGCAGCCAGTTGGCCAACGAGGTCATCGTGCTGCGCGACGGTGCCGACGCGCTCGACTACCTGCTGCGCCGCAATGCCTACGCCGAACGCGACGACGGCAACCCTGCCGTACTGCTGCTGGACCTGAAACTGCCCAAGGTCGATGGCCTGGAAGTGCTCAAGGAAGTACGCGCCACCGCCGAACTGCGCAGCATCCCCACGGTGATGCTGACCTCCTCGCGCGAGGAGCCCGACCTGCTGCGCGCCTATGAGCTTGGGGTCAATGCCTACGTGGTCAAGCCCGTGGAGTTCAAGGAATTCGTCACGGCCATCTCCGACCTGGGGGTGTTCTGGGCCGTGCTCAACGAACCGCCACCCGGCTCGCTGCGCCTGAACCGGCGCGGCAGCAACTGAGGCCAGCGCGACGATGCAGCCCACTCCGTTGAAACTGCTGATGGTCGAAGACAGCTCGATGGACGCCGAGCTGACCCTGATGCGCCTGGAGCGTAGCGGGCTGCATGTGCAGTCGCACTTGGTGTTCGACCATGTTGGCGTCGAGCACGCCCTGCGCGAGGCCCGTTACGACCTGGTTCTGTGCGATTGCGTGTTGCCTGGTTCGTCCGGTACCGAAGTGCTGGCCATCGCCCAGCGCCTGGCGCCGGACACTCCGTTCATTTTCCTGTCGGGCATCTACGGCGAAGAGCACGCGGTGGAAATGATCCGCCTGGGTGCCACCGACTATGTACTGAAGAAGAACCTGCCACTGCTGCCCAAGGCCGTGCGCCGGGCCCTTACCGAGGTGCAGGAGCGCCAGCGCCGGCGCCGCGCCGAAGAGGCCCTGGCAGACGTCGAGGCACAGGCGCGCATCGCTATCGACGCCGCCGGCATGGGCACCTGGGACCTGCGCCCACAAGAAGGCCTGTTGCTGTGGGACGACCGTTGCAAGATCCTGTTCGGCCTACCCACCAGCACGGAAATGAACCTTGAAGTGTTCTACGCCGGCATCTACCCCGACGACCTGCCACGGGTGCGCGACGCGGTGGAACACGCCATGCGCCCCGAAAGCGGTGGCCAGTACCGGGTAGAGTTCCGCATCGCGCAACCCAATGGCCTGGCGCCGCGCTGGTTGCTCAGCAGCGGCCAGAGCCAGTTCCTCGACGACCAGTGCGTGCGCTTTTCCGGCGTGCTGCAGGACATCCACACGCAACGCCTGGCCACCCAGGCACTGCGCCAGCTCAACGAGATGCTCGGCGAACGGGTCGAACGCCGCACCCGCGAACGCGATCGGGCCTGGGAGCTGTCGCAGGACTTGCTGGCCGTGCTGAACAAGGACCTGACCCCGGTCGCGCTGAACCCCGCCTGGGAAGCCAGCCTGGGCTTCTCGCGCGAGCGCCTGAGCCAGACATCCCTGCTGCACCTGCTACCCGAGCCCGACCAGGAACTGCTGCTCACCGAACTGGCCGCCCTCGCCCATGGCCGCACCAGCGCCCGCTTCGTCGGGCGCGTGCTGCATGCCGGCGGCCAGCAGCGCTGGCTGTCGTGGGTGGTGGTGCCGGAAGACACCTTGCTGTACGTGGTGGCGCGCGACATCACCAGCGAGCGCGAGGCCGCCCTGGGCCTGGCCGAGGCCAATGCACGCCTGCGTGAACAGATCGACGAACGCGAACGCATTGAGGCCGCGCTGCAGCAGATGCAGCGGCTGGAAGCGGTCGGCCAGCTGACGGCCGGCGTGGCCCACGACTTCAACAACCTGCTGACGGTGATCCTCACCGGCGCCAGCTTCCTCGAACGCGACCTGGCCAAGGCCGACCTGGACAAGGCCCGCACGCGCCTTACGCATATCCGCGCAGCGGGCGAGCGCGGCGCCAAGCTGACTTCGCAGTTGCTGGCATTCTCCCGTCGCCAGCGCCTGGAGCCGGTGCCGCTCAACCTCAACCGTACCTTGGCCGGCCTGGAAGAGCTGCTGCGTCGCACCTTGGGTGGCAATATCTCGGTGCGCCTGGACCTGGACCAAACCCTGTGGCAGGCACTGACCGACCCGACCCAGACCGAGATGATCATCCTCAACCTGGCGATCAATGCCCGCGATGCCATGCCCGATGGCGGCCAACTGACCCTGTCGACCCGCAACACCCGCATCACCAGCCGCCCGCAACGCCCGGAAGACCCTGACCCGGGCGAGTACGTGATGCTGAGCATCCGCGATACCGGCTGTGGCATGAGCGAAGAAGTGCTGGCCAAGGTATTCGAGCCGTTCTTCACCACCAAGGATATCGGCAAGGGCTCGGGCCTGGGCCTGGCCCAGGTGTTCGGTTTTGCCAAGCAGTCCGGGGGCGGCGTGCGCATCGACACCTCGCCGGGCCGTGGCACCCAGGTGGCGGTATACCTGCCGGCGGTCAAGGATCAAGCCGTGAGCGAAACGGTGGCACCGCTGCTCAGCCAGTCGACCAGCGCAAGCGGCCACAACCGCACGGTGCTGCTGGTGGATGATGACCACCTGGTACGCGACATGCTCGGCGATGTGTTGCGCCAGTACGGTTACCAGGTGCGCCAGGCGCACAGCGGCGAACAGGCCCTGGCACTGCTGGATGACGAGATAGACCTGCTGCTTACCGATTTCGCCATGCCCGAGTTCAACGGCGCGCAGCTGGCGCTGGCGGCCCGCGAGCAGCACCCGCACCTGCCGGTGGTGTTCCTCACCGGTTATGCGGAGTTGCAAGGGCTGGAGCTGCCGGGCAGCCTGGTGATCCAGAAGCCGGTGCAGGCCGATGAACTGGCCCGGGTGCTGAACGAGATGCTGGGGGTGGTGAGGTAAGCCTCAAGCGAAACGGACGCCGTCGCATCCTTCGCGGGTAAACCTGCACAGGGGCCGCGATGGCTTGAAAAACGACAGGAACGACAAAACCCAGCGCTTGCCTTCCGAAGCACCGGGTCAAAATACATTTGAATCTTTTAAATGGCAGGGGCGGCTGGATTCGAACCAACGCATGGCAGGATCAAAACCTGCTGCCTTACCGCTTGGCGACGCCCCTGTATCGGATGCAGCATTTGCTGCCCTGACAATTCCAACTGAGTGACAACTGGGTTGTTGTCTTGGAATGCGCGGCACTTTAACAACAAACTTTTCATCTGTGAAGCCCCTGATGAAAAAAAATTGCCAGAAAACAGCGAGTTAGTCATTTTTGCGGTGAGTGCGCCAAGCATCCATCGTGTTCGCCGGTAGCATGTCCAGGGTCAGGGTGTCCGGCTCACCGTCGTAGAACTGCACCAGCGCCCGCTGGAACAGCGGGTTGGCGGGCGCCGCCGCGGCGAACAAGGTCAGGCACGAGCGCAGCTTGAGGTGGTCGGGGCTGCCAAGCATTTCCCGGGCGCTCTTGTCGCTGTGTTGCAGCAGCGCTGTCACGCAGGCCTCCAGCCGCAGGCCAAGGAGCGGGTGGCCTAGATAGGCCTGGGCCTCGTCGATACTGGCCAGTGCATAGCGCTCGGCCATAGCGCTGTGGCCCAGACCATCGAGCTGCGGGAACACGTACCACATCCAGTGGCTGCGCTTGCGCCCGGCCTGCAGTTCCTGCATCACCTGGTCATACACCCGGTTCTGCGCCTCGACGAAGCGTTCCAGATCAAGATCGGCGCGCATGTTCGCCTCTCCTCGCATCGGTTTCAGCCTTTACTCTAACCTTATACGACAGACCTATCTCGTCAGGCGATCATTGCCCCGTACTTTCTCTATTAGTCAAAATGGCCGCCCTCGGGCAAGCTGCACGCTGCCCCGCCATCACCCAAGGAGCTTCGCGTTTGCCTGCCTGGATCCCGACCCCACTGCGCCAGCTCGGCCAGCGCCTGCGTGGCGCAGCTTCAAACCACAGCGAACTGCTTGGCTGGTTCGAGGACAAGGCCCGCAGCCGGGGATATCAGCTTAGCGATGGCCAGCGCCGAGTGATCCACAGCATGGCCGAACAACTGGCGCAGCTCGAACAAGGGCAGCCGCGCAGCCTGTACCTGTACGGCTCGGTGGGCCGCGGCAAAAGCTGGCTGCTCGATGGCTTTTTCCAGGCCGTGCCAGTGCAAGCCAAGCGCCGCCTGCACTTCCATGACTTCTTTGCCCGCCTGCACCAGGGCATGCACCGCCACCGGGCACTGGACGACGCCCTGGGCGCGGCCCTCGACGAGCTGGTGGGTGATTGCCGGGTGCTGTGCTTCGACGAATTCCACGTGCATGACATTGGCGATGCCATGCTGCTCACCCGGCTGTTCAATGCGTTGTTCCGCCGTGGCGTGTTCCTGCTGGTGACTTCCAACTATGCTCCCGAAGGGTTGCTGCCGAACCCGCTGTACCACGAACGCTTCCTGCCAGTGATCCGCCTGATCAACAGCTCGATGGAAGTACTGGAAGTAGGTGGCGATACCGACTTTCGCAGCCTGCCAGCCAACCGCGAGCATCAGCGCTTTACCCAGGGCCACTACGTGTGGCCGGGCAACGCGGCGCAGCGCCAGGCACTGAATGTGCCTGAGGAACAACCGGTGCTGCTGGAAGTGAACAAACGCCCGCTACGCGCGCTGGTCACCGACGGCCGGCGGGTGGTGTTTGCCTTCGAGGACCTGTGCGAGAAGGCCACGGCAGTGATCGACTACCTGGTCCTGGCCAGGGAGTACGATGAGTGGATCATCGATGGCCTGGATGATCTGTCGGAATGCTCGCTGGCGGCGCAGCAGCGCTTCGTCAACCTGGTGGATGTGCTGTATGACCAGGACCGGCAGGTGCTGGTGATAGGTAAACGACCGCTGGAAGAGAGCCTGGGCGGGCCGCTTGCCGACCTGATGCGCACCCGCAGCCGGTTGGGGCAGCTGCACCAGCTAACCCCGTAGAGTGGCATTGCCTGAACCGGCCTCTTCGCGGCGGTTCGACGCCTCGATAAACCCGCTCCCACAAAGGCTAAAGTGTGACTGAAACCTGCACAGTACCTGTGGGAGCGGGCTTGCCCGCGAAGAGGCCGGCAAGGTCAACCCATCAACCAGCCCTGGGCAAATCCGCCAGCACCGCCTCGATCTCCCCCAGCACCGCCGGATCATCCAGGGTCGAAGGCGGCACATAATCCTGCCCATCGGCTATCTTGCGCAGCACGGCCCGCAAGATCTTCCCCGAGCGGGTCTTGGGCAGCCGCTTCACCAGCCGCACCCGGTTGAAACAGGCCAACGCGCCAATCTCCTCGCGCACGCTGCCCACCAGGTCCACCAGCAACTGCGACTCGGCAATGCCTTCGCCGTCCTTGAGTACCACCAGGGCCAGCGGCACCTGCCCCTTTATCTCGTCATGCACGCCAATCACCGCGCACTCGGCCACCGCCGGGTGCCGCGCCACCAAGTCCTCCATCTCGCCGGTGGACAGCCGGTGCCCGGATACGTTGATCACGTCATCCGTGCGCCCCATGATGTAGACGAACCCGTCATCGTCCAGGTAGCCGCCATCGCCGGTGTGGTAATACCCAGGGTAGGTGCGCAGGTAAGCCTGCAGGTAGCGCTCGTGGTCGCCCCACAGCGTCTGGCTGCAACCAGGCGGCAATGGCAGGGCGATAACGATCGAACCCTGGTGGTTGGCCCCCAGCAGGTGGCCGTCGTCATCCAGCACGCGCACGTGATAGCCCGGCACTGCCCGATTGCTCGACCCCGGCTTCGCCGCGCTGCCTTCCAGCCCCACGCAAGGCGCGGTGACCGGCCAGCCAGTCTCGGTCTGCCACCAGTGGTCGTGCACCGGCTTGCCACTGACCCGCTCCAGCCATTCGTGGGTGCTGGAATCGAGTTTCTCCCCGGCCAGGAACAGCTGGCGCAGCGAGCTCAGGTCGTACTTGCGAATCAGCTCGCCCTCCGGGTCTTCCTTGCGGATGGCGCGCATGGCGGTGGGCGCACAGAACAAGGCATTGACCTTGTACTGCTGCACGATCCGCCAGTAGGCCGAGGCGTCCGGGGTGCGGATTGGCTTGCCTTCGTAGAACACCGTGGTGCAGCCGCTCATCAACGGCCCATAGACGATCAGCGAATGGCCGACCACCCAG
The DNA here is from genome assembly GCF_000935045.1 of Pseudomonas sp. 10-1B. Lineage (GTDB taxonomy): Bacteria > Pseudomonadota > Gammaproteobacteria > Pseudomonadales > Pseudomonadaceae > Aquipseudomonas. The sequence goes on from NZ_JYKS01000015.1 coordinate 373,500, forward strand.
CCCACGTCGGAAATGCCCCACCATACATCGCCCGCCTGCATGCCGTAGATGTGGCGCATGGCATAGCACAGCGCCACGGCATTGCCGCCGTTTTCCCGGACGATGCCCTTGGGTTTCCCGGTGGTGCCGGAGGTGTACATGATATACAGCGGGTCCTCTGCATTCAGCTCCACCGGGGCAACCGCTGTGGCACTGGCCAATGCCGCCTGCCAGTCCAGGTCACGCCCCGGCTGCAGCTCAGCCCGCGCCTGCGGCCGTTGCAGCACCAGCACGTTGCGCGGCTGGTGCCGGGCCAACTGCAGGGCGCGGTCGACCAGCGGCTTGTATTCGATCACCCGATCGAATTCCAACCCGCAGGACGCCGTGAGCAGCAGCGTCGGCCGGGCATCGTCGATGCGCAAGGCCAGCTCGTTGGCGGCAAAGCCACCGAACACCACCGAATGCACCGCGCCAATCCGCGCGCAGGCGAGCATGGCCATGGCCGCCTGCGGCACCATGGGCATGTAGATGATCACGCCATCGCCCTTGTTCACCCCCAGTTGGCGCAGCAAGCCGGCCAGGCGCGCCACCTCGTCGCGCAGTTGGTGGTAGGTATAGGCCTGCTGCACGCCGGTCACCGGCGAATCGTAGATCAGCGCCAGCTGCTCGCCACGGCCCTGCTCGATCTGGTGATCGAGGGCCAGGTAGCAGCTGTTCAGGCGGCCATCGGCGAACCAGCGGTGGGTGCCGTCGGCGTTGTCTTGCAGCGTGAGGGTAGGCTTGCGGTGCCAGGCCAGGTGCGCAGCCTGTTCGGCCCAGAAGGCGGCAGGGTCGGAAATGGAATGGGCGTAGCTGTGCTGGTAGCTCATATCGAAGAAAACCCGGTACTTGTTGTTATTGAAGGGCGAACCTTGAGTATGGACCGCTACACCGCCGCCGCCATGGGACTAAAGTCACAACCGACCTGCAAATTTGCAGACAACGCAAAAGCGCGCCCCATAACGGTGCAAAGCCTCTAGAATAGGCCACCCCCTTCAGCCACCGAGCAGCTCATGGATATCGATCAGGCCCGTACCTTCCTGGAAATCGTGCGTTGCGGCAGCCTGGTCGCCGCCGCCGAGCGCCTGTTCGTGTCACAGACGGCAATCACCGCCCGGGTGCAGCGCCTGGAGCAGCAACTGGGCTGCCAGCTGTTCGTGCGCAGCCGTAACGGCGCCAGCCTGACCAGCGATGGCGAGGCCTTCGTCAGTTATGCCAACCAGCTGGTGCAGACCTGGGAAGCGGCGCGCCGCGACCTGCCGCTGCCCGAAGGCTGCCAGCAGGTGCTGCACGTGGGTGGTGAAGTGAGCCTGGGCAACCCGATGATGCTCGACTGGGTCAGTGCCCTGCACCACGAGCTGCCCAGTCATGCCATCCGCAGCGAGGTAAGCGACGGCGAGTCGCTGCTGCGCAAGGTCGAGATGGGCCTGCTGGACGCCGCACTGGTCTACCAGCCGACCTACGGCCCGGGCCTGCAGGTGGAGCAGCTTATGGAAGAGAAGCTGATCCGGGTACGCCGGGTCGGCCAGCCAGACCCGTACATCTACATCGACTGGGGCGAGGCCTTCCGCCGCCAGCACGATGCCGCCCTGCCCGACTGCGCACGCCCGGCGCTGAGCTTCAACCTGGGCCCGCTGGCCCTGCAGTTCATCCTCGACCAGGGCGGCAGTGGCTACTTCCGCACGCGGGTGGTGCAGGCCTACCTGGACAGCGGGGTGTTCGAGCGGGTACCGCAGGCACCAGAGTTCACCTACCCGACTTTCCTGGTGTACCCGCGCAAACGCGACAGCGAAGCCCTGCAACAGGCCTTCGCCATCCTGCGCCGGCTGGTGGCCGCCGGCGCCAGTGACTGGTCACAACGCTGGGACCCGGTTATCTGAAACCTGGGCTTTGCTGAGCAGTTGGCGCTTGAGGCCGGCGATCAGGTCGGTCTGGGTAATCACCCCTACCAGCTGGTCGGCATCGAGCACCGGCAGGCAGTGCAGGCCCTGCTCGCACAGCAGCGGCAACAGACGCTCCAGCGGGTGCTGGCTGCTGACGCTGATCACCCGGCGGCTCATCACCTGCTCCATGCGCACCACCTTGCGGCCGAACAGCCCACGCCAGCTGAAGCGGCCACGCTGCATGGCCGGGCCAACCAGATCGCTGAGGCTGACGATGCCCACCAGCTTGCCCTGCTGCAACACCGGCAGGGTTTTCAGGTGGTGGCTGGCGAGCATTTTCCAGGCCTGCTCCAGGGTGGTGTGCGGCGTGGCGAACTGCACATCGCGCGACATCACCGAGGCCGCGGTGATACCACCAAGGCTGCGCTGCAGGGCGTGCTGCTCGGTGGCCAGGATGATGCGTTCCAGCTCGTCACGGGTGACGTCGACGAACTCGCCCAGTTCTTCCAGGGCCTGGTCCAGGTCCTCGCCGCGGATGCCGACCCGCTCGCTGGGCAGCGGATCATGGGTGTGGTGCAGGTCCTTGCGCGGCATCGTGCCTTTCGGGTAGCGCACACCGGTGAGGCGGTTGTAGAGGATCGCCACCGTCACCAGCACCAGCGCATTGAGCAGCACCGGCTCCAGCAGGTGGTCGCCCATGGCCGTCAGCCCCGAGTCGGCCAGCACCGCACTCACCGCCACCCCGCCACCTGGCGGGTGCAGACAACGCAGCAAGCACATCACCAGAAGCGCAATGCCCAGGGCGGCGGCGGCCACCCACAGTTCGGCGCCGAAGCCCTGGCGCATGGCCAGGCCAACCGCACCGGCCAGGGCATAGCTGCCCAGCACCGGCCAAGGCTGGGCCAATGGGCCGGAATGCACGGCAAACACCAACACCGCCGAAGCCGCCAACGGGCCGAGCAGGTGCAGGGCGATGCTTGGGCCATAGGCCATGCTGGTCAGCCAGCCGGCGAGAAACAGGCCGATCAGCGCGCCAATACCAGCACGCAACCATTCTTTGGGGGGAATATTCAGGGGCGCCGGCAACAGCCGCTGCAGACGACTTTCGGAACGCGAGGCAGACATGTAGGTAATCGGAATCTGTCGTTTTTCTGGTTAAAAAGAAAGCCCAGCCGAGGTGGCCTGGGCCTCGTATTGCGAGTGCAATATCACAAGGGGCTCCGTCCGTGGAAAGATGGAAACCGCAGGGTTTCGTGGGGGGGATTTTGCCGGGCGGGGCGCGATTGGGCTAATTCAAAAAAATGCGCCTGGACTGCAATTTTTTTGCAGTGGTGGTATGGCCATGGGGCTGCCTACCTACTGGCATAGGGTCTGCCTTGCAGCCCATCGCCGGCAAGCCGGCTCCCACAGGTACTGCACAAGGCTCAGACCTGTGATGATCCTGTGGGAGATTCTATGGTTTCTGGCAATGGCATCAGGGTTGCCAGTGCTCGCCGCTGCATATCTTGTGGCAAACACTTGTCAGCCCTGATGCGGCCTCTGTGGGAGCTGGCTTGCCGGCGATGGGCCGCACAGCGGCCCCGACATTATCGAGCCTTGCGTGGCAGATCGATGCTCACCCGCAGCCCGCCCAGCGGGCTCTCCAGCAAGGTCAGCTGCCCGCCCCAGGCCTCGACGATATCACGCACAATCCCCAGCCCCAGACCATGCCCGTCGACCTGCTCATCCAGCCGCGAACCACGCTCCAGCACCTGCTGCCGCTGGCTCTCGGGGATACCGGGGCCGTCGTCATCGACCCACAGCTGATACCCCTCGGCATTCGGCGCAACACCCAGCCGCACTTCACTGTCGGCCCACTTGCAGGCGTTATCCAGCAGGTTGCCCAGCAGCTCCAGGACGTCCTCGCGGTCCCATGGCAACAGCAACCCAGGGGGCACATCGTTGGCCAGCAGCAAGCCCTCGCCGTGGATCATGCCCAAGGTTCCCAGCAACCCCGGCAACTCGGCGTCACAGTCGAACTGCGCGCCGGGCAGCGCATCCCCCGCCAGCCGCGCACGATTCAGCTCACGAGCCAAACGCTGCTGGATCTGCTCCAGTTGCTCGCGCATCTGCGCACGGACCTCGGGCAAATCCTTCAGCCGTTCGCTGGACGCCAGGCTCAGCAACACCGCCAGCGGCGTCTTCAACGCGTGCCCTAGGTTGCCCAGGGCATTGCGCGAACGGCGCAGGCTGTCTTCGGTATGGCTGAGCAAGTGATTGATCTGGCCGACCAATGGCGCCAGCTCGCTGGGCACCTCGGCATCCAGCTGCGAGCGCTGGCCCTGCTGCAACTGGGCGATCTGCTGGCGCGCGCGCTCCAATGGCCGCAACGAGCGGGTAACGGTGATGCGCTGCAGCACCAGCACCAGGATCAGCGCCACCAGGCCCATGCCCAGGCCAATCTGCTGCATGCGCCGGAAGCCTTCGCGCACCGGTGAATAGTCCTGTGCCACGCTGATCGAGATGTCCTGGCCCAGGCGCCGGTAGTCGGCGCGCAGGGCCAGCAGTTGCTGCCCTTCCGGGCCGAGTTCATGGCTGTCGGACAGGCCCGGCGCGGCGGGCTTGGGCATATCCAGATCCCACAGCGAGCGTGAGCGCCATGTGCGTTGGTGGAAGGTGCTCTGGTGAAGGGCGCCCTGGTCGAAATCGATACGGAAGTAGTAACCGGAAAACGGCCGCTGATAGGCGGCCGAGATGCGCCGTTCATCCAGTTGCAAGCCGGAAGGCCCGCGCACCAGCGCGACCAGCAGGTTTTCGCTTTCCTTGCGCAGGCCGTTTTCCAGATAGCGCTGCAGGCCGGCCTCGAACAGCCACAAGGTCAGTTGCGCCAGCACCACGCCCACTACCACCAGCACCGCCACCAAGCCCAGGCTCAGGCGCGCCTGGATCGACTTCACTCGCCGCTCCCGGCGTAGATGTAGCCTTGCCCGCGGCGGGTCTCGATGACACTGCGGCCCAGCTTGCGCCGCAAGTGGTTGACGTGCACTTCCAGCACGTTGGAGTCGCGCTCGGTTTCGCCATCGTAGAGGTGTTCGGCCAAGTGACTCTTGGACAGGATCTGCTGCGGATGCAGCATGAAGTAGCGCAACAGGCGGAACTCGGCGGCAGTCAGCTGGACATCCACACCATCGCGGCTCACGCACTGGCGGCTTTCATCCAGGTGCAGGCCGGCAGCTTCCAGCTTCGGCTGGTTGGCCAGGCCACGGGCACGACGCAACAGCGCCTGGATGCGCAGTTGCAGCTCTTCGGGGTGGAAGGGTTTGCTCAGGTAGTCATCGGCGCCGGCCTTCAGCCCTTCGATGCGTTCGGCCCAGGAGCCACGGGCGGTAAGGATCAGCACCGGCGTGGCCAGGCCGGCGGCGCGCCACTGGGCCAGCACTTCCAGGCCCGGCAAACCCGGCAGGCCGAGGTCCAGGATAATCAGGTCGTAAGGTTCGCTCTGGCCCTGGTACACCGCGTCACGGCCGTCGGCCAGCCAGTCCACGGCGTAGCCCTGGCGCTGCAGGCCGGCGATCAGTTCGTCGGCCAGCGGCACATTGTCCTCGACAAGCAACAGGCGCATTCAGTCGTCTTCCTCGTCTTTGAGCAGGGCACCGGTACTGGCGTCGAGCTTGATCTCGCGCACCACACCTTCCGCCGTCAGCAATTCGACTTCATATTCGTAGCGATCATCGTCTTCTTCCAGCTCGGCCTCCAGTAAACGCGCCCCGGGGTAACGCCCCAGGGCGGTTTCCAGCAACTGTTCGAGCGGCAGGATGATGCCTTTCTGGCGCAGCTCCAGGGCTTCGTCCTGGTCAAGGTCGCGGGCAGCAGCCAGGGAGCATACGGCCAGCAGCGCAAGCGCAAGGTAGCGTGCCGGCCGCGGTAAATGGATCATCAGTTGTCCCGTTCGTCCTTCAGCACTTCACCGGTCTTGGCGTCCAGGTCCACGTCCCATTCGACGTTCTGCGTGTCGCGCAGCTCGACCTTGTAGATGTAGCGACCGTACTCGTCTTCAAGTTCCGAATCGGTAACGGTGGCGCCCGGGTGCTTGGCCACGGCGGCGGCCTTGAGTTCGTCCAGCGACTTGATGGTCTTGGCGTTGACCAGTTTGACCACTTCATCGGGCTGCACGTCCTTGGCTAAGGCGGCATTGGCGCCCAGGGCAAGGGCGGCGGCGGTGAACAGGGCAGTCAAGGTTTTCATCGTTCTTTTCTCCTGAAAACTGTGCAAGTTGTCTACGGGGTTAAGATTAACCACTGGTCCTTAATTCAACCTGAAAACGGGTGGCGGCATGATAGCGCATGGGGACCGGGGGTTGCGTCATGGCCGCCGGGTGATCGCCGGAACATCTTCAGCGCCTATCAGATCGAGCGCCGCCCGCGCGGCGCTTCGCGGGCAAGCCCGCTCCTACGTTTGTTTCGGGCCAATTACGCCTGTGCCTGACGCGCGCGACCGCCTTATTTGTACGACGCAATATCCAGACATGCGCCAAGGCGTTCGCGTGCCAATGTCACAGGAATGACTGGCCCGAGACAAACGTAGGAGCGGGCTTGCCCGCGAAGCGCCGCGCGGGCGGCGCTCGATCTGATAGGCGCTGAAGATGTTCCGACTAACTGGTAGACTGCACGCCATATTGATTCACACAGAGCTAACCCCGCGTGGAAATTTTCAAAGAATTCACATTCGAATCAGCCCACCGCCTGCCTCACGTGCCTGCCGGGCACAAATGCGGCCGCCTGCATGGCCACTCGTTCAAGGTCGGCCTGCACCTGACCGGCCCGCTCGACCCGCACACCGGCTGGATCCGCGATTTCGCCGAAGTGAAGGCGATTTTCAAGCCGATCTACGAGCAACTGGACCACAACTACCTGAACGACATCCCGGGCCTGGAAAACCCCACCAGCGAAGTGATCGCCAAGTGGATCTGGGACCAGGTCAAGCCGCTGATGCCGGAACTGTCGAAAGTGCGCATCCATGAGACCTGCACCAGCGGCTGCGAATATACCGGCGATTGAAATACCGCAGCAGTCAGGCAGCCCCTATGCTCAGCACTTGCAGGTGCAGGTAACCATCTTCGCCCTGCTGCTCGCTGAGGTAGGGGAAATCGTCCTCAATCAGCCGCTTGACCGTCTTGCCATGCAGGCTGATCAAGCGCAGGTTGCTGACCCCCACGCCTTCACCGAGGAGCGAAACATCCAGCCCATCCAGACGCCAGAGCATGGTGCCGGCGGCCAACGCATCATGGCCGACCGCCTCCCCGGCCGAATACAGTGCCAGATAGCCATTTCGACTGACATCCAGGCGGTGGCCGCACCGCTGCCAATGCGGATGGCTGTCTTCATCACGGACAGCGCGAATCTCAAAGTCGTATTCACCGTCAGTCTCGTAGCACCCGAACCAGAACAGCGTGCGGAACTTGCGACGCGCAATCACATACGGGGCTGCCCTCAAGTCGGTGTACTTGTCCACGCCTGCGTGTAGCCATCCGCCGCTGGTAAAGGGCGAATCACCATTCCCCGTATCACCGATGCGCGAGCCTTGAACCGGCTCTTGCGTACTGAAACCTGGCTGCCAGTACAGTTTGGCAATGAAGCTTTTCTCGGGCTGGAATTGGTAATGGCTCATGGAGTTGGTCCCTCTTCGTTAGCGGAAAAGGAAGACATTAATGAGTGCCATGCAGCGCATACAGCCGGAACCCGCTCCTAGCCGAGCGTACTTTTGAGAAACGCAGGGGCGATGTAACGCTGGTAATGCGCCTCGGACAGCAGGAAGAACTCGCGATCGATGGCATCGCGCAGTTGCGGCAGCTCCCAGTCGCGGAACTCCGGTAGCAACACCATGCCATAGGCCTCCAGGTCGCGGATCATCCGCGCCCCGCGGGCAATCAGCTGGTACGCCCAGCAATACTCGGACTGCTGCTCGACAAAGCGGATGGAACGCTGCTCCAGTTGCTGGCGCAGCAGGCCTTTGTCGAACACTTCCAGCTTGGCCATCATCACCTGCACCAGCAGTTGCTCAAGACGCAGCCACACGGCGCGCTTCTGCGCGTCGTCGTAGCCGTTCCAGTTGATCACTTCATGGTGAAAACGCTTGCAACCACGGCACACCGTGTCTCCATAAACCGTGGAGCACAGGCCGACGCAAGGGGTCTTGATGGACTTGTTGGACATGAACAACAACAGCTTGGCGGTGGAACACGGGCCCATGTTAGCCCTTTGTCTAACCAGGGTCACTCGTTAAAGTCATCTTCGCCGCCTTACCTTCGAGCATTTTTTGCCGTAGAATCATCCGGCCTTTTCAAAGGCAACAATGTCCGTTGGAAGCTGTTTTCAAAGCGTCACGAGCACAGTTCATCCGGTAGAACGGCGTTGGCCCGGGCCATGCACCCCTCGCATGCCCGTGCCAGCCCTCATCAGCTCCCCGTTCTGCTGGCGTAAAACTTTGAAAGCAGCTTCTGTAAGGATTCTTTGCGACCCTGGCTCGGCGGCCCACAAAGCCGTGGCAGCGCATGGGTGCATTGAATGCTGGATGAGCGTCCCGGACCCCCTTTAGGGACCACTGATGAGGGAAATAACTGTGCTTGAAGCCTACCGCAAACACATCGAAGAGCGTGCCGCCCTGGGTATCGTGCCCCAGCCGCTGAACGCCGAACAAACTGCAGGCCTGGTCGAGCTGCTGAAAAACCCGCCGGCCGGCGAAGAAGCCTTCCTCGTAGACCTGATCACCAACCGCGTACCGCCAGGGGTCGACGAAGCTGCCTACGTCAAGGCCGCTTTCCTCTCCGCCGTCGCCAAGGGCGAAGCCAAGTCGCCACTGATCGACCGCAAGCACGCCACCGAACTGCTGGGCACCATGCAGGGCGGCTACAACATCGAAACGCTGGTCGCACTGCTGGATGACGCCGAACTGGGCGCCGTCGCGGCCGAGCAGCTCAAGCACACCCTGCTGATGTTCGATGCCTTCCACGACGTGGCCGAAAAGGCCAAGGCCGGCAATGCTCACGCCAAGGCCGTGCTGGAGTCCTGGGCTGCCGGCGAGTGGTTCACTTCGCGTCCGGCCATCGCCGACAAGTACACCCTGACCGTGTTCAAGGTGCCTGGCGAAACCAACACCGACGACCTGTCCCCTGCCCCGGATGCCTGGTCGCGCCCTGACATCCCGCTGCACGCCCTGGCCATGCTGAAAATGGCCCGTGACGGCATCGAGCCGCAGCAGCCTGGCTCGGTCGGCCCGCTGGCGCAGATCGAAGCGGTCAAGGCCAAGGGCTTCCCGGTTGCCTACGTCGGCGACGTGGTCGGTACCGGTTCCTCGCGTAAATCCGCCACCAACTCGGTGCTGTGGTTCTTCGGCGACGACATCCCGTACGTGCCGAACAAGCGCGCCGGTGGCTTCTGCTTCGGCACCAAGATCGCCCCGATCTTCTACAACACCATGGAAGACGCCGGCGCCCTGCCGATCGAATTCGACTGCACCAACCTGGGCATGGGCGACGTCATCGACGTTTACCCGTTCAAAGGTGAAGTACGCCGTCACGACAGCGACGAGCTGGTCACCAGCTTCCAGCTGAAAACCGAAGTACTGCTGGATGAAGTCCGCGCTGGCGGCCGTATCCCGCTGATCGTCGGCCGTGGCCTGACCGAAAAAGCCCGCGCCGAGCTGGGCCAGGGCCCATCGGACCTGTTCAAGAAGCCAGAGCAGCCTGCCGACACTGGCAAGGGCTTCACCCTGGCGCAGAAGATGGTCGGCCGTGCCTGTGGCCTGCCAGAAGGCCAGGGCGTGCGCCCAGGTGCCTACTGCGAGCCGAAGATGACCACCGTCGGTTCCCAGGACACCACTGGGCCGATGACCCGCGACGAGCTGAAAGACCTGGCCTGCCTGGGCTTCTCCGCTGACCTGGTAATGCAGTCGTTCTGCCACACCGCGGCCTATCCGAAGCCGATCGACGTCAACACCCACCACACCCTGCCAGACTTCATCCGCACCCGTGGCGGCGTGTCGCTGCGCCCGGGCGACGGCATCATCCACAGCTGGCTGAACCGCATGCTGATGCCTGACACCGTCGGTACCGGTGGCGACTCGCACACCCGCTTCCCGATCGGCATCTCGTTCCCGGCCGGTTCCGGCCTGGTGGCCTTCGCCGCCGCCACCGGCGTCATGCCGCTGGACATGCCAGAGTCGATCCTGGTGCGCTTCAAGGGCAAACTGCAACCAGGCATCACCCTGCGTGACCTGGTCCATGCCATCCCTTACTACGCCATCCAGAAGGGCCTGCTGACCGTCGAGAAGAAAGGCAAGAAAAACGCCTTCTCCGGCCGCATCCTGGAAATCGAAGGCCTGGACGACCTGACCGTCGAGCAAGCCTTCGAGCTGTCCGACGCCTCGGCCGAGCGTTCCGCTGCCGGTTGCACCATCAAGCTGCCGGAAAAGGCCATCGCCGAGTACCTGCAGTCCAACATCACCCTGCTGCGCTGGATGATCGGCGAAGGCTACGGCGATGCCCGCACCCTGGAGCGCCGCGCCCAGGCCATGGAAGCCTGGCTGGCCAAGCCTGAGCTGCTGTCGGCCGACGCCGATGCCGAATACGCCGAGATCATCGAAATCGACCTGGCCGACGTGAAAGAGCCTGTGCTCTGCGCGCCGAACGACCCGGACGATGCCCGCCTGCTGTCCTCGGTACAGGGCGAGAAGATCGACGAAGTGTTCATCGGTTCGTGCATGACCAACATCGGTCACTTCCGCGCTGCCGGCAAGCTGCTGGACAAGGTCAAGGGCGGCATCCCGACCCGTCTGTGGCTGGCCCCGCCAACCAAGATGGACGCTCACCAGCTGACCGAAGAAGGCTACTACGGCATCTACGGCAAGGCCGGTGCGCGCATGGAAATGCCAGGCTGCTCGCTGTGCATGGGTAACCAGGCGCGTGTGCAGACCGGTTCGACCGTGGTCTCCACCTCGACCCGTAACTTCCCGAACCGTCTGGGCGATGCCACCAACGTGTACCTGGCATCGGCCGAGCTGGCTGCTGTCGCTTCGATCATCGGCAAGCTGCCGACTGTCGAAGAGTACATGCAGTACGCGAAAGACATCGACAGCATGGCTGCCGACGTTTACCGCTACCTGAGCTTCGACCAGATCGCCGAGTTCCGCGAAGCGGCGGCCAACGCCAAGATCCCGGTGGTTCAGGCGTAAGCTGAGCGGCAAGTTGTAAGCTGCAAGCTACAAGAAGAAGCCCTGGCAGAAATGCCGGGGCTTTTTTTGTCCTCTTCGCGGGCAAGCCCGCTCCTACATTGGCCTGTGTAGGAGCGGGTTTACCCGCGAAGAGGCCAGTACAAGAGAAATCAAATCACGAACAGGTCGACAAACCTGTGCACCGCCATCCCCTCCAGCCGCTGCTGGTCCTTGCACACATCCACAATCTCAGCACACCGCTGCCGCACAAAGCGCGTCGCCAGGTTGCCCCTGAACTTGGCCTCCAGCAACGGAATGCCCTCCCCGCGCCGCCGCCGATGGCCGATCGGGTACTCCACCACTACCTGCTCGGTACTGCTGCCATCCTTGAAAAACACCTGCAACGCGTTGGCAATCGAGCGCTTGTCCGGCTCCAGGTACTCACGGCTGAAGCGCGGGTCTTCCACCACCTCCATCTTCTCGCGCAGGCGATCGATGCTCGGGTGGTTGGCATGGAAGGTGTCCTCATAATGCTCAGCGATCAAATGCCCGAAGATCAGCGGCACCGCCACCATGTATTGCAAACAGTGGTCGCGGTCCGCTGCGTTGGCCAGCGCCCCACTCTTGGAAATGATGCGAATCGCCGACTCCTGGGTGGTGATGACGATGCGGTCGATTTCATGCAGACGGTTACGCACCAGTGGATGCAAGGTTACCGCCGCCTCGCAGGCGGTCTGGGCATGGAATTCGGCGGGGAAGCTCACCTTGAACAGCACGTTTTCCATCACATAGCTGCCCAACGCCTGTGGCACGCGCAATTCCTGCTGCCCGGCCGGCTTGAGCGCCAGGTCCTTGTTGGTGTGGCTGAACGATACGTCATAGAAGCCCCACTGCGGCGCGGTGAGCACACCCGGTACGCCCATCTCGCCGCGCAGGGCGATGTCCGCCAGGCGCACGCCACGGCTGGAGGCATCGCCGGCGGCCCAGGACTTGCGCGAACCGGCGTTGGGTGCATGACGGTAGGTACGCAGCGCCTGGCCATCGACGAAAGCGTGGGACAAGGCGCTTAGCATCTGCTCGCGGGTGGCGCCCATCAACCTGGCACACACCGCCGTGGAAGCCACCTTGACCAGGATCACGTGGTCGAGGCCGACGCGGTTGAACGAGTTCTCCAGCGCCAGCACCCCCTGAATCTCATGGGCCATGACCATGGCTTCGAGCACATCCCGCATCAGTAGCGGTTGTTCGCCTGCGGCCACGCATTTCTGCGACAGGTGATCGGCAACGGCCAGGATGCCGCCGAGGTTGTCCGAAGGGTGAGCCCACTCGGCGGCCAGCCAGGTGTCGTTGTAGTCCAGCCAGCGCACGGCGCAGCCGATGTCCCACGCTGCCTTGACCGGGTCAAGGCGGTAGGCGGTGCCAGGAACGCGCGCGCCATTGGGCACCACGGTACCTTCCACCAGGGGGCCGAGCAGTTTGGTGCATTCAGGGAAGCGCAAGGCCAGCAGGCCGCAGCCGAGGGTGTCCATCAGGCAGTTGCGCGCGGTGTCCAGGGCTTCGGCGGATTCGACCCGGTAGCCGAGGGCATAGTCAGCGAGGGTTTGCAGCACCCGGTCGTAGTCCGGGCGATCGTTGAGGTCCACGTTGGCGCTCATATCCAGCTCCCTTTCAGAATTGCCGGGGCTGCGCTGCAGCCCTTCGCGGGCTTGCCCGCTCCCACAGGTACACCACAGCGTTGAGAACCTGTGGTTACCCTGTGGGAGCGGGCAAGCCCGCGAAGGGCCGCAAAGCGGCCCCAACGAACGAAAGCCGAGCGCCAATAGTGCGTTAGAAGCTATCGCCAGGCACGCGAACCCAGCCCTCCATCAGCACGCGAGCACTGCGGCTCATGATTGCCTTGGTCACTGTCCACTGGCCATTCACCTGGCGCGCCTCGGCCCCGACCCGCAAGGTGCCCGAAGGGTGACCGAAACGTACGGCGCTGCGCTCGCCCCCACCTGCGGCGAGGTTGACCAGCGTGCCCGGAATGGCCGCCGCGGTACCGATCGCCACCGCGGCCGTACCCATCATAGCGTGGTGCAGTTTGCCCATCGACAACGCGCGTACCAGCAGGTCGATATCACCCGCCTGCACCGCCTTGCCACTGGACGCAGTGTAGGTGCTCGGCGGCGCGACGAACGCTACTTTCGGCGTGTGCTGACGCCCGGCAGCCTGGTCGACGTTGTCGATCAGCCCCATGCGCACGGCGCCATGGGCACGAATGGTCTCGAAACGCAGCAGCGCCTGCGGGTCGCCGTTGATGGCGTCCTGCAGTTCGGCACCGGTGTAACCGATATCCGCCGCATTGACGAAGATGGTCGGGATGCCAGCATTGATCAGGGTCGCCTTGAAGGTGCCGACACCCGGCACTTCCAGGTCATCGACCAGGTTGCCAGTGGGGAACATCGCACCACCACCATCGCCGTCTTCGTCGGCTGCCGGGTCGAGGAACTCCAGCTGCACCTCGGCAGCCGGGAAGGTCACCCCGTCCAGCTCGAAATCGCCGGTTTCCTGCACTTCACCTTCGGTGATCGGCACATGGGCGATGATGGTCTTGCCGATATTGGCTTGCCAGATACGCACGGTGGCGATGCCGTTGCGCGGAATGCGCGCAGCGTCGACCAAACCGCTGCTGATGGCGAACGAACCGACCGCAGCGGAGAGGTTGCCGCAGTTGCCGCTCCAGTCGACGAAAGCCTTGTCGATACTGACCTGGCCGAACAGGTAGTCGACATCATGCTCGGGCTTGATGCTTGGCGACAGGATCACGGTCTTGCTGGTGCTCGAAGTGGCGCCGCCCATGCCGTCGATCTGCTTGCCGTAGGGGTCGGGGCTGCCGATCACCCGCAGCAGCAGGGCATCGCGGGCAGGGCCTGGGACCTGCGCCTGCTCGGGCAGGTCTTGCAGGCGGAAGAATACGCCTTTGCTGGTGCCGCCACGGATGTAGGTGGCGGGGATTCTTACTTGCGGTACGTGAGCCATTGCTTTGCTGTCCTGTCTGATAGACATGAGACCCTCGGGGCTGCTTTGCAGCCCATCGCCGGCAAGCCAGCTCCCACAGGAACCGTGCTGCCTTCGGGATTGCGCAACTCCTGTGGGAGCTGGCTTGCCGGCGATGGGCCGCAACGCGGCCCCCGCTCTTATGGTTAGGCGGTCGCTTCGAGGAAGTCCTGGGCAAAGCGCTGCAGCACCCCGCCCGCCTCGTAGATCGACACTTCCTCGGCGGTGTCCAGGCGGCAGGTCACCGGTACTTCCAGGCGCTCGCCATTGGTCCGGGTGACCACCAGGGTCAGGGTCGCCCGCGGCGTACGCGCACCCAGCACGTCATAGGTCTCGCTGCCGTCCAGGCCCAAGGTCTTGCGGTCGGTGCCCGGTTTGAATTCCAGCGGCAGCACGCCCATGCCCACCAGGTTGGTGCGGTGAATACGCTCAAAGCCTTCGGCGACGATCGCCTCGACACCCGCCAGGCGCACGCCCTTGGCCGCCCAGTCACGGGACGAGCCCTGGCCATAGTCGGCACCGGCGACGATGATCAGCGGCTGCTTGCGCTGCATGTAGGTCTCGATCGCCTCCCACATGCGGGTGACCTTGCCTTCCGGCTCGATACGCGCCAGCGAGCCTTGCTTCACGCTGCCGTCTTCCTTGCGCACCATTTCGTTGAACAGCTTGGGGTTGGCGAAGGTCGCGCGCTGCGCGGTCAGGTGGTCGCCACGGTGGGTGGCGTAGGAGTTGAAGTCCTCTTCCGGCAGGCCCATCTTCGCCAGGTACTCACCGGCGGCGCTGTCGAGCATGATGGCGTTGGACGGCGACAGGTGGTCGGTGGTGATGTTGTCCGGCAGCACCGCCAGCGGGCGCATGCCACGCAGGGTGCGCTCGCCGGCCAGGGCCCCTTCCCAGTACGGCGGGCGACGAATGTAGGTGCTCATCGGGCGCCAGTCGTACAGCGGTGCCACCTTCGGTCCACGGTCTTCCTCGATGGCGAACATCGGGATGTACACCTTGCGGAACTGCTCCGGCTTGACCGCGGCACGCACCACGGCGTCGATCTCTTCATCGCTGGGCCAGATGTCCTTGAGGCGGATTTCCTTGCCGTCGACCACGCCCAGCACATCCTTCTCGATGTCGAAGCGGATGGTACCGGCGATGGCGTAGGCCACCACCAGCGGCGGCGAAGCGAGGAAGGCCTGCTTGGCATACGGGTGGATACGCCCGTCGAAGTTACGGTTGCCCGACAGCACGGCAGTGGCGTACAGGTCGCGGTCGATGATTTCTTGCTGGATCACCGGGTCCAGAGCGCCGGACATGCCGTTACAGGTGGTACAGGCGAAGGCGACGATGCCAAAGCCGAGTTGCTCCAGCTCCTTCTCCAGGCCGGCCTCTTCCAGGTACAGCTGCACGGCCTTGGAACCCGGCGCCAGCGACGACTTGACCCACGGTTTGCGGGCCAGGCCCAGCTTGTTGGCATTGCGCGCCAAGAGGCCGGCGGCAATCACGTTGCGCGGGTTGCTGGTGTTGGTGCAGCTGGTGATGGCAGCGATGATCACCGCGCCGTCGGGCATCTGCCCTGGCACTTGTTCCCAGTCGCCGGCAATGCCTTTGGCCGCCAGGTCGCTGGTGGCGACGCGGGCGTGCGGGTTGGACGGGCCGGCCATGTTACGCACCACGCTCGACAGGTCGAAGCTCAGGGCGCGCTCGTAGACGGCGCCACCCAGGCTGTCGGCCCACAGGCCGGTGGCCTTGGCGTAGGTTTCCACCAGCTTGACCTGCTGCTCTTCGCGGCCGGTCAGGCGCAGGTAGTCGATGGTCTGCTGGTCGATGGCGAACATCGCCGCAGTGGCGCCATATTCCGGGGCCATGTTGGAGATGGTGGCGCGGTCGCCCAGGGTCAGGGCGCGGGCGCCCTCGCCATGGAACTCCAGATAGGCGCCGACGACTTTCTGTTTACGCAGGAATTCGGTCAGGGCCAGCACCAGGTCGGTGGCGGTGATGTTCGGCGCCAGCTTGCCGGTCAGCTCGACGCCGACGATTTCCGGCAGACGCATCCACGAGGCACGGCCGAGCATCACGTTTTCGGCTTCCAGGCCGCCAACGCCAATGGCGATCACGCCCAGGGCATCGACGTGCGGGGTGTGGCTGTCGGTGCCGACGCAGGTGTCCGGGTAGGCCACGCCGCGGTCGTTGTGGATCACCGGCGACATCTTCTCCAGGTTGATCTGGTGCATGATGCCGTTGCCCGGCTGGATCACGTCGACGTTCTTGAACGCCTTCTTGGTCCAATTGATGAAGTGGAAACGGTCTTCGTTGCGACGGTCTTCGATGGCGCGGTTCTTCTCGAACGCCTGTGGGTCGAAGCCACCGCACTCGACGGCCAGCGAGTGGTCGACGATCAGTTGCACCGGCACCACCGGGTTGACCTGGGCCGGGTCACCGCCCTTGTCGGCGATGGCATCACGCAAGCCGGCGAGGTCGACCAGCGCGGTCTGGCCGAGGATGTCGTGGCACACCACGCGCGCCGGGAACCATGGGAAGTCGAGGTCGCGCTTGCGCTCGATCAGCTGGCCCAGGGAGGCGTCGAGCGTAGCCGGGTCGCAGCGGCGCACCAGGTTTTCGGCGAGCACGCGGGAGGTGTAAGGCAGGCCATCGTAGGCGCCGGGCTTGATCGCCTCGACCGCCGCGCGGGCATCGAAGTAGTCCAGGTCAGTGCCTGGCAGGTGCTTGCGGAATGCAGTGTTCATATCGTTATCAGGCTCGGTCACGGTACGGTCGTGGATAGCTTTTTCTTGCAGACCTGTGGGGGCTGTTCCGGCCTCATCGCCGGCAAGCCAGCTCCCACAGGTGTTGCACTGCCCTTGAGGTCTTTGCTGTACCTGTGGGAGCTGGCTTGCCGGCGATGAGGCCGGAACAGCCACCCCACAGGTTCAACTTGTCAGCGCTGCTCGATCGGCACGAACTGGCGCTGCTCGACGCCGACATACTCGGCGCTCGGGCGGATGATGCGGTTGTTGGCGCGCTGTTCGAAGACATGCGCCGCCCAGCCGGTCAGGCGCGAGCAGACGAAGATCGGGGTGAACAGCTTGGTCGGGATGCCCATGAAGTGGTACGCCGAGGCATGGTAGAAGTCGGCGTTGGGGAACAGGCGCTTCTGCTCCCACATGGTCTTGTCGATGGCTTCGGAGACCGGGTACAGCACCTTGTCGCCAACTTCGTCGGCCAACTGCTTCGACCAACCCTTGATCACCTCGTTGCGCGGGTCGGACTCTTTGTAGATGGCATGGCCAAAGCCCATGATCTTGTCCTTGCGCTCGAGCATGCGCAGCAGCTCGGCGGTGGCTTCCTGCGGGCTCTGGAAGCGCTCGATCAGCTCCATCGCCGCCTCGTTGGCACCGCCGTGCAGCGGGCCGCGCAGCGAGCCGATGGCGGCGGTGACGCAGGAGTACAGGTCGGACAGGGTCGAGGCACAGACCCGGGCGGTGAAGGTCGAGGCGTTGAACTCGTGCTCGGCGTAGAGGATCAGCGACACGTTCATCACCTTGACGTGCAGTTCGCTGGGCTTCTTGCCATGCAGCAGGTGCAGGAAGTGGCCGCCGAGGGTGTCTTCGTCGCTGCTGCAGTCGATGCGCACGCCATGGTGGGTGAAGCGGTACCAGTAGCACATCACTGCCGGGAACAGCGCCAGCAGGCGGTCGGTCTTCTCGCGCTGGGCTTCGAAGGTCAGTTCGGGCTCCAAGGTACCCAGCACCGAGCAACCGGTACGCATCACGTCCATCGGGTGTGCGTCGCGCGGGATGCGCTCGAGCACTTCCTTCAGCGCCTGAGGCAGGTCACGCAGGCCCTTGAGCTTGCGCTTGTAGTCGTCCAGCTCGGCCTGGGTTGGCAGTTCGCCGTACAGCAGCAGGTAGGCGACTTCTTCGAATTCGGCTCCGGCGGCCAGGTCGCGGACGTCGTAACCACGATAGGTCAGCCCGGCACCGGCCTGGCCCACGGTCGACAGTGCGGTCTGCCCGGCCACCTGGCCGCGCAGGCCTGCGCCACTGAGTACTTTTGCTTCGGCCATGGTGTTTCTCCTTTCTTGAATTTGTTATGGAAAGCTTGCTGGCTAATCGGGTTTGCCTGTGCCGGCCTCTTCGCGGGCAAGCCCGCTCCTACAGAGGTAGTGGTGTTTCCATTGGCCAGTCATGGCAGGCAACAACAAGGTTCAGATGCTGCACTGAACCTGTGGGAGCGGGCGTGCCCGCGAAGAGGCCACTCGCTCCCGCACAAGACTTGAACCTTCAGCCCTTCTTCTGGGCAAACAACGCGTCGAGGCTCTGCTCGAAGGCGTGGTACCCGATGGCATCGTAAAGCTCCATGCGGGTCTGCATGGTGTCGATCACGTTCTTCTGCGTGCCGTCACGGCGCAGCGCGGTGTACACGTTCTCGGCCGCCTTGTTCATGGCGCGGAACGCCGACAGCGGGTACAGCACCAGCGACACATCGACCGAGGCCAGCTCTTCGGTGGTGTACAGCGGCGTGGCGCCGAACTCGGTGATGTTGGCCAGGATCGGTGCCTTCACCCGGTCGGCGAAGGTCTTGTACATCTGCAGTTCGGTGATGGCCTCCGGGAAGATCATGTCGGCGCCAGCTTCGATGCACGCTTCGGCACGGTCCAGGGCAGCGTTCAGGCCTTCCACGGCCAGGGCGTCGGTACGCGCCATGATCACGAAGCTGTCATCGGTACGGGCATCGACGGCAGCCTTGATGCGGTCGACCATTTCCTGCTGGCTGACGATTTCCTTGTTCGGCCGGTGGCCGCAGCGCTTGGCGCCGACCTGGTCCTCGATATGGATGGCAGCAGCGCCGAACTTGCTCATCGAGCGCACGGTACGGGCGACGTTGAAGGCCGAGGCGCCGAAACCGGTGTCGACATCCACCAGCAGCGGCAGGTCGCAGACGTCGGTGATGCGGCGCACGTCGGTGAGCACATCGTCCAGGCCACTGATACCCAGGTCCGGCAGGCCCAGGGAGCCAGCGGCCACGCCACCACCGGACAGGTAGATGGCCTTGAAGCCGGCGCGCTTGGCCAGCAGGGCATGGTTGGCATTGATGGTACCAACCACCTGCAGCGGATGTTCAGCGGCAACGGCGTCGCGGAAACGCTGACCGGGGGTGCTCTTCACAGTCATTTCTCACCTCGTGGGCTGTTGTTGTGGGCGTCCAGGTAATGACGCTCGATATTGCGCTTGGACGCGCCGATGTGGCGGCGCATCAGGAGTTCGGCCAGCTCGCCGTCACGGTCGGCGATGGCATCGAGAATGCGGTGGTGCTCGGCAAAGGCCTGGCGTGGCCGGTTGGGTGTGGCGGAAAACTGGATGCGGTACATGCGCACCAGCTGGTACAGCTCGCCGCAGAGCATCTTGACCAGGGTCTGGTTGCCACTGCCCTGGATGATCCGGTAATGGAAGTCGTAGTCGCCTTCCTGCTGGTAGTAGCCCAGGCCGGCCTGGAACGCGGCATCTCGTTCGTGGGTGTCGAGCACCCGGCGCAGCTCGTCGATGTCGGCCTGGCTCATGCGTTCGGCGGCCAGGCGGCAAGCCATGCCTTCCAGCGACTCGCGAATCTCGTACAGCTCGATCAGCTCAGCGTGGTTGAGCGACACCACCCGCGCCCCTACATGCGGCACGCGCACCAGCAAGCGCTGGCCTTCGAGGCGATGGATGGCCTCGCGCAGCGGCCCGCGGCTGATGCCATAGGTGCGCGCCAGCTCTGGCTCGGAAATCTTGCTGCCTGGGGCGATATCGCCTTTGACGATAGCCGCCTGTATGCGCCGAAAAACGTTTTCGGACAAGGTTTCCGTTTCGTCTGCCAGCACCGGGCTGGGGGTGGATAGGCCGTGCATATTGTCGACACCTTGAAAATCTCTTAGCCAGAAATTAGCTAATTCGACCGCATCAGTCAAAGACAAAATGAATATTGTCGACAATCGTCTAAGAACGAACTAACCCCGGCCCGCCGATGTCAGATCGCGCACCGCTGGCGTCAAGACGTCGGCGTGATAGAATGCCGCGCCTCCGTCGGAGTGTGGATAGCCTATCTGCCATCCCGTCATGTTGTTGACAGATGAACGAGGAAGCTTGCGCAGTACTGTAGTTGCCAGTCGCCTTGCCCTGAAGATAGCCCTGAAGATTGCCCCGAACCTTGCACAGCACCGCGCCAGGAATATGAGACTTACACCCGTTTTATTGCTGCTATGCCTCACCCTGCTGCCGGCCCTTGGCCAGGCTGCGGGCAAGACCGTGTACGGTCTCAATGAATATGCACGGCTGGGCGACCTGGACCTGGAAGTGGCCGCCAAGCTCGACACCGGCGCCAAGACCGCGTCGCTCAGCGCCCGCGACATCAAGCGCTTCAAGCGCAACGGCGAAAGCTGGGTGCGCTTCTACCTGGCCATCGATGCCGCCCATTCGCACCCGATCGAGCGCCCGCTGGCACGCGTGAGCAAGATCAAGCGCCGGGCCGGCGACTATGATGCTGAATCAGGCAAGGCCTATACGGCACGCCCGGTCATCGAACTCGAAATTTGCATGGGCCAGGCCGTGCGCACCATCGAAGTCAACCTCACCGACCGCAGCGCCTTCCAGTTCCCGCTGCTGATCGGCTCCGAGGCGCTCAAGCACTTCGACGCGCTGGTCGATCCAAGCCTTAAATACGCGGCCGGCAAACCTGCCTGTGCCACCGACGCTCCCAAAGCAGAGTAATCCCGATGCGCTCTCTTACCCTCCATCTGAAAGTCCTGATCACCGTGCTGGTGCTGTTGGGCGTGGCGGTCACGGCTTATCAGATCTTCGTGCTCGGCATCCCGGTGACCGAGGATGAAACCGACGACCTGTGGAACATCGACGCCAAGGTCGAGTTCGTGGCCAGTACCAAGGACCCGGTCAAGGTGCAGATGTTCGTGCCACCGTTGAGCCGCGACTACGTCAGCCTCAACGAGAGCTTCATCTCCAACAACTACGGGGTGAGCGTCAACCGTGCCGACGGCAACCGCAAGGTCACCTGGTCGGCCCGCCGCGCCAGTGGCAACCAGACCCTCTACTACCGCCTGGTGCTGACCAAGCGCTACAGCAACGAGAAGACCACGGACAAAGGCCCGACCTTCCGTGACAGCCTGGCAGTGGAAGGCCCCGAGAAGATCGCCGCCGAGGCCCTGATGGCGCCGATCCGCCAGCACTCGGCCGACGTCGAGACCTTCGTCAGCGAGACCATCAAGCGGGTCAACAACCTCAACGACGACAACGTCAAGCTGCTGCTGGCCGGCGACACCTCGGCCATGAAGAAGGCCCAGGTCATCGACCTGCTGCTGTCGATCGCCCACGTGCCGATGGAAAAGGTGCACACCATCCGCCTGGTTGCCGACACCCCGCAAACCCCGGAACTGTGGCTGCGCAGCTTCAACGGCACCGAATGGCTGTATTTCAACCCGGACACTGGCGAACAGGGCCTGCCCAGCGACCGCCTGCTGTGGTGGACCGGTGACGACAACCTGATCACCATCGATGGCGGCAAGAAGGCCAACGTCACGTTCAGCATGAACAACAGCGAGATGAACGCCATCCGCCTGGCCAAGCTGACCGACGAGAACACCGACGCCGACTTCCTCGAGTACTCGCTGTACGGCCTGCCCCTGCAGACCCAGCAAACCTTCATGATCATGGTGATGATCCCGATCGGCGTGCTGGTGATCCTGGTACTGCGCAACCTGGTCGGCCTGCAGACCCTGGGTACCTTCACCCCGGTGCTGATCGCCCTGGCGTTCCGCGAGACCCAGCTGGGCTTCGGTATCGTGCTGTTCACGGTGATCACCGCCCTGGGCCTGTCGCTGCGCTCGTACCTGGAGCACCTGAAGCTGCAGATGCTGCCGCGCCTGTCGGTGGTGCTGACCTTCGTCGTGGTGCTGATCGCCGCCATCAGCTTGTTCAGCCACAAGCTGGGCCTTGAGCGCGGGCTGTCGGTGGCTCTGTTCCCGATGGTGATCCTGACCATGACCATCGAACGCCTGTCGATCACCTGGGAAGAGCGTGGTGGCGGCCATGCCATGAAAGTGGCCATCGGCACCCTGTTCGCGGCCTCGGTGGCGCACCTGCTGATGATGGTGCCGGAGCTGGTGTACTTCGTGTTCACCTTCCCGGCGGTGCTGCTGGTCCTGGTGGGCTTCATGCTGGCGATGGGCCGCTACCGCGGCTACCGCCTGACCGAGCTCGTGCGTTTCAAGGCATTCCTGAAGAAGGCTGACGCCTGATGTTTGGCCTGATCAAGACGTGGAAAGCCCTGGAGGCCCGGGGCATCATGGGTATCAACCGGCGCAACGCGGACTACGTGTTGAAGTACAACAAGCGCCACCTGTACCCGATCGTCGACGACAAGATCATCACCAAGGAGCGCGCCCTGGCGGCCGGCATCCATGTGCCGGAAATGTACGGCATCATCGAGACCGAGAAAGAGATCGAGAAGCTCGACAAGATCATCGGCGGGCGCAACGACTTCGTCATCAAGCCAGCGCAGGGTGCCGGCGGTGACGGCATCCTGGTGATTGCCGACCGCTTCGAGGACCGCTATCGCACGGTGTCGGGCAAGATCATCAGCCATGAGGAAATCGAGCACCAGGTCTCGAGCATCCTCACCGGCCTGTACTCGCTGGGCGGCCACCGCGACCGCGCCCTGATCGAGTACCGGGTCACCCCCGACCAGATCTTCAAGAGCATCAGCTACGAAGGCGTGCCGGACATCCGCATCATCGTGCTGATGGGCTACCCGGTGATGGCCATGCTGCGCCTGCCGACCCGCCAATCCGGTGGCAAGGCCAACCTGCACCAAGGTGCCATCGGCGTGGGGGTCGACCTGGCCACCGGCGTGACCCTTCGCGGCACCTGGCTGAACAACATCATCAGCAAGCACCCGGACACCACCAACGCGGTGGATGGCGTGCAACTGCCGAACTGGGACGGCTTCATGAAGCTGGCCGCCGGCTGCTACGAACTGTGTGGCCTGGGGTACATCGGCGTCGACATGGTGCTGGACCAGGAAAGAGGCCCGCTGATTCTGGAACTCAACGCCCGCCCGGGCCTGAACATCCAGATTGCCAACGACTGCGGGCTGACCCAGCGCACCCACGCCATCGAGGCGCACATTGAAGCGCTGGCCAAGGATGGCGTTACCGAAGACGCCGAACAGCGGGTGCGGGTAGCACAAGGGTTGTTCGGGCACGTGCATCCGGGCTGACATCGCCGGGGCCGCTTTGCGGCCCAATCGCGACGCAAGGCCGCTCCCACAGGGTTACGCAATCTCCTGTGGGAGCGGCCTTGCGTCGCGATTGGGCTGCAAAGCAGCCCCAGATGCCAAACACAATATTGAATGTCGCGCCCAGTGCTAGGCGCTTTTCCTACACAGGTCTACAATCGCCCTCCTCGCTTTTACATCGCCGTCCACACTGATGCCGACCTGTACGCTCCACCCCCTGCCCTACCAGCCCGACCCTGCCGCCTATTTCGCCCGCCTGCGTCAGGCCCCTGGCGCGATCCTGCTCGACAGCGCCCGCCCCGGTGCCGAACGTGGCCGCTTCGACCTGCTCAGCGCCTGGCCGCTGCAACAATTGCAAGCGCAGCCCGATGAAGATGGCCGCGCCTTCCTCCAGCGCCTGCGCACCAGCCTGGCACAACTGGGCCACGCACAACTGCCCGAAGGCAGCGCACTGCCCTTCGCCGGCGGCCTGATCGGCTACCTGAGCTACGATTTCGGCCGCCGCCTGGAACACCTGCCCAGCCTGGCAGTGGACGACCTCGGCCTGCCAGACGCGCAACTGGGCCTGTATGCCTGGGCGTTGGCCACCGACCACCAGTGCGCGACCAGCCAGTTGGTGTTCCACCCGCACCTGACAGGCAGCGAGCGCGAACGCCTGATCAACCTGTTCGAAACTGTCGACACTTCGAGCACTGGCGATTTCCACTTGCTCGCAACCATGCAAGGCGACCTGCAGCCAGACCAGTACAAGGCAGCGTTCGACCAGGTCCAACGCTACATCCAGGCGGGCGACTGCTACCAGATCAACCTCACCCAGCGCTTTCGCGCCCCCTGCCAGGGTGACCCGTGGCACGCTTACCAGGCACTGCGCAAGGCCTGCCCCACGCCGTTTTCCGGCTACCAGCAACTGGCCGACGGCAGCGCCTTGCTGAGCTTTTCGCCCGAGCGCTTCATCCGCCTCAGCCAGGGCCTGGTGGAAACCCGACCGATCAAAGGCACCCGCCCGCGCGCCAGCGACCCGGGTGAAGACGCGCGCAATGCCGAGGAGCTGCGCCACAGCCCCAAGGACCGCTCGGAAAACCTGATGATCGTCGACCTGCTGCGCAACGACCTGGGGCGCACCTGCCAGATCGGCTCGGTGAAGGTGCCGGAGCTGTTCAGCCTGGAAAGCTACCCCAACGTGCATCACCTGGTCAGCAGCATCACCGGCCGCCTGGCCCGCGACAAGGACGCCCTGGACCTGATCGGCGACAGCTTCCCCGGCGGCTCGATCACCGGCGCGCCGAAAATCCGCGCCATGCAGATCATCGACGAACTGGAGCCGGCACGCCGGGCGCTGTACTGCGGTTCACTACTGTATGTGGACGTGCGCGGCGAGATGGACAGCTCCATCGCCATTCGCAGCCTGCTGGTCAAGGACGGGCAGGTCAGCTGCTGGGGCGGTGGCGCGGTGGTGGCTGATTCCGAATGGCAGGCCGAGTATGAAGAGTCGATTGCCAAGGTGCGGGTGCTGATGCAGACACTGCAGGGCTTGTGATCCGTGGTGGATTCTTCGCGGGCGCGCCCGCTCCCACAGGGTATGCGCAACCGTGCAGATGTGCGCTGTACCTGTGGGAGCGGGCGTGCCCGCGAACCAGGCGCCGCCGATATCAACCCGTCTAGCCCGCGATTTTTTGTTACCATCACTCCATTACGAGCGCACAGCGCCACAGCCAAGATGGAAACCGCCTGATGAGCCAACCCTTCGACGTCGCCGCCCTGGCCACGACCTATGCCAACAAGTCCCCACAGGACATCCTCAAGCTCGCCTTCGAGCATTTCGGTGATGACCTGTGGATCTCCTTCAGCGGCGCCGAGGACGTGGTGCTGGTCGACATGGCCTGGAAGCTGAACAAGCAGGTCAAGGTCTTCAGCCTCGACACCGGCCGCCTGCACCCGGAGACTTACCGGTTCATCGACCAGGTCCGCGAGCAGTACAACCTGCCGATCGAAATCCTCAGCCCCGACCGCGCCAAGCTCGACCCGTTCGTCAAGGAAAAGGGCCTGTTCAGCTTCTACAAGGACGGCCACGGCGAATGCTGCGGCATCCGCAAGATCGAGCCGCTGCGCCGCAAGCTGGCCAGCGTGAGCGCCTGGGCCACTGGCCAGCGCCGCGACCAGAGCCCAGGCACCCGCAGCCAAGTGGCGGCACTGGAGGTCGACAGCGCCTTCTCCACCCCCGAGCGCACCCTGTACAAATTCAACCCGCTGGCGCAGATGACCAGCGAGGAAGTGTGGGGTTATATCCGCATGCTGGAGCTGCCCTACAACAGCCTGCACGAGCGCGGCTTCATCAGCATCGGCTGCGAGCCCTGCACCCGCCCGGTACTGCCGAACCAGCATGAGCGCGAAGGGCGTTGGTGGTGGGAAGAGTCGACGCAGAAGGAATGCGGGTTGCACGCGGGCAACCTGATCAGCAAGGCTTGATGTAGGAGCGGGTTTACCCGCGAAGAGGGCGACGCGGTGTAGGCACCGGCTTCGCCGGTGTTCGCGGCTAAAGCCGCTCCCACAGGGGGCGCGAAGCGCCCCCTGCAATACTGAATCAGTGCACCGGCAGCTCGACACCTTCAAACAATTCTTCGAGCTCCTGCTTGTTATGGCACTGAATCGCCTTGGCCATCACTTCACG
This sequence comes from Pseudomonas sp. 10-1B, assembly GCF_000935045.1. GTDB lineage: Bacteria > Pseudomonadota > Gammaproteobacteria > Pseudomonadales > Pseudomonadaceae > Aquipseudomonas. The sequence goes on from NZ_JYKS01000015.1 coordinate 399,567, forward strand.
GGTCAGGTGAGGGGCGAACTTCTCGATGAAGTCGCACATGAAGCCACGCAGGAAGGTGCCACGGCGGAAACCGATCTTGGTGATGCTGGCTTCGAACAACTCGCTGGCATCCAGGGCCACCAGGTCACTGTCGAGCTTGCTGTCCACCGCCATCTTGGCGACGATACCCACGCCCAGCCCCAGGCGCACATAAGTCTTGATCACGTCGGCGTCAGCCGCGGTGAACACCACTTTCGGCGTCAGGCCACGGTGGTTGAAAGCCTCGTCCAGCTTCGAACGCCCGGTGAAACCGAACACGTAGGTGACGATCGGGTACTCGGCGACCGCTTCCAGGGTCAACTTCGGCAGCTTGGTCAGCGGGTGACCTTGCGGCACCACCACGCAGCGGTTCCACTTGTAGCACGGCATCATGATCAGGTCGCCGAACAGCTCCAGCGCCTCGGTGGCGATGGCGAAGTCGACCGTACCATCCGCGGCCATCTCGGCAATCTGCATGGGCGAACCCTGATGCATGTGCAGCGACACTTCCGGGTACTGCTTGATGAAGCTGCTGATCACCGGCGGCAAGGCGTAGCGTGCCTGGGTGTGGGTGGTAGCGATGGACAGCGTGCCCTTCTTCTCGTTGGAGAACTCCTGGGCAATCTGCTTGATGCTTTCGACCTTGCGCAGGATTTCGCCCGCGGTATTGATGATGCGCTCACCGGCCGGGGTGACGCGGGTCAGGTGCTTGCCGCTACGGGCGAAGACTTCAACACCCAGTTCATCCTCGAGCAGACGGATCTGCTTGCTGATACCCGGCTGGGAGGTATACAGGCTCTGCGCCGTCGCGGAGACGTTGAGGTCATGGTGCGCCACTTCCCAGATGTAGCGCAGTTGTTGAAGCTTCATAGGTTCCCCTCGGTTCAGCGATGAGTCAGCGGCAGCAAGCAGCGACGATATATAACTATATTAGTGGTTCTGGAAATAAATCTAGAACTATTTTGTTACATGCCCCGGAAGCGGCCTATGGCTATCTTCATGCTTTCCTACGCCCCAAATGCTGCGCCAAGGGCACCATGTAAACCGGCACCGGCGATAGCTGCAGCAGCCTTACCGCCGTTCGCCCCAGCGGCACATCCACGCCGGCACCGGCGCTGTGGCTGCCGAAAATCAGCAGGTCGACACTCAGCCGCTGCGCCTGGTCGAGGATGACCTGCGCCGGGTCGCCCTGCCGCACCCGCACGGCCTTGATCACCGCCAGGTCGGCCTCCTCACCCAGTTCGTCGCGAAAGTTTTCCAGCACGCGCTGTTCGATATTGGCCATCACCGTATTCACTCCCTGGCTGTGCAGCTGGTCGAGCGTCTGTTCGTCGAGGTAGCTTTGCAGGAGGGATTCGGCGAACTGGCCCATGGGCTCTACCGCGTGGATCACATACAACTCGGCGCTGAAAGTACGTGCCAGGGCCAGCGCGTGTTGCATGACAAAAGGGGCGTAGACACCGAGGTCGGTGGCGTACAACATGGAGTGGATCATTCGACCTCCTCGACTGCCGCTGCGGCAGAGCAAGCTTCAGCTTAGCAGCGCGCCGCACGCGCGCTTTGCCGTCCGGCGCGCTGCCAGCGCGGGCTGCAAAGCGCTGGGTAGCTCGCCTGTATCTGGGAAAAACCCCACGTGCACGGGGCCCGCCCCATTGTCGCGCCACCTGTAACGCGCTAAGGTTCGGCTCCCCGCTGCGATTATTCTTGCTGCTGGGCCGCACGGGGATAGTTGGCGGCCGGCACCCGTGACCTGACGAGTAACACGATGGCTGATTTACCGATCGATGACTTGAACGTTGCCTCCAACGAGACCCTGATCACCCCCGATCAGCTCAAGAAGGAAATCCCCCTCAGCGCCAAGGCCCTGCAGACCGTGACTGCCGGCCGTGAAGTAGTGCGCAATATTCTCGACGGCAAGGACCATCGCTTGTTCGTCGTGGTCGGCCCTTGCTCGATCCACGACATCAAGGCTGCCCACGAATACGCCGAGCGCCTGAAAGTGCTGGCCGAGGAAGTGTCCGACACGCTTTACCTGGTCATGCGCGTGTACTTCGAAAAACCGCGCACCACCGTCGGCTGGAAAGGCCTTATCAACGACCCGTACCTGGATGACTCCTTCAAGATCCAGGACGGCCTGCACATCGGCCGCAAGCTGCTGCTGGACCTGGCCGAAATGGGCCTGCCGACCGCCACCGAAGCGCTCGACCCGATTTCCCCGCAGTACCTGCAGGACCTGATCAGCTGGTCGGCCATCGGCGCCCGCACCACCGAATCGCAGACCCACCGCGAAATGGCTTCGGGCCTGTCCTCGGCAGTCGGCTTCAAGAACGGCACCGACGGCGGCCTGACCGTCGCCATCAACGCCCTGCAGTCGGTATCCAAGCCGCACCGTTTCCTCGGTATCAACCAGGAAGGCGGCGTGTCGATCGTCACCACCAAAGGCAACGCCTACGGCCACGTGGTACTGCGCGGCGGCAACGGCAAGCCGAACTACGATTCGGTCAGCGTCGCCCTGTGCGAGCAGGACCTGGCCAAGGCCAAGATCAAGGCCAACATCATGGTCGACTGCAGCCACGCCAACTCCAACAAGGACCCGGCCCTGCAACCACTGGTGATGGAGAACGTCGCCAACCAGATCCTCGAAGGCAACCAGTCGATCATCGGCCTGATGGTCGAGAGCCACCTGAACTGGGGCTGCCAGTCGATTCCGAAGGACTTGAACGAGCTGCAATATGGCGTATCGGTCACCGATGCCTGCATCGACTGGTCGGCTACCGAGAAGACCCTGCGCAGCATGCGGGCCAAGCTGAAGGATGTGCTGCCGCAGCGTAAGCGCGGCTGATGTAAAAAGCGGGGCCGCTTCGCGCCCCATCGCCGGCTAGCCGGCTCCCACATTTCACGCATTTCGCCGTACGTGTGGGAGCCGGCTAGCCGGCGATGGGGCGCGAAGCGGCCCCGCTTTTTATTTACAGAATCAAACCTTGCTCGAATGCCGCTGCTGACGCTCCATGTAGCGCTCCACATACGAGCAG